>NZ_CP080025.1:65000-1265000 GCF_020463795.1 Echinicola marina | reverse complement strand
ATGGATAGCCTCTTCCCATGAAGGCAGTACCTCCATGGTTTTGGCTTCTACACATGACTGATGGATATGGTGGCTAAGCCTGTAGCCCTCTTCAGGTTTATGAATGACCAAACAATGGATGAAGTGATTTTTTGCTTCCATATATCGATTATGCCGATAAGTTTTTCGTTATAAAAAAGGAATCAATAGGCTTTTAGGCTGATGTCTAAGCTTTTTACATGATGTGTAAGGGCTCCAACAGAAATAAAATCCACGCCACACTCAGCGACTCCTTTTAGCGATTCTTCGGTAATTCCTCCAGAGGCTTCGGTGGCCATCTTGCCATCAATAAGGCTTACTGCTTCTTTCATGGCTTCATTGCTCATATTATCGAGCATGATGACATCCACCCCTCCTACTGCTAAAACCTCTTTTACTTCCTTAAGATTCCTAGTTTCCACTTCAATTTTCAGATCAAGCAGGTTTTCTTTTAAGTATTTTTGGGTAGCCTGTATAGCAGCAGCAATGCCTCCTGCAAAATCAATATGGTTATCCTTGAGCATGACCATATCGTAAAGAGCAAAACGATGGTTTTCTCCTCCCCCAATAGCTACGGCCCACTTTTCTAACATCCTGAAGTTAGGCGTTGTTTTCCTTGTGTCCAATAATTTGGCCTTTGTATGAGAAATTAATTGGGTGAGCTGATGGGTTTTGGTGGCAATACCGCTCATGCGTTGCATGCAGTTCAGTACAAGGCGTTCTGTGGTGAGGATGGAGGCTGCTTTTCCGGCCACTGTTAGGCCTATGTCTCCTTTATTGGCTATTTGGCCATCTTCCATCAAAAGTTTTACCTCCAGGTCAGTGTCATAAGAGTGAAAGATCATTTCAGCCAGTTTTAATCCGGCGATAATCCCATCTTCTTTGATGATTAACTGTGCCTTTCCCATTTGACCTTTGGGGATAGAGGCCAAGGTGGAGTGATCCCCCTCTCCAACATCTTCTTTAAAAGCGGATTGGATGAATGCCTCTAAATTTTCCTGAGTTAAGTAATTTTCTTTCACGGTGTAAAAATAAGAAAATTAAGGAAAGCAGCCTTTTTTAGCCCCAATCTTGATGATAAAAAGAAGCTCAGGATGGTTGGAGGAAATGTTTATTCCCTATTAAAGTCCATGGAATAAATCGAGATATTGTCATTTTTTTCCTTGCACTTGATCAAGACCCTGAAGTTGCCATGTGCACTTTGGTAGCTTCCTATATAGTATAGGATTTGTGAGCCTGATTTTCCTCTATGTACGATGGAGAAATCTTCAGCGGGAAATTTTTTAAAAAAGTCTTTAAGGATCAGTTCTGCTTGGTTTTTGGAATAGTCCCCTTCATTTCCATTAATATTGAGTTCAACACTATTCTCAAACATGTCAGACAAATCCCTGCTTGAACCTGCTTTTAAGGAAATGCTAATCGTCTTTTCATAGTCACTACTTTGCGCCCAGCTCAATTGGGTGCCGGCCAATATGACGATTATAAAAATACAAAAGGTATGCGTAATCAGATTTTTCATTATTGATCTTAGCTCAAATTCTAAGCCAAAATTTATGATTGGTTGGTGAACTGTTTGAAGTGAACAAAAAAAGGTAATTTTTGATAAAAATAGAAGAAAATGCTGTTTAAATCCTTTTAAAATCAGCGAATAGAAAAATGGCTTAAGCCAGAGGAATTTCCTATCATTGCATTTAAATCTTTATATTTGCCTTATGGATAAAAAAGTTTTATTAATGATTTTAGATGGTTGGGGCTTGGCTACCAACCCTGAAGTATCAGCTATAGACAAAGCGAATACACCGTTTATTGACAGCCTTTTTGAAAAGTACCCACATTCCAAATTAGAAGCTTCTGGTTTAGCTGTTGGTTTGCCTGAGGGGCAAATGGGAAATTCTGAAGTAGGCCATATGAATATCGGTGCGGGTAGAGTTGTCTATCAAGATCTGGTAAAAATCAATAAGGCAGTAGAAGAAGGTGATTTGAATGAAAATCCAGTGTTGAAAGAAGCTTTTGCTGTTGCAAAAGAAACGGGTAAAAAAGTTCACTTTATTGGCTTGGTTTCAGATGGAGGAGTTCATGCGCATGTAAAACACCTTTTGGGACTTTGTGATGCTGCCAAAGCCAATGGCGTTGAAGCTGCTTATATCCATGCTTTTACGGATGGTAGAGATACTGACCCGAAGAGTGGCCTAGGCTTTTTGGAGCAAGTACAGAATCACTGTGAAAATTCAGCCGGTAAGATTGCTTCAGTGATAGGGCGTTATTATGCCATGGACCGTGATAAGAGATGGGAAAGAGTGAAGTTGGCCTATGATGCCATGGTATTGGGCGAAGGAGAAAAGTCCAAGGATATTCTTTCATCCATCAGAAAATCCTATGCCAATGGGGTAACAGATGAGTTTATCCGGCCAATAGTTCATGTAAATGAAAAAGGAGAACCTATAGCGAGGATTGAAGAAGGAGATGTGGTGATCTGCTTTAATTTCCGTACAGACAGAGGTAGAGAAATCACGCAGGTGTTGACCCAGGAGAACTTTGAAGATTATAAAATGAAGAAATTGAATCTTCACTATGTAACCTTCACCAATTATGACGAGACCTTTAAAGGGGTCAATGTTATTTTTGAGAAGGACAACCTGAAAAATACCTTGGGAGAAGTGCTGGCAGCAAATGGAAAGAAACAAATCCGTATTGCTGAAACGGAAAAATATCCTCACGTAACTTTCTTTTTCTCTGGAGGTCGAGAGACTGAGTTTGATGGTGAATCGAGGATCCTTTGTAGCTCTCCAAAAGTAGCCACTTATGATCTGCAACCAGAGATGAGCGCACATGAAATTGCTAAGAAGATAAATACTGAGTTGGATAAGAAAGAGGCTGATTTTGTCTGTTTGAACTTTGCCAATGCAGATATGGTGGGGCATACTGGTGTATTTGATGCTGCTGTCAAGGCCTGTGAAGCCGTTGATGAGTGCACCAATTCCGTGATTAGTACTGCGCTTAAAAATGACTATTCGGTCATTGTGATTGCTGATCACGGTAACAGTGATCTGATGATCAATGAAGATGGTTCACCAAATACTGCACATACAACGAACTTAGTGCCTTGTATCATGGTTGATAAGAAAGATCGCCTGGAAGTAAAGGATGGTAAACTAGGGGATTTGGCTCCTACTATCCTAAAAATGATAGGTGTGGACATTCCTTCAGATATGACAGGAGATGTTTTGCTAAAATAATTGACCTTGAAAAAACGATTTTCTATACTATTGCTAAGTGGGCTGCTGCTCTCCTGTTCTGAAGGGGAAAAGCAGCCCTTGGCAAATCCTACCCAAATTGATAAATACTTTCCGCTTAAAGATTTTGTAGAGGAGCAGATTGATAGGCTTGACGGCCAGAAAATAGATAAAGTCAGCATGATCAATGGTGAGGAACAATTATCAGAAGTGGTGCTGGACAAAGAGGCTTGGCGTAAGGAATTGGATATTTTCATCCAATCTGACATCAATAAAGCGGCTAATGCGGCAGCCTATGAAACGGCGGAAGAAGGAAATATACTTGTGCATCGATTAAAAGATGGGGCCGAAGGTTCCATTAAGTTGATCGAGGTAAGTTATGTAGAAGGTACGGAGAGGGTAAGCAAGATCCATTTTGAGTCAGCAGAAGACAATTTCTTTTATCAATCTTCTGCAGAAGGTGTTTTGGAAATGAATGAGCTGGGTGAATTGGACCAATATGAAGTTGCTGGCACCCAAAAGGTCTGGTTTTTAAATCCCAATAAAATAAAGGTTAAAGGGGTAGTGAAAGATTAACCTCCTATAGAAGATCTGTTTGGTGTAGATATCTCGCTTATTACCCCCCATCATTAATTTTTTTTAGCTTTCATATAGTCCAACTAGATAATCGAAAGAAAGCGGAAGACTAACTCCTGCTAGCTAGTGGATACCATCAGGGATCGCCACTATTGTTAATGGTAACAGTAAACATAGACATATTATCGAAAACTTGTTTTTCTTACAATGATTCGATCTTAGATGTTATAAATCAGTGCTAGTAGAATTAAAACTGATTGATAATATTAAGTCTTTTCAGAAAGAAATCTTTAAATATTGAGTTTTGTCTATTAGAATAAATAGGGGTTTGGCATTTCAATGGAGCAATTTTAAATTTTGTTAAAATGTTATTGGCAGTTTAAACCTTAGATGGGTTAAATGGTCAAAGGGGTATAAACAAAACTTAATAACATGAAAAGAATAATGTTTTTATTGGCGATTTTGGTTGCCACAGTTTTACAATCAGAGGCGCAACAAAGGAGAGAGCGCGGTGACATGGATCCAGAAAAAATGGCAGAGAGAGTGGCTGGTCATATGGAAAAGGAACTAGAACTCAGTGAGGAGCAAAAGAAGGAAGTTTATGCACTTTTCTTGGAGTCTTCCAAAAAAAGAATGGAAATGAGGAATCAAGAAAAGGAAGAAAGAGAAGCAGCCCGCGAGCAAATGATAGCAGACAGGAAAGCTCAACAAGCAAAATTGAAGGAAATTTTATCTGAAGAGCAATTTGCCAAGTGGGAAGAGATGCAAAGGAAGATGCAAGAGCGGATGCGTGAGCGAGGAGGGGACAGACCTAAGCGCGGAGATGGTGCTTGATAAATAAAAAAATAATTTCTTGCGTCTATTGACAAATTTTGGTTCATTTATCAAAGAAGATCTTTTTAGATCTTCTTTTTTTATGTTTTGGCAAATGATTTGAGTAGATAAAGTTAAATTAGAAAGTGTACCCAAGTATAACATGAACGATCATGAATGAACATGCAATTATTATTTTTCAGGAAAATCCTGTGCCCGGAAAAGTAAAGACCCGACTGGGCGAGGTCATTGGTAGTGAAAAAGCGGTGGAAGTGTATGAATATTTGCTCCATCATACCCACGAATTGGTAAGGGATTATCCAGCGGATGTGTTTGTCTATTTTCTTGACAATGTAGATGAAGGCTATCTCTTGAATGACCAATATCACCTTGGTTTGCAAGGAAAAGGGCTTTTGGGAGAGCGGATGCAACGGGCATTTGTCGATGTCCTGAGCAAGGGATATGAGAAGGTACTGTTTATACGGGTGGCTGGCACCATGGAGCTTTCCAATGATATTTTGGATGAGGCTTTTGAGGCATTGAGCTATCAGGATTTGGTAGTTGGGCCGGCGCATGACGGGACTATTTATCTATTGGGGATGACAAAAGTACATGATAAGGTGTTTGATCACAACGATTGGAAATCAGATAGTCTTATTGTTGAACTGACTCAGGAAGCCAAAGATATGGGGCTGGAAATGCACAAACTTCCACAGCTCTATGAGGTAGAGCAATACGAAGACTTGAAAAGTTTGAAGGGGCTTTTGAATATTCATTAAGGATATAGCTTGGAGACAAAAGGTTCAAGGTGTGGTCTAAGGCTACACCTTTTTTGTTTGCCAAGGGTTTTGAGGTTTTAATTAGGTTTGCTTTAGCGGTGGCCACCTAATTTCCGCCAAATCCATGTTCTATAGGATGGGGTAGTATTCCAAAAAGAAAAAAAACTCCCTGCCGAGACAGGGAGTTTTCATCGAATTAACAAACTTGTTAAATAAAACTAAACTACTGCTATTCGCAGAATTCAGCGTCTTCTACGTTCTCAAAGAAAGAACGATCTTTTCTTGGTAAGTTAGATTTACCCATTAAGAATTCATCCACTTTTACAGCTGATTCTCTACCTTCAGAAATAGCCCATACTACTAGAGATTGTCCTCTACGCATATCACCTGCTAAGAAAACTTTCTGGTTGGTACTTTGATATTCTTTTGATTTAGGAAGTGAATTCTCCATTGCTTCTACACCGAATGCATCAAGTAGACCATTTTGTTTAGGGCCGGTGTAACCTATGGCCAACAAAGCTAGGTCACAAGGAACGGTTCTCTCAGTACCTTCAATTTCAAAGAACTGCATTCTACCGTTTTCCTCTTTCCATTCAATGTCCACCAAGGTAAGACCGGTAACTTGGCCTTGCTCGTCTTTCGTGAACTCTTTGGTCAATACCGACCAAACCCTATCAGCGCCTTCTTCATGAGAACTTGAAGTTTTAAGGGTCATTGGCCATTCTGGCCAAGGGTTCAAGTGAGCACGTTGCTTTGGTGGTTTAGGCAGCAATTCCAGCTGGGTAACGGAAGCAGCACCGTGACGGTTAGAAGTACCGATGCAGTCACTTCCTGTATCACCGCCACCTATGACGATGACATGCTTGCCCTTAGCAGAAATTGGGTTTGGAGTATCCCTTTCTCCACTAACTACTTTATTTTGTTCTCCAAGGAATTCCATGGCGAAGTGAACTCCCTTGGCTTCTCTACCTTTGATCTTAAGGTCTCTAGGTTCTTGAGCTCCAGTGGAAAGTACTACTGCATCAAAGTCCTTGAGGATACTTTCTGCTTTTGTAGTATCGATTTCAGTTCCGGTAGCAAAAATAACCCCTTCGTCTTCCATCAATTTGACACGGCGATCAATTACCCATTTCTCCATTTTGAAATCAGGGATACCATATCTAAGTAGACCACCTACTTTTTGGTCTTTTTCGAATAAGGTAACCTCATGACCTGCTTGGTTCAATTGGTCAGTAGCGGCAAGTCCCGCAGGACCGGCACCGATAACGGCTACTTTTTTACCAGTTCTGGTTTCTGGCGCTTTTGGAATCGCTAGGCCCAGTTCATAGGCTTTCTCTGCTATATTTTTCTCAATCAATTCAATGGCCACAGGGTCCTTGTTGATACCTAGCACACAGCTGGCCTCACAAGGAGCAGGGCAGATTCTACCCGTAAATTCAGGGAAGTTGTTGGTACCTCTAAGGATATCAAAAGCTTCTCCCCACTCTTTACGGTAAACTGCATCATTGAATTCAGGGATTACATTACCTAGTGGGCATCCTTGATGACAAAAAGGAATACCACAATCCATGCATCTTGCAGCTTGGTTGTTCAGTTTTTCAGGGGCAATCGGATGATGGATATCATTATAATCGCCAACCCTTTCTTTAGGGTCTCTATTATCTTCTAACTCTCTTTTATATTTAAGGAATCCGTCTTTCGCTCCCATCTTACACTAAAGTTTTTGATTGTTCTTCTTGTTTTAACGCTCTTTGCTTAAGTACAGCTTTGTAATCTCTAGGCATCACCTTGATGAATTGCTCCTTCTCGGTATCCCAGTTTTCAAGGAATTTAGCCGCCAAGCTACTGTTGGTGTACTTAAGGTGAAGTTCGAGTTCTTTTTTGATGATATCGAAATCTTCTTTTTCCAATGGATCCAGATCTACCATTTCCTGGTTGATATGTTTTACATTGTCCTTGAGTAAGTAGGCGATACCACCGCTCATACCTGCTGCAAAGTTTCTTCCGATTTCACCTAGGTTGATCACTTGTCCACCGGTCATGTATTCACAACCATGATCTCCGATACCTTCTACTACTGTTTTCACGCCTGAGTTTCTTACGCAGAAACGTTCTCCACCCTTACCGTTGATGTAAGCGTGTCCAGAGGTAGCTCCATAGAAGGCTACGTTACCGATGATGATGTTTTCTTCAGCTTTGAAGTTTGCATTTCTGCTTGGATAGATCACCAACTGACCACCTGAAAGACCTTTGCCAAAATAATCATTGGCTTCACCTTCCAACTCGAATGTTACTCCTTTGGTCAGGAATAAGCCGAAGCTTTGTCCTGCCGAACCCATAAACTTATAGTGGATAGTATCATCCGGTAAACCTGGACTTCCATAAATCTTGGAGATTTCATTGGAAAGCATGGCACCTACCGAACGGTCTATATTTTTAATCTGAAAATTCTCCTTAACGGAATTGGCTTGCTCAAGAGCAGGAAGGGCCGCCTTGATCAGCTTTCTGTCCAATACTTTCTTCAATTTGAAATCCTGGTCGATTTGTTTGTAGATACCTACGTGCTCAGGTACTTCTACCATGTGGAAGATTGGGCTTAGGTCTAGCTTATCCCACTTCCAATGGTTCAAGTGACCAGTAGATTTCAGTACATTAGACTGACCTACCATTTCGTTAACAGTTCTGAAACCTAGGGAAGCCATGATCTCTCTCAAGTCTTCAGCAAGGAATTTGAAGAAGTTAACCACATGGTCAGGGTTACCTGTAAATAGTTTTCTCAACTCAGGATTTTGAGTGGCAATACCTACTGGGCAGGTGTTTAAGTGACATTTTCTCATCATGATACATCCTTCCACAACCAAGGCTGCAGTAGAAATACCCCATTCTTCAGCACCTAATAGGGCCGCGATGGCCAAATCCTTACCAGTTCTTACCTGACCGTCAGTTTGAAGGGTTACTCGGCTTCTAAGGTTGTTTTTCACCAAAGTCTGATGAGCTTCAGCCAAACCAAGTTCCCAAGGTAAACCAGCGTGTCTGATGGAACTCAACGGAGAGGCTCCTGTACCACCATCAGCACCAGAAATTAAAATAACATCTGACTGTGCTTTGGCTACCCCGGCGGCTACTGTACCTACACCAGCTTGAGAAACCAGTTTTACATTAATACGGGCTTTTCTGTTGGCATTTTTAAGGTCATAGATCAGCTGAGCCAAATCCTCAATAGAGTAAATATCGTGATGAGGAGGAGGGGAGATCAAGCCTACTCCAGGAGTGGAGTGTCTTACACGACCGATCCAATCATCCACCTTATGACCTGGAAGCTGTCCACCTTCACCAGGTTTGGCTCCCTGTGCCATTTTAATTTGTAATTCTTCAGCATTGGTAAGGTAGTTACTGGTCACACCAAATCTACCAGAAGCAACCTGCTTAATAGCGGATCTTTCCCAATCTCCATTTTCTTTTCTTTCGAAACGGATTTCATCTTCTCCACCCTCACCACTATTGGATTTTGCACCAATACGGTTCATGGCAATGGCTAAGGTGGAGTGGGCTTCATGAGAAATAGAGCCAAAGGACATGGCGCCAGTAGCGAAACGCTTCATGATTGCCTCAGCGGGTTCTACTTCCTCCAATGGAATAGAAATTCTCTTTTTAAACTCAAATAATCCCCTGATGGTAAGAGCGTCTTTGGTTTGGTTATTTATCTTTTCAGCAAACTTTTTGTACAGCGAATAGTCATTGTTTGCGGTAGATTTTTGTAATAAATGGATAGTTTCTGGGTTGAAAAGGTGTTTTTCACCTCTTCTTTTCCACTGATAAACTCCACCTGTTTCCAATCTTGGACTTTCAGATCCATAAGCTGCATTATGTCTGGTAAGTACTTCCTCTGCCAGTTCGTCAAAGGAAACACCACTGATTCTACTGATGGTGCCTTTGAAACATCTTTCGATTACCTCTGGTCCTAAGCCAACAGCCTCGAAAATCTGGGCACTTTGGTAAGACTGCAAGGTACTGATACCCATTTTTGAAAGGACTTTTAACAAGCCTTTTCCAATGGCCTCTTGATAGTTTTCGAATAGTTCTTTCTCTTCAAACTTCTTGGAAAGTTGCTCGGTTTCATTGAGGTGAACAAGCGTTTCAAGGGCAAGATATGGATTGATCGCACTGGCACCATAACCCACTGCTGTGGCAAAGTGGTGGGTCTCTCTGATATCACCGGCTTCAGCGATTATACCTGCTTTGGTTCTCAGTTTCTTGTTTACCAAGTGGTGGTGAACACCACCAATGGCCAATAATGAAGGGATTGGAGCAACACCTTCATAAGTATTCCTATCAGAAATGATCAGGACATTATAACCATCGTTGATGGCATCAACGGCTTCTTGACAAAGTGTGTCCAAAGCCTCAAGCATTCTTCCAGGCTTATGGTCTGCTTTGAAATGGGCATATAGTGTCTTAGATCTGTATCCTTTACTTTCCAGGTTCTTGATTTTTTCCAAGTCCTCGTTCAACAGTACTGGCTGAGAGATATGAATCTGTCTGGTATGTTGCGGACTTTCTTCAAGGATATTATAGCCTTCACCGATCCTGGTGAATAGTGACATTACTAATCTTTCCCTGATTGGGTCGATTGGTGGGTTACTTACCTGGGCAAATAACTGCTTGAAATAATTGGAAATATGTTGGCTTTGCTTGGAAAGCACAGCAGGAGGCGTATCCGCACCCATTGAACCTAATGGTTCATAAGCTGTATCTCCCATTGGCGCCAAAATGGTATTGACATCTTCGGTGGTGTAACCGAAGACAGTTTGTCTTTCTTTGATGTTCTGGGTGTTATAGGGCTGAGAGAGCACCTTTGGAGCAGGCATCAGTCTTAGTTTCAGCCTTTCTTTTCTTACCCAAGTATCGTAAGGCTTGTTTTCGCAAACTTCAGCTTTAACCTCCTCATCAAACATTACTTTACCTTTTTCAAGGTCTGCCATGATCATTCTTCCTGGACTGATTCTACCTTTTTCGGTAACGGTAGCTTCTCTGATTGGCAAAGCTCCGGCTTCAGAAGAAAGTATCAATCTATCATCAGAAGTGGTGAAATAACGAAGTGGTCTCAAGCCGTTCCTATCCAAGGTCGCCCCTAGTGACTTACCGTCTGTGAACAGTAAAGCTGCAGGGCCGTCCCAGGGCTCCATCAATGCTGCATGGAACTTGTAAAATGCCTTTTTGGCTTTATCCATGGATTTATTGTCCTGCCAAGCTTCGGGTACCAACATCATCATTACGTGTGGTAAGGATCTTCCACTTAGGGTCAATAATTCTACCATCGCATCTAGGTTAGCTGAATCCGAATAAGTAGAATTGGTAATAGGCATTAATTTGTTTAATTCCTCCTCAGTGAACAGTTCAGACTTCATCAAGGATTCCTTCGAGCGCATTTTGTTCAGGTTACCTCTGATGGTGTTGATTTCACCATTGTGGGATAGGTATCTGAAAGGCTGCGCCAATCTCCAATTAGGGAAGGTATTGGTAGAGAACCTTGAGTGAACTAATGCAAGCGCAGAAGTTATTTTATTGTTTTGGAGATCTTTGTAGAAAGCCAGTACTTGATCTGTTCTCAACTGCCCTTTATAGATAAGGGTGTTTGAACTGAAACTGGCAAAATAAAATGATCTATTAACTCCTGGGACGGTTGAGTTGATCACTTTTGTGGCGTAGTTTCTAAGCACATAGAGCTTTCTCTCTAATTCCTTGCCAACTAGACCTTCTTTATGCTTGACAAAAAGCTGCTCAATATTTGGCATTACTTCCAAGGCGCCAGAGCCTGGTACAGTTTCATCTACAGGGACTTCTCTGTATCCAATAAGCTCAAAATCCATTTCCTCCAGGATTTTATTGAGCAGTATTTTTGATTTTTTATGTAGTTGCTTGTTCTTAGGAAAAAATGTCATGCCGACCCCATAGCTACCTTCTTCAGGTAGTTCAAAGCCTGCACGGTGAGTCACCTCCTTCATAAAATCATGTGGTACCTGAATCAAAATACCCGCTCCATCACCTGTTTTAGGATCACTGCCTCTTCCTCCTCTATGCTCCATATTGCTCAGCATAAAGAGCGCATCACTTATCGTCTCGTGGCTTTTGTTGCCCTTCACATTGACCACAGCGCCAATCCCACAGGCGTCATGCTCAAACTGTGAATGGTATAATCCTTCATTCATAGTTAGTGTTATTTAAATAGGTTTGTAAATTCGATTGAATAAATTACAAAGAATTTTTCTTTTTTTAAAATCTCGGCAACAAAAGAACGAAAAAAATACATTAATAACCAAATTTGCCTATGATTTTTACAATTATTAAAATAGAAATTTGAATACAGATATCGCTTACTATTTATAATTTCATGTAAGATTGTCTGAAATGGGTTAAAAATAATGTCGCTTTTATTGAAAATTACGTAAAATTACTCAAAGTAGGTTTGAAAAAATGAGTTTCTAATTGTTTTCTGATAAAAGGAAAATAATTGTGCTAATCCAATAAGAATTCAAGTTTATTGGCAAATTTTTGAAAAAATGTGAATAACATGGAAATATTATCTCCTACGTCATTTGTTTAAATTCTTGTCGACTAATAGTTTGGTTTCGTTATGGGTGGTCAATCCTCATTATGGGGTAAGTCTCCTGCTTCTTGAGGGTTCATGTAGACCTTTATTTTTTTTATTCTTTTGGCATCTACGGCCAGGATGGTAAACGTGAATTTATCAAATTGGATTTTAGATCCGTTCTTAGGTAATTTCCTGTTGAGTTCCAGTAATAAACCTCCAAGGGATTCACTGTCTCCTTTTACTTCGTCAAAGGATTGTGGGTCTAGTTCTAGTCTTTTGCAGAAATCATTTAAGGATACCTTGCCTTCAAAAACATGGGTATTGTCATCGATTTGTTTATAAAGTAGATTGTCAGCATCATCAAATTCGTCATTGATTTCTCCGATGATTTCTTCGATAAGGTCTTCAAGGGTGACAAGTCCCGATGTTCCGCCATATTCGTCCACAACAATTGCCATGTGGACCCTTTTGTTTTGGAAGTCTTTAAGCAGGGCGTCTACTTTTTTGTTTTCCGGCACAAATAGCCCTTTTCTGGTAAGTGTCTGCCACTGGAAATCGTCTTCTTTTTCTATATGGGCCAATAGGTCTTTGATATATAGTATACCTTCTATATTGTCTATGGTCTCTTTGTAAACGGGGATTCTGGAATAGCCGCTTTTATTGATTTTGTCCATAAGCTCATGGAAGTCCATTTCCACATCCACGGCAGTGATATCCATTCTGGAGCACATAACCTGTTTTACCGACAGGGTGCCAAAGTTAACAATGCCTTTGAAAATGTCTTTTTCGCCTTCAGTGGTATGTTCGGAGGTGATTTCCAGTGCTTGGTGCAATTCGTTTACAGAGAGGGTATAGCCTTTCTTTTCAATTCTTCTCTCAATGACATTACTTATGGTCATCAGAAAGGAAGATAGTGGGGCTAGGGCAATGGAAAAGAAATTTAGTGACTTGGCCATGAGCTTGGAAAAGCTCACCCGGGCATTGTTGGCATATACTTTTGGGACGATCTCACCAAAAAAGACAATGGCAAAGGTTACGCCTACTGTTTGTATAAGGATAATGACAATCCCGGTGGCGTCAGTGCCGAATAAGTTTAATGTGAAAAATGTCGTCAAAGTAACAATTCCTATATTAATGAGGTTGTTCAGTATCAATATAGTGCTTAGGAGCTTTTGTGGGGCTTCTATTAATTTGATGACTAAAGCTGAATTTTCTTCTGATTCATTGCTTAACTCACCCAGGTCATCATGGGACAAAGAAAAATAAGCTACTTCAGAGCCAGATACCAGTGCGGAAGCCATTAGCAGAAGTAGAAAAATGAGGCTGTTTATGATAATATAGCCAGCCGAAATCTGGTTAATTTCAGCCAGCATTGACAAACTCGGGTATGGATCGTCCATTAAATGATTCAAATATTGTTATGCAAAATTAATGATTTATCCATTAGGATTCTAATTTGATCTTAATTAGAAAGGAAGATCATCGTCTCCTTCATCTATATTGGCATTGGATGAGGGCATTGACGCAGTTTGTGGACTGTTGGAGCTGGCTTGGCTCATGGTGTTGGGGTTTGAGCTTGGCTGCCCACCGCTTCCTTCTGAATTTCTGGAGCCGAGCATAGTGAAGCTCAGTACCCTGATTTTTGTCCTTTTTCTGTTATTGCCTTGTTCATCCTGCCAAGTGTCGGATTTGATTTTTCCTTCTACGAAGATCTGACTACCTTTTCTTAAGTATTGCTCGGCAATTTTTGCCTGTCCATCCCAAAGTTCAAGATCATGCCATTCGGTGTTTTCCACCCGATTGCCATTTCTGTCCTTATAGGCTTCGGTTGTCGCTAGGGTCAGGTTGGCTACCACACTGCCGCTTTCCAAGTGTCTTACTTCTGGATCTTTTCCTAGGTTGCCTACTAAAATTACTTTGTTTACACCTGCCATAGTTCAGTTGATAATTAATAGTTGCTTAAATGTGTATAGTTAAAATTAAGGATTATTTTTTATCGTTCAAATATCGGACAATCAGTTTTGGCTTGCCCAAAGCTTCCAGCTCGTCTGGATCGTTGAGTAGAAAGCCATTGTCTTTTACCCATTTTTCCAAAGCTTTTTGATGGTTGTCTGGGATTTTGAATGAGACAAAGTTTGAAAAAATTTTTTGATGAGTCAGTATATGTTTATAAGTCTTTTCGCCTTCAAAATGTATGGTGGGGTTAAATGCTTGAAGTTCATGAAACAATTTTGAGGCTTCAGGGTCTATTTTTTCAGGTGATTGGAATTCTACCAAGGGGAAGTCCGTCAGGCCTTCCCAAATGTCTCTTGGCCCTCTGGTCTTGGTGACAATTTTTCCATTGCACTGTATATCATGGTATAAAAATGCCCTGGTGCTGACCTTTATCTTTTTGTTTTTTACCGGTAATTTTTCGACCAGGTTATTATTATAAGCGTAACATCCGGGCTGTAAGGGGCAACTATTGCAGTCGGCCTTTTTCGGTGTGCACTGTAATGCGCCAAATTCCATTATAGCTTGGTTGTATTCATCGGGCTGATTTGGGGAGATGGCTTTGTTGGCCAAAGACTGGAACTCCTTTTTCCCTTCTGTGCTACTGATGTCCGTGCTTATACCAAAATACCTGCTGAGTACGCGGAATACATTTCCGTCCAGCACCGCCACTTTTTCCCGATAAGCGAAGGAAGCGATGGCAGCAGCGGTGTATTGACCTATACCCTGCAATTTAAGTAAGCCTTTATAGCTGTCGGGGAAGCTGCCCTGATGATCTTCCACAACTTGTTTGGCGCATTTATGTAGGTTTCTCGCCCTGCTATAATAACCAAGGCCCTGCCAGAGCCTTAAAATTTCTTCCTGTGGACTGGCGGCCAAATCCTCGACAGTTGGATAATTTTCGATGAATTTTTGGAAATATGGCAAGCCCTGTGCTACCCTTGTTTGTTGAAGGATAATTTCTGAAAGCCAAATGATATATGGGTTTTGGGTGTTTCTCCAAGGAAGATCCCTTTTATTTTCTGGGTACCACTGGAGTAGTTTTTGGGCAAAATGGTTGAAATTCAAAACTTTTGAAATTTTTTATGGAATCTTTTCGTTGAACAAAAGACGCTAATTTTCTTCATTTTGTTTTTATATTGAAAAGCATCATTTAAATTTGCAGTCCCAAAATTAGTTGGTTAATAGATTGTTAAGCAATTTAATCAAATTAAAATTTAAATACAGTGACTAAAGCAGAGGTAATTACCAAGATTTCGGACAAGACAGGAATTCAGAAGGACGATGTGACTCAGACCATTGAAGCATTTTTCAAGGTGGTGAAGGATTCCATGTCTGAGGGAGAGAATATTTATGTGAGGGGATTCGGTAGCTTCATCAATAAGAAGCGCGCCAAGAAGATCGCCAGAAACATTTCTAAAAACACTGCTATCGTGATCGATGAGCACTATGTTCCGGCTTTCAAGCCATCAAAGGTCTTCATTGACAAAATCAAAAACAGCAAAAAAGTTAAGGAAGTAGCTTTCCAAGATTAATGTTTAGAAGTTTCTGATTTATGAAAAAGTCGCAAATCATTCTTGTCGTCGCTGTAATTGTCGCTGTTGGTGTCTTGTACTCCCTTCCCAGGGTAGTGGTGGACAGCTCAGAGGAAGGTCAAAATATGGCGCAGCAAGGTGATGCGACTTCTGAACCGGTTACCGAAGCCCATAATGCTAGCGTGGCCGATTCAGATAAATCAACAGTTAGTGGCCTGGCTGCCAAATTGAAAAAAGAAGAGAATAAAGAAAATTTTGTTATCTTTGCAGATTCAATCGCCACTATCTATGCTAATGCTGGGATGTATGACAGTGCAGCTTACTATTTGGGGCTTAGTGCTGAGAAATATCCGGATAGCAAATCTTTAGAGAAGGCGGGGGATGCTTATTATGAGGCCTTTGGCTTTGCGATGGACCAAGATAAAATGGTTTATCTTGCCGAACAGACCAGGTCATATCTCAATCAGGTTTTGGAAAAAAGCCCTGAGAGACTTGATCTAAAAACCAAAGTGGCCATGACACATGTGTCGTCCACTAACCCTATGCAGGGAATTATGATGCTTAGAGAGGTGCTTGAACAAGATCCTCAAAATGAAGAAGCCCTATTTAATATGGGGGTTTTATCCATGCAGTCTGGACAGTATAAGAAGGCAGTGGAGCGTTTTGAAGAGCTTATCAGTCACCATCCAGATAATGTACAAGGCCAGTTTTACCTTGGTGTGAGTTATTTCGAAGCTAAGCAGAAAAATAAAGCAAAAAAACAGTTTCAGCTGGTAAAAGACATGACAGAAGATCCTATGATCATCTCCAGTGTAGATAACTATCTGGGACAACTATAAAAGTATTGTTAAACTTAAATCCATAAGATTATGCCTTGCGGTAAAAAAAGAAAAAGACATAAGATCGCTACGCACAAGCGTAAGAAAAGACTTAGAAAAAACAGACATAAGAAGAAGTAATACACTTCTTCTTTTATAGTTTTTACACAAAAACGTTCATTAACATAAAGGAGACACGATTTGAGTACGGAATTAGTAATTGATTCTGCTCAAAACAGTAGTCGAATAGCCCTTTTGAAAAATAAAGGACTGGTAGAGCTTCACGCTGATGAGGAAAATAACCAGTTCAAAGTGGGGGATATGTACCTGGGCACGGTCCGCAAAATCGTCAATGGGCTCAATGCAGCTTTTATCGATGTGGGCTATGAAAAAGATGCATTTTTGCATTATCAGGACCTCGGACCAAAGGTGAAGAGTCTGATCAAATATACCAAACAGATCAGAAACAATCATTCCGAGCATCCCACGCTTAAAGGGTTTGAGCTAGAACCTGAGATAGAAAAGCTTGGAAAAATTTCCCAGGTCCTTTCTAAAAGCAATCAAATTTTAGTTCAGGTTGTAAAGGAGCCTATCTCTACGAAAGGCCCACGACTATCCTGTGAGCTCTCCTTAGCCGGTCGTTATTTGGTACTGGTTCCTTTTTCCAATTCAGTCAATGTGTCTAAAAAGATCCGTAAGGCTGAGGAAAGAAGAAGACTAGCCAGACTAATCACTTCCATCAAACCTGCCAATTTCGGTGTCATCATTAGAACAGTTGCCGAAGGACAGTCCGTTACAGAACTGGACAAGGACCTTAGGAACTTGGTGAACAGTTGGGAGGATGGGATGAAGAAGTTGATGAAAGCCAAAAGTAAAGACAAGGTGATAGGAGAAATGAGTATGGCCAGCTCTATAATAAGAGACCTGCTCAACGAATCATTCGATGCAATCACGGTAGAGGATGAATTAGTCTATGATCAGATTCGGTCTTATATCAGATCGATCGCCCCTGAAAAGGAAAAAATTGTTAAGCTTTACAACGGTAAAGCCAAGCTATTTGAAAGTTTTGGAATTGAAAAGCAGATCAAGAGTCTGTTTGGACAATCGGTAAGTCTTCCGCATGGCGGATATTTAATTATTGAACATACCGAGGCGCTTCATGTCATTGATGTGAACAGCGGTAATAAGTCCAACCAAGAAAGCGACCAGGAAACAACAGCATTAAAAACCAACCTGGTGGCTGTCAAAGAAATTGCCAGACAGCTTCGCCTCCGAGATATGGGAGGGATTATCGTCATTGACTTCATTGATATGAAGAAGGCCGAGAACAAGAGGGCCGTCTATGACGCGATGAAAGCTGAGATGAAGGATGATAGGTCCAAGAATACAGTATTGCCATTGACTAAGTTTGGGTTAATGCAGATAACCAGGCAAAGAGTAAGACCTGAAGTAAATATTGTGACCAAAGAGACCTGTCCTGCTTGTAATGGGACAGGAAAAATCCAAGCCTCTATTTTGGTGGCTGATAAGCTGGAAAGAGATCTTGAGTACACTGCTGTACATCAAAACTTGGCCAATATTAAAATTGGCTTGCACCCATACCTTCATGCTTATTTTACCCAAGGGATGATTTCCAGAAGGGTAAAGTGGTTTTTTAAATATTTCAAATGGGTAAAACTGATCAAAGATTCTTCATTACCGGTGACGGAGTATAAATTCCTGGATGAAACAGGAGAAGAAATTGAACTTACTATTAAAGAAGGGGCTGAATAGTCCCTTCTTTTTTTATGTCGCCATATTTTTTTCTGTAATTAATTTGATTCCCTTAAGGGTCAGTTCCCTGTCTACTTTATCAAATTCTCCCTTCAAAGTGCTTAGGATTTCGGAAAGTCCTCCTGTGGCAATTGTTTTTATTTCTAGATTTACCTCCTTTTTGATAGCCTCCAACATACCTTTTACAAGACCTGTGTAGCCAAATAGAATACCTGCTTGTATGGAATGGATGGTGTCTTTTCCAATGGCTGATTGAGGCACTTCTAATTTTACTTCTGGAAGTTTTGAAGTGTTTCTGAAAAGGGACTTAAGGGCTGTTTTTAGCCCCGGAACAATATTGACTCCCATGATTTTGCCATCCTTATCGATAACCGTAAAGGTGAGTGCCGTGCCAAAGTCGATGATTACACAGGTGGTTTGGAAATATTCATAGGCAGCGGCAGCATTGGCCATCAGGTCAGTGCCCATCTCTTGGGGTCTTGCAGTGGAAATTTTCAGTTTTGTATAACTTCTTTCGTTGATTAAATGTGGCGTTTTGTGGAAAAATGTTTCCGAAAACTGTACGAGTAAATCGCTTATTTCAGGCACTACGGAGCTGATACCCACAGCTTTCACGGAAGGAGCTCTCAAGCCGTTTTCGAGGAAATAAAACCGAATATTTTTTTCTAAATAACTTAATGTAAGGTCCCTCCTGGTTTCAAGGCGATATTCATGTGTCCATTTTTCTGTTTCCGGATCATAAAAGCCAAAAACTATATTGGAATTTCCAGCATCTATAGATAAGAACATTTTAATTGATGTGTCTAGGTTTGGCTAAGTTAATTATTTGCAGTTTGTTCAAGTTACTTAAAGCTAGCATGTCTCTTGACCAAATGGAAGGAAGTTCTTAGTTCTTTTTCTAATTTTTTCTATTTTCGAGACATGTATACGATCAGAGAAGGAAAAAAAGAAGATTTGCCAAGGATTTTTGAATTAATAGAAGAATTGGCATTGTATGAAAAAGCGCCAGAGGAAGTAACCAATACGGTAAAGATGATGGAGGAGGATGGTTTTGGGGCCAATCCTGTATATGGATTTTTTGTATTGGTCAAAAACAGTACGCAGGAAATAATAGGAACGGCTATTTATTATTATAGGTATAGTACTTGGAAAGGTAAGCGTTTGTATTTGGAAGATTATATTGTCACAGAAAGGGAGAGAGGGAAGGGAGCAGGAAAGTTGCTTTTCGAAAGGGTGATGAAAAAGTCGCTGGAGGAGAAATGTACGGGGATGATGTGGCAGGTGCTAGACTGGAATGATCCTGCCATTAATTTCTATAAAAAATATAAGGCGGATATTGAAGGTGGTTGGTTCAATTGCCATTTACAGTCGGAAGACATTGAGGAGATGTTAAGTTCTAAGTAAAGTAAAAAGCCCCAATTGGGGCTTTTTACTTTACTTCTTGTAGCAAGGAGCGGAATATGGCATACTTGTCTTTAAAGGATTTTTGGAAATCTTCCTGGTGTGCTTGTAGGAATTTAGTTTGGTATTCATAAACCTTTTCCAGGCTATCTGTAAAGTACTGCACTGAATAGTTTACTCCTCCATCATGCGGCTCATGCATCAGCTTGAAGAATTTGTTGTCATTAAAAATCCCGGTGGCCATAACAGATGGGATGTGTTCTTCCTTCATCCATTTTATCCACTGCTCTTCAACTTCTAGGTCGATATTTACAGTAATATTGTATAAAATCATATTTTTGCATTTTGTTTAAATTCAGGTCGTAAAGAGTAAACAATTTTATTTATGTTTACTTTGGTACAAAAATAGGAATAATCCCTAGAAAGCACTTTGAACTTAGTGTCAATTAAGAAAAAGTGCACATGATTGGTCGTCCGGTAAACATTTCAAATCAAAACTGGTTATTCTTGTAATGATGGTTAATGCAATTTTATTTGTGGTAATAGGCTTCTTGTTGATGGAGTTTTTCGGTTGGTTTATACACAAATACCTGATGCATGGTATTTTGTGGGAAATCCATCGAACCCACCATGAGCCCAGTAAAGGCCCCTTAGAGCTGAATGATATATTTTCTATATTGTTTGGTGGGGTTTCAATATTGTTGATGTGGAAAGGCTATGAATACCTAGACTATCGATTTTGGATAGGGGTGGGTATTAGTGTATATGGCTTTTGTTATTTTCTGTTGCATGATGTGTTGATTCATAGGAGGAACAAGTGGTTTAAAAGACCCGATAATGGTTTTTTTGCTGGCATCTTCAAAGCGCACCAGGCTCACCATGCAAACAATCAAAAAAGAGGGGCTGAAGCATTTGGTTTGTTTATTGTTCCGAAAAAGTATTTTAAAGTAGGGAAGAAATGAGTAGTTATTCTATTAAGGATCTGGAACATCTTTCGGGGATAAAAGCACATACCCTGAGGATCTGGGAGCAGCGTTATGATTTGTTGCACCCAAAGCGTACTGAGACCAATATTCGGTATTATGATGATGATGACTTAAAGCTTATTTTGAATGTAGCTTTATTGAATAATAATGGCCTGAAAATATCTAAAATAGCTAAAATGACTTCTGATGAAGTTCGTTTGAAGGTGGTGGAGCTAACCGAGGGAGTCTTGGCCCATGAGGATCAGATTTATGCCTTGACAGTAGCGATGATAGAGATAGATGAGGAGCGATTTGATAAGGTATTGTCGGTGAATAACAGGAGTATTGGTTTTGATGAAACCATGTTGAAAGTTATTTATCCATTTTTGGCTAAGATTGGTATATTATGGCAGGTGGGGTCCATTACACCGGCCCAAGAACATTTTATAAGCAATTTGATCAGGCAAAAATTAATTGTAGCCATTGACAGGTATGTATATCAGGGAGGAGGAAAGAAGTTCATGTTGTTTTTGCCAGAAGGAGAGTTACATGAAATCTCACTATTATTTGCAAGTTACCTGATCAAAAGAGAAGGTCATAAGGTGATTTACCTCGGGCAAAGCACGCCACAAGATGATCTTGCTGAAGTATACCGTTTTCATCAGCCTGATTATTTGATCACAGTTATTACGACATCTCCTGATATCCATAATTTACAGGATTATTTAGAGGCTTTGTCTAAGCAGTTTTCCGAGAGTAAGATTATTATATCTGGTTATCAGGCTTTGAGAGCCGAGTTTAAGTTTCCAAAGAATATATCCATAATGGAAAAAATTGAAGATATAAAAGTCTTTGTAGAAGAACTGAACAATATCCCTCAGGAGAAGTAAAAAGGAAGGTATATTCAAAAATGATTTAGCAGGCAATAGTCTGCTATTTTTTTGTCTTTTGAAACAAAATGTTTAATAAAAATGTAAAAATAATAAACAAAAGTTTGTAATTTGTTTAATGATAATTATATTTACTTAAACAAAAATACAAAGGCATGACAACTTTAGAATTCAGTTACTCGCTTAACCAATATTCCAAGACATTGAAGCCTTTTGCTCTTAGGCTGACCAAGGATTTGGATGATGCAAATGATTTGTTGCAGGACACAGTTCTGAAAGCATATACGAACAGGGATAAGTTTTCGGATGGTACCAATTTGAAAGCATGGCTTTATACCATTATGAAAAACACCTTTATCACCAATTATCAGAAAATGCTAAGAAGGGCGACTTTTGTAGATACTACTGATAATTTACACTATATTAATTCAGGAGATGTTTGCATAGAGAACAGGGCACAAGGTGGTTTTGCGCTGGAAGATATACATGCATGTATAGAAAACCTCGATGATGTTTATAAAGTGCCCTTTATGATGTATTTCAATGGCTATAAATATCAGGAAATAGCTGAGCAGTTAGGTTTACCCATAGGCACAGTTAAAAACAGGATTCATATCGCCAGAAAAATTCTAAAGGAGAATTTAAAGGTTTATAAACTTGACTAAGATGACAAATGATCAGGTAGTGGTCATAGGTGCGGGTTTTGCAGGGATAGCTGCTGCTACCAGACTGGCCAATCAGGGATATAGGGTTAGGCTCCTTGAAAAACATGATAGCCCGGGGGGAAGGGCGAGGAAGTTTGTGGCTGAAGGCTTTACTTTTGATATGGGGCCAAGTTGGTATTGGATGCCCGATGTATTTGAAAACTATTTTTCCCAATTTGGAAAGAAAGTATCCGATTACTATAAATTGGTAAGGCTGGATCCTTCGTATAAGGTGGTCTATGCTGAAAATGATGAGTTGAACATTCCTGCTAATTTTGAAGACTTAAAACTCCTTTTTGAGCGGGTAGAATCAGGAAGTGCCAGGAAGTTAGAGGAGTTTTTGTCTCAAGCGGCGCAGAAATACAAAGTTGGTATTCAAGAATGGGTATATAAGCCTGGTCAGTCTATATGGGAATTTGCCCAGCCAGGAATAATTAATGACTTGATAAAGTTGGATATATTCCATTCCATGAAAAAGCATGTTGCCAAGTTTTTTAAAACTGAAAAGCTGGTGAGACTAATGGAGTTCCCTGTTTTGTTTTTAGGGCAGACAGCCGAAAAAATTCCAGCCTTGTATAGTCTGATGAACTATGCAGATTTGGTTTTGGGAACTTGGTATCCAATGGGAGGTATGCATGAAATAGTGAAGGGTATGGTTGCCCTTGCAGAAGAAAAAGGAGTTGAATTCGTGTACGATGCTGATGTTTCCCATTTTCAAGTAGAGGACAATACCGTAACTTCAGTTTTTTTAAAGAATGGAAAGACCATCGCTGCAGATATCGTTATTGCCGGTGCCGATTATCATCATGTGGATTCGACATTTCTGCCACCAAAATATCGCAATTATTCTGAAAAATATTGGGACAAGCGTGTCTTGGCACCTTCCAGCCTGATTTTTTATTTGGGCATAGATAAAAAATTGTCAGGATTGAATCATCATAATTTGTTTTTTGACGAGGCATTGGAGCCCCACGCAAAGGCTATATACGAAAATCCTGATTGGCCGGAAAAACCATTGTTTTATGTTTGCGTGCCATCGGTTACAGATCCATCCGTAGCTCCTGAAGGGAAAGAAAATTTATTTGTATTAATTCCTCTGGCCCCAGGATTGGAAGATACAGAGGAGCATAAAGAGAAATACTATCACTTGATCATGGAGAGGCTGGAGAAGCTGACCAATCAATCTATCCGGGAATATGTGGTCTATAAGAGAGCCTACGCCCAGAGTAATTTCATTCAAGACTATAATGCTTTTAAAGGAAACGCCTATGGTCTGGCCAATACCTTAGGACAGACTGCTTTGCTAAAGCCCAGAATAAAAAACAAAAAACTGAATAACCTGTATTATACCGGACAGCTTACAGTGCCTGGGCCTGGAGTTCCTCCATCTCTCATATCCGGGCAGGTAGTGGCCCATGAGATTATCAAAAATCATTTTTCAAAAGCTCATCAAAATTAGACGTATGGATGCATTAAAATTATATCACGACACGACATTGGAGTGCAGTAAGTTGGTGACCAGTCGTTATAGCAGCTCTTTTAGTTTGGGGATTAGGGTGATGGATAAAAAGTTTCATATGCCTGTTTATGGGATCTACGGTTTTGTAAGGTTTGCAGATGAGATAGTGGATACTTTTCATCATAAAGACAAAGAATATCTTTTGGAAGAATTCAGGAAAGATACCTATGAGGCGATAGATCAACAGATCAGCTTAAACCCCATATTGCATGCCTTTCAGATGATTGTACATCAATATGGTATAGAGAAGGAGCTGATAGATGCTTTTTTGAACAGTATGGCCATGGATTTGGATTTCAGTACTTATAGTGACGATAGGTACAAGGAATATATTTACGGCTCAGCAGAGGTAGTTGGTTTAATGTGTTTGAAAGTATTTTGTGAAGGAAATGGATCCCTTTATGAAGAGTTGAGGTCTCCCGCCTGTAAATTAGGTTCTGCTTTTCAAAAGGTAAATTTCCTAAGGGATATCAAGAGTGATTATGAGGAGCGTGGAAGAGTGTATTTTCCAGGGGTTGATTATGGTTCTTTTGATAGTTCAATGAAAAAGCTGATTGAAGCGGATATAGAAAAGGATTTTGAGGAAGCTTATGAAGGGATAAAAGGATTACCGGTGGGGGCCAAAATCGGTGTGAAGATTGCCTATTTGTACTATCTTAATTTATTCAGGAAAATCAAAAAGTTAGAACCCAAAACCATTACGCTAAATAGAGTCAGGGTTCCCAATATAAAAAAGCTATCTCTTCTGATGAGCATTTATTTTGGTTCAAAATTAGGTTTCGAATAAGCGTTTTATGGAAAACTATCTCTATTTGATATTAGATATAGCCACTTTGCTGTTTCCTTTGCTTTGGAGTTTTGAATCCAAAGTGAGCTATTACAAAAAGTGGTTTGCGCTTTTTCCTGCAATTTTAATTACAAGTTTCGTGTTCCTACTCTGGGATGAATGGTTTACAGGTTTGGGAGTTTGGGGGTTCAATCCCAGGTATTTGACCGGTATATACCTAGGGAGTTTGCCTTTGGAGGAATGTCTGTTTTTCCTAATAGTGCCTTTTTCTACCATTTTTATATACGAGATACTGCAGTATTATCTGAAAAAGGACTATTTGGTATATCAGTCGAAGTTTCTAACAATTACTTTAATTGCAATTTTGGTGAATATTGGTCTATTCAATATTGATAAATGGTATACCAGTGTTAATTTTCTATTTGTAGCCAGTGTTCTGGTTTTGCATTATTATATTTTTGGCACAAGGATTTTAGGTAGGTTTTATCTTTTTTATTTGGTTCACCTTATCCCTTTTATACTTTTCAATGGCGCCTTGACAGGGGCTTTTACGCCAGAACCTGTGGTTTTTTATGACAATGCTGAAAACCTTAGTTTGAGGATTTTTACTATTCCTGTTGAGGACTTTGTGTATTCAATGGGGCTCATGTTAATGAATATCAGTATATACGAAAAAATAAAGATCCGTAAAACAATCGCCAGCTCTGCTGGTTAATATGATATGTTGGATTTAAAGGTTCATATTGATACAAATTCGGGCTTTTGCTTCGGTGTGGTATATGCCATCGAGATGGCAGAGGATATTCTTAATGAGGATGGGCATTTGTATTGCCTAGGAGATATCGTCCATAATGACGAAGAGGTAAAGCGTTTGGTCAATAAGGGGCTTAAGATTATTGATCATCGGCAACTTAAAAATTTAGAAGGTGAAAAAGTCTTGATTCGAGCTCACGGCGAGCCTCCTTCGACTTATGAATTGGCCATTAAGAACAATTTGACCCTGGTGGATGCAAGTTGTCCTGTTGTGCTAAAGCTACAAAACCGCATAAAGAATTCTTTTGATAAAAAGGACAAGATATATATTTATGGTAAGCATGGCCATGCAGAGGTGGAAGGCTTGCTTGGACAAACGGCCAATGAGGCCATTGTTTTTCAGGATATTGCTGAGTTGGATTTGGAAAATATGCCTGAGCGCATTACTCTCTTTAGTCAGACCACAAAGAATACTGATAAATTTTATGAGATAAACCGGATTCTAATGGATAGAGGGATTACAGTGCAAACCAATGATACTATTTGCAGGCAGGTATCCAATAGGGACAAGGAGTTGAGGATATTTGCAGCATCCTATGATAAAATCGTGTTTGTGAGCGGAAGCAAATCCAGTAATGGCAAGGCCCTGTATGAGGTATGTCGGCAGAAAAATCCCAATACCCATTTTGTGTCGCATCCTGATCAAATTGAAAAGAATTGGTTTTCCAAGGGGGATGCTGTGGGTGTATGTGGAGCTACTTCTACCCCGATGTGGTTGATGGAAGATGTGAGGAATACTTTACTTCGTTATTGAGTTTCCTTTTTTGTAGACAGTAGAGTACCTTAGTGATATGTCCAAGTCCGTTTCATCAAATCGTCCAGTAGTAGGCTCTTATGGTATTTTGATTGCCTTAGTTATCATTATCAGTTGGACTGTGTCTATTTATTTGTTGTTAAACTGGCAGCTTGATTATCAAAATCCGTTTACTTATCTGGCCGTTTTAATTCAAATGCATCTCTATACTGGCCTTTTTATCACCGCTCACGATGCGATGCATGGGAGCGTAGCTGCAGACAGAAAAATCAATGATGCGATAGGCTGGCTGGCTGCCATTTTGTTTTCATTTAATTTTTATTTTAGGCTGTTTCCCAAACACCATGAACATCATCGTTTTGTGGCCACAGAAGAGGATCCAGATTACCATTCTTCTCAGCAGTTTTGGAAGTGGTATTGGAGTTTTATCAAAACGTATCTGAGCATTAGTCAATTGGTTCTGATGGGAGTAGCTTTTCAGTTGTTGAAGGTCTATTTTCCTGTAGAAAATTTAGTTCTTTATTGGATGCTGCCGGCTATTTTTTCCACTTTTCAGTTGTTTTATTTTGGGACTTATTTGCCTCACAGGGGAGAGCATTATAATAAACATAGGTCTGGAACATTGCCTAAAAACCATTTATGGGCGTTTTTATCCTGTTATTTTTTTGGATATCATTACGAACATCATGATTCACCGGGTACACCTTGGTGGAGACTATGGAGAATGAAATAAGTAACCAATATGATTATTTGAGGTGGCAAAAGTCATCTTCCCACATTTTGAGTTATTTTTGGAAGATATATTATTTAAAGTTTTTCTTCAGATGTCGATTTTATTAAACAGGTTATTTGTCGTTGGGTGCTTTTTGATGGTGACAGGAGTGATAGATGTCCAAGCACAAAATGATTCAAGTTCCTTTTCAACGGAGAAGAGAGAAAGTAAATTTTTTAATACAGTAGACCATGTGCTAAACAGGCTGAGTACTGATACATGGTCTTTTATTCCCGCAGTGACTTATTCTCCTGAGACTAGCCTAGGGATTGGGGCAGGTGCGATAAAAGTTTTTAAGTCGAAGAAAATGGAAGAGCAAGGGTTAAGACCTTCTTCGATGCCCATTACTTTTATCTATACATTGAAGCAACAGGCCATTTTGGAATTGGACTTGGATTTATGGAAAAATTATAACAAAGATTATATCAATGCAAGATTAGAACTGACGGATTATCCCTTTAAGTTTTATGGTATAGGAAATGATATGTCGATAGATCATCAGGAAGATTATGCCACCAAATATGCCTATTTCCACTTGAACTATATGCGCAGAATCATGCCGAAAGTTTATGTCGGGCCCAGGCTGGAATTTCGGACAGACAATATATATGAAAAGCAGGAAAACGGGATGCTGGAAAGCGGAGAAGTACTGGGATCAGATGATCCTCGGGTTTCTGGTATGGGCTTGAAGTTGAATTATGATTCTAGAGATGATATTTTTCAGCCCAAGGGAGGTGCTTACCATCAATTTACCTGGATGACTTTTCAGCCTTTTTTGGGAAGTAAGTTCACTTATAACCGCTATGAATTAGATCTAAGAAAGTATATGCCAGTATGGGAAAACAAAATACTGGCTATGCAAGCTTGGTGGAGTTTTATTGACGGAGAAGCACCTTTTCAACAGATGTCCTTAATTGGAGGAAGCAAGCGGATGAGGGGCTATTTTGACGGCAGGTATAGGGAAAAAATGGCCATGGTATATCAGGCAGAGTTAAGGTTACCTGTATATGGTAACTTAGGACTGGTGCTTTTTGGTAATACGGGACAAGTAGCGAACAAGGTTGCCCAATATGCATTTGACCGTTTCCACTATGGAGCTGGATTTGGTGTCCGTTATAGAATGAATGATGAAGGAATAAATATTAGGATTGATTTTGCTTTTGGCGACCAAACGGCCTTTTATTTTGGATTAAATGAAGTGATTTGATGACGTTTGATTGGAGCTAAAAGTAAAAAAGACAGGATGATTCATCGTCCTGTCTTTTGCATTTTTTTCAGATTGTATCAGTCGAAAACATAAGTTAAGCTTAGGTGAGCCACAAAGTTTGTTTTGTCCAGCCCAGCCACAAAGTATTGATTAGGGTTGTTTTCCAAGTACCATTTATAATTTAGGGTGTTGACATATTGGAATTTACTGGAAAGGATAAAATTGTCTATTTTCCAGTCAGCCAATAATGATGGCACCAAGTCTATGTATTTCCTTCTCCAATCTTTGATTTCTTCAAAGCGCTTGTAATAAAAGTCGTTATTATAGACAACACGCTCCATTTGGAAACCTATTTTATTATAGTCTTTAACCCAGCTAAAGTCCAGGAAGATGACATTACTACCTGGCCCATATCCTGCCCCCATTACTTCTCCACGATTTGTATAACCATGTTTTACATAAGGATGTGTGTACCAGCTATTATGGGCTATGATGGCATCTCGGACTGTTTGCCCGGTTTGTGTCATTTCCGAGCTGATTTGAAAATAGGCCCCCTCCTGTTTTAGGGGAATCAAATTAGTGAAACCAAAGGTAAAGGCTCGGTTCAGATCTGGATTTACCAGAAAGTTTCTAAACTGGCTGCTATTTCCATTGGACCCATATTCGCCATAAAATTCAAATAGGCCACCATGGCTCATCCAGCGGAAAAAGCCTGAGCTTAATTGATTTCTCCTATCTCTATCTAGATTAACAATATTTTTAGGGCCTTTTTCCCCATTGAAAATTGGTAAGTAATCATCAAAGCTTCCCATGTCATTGTGATACATTTGAGAAACACTGCTATATCCTACTGATAGACCAGGTACCCATTTTGGTTGATAGGAGATGATAATTCCAGAGAGATATCTCCAGTCCTCGTCTCTTTTGGGGATATATAATGGGGTTTGCTGATTGATATAACCTGATTCGGGAGGTAAATACCCTGAATTTTCTAGTTTTCCAGAAAGTATTTGCCCCTCAAAATATCCAATTTGGGTGGGGATTGGTTTTTCAGTTTTGATAGAGGCATGTAAGAACCCGGTGGCATTATTACTCATGAGTAAGGCATTTCGCTTACTGGGGCCCCACCAAAGGTTTTCTGAGGAAATGCCAACAGAAAATCCTTTATAGGTGTATTTGATATTTGATTGTCCCAAAAATAATTTGGTATAACTTGCTGTCCCAAACCGTTCAGGGATGTCTGCAGTGTTAAGCCATTCATAATATACTCTCCAAGTGCTGCCCCAATGTTCAATAGGGAATCCTTGAAAATCAAGGTTCTGGGCTGTAATGAGCTCTGGTTGGAATTGGATACTAAGGCCTCCATATTCTGCATATACTCCAGCACTTAGTAGCATTTGGAGCCCTTTGTTTGGAATCAATGAACCATTGTTAGCGCCAAAGGAATAATTAGAATTGTATTGACTTTTAATGAGTACCGGCAATGCTTTGATCAATCCTTTACCATTAGCAAAGAGCTGATGATCATTAAAGCCGTAAAGGCTATTATTAAGGTTGCTTGAATTATTGGAGCCACCTTTTAAATCATCAATCTCCGGTTTTATAGGCCGCACACTGAATGAGTAGTTCTCATCAAAGCTTCCCATTAATTGCTGTCTTCTCAGGTAATCTTCCAGAAATGGAACATTGAGATTGGCCGTCTGGGCAAATATGAGCAAAGGGTTAGCTATCAATATGAATAAAATGATAGCCTTAATATTTGTATACAATATGGTTTTCGAAAAAGCGAACATATTATTTGATTGAAAGAGTACTTACTTCAATTTTAGAAATTGACCAACTTTCATCGCAGATATGTGAAGGGACATTGTCCTGTACAAGCTGGTCCCCACAAATAATAGAAAGACTTGGACCTACATGGCTGATTAATTTGCTGATTCTATATTTTGAGGTCCAGCCAGGGGTGTCTTTGTATTGACACAGACCAGGAAGGTCTGTGTCAATAGCCCCCGTTTTAGGATCGTAGTGTCTACCATATTGATCAGGATAGGACTGATATAGGCAATAGGTAGAAACACAAGGAGTATTAGAAAATGTTGTGTTTAAAATTTGTTTTCCGTCCACATTAAGGTACCAATAATCAGGGCCACCAACTCCTCCTGAATTACCATCCCAGCTATCATGAATCATAAGTTCAATTACGACACGAACAGTATTGTGCCCTGGTAAATTGCCTAGTTTTATGATGGTCTCTTCGTTGTTATAGTTTCCAAGAATACTATCATTTTCGAAAACGTGTATTCGTCCATTTTCAATATTTGTTAAACTTCCTACTTCTGAGAAATCATTGTCGTAAACCAATACCTCCCCAATTAACTGATCTTCCTGGCAGGAGTTCAGGAAGAATGATAGGAGGAGTAGCCCAAAAAGTAAATACCTGGACTTTAAACAAGCTTGTTGCATGTGGTAATTTAGATGGTTTTTTAAACTTATATACTTAATAAATACCTGATATAGTTAAAATTATATTTTGGTATTTAGTAGTGCCACAAATATAAGATAAAATAAAGGAAATTAAGGTTTTGCTCAATCTATGGAGAGGAGAAGATTGATATAATGTTCGTTTTTTAGTGAAGGCAAAGAATGTGTATATTCGCTTTCATAACATCAAGCATTGCCTTGTGTGCAAATAAATTCTGAAATATTATCATGCTGAATATAACCTTAGTGGCTGGGGCAAGGCCAAATTTTATGAAAGTTGCTCCTATAATCCATGCTATACGACATAGAAAGGAAGCGGGAGAGCCCATAGACTATAGGCTTGTCCATACCGGACAGCATTATGACCGTAAAATGTCTGGAGATTTTTTTGAGCAATTGGAGATTCCTAATCCAGATTCCAATTTAGGTGCAGGAGGCGGTTCGCAAGCAGAGCAGACTGCAGCAATTATGATTGGATTTGAAAAGGAATTGGGGGCAAACCGACCGGATGTGGTTTTGGTGGTAGGAGATGTAACCTCTACTTTGGCCTGCTCCATTACTTCAAAAAAGCTTCTCATACCGGTAGTACATGTTGAAGGAGGGATTAGGTCTGGAGATATGAGCATGCCAGAGGAGATCAATAGGATTGTAACAGATAGTATTACTGATCATTTTTTCACCACTTCTGAATTGGCAAATGAAAACCTACAAAAATCAGGAGTGGGGGAGGATAGGATCCATTTTGTGGGTAATACGATGATAGATACATTACTACATAAAATGGATCAGTTAACACCGCCTTCTGAAGCATATTTAAGGAATTTAGCTCCCAAGTCTTATTTTGTCTTGACCATGCACAGGCCTGCAAATGTGGATGAGGAGGGTAAACTGAAAGCGATGATGGAAGCATTAATTGCTGGAGCAGGAGACTATCCGATCATATTTCCTGTCCATCCAAGAACGGCTAAAGTGCTTCAAAAATTGGGGATAAAGCATGAAAGGCTTCATTACGCGGATCCGCTTTCCTATCTGGAGTTTAACTATCTTGTCAAAAATGCCAAAGCTGTTATTACTGATTCTGGAGGGATCACAGAGGAAGCTTCTGTAATGAATGTGCCTTGTTTGACTCTAAGGGACAATACCGAAAGACCTGAGACAATAGCATTGGGCACCAATGAACTGGTGGGAACAGATCCTTCCAATCTTCAGCCTTATTTAGATAGATTGAAGACAGGTGCTTGGAAGGAATATCAAGGAATCCCGCTTTGGGATGGTAAGACAGCTGTAAGAATCGTGGAAAAACTCCAGGAAATCTATGGCTAGTCGAGAAAATAGGTGCGTTTGACCCGGTCACTTATATTGGTAAGTAGTTCATAGGGGATGGTGCCTATGGCATTTGCTTGTTCTTTTAGAGATAGGCCATTTCCATAAATAATGACTTCATCCCCCTCTGCTGCATCAATATCCGTGATATCTACCATAGACATGTCCATACAGATATTGCCTATTATCGGAGCCATTTGTCCATTGATCATGACCTTGCCTACACCATTGCTAAACCGACGGTCATAACCATCTGCATAGCCAATGGCTATGGTGGCAATTTTACCATCTCTTTGCATCAAACCTTTTCTGCTATAGCCCACAGTTTGACCCTTTTTGAGGTGTTTTATTTGCGAGATGGTAGTTTTTAGAATGCTTACAGGCTGTAAGGCTGTTTCATGCAGACCATTTACTTCCACACCATATAGCCCTATTCCCAACCGTACCATATCAAATTGATGAGTCGGGTAGCGAAGTATACCTGCTGAGTTGAGTGCATGCATCATTGGTTTATAGCCTAAGTCTTCTTTTAGTGCCTCTCCCATAAGTTTGAAACGGTGAATTTGTTCCAGTGAAAAATCTTCATGGATACTTTCGTCCGCACCTACAAGATGGGTGTAAAGGCTTGCGATTCTCAACTCTGGATATGCGCTGATCAGATCTTTTAATGTTTCGAGGTCTTCTTGGTCAAAACCTAAACGGTGCATGCCAGTGTCCAAGTCCAAGTGGATGTTTAAAACAGCAGACTGGTTTTGGCAGAATCTTCCCAGTTGTTCAAAGAAAGAAAGGCTATATACAACGGGTTCCAGATTGTACTTAATCAGATTGCCAAATGATTCTGGGGCAGGATTGAGGACCATTATCGGTAATTTGATTTTGTCTTCTTTTAGAGAAACACCTTCGTCCGTATAGGCTACTGCTAAATAGTCTGCTTTGAGTTGTTCCAAATGATGGGCGATTTCAGTGGCTCCACCACCATAGGCAAAAGCTTTCACCATGACCATTATTTTAGTGGCCGGTTTGATCTGTTCCTTATAGAATGTAAAGTTCCTTCTCAAGGCATTCAGGTTAATTTCCAGGACAGTTCCATGAAGCTTGGCCTGTAGGGCGTTTACTACCTGTTCAAAAGCAAATGCCCGGGCTCCTTTGATAAGGATGAGGTCATTGTTGAATGCTATACTGGGTAAAGCAGAAAGTAATTCTGCGGTGTTCCCAAAAAACAGGCTTTCACATGGGGGATTGTGCTCTAGTTCTTTTATTTCCTTACCGACAGCAATAAGGAGGTCCAGCTTATTGTGTTGGATTAGCTCCCTGACTTTTTTGTAAACACTTGCTGACTTTCCGGCCTGTAATAGGTCTGATAGGATCAGTATTTTTCTTTTTTTTGGCCTTTGATTTTGTAAAAACTCCAAAGCAATATCCAATCCGGCCAAATCATTATTATAAGTATCATCTATCAATAAACATTGATGAAGTCCGGATTTTAGCGTAAGCCTCATTTCCACAGTGTTCAGTTGGGGCAGGCATGCTTGAATGTCTTTTTCTGTCATGCCTAATACAAGACCTGCAACTATGGCATGGCGCAGGTTCTCCAACGAGGCCTCATCAGTAAAACTAGTTTCAAAGGTATACAGGCCCATGTCAGGCTTGATCAACGTGATCTTACTAGTGGAATGATTTCTTTTCGTCGAAAGTGTATAGTCTGCTCCAGGTATTTCGGACCATGATATGAGTCTGTCCATGTCAAAGTGTTCAAGCATAGCATTGTGAACTGTTTTTTGGTCCTTTCGGTAAATGATATACTGAGCATCTTTGAAAAGCAATAACTTTTCCTTTAATTTTTCTCTTTGGTTCTGAAAACCCTCCGCATGGGCAGTGCCAATATTTGTGAAAATGCCCATACTTGGTTTGATCATTTTTTCCAGTTTGCTCATTTCACCTGGCCTGGAAATACCCGCTTCCAGGATTGCAGCTTGATGTTGCTGCTCAATCATAAAAATAGATAGAGGTACGCCAATTTGGCTGTTATAGCTTTTGGGGCTTTTGGCCACATGGAATTTTTGGGATAGCAGCTGTCCCAGCCATTCCTTAACAATGGTTTTGCCATTGCTTCCAGTAATTCCGATCACTGGCCTAGAGAATTGCACGCGATTATACTGGGCCAGTGCCTGCAGGGCTTCGGCGGTATTGGGGACCAAAAGGATATTGGCATGTTCTAGTTTGGAGAAGCTTGTTTTTTCTTGAACGACAAAATTGCGTACTCCTAGCCTATAGGCATCTTCAAGATAGTCTTGTCCGTTTACCTTGAAGCCTTTCAAGGCCACAAAGACAGTTTCTTTGCCACTAATGATCTTTCTAGAATCTGTCAATACCTCCTTGATGGTCAAGTCGTTTTTTTCTTGGATAAATTGACCATTAATAATAGAGGGAAGCGTTTGAGCTGTTATAGCTTTGATCATTTTGTTTGATGATTGAAGATGCCAAATATTTAGAAAAACCTATCTTAAAGTTAATAGAGCTTTGCTCCGTTTGGAACATTTAAATCGGAGGTGGCCAAGGTTATATATCCGTTTTCATCATGAAACCCTGTCACCAGTACTTCAGACATGATATTGGCTATTTGCTTTGGAGGGAAATTGCAAATACATATGACTTGCTTCCCAACTAAGCTTTCAGGATTATAATTTTCTGTAATTTGTGCAGAGGATTTTTTGATTCCAAGCTCTCCCAGGTCCACCATCAGCTTGTAGGCGGGTCTTTTTGCTTCTTGGAAAACTTCTGCTTTTGTAATGGTGCCAATTCTTATATCAACCTTTTGGAAATCAGAAAACTGAATCGTTTGCATCTTTTTGAATAATTTGTATATTTGAAAATCTTAAACCAATTAAGGGCAAGATAAAAATTATTAAAAGAAAATTTTATAATGTTTAATATAAGCCAAATTCTACCACAATCGTATAAGTCTGTAATAGCAGGTATAGCTGTTGCTGCTCTATATAATGTGGAGGTTGGTGCTCAAGAACTTAGGGATTGTGACAGAAGACCTGGTAGGTCAAGTGATGAATCGCTAAATTCGGTAGAAAGTGTAGAAAATTTTTCTTCTGAAGAGTATAAGCCTGAAAGGGTTTCCATTTCGAATAAGGCCAAGTCTTCTTCGGTAAAAGAAGTGAAAGAAAACCCCATATATAAAGCCTCAGGTGAAAAAGAGGTAGATCAGGAAGAAATGTCCACATTGTCTTTTAATTTGTTCATATATATTATGGATAGGTTTAAGGAGGATTAAAATTTGAACCCAATTAGTTTTACAATTAACAATAACCCAAGATAAGGAGGCAAATTTTGTCTCCTTATTTTTTTGTAGGTAATGGAAATTGGATGGTTAGACGGTAATAACAAACTCTTTTAGGTCTTCAAGCTTGATTTTTCCTTCATAAAATGCAGAACCGATTACGGCACCACGAAGACCAAGGTCTCTTAATCTTCTGAGGTCGGCTATATTTCGGACTCCACCGCTAGCGACTACATGAAGATCAGGGAATCTTTTTACCATTTCCTCATATAAGCTTAAGTTTGGTCCTTCCAAGACACCATCTCGGGTGATATCAGAACATTTGAGGTATTTAAGTCCCCTGTCATAAAAATATTGTACCTGATCGAAAAGGTCAATATTAGTGTTTTTTTGCCATCCAGCGATTTTGATTTTATAGTCTTTTGGGTCAGTATCAGCAGCCATATTGATTTTTTCCCTTCCGTATGACATCAGCCATTGGGCAAATTTTTCAGGGCTTTTTACTGCAGCAGTAGAGGCGGTGATGGTTTTTGCTCCATTTTCAAAAACCTTGATTACATCCCCATCTGTATATAAGCCACCAGTATAGTCAATTTTTAGGTTCGTATATCCAGCTATGATATTAAGTATGTGGTAATTTTTTGGTTCTCCTCTTCTGGCCCCATCTAGATCAACCAAGTGCAATCTTTCCAGCCCACTATTCTCAAATTTCTGAGCAATTTCAAGTGGATTATGAGAAATAACCTTCTCCGTGGTAAAGTCTCCTCTTTTCAAGCGGATACACTTCCCATTTATGATATAGATAGATGGAATGATCTCGAACATTTTGGGTTATTTAGGTCTTTTCGTTTACTGTAGACTCCTAGAGGATTAGGATACTGTTTCATGCCTTAAGCTACCTAATATAATAAAAAAACTGCTGTACTCAACAGTAATTGAACCTATTTTAATGTTCCGGGAGAGAAAAAATAGCCTAGTATTTTATTTTTCCTATCATTCCATCAGCTCCAGATATCCATATAGTTCCTTCATTTTTTGAAAGTTTAACGGCATGGGGTCCTTGGTCAGAAAATTTGGCCCAGTTATTTCCGCCGTCGGTGGAGTAATCACTTCCATTGGTGCCTACTGCGATCAACCATCCTTCTTTTGGGAAATAAGCTACTCCGGAACGGTAGCCAGATGGTCCCTTCCCGGTAGGTGATTTCCAAGTTTTACCATGGTCTATTGATAGTGCAATGTTTTTATTGCGATCGTCTGGTTTTTTGTAATCTCCTCCAACGGCTACTAAGGTCCCTTCTTTGATGAAGGACATGGAAAATATTCCTTGCGAAGCTTCTCCCTGTATGATAGGAACTGGGAAGTTTGTCCAGTCTACACCTGCATTTTCTGAATAATAAACTTGGCTTTTGGTTCCTCCAGAGGCAATCCAGATTTTATCATTGTCCGTTAGGATTCCTGAACCGCTTGCGGCAAAGCCGGCTTCACCTTTTGCTAGTTCAGGGGTGGTACTTAGCGTTATCCAGGACTTTCCGCCATTAAAGGTTTGCAGTACCATTAGTTTACCATTTACTGGGTCGCCATAAACAAAGCCTTTCTTGTCGTCATCAAAGGATAAGCCGTCCAAGAAAGCTTCTTTTGGACCTTCATAAGTTTTCTTCCAAGTTTTCCCAGCATTGCTGGTTCTGTAGATGACTGCAGGTTGTCCTGCGGATATTGCAATGGCTGTCTTTGCATTAAATGCTTCAATATCCCTGAAATCCACCGTGTCAAGTCCGTCTATTACACCATGTTCCCATGTTTTGCCGCCGTCAACAGTCAGCATCCATAGGCCATTGGATCCGGTCGCCCAAGCAATGTCTTCAGTAAGTGGGCATAAACCCCTGATTGAGCTTTTGGTTGGGGTATCGACTATTTCCCAGCCCAAAGGAGTGGTGATTTCATGGGCTTTAGGTGATTGGCATGAGCTGATAAGTGTACTGGCGATAATGCTTAAAAATAGGAGATAGAAAATATTTCTCATTTTTCTTGTAAAGAATGCGGTTTTGATTGTAATGAATAGCTATAATAACTCCAATGCCCATAGAAAAGTTTCTATGGGCATTGGTTTTTGGAGCTAGGATGGAAATTCAATCCATAAAGGATTCCCTAAGGTATTTGGCGGTGTAGTTGTCTTTCAATTCTTTGAGTACCTCAGGGGTTCCCTCAAAAGTGATATGTCCACCTCTTTTACCACCTTCTGGTCCCAGGTCGATCACCCAGTCTGCAGATTTAATCACTTCGGTATTATGTTCGATGATGATTACTGAGTGGCCTTCTTCGATCAGGGCATTGATGGAATGGAGCAACTTTTTGATATCATGGAAGTGGAGCCCTGTAGTAGGTTCATCAAAGATAAAAAGGATATGATCTTTGCTCTTACCTTGGCTTTTTCCAAGGAATGAGGCCAATTTTACCCGCTGTGCTTCTCCACCACTAAGGGTGTTAGAGGACTGTCCAAGGCCAATATAGCCCAATCCTACTTCTTGAAGAGGTTGGAGTCTGTTGATAATGGCGTTTTTCCCTTCGAAGAAAGTCATTGCCTCGTCAATGGTCATATCCAGGACATCGGCAATGTTCTTGTCCTTATAGGTGACATCCAGTATTTCATTTTTGAAACGCTTGCCCTTACAGGATTCGCAGGTCAGGAAGATATCTGCCATAAACTGCATTTCGATCTTTTGGGTTCCTTCTCCCTGGCAGGCTTCACATCTGCCGCCATCTACATTGAAGCTAAAAAAAGCAGGTTTATAGCCGCGCTGTTTGGAGATGCCCATTTCGGCAAAGAGGCTTCTTATGGCATCATATGCTTTGACATAGGTGACAGGATTGGAGCGAGAGGATTTTCCAATTGGATTTTGGTCCACAAATTCCACTTGGCCAATGGATTTATAGTCGCCACTTAGTTTATCAAATTTTCCTGTTTCATCGATGACTGTTCCCAAAGTCTTTCCCAGTGCAGGATAAAGGACTTTTTTGATCAAGGTGGATTTTCCTGAGCCGCTGACCCCTGTGATACAGGTAAGGGTGTTTAGTGGGATGGATACATTGATGTTTTTTAAGTTGTTTTCTCTGGCGCCATTGATGACGATTTTATCCTTCCACTTTCTGTTGCCAGTTTTGATATTGATTTTTTCTTCTCCCTTGAGGTATTTGGCTGTGTAAGTCTTTCCATGGACCAATAATTCCTGTAAGTCGCCTTGGAATACCAATTCTCCACCATTAACACCTGCATCTGGGCCAATGTCGATGATTTCATCAGCTGCTTTCATGATTTTTTCTTCATGCTCCACTACGATGACGGTATTGCCCAAGTCCCTCAAGGATTTTAGTACAGAGATGAGTCGATCAGTATCTCTAGGGTGCAAACCTATACTAGGTTCATCCAATATATACATGGATCCCACTAAGGCACTTCCGAGGGATGTGGCCAATTTGATTCTTTGGTATTCGCCCCCAGATAAGGTGGAAGTGAGTCGGTTTAAGGTGAGGTAACCCAATCCGACTTTGTCAATATACTCCAGTCGGTTCAAGATCTCTTTCAAAAGCCTGTTGGCGGTTTTTGTCTCAGAATCACTTAATTGGAGGTTTTGGAAAAAGTCCAATGCTTTTTCTATAGGCATTAAAACGATATCAGTGATAGAATGATCGTTGATTTTTACATAGGATGCATCCTTTCTGAGCCTAGTGCCTTTACAGTCAGGGCAGGTCGTGCGTCCTCTAAACCTGGACAGCATTACCCTATATTGGATTTTATGTGTTTTGCTTTGCAGGTGTTCGAAAAATGCATCAAGGCCTTTGAAATAACTGTTCCCTTTCCACAGAAGTGCTTTATGCTCTTTGTCTAATTCCTCATAAGGCCTGTGGATGGGGAAGTCGAATTGGATTCCATTTTTGATCAGGGGTTCTGCCCATTTTTTAGTGGTTTCTCCTCTCCATGGTGCAATGGCTCCCTCATAGATGGAAAGGGATTTGTCAGGAATGACCAAGTCCGGGTCTATGCCAAGTACAGAACCGAATCCCTCGCACTTTTTGCAGGCGCCATAAGGGTTGTTAAAGCTAAAGAAATTGACTGTGGGTAATTCGAATGACATGCCGTCCATTTCAAATTTATCACTGAATTTTTTCTTTGTTTTATGAGGGACTACCACAATACATTCACCATGACCTTCAAAGAACGCTGTCTGAACGCTATCTGCTATCCTGAATTGGTTATCCTCGTCTTCTTTTTGGATCATGGCCCGGTCGATGAGAATTTCAATCTGGCCATTGGGAGTTTTATCTTCTTCTAAAAGGTCTTCCACAAAATGAGCATCTCCATCTATCAAGATTCTGGTAAACCCCTTTTGTAATAGTACTTCCAACTCTTTCTTGATGCTTCTCCCCTCGCTGATCTGAAGTGGACAGCTGATCATCACCTTATCTCCTTCCTCAAAGCTGTGAATATAGTCCACCACATCAGTTACCGTATTGTGCTTGACTTCCTCTCCGCTGATAGGGGAAAAGGTTTTGCCAATTCGGCTGAATAATAATTTCAGGTAATCATAGATTTCCGTGGTAGTTCCTACTGTGGAGCGAGGGTTTTTGGTGGTGACTTTTTGCTGTATGGCAATGGCCGGAGAAACTCCTTTGATGTATTCCACATCTGGTTTTTCCATCCTGCCTAAAAATTGTCTAGCATAGGAACTAAGACTTTCCACATACATTCTTTGGCCTTCAGCAAATAGGGTATCAAATGCCAAGGAGGATTTTCCAGATCCAGAAAGGCCTGTGACTACCACCAATTTATTTCTGGGAATAGCCACACTTAAACTTTTAAGGTTGTTAACCTTAGCATTCTTAATAATTATATATTCTTTGGGGTCAAGATCTTCTATGGAAGTCTTATTCAAAGCAGTAGTCTCATTCATAGTTTACAAAGATACCAAGTGAACAGGTGAAATGGTAATTTGTTTAAAGTTGAATTAAGATGAAAAGTTCCTTAATGCATTTCATATACTTTATTTCAATTTAATAGGGCCTTAACTTTAACCTTTTTGATGAGGCTGGTATTGTAAATGATACCGTCAATGGGTAACTGCTGAAAATCATCGATCTCTTCTATGGATAGTATTTCATAATTTTTCTCCATTGCACTGGCATGTTTCTCGATTCTTGATTTTGCATTTTCGATTGCCTGGTTGAATCCTAGTTCATTTTTGGATTGGATTTCAGCGATATTGATAAAATATCCTCCGCTGCTTAGGTTGGCACCAATATTATTTTCCCGGAGTAGGCTACTGATTAAGTCCCTATCTGTTGCTTTGTTGAGTATTAGGCGATAACTTATTCCGTATTCAAAATCCACACCTTTGGTGTTATTGGATTTGTAATAGCTCTCGTTTATTTTTTTGACTTGAAAGTTTTCCATTTGCTTTCCAGACATCAGCTTTTCCAGGCTTTCTTGGCCTTCTTTGGAACCATTATAATTGATGTTCAAACAAGCTTTTGTAGCATCAAAATTGACTTCAGCAGCACCTATGACCTCAATGGTTTGATGTTGTTGGATTACTTCGGTAGTGCAGGAAAATATTGAGGTGCAGGTGATGATGAACAGGAGGGTGTTGATGAAGATGATTTTCATAATTACAAAGTGGTTAGATGAAAAATTATTGATTTTAAAAATATACTTATCAAGAAATGAGCCAGTTAGGTAGTTGTCTCGAAAATATTGATAGAACTGGCTTATTCTGATCACTTATGGTAATGATAATGGCAATTCAGGTGTCAAGCATTGATATTTCTAGGGAAATTCACCAACTTTAAGAAATATTTATCCATTGAAAGTTTTGCATTTCTTAACTTATTCAGATGAATATTTTGAAACGGGTGGCTATTTGAGTTTTGACAACATAAAAAAATCATTTATTTCATTGCTTTGTGTTTTTCATTTTGATACATTTGATAATAATAATTTCAAGTTTCCCACCTAAAATCCGCAATATGAAATAAACCTCTACGTTATTTAAACGTCAGAATTTATGAGTAAAAGGTTAGGACCTAAAGACAGTGAGTTAATCGCTCAGTATAGAAATGGAAGCGAAGCAGCTTTCGAAATGTTGGTAGATAAATATAAATCGCGCGTTTTTACCACGATTTATATGATAGTAAAGGATCAAGGATTAGCGGAGGATTTGTTACAGGATGTTTTTGTAAAAGTAATCCAGACCCTAAACTCAGACAGGTATAACGAAGAGGGGAAATTTCAGCCGTGGCTGATGCGCATCGCGCATAATTTAGCGATAGACTATTTCAGAAAGATGAAGCGGTATCCTTCCATTGTAATGGAAGATGGTTCCAGTTTATTCAATACATTAAAATTTGCCGAGGATAATGTCGAAGACCAGAAGGTCAAAGATGAGACCCATGAATTGGTAAGGGATTTAATCAACGAGTTGCCTGAAGCACAGAAACAAGTCTTGATCATGAGGCATTATATGGACTTGAGTTTTCAGGAAATTGCCGACCAAACAGGAGTGAGCATTAATACCGCTCTTGGGAGGATGAGGTATGCATTGATCAATATTAGGAAGAAACTAAAACAAATAAATGTTGCCTATGACAATATATTTTACCCCAAATGATCAGCTGATAAGGTATGTCTATCAGGAAATGAGTGAAGAAGAAAGTATAGCATTTGAGCAGCTTTTGCGTGAAGATGATGATCTCATGCAAGATTATCTAGGCTTTTTGAGTACCGTTGACCAGATCAATGGTTTGGTACTGGAGCCATCCGATAAGGTGGTGGCTTCCATTAAAGAAAAGGCCAGGACTTCTGGACTCCAAAAGGTTTGACAGTAAGAAATATCGGTAGAAGCCCTCTGGATAAACTTATCCAGAGGGCTTTTTTCTGGGAAGGAGATTCTTTAATGGCCTAGATTTCTATTATATTTGGAGGGATAAAGGAGATAAAAATATGTTGAAGAAAGAGCGATATAAGGCATTTACGGACCATTTTTCTACCCATATGCCAGTGGCGGAGACGGAGTTGGAATATGAAACTCCCTTCCAGCTTTTGATAGCGGTGGTGCTTAGTGCGCAGTGTACTGATAAACGTATCAATATGGTGACACCGGCGCTTTTTAGAGATTTCCCGACTCCTGAGCACTTGGCTTCTTCCACTTTCGATGAATTATTTCCTTATATCAAGTCTGTATCCTACCCGAACAATAAAACCAAGCATTTGCTGGGTTTGGGCAAAATGCTGGTGGAAGATTTCAACAGCGAAATTCCTTCAACTGTAAAAGAGTTGGTGAAACTTCCAGGGGTAGGAAGGAAGACCGCCAATGTAATCACTTCCGTTGTTTGGAATCAACCCAATATGGCAGTGGATACCCATGTTTTTAGGGTTTCCAAAAGATTGGGCTTGGTGCCCCAAAATGCCAAAACTCCCTTGGAAGTAGAAAAGCAATTGATCAAGCATATTCCAAAAGAACATATTCATATTGCCCATCATTGGTTGATCTTGCATGGCCGTTATGTGTGTTTGGCAAGGAAACCTAAATGTGAAGCGTGCGATATTACCCATTTCTGTAGGTATTACGAAAAGAACAAGGCCAAAATGGAAATGGAAAAAGAATTGCTGTCTGGGACCAAGAAATAGCTAATGTGCGGAATTAATCTAGCGCTAAATTTTCCTCTTAGAGGTCAGGAAGCCATACGGTTAATGATGGAGTCCACACGGCACCGTGGTCCTGATCAATCCTCCTGGAAGTCTATTAATGAGCAGTTGTTTATTGCAGGTAATAGATTAAAAACCGTTGATCTTGGCGATTGGGCCAATCAACCTATCAGTATTGCTGACCAGTATTTTTTGGTATGGAATGGCGCACTTTATAATGCTGAAGAGCTCAGGAATCACTTGCTTCAATCAGGAGCTACTTTTGAAAGCAGGTCGGACAGTGAGGTATTGCTGCGCTGGTTGATGCAAAAAGGGGAGCAGGGACTAGGAGATCTTGAGGGGATGTTTGCCTTGGTTTTTGTGGATAGCCGGAGGGAGCAAATAATTGTTGCTCGGGATAGTTATGGAAAAAAGCCACTTTATTATTATCACCATGGAAGCCAATGGCTCTTTTCTTCAGAAGCTGGGGCCCTGGTTTCCTCAGGTTTGATAGAATGCAGTATCGATGTAGAACAGTATTTACCTTATTTTTATTCCAGGCATGCTTTTCCGGGTAAGAGTTTTTATGAATCCGTGAAGCAACTTGAGCCTGGTGAGATGCTAAAATTGGATTTTGAGGGCAAAATTTTATCCTCCTATAAACGAAAGGAAAAGGTAAAAAAAATAGGAGTAGCCGATAAGGGCCAGTTTAAGAATTTGTTGACCGAGGCAGTTTTAAGGCATTTTCAGGCAGATGTCCCTGTAGGCGTATTGTTGAGCGGGGGGGCAGATAGCAGTTTGCTGCTCCATACCTGGGTGGAGGAAACTGGAATTCCACTGCATACTTTTACGCTTACATTTGAAGACCGGTACTTAAGGGCCTATCCTGATCCAAAATATGCAAAAAAGGTGGCGAAAAAATACAATGCTGCCCATCATGAAGTGGTGATTACCCCAGATTTAGTTTTGGAAAACTGGGGAAATTATTTGGGGGATCTGGATCAGCCAATCGGTGATAGTGCCAGTTTCATCAGCTGGATGATAGCCAAGGAAGCTAAAAAGTATGTGAAGATCTTGGTCAGCGGAGCTGGGGCCGATGAGCTGTTCAGCGGATACAGCAGACATGCTGCATTTAGGTATTTCCTTAAAAATAAAGCGACAATGCTTAAAGTAGCAAAGATGGGAAAGGTTTTGCCTCTTTTGGGCAGGAAGGGTCGTAAGATGGCCCATGCAGTGGATGCATCAGATGATGTGACTTTTTTGAATTTTAGTTCTTTGCAAAGGATACCTAAAAAACATATCGCAGCATTCTTAAAATATTATCCAGAGGATTTGCCCCCCTATAAGGCAGCACTTACCTGGGATAGGCAATATTATTTGGTCAATGATATCTTAAAGATTCATGATAATGCATTGATGTGTCATGGGATTGAAGGAAGGGCCCCTTATTTGGATAAGGGGCTAGTGGATTTGAGTTTATCCCTTGATGAAGAAGTGCATCTCCAATTGAGCAATAAGGAATGGATCAAAGGGCTTCTTGAGGATGCAGGGCTTAAGGAATTGGCCGTAAGGAAAAAGTTAGGATTAGGCTTGCCCATAAAAGAATGGCTGAAGTCCCATGAAGGTTTTCGCGAGAAAGTTTTTAAGGAAATCAGGGAATTTGAGGTTAAGGAAGGGCGAAACTTTCCTGAGGAAATGCTTAACTTAGCTAAGCAGCCAAGTTTATACATTAATGATAGCTTCCTTCAAATCTGGAACCTTTTTGTGCTTGCAGGTTGGTATAGGAAAAAAATAAAATGAGAATCATTTATATTCACCAGTATTTCGTAACTCCCGAAGAAGGTGGCGCAGTAAGATCATACCATCTTGCCAAAGGACTTGTGGAGACTGGTGTGGAAGTAGAAATGATCACAGCCCATTCATCGGGAGAATATGATTTCAAAATGGTGGAAGGGATCAAGGTCCATTATCTTCCGGTAGCCTATGACAATACCTTTGGCTTTGCTAAACGCTCAGTGGCCTTTTTTAGCTTTGTGAGGTTGGCCAAGCAGTTGTTGAAAAAGCTAAATAGACCAGATTTGCTGTACATTACCTCAACTCCTTTGACCACTGGACTGATTGGTTTGTGGGCAAAGCGCAGGCTGGCATTACCTTATATTTTTGAGGTTAGGGACCTTTGGCCGGAGGCACCTGTTCAGGTAGGAGCGGTGAAAAATCCCGTATTGAAAAAGGCTTTGTATAAACTGGAGAAGCGGATTTACCAGCATGCTTTAAAGATTGTTGCCCTTTCTCCCGGTATAAGAAATTATATTGAAAACATTGTTCCTGCTGGTGATATTAGTTTGATCCCCAATTTTTCGGATGTGAAGTTTTTTAAGCCCAGTTTCCAAAAAGATGAGGAATATCTTAAGGAATTGGACTGGAAAAAGGAAGCTTTGAGTTTTGCTTACACGGGAGCTATTGGGGATGTCAATGCGGTGGGTGAATTGTTGGATTTTGCTGAAGAGGCACAACTAAGAAATAAAAATTGGCAATTTGCCATAATGGGTAAAGGAAAAAGATTGGCAGCGCTTAAGATCATAGCAAAGGAGAAAAAGCTGAACAATCTTAAGTTTTTACCCTTTGGGGACAAGGTGGCCGTAAGAAAATTACTATCGGTTACGGATGTGTCCTTTATTTCCTTTGACCATCTTCCGGTGCTTAAAACTAACAGCCCCAATAAGTTTTTTGATGCCATAGCCATGGGAAATGCTATTATGGTGAATCATAAGGGATGGGTTTATAATTTGGTCAAGCGAAATAAGATAGGGGTAGTGTACGATTCCCAAAAAATGGATTTGGGAATCGCAAAAATGGAAGCTTTGGATGCAGACAGGAAGCGGCTCAAAGGAATGAAACACAGGGCAAGTGATCTGGCTGTGTTACACTTTTCGAAAGAGAAAGCCCTCAGCAGACTTCTATTTACACTTGATCCCAAGAAATACCCTTTACCCACTATTGACGAGGTTTATATGCTGATTGCATAAAGATTTTCTTAGCGTCCTTTTCAGTCATTAAGTCTTTAAGACCAATATTATTTTTTTCACTATAGGCATCGACTATATTCCAGCCTACCCACCGTCCGACCCTTCCGGGAGCGTCAGGACTGATCACATCGGTAGCAGGGGCTTCCCCAGTGTATTTTCTGATATTGAAAGGGTTGGTTTCATATATTGCCTCTTCTTCTATTAAGTGTGTCCAAATAAAATCTTCATTGGAATAGCAAGCTGCCAGTTCTGCAGGAGTATAGCCAATAATAAATTTTTCTGGTGTACATGGAAGCATGGATTTGGTAAAATGGTAGGCCTTTCCATAATAGATCATTTCTGCCAAGAGGGTGTTGTCTTGCAGATCTGTTTCATTGAATACAGAAGAAATGGCGGTGATGATCATGGGAACAAGGTGATCCTTATCATATCTTTTGGCAATATATTCAGGCATTTCTGGCGGTTGAAACCGATGGTCATTGGGCAAGAAGTAATCTAATCCTATCACCAGCATATCTTCATCCAGGTAAATGTCGGAAGTAAAGCCACTGACAAAGGTGTAGACTTTGGGAACTTTGAAGGATGGATAAAAGTATTTGATATGTTTGAAGGCAGTTTCCAAGTCTTGTTCTACCTGTCTGATACTGGGGAATTCTGCCGTTACTTCCTCATAAAGTTCTTGCATTAAGGTGTCATTGGGGATTTCGATAAGGGTGGAAATCAGTGCCTCTTTGCTTGGGTACAGGTCTTCTTGTAAGTATTTGGCAGAGAAATCAGGATGGGATTCCAAAAAATAGGAGATGTCTCCTTGACCCTTGGCTTCAAAAAGCAGGTCCTCTAATCGCTCTATTTTTAGGTCTACCTGAACAGCTTGAACTTCCTCGGAAATTTCGCAATTTTGACTTTCCTTTTTGCAAGAGAATAGGACAATTAGTAAAGCAAGAAATAGCAGAGGATTTTTTTTCATGGGAGGGATATTTTCTGGTATTTGAATAAAAGGTCGGGATTTTTTTTAATAGCGCTATATTTGTAAAGGTAAACTTAAGCACGGTATTTGTAGTTTTACAAAAATTCTGTTTAATAAATCACTCAGCTATGCATTTTGGAAAGCCCAAACATTTAAGTGTATCATATGGCCTGTTTTTATTTACAATGGCCATAGGCTTATTGTTGGGCTGTCGGGAGGAGCAAACTATTCCGCCAGATTTTAAACAATTTACCATTACCGAATTTATAAACCAAGACCCTAACTTTCGAATATTGTCGGAAGTATTGGAACAGACAGGTATGAAAGAGGAGCTGGATGGCGACAGGGAGTTTACTTTGTTGGCACCTACGAATAAAGCATTTGAAGAGATCGGGATTCAATCTGTAGATGACAGGACATCAGAAGAGTGGGAGCAAATTGTTCGTTATCATTTGGCCGAAGCATCAAAGAGCAGCGATTCGCTATTGAATAAGATACAGGAGACGATACTTCCAGGATATTTTTGGTTTGTTTCAGAAGAAGAGGGGCAGTTGATGGTGAATTCTGAAGTGAAGATATTGGTCAAGGATATTACTACCTCAAATGGTGCAATCCATGGCCTGGGGCAAGTTTTGGAACCAGTGACTTTGAATATAATGGAGGTTTCCAAAAGTTTGGGATTTACTGTTTTTGTGGAGGGACTTAGGAAAACTGGCTTTGATGAACTGTTGTCTGGAGAAGGGCAATATACCGTATTCATTCCAAGTGATGAAGCTTTTGCGACTTATTTTGAAAAACAGGGTGTTTCGCAAGAAGACTGGCTGTCTTCTACTAATTTGAAGGACTTTATGTCTCTGTTTGTTTTGGAGGGGAAGGTGGAATCGACTGATTTGGTTCCAGGTCCTTTGGAGACAATTGAAGGAGCTTTGATGTATTTTGGCAGGGACTTAGAAGATGGATTATGGATAAATGGCCAGGCGGCCATTATGAATAGGGATATCAATGCCGGAAACGGATTGATCAATCGCCTTGATATGGTTTATACCGCACCTAATAAGTCACTTTTGTTTTTACTATCAGAGAGTAGTACTTCCGCAGATTATTCAGAGTTTGAGGCCGCCATGATCTATTCAGGGCTTATTAATGATCTTGAGGGAGAGGATATTGGCCCACTTACTATTTTTGCACCCAATAATCAGGCCTTCAATGCTTGGTACCAAGAATTAGGTGTGTCAGGTTATTATCAAATAGATGAGACACTTTTAAAAACTACCTTGCAGTACCATGTGGCTTTGGGAAGGGTATTTACCCAGGACTTTAGGGATGGAGACCGGTTGTTTACCTGGCTTGAGGGCCATGAGTTGGAATTGAGCGCTGAAGGCCCTAGGGTAAATCAAGCGGCTTTGGTCAGTGATTATATAAATAAACATGCATTGAATGGGGTGTTTCATGGGGTATCAGTGGTTTTGGATCCAGAGGAGAATTAACCATGTTTTTTAAATGATGAAATACACTGTTTATTTTTATGGTATAATGGAAAATTTAGGAGTTAGATGAACTGGAAAAGTAAATGGAAATTGGGCAAGGCTTATTTGGGCTATCTAACATGGGCAAAGCTGACCAATATTTGTTTACTTTATGTGTCATTTTATTGGTCAAAGATCACCAGAAGTCCGAAGATTAAAGGTTTGCCAACAGCTATGTCCATAGAGCCCACTACAGGATGTAATCTTCGCTGTCCGGAATGTCCTTCAGGCTTGAGGAGTTTTACCAGGCCAAGGGGTATGTTGGAAAAAACTGCTTATCATAAAATCATTCAGGAGTCAGCTAGCCACCTAAGCTATTTGCATTTGTATTTTCAGGGAGAACCTTTTCTTCATCCTGATTTTTTGGATTTGGTGACTTATGCTGATAGGAAAAAGATATTTACGGCCACTTCCACCAATGCCCATTATTTAAATGAAAAAACGGTGGCTAAAGTGGTCCGTTCTGGATTAAAGCAGCTGATTGTTTCTGTAGATGGAGCTACACAATCTGTGTATGAGCGATACAGGATAGGAGGTGACCTGTCCAGGGTCAAGTCGGGTATTGAACTATTGATCCAAGAAAGAAAAGCGCAACAATCAAGTTATCCACAGGTGATTTTTCAGTTTTTGGTAACCGGAAAAAATGAACATGAGATTCCCCAGATACGGCAATTGGCCAAAGAACTAGAAGTGGATGAGCTACAGCTGAAAACAGCACAAATTTATGATTATGAAAATGGTTCTGAATTGATCCCATCAGCACTCAAGTTTTCCAGGTATCTTCCACTCAAAAACGGCAAGTGGAAGCTCAAGAAGGAGATTAAGAACAAATGCTGGAGAATGTGGCAAGGAGCTGTAGTGACTTGGGATGGGGACATTGTTCCTTGTTGTTTTGATAAGGATGCCAGCCATGTCATGGGGAATTTAATACGAGAAAGTCTAAGCCAAGTATGGAAGAACGCCCGCTATAAGGGATTTAGGCAACAGCTTCTTCAGGATAGAAGTCAAATAGAAATTTGTAAGAATTGCTCAGAATAGTAGGGGGGGTATTTTTGTAAAAATTGATTTTTTAGGATTTGTTTAATTAATGAGCATAATAGTTGATAGCGAAATCCACTTCATAATATTCCTAGATTGCTTCCTTATGGCCAGTAGCAGATATTATGGCCGATGTGGATTCATTTGTCAGGATAGTAATGGCCTAATTACTTCTTAAGAATAGGGCTCAATCGTTCGGAATAATTATCTTTACGATGGTTTTCAGTATTCTGCATAAAAGCTTTTGAAAACTATGGATAGCACTCAACTGTGAGTGAGGTGGCGAAGCTGTGTTTTGAGCACAGTAAACTTAAAGTAAACATGAGAATAGATAAGATGATAAAACTTTTAAAGTCAATTCCTCTGGGCTTGATGATGGCACTGGCCCTGCTTTTTGCCAGTGAATCAATGCTCCAAGCCCAGTCTGTTTCAGATATAGCCAATATTAAGGTGGATGAACTTTCGGATGACCAAATCAGGGAAATGGTAAAAAAGGCAGCTGATGCAGGGATCAGTCAAGCGGAGCTTTTGCAAATGGCCAAAGCCAGGGGAATGTCCACCATGGAATTAGAGAAGCTGGCCAAGAGAGTGGAGAAACTTGATGGGCCGAGCACCACTATGAAGTCCAGTTCAAGTACTGCCAGTAGGGAACCTAGGCGACAGATGGACTTAAATGAAATCTTGCAAGGGGTCCTAAGCAATCAAGAGGAAATAGAAGAGCTAGAAGAAATTCAGCCCTATTTTGGACTGGATTTATTTTATCAAAAAGAAAGGAAATTGACTTTTGAGCCCAGCCTAAATCAGGCGACACCAAAAAGTTATGTTTTGGGACCAGGAGATTTACTTTATGTGGATGTATATGGGGCTTCAGAACAGTATTATGAAGCCATCATCACTCCAGAAGGCAGTTTGATATTGGATAATGTTGGGCCAATAAGTGTGGCAGGTTTGTCTGTAGATGCCGCCAGCAAGGTGATTAAAAATCGGTTGTCCCAATATTATTCGGAAATGCAAGGTGAAAGCCCAAGTACCTTTGTTCAGGTTTCATTGGGCAATATCAGGAGCATAAAAGTTCATTTGGTAGGAGAACTAAGGTTGCCAGGGACTTTTAACCTGAGTGCTTTCAGTACGGTTTTTAATGCCCTTTATGCAGCTGGAGGTCCCAATATTAATGGCACCATGAGAAATATCAAGCTGATCAGGAATAATAAACAAATTGCGGTTATTGATGCCTATGATTTTTTGGTGGATGGAAAGGCCAATATGGGATTTCAGCTACAAGACCAAGATGTGATTTTGGTAGAACCCTATGAGTCCAGGGTGAAATTAGAAGGTGCGGTAAAGCGTCCCTTGATTTTCGAAGCGAAAGCAGGAGAAACCCTTGGTGATATTTTGAGGTATGCTGGAGGTTTTACCGATAATGCTTATACGGAGAGAGTAAGTGTGACGCGTTACACCGATAAGGAAAAAGCCGTTTCGGATGTATTTGCTGGACAATATGATATTTTTACAGTAAAAGGAGGAGATCAATATAAAGTAGGTGATGTCCTCGATCGGTATAAAAATCGCGTTCAAATAAAAGGAGCAGTATATCGACCGGGGAATTATGCCTTAACAGATGGCCTGAGCCTATCAAAGTTGATTGATCAGGCCGAAGGGCTAAAAGGAGAGGCTTATTTGAAACGGGCCAGCATTATCAGGACAGCCGATGACCTCAGTACCTCGGTCATCCAAGTGGACCTGAATCAGGTCACCAGCGGATCAGCTGATTTTCAGCTTGAACCTGATGATATCGTCAAGATAGCTTCCATTTATGACTTGAAAGATGAGTATTATTTGAAAGTTTCCGGAGAGGTAAGGAACCCGGGGATTTATCCTTTTTCTGAAGGTATGACAGTGGAGGATTTGATCATTAGTGCTGGTGGCTTTAATGAAGCGGCGTCTTTGGACGATCTGGAGATCGCCCGTAGATTACAGGGTGAGAATGAGGGTGAAATTGCTGAATTGATTTCTGCCAATGTGAATCAAGACCTAAGTATTAATGCTAATTCAACTGTGTTGAAGCCTTTTGATAATGTGATTGTAAGAAGGAAGCCCAATTTTGCCTTAGAAAAAGTAGTTATGGTGGATGGACAGGTCAATGCACCTGGTGAATTTGCACTTCGTGGGGCTGAGGAAAGAATTTCTGATGTTATAGAACGAGCTGGAGGTTTGACCCGCTTTGCTTATCCAAAGGGAGCCACATTAATCCGAAGAACTGAATTCTATAATACCGAGTCAGAAAGACTTAGGAAAGTAAAAAATATGGAAAAGCTTCTTGAAAGGTTAGATGCGGAAGCTACCGACCCTTCAGAGGCGCAATCCAACCAAAAACAAAGACTGGAACAGGAAACCGGAAAAGACAATCAACAGAATTCAAAGCGTGATTTGATCATCAAAACAAAAGAAGAAACCTTAAAAGATATCAGTCAGGTAGAAGGGCCTCAGACAGCCATCAAGATCAAAGAGACAGAAGCTATTGCCATTGATTTGGTCGCTATCATGGAAAATCCGGGCTCAAAGTATGATCTTATTTTGGAGGAAGGGGACATTATTAGCGTTCCAAAGCAACTCCAAACGGTGAGGATGCGGGGAGATGTGATCTATCCGACCACAGTGCGGTATGAAAACAACCGGAGCATGAAATATTATATTGATCGAGCAGGTGGCTTCGAAACCCGGGCTAAAAAGAAGAGAACCTATGTGGTATATGCTAATGGAGAAGTGGCTAGAACAAAAAGCTTTTTGTTTATGAAATCCTTTCCAAAGGTAGAGCCAGGGTCTGAGGTGATCGTTCCTTCTAAAGGGCCACGGGCGCCAATTCGACTGGGAGAAATTATTGGCTTGACATCCGGTTTAGCGACTTTGGTATTGGTGATCACTCAAATAAATCAATAATAAGTAAACTAATGGCAGACCAGCAACATATTATTGACGACAAAATTACTTTTGGAGAACTGGTTCAGAGAGGCAGGGATTGGTTGAAATTCTTTAAAAGCAAAGGAAGGTTTTTATTGATAGCTTTGGTGATTGGTGGTATACTTGGTCTTTTGGCTTCTTGGCTAAAGAAACCAAAATACACGGCCGAGACCACTTTTGTATTAGAGGAGTCTGATGGTGGAGGAATGGGAGGATTATCTGGTTTGGCCAGTTTGGCCGGGATAAATTTAGGTTCTTTAGGTTCAAGTAGTGGCTTGTTCCAAGGGGATAATATCATGGAGCTTTACCGATCAGATCATATGTTGATCAAGACCTTGCTCACCCCTGCTGGGGACATCGATGGACAGCCGTTGGTAGAGCGATACATTAGGTTTCACGAGTTGGATCATAAATGGGCGGATAAGGTGGATTTTGAGCAATTGGATTTTACGGTGGACAGGGAGCATTTTACTGTTCAGCAGGATAGTGTGATGAAGGCCATCGCCAAGATCATCAGGGAGCAGGAACTTAATGTGTCCAAGCCAGACAGGAAGCTGAGCATCATTAAGGTAACCCAGACTTCAAAAGATGAGCTGTTTGCCAAAGCCTATAATGACAAACTGGTGGAGAATGTCAATGAGTTTTATTTTGAAACCAAAACCAAAAAGACAGCTGAAAATGTGGCCATTCTCCAAAATCAGGCAGACAGTCTTAGGCGTGTCCTGGATGAGGGGCTATTGGAATTAGCAGGGATGAGGGATGACCGTCCTAATCCCAATCCGCTTATGCAGCGAGCTAGCGTTGAGGAAAAAAGCAAGCAGGTGGACGTACAAGTGGCTAGTAGTGCCTATACAGAAATTGTAAAAAACCTCGAGATTGCCAAGATCAATCATAGAAATAGTTCTCCATTAATTCAGATTATTGATAAACCGAGATTTCCACTTACAGAAACAAAACTTAAATGGTACATAGGGATATTCCTAGGAGGTATAGTTGCATTTTTTATAGCCCTTCTATACCTCTATATTTCTAGGCTCTATCAGGCCAATATTAAGGAATCAAAGGACTAAGTAGGAATTCATGCTAGAGCGGTTTACATCCCTTAGTTTTTCTCAACTGATAAGGCACAAGTCTATTCAGAACTTTATTTTTTTATTGTTCATCCAATCTTCCAATATCCTTATTTCATTGATGGTCATGCCACTGTTGATCCAGTCCATTGGGGTAGATCAATTTGGTTTGGTGAGTTTGGCCATTTCTGTAATATTAATAGCCAATGTTTTTGTAGGTTTTGGATATAATTTGAGTGGTCCTCGAGAAGTAGCCCTCAACCAAAAAGACCAGCAGGCTTTGTCGGATATTTTATCCAATGTGATCTTTAGCAAGTTGTTGTTAGCCACTGTGGCCACGCTATGTTTGGCTGTAGCTATATTGGGCTTTGATCTGTTTCCGGAATATCAGGTCATTTTGATTTATTCGTTGCTGATGCTTTTTTCGGAGGCCACCTTGCCGGTCTGGTTTTTTCAGGGTTTGGAAAAGATGAAGTTGGTTTCTGTGGCCAATGTTTTCAGTAAACTTCTTTATCTACTAGGAATTGTACTGTTCGTTCAAGCCCCTGAAGATGCTAAATGGGTGAATTTCTTTTTTGGAGGATCGGCACTATTGATTAATTTTTTTTTACTTGCCTATGTCCATATCGAGCTTGGGATAAGGCTTTATCATCCAAGCTTGGGAAGGATATTCAGGTCATATCGCAATAATATTTATCTCTTCCTATCAGCCTTGACATCTCATATTTCAACCAATGGAGGTATTGTGATTTTAAGTTTTTTTGCTTCAGCTCCCGTCTTGGGGATGTATAGTTTGGCAGAAAGGGTCAGCATGGTTTTACGGATGTTTCCCACCATAATCATCCAGGCCGTATTTCCTAATGCAAGTAAACTCTATCAGAATGATAGGGAATCATTTTATCGCTTTCTTAAAAAAATTTATAGGACAGCTCTTTTTTTGGCAATATTGATTACCATTTCCACTTATGTGATGGCTCCTGTTATCGTTAAAGTGCTTGCGAAGAGTCAAATGCAAGAATCTATTGCGTTCCTGAGGATATTGGCTTTTGTACCGCTTTTTGGCACCATTAATATCGCCAATATGGTGTTGATTTTGGTTATGGATCAAAAAAAGATCCTGTTCAATTCCTCTTGGATATTCTGTTTTTATATGATAATAACAGCATCAGTTCTTTCATATTTATTTAATGGAATAGGATTGGCATATTCCTTGTTATCAACCGAATTGGTTATATTTGCCGTTTGTTCAGTACTCATACATAAAAAGAAACCGGATATTTTTAATGAATTTTACAGGAGAGCCTTCGGTAGCCATTATTCTGGTTAATTGGAATAGCTATACCCACACAAGGAATTGTCTTATATCACTTAGGAAAGTCTCCTATGGTAATTATAAAATTATAGTGGTGGATAATGCATCATCTGATAAATCAGGGGATAGGCTAGAAAGTAAATTTGAGGAAATAGTACTGCTAAGGAATGAAAAAAATCTCGGGTTTACTGGTGGAAACAATACTGGGATTAATTTTGCACTGGAAAATGGCTTTGAGTACCTGATGCTCTTAAATAATGATACGGAAGTTTTGCCTGATTTTTTGAGCTTAATGATGGAAAGAATGAAAGCTGATAAAGAAATTGGTGCCATTCAGCCTAAATTTTATTTTCTAAATCAGAAAGAGCGAATATGGAATGCTGGGGGACGTTTTCACCCTTTTTTGGGGTTAACTCAAACGATAGGAAAGGATGAACCCAATAAGGCAAAATATGATCAATACAAAGAAGTAGATTGGATCACAGGTTGTTGTTTTCTTGTGCGGTCAGAGATTATTGAGAAAATTGGGGGGTTGACAGATAAGCTGTTTATCTATTATGAGGATGTGGATTGGTCATTTAAAATCAGGGAGTTGGGTTATAAACTGTACATAGAACCTTCTTCTATTGTTTATCATGAAGCAGGCATGTCCCATAAGAAGAAAGAAAAGGGTAAAGAAGGGTATTTAAACCCTATTGTCCATTATTTAAATGCAAGAAACCATATTTGGTTTTTGAGGAAATATATACCGTGGTATTATTCAGTTCCGGTAGGTCTTTATAGTTTGTTCAAGTATGCAGGATATTTTGCTTATTTTCTAGTGAGGGGAAGGTTTATAAAAATCAAATTTATGTTTCGAGGGCTTAAGGAAGGCCTCTTTTTAAAAGGTATATAACAAATGAAATCTATTGTAATTACAGGTGTCGCTGGATTGTTGGGGTCAAGACTAGCTGATTGGCTAATTGAGCATAAAACTGAGTACAAAGTAATAGGAATTGATAATTTAATGGGAGGATATCTCTCTAATGTCAATCCAAAAGTTGATTTTCACCAACTTGACTTAGCTACGGACGACTTGGAAAGTATTTTTTCCGAAAATGAAATAGAATATGTTTATCATTTTGCCGCCTATGCGGCCGAAGGCTTGAGTCCCTTTATTCGTAAATTTAACTATCAGAATAATTTAATTGCAACTGCCAATATTATCAACAATTGTATCAAATACAATGTGGGTAGGCTGGTATTTACCTCAAGTATGGCCACTTATGGAGTAGGGAATCCTCCTTTTGATGAGGATGACCAGCCAGCTCCTATAGATCCATACGGTATTGCAAAATATGCCTGCGAAATGGATATAAAGGTGGCAGGAGAGCAACATGGATTGGATTGGTGTATTATCCGGCCCCATAATGTATATGGAATCAACCAAAATATATGGGACCGATATAGAAACGTTTTGGGAATTTGGATGTATCAGAAGTTGAATAATGAACCGTTTTCGCTTTTTGGCACCGGAGAACAAAAAAGGGCTTTTTCATATATTGATGACATTCTACAGCCCTTGTGGATTGCAGCTAGCTCAACTGAAACATCAAAACAGATTATCAACTTAGGAGGAACGAAGGAATATTCTCTAAAAGAAGCTGCAGAAACCTTGGCTGAGGTGGTAGGAGGGCACTCCATAAAGCATTTTGAGGCCAGACATGAAGTGAAATTTGCATTTGCAACCTATAAAAAATCTCAGGATCTTTTAAATTATAGTGATCATATTCCCTTGAAAGATGGCTTATCTAGAATGTGGGACTGGGCACAAAAACAACCCCATAGAGATCGTTTTACATGGGAAAAGTATGAGTTGGATGAGGGAATGTATTCTTTCTGGAAGAAATAGGTCATTGATGTCTATAGGAAATATTAGTCGGAATGCTTGGATGGATTTGATCAGGTGCCCCAAACAGCTGGGAAGCTGATGTTAACTGGGCAATATTTGGTTTCTGAAAGCGGGAAAAATATCCCATAGTGAATCTATTCCTATTCTGGTCAGTAAAGAGAAAAGCCTATTCTTCATAATTTGGAGATTTGAAGAAATAGCAATAGGGAATTCCTTAGAAGCTGGGACTGTATTTGCTTGGGCTTTGGTGTATTTTTTATGGGTTTTTTAAATATTTTTTATGTTCGGATTTTCCTTAGGTTAATTAGAACCTATGCTTTGTTCTGGATGAAGTACTTTGATTACTTTACAAAGTGCAGGCAAAGTACTTTGGAGGGAGCATCATGGATTTACCTTATAGGCAGAAAGTCAAATGAGCGAGTGTTTTCTGATGATGAATTGGTAAAGGAATATAGATATAGACGAGGGTTTACAACGTACTTTATGTCAAAGAATTAATATAATCCCGTTTGAGAATAATAATTAATTAAGTGCTTTTTTTAGCGGTCATATTATATGTCGTTCCTTTAATGTCAATTACGATTGATAGGATTGTTTTTAAAGGGAAATGGGAGTGGGCTATTTTCTTTTTCATACTTTATTTGCCCTTTTATATATCTATATTAAGCATCGTCTATCAGGCAACTGGATCTGTCTTTCTTGTCAATTTATTTCAATATTTGAAGGAAGCAGTGCTGTTGCTCACATTGGGATCTTATGTTCTTTACCAGCGAAACGTCTTCGAGTATAGATTCAGGATCCAATTGATCGACAAGTTGTTTTTGAGCTTTTACGGTTTATGTTTTCTGTTTTTGATTTTGCCTGTAGGTGAAGCTGATTTCATTACAAAAGCCAAATACTTCAAAAATGTCCTGATTATGGGCCTTATGTTTTTCCTCGGGAGAAATACCTCGCTTGCTGACCGGGAATACCGTTCGGTATTTGTGATGTTAATGGGCATATTTATTTTGGCCTTTGGACTGAATATTTTCGAAAAAGTCGCCCATATCCATTTCCAAAACATTAGTGGCTATGCTCTTTATAATCAGGCCATCAATAATGTTGAACCTTCTGGAAATTATGGGCTTACTTGGACATTTGAGACTCAAACGACGGGGATGCGCTTGGCATCATTTTTCTCAGATCCATTGGATTTGGCCAGTTCTTGTTTATTAGGATTTTCAGTGGCTCTTATTGGATTTCTCACCTCAAAGAGAGAACAATCATGGTTTTTTATTTTAGTGATGCTATGTGCGATGGGAAGTTTGATGTTCACAGCTTCCAGATCTTCTTTCGCTTCCTTCTTTATCATGCTGTGTTTTATAGCTGTTATTTTCAGGCTTTACAATCTTATTAAGTTTGGGATAGGGCTTTTTGTCATTTTTGTAATTTATGTGATAGGTTACGCTTCAGATGAGTTTTACTATTTTGTATTGGATACTATTACGTTTGAAAATGCCTCTAGTGTAGGACACCTTCTTGCGTGGATAGAGGCCTTTAACCAAATGGTTATCGCCCCATTTGGATCAGGACTGGCCACAAGTGGAAATGCTACAGGCGTTACAGATGACTTAAGAATTGGCGGGGAAAACCAGTATTTGATATTTGGGGTTCAATTAGGCGTGTTGGGAATGTTACTGTACATAGCTATTCTGGTTGTTGGAATATGGGTATCCGTACGAGCATTTAGAAAAACAGATAATATTCATTTAGCACGAATTGCCTTTGTAGCGGCTACGGTAAAGGTAGGACTACTTTTACCGCTTTTTACAGCCAATGCTGAGCTATTTGCGTTCGTGTCTTGGGTGAGTTGGTGGATGGTGGGACTGAGTGTAAAAACTTATGGCAAATGTATATCCGATGGTAATCTACCCGTACTGACAAGTCAATAGTCAATATACCAAACAACAAAGTAAAACTTTGTATTATTAATCATTTAAACCCGGATTATGCATTAGCAATCGTAGTGAGGGCTGAAAATGCAAGAAAATCAGACTGTTTGGAGACTGAGGCATAGCACCGCTATGGTGAAGTCGAAAACAGCAGCAAAGCGACTGATTTTAAAGTATTTTCAGTCCGTAATAGATAAGCTAATGCATATTTCGGGTTAAATGGCGATTAGTTTAGAGGATAAGGGCTAATGAAAGGTCAGTTTGGATCGGAAGGAAGTTAGTCGTTATTGAAGAGAATAACATGTAATTTTATGTGTGGAATTTATATGACTAATATTCCCTATGAAAAAGAAAAAATTAGGGATAAGTTAGAAAAAATTAATTTTAGAGGTCCAGATAATTTAGGGATAGAAAAAATCAATAATATTTCTTTAGGACATCTTCGTCTTTCTATTATTGACCTGAATGTAAGATCGAACCAACCATATAATTTCAAAAATTATTATATAACCTACAATGGTGAAATTTATAATTTCAAATCTATTCGTGATGAGTTGATTACATTAGGATTTTCATTTGAAACATCAAGCGATACAGAGGTACTGATAAAAGGATACTCCGTTTGGGGGAAAGATTTATTAGACAAGTTGAATGGGATGTTTGCTTTTGCAATTTATGACATTGAAAGGGAAGAAATTTTTTGTGCTAGAGACAGATTGGGCGTTAAGCCATTTTATTACTATTGGGAAAATGGTGTTTTTGAAATATGTAGCCAATTGAGCCCTTTAATAGAAAAGAAGGCCAAAATTTCAGAAGAAGCCATTAGCATATATTTAGATTATGGGTACGTTCCAAGTCCATATTCTATTTTAGAAAACACCTATAAGCTTTCTCCGGGAAATTATATGATTATTGATCTGAAAAAGAAAACAAAAACTATTTCAAAATATTGGGACCTTAAATCAATAGAAACACGAGACATTTCTTATGAGCAGGCAAAGGAAGAGCTTCATGAACTTCTCAAAGATGCGATAAAAATTCGAATGCAGTCAGATGTCCCTCTTGGAGTGTTTTTATCCGGGGGAATAGATTCATCATTGGTTGCTGCAATTGCCTCTAAATTATCAGAAAAGCCTATTAATACTTTTACCATTGGATTTGAAGATCCTAAATACGATGAAAGTAAGATTGCCCAACAATTTGCTGAAATAATTGGTTCTGATCATAGAAATTCCATATGTAGAGTAGAAGATGTTTTAAATATGCTTCCGACCTTGATAAAGGCTTATGACGAACCTTTTTCGGATAATTCAGCATTACCTTCTTTATTGTTAAGTTCCGAAACGAAGCGATATGCAACCGTGGCACTTTCAGGAGATGGAGGGGATGAAAGTTTTTTAGGATACACACATTTTGATTTATTATATAAATTCAACCAAATTAAGATCATACCATTATTTGTCAGAAAAATATTAGGCAGATTTCCATGGCATAGGTTGTTTAAAAGAAGACCCGAAACCATTAAGGGAATGTTAGGAGCAAAAAGTTCTGATGATTTTTCATGGAATCTCTTTATGAGGAATGATTCCTTACAGAAAGAAAGAAAATTTCTTTGGGAAAAATATTATAACGGCTACAAAGTATGGGCAAAAAGTTCTATTCAAAGAATGGCAGATTTGAATATAAAACTATGGTTAGAAAATGATAGTAATGTAAAAGTGGACAGGGCAAGTATGGCATTTTCTCTGGAAGTGAGAAGTCCTTTTTTAGATTATCGTATTGTAGAATTTGCGAGAACTTTGCCGGTGAAATATAGGTATGATGGAAAAATAAGAAAGAAAATCATTAGAGATATATTGTCTAACTATATACCGGAAGAAGTGTTTGATCAACCTAAAAGAGGATTTATAGTCCCCATGGATAAATGGCTGACAAGCGAGTTAAGACAAGATGTCGTAGAGAAATTAAATGATGATTTTTTAAAAAAGATACCTAATTTGAATGTTGCGAAATTTAAAAATAAAATGAATTTACTTTTAGATGGAAAGTATGATTATTCACATCTTGTGTGGAGACTGTATGTTTTGGCGCTGTGGTATAAAGAATACGATTCCAGATCATAAATGGTACCAATTGTACAATCAGAAAGGTGATCCAGCGTGGATCTTGCCAAGAGAAGTTGATAAGATTTCTCGCAAAAATCGTCTCATTTGATAAAGGTTTCCATTAGACTTGTCCATAGAGAACTTGACTTAAGACAGACAAAGGTGATTAAATTAGGGTTATTCAGTAACTAATCGCCTATTTAGATTCAAGTACTATAGATGGTCAAGATGGATAAACAGACACAAGTTGAAAAGAAGTTTAAAATCAAAGGATAGGAAAAAAAGAATCCTTGTTGACATCTATTACCTCCATGTTGCACAGACAGGAATCCGAACATATACTGAGGCGCTGATCGAGAGTGTGCAAAGTGCTGTGGATCCACAGTTTGAGTACATAATAAGTCCCTCTTATGCTTCCATAAAATCAAGTACCTTCTTTAAAGGCAAAACCCCCAAATGGAAAAACCTGCTGTATCAGCTACTCTATTTTTTGCGAAAAGCAGTTGTGCTGCCGATTTTGACGCATTGGCACAGAAGTGATCTGGTATTTTCGCCCGATATACTTTCGCCTCTTTGGTCTAGGGGAGTGAAAGTATCTGTTATTCACGATGCGGCTTTTTGGGAAAATCCTGACCACTATAATTCCTACTGGCGCAGGTACTTCTTGGCATTGCTTGATTTTTCCCTTCATAGAAATGCCCAAGCGGTGACCATTACCGAATACTCCAAAAAACAGCTTCAAAAATACCTAGGTATCCCTAGACTGCCAGTCCACGTGGTCTATCCCGCTACCAATGTGGTCGCCAAACCGACCCTTACATCCGAAAGACCGCTTTCATCTCCTTACTTCCTCCATGTCGGGGTCATGGAAAAGCGAAAGAACCTGGTAACATTGGTCAGGGCGTATGGACATTTCCTAAAAGAAACCGACAAGACGGATATAAAGCTAGTATTGGTAGGGCAGCGGGGGCCCAGGAAGGAATTGGATGACTATGACAATGTCATTCAGGAAGTGGATCAGTTAGGGTTAGGGGATCAAGTGGTTTTTCCGGGTTTTGTAAGCAGGGAAGTATTGGAAAGCTATTATCAGCACGCCTTTGTCTATATTTTCCCATCTTTGAATGAAGGATTTGGGATGCCCGTGCTAGAGGCATTTTCTTACCAGCTACCTGTGATTATCTCCCAGCAGGGTGCCCTGATGGAGGTGGGGGGGGATGCAGTGATCTACCCTAAAGATCACACGATGGAGGCTTTTGCAGAGGTGATGGGGCGCGTGGTGGAAGACGTTCCGCTAAGGAAATCACTGATCGAAAAAGGGAATAAACGACTTATCCGATTTGGAGGCCAGCGGTTTTTAGATGATTTGGAGGAGTGTTTTTTAAGGATGCTGTAGCGTTGTCCCTTTGATAGAATGAGGAACAGTTACTTACATCTGTTACCAGGCTTTCAACCGAAGTTTTTCGCACTTAAATTGAATAAATAGTAGATAATGTTCGCTTCATCAGGTAGCATATAGAATGACAGAATTTCCATGAAACCTCAGGGGAAAAGCGTTACAATTAAGAAATTGTCTTAAGACTTGATACTATATAGTTATTTTCAGTCTCAATATAAATAGTAGAATATTATTTTCTCCACCACAACCATTCAACGTATTTCAGATGGCAAATTTTATCCAGCAATCCATTACAAAAATAACCGGACTGGACTTATCTGACCGGTTTAATAGAGACTGGGACAGCCTTTCCACCTTAGCCGTATTGCTGCGCATGACTGTGTGGTTTGTCCGTGGGAGTTTCCGCAGAATGTGGTTCAGGTCTTCCAAAGGAATGTTGCTGATCGGAAAGCGAGTTACCATCCGTCAAGCCCGATACCTTTCCGTTGGCAAGAATTTTATCGCTCAGGATAACTGCGAGATCAATTGTCTTTCCCAAAAAGGCATCATATTTGGAGATAAAGTTACAGTAGGTAACTATGCCATTATCCGTCCTACCAACCTCTATGGGGGAGAACCTGGTATCGGACTAAAAGTAGGGAATAACTCCAGTATAGGCCATTATGCATATATCGGCTGTTCTGGATATATTGAAATTGGTGATAACGTGATGATGTCACCCAGGGTAAGCATTTATTCCGAAAATCATAATTTTGACGACACCGAAAGCCCGATGATGGAACAGGGGGTGACCAGGTCCTTTGCCAAGATAGAAGATGATTGCTGGATTGCCAGTAATTCCATAATTTTGGCCGGAGTGACGGTGGGCAAAGGGTCAGTGGTAGCTGCCGGAAGTGTGGTGACCAAAGACGTACCGCCTTACTCTATTGTAGGTGGAAACCCTGCCCGCATCATCAAAAGTCGGAAAATAAATCCAACATCAACCAGCCAAGTCTAAAGCAAACGAAAAGAAAAATGATCAATTTTGAGCAACTGGAGAATAACTTAGAGGGACTAAGGGTCAGCTATTTGGCAGCCCATCCCTATCCACATCTGGTCATAGATGATTTTTGTGACAAAGCCCAGTTGGAAGCCGCTTATCAAGCCATTCCAGAACTGGACAATAAAAGTAGGGACTATGTTTTTGCAAATAATAAGTTTGAGAAGTCCAATTATAAGGAAATATGCCCCGAGTTGAGAGCCTTATATGAGGATCTAAGTTCCGAAAGGTTTAATAAGATTTTATCTTTTATTACGGCAAAAGAGGTGTTTGTCGATCCCAAAAATCACGGAGGAGGACTCCATCAGGGTAAAAAGAACAGCTTTTTGGACATGCACTTGGACTTTAACTACCATCCTATCCACAAAAATTGGTACCGGGAATTAAACCTGCTTCTTTACCTCAATAAAGACTGGAAGCCGGAATACAAAGGAGGGCTCAAAATCCGAGACCTTAGGACCGATGAGGAGAAGGAATTGGGTGTGCCTTTTAATCGGTTGATCATTCAACAGTGTGGACCTTATACCCTGCATGGTTACGATATGACCAATTTTCCCGATGGAAAATACCGAACGTCCATCGCTACCTATGCTTACCAAGAACACAAGATGTTTATAGAAAAACCAAGAACAACTGATTGGTTTCCCAAAGAAGATAGCTCCTATTTCAAAAAGCTATTTGCTCAAAATTACAATGCCCTCGTGCAGATAAAAAATAAACTTTTTGGAAGTGGCACCGCCAAAAATCAATAACAAAGCTTTGCATAAAATATTAATAATTCACAGTGCTGCCGATTTATACGGGGCAAGTAAAAGTCTTGTCAGATCTACGATGGCGGCTATGGAAGCAGGAATGCAGCCCATAGTAGTTTTGCCTTACGAGGGACCTTTAAAAGATTTAATCGAACAATTAAACGTGACAGTAATTATACTGGATCATGGAGTTCTAAGAAGGAAAAACCTTTCCCCTTCAGGTTTAGTTGCATTGACCGCACAACTCATTAGAGCTGGACGTAAGCTTCTTAAGTTGATTAAGGAGGAAAACATTAAGCTTATTTACACTAACTCCAACGCTAATGTTATTGGAGGTATTATCAGTAGGGTGTCTGGAGTAAAACACGTATGGCATATACGTGAAATCATTGAAAATCCTAAATGGTTTAAGTACATGCTCCATTATTTTATTAATTATACTGGTGATTTAATCATTGGAGTTTCGGGCCCTGTTTTGGAAAATATGAAGCCTAATGTTCAAGAAAATAAGCTGAAATTGGTTTACAATGGTATTGACTACCAGCCTTTCAAGGAAATTCATTCTGATCTTAAAGCTGAAATAGGTATTTCCCAAGACACCATTTTGATTGGAATGATTGCTAGGGTACATTTTTGGAAAGGACAGACCTACTTTTTGGATGTGGCAAAGCAGCTTGCTGATAAATATGATCATATTCATTTTGTGATGGTGGGAGATGCCTTTACGGGATATGAATATCTATACGATGAAATAAAATCCAAAATCAAAGTAAATGGACTCGAAGGTAAGGTAACGGATTTGGGTTACCGCATAGATATTCCAAATATCATGAGTGGCTTGGATATCTTTATGCTTCCTTCCATTCTTCCAGATCCCTTGCCAACCACTGTATTGGAAGCCATGGCTGCTGGAAAGCCAGTGGTGGCCACCAATCATGGTGGGGCAATGGAAATGGTATTGGATAGTGAAACCGGTTATTTGGTGCCTTGGGACAATGCTCCTAAAGCGGCAACAGCCTTTGAGCAATTAATCGAAGATGAAAACTTAAGAATCACTATGGGAAATGCTGGTCAACAAAGGGTGATCAAGGATTTTTCTATTGAAGCTTATATTCAAAATATGGGGAAAGTGTTTGAGGGTGTACTGGGCAGGAAGTCTTGAATAATAAATGGTAAGCTAAAAGCTGTTTAACTGCTATTTGCTTAGCGGATGATTTCGTATGACTAAACCGGGGTCATTAGTTACAAGCTAAGAAATAAGCAGCCTGAGCAGTTAAACAATCCCAAATCTTTATTGCTGAGAAGGAGGTTACTTTGCATTTGGCCTTTCGACCAGCGAGGAGACCTCAAAGATCAAGTGATCTTCACGGAAAGTTCCTATTACACGAATCTCAAATCCCAGTTTATCAGGTTTTCAGTCCAACAATTCAACAACGATCATACATGAGTAATAAACCTCTTAGAGTAGCCATTTTTGGTGCCAAAGGATATCCCTATGTTTATGGGGGCTATGATACCATGGTCAAGGAGTTAGGAGAACGTTTGGTGAAAAAGGGCGTAAAAGTAACGGTTTACTGTCATCGTTCTTTGTTTAAGGAGAGACCGAAGCAGGTCAATGGCATAGATTTGGTCTATATGCCGGCCATTGAGTCCAAGTCCTTTACCCAATTGACCCATTCCTTTTTCTCCATGATCCACGCCTGCTTTTCGAGTGCTGATGTGATTTTTGTGGTGAATAGTGGAAACGGGCCATTTGGCTTGATCTCAAAACTATTCAGAAAACCTACCGCCATCAATGTGGATGGTCTTGAGTGGCTTCGTCCCAAATGGAAGGGTTTAGGAGCCAAGTATTTTTACTGGGCTTCAAAAATGGCTACCAAATTCTATGATCAGATCATCAATGATTCTGATGAAATGCAAAAGGTCTATGAGGAGCTTTTTCAGGCTTCCTCTAAGGTGATAGCTTATGGTTCCAATCCAGGCTTAAAAGCAGATTCAAAATTAATTGAAAAATGGAATTTGGAGAAAGAGGATTACTACCTGATTGTAGGAAGACTGGTGCCTGATAATAATGCAGATTTGATCATTGAAGGTTTTATCCGATCCAATACTAGAAGAAGATTAGTCGTAGTGGGAGATGTTCCTTATCAGGACAGCTATGCAGAAAGGCTAAAGGATATTCCAGATGAGCGTTTGCTTTTCACGGGGTATGTGAAAGATCCACATGAGTTGGCAGCCTTGTATCAAAACTGTTATGGCTATTTTCATGGACATGAATATGGTGGAACCAATCCAGCAATGTTAAAGGCCCTAGGTTATGGTTGCGCAATTCTTGCCCTAGATACTAGGTTTAATCAGGAAATGCTCCAGAATGGAAAATTTGGCTGGTATTTCGAGAAGGATAAAACTGATGTAGGAAAAATTGTGGAAAGCGCAGAGGCCAATCCTGAAATGATGAAAAAATTAAGGGAAAATTCTCAGCAGGGATTAACCAAAAAATACAATTGGGATCATGTAACTGATCAATATATTGCAGTATTTCAGGACTTGGTTTACAAAAAGGGTAAATTCAGATTAAAACATTAGCCGTTACTTTACGTAGTTTTGATTAGAGGGTAATAGATTTAATCTTAATATCCGAAATTGCATCAGGAAAGGTTAAAAGTGAATTGAAATAATTGTTTTGACTAATGTAAATTACTTTAGTTTTTAGATTTCATATTCCGACCACTTGGGAAAAGGATTTAAGATTATTGGCATTATAGCGGATAATCAGATAAATTAAATAGATTACTTGGGAATACATTTAGAACTATTATATTTAAGTTATGTCATGGTCCAAAAGAAATATTTCCGTAAAGCATTCTGACTCTCCTTTAACAAGTAAGAGGGTAAAGGTAATGCTAAGCAATCCAGCAGATGCCTCAAAATTGGCTAGAGCAATTCGGGCAAAAAGGCATAATAAGAGTGAACCATTTACATTAAGCCAGCAATCTGAAACTCTCCTGAAAAAGTAGTTATACATTTAATGTTTTAAATGAATTTAGCCCTTTCAACTTTTGTACTTTTTATACTTCTTTTACCAGGGATCATTTTTAGAAGATTCTATTATTCTGAGGAGTTTTCTAAGGAGAATTTCAAGCAAAATTTTTTCGAAGTATTTGTTTCTGCCGAGTTTAATATTTCATTCAGCATGGTATTTTGGGGTAAAAGAATTTGGGTTTTATGTTGATTTGAATATTCTTACGAATCTTTTATCAAACTCACCAAACCCCAGCTCAATTGAAAATATAGAACAGCATGCGGTCAAGGTTTTTTTCTATAACTTTTCAATGCTCTTAATGGCAGCTGCCAGTGGACATTATTTTCAAAAATTAGTTAGGGTAAGAAAATGGGATAGAAAGTTTAAGCAATTAAGATTTCAAAATTCATGGCATTATATTTTAAAAGGGGAGTTTTTCGATTTTCCTAGGTCAGCATTTGATTTGGAGGTTGATACTGTTGAGAGGATAGAAATTGTTTATGTAGATGCAGTTGTAAAAATAGAAGAGGGATCTATCATTTATGATGGTATTCTGGTTGACTATGAATTGTCGAAGGATGGAGGTTTAGAGACTATTAGCCTAAAGGAGGTTCATCGAAGGTATTTGAAAGATGATAAAACTCAAGCTAGTTTTGACCATAAATATTATGAAATTCCTGGACACATTTTAATACTGAAATACTCAGAAATTATTAACCTTAATTTTTCCTATTATAAAGTTATTGAGGAAAATGGAAGCTATAATATAGAATTGGTCAAATAATGTGATAGTAAATGGCTTCTTAATTAATAGAAAATCAAGGAGAGAAGTTTCTTCTAACTCTTTAACTCTCCCTTGATTACATCACATTTCCCACAGCCACAGTCTAAGGCATTAGATTTTTTTGGTATGGCATATTGATAAATTTTCCAGCCAATGATACCAATAAACAATGCAAATACGATAATTTCCTGCCACATTTTTTTCTGCTGTTTACGGCTGAAGGCTAATTGCCTAAAGCCAGAAATTTATTAATCCACAACTTTTTCTTTATGATCAACTCAGAAATTGGTAAACAGCCCAAGCAGATACATAAGCCAGTGCAGTCATATAAACTGTCTGGATAATAGGCCATTTCCAGCCTTTTGTTTCTCTATAAACTACTGCCAAGGTACTCATACATTGCATGGCAAAGGCATAGAATACGATAAGGGAAAAGGCAGTGGCCAAGTTAAATACTTTCTCACCCGTTTGAGGATTGACTTCTGATTCCAATTTTTGCTGTATGGTCAATTCATCTTCCACATCAGTTCCTACGCTATATAGGGTGGCAATGGTAGAGACAAATACCTCTCTTGCTGCAAATGAAGTGATTAGGGCTATTCCAATTTTCCAATCATAACCCAATGGTTTAATGGTAGGTTCTATGAACTTGCCCATTATTCCTATATACGAGGATTCCAATTCTGCCGATGCCAATTGACTTTGGTAATCATCTTGAACTTCTTGGGGAGCAGTGTTTGCAGGTACCTCAATATTTGCAATGGCTTCTTCCCGTGCACTAGAGGGGCCATAGGAGGCAAGTACCCAAAGTATGACCGAAATGGTCAAAATAACTTTTCCGGCGGCAAAGACAAAAGTCTTGGATTTGGAATACATTGTAATCAGCACATCCTTCCATCTTGGCAGTCTATATAAAGGCATTTCTACCATTAAATAGCTTTTCTCTTTAAAGTTCAGAATGAGTTTTAGAATCCATGAAGTAAAGAGTACAGCCACAATTCCCAATAAATACATGCCCAATAAGGCAAGGGCCTGCATATTAAATGGGCCTATATATGATTCTGGCACTGCAATTCCTATCAGAATAACATAAACAGGTAGTCTTGCAGAGCAACTCATCAATGGCGTAACCATAATGGTAATCAGACGATCTTTCCAGTTGCCGATATTTCTGGTGGCCATGATTCCTGGGATGGCACAGGCGATGCCAGATATCAAAGGCACCACGCTTTTTCCGTTCAGACCAAAAGGACGCATGATCCTGTCCATCAGAAAAACTACCCTGGACATATATCCGGTGTCTTCTAAAATGCCCAAGAAGGCAAATAGCAGTGCGATTTGTGGTATAAATATGACCACTCCACCAATTCCTGGAATAATTCCTTCCGTAATCAGGTCGGTCAATACCCCGGCAGGAAGAAGTTTGGCAACGGCAGCGCTGAGTGAAGCAAAAAAGCCATCAATCAAATCCATGGGGACTGCTGACCAGGCAAATACTGCTTGAAATATGACTAATAGGATTCCTGTAAAAATGGCGTAACCTCCTATTTTGTGTAGGAATATACTGTCAAGTTTATCTGTTAATCGTTTTCTTCCCAAGTCAGTTTTCTGCAAAGCGGTTTCCAGAATGGACTGAATACCTTTGTAGCGCTGCTGGGTTTCTTCTAGCTGAGTCTTTTTGATATCAAATCCAGATAACTCTAATTGGTTTGTCAACCATTCTCTCTGTGTTTCATCCAAGAGTGGTTCATTTTCATGGAAACGAATCAGCTGATAGGCTTGGTAAGTGTTGTCCAGTTGGAATTTCTCTTGAATAGCTAAAGAAAGCTCTTTTGGTAATAGCTCTTGGATGTTTAAAAAAGGGCTGGGTTTTTCAAACATCTTTTGTTCAATCAAGTCAGAAATACCCTTGATCCCCTTATTGCTTCTGGCATTTGACTGGATGATAGGAACTCCTAAAGCCTGATAAAGGGCATGTGTTTTCACTTTTATACCTTGTTCCTCTGCCGCATCTTCCATGTTGAGAACGACCGCCATAGGCAGGCCGAGATCCATGATTTGGGTAACCAAGAAGAGCCCTCTTTCCATACTGGACATGTCCACTACTGCCAGGACAAAGTCAGGTTTGTTCTCTTTATCCAAGCCATTCAAGACCCTATGGACAATTACTTCATCCTCTGAATTGGGATAAATGCTGTAAGTTCCTGGGAGATCCAAAATGGTGGCCTCTCTTTGACCAAGTTTTATATGAGCAAATCGCTTGTCTACGGTCACACCAGGGTAATTGCCGACTTTTTGACGTAGTCCGGTTAGCCTATTGAAAATGGTGGTCTTGCCCACATTTGGGTTTCCTATAAGTGCAACCGTAAAGGTCGATTGCTGGGTAGAGGGGGCGGGTGTTAGTACTTCAGGCATAAAAGATCAATTTTCTAATTTCACATTGATAAGGCTTGCCTCGGATTTTCTAAGGGCAATGACTGTGTTTTCCAATTTGAAAGCCAAAGGGTCCTTAAGAGGTGCTTTTTGTAAAAGGGAAATACGTTTTCCTGGTAAAAACCCCATTTCCATTAAATGTAAGGTCAATTCACTAGGGGTGATACTATCGATCACAGCCATTTTTCCTTGCTCTATTTTATCCGCCGTACTCATATTGATGAAATTAGATTAAATCTAAATTGTTGCAAAATTAACGGAAAAAGATCAGAATTCGTTCTTATTTTACTGAAAACTTCCCCCTTTTTTGTTGAGTGGTTAATTAAAAAAGACTTCAGATTTATAAGGCTTTAGCTGAAAGGGGATTTATAGATTATGGGCGTAAAAGGATTTATTTAGTCCAATGAACTTTTCGTGATGAATAGTACTGGTAGGAAACAATTGTCTCATCTCATTTTCAGAAATTAGTCTGATTTCATCTATGTATTGTTGTGCTTGTTTTGAGTCCCACTTTTTAAAGCGACTTAATTTGGTTTTGGTGAGAATGACAAAGCCCAAGGATTTTGGGTAGAATTGAAAATAAGGGAGGGCATAATGAGGTTCCAAAAAGAAATACTTATTGGGTGTTTGCACAAAATGTTTCTTTCCAACTCGTCTTATTTCTTTGGCCATTAAAACTTGGTTGTCCCAAGTATAAAGATGTTCTATTACAGAGTTAGAAAAGACCAAATCGATAGAATTATCTTCAAATTCAGACAAGTTGGTCGCATCACCAGCCATGCTTTGGATATGGGGAGTCGAAACGGGTTCCTTGGACAAATTGAGGATAATGACATCAACATTTCCCGATTGGAGGATTTTTTGGTCTTTCCAAAAGTTTTCTGTGCCTCCTAAATCCAATATTTTTATTTTCTCGTAATTCTTAAAAGTGTCCCAAAAAAGCTGATTAAATAATTCAAACCTTGCTTTACGAAATTTCATTCCTAAGGATTCAGGGTGATTTGAGGATGCAAGTAAGGATTTTATTTTGGTTATCATGTTTGTGGGATGTTAAGCTGACAATGTAAAATTATTTTAACAGATATTTAATGCTGATTAAAAAAGATTTTTTTATAATTTTACAAGACTTTAATGAAAAATAAGACTATTTGATCAATAAAGAGCATAGGCAATTTTTTACAACGAGAAGAAATGGTATTTAAATTGCTTTAGCCTTGCGGAATTTATAAGTAGGAAAAATTTTTATGGCAAGACGGTTTTACAAATATTTCCCTTGGTTATTTGTTTTGGGTGATGGATTAGTGGTGGTGTTATCATTGATATTGACTCACTTGGTCGTTTCAAGTTACGTTTTTGTAGATAATATGAATACCGGACTTTATGGTGTTTATATATTGATTTGGTTGTTATTGATTATATATAGAAAAGACTATAAAGTAGGGAGGACCACAGATTATATTTTTACATTACAGAAATTATTTGGCTCTTTATTGTGGTTTTTTTCGATAATTTCCGTGTTATGGATTGCTTTTCAGGCTTATCATTTGAGCAGGCTGTTTCTGCTTGTTAATGCAGGTGCAATGCTGTCTCTTTTGAGTGTTTACAGGGTTTCAGTTCATATAGTACTTAAGCAGTATCGTTCCAGGGGTGGGAACTATAGAAATGCGGTGATTATAGGAAAGGGAGGTACAAGTTACAAACTGGCGAAAGTATTTCAGCATAGAAAAGATTTTGGTATCAATTTTCTGGGCTATTATGACGATATAAGCTCTTGTATGGAAACTAGGGGTAGCTTGGCTGATTTTTTCAGGGATGTAAAAGAAATGGATTTGGATTTGATTTATATCAATGAAAAACTAGAGATGTCCACTATGAAAAAGATCATCAACTATGCTGATGAACATTATATAAAGGTCAAGGTAATTCCTGGGGGGAATCTACAGTTGGAAAAGAAACTCTCTTTTTCCAAGTATGGTGATTTTTTTGTCATCAATATCAATGCTATACCGTTGGACAGTGCCTTGAATAGGGTAAGCAAAAGAGCTTTTGATATTCTTTTTTCATTATTTGTAACCGTTTTTATCCTTAGTTGGATGATTCCTTTAGTAGGTTTGTTGATAAAACTGGAGTCTAAAGGTCCCATCTTCTTTATACAGAAAAGAAATGGGGAGAATAATAGGGTTTTTAAATGTTTGAAATTTAGGTCGATGACCCCTAATGATTATGCAGATACTCATCAGGCTGTTAAGAATGACCCAAGGATTACTCGAATAGGCACTTTCTTAAGAAGTTCATCATTGGACGAAATGCCCCAATTCCTGAATGTGCTTATTGGCGATATGTCGATAGTAGGTCCAAGGCCACATACTGTTCCAATGAATGAAAATTTCCGTACTCAAATAGAAAAGTATAATGCCCGTCATAAGATAAAGCCGGGGATAACAGGTCTTGCGCAAGTAAAAGGGTATAGAGGAGAAATTATTAAGCCATACCAAATTAGATCGAGGGTTCGTCTGGATTATTTTTATATCCAAAATTGGACACTTTGGATGGACCTTGAAATCGTTTTTAAGACTATTCGTGAGCTTGGCTTTAACAGAGAGGATGTCTATTAGTATGGCAGAAGTTAAAGAGGCTACCTGCAGGCTTTGTGGAAATAAGGATGGCAATACAATATTTCCTGTGAAGGAGATGATGTTTGGCTGTCAGGAAATTTTTGATTACGTAGAATGTGGTAGGTGTAAATCAATTCAGATTGTTACTATTCCAGAAGATTTAGCTAGATATTATCCTGATAATTATTATTCATTGGGTGAAATTAACTATTCGAATAGCATTAAGAAGATTTTAAGACCATTAGGGGAACATTGTTTAAATGGACAAAACTAAACTTTCTTAAACATTATCATTATGGAGATTGGCTTGAAGAGCTTAATCTTCCTTTTAATAGTAAAATTGGAGATATTGGTTGTGGTAATGGACAACTGTTATATGAATGGTCTATGTCAGGGTACACTTCCTTAATAGGAATTGATCCATTTATTGCAAACAGTAAGCGGATAAATAGCCAATTAAGATTACTGAAAAAATCAATTTTCGATATCGATGAAAAGTTTGATTGTCTTATGATGCATCATTCCTTTGAACATATGGAGGATCCTGAGAAGGTGCTTGATAAGGCTTTTGAATTGTTGAATTCAGGAGGTCAACTGCTAATAAGAATTCCTTTGGCCGATAAGGAGGCTTGGAGAAAGTTTGGTGCAGATTGGGTTCAATTGGATGCGCCAAGACATATTTATCTCCATAGTGAATCATCAGTAAGGGATCTGGCAGAAAGCGCTGGATTTATTTTGAGAAAAACTGTATTTGATAGTACTCCTTTTCAATTTTGGGGTAGTGAATTAAGTAAAAAGGGTATTTCGTATCATAAGGCTAAATTGGATAAACTTTTTTCAAAAGGGCAATTGGATGAGTATAAAAAAATATCCCTCCAGTTAAACAAAGAGGGACAAGGAGATCAGGCCTGTTTTTATTTTGTAAAGGCTTAGATATTCAGTAGTGCCTCGATAAAGCTCATGTTTTCACCTTTCTTTTTGATTACCAGCATGGGGATCTTATAATTGATATGGACCAGTTTTTCCGTTACACTGCCGAGTAAAATTGCAGCCGAGTCACTTCTCCCTCTACTGCCAATTACCACCATGTCTGCTTCATGCCTTAATGCAGCGTCCATAATATGGTCAGCACTGGACTGATTCCCTTTTAAAATAAAATCGCATGGATGCTTTTCTATTTTATGTTTTTCCACCATTGCATTAAATTCCTTTTGGGCATTTTTGAGCATTATCTCGGCAAATTCCTCATATGTCTTACCAGTTTTGTGATAGCCAATGGGCACTTCATAAACGTGCAAGTACTGGATTGCGGCATTGTTATTTGATTTGATGAATTTTTCCACCTTCTCAAGTACTACCTCGGTATGCTTCGAGAAATCAATGGGAACGATGAACTTTTTGAATTCATTGTCTGACATGTCTTCGGTAAGGAATAGTACGGAATTAGGGGCCTTTTGCGCTATTCTTTTGGGTAATGCTCCACTTCCCTTGAGTTCCTTTTTGCGACCCATTATGATATAATCAATATTTTTGATTTTGGACCACCTCAGTAATTTTTCTATGGGATGGCCTTCTTCTGCGGTCACTTCTATTTTTACCTCAGTAGGTAAATTTAAGGATTTGACTTTGTTCAGGATCTCTTTCTCTATGCTCTCATCGATTGGAGCCAATAAATTAGGATAAGTGCTAGCGATATCTTCGGGAAGTGCTAAGTCTTCCGCTATATGCATAAAATAGATTTTTTCCAGATTTAAAAGTTGAATGACTTTATGGGTGTTTTCAAGTATAACTTGGTCCATCTGGGTAAGATCCAAGCCTATTAAAGCGGTATTTCGTTTTTCCATGAGTAAGGATTAATGGATTTGTAACAATTTAATAGATAGAATTCAGCTTAGAAAGCAATTGGGGATAATTGTAAGGATTAATATTCTGAGCGGATTAAATGTTAAATTTGAAAGATGATTTTAATCATTGATTAGGTGTAGTTGCCAATATGAACACTAATAAATTGCTTATGTGATGGCTAAATCAATGCAGAAATATTTCCTTGCCCTAGTTCCTGATGAAGGGATTCAGGAAGAGGCGGTACAGATTAAAGAAAAGGTCAAGGAAATGTATAATGCCAAACATGCCTTAAAGTCTCCAGCCCATGTGACTTTGAAAATGCCTTTTGTTTGGAATGAGCGAAAAGAGGAGAAGTTGTCGATGCTGCTTTCTGGCTTTTTTAGCGGCTATCAGTCATTTCCAATTGTATTTAAGGGCATAGGTAGGTTTGGGAGGAGGATCATGTATGCCAGGGTGAGTCATGGGCCTGAATTGCCTGTTTTGCAGGAAGAACTTAAGCGGTTTTGCAGGAGGGATTTAAAATTGAATGAAGAATTGAGTGATAAGGCTTATACACCGCATATGACTTTGGTGTATAGTGATCTAAAGGACAGGTTTTTTGATGAATGTTGGGGGTGGATTAAAGAGAAAGGTTTTTATGGAGAAATGCAGGTCAAGAAGGTCGCACTGCTTAAAAAGAAGGATTACCGCTGGACGGTGCTTAGGGAGTTTGAATTGAGCGGAGAGTCTAAAAGTGAGCGTTAAAACAAAAAGGGATCCCTGTATGGATCCCTTTTGTTATTCAAATGAAGGATTATTTCTTCACGTGGATTTTTTCTTTTACTCTTGCAGCCTTTCCTTGACGACCTCTTAGGTAGTAAAGTCTAGCTCTTCTTACTTTACCAGATCTCAATAGTTCGATTTTTTCGATGCTTGGACCTAGGATAGGGAAGATTCTTTCAACACCGATACCGCTAGAGATTTTTCTTACAGTGAAAGTTTCACCGTTGGAGTTTACATTCTTTCTCTGAATTACGGTACCTTGGAACTGCTGGATACGCTCTTTGTTACCCTCTTTAATTCTAACGTGAACGTTGATCGTATCTCCTGCCTTGAAAGAAGGGAACTTAGCTCTTACGTCTTTGTATTCCTCTTCTACAATTTTAAGTAGTTCGCTCATATCTTTATATTTATGTGCTTATCGCAAATTCGAATTGCAAAGGTATGCAATTATCTTTTTTATTCAATTAATTATCAATTATTTACGTTAATCGCCTTATTCGAAGTCTGTACCTTTCAGTAAGTCAGGCCTTCTTTCTTTAGTACGGCGAACCGATTCTTCAAACCTCCAGTTAGCGATCTTTTCATTATGTCCAGAGAGAAGAATCTCAGGTACTTTCATACCATCATATTCTGCTGGTCTGGTGTAGATCGGTGGGGCTAGCAGTCCATCCTGAAATGAATCTGAAAGGGCAGAGGTCTCATCATTGAGTACTCCAGGGATCAGGCGGATCACAGCATCTGCTACTATTGCAGCAGCTAGTTCTCCTCCTGAAAGGACAAAATCTCCAACACTAATTTCTTTGGTGATGTATTTTTGTCTGATCCTTTCATCCACCCCCTTATAATGACCGCAGAGGATCAAAAGGTTTCCTTTCAAGGATAGGGAGTTGGCCATTTGCTGATCAAGTGTTTCACCGTCAGGGGTCATATAGATGATTTCATCGTAGTCTGTTTGGCTTTTGAGTGTTTCTATGCACTTGGCCACTGGTTCTACCATCATCACCATTCCGGCACCACCGCCAAAAGCATAATCATCAACCTGTTTATGTTTATCAGTGGCATAATCCCTAAGGTTGTGGACATTGACTTTTGCCAGTCCCTTTTCTTCCGCTCTTTTTAAGATAGAATGGGAAAAAGGACCTTCTAAAAGCCCAGGGACCACTGTGATAATATCGATCTGCATGGACTAATCCTCCAAATATATTTCAAGTAAGCCTTCCGGCAAACGGCAGAAAACTTTTTTTGCTGCCTTGTCTACCTTGAGAATGACATCATCCTGAATGGGAATCAGTACTTCTTTCCCTTGGTAGTCTAACCCGATCAAATACTGGGTTTGAAGGTCATATATAACTTGCACATTTCCGATTACTCCTCGGGTCTCATCTTCTATTTCAAATCCTACCAGTTCGTGATAATAATATTGATCATCATTAAGCTTTGGTAGGTCTTTGAGCGGAAGGTAGAGTACAGAACCCACAAGGGTTTCTGCAGCATTTTTGTCGTCGTAGCCTTCAAATTTAGCTAAGACTCTGCCGTTTGGCTGAGAGACAAAATGCTCTAAGAAGTATGGTGCCAATCTGTTGTTTTTATCCAAAAAGACATGTTCGATGTCTTCGTAATCTTCAGGATAATCTACATCAAGGACTGCCGTTACTTCTCCTTGGAGTCCATGAACTTTCGCAATGTAACCGATTTGGAAACAGTTTTCTTTGTTCATGGAGAAATGCCTAATTAACCTTGAGTTTCTTCTTCGCTAGATTCAGAAGCATCTCCTTCAGCAGGAGCCTCTTCAGAAGCTTCAGCTTCTTCCGCTGCAGCAGCTGCTTTAGCTTCTTCTTCTCTTTTCTTGATCGCCTCTAGACGAGCTGTGTTTTTAGCTGTTTCAGCATCAAGGGCTTTTTGACGCGCATCAGCTTTTGCTTTAGCCAATTGGTCCATTTTGCCAGTGATAGCTGATTCTTTTTGCTCTTTCCAAGCGTCAAATTTCTTGTCAGCTTCTTCTTGGGAAATAGCACCTTTCAAAACACCAATCTGAAGGTGTTTTTTCAATAATACACCTCTGTAAGAAAGCATAGCTTTTACGGTGTCTGTAGGTTGTGCACCATTCAACAACCATTGTAGAGCGCGCTCATTGTTGATGTTGATAGAAGCAGGGTCAGTGTTCGGGTTATAAGATCCGATTTTTTCGATAAAGCGTCCATCACGTGGAGCTCTTGCATCAGCTACAACTACATCGTAGATGGCCATTCTTTTTCTACCTCTACGTGCTAATCTGATTTTTACTGCCATAGTATATTGATATTTAGTTAATTGATGGATCCCGTCCATCGTAAATTTGGAATGCAAAGATAGCGGATTTATCTTGAAAAGAACAAGTTAGGCTAGGAATATTTGCGGAATAGAAAAAATATGTTTTAAATTGCGGCTCGAAATAAAAGGGAGCTTTCTCCTTGATTTATTGCTTTGGTGGAAAATTCATCTATACAAAGCTGCAAACGTATTGTAAAATGGCCTCGTAGTTCAATGGATAGAATACCTGCCTGCCGGTAGGCAGGGAAGTTTCAAAGACTGTGATAATTTATGTATACAGTTTATGCAATTAAAAGCTTGGTCGATGGAAGGGTTTAATTGGCTTTACAGGAGATCTTGGAAGGAGATTGAGGGAGCATAATGCAGGTAGAACGAAATCAACAAAAGGGTATGTGCCCTGGAAGTTAATTTATAAAGAAGCAGCAGAATCCAGAGTGATTGCAAGAGAAAGGGAGAAATACTGGAAGTCTGGAATTGGCAAAGAAAAATTAAAAAATTTGTAATATCTATATGGCCTCGTAGTTCAATGGATAGAATAGAAGTTTCCTAAACTTTAGATCTAGGTTCGATTCCTAGCGAGGCTACTTCATTGAAAAACCGAGAAAAATCAATTTTTTTTCGGTTTTTATTTTTTGTAACTGACTGATTTACAGTGTAGATATAAAGGGCAATCTGGTTAACATACGGGGTTCGACATTTTTGGCCGTCAAACACCAGTTTTTGGGGAAATATCGAACCCACTACCTGTCTCTTCTCTTTTACCTCCAAAGTATCATATATGTTAACTAACTGACATACAGACTGTAAGGTCTGTTTTAACTTGGGTAAATGGTTCGACTTTTGTTCATTGAGGGTTGTCAGCTTATTTTCCAGCTTTTTGATCTTTTCCTGTGACTCTCTCTTTACTGCGGCAAAGTCATCGGCTTCCATACTTCCTTCGATAAGCAGGTTCCTGGCCTTGGATATCATCTTCTCGAGTCTTTCAATCTCCTCTATATACTGTTTTTTGGTTTTATGACTACTGGAAGTTAATTCACAGTAAACATCCCGAATACAGTCTTTATAGATATCGAGTATATTTTCCTGGGCTTTATATTTGAATAGTTCTTTCCTTACTGCTTTATTTGCGACTTCCGTTCGGAACCTTACGCCACAGGAAGACAAGCAATGGTAGTAATGATAATACCCGCCCTTCGAGCTTTTGGAGGCACTTCCGGTGAGAGGTCTGCCGCATTTATGGCAAACCAGAAATCCCCGGAGGGGGAACTTCTCGTGGGAAATGACCTTTACAGTCCGTTTGCGTTTTTTGCGTTTTCGTCCTTCCAGGACGTCTTGCACATCATTGAACAAGACTTCAGAAATTATACCTTCGTGCTTACCTTCCACCAGGTGCTCTTCTTCCTCTTTGAATGCCTTTATTTTGATCTTTCCGTAATAGATTGGATTTCTGATCATATACCAGAATTGTCCCCTGCTGATGGACAGTCCTTTTTTGTTGACCAGCTTACGGATCTGGTCAGCGGCCAGCTGATCTTCGGCTATTTTTTCAAAGGCCCATTTCACCAGGGACGCCTGGGGTTCTTTTTGAGCAATGATCTTATTGCCATATTCATCCCGGGTATTGATATATCCAATTGGTGCTGTCCCCATATATCGCCCTTCCTTTTTTGCCCGCCGCATTCCCTGTAAGGTGTTGAGCGCCCGTCGGTCATTCTCAACTTCCGGGGCAGCCAGATAAAAGGCCAGCATCATTTTTTGTTCCGGTATGCTCAGGTCGAGGGGCTGTTCGATGGCCTGGATGTCGATCCCCAGTTTGGTAAGTGTAGAAATCATCAGGTAAGCATCGCCGGTATTCCGGCTAAAGCGGTCCCACTTGGTAAAGAGGATCATGTTGGTACTGGTGCGCCGTTTTCTAATTTGGGCAAGAAGCTTTTGCCACTCGGGACGATCAAACGTCCGGGCTGAATAGTCTTCAAAGATGACACGTCCCACCTGAATATTTTGAAATTCGCAATACTTCCGCAACACCTCTTCCTGGTACCTTTGGGAGTATCCTTTGTCGGCCTGTTCATCTGTACTTACCCTAATATAAAGGTCTGCGATCTTCATCTACTTTAAATATCTGATAAACAACTAATTTAGTAATTTTATACATAAAATCCAAAGTTTTCTTTGATTCGTCTAAGTTGATTTTATGGCCATTTTCTTGCAATACTTTTTGTAGTTTTTCGGGTGTTACAGACCTGTTCATGACGGCTATTGTTTTGAATGAGGCTTCAAAATGCCATTATCCTCTGCGATTTATTCACACTGCCACCCGAAGGTATATGCCAAGCTCAGCATAAAAAAGGGGGCTTTACAGCTCCCCGTTATCGGCAAAGGAATAATATCCTTCCCGGGTTATGATCAGGTGGTCCAGTACGGATATATCCAAAAAACTTCCGGCTGCAGCCAGCTTATCGGTCAGGCTTTTATCCGGTTTGCTTTTCTTCAGGGAACCACTGGGGTGATTATGCGCTAAAATTATGGCGTTTGCAGCTGTTTTCAGGGCCACGGCAAAGATCACCCTTGGATCGGCCATTGTCCCGCTTCTTCCACCAACGCTCGCATTAAATATTCCCAGGACCTGGTTAGCGGAATTCAACAGGATCACTTTAAACTCTTCCACAAATTCAATTTGGTCTTTATCCCAGTTTTTCAACAGGAGCTTATAGGCATCTTTACTCGATCCTATTTTAGACCGTTCACTGGCTTTGACCTTATTGCGGTAGGTCAGTTTGACTTCGGCGGCTTTCCATTGATTTTTTGACGTTTCCATAATCTTCTTGATTTAAGTTAAACATGAATTATGGTGCCGCCACAGGCCCTTTGCGAGTAAGGCCATGAGGAAACGGAATAAATGCAGGGCGGAGCCGCCGGGCAAGTGTTTATGCCGTAGTCTCATGTGCCGCCTCCGAGCAAACGGGCCTAACTTTGTACCGTAATTGATGATGAGATTGGAAAGGATGCCCTTTAGCCTTATTGAGGATCGCGTTCTTTTATTTGACATCGCTTTTTCCCGATCAAAAAATGAGTCTTTTCTTTGCTTCTTTCCTGAGATTAAAATAGAAGGTCATCTTCATTAAAAGAGAAGAAAAGCCGGGGCAGGTTACGCCCCGGCCGGGCTTCAGTTTAACGCTTCCTCCCCATGTTTTACGAACTCCCCGCACAGGTTAAATGCCCGTTGTCCTTTGATCTGTGCGGTACCGCCCAGTAGAATGGATTTGGTTTTATCCTCCTCCGATTTAAAGGACCGCACATTTTGAAAATACCCGGTGACGGCGTTGTAAGCCCCAAACACGGTTCCCTTAGTAGTTGGCATTTGTTGAGCTTCGCTCATAAGGGCATAGGCAAAAGCGTCTTCACATTGATTTTTAAAGTTTGTTGAAAGGTCTTCTACCTCACCCCTGTGCAACTTGCCCAGTGTTTCCTTATTGGGTGCCAATGCCTGTTGAATGAGGCGTTTTACCTGTCTGTCGGTGATTTTCACTTTAGCCCACCGGTCAAAGGTTTGCTGCATGGCCTGTGCTGATTGGGTTACGATACCCATGAGCTTGTGTGCCTGCGCCAGTCGTTCTTTCGCCCCGGAAGTGTGCCGAATCCTGACCACCCGGGACAGTTTGCCCATGGCCGCATTCAGCGTGTTTTGACAAACGATCCGCACGGGCGTAAAGGCAGCCGTGATGCTGCCCGTTCCATCGTGGGAGGTGGTCAAAAAGATGTACTGGTCGATAAGGTCGTCCTTTCCTACCCTGATATTGCCGGGCAGTTTGGCGGTGATAAAGATCCGCTCCCCATTCCCGAGGGCTCCGGCGGTTTCATATTTTATCCCTTTGCCTTCCTTGACGATGGCATCGAAAAAGGCGAAGGCATCGGCATTCTGTACCACCTTGTAATCTTTGCCCACTACACCCAATACGGTATGGTTATCTTCCCGCATGGTGGCAAAGTGGGAATGAACGGGCAATGAAAGGTCCTGATGATTCAGACCCTCTTCTCCCACAGCCATTTGGGAGGTGGTGGTAAATAAGGGTGTTTTGATCACCTTATAATCCAGCCCGGCAAATTGGATGGCCTCTTTACTGGTGGGGTAATCTTCCACCACCTGTCCGAGCTTGTGCCATGCGGGCTTCTTCACGGAGAAAAAGCTGTGGCGTCCTGTGCTTTCGTTGAAATGAATGTTGTGTCCCATGATTTTTACATTTTAAGGGTTAAACTTGAATTCATTTCTCTCTGCCTGCTCAAAGAAAAAACTGCTGCAAAACACATTTTTTCAAAAGAAAACCGGCAAAAAGAAAGCACGATAAAAGGGGCGGGATCATGGGCCAAAGGAAACGGAATAAATGAGGGCCATGCGGGCAGGAAGGTGTTTATGCCGTCCCTTTTGCCCCCATTTGCAGCAATCCAGCAGTGCCGCCCCTATCTTCGCTGCGCTTTTTGCCGGTTTTTTGAAAAAAATTGGATGAAAGGTATTCGCTTTACCGATGGAATTTTGCCCCCTTAAGGAAGAAGACAATCCTGCAGCAAGGATAGCAGCGGCATCCCCCGGAGATCCGGGGATATAGCGGATAGCCTGACCCGTAGGGGCTGCCCTCTTAATCTCCCAATTTTGCAATACCGTGATCCAACTCTTCTATCAATTCATTCAGATTAAATTTTCTCAAGGGTTTGATCTCTTTGTCCATTGAAACTTTTAGAAAATCCTTCAACTCGGTCAAAAATGATTGTTCTTCCGACAAGAAGTCTTTTATGGCACCCGGGGAATATCTTTTTTTCATAAGCTGACGCAAGACCCTTATGGTACTCCCCGATGCTTTGAGTATAGCTTCTCCAAATTCTGTGGGGTTGGTGAAGCGAAAAATAAAAGGATCGAATCGGTATTTCTCAAAATAAGTGTTGAGCTCGTTTTCATCCATATTTAAAAGTTTATTTCCCCATGTCTTTGATTTCTCTACCATTTCATTTCCAAAAATCTTATTGTGCATTTTTTCTACCTCCTTTTTCATTTCCTCTACTCGCGTATCCTCATTGGTGAAGTGCAAAAGATTTTCCAACAAGTAGTCATTAGTTTTGGAATGATCAGCTGCCAATTCCAACCCTTTTATTAGACCTATTTTTATCTCTTCTTCAGAATGGCCCACCAGTCCATTATCACTAAAAAAATGGAAAAACAGCGTGATTTGGGGATATTGATAAATCGTGTATTTTCCTTTTAAAGCATTTTCCCAAAGTACCTTAACCCATTTTTGAAATTCCTTGTCATCCAGATCCCTGAATTGAAAACGCAGTAACTTTTCAAACCCTATTTCATGGGGCTTCTTTTTCGGGGGAATTCTTCCTTTAATTTCTTTTATAAGATCTTCTTTATCAAAGTACCCCGTCAGGATAAACTTAAAAATAGACGGATAGAAGTGATACCACCTGGCGTTTTGATGAATATATTTTTCGTAAAATTCAAAACTATAGTCTTTTTTCTCCTGTTCCCCCCCATTACTTTTATCATAGGCCTGTTTTCGAAAGCCATATTCAAAGCTGATTTTATCCAAGCCCCTTGTTTCTTTAAAGTCCTTTAACCCACCGTTTTTAAACTCAAATACAATTAAAGCGGCAAACAGCAAGATTTCCTGTTGGTAGTCTTTTTCCTGTATGGAAAGTACTTCCGGGGCTATTCTATCGAGAATATAGGTCCAGAACATCAATACCCTTAAGTTTTTTTCCTGGTATTCCTGCAAAAAATCCGTGATAAAGTTTTTATGCTCGTTAAGTAGTTTTTCAGAAGGGGTGTGGCCTTTTCTTGTTTGAGAAAGGATAGTAATTATTTCAGGTATATCCACTTCAAATCCCAACACCCTGGAAATTACCTTTTCTTTCTTCTTGTTGTATTCTTCTACCTCCGTTTGAGGTATTTCCGACTCATCGGCCATTATAATGGTTTTTAGATATTGGTGTTCCAAAAAGCGATTAATAAAGCCCAGGGATTCTGCGATGGGCAGTTTACACCGTTCCAGATCATCAAAGCAGATTACACATTTTTCCATAGGCATATGGTGTAATCCTAGCCCTTTAATGACTTCTCCCAAGCTTCGGCCAATATACTTTTCAGAGGCAACATCCAGACTATTCAAAATGGGATTAAACAATTTCTTTAAAAATTTTCCCGGCAGGCAATCCACAAAGGCAATAATAGTCTGTTGCTCCAGGTCTTTTATCGAATTGATACCGTTCAGGGAAACATATACAGGGATCAATTTATTTTTCTTCACCAAATCTGAGAGGTGATTTTTCCAAAAATGGGTTTTTCCACTTCCCCATTTGCCATTGATCAAAATTGCTCCGACCGGTCGTTCTTTTAAATATTCTGCGACAACATTACTTACGTTGCCAATTTCCAATTGATTATCCATAGTGTATGCAGGTATGCGGATCTTCTTTAAATTTTAATATTCAACCCTATCAATAATCTCCCGGAATCTGTAAAAGAATTGGTTGGATCATTCCCATGGGAATATTCCAGCCCAATACCAAGGTTACTTTTTCCGGTGGGATAGACGTTTATCCCAACCGACATCCAGTCCACGTCTCCCAGTTCGTATAGATCGTCCTTTAGTGAGAGGCGATAATTGTATTCAAAAGTGAGTTGAAGGTATTCTTTAGTTATAGCGGGGATAGGCCATAGTTCCATAAACAGGCGGTTGGACCAATAAGAGGATTCCCCTAAGGATTCCTTTGTTTCCGAATACCGTTCATATCCTGAATAAACAAAGTATCGGAATACCAGGCTACCGTTTTTTGCCCGCGCATTTCCCCCCGGCAAAAATGGCTGAGCACTGAAAAGGCTTAAATAAAGTTGGTAATTCATGGTATTTAAGTCATTGACCTTATCCCTTTTGTAATCCACTGATCCCTGGAACCAGGGGGCAAGATTCCACCCATCCGTCACAGGTGTTTTGTAAGGTACGGGGAAGAACTCCATGTTCACCCCGGCTGACAGGGCGTCCTTTTGGTTTTCCTCGCCAGTATTTTTGTGGTATTCCATTTTGGGATAAAACACAAGGGAGGTTTTATCGCTGAAGGAGGCATTTTTAAACACATCCCATTCGGAAACTTTAAGCCCCATATCAACGGTCCAAAAATTGACGTTGTTTTTGGTGTCCCGGTTAAAAAAGACACTCGCCGGCTTTTGCTCTTCTTTCGATGATCCGGAGTAGGTCTTACGAAGTCCAATATTGGCTTTTTCCAGCCACTCGATAGGACCTGTTTTATCCTCTTGCTGTTGTCCCATTACCGTAAAGGGCAACAGGAAAAAAAATAGATAAAGTCTTTTCATTTCTAAATTTTTGATTCTACCAGTTTGACAAGTTGATGCACCGTGAGACCCGACTTGGTCAATTCGGGTTTAGTTATGGTCTGTTGACTGTTATGGGATTTGATCACTCCCCGCAAGGCCATGGCCAGGTAGGTCATCGCCGCTCCCTGAATCTTCAGGGGTGGTCCTGAAAGAGTATAATCCCTTTGGATTAAAACGACGTCTATTCCAGCAATAGCCCCAATAATGGTGACGACGGTATTTTTAATATCGGCTGCCATATCATTCGAGTTTAATGTTTGTGTAAATTAAAAGTAATTAAAGCCAAATAAAATACCTTTTTTAAGGTATTTTATGGTTGTATTGGAATTAATAGATTTATGGATTGATACTCTTCATAAACGCTTGAAAATAAGCGAGGATAATTGCTTACTAAGGTGATTTTGAAAAAGAGATATTTAAATTAGAAAAAATAATGAATAAAACCAATACAAGTATGTATGAAAGTCTAGCTGCGCAATGCAGGCGAAGAGCCAATATTAAAAGTGATTTGTGAGGTCATGACTTTTTTATGCATTCGAGCTATCATGTTAAACTACGAATGAAACAGAAAAGAAAGTCATATTATAATCCCGATTGGCATAAGTTTGCTAAAACAGTTCGAATTCGGGATGGAAATAAATGTTTAAAATGTCACCGGCAAGAACCTATTGTATCGCTTCAGGTTCATCATAAAATATATAAACCAGGACTTAAGCCATGGGAATATCCCCTAAGCGACTGTATAACCTTATGTAAGGGATGCCATGCCAGAGAGCATGGTATTGTCGAACCAGATAGTGGCTGGATTCTTGTTTCCATTGAAGATTTAGGAGATCTTATTGGAACCTGTGAAAGAAAAGGATGTGGTAATGATATTAGATATGAACATGTTACTTACCATCCTAAATGTGGCTACAGGTCAGTAGGAAGTACATGTGTGGAACATTTAACCAGGGAAGATCAATTCAAAAGTAAAGAAGTAATTAAACTTTTTAATAAAATCAGCGACTTTCTTTCAAAAGCCTTTTGGGAAAGACGTTTAACAAGAAAAGAGAAAGGGTATATATGTACGACTCATGCCCATCATCAGATACGAATTTACGGGAAGCGCAATTACTATTCTTTCCAAATTGTTTTAAAACGGAAAGGAGAGAAATGGTTTGATTTCCAGAATATTATAAATACAAGAAACACGAACTTAGAAAGAGTCAAAGAACTTGGGTATATAGCACTTAAGGGACTGATATCTAGTGATAAGGAAGAAAAAGACTTACTAAGGGAAGTATATAGGCGCATTAAATAAAAAAAAGCAACATTGCTGGAGCAAACACACACTCCAATGACCTGAGGCCTTACTCACTACATTACAGCTTATTGCTTGTTATCATACGTTTTTGTTTTCATCGATATAATATCTATATGTTTTTTCAATTTTAACAGTTCTAAAAGGATAATTTGCCCTTAGTAATTTTTCAAATTCCTCATTGTGTTCCCATTCAGATTCTGAATAATACCAATTTACGTCAAAATATTTTTCTGTTGGATGCTGATAAACAATCATACCGATACACTTATTTATTTTTTGGTCATATTTATTAGCTTCAGTAAAATTGATAATTACATTTTGCCAATATTCACTACGCTCGTATTCCAATGGAATGAAAACAAATCCACATTGACTATTCAAACTTGTAATACGATATGGTAATGTAAACTCCTGTGTTTTTGATTTTTCAATTGCAAGTAAATAACGTTTCTTGAATTCTCGCAAGTCGGTCCTAGTAAGTTTAGCTAACTCCCTAATTATTGCATAATAATCTAGACTATCTGGCTCAATTCTTATCTTTTCTTTAAAATTATCAATGATAAATGAAATATCAAACTCATCTTTATCATGTACTAAATTTTTCAAATTTCCCACATATTTGGGATTTAACATTGAAGTATCTAATGTTTCTAGATAATGTCCCAAAACATATTGTTCAGGAAGATTATTTAGTTCCTTTTCATTATTTAAAAAAAGTAATTCCCTAAAATCTAGATATTCCTTAATCTCAAAAGGAGTTATTAAATATTTGCAAATCCAAAGATAATCTTCAATATGGAAAAGGTGAACATTTCCGATTTCTTTGCTTTTATAAAATTTTTGAAACCTAAGTGTTTCTGGGAATTGATGGTTTGGTGCATAAATAATTAGTTTAATGGGCTCTAATTTTCTTGCTTCACTTACATTCAAAATATGTCCCTTTTCATTTGGGATAGAAATTTCCTTATATATTTCGAAATATGAAATTGTATCTTTAATCTGCTTTACAGCTTTTCGAAGCACTTTGTTTTTAAACCAATTTTCAATATTTGAATTACCAGAATCATTTCTTTCTTTTATTTGAGAAATCAAAAGTAGGTTATCTAACCAAACCACATTATCAGCTAATTCAAGTTCTTGTCCTTTTTCGTCAAATTTAAACTTAGTTGAACTGTAAGTAAATTCCTTAAAAAAGAAACTAGAATTTAGTTCTGCTATATATTTCTCTGATTCTGTCATTTTTCAAATGTGTGGTAGCGGTTTGGAGTTAAGAAAGGTGAGGCTTTTCGAAGCTTAGTTTATATCCGGCCTTTGCAAAAAGCTACGAAGAACGAAGCTTGCAAAAAACCACTCTCCGCCTTATGTTTTCTTAGGTGCTATTGGTAAATCATTTTTCTTTTTAAAAAGCCGCCCGGAACCGCCCCGGGACCTTCCACTTAGTCATGGATGTGCTATCTAATTACACCACAGTTGACTTTTCAATACCCTGAAGGTAGTCGTTAAACTACCCGCCACCTCGACCTCCCCAAATTGTTGATAATGTGAAATTTGTGGAGAGCCAGGGAGTTGCTTCGTTATGAAGGTTGTCTTTGAGCCCCTTCAAGTATTTTTAGTGTCTCTGGGTTCATCCGTTCAAAATATTCATTTCTCCATTCGATACTTTTTGAATTAATATCCTCAGAACTTTCCTTCCCGTAAATATACTTTTTCGCATTTTCTACAATTCCAAAAAGTCTCATGTTTTCTATTCTGTAGAGTCCAACTATTTGAGGTAAACCACCTGTTCTTGGGTCTTTTATGTCTTTTAAAGTTTTTGATAAACAGTGGTATACTGCTCTACTTGTTCTATAGTTGTTGTGTTTTGGATTTTCCCACTTTTCCCAAATCTTATCGAACTCTGCCTTTCCTGAACCTCCACTATACACCTTCGTTGAAATCTTCGGCAATTCTACCTCCTTGTTTTTTAAGATTTTGTCCTTTCCAAAGGTTGTCCTAAAGAGTTTGAATTCTTTTTTGAATCGTGTTGCATGAAGAATTGTAAAAGTATTATTGGCCAAAAAGTCTTTTGGATAAGTGTCTAACGAAGATTTCATGAACTCAAACACTCTTTTATTTTTCGTTTCAACTCCATCATTTGGTCCAATTAAAATTTCATTGTCAATTTGTGGTATTATTTGTCCGAGAATAGTCGAAGGAAATAGCACATCACCACAAAATCCAAAGATTTCAGGATGTTTTGATGAACCAAAAACTTTTATTCCATAGTCAAACTTTTTTGCATTCCCCCAGGTATATCTGCTATCTGAAGCGATGTAGATAGATGAAGTCTCTTTTCCATCCTTTTTGTCATCAACACCTATCCATGAAATTATTAGGGTCATTTCGTTTGTTTTTAATGTTTGCCAACTCCCAATACCAAAACAAAAATGCACATTATCAACTACAAATTCCGGGATAACGACACTTTTACTCTAAAATAAACTGTTTTCATGGCTTTTAACCAGTTTTTCGATAATAATTCAAAAAAAGCCCCCGAAGGGACTTCTTATAGCCAAAAGTCAAAACACTTACATCCTGATTTTCCTTTTAGAGGGAGGTAAATTCTCCCCTCTCCGCCGCACCCCTTTAAACAGGGCCTCTGCAAAATCCTCCTCTCTAGCAGTACCGGAAAGCAGGGGATTGGCATCGGGATCGATCTTTAGACTTTGATCCCCTTTTTCCGGACCGTCTTTTTTTTTGGACTTTGGGCCTTTTTGTTTTCCACTCCTTTTTTCTTGCCTATATCCTGGTTCTTTTCCAGTTCTTCCCGGAGGTCTTTCAGGTTGATCCGTTTGCCACTGGGCTCATACAGGCTGACGGTCTTGTACTTCGGGTTGGCGGCCACCAGGAACTTCCCTTCTTTTCCGGCGATGCTGACCTGGTGGAGGTTTCCTTTTTTTAAGGAATAAAGCAGGCGGTCTTTTGGGTCCATGCCTTCCATTTCCACGATGGGTAGTTTCCCGAGAGCCTTTTCCAGCTCAAAGCCGTACTTGTCATGGTACTGCTGCATGGGGTGCAGCCCTTTGTCATTTTTTTCGGCAAGGTCCAGTTGCAACCAGGCATTGTAGCGCTCCCCGTCTTTGTTGAAAAGGGTTTTATAAACTGAGCGCCACTCCAACAGGTTAAAAGCTTCCTTTGCGGAGATGTTCTGGTTTTGATAGAAGGTCTGGGACTGGGTTTTCCCGTCGGGTTTGGTAAGCGTGGCATCAAAGGAATTGAAATAATACTGCCCGTTCTTTTCCGATTTGCGAAAGTTCAGGCTGTAGTCCATTTTCTTTTCCCCGATGGATGCGGAATGCTGCAGTTGAAAGGCTTCCTTTCCTTCCTTGATTTGGGTTTCCAGTTCTTTACCAAGTTCTTCGCCGAACCCGGCATACTTGATCCGGTCTTTTAATTCATTGATGTGTTTTTGCTCCATAGTTATTGATTTTTAAGGATTGATAATGGGTCTTGCCTTCAACAGGTGCTTCCCCTTGATGGACAGCACCGGGCTTCGGTCACCGTTTTCTTCAAATAGGCGTACCACCATTTTCTTGGCATCGGCAATGGTAAATTGGGTGAAGGCCACGACCATGCGATTTTCGCCTTTTCCGTCCATTCCTTTTGCCTTTTCATAATGCATGCATAAAGGTGTAAGGCCCACGTGGCGCTCGGCGGTCCGCTTGACCTGCTTGCGATCCTGGACAGTAAAGCGCCATTGCTGTATGGGATAGGCTATGCGGCTGCGGTTTTTCAATTCAAGCAGGAAAAACAATACCTCCTTATGGGAGTAGATCCCCGCAAGGCGCAACTTTATTTTCCCGTTTTTATCCGAGCGGTACAGAAAGCCTTTTTCCTGAAATACCTTCCCGCTCAACCTTTCCAGCTGTTCCGGGCTGATGTCCGTATTTTCGAACACAGCCACCGCCGCTTCCACCTGCTGTTGTTTTCCGATGTCAATGGTGAGCTTGTCCGGTTTGGGATTGTAGCGCACGGTAAAAGGATAGACCTTCCCCCGGTCGGTGACCACGTGAAGGTTACTTTCAGAAAATTCCCGTTTCCCGGCCTTTAGCTTCAATACATTGGCGGCATAGGCGTCTTTTTGTGCGAGGACATTCCCGTTCCCGCGATCGGCACTTTTTATCTTTCCCGGAAAGATCAGTACGGTAGTCTGGTCCCATCCTACTTCTACCGGGTAAGGGGCAAGCACCGCTTTGGGGTGGATCTGGGCGAAGGCCAGGCTGACAAAGCACAAGGCTATTAGCGATAATAAACACAGCTTTTTCATAATGATGTTTTTTAGGGTTGAGAAGTATTCTGATCGACTAAAAGAAGAGGGTGGCCGGCTTTCACTTTGACCTTAACGAGCTTGGCCTTTTTGGAAAACAGACCTTTGACGGTCTCCATTCCTGCGGAGGCCGCCTGCGCCTGCCAGGAAGGGTCATAGCTCATGGTCTGCATACCCTGCAGGGCATCGCCGGCCCCTTCTTTGGCGGACTTTCGGGCAATGGCTCCCGGTACCCGTATTCCGGGCAGGGCATCCATGTCGTAGACTTTGAGCTTTACCGGAAGGATGGTGTGCCCGTTGCGTATGGCTTCAACTTCCACGTTAAGTCGCTCCCCGTTGACCTTGCAGGTGCCGAATACCAGGGTACCTTCCGGGATGGTAATCCCATCAATAAAGACTTTTTCGGTAAGTTCCATTTTAAGGCTTGCCCCGGATACCAGTTCCTGGTCTTCATGGACAATGGCAGGGATAGCGGGCTTTACCGTCCCGACAGCACTTGCGGGAGATTCTTCGAGTCCATAGAAGCGGTTGTTTTCCGAAGGGGTCCTTTTTCTTTCCGAAAGGGGGATTTCGTTTTCCGAAACGGTATTTTTTGTCCTATTGACCGCAAAGGTTTTTCCCTGTCTTTGGTCGCGGTAGGCTTCCAGCTTTTGGCGTACCCTTTCGGGGTGTTGCACATCAAGGATCTTTTCGAGCATTCCGTCTATTTGCTGCAGTTCCGGGTCCTGGGCTGCAGGAGCGGACATACTTTGCATCATTTGCTCCAGGCGGTCCAGGTCGGCATCCAAAGAGGGGCGCTCCGGCCGGGATATCGGAACAGCCGATGCCCTTTGCACGGGTGGTGCCGGGTGGTCCACCACTTTTTGCAGGGAGGTTAACTTCTGCTGCACTTCGGCTTCCATGACCTCCAGGGAGAGATGGTCTTGCTGAGCAGCTTCTTCTTTGGGAAGATTTTCCTGTTGCTTTTCCCGGGGTTCAATTTCTTCCGCAAAGGGGTCCAGGCGCATTTGTTCCTTGCGCAGGGCCGCTTTCTTGTCCGCCTTTTGGTACATGCTCATCTTGTCGCCCAGGGCGGTATCCTCGCTGAGCTCCGCTTCGGGAAGGGTTATGTTCAGTCCCGGGCTGCTGCTTTCTTCGACGGGACGGTCGGGATTTCCGCCGCCCAGCGCCCAAAAGGCCAGGGTGACAAAGGGCAGGGTCAGTAGTGGCAGCACCAGCATAAAGCGGCGCTTTTTCCTGAATTTTTCATCGTTCATGGTGTATGATGGTTTTGGGGTTATACTTCGGTAAACTGTCGATCAGTAGGGGGTACTCTTTGACGGGAAAGTCCACGGTATCCTTTGGGGCTTTCCATGCCTTGTACAATAGGAAAAGAATGGCCATGATTCCCACAAGGCAAAAGATGCCCAGGTACCGCTTCAGGCGCTCCGGATCGCAACGGTTCAGGCGTTTCCCCAGGTACAGGGCGAGGTACCTGCTCCATACTTTCCATTTTAGGGTATTCATCGCTTCTCCACGTTCAGGTTTTCATTGCTAAGGGTTTCCCAGCGTTCGATCAAAAAGCCGTGGGGATTTCGGTCGCTGCGGTCCACGTGGCGCAGCCGCCCTTCCGTGACCAGTCTTCGGGTAACCACCGATGTGGGGCGTATGATGCGCTGCGTGCCGTAATAAGTAAAGCGGTAGGGATGAAAATCCGTGTCTATGGCAATGCTGTCCATGTGTATGGTCTGGTTGATGTTGGCCGATACCATACGAGTGTAGTACCCGCTTTCGCGTAAGTTATCGTAAGCAGCCTTTGCCGATCCGTCGGCCATATAAAGGCTTTTGCCTACCTGCTCTTTGATATGCCGGTCGTCGGGGGATAAGGTGAAGAAGTAATGGTGGAACATCTTTACATGGTCCCGGGCTTCCACGGGGATGTTGTCCCGCCGCTGTGCGGCGAAGGCTTCTAGTGCTTTTCCCTCAGCCAGGATATATATCCTTTGCTGTGTGGATTGCACCATCCGGAAGGCCTCAAAGCTGATAAGCCCGGCAATCAGGATCGAACCGGCCATAATGCCAAAGGCAAACAGGCGGATATGCTTAAAGGCGGTGTCTATGTTCTGAAGGTTTTTAAACATAAGCTAAAGGGTGGATTTGGCGATGGTGGCAGCTACTTTGGCAGAGGCCTGTGCTCCCTGCTTCGCTATAGAGCTGGACTTTCCGAGCAGGGCATCCCTTCCTCCGGGCTGCACGATAAAGGAAGCGACATTGGGCACGGTAAAGTAGCCAATAATGGCAATGACCATAAAGACCAGGTAGCCGATGGAAGACATAAAATCGGCGTCCATCTGCATCATGTTGAGCTGTATACGGGCGATGATGGCCCCAAAGATATTGGCGACGGGCAGCCAGAGGCTCACGTTGATATAGCGGGCGAACCACGCTTTTAAGGTGTGGTGAAAGCCATCGAATACCGACAGTCCAAAGACAATGGGCCCCAAAATGGACAGGACAATAAGCTGGAATGTCCTGAGCGTATTGATACAGAGGGCGGCGGCATAGAAGAGGATCTGCAAAAGCCAGGCAACCACCTGATGGACGATATTTCCGAGGTTGAGGGTAAAGATGGAAGTGGCCAGCCGTTCCATGGCACTGACATCTTCACTGTCTTCCGGGTAGGTGTACTCGTCCTGGGTGTGGCTTCCCGGCGGGCGGATGTTCATATCATGGGCATTGGTCTGGTCGATGTGGCGTTCAATGGCCTCATAGGTACTTCCTGTCATCTCTGCGGTAGCCTCCACGACGGGGTCCATCAGCCCGTTGACCAGGGCGAGCACCATGGGGAAAAGCATAATGGCCAGTCCGATGGCAAAGGGGCGCAATAATGGGTAAACATCGATGGGCTCTGCCCGGGCGATGTGCCCCCAGATGCGGGAGGCGATGTACCACATGGCGGCAAATCCCGCCAGGGCACGGGCCATGGTGATAAGGCGTGAGGCCAGGGGCACCATCTCATCATACATCCTGTCGAGCACCCGGCGCATGCTTTCAATATCCTGCGCCTGGGAAATGGCCGGGAGTGCCCCTAATACGAAAATCAAAAGAACGGTTTTTTTCATGGCGATACCATCTCTTTAAATCGTTGGGCCTGTTGTTCCCATTGGCGGCGTTGCTTTTCCAGGGTCTCTACCCGGGTATTGATGTCGCGGACGATCCCCAATACCTCCTTCATATTGTCATATACCCTGTCAATGGCTTCGATGCGCTCGTAGTCCGACATCCTGAGCTTTCCGGAACTAATGATCATGGCCAGTTCATCGAGGTTTTGCAGGCTTTGCTTAAAGAGTCGCTGATATACCCCGGAGAGGTACAGCAGCTCATCGGCAGAAAATTCCCCGCCTGCCGCAATGGATCTGTAGGTGCTTTGGTATTCCTGAAGGATATGCTGCTGGTAGCGGATAATATCGGCAATGCGATAGTATTTCCGCACTCCGGGGCTGGCGAGCCACAGCCCATCCAAAAAAGCTTCATGGAGCTTATAGTTTCCCTCGGCAATGCCTTTGACGGCGTTGTACCCGGTGGAGAGAATTCGGTATCCCTCATACATGTCGTTGAGGATGCTTTTCAGCTGCAGGAGCTTTTCAAAGTTCAGGGCCAGTTGGACGGCTTCCTGTGCCTGTGCCCGGGAGGCCCGGGGGATAAGCAAGGCCAGGGCCAGCGCAAGGGCTAACGTCCAGTGTTTAAGGTGTTTCATGGTAGAGGGATTTTATGGTGCTTGACGATCGTTGGCTATCGTCATCCTGCCGGGACAGGAAGGCGAGCTTTAAAGTATGGCGCTTCACCTGCAGGTACAGCCGGCGGATATCCTTATGCATTTGGTTTATAATTCGAAGCCTTTCGGCGTCTTCCATCCGGTAGAAAAAAGGCTTTACGGTATTTTCTGTTTGCGTCAGTATTTTAAGGGACTGCCTCAATACCTCCCGGTAATAGGTTTCCAGTGCCTGCCTTTGACCGGGCTTAAGGGATATCCCCCGAAAGAGTGTCCTTCCCCTTTCCACTTCATAGAGGATGTATTGCTGGTATTCCAGCACTTGTGACAATCCATGGTAGCGGGATACGACAGGGCTGATCCCGTCGAGGCGGGCGAAGAAATCCCGGTGCAGGGAAAACTCCCCATCAGTAATATCTTCAACCGTCTGCCATCCGGTTTTCACAATTTGGTAGCCTTCTTTAGCTACTTCCATATAGGACTGAAGGGCAATGACCTGCTGTATCAGGTATTCCTTTTGTGTCTTTTTTTGTTTGAACCACTCTTTCCAGTTCTGGCCATACGACGGCACAGCAAGGATCAGAAGGCCTAAGGCGAGGATGTAGTGTTTACTTTTCATAGAGCTTTTTTAGGGGTTGGACCTGCGTGCGGGAGCGGTTTTCGGCTATGGAGAGGTTGCCGCGGTTAAAGCTACGCAGGGCATTGAGGTTTTCCGTTACCCTTTGGTCGGTATCGTGGATGATACGCAGGCGCTCGGCATCGTTCATCTGCACGGTAAAGGCCGTCATTACATCCAGGAGGTAATCGAGGTTTTCCAGGCTTTGCTGAAGTATTTCCGAATAGGTTGCCGCCATGGCCTGCTTTTCTTCCGGGCTGAAGGCCTCATGGGCAGAGAGCACCGGCCATACCCTGTGGTATTCCTCCACCAGTTGGGCCTGTTTTTCGGCAATGTCTTTCACACGGCGGTATTGATCCAGGGCACTCTTTACTTTCCAGAGCTCTTCGAACAGCGCATCGTATTGCTGCCGTTGTTTGTCATTCCAGCCGGAGATCTCCTTCAGGGAGAGTTTGGAAAGGGTATTTTCCAACACCTTCTGTACATTTTGCAGCCATATCGTTTTGTTCTGCAGGCGCTGCACTTTCAGGTCGATGGCTTTGATGACTTTTTTGACCCCGGCTTTGATCACTTTGATGATCACCGCCAGAGGAATGGCCTCTGCCTGTTGGTGGGGCGCCACCGAAAACAGTAACGTCAGGGAAAGGGTCAGGATGGAGATGTATTTTTTGAGTTTCATATGCTAGTTGCTTTCCTGTGCCAGGGCCGCGATGGCTTTTTTACGGTCCCCGTATTTTCGGGTCAGCCGGTCGATCTGTATTTTTTCCTTCTCTTCGGTGGTATAGGCCAGGTATTCGGCTTTACTGACCTCGGTGCGGTACACCTTGGAGAGCTGCCCGCCCAGGGAGATAAAGACTTCCTTGTACAGCCTTCCCGGTTCATTGGCCTTGTTTATACTCAATGCCAGGGCCTTTTCCTTTTCGGTCAGGCCCAATAACTCCTGGATGCGGTCGAATTTGTTCTGGTACTTGGACTGATCCAAAAGGATCTTGCAGTCCGAGTTGTTGATGATCGCCTCTTTGACGACCGGTGAGGAAATAATGTCCTCCACCTCCTGGGTGACGACGATGGCCTCCCCATAGAATTTCCGGACGGTCTTAAACAAATATTTCAGGTACTCGGCCATCCCTTCCTTGGCGATGGCCTTCCAGGCCTCTTCCACGAGGATCATCTTGCGAACACCTTTGAGCTTTCGCATCTTGGCGATGAAGATCTCCATGATAATGATGGTCACCACCGGGAACAGGATGGGATGGTCCTTGATGTTGTCCAGCTCAAAGACAATAAAGCGCTGGTTTAAGAGGTCCAGGTTCTCTGTGGCATTCAAAAGGTAATCGAACTCACCGCCTTCATAGTAGGGCCGTAGTACATACATGAAATTCTCGATGTCAAAATCCCTGTCTTTCACCCCGTCGCGTTTTAAGACATCCCGGAATTCCAGTTCGAGGTATTCATAAAAGGAATTAAAGCCCGGCGTCACTTCCCTGGAATGCGACAGATACCCGTAATATCCCGTGATCGCATTGGAAAGAGCTACATATTCGGAGCGTTTGAAAGGCTCGTCATCCTTTTTCCAAAGGGCCAAAAGGAGGGTTTTCAGGCTTTCCTTTTTCTCGGTATCGGGCATTTTGCCGTCGGGCGTCACAAAGGGGTTAAAGCGGATGGGACTATCTTCCTCATAGGTAAAATAGTATCCGTCCACCAGGTCACACAGCCCCCGGTAGGAATGGCCGACATCCACCAGCACCACATGGGTGCCCTGCTCGTAATAGTGGCGCACCATGTGGTTGGTAAAGAAGGATTTTCCGCTGCCCGAAGGCCCGAGGATAAATTTGTTGCGGTTGGTGATGTACCCCTTTTTCATGGGCTCGTCGGAGATGTCCACATTGACCGGGTTTCCGGTGATGCGGTCCCCCAGCCGTATGCCCACGGGGCTTACCGATGAACGGTAGTTGGTTTCCAGGTTCAGAAAGCAGCTGGCCGGGCCGATGAAGGTATCGAAGGTCTCATTGACGGGGAAAGCGCCCTGGTTGCCGGGAAGGCCTGCCCAAAACAGCTGCGGGGCGCCTACGGTTTCCTGTCGTGGGGTCACATCCATTTTGGAGAGGGCCGCCGAAGCTTTGTTGCGTAGTTCGGCGAGCTCTTCCCTTTTAGCGGTCCACAACATTAGGTTAAAATGCGCTTTAACCGCTTTGCGCCCCTCGGATATCGCTTCATTTAAAAAGGCAGCCGTGGCATCTTTGGCGATGGCATTTTCCCGTGAATAGGCCGCCAGGCTTTCCAGCCTAAGGCGTTTGGCTTCCAGTTTTTTTATGGTTTTTTGGTGGTCCTCGATAAAGAGGTACTGGTTATAGATATGGTTACAGGGAAGCATGGCTCCTACGGGCACGGCATAGCCACAACGAAAGTCCGTTTTGTCGGTGGCGTATTTTTCCAGTCTTCCGTCGGGCAGGACACTTCCCGGCAAATCTTCCACATCCGCCAGGGAATACAGCTGGACATATTTATCCCCGATCTGCCACTCCGGTTTAAAGCGGATGTCCATCAGTCGGGGTTTTCCGGCGTTTTTCAGGAAAAGGTAGTTTTCCAATACCCCCGAACGGTGGGAGGTGCCGCATATATCCTCAGCGGAAAGAGGTATTAAGGACATCCCGCCGTCTTCAAGGATCTGGCGAAACTGCCCTAAGGTATCCTCAAAGTCCTCGCGGGCCTTTTCCGATACCGCTTCGGGCGGCACCAGGGAAGACCGCAAGAGGTTGGACACTGCCGAGGTGCCCATAGGTTTGTCCAGGGGGCGCTGGGTAATGAAGATATGGCAGCGGTGATCCAAAAAGGGACGTTCGTGGAAAAAGCGCTCACTGCTTTGCGAGAGAAAGGACTGGTCCAAAGTAAAGGTTGCCTGGTGCCCTTCCCGGGTAAACCGGTCCTGCTTATGAAAGATGCTGTTTACCGGCAAAATGCGGATGGCCTTTACCCAGGTGTGGTGCAGGGCCAGGTAATCTTCACCGGAAAGGGTAAAGATTTCCGGGAGGGTGATGGAAAAGCCCGCCGTGATGTCCCCCTGCCGGGAGATGATGCGATCCTTTTCCACTTTAAACAGGGGAAAGTTGTCCTTCAGGTCGATATGGCGGTCGCTAAAGATCATGTATGGTCTTTAAGGGTTAGGAAAGGTTTTCTGCTGCGGCAACGGACACTTTGGGGCACCTGCCGGTAGGCGGTGGCCTTCATCAGCCCGTGCTGCCCGTATTTACCGGAATAGTGAAAGACCCCGTAAAAGAGGGCCCCGCCCAAAACAAGGGCGCCCCCCAGGCAAAGGTATTTGGAGAGGCCCAGCATGTAGGCCACGGCAAAAAGGACCAGCAGTACCACCAGCCCCACGGCGAGGTAGGCGATATACTGGGCTTTGAGCCCTTTAAACACCAGGGGCGCATTGATCCCTTTGTTGATCGTGTAGGGATTCATAGTTTCTGTCCTTTGGCGTTTTGGGTTTTCTGCTGCCGCCGGTTTTGGGCGACGTGTTCCAGAAGACCGGTCTTCTCCAAGGGAGTGATGTTGGCTATCCTTTTTTCCTGCATGGGGTACCCCTTTTGGAAGTAATCGTCGGCCATCCCGTATTTACGGGCCATGCCCACCGGGTCCAGGTGCAGCTCGTGGGGGATCTCCACCATGACCACATCTTTGGGGACGTGGATCATCTCCTGTGAAGCGTAGAAGAGCTCCTGTCTTCGGGAACGGAAGAAAAACAAATAATTCTCCCCGTTTTCACTCATGACCATCTGGTCAAACTTCAGATTTTTCCACGGTTCCTTTTTATTGCGGAGCTCCTGGAGCTTTATGTCGATGGTATAGGTGTGCCCGGCGATGTCTATTTCGGGCAAGATTCCGGCTATGCGTTTTTCCAATGCATTCATACAAGAAAGGGTTATACTCCGAAGAAACTTTGCAGTACCGTGGCTACCACCACCAGGAATACACAACTGCCGAACCATGCGGCGGCGACCTTGCCGGTATCCGGCTCCCCGTTGTTCCATTTGTTAAAGACTTTCACCGCACCGATCAACCCGACTATCGCACCAATGGCATACATCAGGTTGGTACCGCTCTGGAAATAGCTGCGCACCTTGTTGGTCGCTTCATTGATCCCGGCATTGCCGTCCTGTCCGAATACGGAAAAGGCCAATAGCAGCAGTGCCAGGGTGGGCAGGAATTTGAGATACTTGTGTTTCATGATAAGAGGTTTAGGCGTTTTCGATGGTGTGGGAGAGAGCTTCCTCAGAGAGCGATATCCCGTTGGAGCGGGCCATCTGTAGGGTATGGTTCAGGATGGTCTTTTGAAAGGCCGGGACATGGCGTCCTTTAAAGTGTGCCAGCCGCTGGCGCAATTCTTCCAGCAGCTGCTCGGAGGACCGGCAGCGGGGCACTATGGCGGAGATGTCCAGGGTGAGCTTGCTGAGCTCGGTAAAGGCCCGGTCAAACTCTTCTTCGCTTAGCTGGATGACCGTAGATCTTTTTTTCTTTGGTTTTACGGTCCGCTTTGAAAAGCCCCCGGCCAGCTCACGGCGGTAATAGCGCAGGCCGACATAGGTGTAATACAGGGCAGCCATTGCGGCCAGGGCAAAGAGGAACTGTTCCCACGAAATGTGCTCGATCATAGTATTTTGGTAAAATGTTCGGGGACAAAAGTGTGGGAGACGGGCCACAATTGTTCACACTGCGACCCGAAGGTGGGTCCCGGTAAGGGTGTTTTTAGTCGAATTTTTCCCCTTTGCCGTCCAGATCGGTGTTGTCCATCCACTTTTCCAGGGCATGGGTAAGGCGCTTTAGAAAATGGGTGCGCCCGGATTTGCGGATGCGGATTTCCTGGAAGGTGCGGTAGTATTGCGACATGTCCTGCTGGAAGACTTTTTCCACGACCGTGGCAATATCCCGGATGGTCGCCTGGCCGTTGTTGAATACACCCGCCGCTTTCAAGGCATAGGTAAGCTCGATTAAGGCCACCTTGGGAGCCGTCCACTTCAGTCGGGCTTTTCCTGTGGCGGACTCCGGGTTTTTTAAGGTGCGGATTTGCTGGTGGAGATGTTCTTTCAGGCGGGTATAGGCCTTAAATCGGGAGAAGCGATAGCTTCCCAGGGTGGAAAACGGGGCATCCCGCTGGATGAAGGGTTTATCGGGAAGGAAAGGCACCTTCGGGGCATTGCGCCGGAAGAGGTATTCATCCAGGTCATTGCGGTCCAGCCTGAAGTAGGTGTACAAAAAGTGGTGGCGCTGAAAATAACTGCGGATAAAGGCGAGCTGCCTTTTAAAGTGCTGGGCGATCTCCTTGGGTTCTATCGGAATGGTGGAATGCATGTAATAGAGCTCCCCGTAATAGATCTGCTCCGATACAAATTGCGGTTTTACCTGCTTGAAAAAGTAAATTTCCTCGGGCGGGGTAAAATCATAGCCTGTAAACTTCTCTTTTAATTGATCCAGGGCTGTGTGCACACAGGAAAAACATTCCTGCGCTTCCCGCAAAGGCGGGTGCTGTGCCAGATGGACCTCGTGCAATTGGGATTTTAACCCCTGGTAGAGTTCATGACAAAGGTGTCTCATGACAAATAGTTGGTTTTGGAATGGCCGGGATATTCCGGTAGGTCACCGTTGTTTGCTTCATCCCGGGCCATGCCCGTGAAACATACGTTGAAGTGGAGCAAAACTACCTTTTCCGGGAGAAAGAACGGGGAATTGGGCGATGGGGGAATGTTCCAGTTACTAAAAATCGGTACTGAAATACCGTGTTCCCTGCCCGAAATAAAAGGGCGAAATGAAAAGTACCCGCGGTAAAACACCTGCGGGTACCTTGGCTCAGGGCTGGATAAATTCAATGGAAGCGGACATCTCCACCTGTGGCGGCTGGCCGGGAATATGCCGTATCTTACTCTGGCTTTCCATATCGGTTTGCTTGGTTCTGAAAGTCTGCGGGGGACCGAAAATCTCGATCTGTGTTCGCGCCACCAGCAATGCCGCCAGCTGGGCACCCCACATAAACAGGACCTTTTCCGGTACACCATCGAGGTATTCCATCTGCTGGTCGGTGACGGTAAACTTATTGGTCAGCCAGCTTTTGAAATCGCTGCACACCTGTTGGGCCTCTTCCAATAGCAGTTCGTCATTGAGGGCATAAAGCTCACCCATCACCTGGTTCATTCCTTCCGGATTCAGTTCACTCATAATGTCAAAAGTTTGGTTAACAATGCATTTAAAATCAACTATTTAACGATAAAACCTACGATGTTTTATATTTGTAGTTATATTCTTACATTAATGTGTGTCTCGGAAGGGTGTAAAAGGAGGATGGAAGAAAAGCAATCTTTTTTATCAGCGGCAAGGCCTGCCCATAGTGCTGTAGGCTATAATGATTTGTATTTCCGGCTGATCATCGGGGTGATGGGTGCCCTGTTTATCAGCCTCTATGGCACCATGGAGGGCTTTTGGGAACATTTTCTTATGCCCGCATTTTACGTGGAGTTCTTCTCTTCCCTTTTGATCACCTTGCTCATTATCGAGCTTATTTACCGCACCACCGTTTACCTGGACAAATACTACGACTGGCAACAACGGCCTATTATCCGTTTATGCCTGCAATTTTTCCTGGGGGTGATGGTGCCCGGGGTTATCGACTTTGCCCTTGCTGCCCTGTATTTTAAGGTTTACGGGTTGAACATTATTGAAGACACTTATTACGTGGCCTATGCCCTGCCGCTGATCATGGCAATGATCTTTATTTTCAACCTGTATTACGTCTGCCATTATTTCTTTTTAAGACTACGATCCGTTCAACGGGCGGGGAATGGGAAAAAGCAAACCATCCTGGTACAAAAAGGGACTAAAAACATTCCTTTGCCCGTAGCACAGATCAGTTACATAGAAAGGTCCAACCGTCATAACTTTTTAACGACCCTCAGCGGGGAGAGTTATTTGATTTCCTATTCGTTGGAAGAGTTGGAGGAACTGTTGGACCCACGGCTCTTTTTCAGGGTGAACCGGCAGGTTCTGGTGAATTTTTCCTCGTGCCGCCATTTTGAACTGGGTGAGCACGGCAAATTGCTCCTGTATATGAAACCCGCCACGGATACGCCCATCGTGGTGAGCCAAAAAAGAGCCAAACGGTTTAAGGAATGGATGGACAGATAAAAAGAAGGTCGCTCAATTGAGCAACCTTCTCCTGTTGAACCAAATGTTCAAGTAAAACCACCTTACCTGTTTTACTTAGCTATGATCCATTTGATTACTTCATTTTTACCTCTGTATGATATATGAACATGATAAACGCCCGGTTTAACATCCAGGTTTAAGAGATACTCTTTTTGATTCTCTTCGATCATGCCACGATGAACAAGAGCCCCTGTATTAGAGTAGACCTGAATAGTCATTTCAGGATGACTTCCATGTACCGACAATGTCGATAAACTTCGGGTTGGATTAGGTTGGAGCGTTAAGGTTATTTCATCCTTATCATCACCTTCACTATAGATAATATCTCCTACATCAACACCTGTGGAACCATGCGGAGACGGGGACTTCTTATAAGCAGGAGCGGTCAAACGACAGTTCATTATCATGTCGAGGAACTGTTCCGCATCAATATTCTCCAGTATGAGATCGGCTTCTGCTTCATAAACGCACTGCCAGTACTCGGCAATTTCCAGTTCTCTCCCTTCCGCCCACTGTTGCGCATCAATAAGCTTATTCAGCGCATAGTCATAATACTCACCAATACGGAAGGCATGGGACTGGGCAAGGTTATAATGGAATTCCATCAGGTAAGGATCAGATGCATCGGGAGCCTGATATTCCAACCGGAATTCCGCTTCATCAATGATATAATCAATTTCCATAGGAACAGACTGCTCGGATTCCGCCCTGTTCGGTTCTAGTACTTCAAATCTATAAGCATTGGAAAGCGCCAACATATAAAAGTCAAACGCCAAATCCATAACACGCTGTTCCTGGGTAGTTAGCAGTGGTAATTGAATGTTGTTGGGCTCGGAAGAACCGTATCGAGCCACTTCCTTCACATGGTTCATGGTGGTTCTCAGTATCTGCATAGCCGTCAGGTTGTCATCAGCATTCTCTATATCCTGGGATTCGATGAATCCGACTGCATAGATCAATGCCTCGTTAAGAATACGGTTTCCTCCTTCATCCGGTATGATAATCTCTGTTTCCAGTTCATCCGGAATTGTTGAGGGTGTCTCAATTTCCATATTCTCACAAGCAGTTGGATATGCAGCCGGTGTTCCCCAATCTCTGAGTCCAACAGGATTCCCATCTATTGTAATATCTACCGGCACTATGGTGCCTCCAGCCGGCATCAGATTATTTTTTACTTCAAGGTAATACTTGTCATTCTGTGCGTCATAATACAGTGAAGAAGCGGCATTTGAGGAAAAATCACCTTCTATGTAAGAGGTTCCTTCAAAAGTATTGTAGCCGTAATTAACGTTAAGACCTTCGGCACCTGCTAAAAATATATCAAGGGTATTGTCAAAGTTATTTTGCGAATGATTATTTAACCAACCAAAGGAATTGTTAAGATATAATCCCGTTCCGTTATCTGTATAGCTGCAACAGAATGACCAAAGATTAGTACCACTTGCTCTTGCACCGTCATTTGAATTATTATCAAAGGTAGAGTGCGATAGCTTTAATCCAGAGCCTTCCTGCCCTATAAAATCTATACCATTAGTGTTGTATTCAAAATTATTCTTGAACGAGATACACATACCATCTTTATCAAGAGCTAACCAGCCAGTACTATTATTTAGGAATGAACTATGGCGAATTTCTGTCCTTTTCCCTTGTGTCTTAAGTCCATAACTACAATTACTAAAAGTGCACCACCAAATGTTCAGGGGATTGCCGTATGTTGAAAGTATGGCAGATAAACCATTCTCTCCATATTCAAAATCACAATAACGTATATCCATCAAACTTTGGCCATAAATCCGAAGGCCATTGTGATAGCTATTATTCCCCACCCTTGTATATTTGGAATACCAGGTTTTAAAGGGAGCATGAACTCCAAGAAATTTACTTGGATTCAATTCTACTTTTACATTTTCAATCTTGACATAGTCCAGTGCAGAGGTGAAAAATGTATTGGAAGCAATTTCAAGCCTTTTATTATTTTTTCCATTACCGGTAAAGTGCATTTCATTATTTCCTTCACACACTATAAACTGATTGGCTGTGCCCATTGTCATACCTTGGTTAAACCGCACAAAACCATTACCGGATGGTGAGAAAACGGTATTTTGTTTCAAAATAAGTTTCCCTTGTATTTCCAAAATTGAATTACTTCGGTCAAGTATTATGTTTGCGCCAGGATGAAGAATTATATCCGCACCATTTTCTATTACTAAAATAGAATTGTCATGGATACGAAGCGTTCCCCCATTCTCCACAATTAACTTACTCCCTGATCTGAAATACATTTCCGCTGAATTTGACGCGCCCGAAGTACTATAGTTATTGTCACCTATATTGAACTCCCCTCCATTTTTTATTCTAACAACAATTGAGTCACAGAAGGCTTCATCTGTTTTTAAAACAAAATGTGAGTATTGTGACGGCAATACATTACTACCTTGATAACTAATGTCTCCATAGTTGTTGACATTTAAGCTGCCATTTGAGACAATATGAACATTTTTGATAAACTTTTCAAAAGGAAGCTTCAAATCATTTGGTCGTGCGAAATTGTAATACTCGCTTAATTGTTTGAATTTGGGATTTCCAGGATCATTCAGACCATATTGACTTGACTTTAACTCACTAAGGGTCCACGCAATATTTGCATCTGTAATTTCCACATGCATTTCATTTGGAGATACCTCGGGATTCAGAGTATCAATAGGCGCATAATATGAGTCAAAAGTTGTTAATCCCGTTGCAAGAGGACTAAGGTCAGAGATATTAATAAATAACTCATTGGTATCAATATCCAACGCTGATACACTTGCCATGAATGAATGGTGTGGAAAGTAGGCATTGGCAAGCCCGTCGCTTAATTCAGCAATATCTTTAGGTGTTGAAGTGTTACTGCCCGGAGCATTATCATATGGAAGGGTATGATGATCAGAAAAGACGGTATAATCAGAATTAGGATTTTGGTCTTGATGAATTTGAAGTAAAGTTACAAGAATCGCAGTCCATGTTCCAGCAATAATAGCACTCGTTTTTATTTTTGACCATGCTATAAAAGGACAAACAATACAAGCACCTAAAGCAGCCGCAAGTGCTGCTATGAAGGCTACGCCATGGGCAATTAAATTAAGAATAAATGCGGTGGTTCCTATCAACCATTGAGTAAATTGTAATCCAAAGGCAAGCAAATTCGCATTAAAATCTCGGCCACGTTCTAATTCAACCTGGTTTAAGGTTGTGCCTGTGGTATTCCCTATAGTGTATGCTTTAGCATATAATAAAGGAAATATTCCTCCTGAGGAAGGTGTTCCCAATACCGAGGCTATTGATAATACAGGTTTTACAACATCCGGAACAGCTACAGGCGCTTCTGCACTGATAACAAGCTCTAAAATGGGTTCGTTTTCATGTAGGAAGTGATTGTTGCCTAATGGATCATAAACTCCTTCGTACTGTCCCAATCCTCTTTCGCTACCATTAATAACAGCAACTCTCCTGCAATTTTGGGGCATTCCCATTGAGCTTAACAGGTTCTTAAAATTTTGCCTTTCGGCTGCTGCTGTAGGGTCTCTGTGATAGACCAGCATTTGTCTTGCCGCATCGCTGTTCAATACCCTATCATAGGTTTCTTTAGCTGGATCTCCCTTTCCCAAAGCATTCAGATCATCTCCCAAGGCATAAACGAATTCTTGCAAGCCTAGTGGAATATTGGCTCCTCTATGTGGGCCGTCAAAAGATAAATAGGTTCTTACATTGTGGCAGCAATTAAACATTTCTATTTTGCGGATTGCATATCTCCCAATCAATGATCCCATGCTTGCTGCTACAACAACAATCTCTTCCTGTGAACTATTTTGTTTTAATTCTTGATTAACCTTCTGAATGAGATTTATAAGAAGGTTGCCGTTTTTCTCGATCTGCCTTCGGTTGGACTTAATATCAAAGTAAATTACATCATACCCATTGGCAAGTAAGGAATCAATCATGACTGGAGCCTTTGCCAATTGTGGCAGATCTCCATATTTAAACTCACCTGTAGTAAAGCTTTGCCAATTATTTCCTCCACATCCACCTCCATCGCACTTATCATTATCTCTGCTTTCCGTTCTGGCTGATTCAAATCCTTCTACCAGTATTAATGGTTTCCTTAAGTATTCCTCAGATCCAGCTCCATCCCTGTAAAAGATATCCGCCCTACCTATTCCAATTCCTTCTTCTATGGATACATGACATTCGGGATAAAGATCCTGGGGCAGAAACCAGGTATCATCAGGTTCCCCTTGTTTAAGTTCTACCAAGGTAATTTTGGTTTTGGCTGAAAGACATTCCACAGGAATGCAGTTGTCATGGAGAATCATTTTCACTGTGTATGTACCAAAGTCCGGGTAGGTAATTGTGACAGTTTGACTGGGTAAGGATCTATAGCCATTCCCGTCTCCAAAGTCAATCTTAAAATTTGAAAGAGACGCTTGATTGGATATAAATAATTCCGGAGGAAAACTGAAGGTAACTTGGGTAGTGGACACATAGGACAAGTCGTTCAAGGCGCCTAAAACAAATAAAAAACGATTTTGAAAAGAACGATCTATTGTCTCTTGGACACTTCTATATGCAGTTGTGTCCATCACCATGTATTGATCCAGATCCGTAGAGTCTGTGTACACGGTATCTGAGAGATGTAATTCTGTATTTAAAAAATACTTTTCTGACACTGTGTCGAAGGCAATATAACTACTGTCCCAAGCCATTGAAGTAATTTCTTCATAATTTATCAGTAATGAACCCATTACAAAATCAGAAATGGGATTTAGATTGTTAGACTGCTCAAAAGAGACATCACTTAATTTAGTTCCATACATGGCGAGCTCCAGTCTATCTTTATATTCGTCAGGATGGAAATTAAATAGCCCAATGGAATTATATGAAGCATAATAGAATAGCTCATATAAATCTTCAAATTTCTTGTTATTCGCTTCGTAGCTGCCTGGACTTCCATCAAACTTCAAAGGGCTATAATTAGAGGGACCTGCAAGAAGTGATTGAGGATTTCTGTCTATCAAAATTCCGGAATCCACATAAGGCTCCAAATTGTCGTACCTGGAAATTAAATCTTCCATAAACTGGGTTTGTCCGAAAAGGGATGTTCCCAGCAGTAAACTAAAAAGTACATAGATGATTTTCATAGGTATGATTTAAGGTTAAAAAAATAATTGATTACTGAATTCGAATATTTAAAAGATAATAAGTTGTGTCAAATGCCTTTAAGTAAACAGAATCTTTGAAGTCATACTTCATGTTGTTTCTAAAAAAGGATGAGTGAATTGTGTAGTGGATATTCCCAGTCCTTTCTTTAATAACAGTATCATTAAATGGACCAAAAAAACTATTACTTTCCCCCCCGCCCCATGAAATATATAATTGATCTCTATTCTCAGGAAATTGATTTATTACATGCAACTTTACCCAGGCAAGGGGAGCATATTCAAGGTTTAAAATATGGGTTCTCCCTGCTAAAAATGTTATGTATGGACTGATGTGAAGTGGGTATTTTTTTGAGGCAAGTATCCTATATCTATCACAAGGATCTTCTGCTTCAAATGAAACAGAGAAATGTCCATTATTATCACTGTACATTGTATCTACAGAAACATATCCCCCACCACCAAGGATAACACCACTACTTATTTGTCGCTGTAATATAAGTTTTGTTGCTTCTCCACTACCAGGGTAACTATCAGTCCCTCTAGTCACGATTTTACCAGACACCTCAGTATATGTCCTATTTCCATTTGCCCACTTGCAGTTTGGTTCCTTTTCCTTTTTACATGAAATTCCAATCCAAATAAAGGATAATACATATATTAGATTTATCCATTTCATATTGAAAAAATTTAATTTAAAAATATTATTAAGTTAAATATTTGTATTAATTGAATGATAAGTCGTATCAAAACCAGGCAGATAAAACGAATCCCTTATATCTCTTTTGTTTTCATTTCTATAAAAGCTAATTGAGGGACTTGTAAATAGATTTCCCCCTCTGAGTTTTAGAATGGTATCATTGAAAGGTCCGTACAGTCTAGAAATATCTCCTCCCCCCCAATTAATATAGAGCTCATCTCCGAGAGACGGGTTTTGATTCACTACATGTAATTTGATCCATGCATATGGGACGTATTTAATTATTAAATTATTCTTTTTTCCTGTATTAATTAGCAATGGTTCAGGTGTAAAATGGAAATCATATTCGGAGAATAATTCAATTCTGTGTTGGGAGTAGTCATTTTTTGCTTTAAACTCAAACGAAAATTGGCCATTTTTGTCTGTAGATATAGTATCTATAGTCTTAAACCCTCCAACTAATATACCCGAGCTTTCGTACCTTTGAAGTAAGAGTTTTGATTTGAAATCGTTTCCAGGATAGTTATTTGTTCCTAAAGTAATTATCTTGCCTGATACTGAAGTATTAAGAATTTTTGAGTCATCTTTTTTGCAGGCTATTAAACTAAATATCAGGATACCGATGATAATATATTGTTTTGTTTTCATAGGTTTCTGTTTTATATTTCAATTTTACAGCAACTCCTTTTTTCTAAAAAACTAATTTTCGCAACAAAAAATTATCAGTTGCGATTTTTGCAAAAATCCATTTACTCCTATTAATTAAGTTTCCATACCATAACCCGGAATGGTCCTTAACTATTATCCAAAATTTTTCCTTTCTTGATGTGTTGAGCGAAGAAACTTTAAAGTCAGCAGAATTACTTCCCCCTATTTTCCTTACTAAATCATTTCTTTCATCCGATCTTAGTGGGGAGCTTTATAAAAATATTCTTACTAACTTACAGGCTAAAGTAAAACAATACTTTGTATTTGCAAAATTTTATTCTGATTTTTCTTTCAAAATCGACCGATCTCCCTTTGTTACTAGACGATTTGGTTATATGAACATTTAGCACCTTTGGCTGGACACTAAACAAAATGTTTAGCAAACATAAGGGCTATATGTTATTTGTGAAATAAAGCTTCACCTTAAGTCATATGGCTAAGCCATGTAAATTCACATTAATTCCAGAAATTCTTTTAAGTGCTCCCTGTTCATTTTGCCAAAGCCAAGCCGAAGGGTATTGCCAGGGTATCCACTTGCGTAAAACACAGAAGGGTTCTGAAGAAAAAAGCCCTTGGTGCTGATACTCCCCATAAGCTTTTCCAGGTCCAGGAAACGGGAGAACTCCAACCAAAAAGCCAGGCCTGATTCGGGCAAGTGATAGTACATGCCCTCTTTGGCTGATAAAACACCATGCAGCTCATCTCTCCTTTTCCGGTATCTTCTTTTGAGCTTCTCGGCATACAACCGAATGACTCCGGTTTTTACCAGTTCATTGACCGATTGCTCCAATATCACATTCCTTTGATTTTGTAGAATACTGCGGACCTTTGAGATTACCGGCTTTGGAGCAACCAAAATATCCATCAGGTACAGGGAGGGCATCATTTTACTTAGTGAGGTCATATAAATTAACTTCCCGGAAGGATATTCTGCCCTTAATGGAATAGGAACTTCCCTGCTATAGATAAACTCATGGTCGTAATCGCATTCGAGGATATAAAAACCTTCTATATAGGATAGTGATGTTAGGGTCTTTCTCCGGTCATGTGAAAGAAACGTGGTAGTGGGGTACTGGCAGCGGGAGTTTATCAGTACCGCATCAACCCTCCTTTGGGAGCATAGCTGTTCCAGATGTTCGGTTTTCATGCCTTTCCCATCTACTTTAACAAAAAGGCAATTCATTCCGGCTTGTCTTAAAATTTCCAATGCTCTCGGATCTCCCGGCTCTTCCAGCACTATGGTGCCACCATTGGGAAAGAGGGAATAGATTATCAAAAACAAAAGTGTATAGTGACCATGGGAGAAGTAGAATTCCTCCCTTGTACAGCTGATACCCCTTTCTTGTACCAGGAATTGATGAAGGGTACTTTCAAATGGGGGATATCCCTGCGACTGGATTAGATGTTTATCGTGTTTGCGGCCTGTCCAAAAATACCTGCGGTAGGACTGCGCAAGGTCTCTTACCGGACTAAGAGAAATATCCGGGAAGTCCTCGCTTAAGCTCACAGCCTTGCTGGGCTTCTCAAAGTGGCCCGGGCCGCTGCTTTTGCTGCCTACATAGAAGCCCACTCTTTCTACTACATAGAGGTAGCCTTGTGCCGTAAGCCGTTCATAGGCTTTCATAACGGTCTTTCGGTGAACCGATAGAAATATAGCCAACTCCCTGCCCGAGGGCATAGGAAAATCTTCCTTTAATATTCCCTTTTGTATCTGACGCTTTATAAATTCCTCAATCTGCAGGGAATATTTTTCGTGGTCATGTAATCTGAGCTGATGGAAAAGTTTGGGTACCATACTACGGATGTTTTTCAAGCATCCTGGCGAATGGTTTAAACTAAGATGTGTGAGGAAGAGTTGCCGGAGCTTGAGTTTTCTGTTTTATGAAACTGCAAATGTAGTAGAATATGCACTTTCCCTGATCCAAACGATTTTCTGGCCTACCAGAAAAAGTGATAACTGGCCTACTGTGATTTTTAATCACACTTGAAAATCAGGATTTTATAAATTTTCACCATGCCGTTTTATCATGGTTTTAAGAAAAACCTAAAAATCTGATTTTGAAACCACCAGTCTTTACAGGCAATCTCTGCTGGCCTACCGGAAAAAGTGCAAACTGGCTCCCTCCCGGTATTATTTTTCTTACGAAATTAGCTCTAAAGTTTTTAAAAAGGTCATTTAAAAATATTGTTGCGCGACGATCAGGAGATGCTGAAAACCTGTGAATAGAGTAGGCGTAATTTTTTAAATTTTAGGATTATGAAACGATTGAAATTTGTTTTAACAGCCCTGATCTTAGTTATGGGTTTGGGGCTTACTGTGGCTTTAACTGTTCCTCATAATGAAAAAGCAGTTGAAGTGCAACAGGATCTTTATTGGTACGAGTGGAATGGTACTACCCTGGGAAACCAAATAGGCACAAGTGCTGTGTCTAAGAATTTCGCTATGAGCGAAACGGGGTGTCCAACAATCACTGAGCCTGATTGTGCCAGGGGATATACTGAACCCCAAACTCCCAATGCTCCTCCTATTGATACACATCAGGATTTCCTGAGTGAAGAGTAAAATTATCATAGGTGAATAGGGAGTTACAAAAGGTTAACTCCCTATCTTTTTACATATATTAAATATCTATATTTCAGAAATTACCAGGCAATCTATCATTCGCTCTTCCTTGACGATATCCAGTCCATACGACCTGAGTTCTTTTCGTAATTTCTCCAAGTCAAGTGAATTCTTCACCTTTGGCAGTATACTATCTATTAGTTCTGCGCTGAATTTTATAGTAATATTCCCGTTAAATTCTACTTCATTTACTACCGCTATGCCGGATGTACTTCTTACCCAATATGCAATCCTATCGGCAAAACGTTCAAAGGGCATATTTTGCATGTAGCGGTAATCCGATGGTAATTTTTTATCGGAAGTGCCTTGGATAAACAGGCTGTCCACCGATGGCATTTCCTCACTGCTTCGCAACTTCTGAATATCCCCGGTGTTGACCAATACATAACAGTCTATTAGTCGTTTTTCTCTGCTGGCTTCTACATTGAAGTACCGCATTAAATCCTGTTGCATAAAGCTATTCAAATCCTCCGCCCTGGATTCGGGGATGGCGAGGTCGTAAGAATACATATTCTTACTGATCCATTGATCCAGTAAACTCTTATCCTCTGGAGGCCGGTACTTAAATTCATCTTCAACGTTTAACACATAGGCATTCTTAGGGAACCTGTCAATTTCCTGTGGCGTAAAGAAAGCATCCCTAAAAAAACTTGCTATGGAGCCGGATTCCCTTGATATTCTGATTTTTCCATTTTGCCTGTTCCTGGTCCAGTTATTTTTAGGGCCTTTAATAAAATCGTACTTTGCCAGGTAAGAGTAGTACTCTGCTGATTTTACCGTATTTTCATAATCTTCCCGGGTCGTTGTATATAGGGAGTCGGATTTTGATATGTACGAGAGTTGACTAAAATCGAGTTCTTCCCCCTCTAAAAACTTTTGGATGTTTTTCCTGCTTGCATTTGAGCCCCCCGTAATGAAGCGGACAATCCGGTTTTCATCGATCCATACATGCCAGGGATAAAAATTCTGAGGAAAGGCCTTTGATAATTTACCTCCCCCAGTTACCATGGGAACATCAGGTATTCTGAAATTACTTCTTTTAGCAATCCATTTTTCAGATTTCTCTTTATCCTCATTGTTTACCATAATAAACTGTAACTGGTCAGAGAATTCCTTTTGCAATGAATCTATTTTGGGAAACGCCCGGATGCAGGCTTTACATCCATGATTCCAAAAATCCAATATGACTAGTTTTCCCTCAAAGTCAGATATTTTAAATGAAGGTGCATCATAATTGATTACATTTTCAATAGTAAAGTCGGGTACTTTATCTCCGACACGAAGTTGTTGGCCTATATTTGTCTGAACCCAACAAAATAGTATTGCTAGGGTAATTAGTATTTTCTTCATTTTTATTTCCTTTTAATAGCCAGTGTTTTGGATAAGGTTAGGATTCTGCTCTAATTCATCCTGCGGAATGGGGAACAAGGTTTTATACGGTTCCCAATTCGGTTTTAAAGGACCCAATACCTCACCGGCCTTCCCCAGTCTCTTTAAATCAAACCACCTGTGTCCCCATTCCGCAAAAAACTCCAACTGCTTTTCCCTTTCAATCAGGTCGGCGAGTTCTTCACGGTCAGTAGTCGTAGCAGGTATAAGATCCGCACGCTCCCGGATAGCATTCAAATCTTCCCTGGATAGAGCTATTTGATCCAGTCTAAGCAGCGCTTCTGACCGGATGAGATAAATTTCTGCTAATCGTAAAAGGGTATTTCTTTCCGAAATCGGCGAGGATGATGATTGAACCTTATATTTATAGGGAAAATAAAAATCTGTTCCATCAACAGTATTGAATGATAGCCAGCTGTCTCTTCTCAAATCACCAGGGGCAAAACCATTGAGCAATGTCTCCGTAATCACGTACCGGGGAACCATAGTCGGTGAAGAAGGAACAAAAGCCCCTCCTTCAGGGATATTTTGTCCAAAATCATCGGAGGAAGGAATTTGCCAAATTGCTTCTCTACTCTCCACTATAAAAACATCATCCAGATCTGGTTCCAGTAAAAACTTCCCGGATTCGATCACTTCTGTAGCTTCTGTCGCTGCCTCTGTCCATTTTTCAGTATACAAATATGCCCGGGCTAAAAGTGAGGATACCACATATCGATCAGGCCTCATCTTTTCTGCCTCGCCTCTATCCTTTGGTAGCATATCCTTAGATGTAAGGAGATCTGAAACAATCAGGTCATATATTTCTCCTACCGAAGATGTGTTAGGTTGTAAGGCGTTTGCCTCGTAATTCGTTTGAATAACTAAAGGAGCCGGTCCAAATATATTAGCCAAATAAAAGTAATAAAACGCCCGTATTACTTTCATCTCTGCAATTAATGGATTTTTGAATTCTGTCGTTAGTTCCTTCGAGTTCTCCAAGCCTTCTATGACTGCATTGATATGATAAATGATCCGGTATGATGAATTCCAGAAGTTATTTCTAACCGTGGTATTCTCTGCGTCCAGGTTGTTTTCATAAAAAGGTTCGGCAGTGGTGTTTGGGCTGGCAATCGCCAGTTCGTCTGAGGTTAATCCTATATAAACACTCATTCCTCCCCTTGCCAGGTGTAAATTCCCCTGGCTTATGGTATTATATACTCCATATACCGCAGAAAGGGCCGTCAATTCATTTTCAAATACTTCCATGGCCTGTATCTGATTTTCGGGAAGGGGGACATCGATAAACTCTTTGCATGCTCCCAACAATAAAAATGGAAACAGCGATATTATTATGGTACTTTTTATATATGGTTTCATAATATTTTACTTTAGGCTATCCATGGATACATTAAATTGAATTCCCAGGGTGATCATTCGCATAGGAGGCATTCTCTGTATATCCTGGGTCTCAGGGTCTCCATAGTAGTTAGTGAAGGTCAACAGGTTTTGGGCCTGGGCATATACCCGGGCATTCGAAAACGGAGTTTCCCGGAAATATTTTTGCGGAAACAAGTAGGAAAGCGATACGTTCTTCAGCCGGATAAAGGAAGCATCGCTATAGATCTTATCTGAACGTACCATGTAAGAGCTCGCGTTATTGGCATCACTTGCTCCTGCACCTCTGGTTAACTTTTGTATTTCTGTAATATCCCCTGGCTGCTTCCACCGTTCATTGATAATCGTAGGTTGATTGATAGCCGACCCGGGTCTGTAAGTATTAAAATACCGGAAATAATTCACTCCCGTTTGTTTTCGGAATTCCAACAAGAAATCGATTTGCAGGTTTCTAAAATGTAAACTGTTGGAGATCCCCCCGTAAAATTTGGGATCAGTATTTCCCAAAGGTTGGTAATCCCCTGTACTTAAGCTCCCGTCATTGTTTACATCGACAAATTCATATACTCCTGTTTCAGGATTCACTCCAATGTATTGATATCCTTTTATCAAGTTTAAGGAATGGCCTATCTCAAACCGGCTGGAATAGGGAGAAGTTTCCAAGTTCGGAAACGCTAAAAGCTTATTTTTCGGTGCCGTAAGATTAAGGGACGTAGACCAGCTAAAACCTGGGGTTTCTATATTTTTGCTCTCCACTATAAATTCAAAACCCCTGTTTTCGATAAGGGCATTGAGGTTGTCCACCAATCGGTTAAATCCCGTGATATAGGGCAAAGGATAATTAACCAATTGGTTACTGCTCCTGTTGCGATACCATGTTGCGGAGAAGAATACCTGGTCACTAAATAATCCCAACTCCAATGTAGCTTCAATTTTGCTATTCTTTTCCCATTGATAATCAGGATTAAATAATTTTGTAGGATAAAGACCTGCATTCCCATTAACCGTATTATAGGTTGAGCCCCACGTATCTAAGTATAAGTAATCCCCGATCTGATCATTCCCGGTGATCCCGTAACTTCCTCTGATCTTACCAAAGCTTACCACGGGACTGAGTTTTTTACCAAAAGGCTCATTCGAAAATAACCAGGCTCCGCCTACGGCTCCAAAATTGGAAAAGCGGTTGTTGGGTCCAAAGCGACTGCTGCCGTCACGCCTGCCGGTCAGGTTCAATATATATTTATTTTCCCAGTTGTAGTTTATCCGTGCAAAAGCAGCAGTGTATTTGTATTGAGAATTGCTATTCTGGGCACTAACGGTACCGGCCGCTTGAATGGAATGCAATAATAAATCACTATTGTAATTCCTTCCGGTAAGCGAGGTGGCATCGGAATCATTGGATTGCCAGGTAGCTCCCAATAAGACATTTAATTCTCCATGTGAAATGGATTTATATAGTTCAACCTGGGGTTCAGCAATCCAACTACGGAGAGCATTATTGGCAAAAGAAGCGGAAGGAAGCAACCCTCTGGACGGGTCTAAAGAAGTGGATGGCCTGGTTGTTATTTCGTCAACATAGGTAGTGTTATAGCCTAAACTGGTCCGAAAGGACAAAAAGGGAGCTATTTTATATTCTAAATTGAGATTACTTATTAAGTTTTCTGTTTTCCCTTCATAAGTCTGGAACAGGTAGGACAATGGATTAACAATTCCCATATTGGCAAAGGGAACTCCCTTTTCACTCCAATTTAGATCACCGTTATCATCCAGTAAGGCAGGGAAGTTAGGGGGAAGGTTTAGGTACCGGGTAAGATCACTCTGCACAATATTATTGATCAGTGAGGCGTAATTCACTGATAACCGGGCATTAAGCCTGTCATCCGATGACCGGTGCGTCAAAGAGAAGTTGGCTGCAGCCCTTTTATTGGAAAAATCCCCCGGGTAAACGGTTGTCTCCTTTCGATAGGTTCCTCCCAAAAGAAATTGGGTTCTATCACTTCCCCCTGAAATACTTGCTTGTATATTGTTTACTCTTGCTGTACCGCCAATAAGCTCCTTTCTCCAATCTGTAAAACGGGTCGTATCCCAAATAAGCAGGTCGGGGGCTGTAGAATTCGTAGGCTCAACCCCGTCATTAGCAAATGCCTCTTTTCGCATTTCGATGTATTGAGAAGTATTAAGCATATTTACTGTTCTCCCTGCCCGGGCAGCACCGGTATACACATTAATATTTACATTGGTTGCTCCACTTTTCCCTTTTTTTGTGGTAATGAGTATAACTCCATTGGCTCCCCTGCTTCCATAAATAGCTGTGGCATCGGCATCTTTTAATACTTCTATGCTCTCTATATATGAAGGGTTGATCAAGCTTAACGGGCTAAATCCTCCTGAAGAAATCTGGCTCGGGTTATTGGCTGCTGATGCCAGTTGATTGAAGTTATCATTGCCCGGGCCAAAGGGTACACCGTCCACAATAAAAAGAGGTGAATTATTTGAAATCCCGTCATCTATGGTATTTCTGCCTCTTATTTCTACATTGAATTGAGCTCCCGAAACACCACTGGACTCACTAATGACTAACCCAGGTATTCTTCCCTGCAGGGTTCCTAACGGATTCAAAACAGGTTGCTTTTCTATTTCCCTGGCAGTAATTCTCCCTATTGAGCCGGTATTTAATCTCCGGGTGGTCGTACCATAAGCTATGACCACCGCTTCGTCCAATTCAGAGACTTTTTCCTTAAGGGGCACTACCATATTTTCCGAAAAGTTTCTGACCTCTATTTCTATCTTCTCAAAACCAATCATGGAAATAATAAGGATGTCTCCCTTTTGGACATTATTTAATATAAACTCTCCATTTTCATCAGTAACGGTTCCCCAGTTAGAACCTTTAACCTGGATCGTGGCCCCGGGAAGGGGGTATCCATCTGGGTCAAGAACAACCCCTCTTACCTGCTCCATCGATATTTCCAGTTGGGTGGGGACGGGTCTTTTTCCTGGGGAAAAGTCTTTTTTGGGATCGTGTTTGATAACAATTTCGTTTCCCAGGGACTGGTACCCAAATGGGAGATTAAGAAAAACATCGTCCAGTACCTTTCGTAATGCCCGGTTAGTGGCTATAACATTCACTTTTTCCCGGCTAGCGGCCACCTTATCGCTGTACACGAAAGTCACCTCTGCCCTGGTAGAAATCTCATCCAGGGCATCTTTCAGCAATTGGTTTTTGATCTCAATAGAAACCTCCTTATCGAGGGCAGACTGTCCCTTTACCTCCCCGGCCAACAGTGTGGCCGCAGTACAACAAATTATTCCGGTGATAAAAAGGGACCATTTCATAATGTAAAGGAGCCTTGGCCCCAACCTGGGGACCTTCGATTGGATAGATAGCAGAAAGCAGGGGGCATCACCCGAAAACAGGTGGGTACTCCCCATACTGCCTGCATGGAGAAGTAGAGTTTTTTTCATATTTTTAATACCGTTAAGTGTCAGGGCTTAAAGCGAAGTTTTCCAGACGCCCGCTTTTAGGCCCGCATTTGATTATGCACTCTCGCTTTTGCTTACCGGCCAAGGTTTTCAAAAGCGGGAGTTGTTTTTTAGAAAATGGCCCCGCCCACCAACTGCCTGAAATAGATTGTTTGATTTGGATTTAGATGAAACATAGATTTAGCGGCAGGCAGGAGCCACTTCTTTTAGAGAATCTAACCACGGCAAAGCCACGGCCTTTTCTTGATTATACAGATCTGTGGTTTGTTAAACCGATATGAAGAAAGTTACCGTTAACCTCCTTAGTCTATTTGGGTTTTATTCGATATGTATTTTCACCGGCTCCATACCATCCGGCATTCATAACCAGACTTATTTTTTCCAGCATGACAAGAAGTTCATCTTCGGTATTCATGGTGCCATAATACTCCCGGTTGACCATGCTTGAGTCCAACTGAATTTTTACACCGTACTGACGCTCCATATCCTGAACTACTTCTTCCAGTCTGGCCGCCTCGTACCGGAAGATACCGTTGCGCCGGGAGAGGTACTTACGGGCATCCGTAACCATTTCTTTTCGAATGGACCGGTTTTCTTTTTCGAAAACTGCCTGTTCATTGGGATGAAGGATGGTCGGCGATTTGTTCTTTTCCCCGGCAGGTTTTAACGACACAGCCCCTTCCAGAAGGGTGACCGTCACATCTTCATCCCCTTCATAAGCTGTCAGGTTAAAGGACGTGCCGAGGACTTTGGTTTCTAGCTGCCCTGAGAGGATAATAAAGGGATGCTGCTTATCAGGTTGCACCTCGAAAAAGGCTTCTCCTTTTAGATTCACCTCCCTTACCGGCCCTCTGAACTCCATAGGGTACTCCAAAACACTTCCTGGGCTTAGCCATACTTGGGTGCCATCCGGTAGGGCTATCGTTTTTCGCTCTGCTTTACTTGTAAGCATTGTTTCCATTTTAACCGGTGCCAGGATATTCAGAAGTTCATAGCGGAAGAAATACCCGATGCCCAGCAACAGTACCAGGGAGGCAGCGATGGATAGTATCGTTTTTCTCAAAACTCCGTTTTTAGATGCAGGAGTTTTTTCCCTTGTAAATGATGGACGACTAATCCGGTTATGCACACGCTCCAGGGCCTGGGAAGTATTGTACCCCCTTATTTGGTCCAGCCATTGGTCCCGTAGCGTTGAATCCTGTAGCTGCTCAAATAATTCCTTGTTCTGCGGGGATCGGTCTATCCAATCCCTAAGTTCTACTTGCTCGGATAATTCAAGTCTTTGGTTCCCGGCTTGTTTTTTAAGCAGGTAGATTACCCTTGCGATATGGGCAGGATCGTTTTCCATATTCTTCCGTTGCGCGATTTTTCCTTGCTTTTACTTCTATCACGACACGGAAAGAGAATAGTACCTATTGGGGCTATAAAAATTTTAAAAAAATTACTCGAAGGTTTGAGTCAGCAAATGGGCATAAGGGTAGATCATCAGCAGCATGAACTGATCCTGGGATATTTTTTTGCGCAAGATGGCCAATCCCCTGAGCTTATGATTTTTTACCGTTTGTACAGACAGCGACATTTCCTGGGCGATCTCCGGTAGGGAAAGCCCTTCTATATAGGATTTGCGGATAACCGTTCCACATTGGGTAGGAAGGGACTCAATGGCCTGATGGATCTCACGGATCACTTCAGCCCGGATCATGTTGGTCAGGTGGCTTTTTGTATAACCCTCAGCGGTATCTAAAAAGTGGGTGTTCCGCTCTGCAGAACGTGCCGTAGTCTTGATAAAATCCAAACAGGCATTCTTGGTGGACTTGTATAAAAAAGAGCGAAGATGATCCCTGGAAGAAAATTCCATCTTCTTTTGCCAGAGCTTTACAAACAGGTTTTCCACTACATCCTCAGCATCGGTCTTGCTTTGCAATATCCTTTCAGCATAGAAGCACAATCCGGGATAAAACTCTTCAAACACCAGGTCAAATGATTGCCGATAGGCAAATGAATATTTTGAGGCATTATGGTTAGTTTTATCCAGAGGCATGTAGTATTAAGCAACTTTCTACTGTATTGAAACAGCTATGTATAAGAGAGTTAGTTTCCTAAATATAATGATATTTTTAAAAATATAGTAATACTCCTGGAAGAGCTCTTAAGAAATGCCTGAAACTGCATATCTCACCTTCCTTATGACAGGATCGGTATGGTTTTCAGCTTTATTTACCGGATTCTTTAGCGAAGAGCAGTTTGTTTAAGCCGGGAGTATTGTGGATTCTTTCTATTTCCAGATCAATGATCTCCTGAACATCCAGTTTAATGTCCTTATAGTTATCCACTATCTCCGGCGTTGACACATCCCGCACCTTGGGGAGGGGCTGGTAATTCCCTGCTTCCAGGGCCAGGGATTCATGATCGTTGATGATCTCATTGTGAAAGGCTTTCAGTTCCATTTTTTGATCCGGGGTATCGGCCACCATACCGACAAACTCCCCGGAGGAAAGGGATGAGATCGTAGAGGGAGGTACCGCCTGGTCCAGCTGCCTGGATTTCGTGATGGACGTATCGCTTCTGTTAATGGAGATTGTTTTCCGGTCCTGCAGTATCTTCCCGAACCTCTCGGAGAGTTGTTTGGCTGTTTCTCCCAAAACCTGGCCACTGATAAAATTCCCTACCGTGTTCATGATCACTTCTGCCTGTTCCCGCCCATAGTCTTTTCTAAGCTGACTGTAATCCTGAACGCCCAGACAGGTGGCTACCTTATTGCTTCGGGCCGTGGCAATAAGATTATCCATCCCGTTGAAATAAATGGTGGGAAATTCATCAAATATTAAACTGGATTTTAATTTGTCCTTTTGGTTGACCAGTTTGGTGATCCTTGATATATAAAGAGAAAGTACAGCTCCATAGACCTGCTGCTTTTGCGGGTTGTTACCCATGCATACGATCTTTGGTTCCCCGGGATCATTGATATCCAGGGTAAAATCGCTTTCAGAGAGCACATAGTAAAGCTGTGGTGAGGATAGGCGGGCCATGGTGATTTTGGCACTGGCAATCTGGCCTTCCAATTGGTCGGTAGCTCCTTTTTGATATGCCGAAACAAAAGGGTTGATCAGCACCTCGATCTCCGGCTCGGTCCGGAGTACGGGAAAAAGTTGATCGTATTCCACTTGCATCAATTCGATGACATGAGGAAGTGTACAGTATTTCCCGTGCCTGTGTTTTTTCAAAAACCAGATTACTGCCGTTAGAAAGTTGATCGGGGATTCTACAAAAAAGTCCCCCTGCTTTTTTATCCAGTCACGGTTCAGTCCCATCATTATAGTACGGGCGGCTTCGCTGGCATCGGTGATGTCCAGCATGGTTTCCGGTTCTAAAGGATTACAGCGATGGGTATGGGAAAGGCTGTCAAAATTGATGGTATAAAAGGATGGTTTTACGTTATAGGCATGCTGGTTCTTCAGTAAGGTATTGTAAGCGATAATCGACAGGTCATCATACTTAAAATCATATACAAACATGGAGAATCCCTTGGCAATATGTTGGGTGATCACGTGACGGATCACAAAATAACTTTTCCCGGAACCCGGTGTACCGGCAACCAATAAGGCCCTGAAGGGATTAATGATATTGACCCAGGATTTGCGGATCTTTCCTTTCAGGTTATAGCGGGCAGGCAGGTTTACCGAGTATTCGTTTTCTAAAAGCCGCTCTTCCTGCGGGAATGTTTCATTCAAATGATTGAATACGCTCTTTGCCATCTTTACCTTCAGCAGTCTGCTCAGCAATGCTCCCCCTGATAGCACCAGTAAGAACCCAACAGAAGTAACCCCAATGTAGAGCACCGCAACTTCTTCTCCTTCAAAATTCAGATAGAATATGCCATCACTCGCCCAGTACATCATCAATCCAAAGGTCAATGGCCATAATGCCTGGGATAATTTGAGGCCTTCGCTTTTCTTTCCTTTTGCACCGACCAGGGAAATCAGCAATAGTCCCAGGGCAAACCCCTTGGATATAAAGCCATGATCAAAAAGGCCTGTTTTGCGTAAACCCTTAATCAACCGAAAGGTAATTTCATGGGTTAGTCCCCAGGCTTCAAAAGCCGAAAAGCAATAGTAATAGAAATGGAGACATAACATTCCTATGCTAAGCTTGCGGGTAAGGTCAATAATTTTCCTTAGACCTTCGGTACTTTCACCGGTCTGCATGTTTTACAACTGTTTCTTTTTCCGTTTTTTCTTCTTTTTCTTTTGGCTCAACTCATACGGGGTGGGTTCGTAACCCGAAGTTTGCGAGCCGGTTGAAGGTGATAAGCTTCGTATCTCCCGTGATTGCTGCTTTTCAGCTTGAGTTTCATTCGTAGATTTAACCATCAGGGCATTTAGGATGCCGTTGGCAGAAAATTCCTTGCCCAGGCTGCTTCCATTAAAGACACAGCGATGAATATGGTCGGTAAATGTGATCCCATATATTCTTCCTTCGCCATTTTTGCGAACAGTAAGTTGGACTCCCTTTTTTCGAAGTTCTGCCTGTAAATTTTCGAGGGAAGAAGATCTTGTTAAGGCATGGCTGACGGTTGATTGCAGCTGGCCCCTGTACGGTTTTCTTGTCGTCCTGTTTAGTTCGAATTTCTTTTCCAGTTTCTTATAGGTAGGTTTGGAATAAATGGAGCTGGCTTTGATAGGAACTCCTTTTCGGTTACCGTCAGCATCTGAAATGCAGTAGATCAATCCTTTCTTTTGGTACATTTTGCTGTCTTCTTCTCCCCGGTAGGCAGTTACATTGAATTGTCGCAATATGGCGTTCAACTCTGCAAGGGATGTGAACTTATAGTGGCGAACCACTTCTCCCACGATATTGGATATCGCCGCCTTCGTTTCGGTTTTACCGTATTCAGCTTTATCCAGGGGCTGCAGAAGGTTGACACGCTTTCGCTGTTGTTCTTCAGCTTTGACCAGCCCATACCTTTGTTCAATATCTTTTCTGGCCTTCTCGGATTGGATGCGCCCCAAATTGTGCGTCTCGATCCTTTGCCCGTTCTCCCGGATATTAGTAGTTACCAGATGAATATGTGGGTGGGCTGCATCGAAATGCCGGTACACCAGATAGGGCTGCTCTCCAAATCCAATACCTTTCATGTAGTCCTCTGCGATCTTCCAAAGTAGGGTTTCATCCATTTTGTCCCTGGGAGAGAAGTTCAGGGAGATATGAAGTGCATTTGTTTTGGTTCTGGTATTTGCTTCTATGATTTCCTGAAACCTCATCAGCTTTTTTTGGAAATCAAGCTCTTTATCCTGGCTGAGATACCCCCGTGCTCCGAGGAATTTGGCCTGCCCCTTCTCTACCTTGCTTTCATTATAGTGAAGCACTCCCCGGATCGTTTTCCCTGTGGTGATCCTGGCAACCATATTACAGCTTGGACAGTTGGGAGACCATCACCATCAGTTGCTCCGTTTTCTGGCCGACCTTTTTATATAGAGGCAAGATCTTCCGGGCAAAATACCTTTTCTCTGTCGGGTCGGGATGACCGTTGAAATAATGCGTGATCTGGTTGATGTTGACCCCTATGGAGCGGAGCTCTCCCTTTACCTTTACAATTTCAGATTTCAGTTCGTCCAGGGAAGCATTCCTTTTTTTTATGGTCAACTCTTGTTTGAAAAGAATGGTCCTCACCAGCTCACTGAGGTTCCGGCAATGGGCCGATTGGGCCAGGAGTTTTTTCAGCTTCTGGACTTCTCCCGGCAATAACCTTACTGTCAGCCAATAGGGTTTTTCCGGGGACTGATTTTTTTCCATACATCCGGGGATTTAAAATTCGACTTCGGAGAATTTTACCCCTTTCGCCACTCCGGCAGCGAAAGGGCAAGATGGGATTGTGGCACAATCCTACATCTTGCTCATTGCCAAAACGCAATGCCATCCTTTGGAAAAGCGGGTGCTTCGCCTTTCCAAAAGGAGATAATAATGTTGGAATGCGAAGGCTAATTTTCCAGGTTCCACACCCATTCGTCTGCGGCCATTACCCAATCTCTTATCGGTGCTCCGGTTTCGTTTTTCCAGTCCATGCCCTGGTAATAAAAATAGAATACCTCGGCTTCGGCCTCAGGGATATGAAGGTAGTTGAAATAGGATTTTACTTCTTCTAATTTCGGCGGTACTTGTCTTGAAAATGATAAATTGTGAGCATCTTGTGTCATGTCGGATTTCATTTTGATGATGCTCAAAATTGTGGAAGTGACCGTTGGAATAGTCACACTGAAACCCGAAGGGGGATGAGTTTTTTTTAGAAATTTTCTTTAAATGTGGTGGGTAAAAAAGCAAGAGTGTTTCGCTATGGAGCTAAGAGAAATAGTGGAATATTCTTGCTGCGCGTCCCTAAAATCGGGTGAAAGGAATGAGGAACTTGAGTTTTTTATTAGATTTTCCAAAAAAACTATATTGAATACGTTTGATCATAAATTAATTTGTCATGATGAGCTCAGCAGAAAGAATCTATCAAGAATTGATTAGGGAACCAGCTTCTATATGGTATATATCCGATGAATTTGGTTCAAAAATAATGGTCAAGACCTATGAGACAAGCATAAAATAAATATTGTAATAGAGAGACTAAGTTAAAGACATCTCTAACCTCTCTTTCCATTTCTTCCAATCAGGCATTATTTTCTCCTGTAAATCGTAGAAAGCTTTGGTGTGGTTGTGGTGTACGATATGGCAGAGTTCATGAATAATGACATATTCAATACTTCCTTTAGGTGCTTTGATTAATTCCGGGTTTAAGATCACTTTGCCTTTGGGAGTACAGCTTCCCCATCTTGTCGGCATATGGAGGATTTGCAAGGTAGGCTCCTCAATTTTATACTTTTTGAAAAGGGGTAATAAAGATCGTAGTGTGGCCTTGAAATGGCTGGTTGCTTTCTCTCTATACCACTCCTTTAATAGTTTTTCAGGGCTTTGGCTTTCTCTTTTGAAAACGATTAAACGCCCTCTGTATAGCTTCACTTCATTGGTTTGAGCCGGTTCTATTCTCAATCGGTACTGTCTGCCTAAGTAAAGATGTGTTTCCCCGTTTACATATTGCCGGGGTGGAGTTAAGGGATGATAGGATAAAAACTCATTTTGCTGTTTGAGTATCCAGGGAGCTTTCTTTTTAAGCTTTTCTTTCAGGTTGTCTTCAGATGTCTCTACAGGAGCAATTACTTTCACTGAGCAATCAGGGTAAACACGAATGCCCAGGGTCTTTCTTTCCTGATAAGTCAACTCATAGCTTATTTCTTTGGAGCCAAAAGAGAGTTTTTTGTACAGTATATCCTTAGACATATTTCAGTTTTGCTACTTTTAATCCTTCTTCTACAAGTTGATCAATCAAATCTAGGGGCAGGCTCAAGCCTTCCTTGCCTTTCAGGTCAAATAGGTAATCATCAATATCAATTCGGATTTTTCCTTCTATATCTGATTTATTGGGCCAGTCGATAATTAGCCTCCCATTTTCAAATACGCTATCTCTTATGACATCATCGATACCCTCAGCAACATGTGCAGCTTGCTCTTTATCGGATATATGTTCCTTGAAAATTTCACCGATGAGGTTATAAATGGCAATGGCGTTGTCTTTGCCTACAAGGTTCTCCGGTACATTTGTTTTTTGTCCATTGTGAAATGTCTCTTCATATTCCTGAGCTTTTCTGAGATATTCTACTTCCGAGATCCTCTGTTGGTGATAGTCTTCTATCGTATCCCGGATCAACCTTGAAAGCTTCTTATAGTAGACCGGATCTTCGTTCATTTTTACATTGATCGCCTTAATTGTCCGGCTGGCAATATGATCCGCCTTGGCTGCTTTGCTGGTAAGTTTTTCTACTTCTTGTTCCCGTTGTTCTTTGTCAAAAATATTAACCAGTTCCGTAATTTTCAGTACTTCTCCTTCGGTAGTGATGTGCTTGTCAATTAATTTCTGTACCTGTGGTTCGTACTCTTTGTATTCCAGGTCATCAAAATACCTTCGCTTAACAGATATTCTCAAGGCAAGGAAGAACTTGGCGTCTTGCTTGTATTTGTTGATCTGCTTTTCAGGAGTTTGAGTAACAAACTCAAAACTCGATAAAGCTAATTTTAATAAGCGGGCAAAGACAGAAACCTTTTCATAGAATTGGTGTCTAATGGCTTCATCCTGCAATAGTTCTTCGTAAGCCGGTTCATCGTATTTGTTCTTGATTTCCTTAAAGATGTCCCATACTTCTGAATGTGCCTGTGGAAGTTTTTTTATTTCCTCACTAATGTTGGTAAATGTTCCTTCCAGGTCGGCACTTTCAAAATCCATATCACCTGAATAGGTTTTTAATGCTTCATCGAGGTTGGCCAGGTTGCCATAATAGTCAACGATCAATCCATGTTCTTTTCCGGGAGCCAAGCGATTAACACGAGCAATGGCCTGTAAAAGGGTATGCTCTTTCAATTGGCGTGTGAGATATAGGACGTAGTTATTAGGAGCATCAAACCCGGTTAATAATTTGTCTACCACGATAATGATTTCAGGATGGTTTTGTTTTTTAAAAGCATTGATCAGTGATTTTTCATAGTTTTCTGCCTTACCATATTTATCCAACATGGCTTTCCAGAATTTTAAAACTACGTCTTCACTTTCCTCAAATGCATCGTCATGATTTTCCCGAACATCAGGAGGGGAGATCAATACTTCACAACTGACCTTGCCGATTTCCTTTAAGTATTCCCTGTAGCGAATGGCTGTAGTTTTATTTGGAGCTACCAATTGCCCTTTGGCTTTTAGTGTGCCAAATGAAATGCCCTGGACATGTTGCTCATAGTGATCGGATATGTCCCAGGCACGGGCATAGATGATTTGATCTGCTTTGTTGAGTTGATTGGTGGAACTGAATTTGCGTTTCAGGGCTGCTTTACCATAAGGTGTTAGTGGCTCGGAAACCCTGTCAAAGTAGTTATCTAAAGGCTTTTCATTGACTTCAATCAGGTTGTGACGACCTTCATATAACAGTGGGACCACTGCACCGTCTTCCACTGCATCAGTAATGGAATATACATCGATCAAGCCTCCAAACTTATTGGCTGTACTCTTTTCCTTTTTCATCAGTGGAGTACCTGTGAATGCAATGAAGCAGGCATTTGGGAATACCTTTTGCATTTTGATGTTGAAGTTTCCGTATTGGCTTCTGTGGCCTTCATCCACCAATACAAATATGTCTGGTGAGTCAAAAGACTCTTTACTGCGGTTAACGGCTGCCTCAAACTTGTGAATGAGAGTAGTAATCACGGAATCGGCTGAACTGGATAACAACTCCACGAGGTGTTTTCCGGTTTGTGCATTATCAACGGGGAGTTGACATTTTTTGAAAGTTTCCGTGATTTGATCGTCCAGGTCGATTCGGTCGGTTACCAATACGATTTTTGGGTTCTTAATATCCTGGTGTGTGGCGATAAGCTGAGCTAACATCACCATTGTGAGGGATTTTCCACTTCCTTGTGTATGCCAGATAACACCCCCTTCTCTTCGTCCTGATGTATCTTTTCGAGATACCTTTTGCAGGGTGTTTTTTACAGCAAAGTATTGCTGATAGCGTGTTACTTTCTTGATGCCATCATCATACAACGTAAAGTTGTACATAATATCCAGCAGCCTTTGAGGCTGGCAAAGGCTGTATAGCAACCTGTCTTGTTCGGTAGTGGTTTGGTTTTCTTTTTCTAGGTTCTCAAAGAAGTCCCACACGTTCTTAAATCGTTCTTTGAAGAGTACTGTTCGCTCATTCTCCGATAAAGGTCTGTTTTTGAGCTCCTGAAGTTTGTCCTGCCAGGCTGTTTCTTCCGCTTTTTTATGGAACAATTCTTTCCAGATGCTCCAAAACTCTTTTCCCGTAGCTGTAGTAGCATAGCGAGCTTCATTGCAGGCCAATCCCATGACCAGGTTGGAATACTGGTATAATACACGAATACCATCTTCCTGTTGATTGCGAAGGTGTTGTTCGATGGCCTTATCTACAGGTTCCTTGATTTTCGGACTTTTACATTCTATCACCACCACTGGAATGCCATTGATAAAAAGTACAATGTCCGGGCGGTAATGGCTATCCGTTGCACTTTCATTTCGTCCTGAACGTGTTACACTGTATTCTTCGGTGATATGGTAGGTATTATTCTCCGGGTTTCTCCAGTCAATGTAGTGGAAGGAAAAACTCTTCTTATCTCCTAATACTGATTGCTCAAAGCTTTTACCCAACGTGGTGAGTTCATAAAAAGTTTTGTTGGCTGCCATAAATCCGTCTTGTACAGGAAGATCCCGCAAAGCCAGTATGGCACTGTTTACATTGACTTCTGAGAAGGTAAATTCTTTTTGTTTGTATTCTATTTTATTTATGGATTGCAACTGCTCTTTGAGGATCGTTTCCAACAACACGTTAGATGTTCTTCCTCCTCTGGCCTCCAATGCCTGCTCAGGGGAGAGGTATTTCCATCCCAAATTCATGAGCAGCTTCAGTGCCGGAAGCTGTGAGATATGATCTTCTTTGAATGAGGGTATATTCATAACTTTTTCAATATTATTTGACTATTCCAATTCCCTAAGTTTATTTCTGAGTCCTTCAGAAACTTTATGGTTCTCCTTTCTTGCTTTGATATTGCCCTCATTCCATAACCTATTTTGTATTAGATATAGAAAAATTAGAATAACAGGAACCATTATTGCACTTGCTGTATTATAGCGATTTGCTTGATTGGTAATTGGGTTTTGTTCTAATGGAAGCACAAAGAATAATGCGGCAAAAACACATGGAATTACCCAAAGCAAATGCCACCACGTCTTCCTTTGCCATTTTCTCACATCAGCATCCTTTTCTTTTTCAATTTGGTCTTCGATTTCAACTCGTAGTTTCTTTTTTAGGATCTCTGCTTTCTCTTTTTCCCTTTGGGCTTTTGCATTTGCTTCCCCCGCCTCAAAATTAATTTTCTCTTGACTGCTTGCTGCATCTACTGTTTTTTCCAGACTATTCACCCTCTTACTCACCTTTTCAAGTGCCTTTTCGTACTGCTGGACATCAGATTCTAAAATTGATTTTATAGCTTCTAATTTTTGGTTTTCCTTTGCCCTCGTATTCGCGGTTTCTGTTGTCAAAGCCAATTCCTTCTGGGTATTCTCCAGTTGTTCTTGAAAGAATCTAAATTCCCTGTTGAGCTCAGATTCAATAAATTCACCTTGATTAAAATCTTCTTTCTGAGACTCTTTATGATACTTTTCAAGGAAAATATCTTGAGAGATTATATTGTAGACTACTCTTTCATCGTCAATACCTTGCGATTTAAGGTAGTTTACAATTTTTAGGACATCTCTTGATTTTGAAGAATCCTTATGAAATCCTTTTGAAGTAACCGCCTTTATGAAGGCTTTCTTATAATCTTTGGTTTGGATCGGTAAAATCCTTACCAGCTTGTTAAGGAGAAAAGAAGGTTTGAAAAAGACGGGGAAACTTTTGACATCATTATCATCCTTTATCTGGGACTTATCAAACTGGATTAGCAGGTCGTCTAAGGTCACGCCAAAGTATTTGATAGAATTGAGTGACACTTCTTCACCTTTCATTTCCTTGAGGCGGCTTTCCAATAGTAATTCGCGAAGAGTTATATCGTGCAGTGCCTGCTTCTCGCTTTTTTCTATTGGATGAAAAGGAATTTTTTTTGAATCATAGAATTCTTTTTTGATTTCATTTTTGCGGTTAATGTATTTGTAGAATTCTTGAACTTTCGCATTGATGTAGTCCTCACCGAGATGTTCAATTCTTTTGGCATTCCGTGCTATTTCGATGGTTTTATATTTGAGCGTTGTTTGGGATAAGCCAATGGCTTCAGACGGATGAATCGTACCCTCTCTGTTTTCCAAAAGACCTTCGTAGAACTTTTTCGAAAACCCATCAAGGTTTTCGCTTTTCAACATTGCTTTGATGGAGCTATCGGTTAGCTTATCATCTAAGAGATCGAAATCAGCCTTCTTTTTCCCAAGTTCTTTATAGGTAATATCTGAATAGCGCAGTTTGACCTTAATATGCTCTTTATTTTCTCTTACCAACTGGATAAGTGCTTTGCAAGCTTCATTTTCCGGGTGGGAGTGGAGGTCTAGCAATGAGTACAAAACATTCGTATCGAGGTAGAGTGTCCAATCTACAATTTCGTGGTTGATAGTATCTTGAGCTACATCCGCTTGAAAACCAAGTGAAGAAAATGAAAGGGTCTTCTGTGCCAAGTCGTTAAGAAAATTTAGGTCTTCCGTTGAGGCAAAATCAGGGAATCTTTCAATTACATATTTGAATAGGGTTTGAAGTTCTGGGGCATCAATATTCTTCATTGTAATTGAAAGAACGCTTTCGTAGTAGCTGTTCCCATCTCCATTTTTTATATGAGGATGTAACGTTTTGATGGCATCCTCTCCATATTCATAAAAAGAGTTATACAGATACTCTAAAAAGGTGTCCCATAGTAATTTTACTTGATCACCTTTTAAATCATGACCAAGATCATCTTTTATAAAGTTCTTGAAATTTTGATATCGACTTTTCTCCTGATCTCTTGCTTCTACGTCTTGAGTATCAATTGTCTCTTTCTCTTCTGCTGATAAGGAAAGTATCTTCTTCTCTTCAACGATTCGTTCTTCCTTTAGAAGGAAATTGACTACTTCATCCAATTCAGGTTGGTATGGCTCAAAGCTGAATTGCTCATTAATATATCCAGCTAAGTCTTTACGTTCACAGGAAGATATCTCATTAAGAGTTCTAATGACTACGGAAATAAATGTGTCCCTTCTGGTATCGGAAGCAGCAACCGACAAAGCGGAGAGTATTTTTATATGGTTTTTAAAATCTTTCATAACTTATCAGTTCAAAGTTTTAACTCGAATCACCCCTGTTAAAAGCTTTTGCATTAAGCCCTTTTTCTGCTCCTTGAGGATCTTTTCCAACAACACGTTAGATGTTCTTCCTCCTCTGTCCTCCAATGCCTGCTCAGGGGAGAGGTATTTTCATCCCAAATTCATGAGTAGCTTTAGTGCCGGAAGCTGTGAGATATGATCTTCTTTGAATAAGGGTATATTCATAATTACTTTGTATTTTGATAGCCAAAGGCTCTTAATATCAATTTTTGAAACTTGGTTTTCAGTTTAGGAATAAAGTTGCCTGACAAACCAATAATCGCTCCTAACCCTATAATCAGACTCAGGTCGTTTACAACCAGTTTTTTATCTTCAGGTAGTAGTTGAAGAACTTTATATGCTCCGTAAAGAACACCAACAATAAAAAGGTTGTAGGCCACTATTGAAAAAACATTAATTCGCTTCTTAAAGCGAGATTCGAACTCTAATAAACGAGAGACTTCGTCTGTATCTCTTGGTAGTTTAAACTGGATAATAATATCAAATGCTCGGTAATAAACGATGCGTATAAAATCGTTGTTGAATGATTCTTTTGTATCACTCATAGCATTGTACGCTTCATTTAATTGGTCATTGGAGATTTTAGATTTATCCAGTAAAAACAGGAATGCCAAAACCAAGGACTGATTATTGGCTTTGCTTTGATAATTTCCAGTCAATAAATTTTCAAAAGTGGTAGTGGTTTTACCCTTTGCTCTGTTACGGATAACACCTAAAAGCCAGTCTTTATCACAATCAAATTTTAACACCCCAATTACCAATGTGAAAATCAGGAAGTCGTCATGTACAAATGGTGCAGCAGAGTTCTCGGAAACTTTCCGCTTTGAGATTTTGGTGTACTGTGTATTAAAATCTGCCTTTGCATTCTTTTTTATTGCTTGTATAGAAGAGTAGTAGATAGCATCCGTTTCAGAAACCTCATTGGGCTGAGTTGTCAAGGTTTCATCAGATACCAAAGCAAACAGAGCCTTTTGCTTTGGCTGATCCGATAGGCTGCTTAAATAACTATGTTTCTCTTCTATAAAAACCATTTTTTTCTCTTTAAGGTGTAGTTCAGTTTATCAGCATCCCATTCCGGTATGTTTCTCATTTTTCCCAGGAGCCTGGAAATAAGATTAGAATACAACATGGTTGCTGGTTCTTCTCTTGGCAAAAAGCTTCTCCAGGACAAGTATGTGAATGAGTAAATCTGCTGTGTGATATAGTTCAAATCATAGAACATTAAGTCCTTTAATTCCGAATCGTCATGATTCCCTTGGGGTGTTCTAAGTTTAATTTGTATAGGAGTGCTCATACCGTGCTTGGCTGTTTTCAGCTCTCTTGCACCAAGCATCTGAACCAAGCTTGTTTCATCATCAATAAATACGTTGCTTCCTCGTTGAGGAATGAATTTTCCAATTAACTGATTAGAACCATACTTTTTTTCTCCCTGCTGATTCGTATCAAATAATATGCTCGGATGGCTTTTGCTAATTGTTACAAATGCAAACTTGATGTTGAATTGACTAATGTCTTTTACCAATTGACTAATAACATCAAACTCAACATTCTTTATGGGTTTGAAAATGTGAAAAATCAAACGTACCGTATCACCCTCTTGCCAAGCGTATTCGTCAGAAAGTCGGGTAATGGAACTCTTCAAACTTTTAAGTAATTCTTCAAAATAGCTTTCATACGGCACATCTTTCACCTTATCACCTAAAAGGTATTGACCATCGCTAGACATGAAGGTTGTAATACCCACAACACGGCTGCTCTCAGCTCCTTTATACATTCCGCTTCTCAACCAACTGTGCCCAATGCCAATTACTATCTCTCTATCAACTGAGCGTTGAGCAGGCAACACCCAAGGCGTACCACCAAGCTTTGCATAAATTTGTAATGCCAATGGATTAAGAATGTACTCGGAATAACTTGAAAGCGTTGTTGAACGAACAAATTGCACCGGTATTTCTAGCGAAAGTAATTTTGCTTTTATTTTATAATAAGGATTATCCCGATCTGATAAATTTCTGAACCTATCAGGAATTTCAATAATAGCCAAATGAGGCTTTTCATCATCATAATTGCTTATCACTCCCAAGTAATCTTCCAGTTGATAATCTGAGGTTTCCTGAATGATATAATTGACCTCTTGTAACTCATATTTCTTTAAAAGTCCTTTTTGGAAATATCTTGAATCAGGCAACCCGTCTTTTAAATGAGAAAGGAACTTAGTGAAATCCCCTCTTTTTGCTCGATGACAAATACTTAATACGAGAGGGTTTTTAATGTCAAAACTAATGCTGTCGTATGGGCCATAATTGGATAAGCCCATATCAGCATTCATATTATTTTTCTTAGTGCCGGCATGATCGTAAATAAACGTAGGCGTTTGCAAGTTCATGCTCTTTTGCACCTGCATAGGTATACTATCTACTTTGAAGCAGAAGCCATCCTTATTTTGAAATAGAATCGGATTGCCTTTATCAGAGAATAGATGTTTGGCAATATTGCTTATTTCACTGAACTGATTGACCGGGTTCTGTTTCTTGATACGTTCTTGACTAACGGCTGCCAAAATTTGATCGCACTTTTGCTCACCGGTAGCAAAATTCAAATAAGTCTGAATGTTACGTTTGGTTTTTCGTATAAAAAGCTCTTGTAAAGGAAAGCTCTTTTCACCCTCACTGGTAGATACACTTGCGGTATCTCCATTGATGGATTGCAGCGTTCCTACAAAGTCTTCATTGGGAGCCAGTACATTATCTAATCCTGGAAGTGTTTCGGCATGCAGCACTTCAAAGTCTGTTAAGTCAAACCCTTCTTGATTGAGCTCCTGACATGAAATGTTAAACACCCAGTTTCTTCGGATATTAACCACAAAGGCAAATCCTTTGGCATTGTTGATATTCGTTTCTCGAAGCTGAACTTCAATAAGCTTTTTGAAAGCAATTTTATGTTTAAGTTTTTCGGGCAGATAGCTTAAAATTAAATCATCCTTTTCTTGTCGAGAGTAAAAACGGAAAGGATAAAAATCTACCGGAATAAACCCTTGAAAACGGTCTTTAAAGGTTCTGAAAAAGATGTGTTTTGCCAATGATGCGGTAACCTTGGCATCATCATATACCGAACGTCTTTCAACTTTTCCGGTAAGTTGGTTTTCTTCATCTTCCTTATTGGATATAACAATTAAATTACCATCCCTAAAAAACGAATATGAAGCATTATACACCTGCCTCAACTCTTGCAAACGTTCATCAGAATAGGGTTCTGTGATTACCTGGTAATCTGTAAAATCAAATTGTAGGGGAAAGTAATTTAACTGCATATTATTTGTCTTTATGTTTTTGGCTGATCTTAATAAACTCATCTCTCGGAATACAGCAATCAATTACTTGCTTACCACTTCCGCAAAAGCATGGGTCAGTCATGCTCAAATACGATTTCTTGACTATAAACTCTTCGGCCTCACCTTCATCAAAATCCACAGCTTCACCTTCTGAGGCTCTGAATATCTTATCCATAGTAGCCTTCATTTTAGAAAGTGTTTCTTCCGATATGTTCCTGTTCATATTGCTGCTATTTGGATAATCGAAATACTCTTTCCATAATCCATAAGTCAGGGAATCTTCAATAATTGGAGGTTCATTGACATACTTCTTTTTGGCTTCTTCACCTTCTTTTTCCAGATACTCCACTATTTGCTTGAAGTCCTTTTTTAGCTCTGTGCCTATAATGAATTGCTGATCTTCTCTGATAAGAAGAGGAGCTAGCTGTTTGTGTATTTTATCATTGGAGGTAAATACATTGCAAAAAGGCAGGTAGTACAGGTATTCCAAATCGACACGATTAGTAGGGCGTGTACCTATAAGTTCACTTTGTAGCCCAAGGTGAAAAAGGAGGTCCACTTTGAGGCAATGAGCTGTGTAGGGTGCAAAGGCCGTAATCAGTGGACGATTTGCTGCTATCCATCGTGAAAATATGCTCATGCCATCAATTTCTCCTTCTCCATAATTGTCAATCATGTAGGCAAGGAGGCGGTCTTGTAAACTGTGGTCGGACAAGACGGAGTTTACTTTCTCATGTAGCTGATCAAATGATTTTAACCTTTCATGCTCAGTGGCCTGGAGAATTTTCTGTAGGTTTTTGAGAAGGTTTTCATGTGTGGTTAAGGTTCTCCATAACTGGGAAAGGTCATGATCAGCATCTGTGAACTTCCCATCCTTCCACTTATAAATAGCTTTTTCTTCTGCCGTTTCCCTGACTACCATTCCTTTTCTATGGGCGTCAGGTTGTACAACCTTTTCTATGTCCAGGGTGGGTCTTCCATCCATTTCCACCGGTTCACCGGATAATTCCCCCTTTACCAATGTCCTGTAGTAAGCATTGACTACACTGTACATTGGGAACAACTTGGTTGCAAAGTCTTTAACCCTAATATCAGATGGTGTTTTGCCTTCTTGCGTTTCCTTTTTCAGATCACCAAGGATCTCCATCACCAATACAGGAGCTACATTGTGCTTGTAATAGCTACTAAGCCTCATCAGCTCCGGAAAGCTGAGAGATTGGAAAGTGGATTTGTCTATGGTGATTGTAATGTTCATTTTAAGTTGTCTGTATTTGCTTTAAATCATATGTGCTATGCATTATTAATTACTTCCGCTATTTCCTCAGCAATTTCGTTGACAGTGAAATTGGCAGTGTTCCTTGCTAGTTTATCAGCCAAGGAGGGCGAGTAGTCAATTACTTCCTGCTTGGTGATATTATGCCATATTGGTAATAAAACTTGTTCTCCACCAATAACCCGAGTAATGATGCCATCCAATTCATAGTTAGTCCAACCTTTCTTAATGAAGTTTTTGGATAGAACCACTATTCCGAATTTGCTCTTGGCCAATCCTTTATCAATTTTCTGTCGCAAACTGTCTCCAATTCTCAATTCAAACTCGTCATACCAAACAGAAAGCCCCGCATTTCTTAAAGCAACAGCTAATGGTCTTACAATCTCTTCTTTGTCTTCTGAAGCATGGGAAATGAAAACATCATGCTCTCTGTAATCATGCTCTTGATGGTCAAATGGTGATTCACCTCTTCCCTGAACTAATGAAGGTACTGACGAAAGAGGAGCGTCCTGATACGTGGGTAAAGCAGAGGGGAGAACCTGTACACTTGCATTAGTACTGCCTTTGAGTCCTTGCATATCGACTGTGACATACCAATGACCAGAACTTGGGACACCCAATACAACAGGGGATTTAGTAACTAGACCGCCAGCGTAGCGATGAGACCTACCATTCTTGTAGTTACTGTAATTCGAACTATCCATCAATCTTACATTTGCTGCATTACCAGACAAAGTGACTTTTACTCTCTGTCCACGGTTTAACTGTTTTAAGTCCCAAACAAGGTATTTCATGTCAGTTTTCTTTTATGTTTACCCTTATCTCACCCGTCAATAGCTTTTGAATTAAGCCTTTCTTTTGCTCTTTTAAGATGTCCAATTGCTGTTGGTATATTGTTAGTTCTTTCTTGGCTTCAGAAAGTACTGCTGCTATTGCTTTCTGCTCATTGATTGAATTTGGAACTTCTACCATAATAATCTTGAAGTCCTTGAATTTGCAGTTAAGAGTGTCATCAACAAGTCCTTGAGAGTTTCTGAAAAACTTGTGTACCATTTTTCTTTGCTTAAACAAAAAAGAGAAAAACAGAACATCCGCATTATTTTTTGGGGTTACTATGGTATAGGCCGGACTTACTATGCCTTCTAATTCAGATATGGCGCTTCTGCCTTGCCACATCCTCATAGTATTGTATCCAATATCTCCAGGACAAATTCTTTTGTATTTTTCTTTATCCGAATTGGAGGTGTCTTTTTTATTCGATCCGTTTTGGGGGTAAACTCCCGATTCACCAACCGATAGTAAAGGAAGTTCAGTAAAACCTGTTTCTTTTCTTTCTGTAAAAAAATGCCCTAATGGTTTATTGATCCAAGAATCATTATAACCTTCAAGTCTAAGTTTTCCTGTTAATAATTGCTGTGCTAGCCCTTTGTTCCTTTTGGATAACACATCAATTATTTGTTCATACTTAAGAATCACACTATCCCAGGTTGAAAGAATCAATGCTATTTTTTTCTGCTCTTTCAGGTTTGGGAGAATGTGCTTGAATTTATACCACCAATGTGGTTTAAAAATCATTTTTTCAACATGAACACCGATACTTGAGTGAAAACATGTTTGTTGAAAATATTGACTATGAGAATAGTATTTTATAAAGTTTAGATCAAAATCAGGATTGACCTTTAAGACTAAATATTCATTAGATACTATAGAACCGTCTAGTTCTTTAGGTACAACACCACATGCACCATGAACAATTTGTCGTCTGGAAATTAAAAAATCATTCTCTTTTATAAAGAATTGACTTTTAACTGATATTTGATCACCCCTTAGCCTTTCTCTTTTTTGTACGCCTCCTCGGCTTCTCTTAACAGTGACTAAGTCATAAAGGACATCATCTTCAACTTTAGCTTTTCTGTTCAATTCATTGAAGACCTTATTCATCGTAAGTAAATTCCACCCAGAAGGGATTTTCGAAGGTAACTTTGGAATGCCTGGTTTTACGCTGTCCGGAATTTTCATAATTAAAAACCTAGCTCGTTTAGATATTTATTCATCTTTGACTCAACTTCAGTCAGGTCTTTTTTTAAGTATTCTATTTGCCTTTGAGTCTCGGCAACATTCACCGGCTCTTCTTCTTCATATGTATCCACATATCTAGGTATGTTAAGGTTGTAATCATTTTTCCTTATTTCCTTAAGTGTTGCTCTGTACGCATATTTCCTAATCAACTCTAATCCCACTTCAGTATTTAGAGGGAGTGAAGTTGACTGTTGAAAAGATTCATATGTTTCTACAATTCTCTGAATATCTTCATCTCTTAGTTTATTTTGACTTTTCGAGTCATCATAATCTTGGCTGGCATCAATAAATAACACATCTGTGTTTTCATTTTTTGCTCTATTGAAGATTAGGATTATTGCAGGAATCCCAGTTCCATAAAAGAGGTGAGAAGGTAGCCCAATCACTGCTTCTAATAAATTTTCTTCAATCAACTGTTGTCTGATTTTACCCTCACTACTTCCTCTAAATAATGCTCCATGAGGCAGTATTACTCCTACACGACCATTGTCGTGGTAGGTGGACTCAATCATGTGAGAGATGAAGGCATAGTCACCTTTACTTTTGGGCGGAATTCCTCTGTGGAATCGGTTGAATTGGTCAGAAATAGCATTCTCTGCACCCCATTTATCTAGCGAGAACGGAGGATTTGCCCCAACTATGTTTCCCTTAAGCAAACTATCTCCCTCAAGAAGCTTTGGATTATTGAGTGTATCTCCCCATTCAATGGTAGCGTCATCTATCTCATGCAGAAACATATTCATGCGAGCGAGTGCCCAGGTGCTTCCGTTGATTTCCTGTCCGTAGAGAGAGAAGTTTTTGCTGCCTACCTGTTTTGCAAGTTTGATCAATAAAGAACCCGAACCGCAGGCGGGGTCTATGATACGGTCGCCCGGCTGTGGGTTGAGTAGCTTAGCCAATAGCTTTGATACCTGAGCAGGGGTGTAAAATTCTCCCGCTTTCTTTCCGGCATCACTGGCAAACTTTTCAATCAGGTACTCATAAGCATCACCTATCACATCATTATCCTCCAGGTGGGAGGGCTGTAAATCCAGCGCAGAGAAATCCACCAAGAGGTTTTTAAGCCTTCTGTTTCGGTCTTTTGTTTGACCAAGATTGGCTTCTGAATTGAAATCTATGTTTCGGAATACACGTTCTAATTTGCTGCGGTTAGCATCTTCCATGCTTTCAAGAGCCGTGTTGATCAGCTCGCCTACATTTGCCGCATTACGGTTTTCAAACAGGTAGTCGAAGGTGCAGGTATCCGGCAGTTGGAAACGTTCGTTTCTCAATGCTCGCTGGACCCGTATTTCATCACCATTGTACTTTTCTGCATAGAAGTTCTTTTTGTCCTTCCATACATCCGAAACATACTTTACGAAAAGCGTGGTGAGGATGTAGTCCTTGTATTGAGAAGGATCAATAACACCTCTAAAGGTGTCGCATGCTTTCCAGACAATGTTGTTGATCTCACCTTGGGTAATCGATTTTTTACTCATGCTATTCGTTTATTATTATGAATATTGAGGAATATGACTCTAAATTTTCATTGATGAATACTTCCTTGTGTTCAAGAATCCTATTATCTGGAATTTGAACACCAAGTTTTCGCAATTCCGTAGCTTCCTTTTTGGGAACCTGAAAACCTCTATTACTCTTGTGATGGGCTGAGCCATCTAAGTTTACTGCATAGATTTCCTTTTTGCTATTATTGGGGTAGATGTGATAATGTCCTTTTACAGGGATGTTTTTATCTTTAGGATGATAAGTATATCTGTTCTGAGTTTTCTGGAATTTCTGATACGCTTTATGTTCAATAATTAATTCCAAATCACTTGCAAGGAACACTACTTCAATAGCATAGGAAATTTTAATTCTTGCCAATTTTTGAAATCTTTTTATAAACTCGCTGTATGTCTGCATGAAGTTAGTTTCTTGAAATTAAATTCTTAATGACTGCCTGATATACCTTTTGCTTTTCGGAAATGATCTTATTGGATATTTCCATGTCTTTGTAATGTAGCTGCTTAATCGCAATAGCCTTTTGCTGAAGCTCCAATGAAGGCAGCTTAACCGTTAATGCTTCCAATTCGGATTTCCGAATGGAAGGGATGGAGCTGCCAGCACCCAGGGTTTGAAAATATGCTTGCATTTGGGGCATATTAAATAAGGTGGTAAGGAACTCTGGTATTACCCTTGATCGGTCTGTTTTGATGACAAAGAAGATAGAGGAGGCAATGGCAGGGCCAAAGGCTTTGTCATATGTCCATGCGAAGTTTCTCATTCCTTTTCCAACCATAATAATGTCGCCATCTTTCAGAAGGTGAGATTCATTCTTTTGGTCGATCTGAATGAAAGTGTCTATCTGCCCAGTCTGATTTCCCCTATCATCAAAATGCTTTGCCTGTAAATAGACAGCATTTCCCTCATCTGAGGGCTTGGTATATAAACCAAATTGTAGTTGGGCAATATCACTGAGTTTTATCTTCATTTAGTTTGTAGGGTCATTCAAATTTTAAACAAAGGTAAGGAAAAGATAATTATAATAAAATAAAAAATATTGTAGAAATTTTCAAATTTCATTCATTTGGGATTAAAAACATAATTTCAAATATTAAGTTTCCCTCAATACAATACCTAAATCTTGTTGGAAATTTAAAACAATAAGAATAGTCTCAGTCAAACTTGAAAGTAGTTTTTAACAGAAAAATATTTTTGTAGTTTGGTAAAGATTATCTACGTCAGACAAAAATTGTGAAAAAATGGGTCTGTCTATTGCGACGGCGTTAGACTGGCAATTATAGGGATCAACGGATCACTTTCCAAAACCAAATTATTCTTTAATTTTTACTCACAAAGCCCAACTCAACAACCTCAAATCCTCCGCCAAATGGTTCGAGTTCAGTCCAGCCAGCCCCTTAAAACAGGATTAAAGGATATTATTTGAGCTTGAGGTGTTTTGGAAGGACCTCAATATTCCGGCGATTTTCCCCGGCCTGGAAATTTTACGAAAGCAGGCAATGCTTAGATCAAATTTTTAGACTTAAACATATTATACAGCCCCTCCATCAACCTCAAATCCCGTAGAAAAAGGTTCGACATTTGTTCAATAGAGCTACTTAAGGAAACGGACGAATGAGTCTGTTTCCTTTTTTTCTACACCAAAGTATTTTAAAATACAGCGTGTTGTGCTAAAATAAATAGCGGTTCGATAATTATCGAATGATACCCTCTTTTTCTGCTTCTATTATACAACACCTGTCTTAAAGACTATTTTAACACATATTTTACGGTTCAATTTCCGCTAAAGGATTTCCGTATCTATCTCCTCTCTGGTTTGGCCACGGACTTTTGCAACCAGATAAAGAAAGCTTAAAATGACTGTGGCCTCGTCTTCATCTACCTGGATGCTATTTTTAGCCAGGATTGCAATGGCATGCTTTGTCGACACCTTCTTATCGCCAAAGCTCTTTGTGTCTTTATATACTGAGTTCATCTTTTTTAAATTTAATCATGTATAAGGGTTGGGCAGACAAGGCTGCGAACTGATTGTTTTCGATGGTTAAAATCTTTGAAAGAATATTGTTTAATACCAAAGAATCGAGGTCGCGGGTTTTGGTGTTTATATTTCCCGGCATTATCAGGTTTATGATTTTTCTCTGGTCACCGATGTCAAAGTCTCTGTATCTACTGAAAATATTTAAATATGACTCATCTTCCATGTAACTGTATTTGTCATACAAATGAAGCCTAACATTAATCCTGTCCAGATCCTCTTTCAGGCCTTTTGAAGCAAGGTTGTATTCCTTTTTGAGTTCACTGAAATCCTCAAATTCTATTTTGTCATTGATGTACAGTTTCCTGGCTTTTGTCATCAATATCTCCTGTTCGTCTATTTTATCCAGCAGCAGCCTTCTCTCTCGTAAATACTCAGATTGCTGCTCGGATACATTTACATCCTTAAGAATAAGTTTGAGCAACTCCATAGCCCCTTGTTTAAGCACCAGTTTTTCCAGCTTTTCGTTATATAAGCTGTTTACCCGGTCAGCATTGAATCTCGCTTTGCACTTCCCACCAAGGCAATGATAGTATGGATAACTGTTGCTACTGCCTTTTGAAACACTGCCGGTTAATTTCCGACCGCATAGTGGGCAGGTCAAGTACCCTCGTAACGGAAATATTTTTTTTAGTTCATTTGTTTTTCCTTTCGGCCTCGTTTTGCGTTTGATGGAAGCCTGGACTTCATTGAATAATTCCTCAGATATCAAAGGCTTATGGAGCGCTTTAACAAATTCCATTTCTTCACTTCCTCTTGGAGGAACAGTAACAATGCCACAGTATGCAGGGTTACGGATAAGTTTCCAGAAGTTGGATTTTCCACATTTCAATCCTTTTGTACAGGCCATTCTCCTGACTTCCTCAATAGTAAAAGATCGCTTTGCCAATTGCTGAAAGGACCATATGATAAGATCTGCTTCGGGGTGCTTTGGAGCGATGAATTTTTTTCCATCGGGAGAGATCTGGTTGATATACCCCAAAGGGGCCTTCCCAGGATATCTGCCGGCCTGTCTTGCCCGGCGCATACCATTTGATGTATTCAAAGCCCTTCGGTTATTTTCAGCTTCGGGAATCGATAAATAAACCGCAAGCATGACCGAACTCTCAGGAATATCAAAATCAATAGGTTGGTCAATAGCCACCGCCTGTGTATTGAGATTTCGCAGGATGCCGATCATCTCATAGGCATATTCTATGTTGCGGCTGAACCGGTCCCATTTGACAAATAAAATGTTCTCGGGTTTCTTACCTTTATTCCCCTTGATCGCAGCTATGAGTTTTTTCCATTCAGGACGATTAAAACTTTTCGCTGAAAAATCTTCGCGATAAATGCCCATGACTGTGATATTGTGGAAACCGCAACCTGCGTTCCGGGAAGAACAGGGGAAAGCGGGTCAGGTTGATTTGCTGGCGGTCGGCTTCCACCTGCGCAAAGTCGGTATTAAAGGTCAGGTTCATCCGCAAGGTGGGTGTAATAAGGTAGTTGATATCCCCACCGGCATTCCATTGCCCCTCTTCCTGGCCGGGTGTAAATTCCCCACCGCCAATAGTATAAGGCTTTATTTCAACAAAATCCTTGCTGAGGATGCTGTCCAGGCCGGCCAATGTCCCCGCCCTGTTCAGCAGTTCCAGCTCCGAATCCCTTGACCAGCCCTGCCAAAGCAGTTGCTCACGCTTTCTGCGGATATTCCGCTCGAAGTTGATGCCCCATATCTGCTCCTGTGCATCAGTGGGGAATTTTAAAGTGGAAAAAGGGATGGCTATTTCTGCAAACCAGCCTTCATCGGTAATAGTGGTTTTGGCATCCCAAACGCCATTCCAGAATTTATTAAAAGATTCACCGTTATTGAGAACCTGCGCATCCGCTCTTGCCGCATTGGGATTGATAGCAAACAGGAATCCGTTGCGGTCGTCATTGTAGGTATCAATGATCACCTCAAAATTGTCTTCTCCTCCCCAGTCAAAGTCTCTTTTCATCTCGCGGGCTATTATCTTTTGAGGATTCCTGTCATATCCCCAAAACCCGATGTACAGGGTTTTGGCAGTATATAGAATCGCAACTTCTGTTCTTTCGGTAGCCGGTTCACCAATGTTCAATTCCCGCTGTGTGAAATTTTTGATATGTACGGCTCGCTTCCATACTGCTTCATCCGGCTTGCCATCAAGCTGAATTTCTTCCTGAACGTACTCTGCGTAAATCGTATCCGGTTTACTTGTTTGGGCTTTGCAAGTAGCATAGCAAATGGCCCAAACCAGAAACGTGATAAAGAAACGGCCCATACAAACGGAAGTTAGTTGATAGGCATTCCCTCTGTCATTTCTTCATTGGGCTGCAAGAGGATGTGATCCCCGGCATCAAGCGCGCCAAACACCTCAACCGTACTTTCGTTTTTCATGCCTGTTTTTACTTCTACCCATTTCAGCTTACCCTCTACCACCTTTCCCACAGCTTTTCTACGGAGGGTGGTCAATACAGCACTTTGAGGTACCCATATACTTCCACCGGTTCGCTGAATATGTAATTGTATTTCTGCAAAAAGCCCTGCATTCAACTCACCTTTTTGATTGTGCACGATAAATTCCCACATCTCTGTGCGGGTGTCCGGATCGATGCTTCTGGCTCTCCGGTAAAAATCTGCATTGAACAATGTCGCGGGAAATGGCTCTACTTTAAATGTCACAGCGTTCTCCGCCACAGAACTTCCGGTCAAGGCTTCCGGCACCGGTACCTTTAACCGCAATTTTTGATTGTTTTCGATCACCAACAAAGGGACACCATTATTTCCTCCGACAAGATTTCCCGGATCGGTATTCCTTTGGGTGATCACTCCGTTGAAAGGTGCCCGGATGGTAAGATAATCCAGCAATTGTTGCTTTGCCGTGGCGGTATAATCTGCTGCCACCAGCCGGGTGCTGTCAGCCATAGCTTTGTTCTTTGCTTTGATCAGGTCGGATTCTGAAACCGTACCAGGCTTTCCGGAGGCTTTCACCAACCGCTCAAAGACATCTTTGCTACTCAAATAATCTGCTCTGGCAGACTCTACCTCGCTACGGGCTTCAGCATAAGCTGCCTTTACTTCCGGTGCTTCTATTTTTATCAGGACTGCTCCTTTTTTTACTTTATCACCAATATCCACCAGCACCTCGCTTACATATCCCTGCACCCTGGCATTCAGCCCGGCCTTTTCAAAAGCATGCAACTCTGCCGGGAGTGTCAGGGCCTGTGGGGCATTTTCGTAACTCACTGTTATTATTTCCGCTTTTTTTGCCGGCCCACCTTTGCTTTCCATGTTGCTGTTTTCAGCTTTATTCGAACAGCCAGAAACAATGGCCATATATAAAATTGGTAGGATGTATTTTCTCATTATGTTTAAACTTTACTGTTTTTTCTGGTTTCATGTAAATTTTACTACTGTCCAAAATAGGCGCTCTGCTCATCGTCCGGATCGAGTGATATGCTCTTATAGTGTTTTCTTCCCGTAAGTTGCCAGTAAACGGAAGGCAGGATGAACACGGTGGCAAACACGGAAAACAGCAACCCGCCAATCACGGCTATCCCCAGTGGGGCGGTTTGCTCGCCTCCCTCGCCCAGTCCAAGCGCCATAGGAGTCATACCAGCTATCATGGCAATGCTGGTCATGAGTATGGGTCTCAACCGATCCTTTATTCCTTCCAGGTGTGGGTTTTGTCTTTGATCTTTCCGATATTGCTCGGCTATGGTGACAAATAAAATGGCATTGGCCACCGCCACCCCTATGGCCATGATACTGCCCATGAAAGATTGAATATTGAGCGTGTTCCCACTTATCCAGATAAGAAGGAAGGATCCGGCTATGACGGCAGGAACAGTAGATAGCACTGCGAAGGAAAGCCGGAACGACTGAAAGCTGGCTGCCAGTAGCAGAAATATTACAGCTACTGCCAGCAAAAGGCCGGTGCTCAGTTCATCAAAGGTTTGGGTGAGAGGTTCTGCGAGTCCTCTGAATTTAACACTCATCCCGGCAGGTGGTTCACCCATTGCATTCACCTCATTACGTAGGGTTTTAATGGCGCTTCCCAGGTCTTTGTTATGCAGGTTTCCTGTGATGGTGATGAACCGTTGCTGGTTAAGGCGGTCGTATTCCCCAATCACGGTAGCCGGTTTCCATTTGCTCACGTCACCCACATAGACGGTTTTTCCATTTTCCGATTTAAGCGGCACCTTTTCGATATCACCGGGTTGATCTACCATATATTGTGGAAACTCTACCTGCACTTGATAAGCATTACCCGATCCGGCATCCAGCCAGTAATTGGGCTGGGTGAAACGGCTGGAAGAAGTGGAGGCCGTTACCGACCGGCTGATGTCTTCAATGGTAAGGCCCAACTGGCCGGCACGTACACGGTCGTACTCCAGGTCAATGGAAGGATAGTTCAACGGAATGCCAAACTGTACATCCCGCATAAAAGATAACCCTTCTATTCTGTTCTTTATTTCTTCAGCAAATTTTCGTGATTCAACAAGGTTTTTACCCTGCACGGCAATTTCCACCGATGTATTGGCCCCCTGGCTCATCACCTGGTCTACCAGGTCAGCAGGTTCGAAAGAGAGGCGCATTTCAGGTATGGTTTCCGCTATGCTTTTCCTGAGGGTTTCTTTGAGGACGTCCAAGTCTTGTCCTGTTTCTTTCAGCTTGATCTTGACAACTGCCTCATGCGGACCACTTGTCCATAGAAAAATAGTATTGACCGGGTAGCTCGGAGGCTGGATGCCGACAAATGCTGAAGTGATCTCTACATTTTCTCTACCCACCACCTCGTCTACTACCTCCAGGAATTTTTTTGTTTTCTCTTCAGTGTTTTCGATACGGGTGCCATCGGGCATCCTTAACCGGACTTGCAACTGTCCGGAGTTTACTTTTGGAAATATCTCTGTGCCGGTAGACTGCCAAACGGACGCAAGCATAGCAATAATGACTACCAGGTAAATACCGATGGCCCATCCGCCCATGTTTGTGATACCTTTTGTATATCCTGTTACCCGGTTTCTAAACCGTTGAAACTTTCCATCTTCGTTTTTAGGAACATGATCTTTCAAAAACCAATTGGAAAGAATGGGTACCATGGTTTGAGAAAGCAGAAAAGAGGCGATCATGGCAAAACCTACCGCCAGCGTAAGCGGTAAGAACATGGCCCGGGGCGTGCCGCTCATAAAAAAGGACGGGACAAATACGGCAAGGATGCTGATCAGGATGAGGAGTTTGGGCAAGGCAATTTCTTTGCAGGCATCCAGAATGGCCCGGGCCTTCGTCTTGCCCATTTCCTGATGCCGGTGGATATTTTCAATCGTCACAGTCGATTCATCTACGAGAATACCTATCGCCAGTGCCAGTCCGCCTAATGTCATGATATTGATTGTCTGTCCGGTCAGATAGAGGCACACTACTGCCGATAATATGGCAAGCGGTATGGTGAGAACCACAATGAGTGCACTGCGCCTGTCACCCAGGAACAGCAATACCATTAAGCCGGTAAGCACTGCTCCCAATACCCCTTCAAAGGACAGGGTTTTCAGGGAGTTGATCACGTAACCCGACTGATCAAATTCATAACTTACTTTGATGTCATCCGGCACAGCCGCCTGCATTTCCGGCAGGCTTGCCTTTATGCGCTTGACGACATCCCAAGTGGAGGCGCTCGCCCGTTTGGTTACAGGAATATACACCGAACGGCTGCCATTGATCAGAGCATAGCCTGATGCTACATCAGATCCATTTTGTACTTCGGCCACATCCCTTACATATACTGCTGGACCGGACCCTTTCTTCAAGGGAATATTGGCCAGTTCCTGAATATCACTAACCACCGTATTCTGATTTGCGATCAAGAGTTTGTCCGCTGTCCGGATGTTGCCCGAGGGAGATATGGTGTTGCCTTTGGCAATGGCCATAACCAGTTCTTCCGGGCTGATGTTGTAACTACGCAGCTTGGAAGGGTCTGCCTTGATGAGCACCGTACGCTGGTTTCCGCCAAAGGGAGGAGGAGCTGACACGCCCGGGATAGAAGCAAATTTGGGGCGTACTTTAAAAAGCGCCAGATCTTGTATTTCACCCAAGGACCGGGTTTCACTGCTAAAAACCAATTGGCCTACCGGTGCGCCTCCTCCGTCAAAACGGGTAATAAAAGGGGGTACGGTACCCGGAGGCATAAATGCCCTGGACCGGTTGACCTGGGCCACTACTTCCGCCAGGGCCTGAGACATATCGGTTCCTTCATGAAAGGTGAGCTTCATCAGGGATACACCCTGGATTGTTTTGCTTTCCACCTCCTTAATCCCATTAATGTAAAGGAAATGATATTCGTAGTAGGAGGTCATAAAACCCTCTATTTGGTTGGGAGCCAAACCTCCATACGTTTGAGCCACATATATAGTGGGTGTACCCAGCTTCGGGAATATATCGATCGACATGTTCCGGATAGCCAGCACAGCAAAAAACACGATAGCCAAAAGAGCTACCATAACCGTTAAAGGTTTCCTTAAAGCAGATATTATTAGTTTGATCATCTCTACAATTGGTTTAAAAAGATTTCCAGGTTACCATTTATGGCGGCTACATACAGTAATGCTTTCCAGGCTTCCCAATAGGATCTTCGAAGTTCGATTTCTGCTGTTACCAGCTCATTCCGGGCTTCAATCAGCTCCGTAAAGGTTATCAGCCCTGCCTGGTACTGGGATTGTATGGCTTCATACGCATAACGGGCATCCTGGAATTGTACAGGTGTTTCCCCGGCAATGGCCAGTGCAGTGATTAATGTGTTATCAGCAACGGACTTTTGCTTGTTGAGGGCCAGGCGAACTTCTTCCAGTTTCTGTTTATCGGCTTCAGCTTCCAGTTCCTTTGCTTTCCACTGGGTTTGATAGCGGCTGATCTGGGTCAGCGGTATGGCAAGTTGTACACCAATGCCATAATTGAACCGGTTGATATTAAATCCGTCAGACGGGTTATCGACAAAGGTGGTGCCGTTGTTGCTGAGCTGCACACCGGAACCACGACCATAAGCAGTACCCAATACACTTAGGGTGGGCAGCCAGCTTAGTTTCTCCGCTTTATATTGGAATTGTGATGTTTTCCACTCGGCTATAGCCAACTGTTCTCTCGGATGGATCATTTCTGTATCTCCTAATAACTGTGGTAATATTCTAAAAAAGGTCGAATCCACCAGGTTTTCAGGTAAATCAGCCGCAACCAATTCCGACAGTGTTGCTTTATATTCATGAAGGATATTTTGTTGTTGCAGGATCTTAATTTTCGTCTTGGATAGTTCGGTATGAAAACGTGCCGTATCCACCCCCGAAACCAATCCGGAAGTAGCCAGGCTTACGGCTTGTTCGTAATTTGCTTCGGCTCTTTTCCGATCGCTTTCCAGTACATCCAGGATTTGAAGGGCGAGGAGGTAATCCAGGTAGGTGCTAGATAATTGCACGTTATGTTCCAATAGCGTAAGGCTTTTCATGGCCACCCCGGCCTCATAGGTGCTTTCGGCTGCTTTTATCTCATTGCCTCTGCGTCCGAAGGTGTAAGGCTCCCATTTCATGAGCAAACCGGCAGCCGAACCCCAGACCATATTGTTGAGATTCTCAGTAGATGGGGGACCGCTCACCGGTAAAATGTATTCAGGATAGAACATCCCGGTGAGGTTGTTATAAGTCGAATAGTTGGCCTGGGCAGAAGCATTAATATCGGGTATAATTGTACGCCTGGTGGATTTGACCCTTTCTCCGGATGCCTCCTTTTGTGCCTCTGCGGCAAGAATTGCGGGGTAGTTTTTTGTGGCTGTTTCCAGTAGCTGTTTTATAGGAACCTGGGTCTGGGAATGTACATTCGTCCAGGCAAAGGTAATGATGGCTACTAGCAGGGGGATCTTGAATATTCGAACCATTTTTCAATTTTGTCATTAATTATCACAAACCTATGATGCGATTCTGTAGAAATATGGGAATGGAGAGGGAAGATGGAAGTTGGGAGAAGGAAGCTGGAAGAAAGGAGAGATGGGCGGTTCATCATCATCATTGTAGTTTTTTCCGATAAGCGATATCCCTGTTATCTTTTATGTTTTAAGTTAAAAACTTCCCCCTTCAATCTCCCTTCTTCCTTACAATATAAAATAATACAGGATGCCGCATATTATACTGACCAGGATTGTTTTCAGCATGTCCCATTTCAGGATGAAATAAACAAATGCAGCAATAAGTCCGATTACCAGTGAAGGGATGTTAATTGTAGACCACTCAGGCATCATCCACCTTATCCCCAGGGAATGGCTTTCGTTTACTTTTCCAAAAAGTGTATGGATAGCGAACCACACGCCAAGGTTGAGCACGACTCCTACAACAGCAGCCGTAATTCCGGACAAGGCAGTAGTGACGTTTTTATTGCCTCTTAAATACTCAATATAGGGAGCTCCGGTAAATATAAACAGGAAGCAAGGCACAAAAGTAGTCCAGGTTACCAGTAAGGAAGCTAAGATTCCGGCCAGAAGTGGATCCATCGTACCAGATAAACGATAAGCTCCCATAAACCCGACAAATTGCACAACCTGAATGAGCGGCCCGGGGGTGGATTCTGCCATGCCCAATCCGTCAAGCATTTCCCCACTTTTGAGCCAGCCGTAATCCTCCACAGCTTTCTGGGCTATATAAGCCAACACTGCATAGGCACCACCAAAGGTGACCACAGCCGTTTTGCTGAAAAACAGGCCTTCCGAAAAGAAAATATTTTCTGTTCCTATCCACAGGGCGATCAGTACTAACGGCAGTGCCCATAAGGTTATGAACAGCAAAACTGTTTTGACTGTTTTCTTTATTGAAGGCTTAACGGGCTGAATATAACTGTCAATGAAATAATTATTCTCCTGATCCGATTTGGCCTCATGTCCTTTTATTACATGAAATTTTTCTTCCCAAATTCTGCCACCAATAAAACCGGTCAGCCCTGCCACAATAATGATGTAAGGAAAATCCACCTCGAAGAAAAATATGGCCACAAATGCCAGTGCAGCCATTATTATCATCACTTCATTTTTTAGCGCCCTTTTACCTATTTTGATGACCGCACCAATAACGATGGCCAGCACTGCTGGCTTTATACCAAAAAATATGGCTTCAACGATTCCTACGTCCCTGTAGGCTGCATAAAGAATACTCAGGATTAGAATGGAGATGAATCCCGGCAGGATAAACAGTAATCCGGCAACCAATCCTCCTTTGGTCTTGTGCAATAGCCAACCGATGTAAGTGGCCAGTTGTTGTGCTTCAGGGCCCGGCAACAACATGCAATAATTCAATGCATGTAAGAAACGGTTCTCGCTGATCCATTTTTTTTCTTCTACCAATATTTTGTGCATCACGGCAATTTGACCGGCCGGGCCTCCAAAACTGTAGATGGCAACTTTAACCCACACTTTTAGGGCTTCTTTATAGGAGACCTGTTTATCGATCATATATTATCTATATATGCTGAATATACTGGTGGTAACAGAGGAGAGGTCATGTGGTCTTAGTTCTATATTCCAACAAAAATTATCCGTGTAATTTTTTAGCTGTTACAAACCGTTCTGCCACATTGTCCCAATTGATAATTTCCAATACAGTGTCGACAAATTCTGCCCTCTTGTTTTTGTATTTCAGGTAATAAGCATGTTCCCATACATCAATGACCAACAGGGGAACCACACCCCACTGCGTGAGCTTCTGGTGGTTTTCGCATTGCAGTAAAGTGAGGGATTGTGAGTAGGGCTGATAGCCCAATATTCCCCAGCCACTCCCTTCTACAGATTTGGAAATTTTGGAGATGTATGCTTTCAGGTTATCAAAAGAGCCAAAGTCTTTCTCTATCTGTTTCAGTAATTCCGCTTTGGGCTGTGTTTTTTTATTGGTCAGATTAGACCAGAATATGGAATGCAGGACATGACTTGAAAAATGATAGGCCAGCTTACGAGTCCACATATCTACTTGATCCATCTCGCCTGATTGAAGGTGTTTTTTGATGTTTTCCAGGTCTTTATTCGCCCCTTTTACTGCTCCTCCATGATGGAATTCATAATGCAGGTGCAGGGTTTCTTCATCCATGTGTGGTTCTAAGAATGTCTTGTTATATGGAAGCGATTTTTGGATGAAATTACCATTGCTGTCCACCAGTTTATCCATGCCATTTTCTGTTACATTCTGTGAAAAAACGTTGTTGATGGGAAGGATGCTCGCTCCACCCAATATTGCCGAATTCCTGAGAAAATCCTTTCTGTTCATCATTGAGGTCATTTTATTTTAGATAATACACGTATTTATAAAGGTAAAGTAAATCATCAAATCTGTAGAAATTTGGGAAGATCGTCTGGTTACCCGAAATCCACTTCAAAAATGTGCAACCCTTCTTCTTCACGGTAATGAAGCTCCCACCCACTTGTATCGGCTATCTTGCGGGCAATTGCCAACCCTAGCCCCCAGGTATCGGGATTACCCGATTGTTTGTAAAAACGGCTGAATAATTTGTCTTTTTCTAATACCGTCCCTGTTTCTTGTTTTTCATGCCCTGTATTGGCAATCATGAACTTTCTCTCTTTTGTTTGAATGTTCACCGTGCCATTTTCCCTGTTATGCAGAAATGCATTTTTAAGCAGGTTCTGTACCAGTATCTCGGCAAGCATCGTATTACCCTGCACGATCAAATTATTTTGTATTTCCGTTTTCACCGATATATTCAGGGCAGCTTTCTGTTCTTCATAATATTCCATTGATCGGCTGATTATTGTGTTTATATCAACCTGTTCTGAAAGGAGAAACTGCCGGTTTTCGATTTTAGATAAGAGCAGCAGGGTTTTGTTCAATTTTTTTAAGCGCTGTGTGGAGCCGATAATGCCTTCCACAATTTCCGCCTGCTCTTGTGTGAGTTCTGCCTGTCCGATAAGCCCTTCCAACCTAGACTGGATAACAGACAGGGGTGTTTGCATTTCATGGGAAGCATTTTCGATAAATTGCTTCTGGCTTTCAAACACTTCCATATTTTTCCGGGTCAGCTCATTCACAGCTTCATTCAGCATCCGGAACTCATCAATATGTGTAGATGGCAGTGCAGGAAATTCTTGTTTATCAAATCGAAAGAGCCGGAGTTTTTCGAGTATTTCGAAAAACGGGCCCCATATTTTCCGGGAGATAACGCGCTGGGATACATAAAAAGAAAGCAACAGGGCCAGGAACAAAGATCCCAGCGTGATAGCAATGGTTCCGATCATTTCAGCCGCTTCCAGGTGAGGTTTTATGATTTCCAGCCGGTAATGTTTGCCATGTAGTCTCACAAAAGTGTTCAGCATGCGGTACTCATCGAACTCGTCATCAACAGGCTCATAAATGAGGGTATCGGTATAACTTTCGTATCTTTCCTGAAAAGCAGCTTCTCCAACAAGATAAAAAGTGAAATCGTCCAGCGGATTGTCCTCTTTAAACGGTGCTTCAGGGTTTTGTTCAAGGTAAGCCAGTAGGTTGACTTTACGGTTGTACAACACTTCATCTACATTTTGAAGTACGTTCCAGCTTAGCACCAGGTAAAACAATATGGAAAAAATTCCGAAAAGCATCAGGAAATAAAGCAATTGAATGCGGGAGGTGTAAGTAAGCAGCTTCATAATGCCTGGATTTGATAACCTACCCCATAGATGTTGTTGATTTCTAGCTGTGCCCCGGCATCTTTCAGCTTTCTTTTGAGGTTCCTGATCTGAGAGAACAGAAAATCAAAACTTTGGGCCTCATCCACATAGTCGCCCCAAATATATTCGGCCAGCGATACTTTGGAGATCACCCGCTTATGATTATTGATCAGGTGTGTAAGAATAGCATACTCCTTTTTTGTAAATGAAATAAGATTTTCAAGGTCGTTTACCCCGACCAGATACTGGTCCGGTTCTATAACCAGGTTTGCAAAGCGGACAAGTTTGTTGGTTTTGAATTGTTTTCTGCGGATGATGGCTTTTATCCGGGCATTGAGTTCCGAAAAATAGAACGGCTTGGTGAGGTAGTCATCAGCCCCAAGTCCCAAGCCTTTCAATTTGTCATCCAGCGAGTTTCGTGCTGAGAGGATGATCACCCCGTCCGTCTTTCCATTCTTATGAAGTGTTTCCAGCAGATCAAATCCGCTACCATCAGGAAGGTTAATGTCCAGTATTATGCAATCATATTCATAAAGGGAAATACGCTCCATAGCAGACTGAAGCCCTGTTACAGAATCATAAATAAACCCTTCTTCGGAAGCAAACTCTTCCAGGCTTTTTAACAATTGCGGCTCATCTTCGACAATTAACAACTTCATGCATTCAAAATAACAATTTAAATCTGTAGAAAAACGGGATTGCTGCGTTAACCATTCTATTACATCTGCTTCTTAGATTTAAAATTGCATGTAGTCCTTTTTTAGGCTCAAATCCTAGAGAAAGTCCGATATTTGCTCAATTGAAAAGATTTCATAATCAACACCAACTCAGCAACCTCAAATCCTCCACCAAATGGTTCAAGTTCAGTCCAGTCAGCTCCTTAAAACAGGATTAAAGGATATTATTTGAGCTTGAGGTATTTTGGCAAAACCACAATATTCCAGCACTTCTCTCTGGCTAGAGAATTTTATGAAAGCAAACTATGCTTAAATCAAATTTTTAGATTTAAGCATAGCATAAAGCCCCTCTAACAATCGTAAATCCCGTAGAAAAAGGTTCGACATTTGTTCAATAGAGGCTACAACTTTAGTTATACAGTTTTAAGGTTCAATGTTGTAAGGTTTACGGCTTGAACCTTTTTTATTGGGCGTACGGAAATCACGTGTAAATTCCCCTTTTCTAACAGGTCTAAATTAGACAACAATTATGCACTTCTTTTCTCTTTAAATTCTATGAGTGGACAGGTGCCCAAACTGGAACGTGTTTGGTTTTCAGCGTTGGCCAATTCGGTTGATTCTTTTTTGTAACTCAGTTAGTCGTTTTATAAGTTTTTCAAATGTCAATGGTTCTCCGTAAATCATAAATTTGGTCATTTCGGTATAGTCTTTTTCGTATTCGTTGATTATAGGTTCATCTGGAATGATTTTTATTTTGTCCGGTGTATGGCTACTGTAATCAAGCCCCCGTAATGGGTTAAACTTTTCCCTGTGTGAAACGATGTGGTCGTATAAACCTTTGTTTTTCAAGGCTTCAATTCCGTGAGAGGTGTCCATTAGTTTTTCCAAATCGTACAAATGCCGTGAAAGTCGGTTTATCCTGATTTTCTCTGCGGGCTGTGAGAATTCTTCGTGAAGCAAAAATATCTTTTCCAGAAATGTCCTTTGTGGTAAAACAGTAGGAATGGAAAATGATCCCGTTGATAATTTCATGCCAGGAAACTGTTCACTTATCACGGAATTTATTTCCCTGTTTTCGGTGGGTTCCATAAGGGAACGAGAACTCACTTCAATCAATACCCTTTGGGGTAGGTAATTGGAAGTGTCAACTACCGAATTATAGTGTATCTCAATGGTTTGTGGATCTTTATCCGAAGCTTTTATCGGATAGGCAAACAGTTTACATTCATCGATTGCTTTCCACTCAGTGAGTTTTTGAGTTATATCTTCCAAAAATTGGATTGAGATAAATTCGCAAGATAGTTTTCTCAATTTCCGTATTTGGGTTTTGCTGATGTCACCTTCAAAGCCAAAAAACCTTCGGTCTATCGCCAGGTCAATATCTTCTGAAAACCGTTCAATCAAATTCCAACCTTTGCTTAATGAAGTACCTCCTTTAAAAACAATGTTTTCACTATATGGCAAAGTGAACGAAGCGTTGAGACAAAGTGTTACCCACCAATCTTTTTCGATGGCCACGGCGGGAAGTCCTGTCCGTTCCGTTGCTTGATTGAGGATGGTTGTCCTTCGTTCTTTTGATAAGTTGAGCCAATGGGTGTTCATTCGATGGTTTGCATTAGAATGTTATAAATCCAAGCCGGGGCAAGCTTGGAATCGTGAATAATGTTTTTAGGGTCTTCTTTTTTGATGATAGACTGTACTTTTTCAATTATGGCCTGGTCAAGGTTATCCTTACCAATGCTTTTGAGGGCTTGAATGACTAAAGTGCTTATTTCGCCTTTTGTTGATAGGTTTTTCGGGCTTGCTTTTTTGAAAGAGATGATACGTTTACCTACTTTGATGGTCCTGGCCGCTCCATCCGTGAGATAAACCACTTTTAAAGGGACTTGAGTTGATAAGCCCAATTTGTTTAATGCCTGGACACCTGTGGGAACAATCCTCGCTTTATCTCTTCGGGCAATGGCTTGGGCAATATCTTCGGTGGAAGGGTAGAGGATGCCCAGTTCTTTATCCACTTTTGGGTATAGGTAAATACCGTGTGCCAAGTGCACAAGCACTTGTTTCTCTTTGAGGCGAAGCAAGGCTTTCTTGACACTTTCAGGATTGCCATAGTCTAAGAAGTCGTCCACAAAGACAATACTGCCCTTTGGGTAGCTTTTAAGTGTTTCAGCTATTTTTGATTCTACTTTTGGCCGTTCCATAATCGATGTTTTCGTCCCAAAAATAGTAAAAATATGGGACGAAGTAAAATCCCTTATGAATTGGTCGACTTAGGTCGTTACACACTAAATCAAATTTTTAAATTTAAGCATAGCATAAAGCCCCTCTAACAATAGTAAATCTCGAAGAAAAAGGTTCGACATTTGTTCAATAGAGGCTACTAAAAACCCGCTTTACATCAAGTAGAGCGGGTTTTTCATTTTAAGGGGACACTTTGGGGGACGCTTTGCAAGAATCCCTTCATAAAATAGAGTTAATACAGTACTTTAAATTATTCCGGACAGGTTCCCCATTTAGGTTTGTTTTCTTCAGTCAAAGGTGCATAAATTGAAAAGTCCGAAGGTTCCGATGTTATGTTTGTAACACACCATCTTGAAATGTCTTGGTTAAATGGAGTATCGTAAAACATCCCTCTCATATTTGTAACCCTACCTACATCCCAGTTTCCAATCGGTTGGTTAAATGAGGCCTGCCAAAAAATCCCTTCCATATCATTAACCTTACTTACATCCCAGCCTTCAATTGGTTGGTTGAATTGTGTAAAAGTAAACATCGCATTCATGTCTAAAACGTTTCCTACATCCCAATCGCCAATGGGTTGATTAAAGTTAGATTGATAAAACATGCCTCTCATATTTTCAACGTTACTAACATCCCAATTTTCAATTGGTTGATTGAACTCCGTACCTGCAAACATTCCGCTCATATCCGATACACTACTAACATCCCAATTTCCAATGGGTTGATTAAAGTCATTTATTACAAATTCACCATTCCCCGTACTCAAAAGAAAAAAATCCTTCAAATCTGTCACTAAAGAAGTACAAAGTGTTGTCATATCTGCTTCTTCATCCCTCCTTTGTCTTATTAACTGATTGTTCACAACTTCATATTCCACACCATTCACAACGCCTTTATCCCCAACGTTACAATCCTCACATTTTATGGTTACCCCATTGGCGTCAAGGTAAATATTAGGTTGATCTGGGTCCGGGTCTTCAGGGCTTTCACAGGAAAACATTAAAATTCCAAAGGTTACAAACAGGGAAAAAATCTTTAATGAGGTTTTCATGGTGATTTATTTTGTTTTTCTTACAACTAAATGTATGGATTTTTTACAACTACAAAATAAATTCCGCCTTACTTTACTTAGTTAGGGTATGTATACGGTTTTATCCAACTAAGTAGGGTCTAAATGTAAATTCCCCTTTTCTAACAGATCTAAATTAGACAACAATTATGCACTTCTTTTCTCTTTAAATTCTATGAGTGGACAGGTGCCCAAACTGGAACGTGTTTGGTTTTCAGCGTTGGCCAATTCGGTTGATTCTTTTTTGTAACTTAGTTAGTCGTTTTATAAGTTTTTCAAATGTCAATGGTTCTCCGTAAATCATAAATTTGGTCATTTCGGTATAGTCTTTTTCGTATTCGTTGATTATAGGTTCATCTGGAATGATTTTTATTTTGTCCGGTGTATGGCTACTGTAATCAAGCCCCCGTAATGGGTTAAACTTTTCCCTGTGTGAAACGATGTGGTCGTATAAACCTTTGTTTTTCAAGGCTTCAATTCCGTGAGAGGTGTCCATTAGTTTTTCCAAATCGTACAAATGCCGTGAAAGTCGGTTTATCCTGATTTTCTCTGCGGGCTGTGAGAATTCTTCGTGAAGCAAAAATATCTTTTCCAGAAATGTCCTTTGTGGTAAAACAGTAGGAATGGAAAATGATCCCGTTGATAATTTCATGCCAGGAAACTGTTCACTTATCACGGAATTTATTTCCCTGTTTTCGGTGGGTTCCATAAGGGAACGAGAACTCACTTCAATCAATACCCTTTGGGGTAGGTAATTGGAAGTGTCAACTACCGAATTATAGTGTATCTCAATGGTTTGTGGATCTTTATCCGAAGCTTTTATCGGATAGGCAAACAGTTTACATTCATCGATTGCTTTCCACTCAGTGAGTTTTTGAGTTATATCTTCCAAAAATTGGATTGAGATAAATTCGCAAGATAGTTTTCTCAATTTCCGTATTTGGGTTTTGCTGATGTCACCTTCAAAGCCAAAAAACCTTCGGTCTATCGCCAGGTCAATATCTTCTGAAAACCGTTCAATCAAATTCCAACCTTTGCTTAATGAAGTACCTCCTTTAAAAACAATGTTTTCACTATATGGCAAAGTGAACGAAGCGTTGAGACAAAGTGTTACCCACCAATCTTTTTCGATGGCCACGGCGGGAAGTCCTGTCCGTTCCGTTGCTTGATTGAGGATGGTTGTCCTTCGTTCTTTTGATAAGTTGAGCCAATGGGTGTTCATTCGATGGTTTGCATTAGAATGTTATAAATCCAAGCCGGGGCAAGCTTGGAATCGTGAATAATGTTTTTAGGGTCTTCTTTTTTGATGATAGACTGTACTTTTTCAATTATGGCCTGGTCAAGGTTATCCTTACCAATGCTTTTGAGGGCTTGAATGACTAAAGTGCTTATTTCGCCTTTTGTTGATAGGTTTTTCGGGCTTGCTTTTTTGAAAGAGATGATACGTTTACCTACTTTGATGGTCCTGGCCGCTCCATCCGTGAGATAAACCACTTTTAAAGGGACTTGAGTTGATAAGCCCAATTTGTTTAATGCCTGGACGCCTGTGGGAACAATCCTCGCTTTATCTCTTCGGGCAATGGCTTGGGCAATATCTTCGGTGGAAGGGTAGAGGATGCCCAGTTCTTTATCCACTTTTGGGTATAGGTAAATACCGTGTGCCAAGTGCACAAGCACTTGTTTCTCTTTGAGGCGAAGCAAGGCTTTCTTGACACTTTCAGGATTGCCACAGTCTAAGAAGTCGTCCACAAAGACAATACTGCCCTTTGGGTAGCTTTTAAGTGTTTCAGCTATTTTTGATTCTACTTTTGGCCGTTCTATAATCGATGTTTTCGTCCCAAAAATAGTAAAAATATGGGACGAAGTAAAATCCCTTATGAATTGGTCGACTTAGGTCGTTACACACTAAATCAAATTTTTAGATTTAGGCATAGCATAAAGCCCCTCTAACAATCGTAAATCCCGTAGAAAAAGGTTCGACATTTGTTCAATAGGGGCTACAAAAGCTTTCTCTTTATTTTAAGTAGAAAGCTTTTTTGTTTTTACTAAATGTACAATCATAAGGTAATGATTGTACATTTAGTTATTTTATTGATTCAACTTTCTATCACGGATAAAATATTCCCAGCAGGGTCTTTGAACCAGGCGATGGACGGGCCGTTTTCACTTCTTGAAATGCCCATTTCGTCCGTACGGATATTGCCTGAGTATTGTTCAAATTTAATCCCTTTGACCATCAATGCTTCTACGGCCGCTTCTATATCAGGTACAGGAAAGTTCAATACCGTGAAGCTTGCTGCTTTAAAATCATCCTTTGGATAGATGATAATGGGATTGTTGCCCTTGGTGTGAATTTCCAAAATACCCATAGGGTGATCAGTGACTTTTAATCCTAATATTTCTCCATAAAACCATCGGGCCTTTTCCAAATTGTCGACTGCGAAACTGCTAAATGCTTGACTGGATATCATCATGACTGAAAGTGCTTTTCTCCAATTTACTAAATTACAGCCGCAAAAGCAGGTCTTTATAAATTGTATAGGGGTGGACGATATGTTTTTCGGATCATATATGAAAAAAGGGATGACTTGTTCTTGTCATCCCTTTTTGGTACAAATGAGTGATATTCTTTTTGAATTTACTTCTTTTTCTTTGCGTCTTTCATAGGATTGCTGCCAGATGCAGCTCCTCTAGGTGCACTTTCTCTTTTGAATAATTCAAATCGAGACGGTACGTTTCTCTTAGGGAAATAATTGTTTGATTCGTCAATGTCAGCAGTTTCTCGGTAAGGGTCCAAAACAATGGATTCCACTTCTTTCTCTTTAGGGAATACTTTTGTGACCACTGTTTCATTATGTCGCCAGATGTAAGCCGGAATTCGTTCTATTTCCGAGCTTCCGTCTGCATAGTTAAACTGTACAATCAGAGGCATGACCAGGCCTCCTACATTTCTGAAGGTAAGTTCATAATAATTCAAGCCGCTGTTAAAAAGCTTTCTTTCCTTTTCGTTTAGACTGGCCACAAATTCCTTATGGGCTTTTTCTTCACTGGGGCTTACTGTAAACTGGTCGTATGTAGTGTAGAAATCTCTGGTCTTGGGGTCTTTCTCCAGTACGGTCTCTTGGACGTCCTTTTCATTGGCAGTTCTTGAAATATAACTTTCATATTTCTTATGTTCTGCAGCTGCAGCCTTTTTCTTCTCAGCAGGAGTCCTATTGTCCAATTGATACCAATGTACATTCTCAATGGCAATATCTACTGGCTCAGTACCAAAGAACCAGCCTCTCCAAAACCAGTCAAGGTCTACAGCTGAAGCGTCTTCCATGGTCCTAAAGAAATCATCAGGAGTTGGATGCTTGAATTTCCATCTTTGTGCATATTCTTTGAAAGCAAAGTCAAATAGCTCTCTGCCCATAACTGTTTCCCTTAGGATATTCAGGGCAGTAGCTGGCTTAGCATAGGCATTGGCTCCAAACTGGATAATGTTTTCAGAATTGGTCATGATAGGCTCCAAATATTGCTTCTCACCTTTCATGTAATCCACGATTTTGTGGGCCGGGCCTCTTCTGGATGGGTAGTTTCTGTCCCATTCTTGCTCAGCCATAAACTGCATAAAGGTGTTTAAGCCTTCGTCCATCCATGTCCATTGACGTTCGTCGGAATTGACAATCATCGGGAAGAAATTATGCCCCACTTCGTGGATGATCACGGAGATCATACCGTTTTTAATGGCTTCAGAATAAGTACCATCTTCATCCGGTCTACCATAGTTAAAGCAGATCATGGGGTATTCCATCCCATTGGAAGCTTCTACAGAAATGGCAGTTGGATAGGGATAATCAAAGGTTTTTGCTGAATAGGATTTCAAGGTATGGGCGACTACTCTGGTCGAATATTGCTCCCAAAGTGGGTTGGCTTCCTTGGCATAGTAAGACATGGCCATTACATCCTTGTTGCCCACGTTTACGGCCATGGCATCCCAAATGAATTTTCTGGAAGAGGTCCAGGCAAAATCCCTTACGTTTTCTGCTTCGAATATCCAGGTTTTGGTATCAGAGGCCTTTCCTTTTTCAAGCTTTTCAGCTTCCTTTTGGGTACGGATGATAACAGGGTCGCCATAGGTCGATTTTGCCTTGTTCCATCTGTCGAGTTCTGTTTCATTTAACACTTCTTCGGGATTTTGTAGCACACCAGTGGCACCGACCATATGGTCTGAGGGGACGGTGATACTTACCTTATAATCACCAAAGGTCAAAGCAAATTCTCCACGACCGTAGAACTGTTTGTTTTGCCAGCCTTCAAAATCTGAATAAACGGCCATTCTAGGGAACCATTCGGCCATGGTATAGAGATAGTTCCCATCTTCCTCAAAGTATTCATAGCCAGGTCTGCCTCCAATAAAGCTAGTCCTGTCATGAATATTAAAACTCCAGTCGACGGTAAATTGAACCTGCTCACCAGCCTTAAGAGGTTCTGAGAGATCTACTCTCATCATGGTTTCATTGATCGCAACCGGGATGTCATTTCCTTGGGCGTCTTTTACGCTGTGGATTTTGTAGCCAAGATCAAGGTCATGCCATAGGATAGATTCCAATTGACGCAATGACATCCTTTCGTGAATGCTACTCGTACTTGCTTTTTGGCTTTCGGCATCCTTTGCTCTTTGGTTTTGGTCCAGCTGTATCCAAAGGTAGCTCAGCTGATCAGGTGAATTATTAATATAAGTTACCGTTTCAGTCCCTTTGATGCTTTGGTTTTCATCATCAAGGACTACCTTAATATCATAGTTGGCCTGCTGCTGCCAGTACAAATGCCCCGGGGCTCCCGAAGCTGTGCGGTATACATTTGGAGATCGGAGCATTGGTCCTAGCTGCTCAAAACGCTCCGCATGGTTTTGCTCGCTGTGCTGGGCATTGGCAGTGCCTATGCATAGTAGGCTTAATGCGATGGAGTAAATTAATTTTTTCATATCTCTCTATTGAGTTTTTATGAATAAGAAACATGACTGTTCTTACTGATTGATCAGTGAACTCTTATTATAGGTTGTATTTGGGTTGTGCTAATTACCAATATATTGCGTCCAATACCATCATAATGGCCATGCCAAATACCACAGAGGAAATGACCAATGCCCATTCTTTTCTATTGGCACTCAAGATACCAATGGCAATAGACGAAATTAAGATGAAAATTCCTACTATGATGAGCTGTCCTACCTCCAAGCCGAGGTTAAAGGCTAAGAGAGGTTCCCAGATCGAACTTTCCCTTCCAAGCAATGATTTGAGGTAGTTGGAAAAGCCTAAGCCGTGGATCAAGCCAAAGAATAGTGCAAAGAAATAATTGGCCTGAATCCCAGATCCACTTGAAGGTCTAGGCCTCAGGATATTAAAAAAGGCAGTGACGGCGATTGTAACAGGGATAAGGAATTCTATTAAGTTGGCTTTTACAGTAAAGATATTTAAGGTGGCAAGCGCAAGAGTAATCGAATGACCTATGGTAAATGCAGTTACCAAGATCAAGATTTTTTTCCAATCCCTTAACAGGTAGATAGCGCAAAGTGCAATAATAAATAAGATGTGGTCAAAACCTTTTAGGTCAAGGATATGGTCCATGCCTAATTTAAAATACGCTTGAAACTGATTCATGTAATTTTTCGTTTTTCCATCAGATTGAAAAGATTCCGGTTAAAGCATGTATTTTTGTAAAACACAAGCTTTTGAAACTTCTCAATGAGGACTTGGCTTAGTTTAAGTTGGGTATGAAAAACAGCGGTGTAATATTAATGTTTAATTTGGACAAATAGTAAAAATCAATAACTAAATGTTATATAATTATATAGTCATATGGATGCTTGGATGGATGGTGAATCTTCATCCTTTTTATATCAGTGTGACGGATATTAACTATAATGCTGAGGCCAAAAGTTTGGAAATAGCCCAAAAGATTTTTTGGGATGACCTAGAGCAGGCACTTAGTAAAAAATATGATGAGGACCTCGATTTTTTACATCCCCAAGACCCCGAAAGATTGAGTGACTTTGTCAAAGCGTATTTGTTGGAGAATAATGTTTACGAGATCAATGGTAAGGTAGTCAAGCTTGAATATTTGGGGTATGAGGTAGAAGAGGATGCTGCCTGGTTTTATCTGGAAGCCAAAAATGTGTCTTTTCCCAAGAAGGTCAAAATTAGTAATAAAGTGCTGATCAGTGACTTTCCCGAACAGCAAAACATGGTCAATTTTTACCTCAATGACAAACCCAAGACTTTGATTTTATATAAGGACCATGAAGTTGATGACTTGGACTTTGATTAATAATTAGTTTTTAGCAAGGTAATTAAGGATTCCTGTAATGATTTTATTGGTTTTTAGGTCATAGGGAGGATAAAGGATGTTGAGCGGAGTTTTGCCTTTGCGTTGTTTCAGCACTGATTTTTCATTGCTAAAGGCCATAAATCCAGCATGGCCATGAGCTTTTCCGATACCACTTTCCTTGGTGCCGCCAAATGGAAGGTTGTTTTGTAAATACTGAATGCCGCAGTCGTTGATTGCCATAGAGCCAGCACTTATATTTTGAAGTAATTGATCAATGCAACTTTTGTCTTCGGAAAAAACATATAGCGCCAAAGGCTTGGGTTTTTGGACTAAGTAATTGATCACATCCTCCGTTTTGCTGTAGGTAATTATAGGCAATATGGGCCCAAAGATTTCCTCTTTCATGAGTAGCATTTCTTCCGTCATGCCCGAAATAATAGTTGGTTCCATATAGTTATCTTCCTTTCTTATTTCACCTCCAAAATTAATTGCAGCTCCTTTTGTTTGGGCATCTACCAATAGGTGCTGTAGACGGTTCAAGTGTTTTTGGCCAATGATCCTCCCATAATCTTTATTGGAAGAGATGCTGTTTTTTCTTGCAGGGTACATTTTTTTGATTTGTTGGATCAGGCTTGTGATGAGCTGTTCTTTTTGGGATTCATGGACAAATAAAAAGTCAGGTGCAATGCAGGTTTGACCACAGTTGATCCACTTTCCTGCTGCGACTTTTGGTACAGCATCTTTCACATCATAGCTTTTGTCGATGATTACCGGGGATTTTCCTCCGAGCTCTAAAGTGATGCTGGAGAGGTGTTTGGCAGCTGCCGTCATTACCATTTTTCCCACCCCTGGGCTGCCTGTGAAGAATATATGGTCAAAAGGAAAGGATAATAGCTGTCTGGCCATTTCTGCATCTCCTTCAAAGACGGCCACTTCCTCTTTTTCAAAACATTCCAAACACATTCGTCGGATCAATGCCGATGTATGAGGAGTAAGTTCGGAAGGCTTCAGGCAGACCGTGCAGCCTGCGGCAAGCGCAGAAATGAGTGGCCCTACACTTAAATTGAAAGGAAAATTCCAAGGAGCGATGATTAACGCCTGTCCCTTTGGTTCAAAATGGATATAAGATTTACTGCCCATAAAATATATTGGACTGGGGACTTTTTTGGGTTTCATCCAGTCAGCTAGATTTTTAATGGCATGCTTGATTTCCATAAGGACATAGGCAGTCTCTGTGATCGCTACCTCAGCTGCTGGTTTTTTAAAATCGGCATAGATGGCTTTTGAAATTTCTTCCTGATTTTTCTTGATCCATTCAAGCAGTTTTTTCAAGGATTTGATGCGCTCTTGACAGGAGCTTTTTCGCTGTTTAATTGCCCTGATTTTTTGAATTGCAAAGGTGTTTGATAGGTCCTCAGAAATGTTCATGCTCGCCATTTTTCTCCTTTTTGCTGGTTTATTACAAGATAGGAAAAATATCTTTTGAGCTTAATATGTCTCATCTTCAAGCGGTTAAATAGGAAGTCTTCTAGTGAATTTAACTACTTTTTGTACACATAAAAACGCAATTTAGTTTATAAAAAATGACTTTTATTTAAAAATAAAACACATTTTCCTTTGTAGGAAAAGACAATTGATGTACTTTTATAGCAAAATAGTGTATTTGAACAGCGTAAAATAGTCTATAAGTGTCTATAAAGATTGTTTTTGGCTGGATTAGGTAAGAATAAACAGTAGGCTTATGAACAAAAACTTTTACAAGGAAATTACACGCATCAAGTTTTTTGATTTGGCAAAAACAAGAAGAGAAAAAATCTTTCTGCTTTTGGATCTAGCAATGGATAGTTTTTCGATGGGCAGAATTTTAGGTACTGGTGATCAGGTAGATAGCTCTTTCCTGCGCTCCCCAGTTAATATCCAGGATACTGGTTTAAATTTTCAATATATCAATTTAACAAGTGGGGCATTAGCTTCACTTTAATAGAAAGACAGTCATGAAATCATTCACTAAGTATTTCTTATTTAGCTTTTTCTGTCTAATTGGAATATTCAACATTGGTTATGTTCAAGCCCAATCAAATGCTGATCTGAGAGATTGTGGATATGGATGTACCTCCAACAATTATTCGATTGCTGGAGTGTTTTTGAGCGATGTGAATGGAGTTCCAATTACGGATGCGAACAAAACGTGTACAACAGGAGAGCCAATTAATGGCGTTTATGTTTCAATTGGGATTTTATCCAATCAAAAAGCTAGTAACTATTTTGGTCGGTTATATGCTGATTTGGTCATCGGAGCCGATTCCATTTACTTGGATGTCCCTTTAGGGGATATGCCTTCAAGTAAAAATGAGGTAAGTAATAGAGTAATTTATGGTCCGATTAGTTGGGAGTGTGGCCAAGAGCTAACCCTGAGTCTTCCTCTAATTGTTTGGAAAACAAGTGATAATGCTCCAGATGAACCGATTGATTGCGGTGATTATTCTCAATCGCAATGTGAGCAGCCAGCCAGTATAGTAGTCGCCGCTCCTTTGGCCGTTCAGTTTGATGCGCAAAGTTGTTTGCCTGGCGAAAGTGATTTTTCAGTACAGTTTACCTCCACCACCAATGGAGGAATTTCGCCGTATACGATTAGCTGGAATTTTGGCGATGGTACAAATTCTTCCGCATTAAATCCTTTGCATACTTTTCCAGGTGCAGGGAGCTACAATGTGGCATTAACAGTTACTGATAATGAAGGAACCCAAAGCACCTATAATGAAACAATAAATGTATACGCTCCAATTACGGCTGATATTACCGCAGATGATATTAGTTGTTCTGGGGCCAGTGATGGAATTATTACCATTTCGAACCAGGCTGGGGGAGATGGTAACTATTCGTATGCTATATCTCCTAGTACTGGAACACTTAATGGATCTACTTACTCTGGTCTAGCTGCAGGAAGTTATACTGTTACCATCACCGATTCTAGAGGATGTTCAGTTGATCTTAATACAACGGTAAATGTTGGAGACGATACTGCTCCGGTAGTGACTGCTCCTGCTGGATTGGACATTGAAGCTTGTGGGGTGAATGATTTGGTGGGAAGTGGGGAAACCGCTTTGGCTTATAGTGATACAGAGGTACTTATTTCTCTTCAGGATTTTATCGATGAGGGAGGAAGCATTATAGAAGAAAATATAGCGAGTATTACCTATCAGGACAGTTTCTCAGGAACTTGTCCGATTGTTGTTACTAGGACTTTTACGGTTACTGATAATTGTGGTCTTTCTGACACAGAAATTCAGCTTATCAATATCAATGATACTACTGATCCCATCTTTAGTTCAGGACCAAATGATCCGGAAGTAAGAACTATAGCAGCTGGTGGAACTGAATATGTGGCTTCAGCTGGAGAATTCGATGCCGTTGCTTCAGATAATTGTAGTACAGTAGAGTTGAGTTATACCATTAATGGCAATACTCCAGTAGTGGCCAGTTCATTAGATGGCGTTGCTTTTGGATTGGGAGATACCAATGTTTCTTGGATTGCAACAGATGAGTGCGGAAATACTGCCAATTATGATTTTGTGGTAACGGTTTATGCGCCAGCTATCAATATTGAAAAGACAGTAGATCTTTCAAGTATTTCTTCTCCGGGTACTTTGACTTATACCATTACAGTAAGCAACACAGGTAACCAGAGCTTGACTGGAGTGAGCGTAGCGGATGACTTTGCAGGTGGTGCAAGCTTCGTAGGCGGTGATACTGATAATGACAATCAGTTGGATATTTCTGAATCATGGGAATACAGTGCTACTTATGAGGTTACTCAGGATGATATTGATGCCGGCACGGATTTAGTAAATACTGCGGTAGTAAGCAGTAATGAAACAGATGATGCGAGTGCTGATGCCACTACGACAATTGATCAAAACCCGGTTATTGCCATTGAGAAAGTAGTGGATGTAGCTGAAATCAGTGAGCCAACTACTCTTAACTATACCATTACAGTAACCAATACAGGTAATGTAAGCCTTACAAATGTTAGCGTGTCGGATGCTTTTGCAAATGGAGCCAGCTATGTAAGCGGAGATGGAGATGGCGATGATGAATTGGATTTGAATGAAGAGTGGATCTATAGCGCAAGTTATAATGCTACTCAAGCAAATATAGATGCAGGTGCTGCTCTTGTTAACATAGCCGTTGTGAGCAGTTCCGAAGCAGCCGATGCACAAGATGATGCGACTACTACCATTGCTCAAAATCCAAGTATTGCAATCTCTAAGGTAGTGGACAAAGCAAGTATCAGCGAACCTACTACTTTGAACTACACGATTACTGTAACCAATACTGGTAATATAAGCTTGACAGGCGTAAGTGTAGCAGATGCTTTTGCAGGCGGAGCAACTTATGTAAGCGGTGATGCAGATAATGATGGCAAATTAGATCTCGCAGAATCTTGGGTATACAATGCCTCCTACAATGCAAGTCAGGCAGATATAGACGCAGGTAATGATTTGGTAAATATAGCAGTTGTAAGCAGCAATGAAGCTGCAGATGCTCAGGATGATGTTACCACTACTATCGATCAAAATGCAGGCATAGCCATTGTTAAAGTAGTAGATGCTTCAAGTATTGCTGCGCCAACTACCTTGAACTATACGATTACGGTAACCAATACTGGTAATGTGAGCTTGACCGGAGTAAGTGTAGCAGATGTTTTTGCAGGTGGTGCGACTTATGTAAGTGGAGATATTGATGGTGATGGTGAGTTGGATTTGGCAGAATCTTGGGAATATAGTGCAAGTTATACTGCCGATCAGGCAGATATCAATGCAGGTGCTGACTTGGTGAATATAGCGGTTGTAAGTAGCAATGAGACAGCAGATGTTCAAGATGATGCGACAACAGAAATCAATCAAGGTCCTGGTGTTGCCATCAATAAAACAGTGGATGAAGGAAATATCAGTGCTCCAACCACTTTGAACTATACTATTACTATTAGGAATACAGGTAATGTAAGCTTGACCGGCGTAAGTGTGGCCGATGCCTTTGCAGGTGGCGCAACTTATGTAAGTGGAGATGATGGTGATAATGAACTGGATTTGGATGAAATCTGGATCTACTCTGCATCTTATGCAGCGACTCAAGCGGATATAGATGCTGGAACAGCTCTAGTAAATACTGCTGTGGTAAGTACGAATGAAACGCCAGATGCACAAGATGATGCGACGACCACGATCACGCAGACTCCAGGCATTGCGATCGAGAAAGTAGTGGATGAAGGAAATATCAGTTCACCAACCACCTTGAACTATACTATTACTGTTACGAATGACGGTAATATAAGCTTGACCAATGTAAGTGTGGCGGATGCCTTTGCAGGTGGAGCAGATTATGAGAGTGGTGATGCAGATAATGACGGCGAGTTGGATCTTAATGAAGAATGGGTTTATAGCGCATCCTATAATGCCACCCAAGCGGATATAGATGGAGGTGCAGATTTGGTGAATATTGCGATTGCTAGTAGTGATGAGTCTGGAAATGCACAGGATGAGGCAACTACTACTATTGAGCAGACTCCAAGCATTGCAATAGAAAAAGTGGTAGATGTAGCAGACATCAGCGAGCCAACGACCTTGAACTATACGATTACCGTAACGAACACTGGAAATATAAGCTTGACTGGAGTAGCCGTGGCTGATGCCTTTGCAGGCGGAGCAATATTGGTAAGCGGTGATGATGATACCGATGGCGAGTTGGATCTAGGTGAAGAATGGATCTACAGTGCCTCTTATGCAGCTACCCAAGCAGATATCGATGCAGGAACAGCTCTTGTTAACACAGCTATAGTAAGCAGCAATGAGGCGGCTGACGCACAGGATGATGCGGTGACCACGATCACGCAGACTCCAGGGATAGCGATCGAGAAAGTAGTGGATGTAGCAGACATCAGCGAGCCAACGACCTTGAACTATACGATCACTGTAACAAATACCGGCAATATAAGCTTGACTGGAGTAGCCGTGGCTGATGCCTTTGCAGGCGGAGCAATATTGGTAAGTGGTGATGATGATACCGATGGCGAGTTGGATCTAGTTGAAGAATGGATCTACAGTGCCTCTTATGCAGCTACCCAAGCAGATATCGATGCAGGAACTGATCTGGTAAACATAGCAGTTGTAAGCAGCAATGAGACTGTAGATGCACAGGATGATGCGACGACTACGATCACGCAGACGCCAAGCATTGCGATCGAGAAAGTAGTGGATGTAGCAGACATCAGTGAGCCAACGACCTTGAACTATACGATTACCGTAACGAACACTGGAAATGTAAGCTTGACTGGAGTAAGCGTGGCTGATGCCTTTGCAGGGGGGGCTACCTTGGTAAGCGGTGATGATGATACTGACGGCGAGTTGGATCTAGTTGAAGAATGGACCTACAGTGCCTCTTATGCAGCTACCCAAGCAGATATCGATGCAGGAACAGCTCTTGTTAACACAGCTATAGTAAGCAGCAATGAGGCGGCTGATGCCCAGGATGATGCAGTGACTACCATCACGCAGACTCCGGGTATTGCGATCGAGAAAGTAGTAGATGTAGCAGACATCAGCGAGCCAACTACCTTGAACTATACAATTACGGTAACGAACACTGGAAATATAAGCTTGACTGGTGTAAGTGTTTCAGATGCCTTTGCAGGTGGAGCGACATTGGTAAGTGGTGATGATGATACCGATGGTGAATTGGATCTTACTGAGTCTTGGATTTACAGTGCAAGTTATGATGCTACGCAGTCTGATATAGATGGTGGAGCAGATTTGGTGAATACTGCAATAGCAAGCAGCAATGAATCAAGTAATGCACAGGATGACGCCGTGACCACGATCACGCAGACTCCGGGTATTTTGATCGAGAAAGTAGTAGATGCAGCAGACATCAGCGAGCCAACTATCCTCAACTATACGATTACCGTAACGAATACTGGAAATATAAGCTTAACTGGTGTAAGTGTTTCAGATGCCTTTGCAGGTGGAGCGACATTTGAGAGCGGTGATGCTGATAATGACGGTGAGTTGGATTTGACAGAATCTTGGATCTACAGTGCATCTTATGCAGCCACTCAAGCCGATATTGATGCTGGTACTGATTTGGTCAACACGGCTATAGTAAGCAGCAATGAGTCAGGAAACGCACAGGATGATGCCGTGACTACCATCACTCAGACTCCGGGTATTGCGATCGAGAAAGTAGTAGATGTAGCAGACATCAGTGAGCCAACTATCTTGAACTATACAATTACAGTAACAAATACTGGAAATATAAGCTTGACGGGAGTAAGTGTAGCGGATGCCTTTGCGGGTGGAGCGACATTTGAGAGCGGCGATGCTGATAATGACGGCGAGTTGGATTTGACCGAATCTTGGATCTACAGTGCATCTTATGCAGCCACTCAAGCAGATATCGATGCCGGTTCTGATTTGGTTAACACGGCGATTGTAAGCAGCAATGAGGCGGCTGATGCCCAGGATGATGCAGTGACTACCATCACTCAGACTCCAGGTATTGCGATCGAGAAAGTGGTGGATGCAACTAGCATTGGAGCTCCAACTACCTTGAACTATACGATTACCGTAACGAACACTGGTAATGTGAGCCTGACCGGAGTAAGCGTAGCGGATGCCTTTGCAGGTGGAGCAAGCTTGGTAAGCGGTGATACAGACAATGACGGTGAATTGGATTTGACAGAAATTTGGGAATACAGTGCTACTTATGAAGCTATCCAATCTGATATTGATGCTGGTTCCGATTTGGTAAATACAGCAATAGTAAGCAGTAATGAGGCAGCAGATGCTCAGGATGATGCGGTTACTTCAATTAGCCAAGGTCCTGGTATTGCCATTGTGAAAGTAGTTGACCAAGTGAATATCAGTGAGCCAACTACCTTAAATTATACCATTACTGTTAGAAATACCGGAAACGTAAGCTTGACAGGTGTAAGTGTAGCGGATGCCTTTGCAGGTGGAGCAAGCTTAGTAAGTGGTGATGATGATAATGATGGTGAGCTAGACTTGACTGAGATTTGGGAATACGGCGCGGATTATGACGCTACTCAGTCTGACATCGATGCAGGTGTTGCCTTGGTCAACACAGCAGTTGTAAGCAGCAATGAGACTGCCGATGCTCAGGATGACGCAACCACGACCATTACTCAGATTCCAGGTATTGCAATTGAGAAAGTAGTGGATGTATCAGACATCAGCGAGCCAACTACCTTGAACTATACTATTACAGTGACCAACACGGGTAATGTAAGCTTGACAGGCGTAAGTGTAGCGGATGTCTTTGCAGGAGGAGCGAGTTTGGTAAGTGGAGATGAAGATAATGATGGCGAATTGGATCTTGCCGAATCTTGGATTTACAATGCATCCTACGATGCTAGCCAAGGGGATATAGATGGTGGAGCTGATTTGATCAACATTGCAATAGTAAGTAGCAATGAATCAGATAATGCTCAAGATGATGCGACTACTACTATTACTCAGACCCCAGGTATTGCAATTGAGAAAGTGGTGGATGTTGCAGCTATAGATGCACCTACGACCTTGAACTATACGATCACCGTAACGAATACCGGCAATGTAAGCTTGACGGGAGTAAGCGTAGCCGATGCCTTTGCGAGCGGAGCTACCTTGGTAAGTGGCGATGAGGATACTGATGGCGAGTTGGATTTGACCGAGGAATGGGTTTACAGCGCAAGTTATGCAGCGACTCAGTCAGATATCGATGCAGGCTCAGATTTGGTGAATGTAGCGATTGTAAGCAGCAATGAGACAGCAGATGTGCAGGATGATGCGACTACTACTATTACTCAGATTCCTGGCATAGCGATAGAAAAAGTAGTGGATGCAACTGATATCAGTGCACCGACTACCTTGAACTATACCATTACGGTGACAAATACCGGCAATGTAAGCTTGACCGGAGTGAGTGTGGCCGATGCCTTTGCCGGCGGAGCTACCTTAGAGAGTGGTGATGCAGACAATGATGGCGAGTTGGACTTGACAGAAACTTGGATTTACAGTGCTTCTTATGCGGCAACTCAGTCAGATATCGATGCCGGTGTAGACTTGGTGAATGTAGCGATTGTAAGCAGCAATGAGACAGCAGATGCGCAGGATGATGCGGTAACGACGATTACGCAGACGCCAGGTATAGCGATAGATAAAGTAGTAGATGTAGCTGACATCAGTGCACCTACGACCTTGAACTATACGATCACCGTAACGAATACCGGCAATGTAAGCTTGACCGGAGTAAGTGTAGCCGATGCCTTTGCCGGCGGAGCTACCTTGGTAAGTGGTGATGCAGACAATGATGGCGAGTTGGATTTGACCGAGGAATGGGTTTACAGTGCAAGTTATGCAGCGACTCAGTCAGATATCGATGCCGGTGTAGACTTGGTGAATGTAGCAGTTGTAAGCAGTAACGAGACTGCAGATGCGCAGGATGATGCGGTAACAACGGTTACGCAGACGCCAGGTATAGCGATAGAAAAAGTAGTGAATGCAACTGATATCAGTGCACCGACTACCTTGAACTATACGATCACTGTAACGAATACCGGTAATGTAAGCTTGACGGGAGTAAGTGTAGCAGATGCCTTTGCGGGTGGAGCTACTTATGTAAGTGGCGATGCAGATACTGATGGCGAGTTGGATCTGACCGAAGAATGGGTTTACAGCGCGGATTATGACGCTACTCAGTCTGACATCGATGCAGGTGTTGCCTTGGTCAACACAGGAGTTGTAAGCAGCAATGAGACTGCCGATGCTCAGGATGACGCAATCACGACCATTACTCAGATTCCAGGTATTGCAATTGAGAAAGTAGTGGATGTATCAGACATCAGCGAGCCAACTACCTTGAACTATACGATTACAGTGACCAACACGGGTAATATAAGCTTAACAGGTGTAAGTGTAGCCGATGCCTTTGCAGGTGGAGTTACTTATGTAAGTGGCGATGCAGATAATGACGGCGAGTTGGATCTGACCGAGGAATGGGTTTACAGCGCAAGTTATGCAGCGACTCAGGTAGATATTGATGCCGGCTTAGACTTGTTGAACGTAGCGGTTGTTAGCAGCAACGAGGCTGCAGACGCACAGGATGATGCGGTAACGACGATTACTCAGACGCCAGCCTTCACTGTAAATAAAATTGTTGACCTGGGTAATATTAACGCTCCAACAACCCTCGCTTATACTATTGAAATTGTTAATACTGGTAATATCAGTCTAAACGATATTAACCCTGTTGATATAATGCCAAATGGTAAAGCGGGAGATTTGTCTAGTCCAACTGAAAGCATCAACACAAATGATGTCTTGGAAGTAGGAGAGAAATGGACATATGCTGCTAGTTATGTTGCCACCCAAGCAGATATTGATAAAGGAATGCCTTTAGTGAATACTGTGACCATAACAGTGAATGAGGTGTCAGGTTCTGTTAGTGATGATGCATTGACAAGCATTACTCAATCTGCAGGCATAGCGATAGATAAAGTAGTAGATGCTACTGAAATCAGTGCACCTACGACCTTGAACTATACCATTACGGTGACAAATACCGGAAATGTTAGCTTGACTGGAGTGAGTGTGGTCGATGCCTTTGCCGGCGGAGCTACCTTAGAGAGTGGTGATGCAGACAATGATGGCGAGTTGGATTTGACCGAGGAATGGGTTTACAGTGCAAGTTATGCAGCGACTCAGTCAGATATCGATGCCGGTGTAGACTTGGTGAATGTAGCAGTTGTAAGCAGTAACGAGACAGCAGATGCGCAGGATGATGCGGTAACAACGATTACGCAGACGCCAGGTATAGCGATAGATAAAGTAGTGGATGCAACTGATATCAGTGCACCGACTACCTTGAACTATACGATCACTGTAACGAATACCGGTAATGTTAGCCTGACGGGAGTAAGTGTAGCAGATGACTTTGCGGGAGGAGCAACACTTGAAAGTGGCGATGCAGATAATGATGGAGAGTTGGATCTAACAGAATCTTGGATCTACAGTGCCTCTTATGCAGCGACTCAAGGAGATATCGATGCAGGTTTAGACTTAGTTAATACTGCAATAGTAAGCAGCAATGAGACTGGATCTGCCCAGGATGATGCGGTAACAACAATTACACAGACGCCAGGCATAGCAATCGAGAAAGTAGTAGATGCAGCTGATATCAGTGCGCCGACGACCTTGAACTATACGATTACGGTGACAAATACTGGTAATATAAGCTTGACCGGAGTAAGTGTAGCAGATGCCTTTGCTGGTGGAGCTACTTATGTAAGTGGTGATGCAGATAATGACACCGAGTTGGATCTGACCGAGGAATGGGTTTACAGCGCAAGTTATGCAGCGACTCAGGTAGATATTGATGCTGGCTCAGACTTGTTGAACGTAGCGGTTGTAAGCAGCAACGAGACAGCAGATGCGCAGGATGATGCTGTTACCATGATTACTCAGTCGGCATCAATCGATTTGATCAAATCTGTAGATAAGGAGTCCTACAGTGCACTTGGTGAAGTGATTACTTATACTTTGACAGTGACCAACACTGGAAACGTGAGTCTTAGTGATGTGATTGTTACAGACCCATTAACTGGCTTGGATGAGAATATAGGTAGTTTGATGCCGAGTGAAGAAAGACAGGTAATCACAACTTATGCGATCACACAAGAAGATTTGGATGCAGGAATGTTGACAAATATCGCCTCTGCGTCTGGTGATTCACCAGGTGGAGAACAAGAAGGTGATAGTGATGAGGTGTCCATTGATGGCGATCAAATACCTGGTATCCATTTGGATAAGGTAGCGATTAGTGAAAGCTTCGATGAAGTTGGTGATGTGTTGGATTATGAAATCCATGTAACTAATACTGGTAATGTTACCTTGTCCAATATATTCATTGTGGATCCGCTTACTGGCTTAGTACATAATGTGGAAAGTCTAGCACCAGGTGATGTAGAAACGGCTCTTACCAGTTATACCGTGACCCAGGAAGATCTAGATAGAGGTTTTGTAAATAACCATGCTTCTGTAATCGGTAAAGGTCCAAGGGATAGTGATCATGAGTTTGGTGATGAGGAGGACGTTCCTGCTGAATTGAGTGCGGGAATTAGCCTAGAAAAGATTGCAGATAAGGAAAGCTTCAGCGTAACCGGCGAAGTAATCACTTATACCTTGACAGTGACCAATACTGGAAATGTAACGCTGAACAATGTTATAGTTAGCGATCCATTGACAGGATTTGAAGAAACGGTGGCAAGCTTGTCCCCAGGTCAAACAGCATCCTTCAATACACCTTATACTGTAACTCAGAGTGATTTGGATAATGGAGGTGTTACCAATGTAGCAAATGCTTCTGCCAATGATCCACAAGGTAATGTGATTGAAGATGATGCAAGCGAAGAATCTGGTGCTTCCTTCAATAGGATCATAGCTAACGATGATAACTTCGGGACCTTCAATAGACCTAATTCTAGAACCTTTGGAAATATCCTATTGAACGATAGGTTGAATGGCCAGCCAGTGAGTCCTGATGAAGTAGACTTTGAGTTTGTTGATTTGGATGGTATCATAGGATTGGAGATCGCAGCTGATGGAACATTGTCCATACTTCCAGGTGTAGAAGCCAGAGAATATACCTTGAGATATGAGTTGAGAGAAAAACTCAATCCAAGCAATATGGACGATGCATTAGTAACCTTCAGAATAGTTGCCAACGAGGTGTTGCCAATGAACGACGAAGTGACTACTAATCAGAACCAGGAAGTTAATATTGATGTCTTGGACAATGATGCTACTGATTTTGTTGAGCTGGATAACTCAAGTGTAACAGTGGTCGATGGACCGGCAAATGGTTCAGTAACAGTGAATTCAGATGGAACAGTTACTTATGTTCCTGATACGAACTTCAGTGGTACAGATACTTTCACTTACCAAGTGTGTGATGTAAGTATCCCTGATCCAATCTGCGGCACAGCAGAGGTAACCGTTGAGGTGAGACCACTGTCAATGAGCATTGAAAAAACAGTGGATGTAACCAGCGCAACAGTGGGTGAAATGGTAACCTATACCATTAACCTAACCAATAATAGCACATTTACAGTAGAGGACATCATATTGTCAGATCTGCTACCGGCTGAATTAATGATAGTGTCTTCTACAATGGAGCCAGTGGCTGGAGAAACGACAGTATGGTCAGTGCCTAGCCTAGGTGTTGGCGAGTCCATCTCCTTCGACATCCAAGTAATGACACTTACAGAAGGTACCGCTGTCAATGTGGCAACTGCAACTGCAGGAGATTATTCAGTAAGTGATGAAGCGGATCCTGTGGTGATCGAGTTGGCGGACATTGACTTGAGCATTACGAAGTCCTCCATGGATGCTGAGATTTACGAGGGTGACCAATTCGACTATCAGATCATCGTTCGTAATGAGGGCATGGCTGATGCAAGCGATGTTCTGGTATCAGATCGACTTCCTTCAAATGTAAGCTTCGTGGATGCGACTTATGTGAGCAGTACTGATGAGATAGTTCCGCAAATGGATGTCAACGGGCAAAATGTGACTTGGAGCATACCATCCTTCCCAGTGGGAGGAGAACTTACCATCACACTGACAGTGAGAGCTGAGGCACCTGGAAATGTGATCAATGAAGTGACGGTTGATGCCGCTGAAAATGAAATTGATCCTGATGACAATACAGCGATAGATCAAAATGTTATCGAACCATTCTTCATCCCGAATGTGATCACACCAGGAGATGTCGATAATAAAAATGATCAGTTTGTGATCAAAGGTCTGGATAAATTTGAGCAAAACGAGATCGTGATCTTCAACAGATGGGGAGACCACGTTTACGAAGCGAAAGATTACCAGCAAGATTGGACAGCAGAAGGCCTTAATGCAGGTTCCTACTTCTATGTACTGACAGTAACTGACAGACAAGGAGAGCAACATATCTTTAAAGGTTGGATCCAAGTGATTAAGGATGGAAGTGAATTAGATAACTAAAAGCTGATAAAAAGATGAAAAGTATTTTTAAAATTTTCATAATGTCCCTAGTGGTAGCCTTCGCGGCTACCCAGGGTACTTTTGGCCAACAGCTTCCGCAGTTCAGCCAATACATATTCAATGGACTGCATGTGAACCCGGGTTATGCCGGTTATAAGGGAGTACCCTATATTCAATCAACTTACAGAAGCCAATGGGTGAATTTCCCTGGCGCTCCAAAAACCTTTACCATTACGGCAGATTTAAGTGCCAATGAAGGGAGTATGGGCTTTGGGGCTTCTATCATGTCTGATAAAATCGGTCCATCACAGACCTCTTCAGGCATGTTGACTTATGCTTACAGAATCCAGACAGGACACGAATCCTTTCTTGGACTGGGGGTAAGTGCTGGGGTATCTGAATATGTGATTGATGGTACCATGTTGGATCCTAATGATTTTGGAGATCATAATATTCCTGAAGGAAGGGTAAATGTCTTTACGCCCAATATCAATACGGGGATTTTCTTCAATACAGCCCGGTTTTATACAGGTATTAGTGTGTACAATTTGGTAGGAAAGAAGGCATTGGAGAAAGAAGACATTGCCTTGGCTTACCATAACTTTCATTACTATTTCACAGCTGGAGCCATGCTTCCGATTTCTGATGAGGTACAATTCAAGCCCTCTATTTTGATCAAGGAAGAAAAGGGAAGTCCTACCAATTATGATATTAACGGCATGTTTCTTTTCATGCAGACTGTTTGGCTAGGGGGATCTTTCCGCTCCAATATGGGCAATGGCAATGAGGCCATGCAAGAAGGTTTATCCAAGAGGAATTCCATTGCGGCAATTATTGAGATTTTTGCTACAAATAATTTGAGGATTGGGTATGCATATGATCATAGTACCAATGTGCTGAGTAATTTAAGAAACAATTCACATGAGATTTCTGTGGGTTACTATATTACTCCAAAAAATATTAGAATGAAAAACCCAAGATGGTTCTAGATATGAAAAGGATTTTTATACTTCTGTTTGTAGGAGCATTAATTGGTTCCAGCCACTTACCGGCATTTGGCCAAAATGCACTCCTACGCTATGCTGATAAACAGTATAAGTTGTTTAACTATGAGGAAGCCGCTTCTGTGTATGAACAGGCTTTTGATAAAAAGGGTAAGTATGTCGCAGCACAAATGGCCGCAAAAAGCTATCAAAAGCTGAACGATTATGAAAATGCTTACAAATGGTGGAAGACCACTGTTGGATTTGAGGAAGCCAGTACTCAGGATTATGTGAGTTTTGCTGCTGCAGCCAATCAGCTTGGAAAGATGGATGAATTGGTAGTAGCACTGGATTCCCTGCCCAAAGACGGGAAATTGGACAAAATCCACTTGGATTCCATGATGAGTTGGTATAATAAACCGGTAGCCTTAGAGGCGATTGGAGTAGATTCCTTGAACTCCTCATCAGCAGATTTTGGGATGGTGATGGACACGAAGGGCAACAAATACTTTGCCTCAGACAGGGGGGCTGAAGGTAGTTCTGCAAAAGCGGCATTGAGATTTGATGTCTCCAATAAACTTGATGAAGATCATTATGCTTGGACGGGTCGAGATTTCTTGACAGTTTATAAAATCAATAAAGATGGCCAAGTGGCAACTATGAATTCCCCCGTACCTGATAGTTACCATTTTGCTGATCCGTTCTTTCTGGAAGAGCAGGCTGTGGCTTTTTATACAGTAACCCGTGAGGTGAAAAGCGTGGATGGTAAAAAGGTGAAAACTCGGAAAATGATCAATCCTGAAATGGATTATGGTCAAGAGCAGGATGAGTTTGTGGATTATCATCCAGAAATTTATTTCAGCAAAATTGGAGAAAATGGAGAGTTTGCTGATTACAGTGCTTTCCCTTTGAACGATGCCTTGAAGTATTCACTTATCAATCCATTCCTGGATGAGTCTAGTAATAAGCTGTACTTTGCTTCTGATATGGAAGGTGGATATGGTGGATTTGATATTTATGTTGTTGAATATGACAAAGATTTTAATTTTGGAGAACCTCAAAATTTAGGAGAAACCATCAATACCAGTGGTGATGAAAGGGATCCATTCCTTTTTGGGAAGCATTTTTACTTTTCTTCCAATGGTCATTTTGGACTAGGAGGGCTGGATATTTTCACTGCAGATTTTGAGAATGGTAGTTTCTCTAAGGTGAAAAACATGGGTATTCCATACAATTCGCCACAGGATGATTTTGCCATGACTTTGTCTGAGGAAGGTAGTCAATATCTATCATCAAACAGAACTGGCGGGATGGGTTTTGATGATATTTATCTTATCAAAGATATGTACAGGAGATTTTTGGCTAAGGTCGAAGACTGTAATGGAGACTTGATTACAGATGGGTTTGTTGCAGAGTTCATTGAAAAGGATATAGATAAGGCTATTGATCTGGAAAGGGATGTAGAAGGGGAAATCAAAGCCAATATTGCTCCTGAAGCAAATTATGAATTGAAGATTAGTAAAAAAGGTTATTTCCCTGTGCATGATGAAAACATCAGTTCTGTAGGAATGGAAGGGACTTTACTGGAAAGGGAATATACCATGATCCCTATTCCTTATAAGACTACTGTGTTTGTGGATTTGGTATATTATGACCTGGATAAATCGATAATCAGAAATGATGCCCAGCCAGTATTGGATAAGTTGGCTTCGTTGATGAATGAGCACGATTATCTTGACCTAATAGTGAGGTCACATACTGATGCCAGAGCTTCAGATGAGTATAATGAAAAGTTGAGTAATACTAGGGCCGATGCAGTGGCTGCTTATTTGGGGCAAAAAGGAATTGCTTCTACCAGGGTGCATGAGGAATGGTTTGGCGAAAAGGAACTGGCCAATGATTGTGGTGATGGAGTGCCTTGTCCTGAGCGTTCTCACCAATTGAACCGTAGAAGTGAGTTGGTGCTAATGGCATTTGCAGATGAGAACATGGAGTATGAATTGCCTGAGGATTTATTGGATCTTTGTTCTAAGCCAAATTTGGGTATTCAGATGAATGTACCTACGGTCTATTTTGATTTTGACAAAGCAGAATTGAGGTCCGAGGGAGTGAAGCAATTGGAGCGTCTATTGTTGTTGATGAAGGAGAGAGAAGGAGTCCAGTTGGCTTTGGAAGGTCATACGGATGTAAGAGGTTCTGAAGCGTATAATGAAGGACTATCGGAGAAAAGGGCACAAGTGGTAAAGGATTTCCTTATCAAAAGAGGTATTGAAGAGGGGAGAATCTCCTATCAATGGTTTGGCAAGAGCCGCCCTGTTCATGGTTGTGAAGATGGTGATTGTACTGAGGCAGAACATCAGTTGAACAGAAGGACAGAAATCAAGTTGATGCTCAATGAAAAGAACATCAACGCATCCAATGAAGCAATTCAGGAAGAGAAGGTGGCTTATCTTAAAAAAAAAGGTTTGATCAGTGAAGTTAGTGGAACAGTAGTGGTGACTGGAGTATTTTCCTCCAGCACCAACGCCACTAATCATTCTTTGACTTCCAGATTGAACGGCTTTGCTGATGCGGGCTTTTTCATGGATGATGCCAGCGGGCTATATTATTGTTATGCTGTAAAAAGTGTCGATGATGCAAATATAGCTAAACAGTTGGCTCAAGTGAAGAAAGCAGGTTATGATGGAGCTTGGGTCATGAGTTTTTGATGAATAGATAATCAATCAAGATAAAAAAAGCAGGTGATCATAATTGATCACCTGCTTTTTTTATTGTCCAGAAATTAGTTGAATATCAAGGGATTTTAGGACAATTTATTGATTGGTTTCCCGACCGAGCTTTAAGGATTTAATGGACATTGGATGCCAGATTGTTCCTATTGGTTGGTGCTTATTATCTTTCAGTTAATAGTCTTTCTTCTTGTACTTCCTCATATGGAATGGAAGCTAGCAGATCAAGCTTTTCCTGTTTAACTCTTTCAAAGGCCAATTTATTTTGTTCAGAGATAGGTTCAGAAGGTGGGATATCCTCTTTTAACCAATCCACTTGTTTACCGTGCTTCCAAAACCTAAAGCAAAGGTGAGGGCCAGTTGCTAAGCCTGTACTTCCTACATAGCCAATGACCTGTCCTTGTTTAACCCTTACTCCATTTCTTATACCACTGGCGATTTTGGACATATGAAGGTATTGGGTGGTGTATGTACCGTTATGTTTTACTTTGACATAATTTCCGTTGCCTCCGGTATAACTTGCAGCGATGATAGTTCCATCTCCTACTGCCCTGATTTCCGTTCCTCTTGGGGCGGCATAATCAGTTCCCAAATGAGCTTTATACCTTTTTTGTACTGGGTGGTATCTTCTCAGGTTATATCGGGAGCTGATACGGGTAAATTTAACTGGATCTCTTAAAAACGCTTTTTTGAAGCTATTTCCCTTTTCATCAAAGAATGAAACCTGTCCATTTTGTTCAAAAGGAATGGCATGATAGGGCTGGCCCATATGTTCAAAATAGGCTGCCTGAATATCATCTACTCCTACTACTTCTCCCTCAACAACTCTTTCGTTATAAACTACTTTGTATTTGTCACCCTTTTGAAGGCGCTGGAAATCTACACTCCAGCCATAAAGGTCAGCAAATTGGTCAATCAAATCCGGGGTGATGCCTTGCTGTGTCATGTTCACATACAGCGAAGAGGTGATTTGTCCCGCTACCTCTCTTTTCCTTAATTCTACTGGTTTTGCTTCTTTATATATATCCTTCCCATCCAGTTTGTACACCACAAATTCCGCCGCATTGGGTTCATAGATAAAGAATTCTGCTGTGGAGCTGCTGTCTTTGGCTGTCAGGACTGTGTACTTTTTGTTGAAGGCGATTTTCCTGACATCAAAAATGTCTTTGGACTTTTTCGCTATTTGATCAATGATTTGGTAGGGGACATTAAAGGGGGCCAATATGGTTGAGAGTGTCTGATTCCTTCCTACTACACCTTCTACGACTGCAAGATCATCTACATCGATACCATAGAGCAAGTTTTTCTCTTCTACGATTGCTGTTTCTACAGGCGTTTGAGTTTCTGCTACCACTATTTCACTTTCCGGCTCAAGATTGGATTGGTAGTATCCCATTCCTGCCGCCGCCAGTAGCACTACTCCTGCTACTGCGATCCATTTTTTCTTCATTCCCTATTTTTGGTTTTGGCGATTAAATAATACGGTAATTAGTTTAAATTCCGGTCAATTTCCAAGTGTTTATGCCTTTTTTTGAGCCACTTACCAGTAGCTTGGTACTCATTACTTAGATTAGTGGATTTTCTTTGATAAATTCCTAAAATCCGAGCCACAAAGCTCGCTATTTTTTGAACTTTGCCGAAAAAAAGATGATAAAAATATGTGATACTCTTTGTCATAATAGTAAACTGTGATTCGAATTATTATCTTTGGCGATCAATATTGAATAAAACAATAAAAATATGCTAAGAACACATACTTGTGGAGAGTTACGCTTAGAGGATGTGGGCAAGGAAGTGACACTTTCTGGTTGGGTACAACGGGTCCGAAATAAAGGTGGATTGGTATGGGTAGATTTGAGAGACCGGTACGGTGTTACACAATTGATTTTTGAAGAAGGGTCAAGTGATCAGGAGCTATTAGACAAAGCTGCTTCTTTGGGAAGGGAATTTGTTATTCAGGCCAAAGGAGAAGTGATTGAAAGAACTTCTAAAAACAATAAGATTCCTACTGGAGATATTGAATTGAAGGTAGCAACTTTGGAAGTATTGAATGCTGCCAAAGTTCCTCCTTTTGTCATTGAGGATGAGACTGACGGGGGAGAGGAATTGAGAATGAAATACCGTTACTTGGATTTGAGAAGAAGGGTGGTTCGTGAAAAACTTCAGCTGAGGCATCATATGATGCAGGAGACCAGAAAGTTCATGGATGCCGAAGATTTTATGGAAGTAGAAACTCCTGTGTTGATCAAATCTACGCCTGAGGGTGCAAGGGACTTTTTGGTGCCTAGCAGGATCAACCAAGGTGAATTTTATGCCTTGCCACAGTCTCCTCAGACTTTTAAACAACTGTTAATGGTCAGTGGATTTGACCGCTATTTCCAAATAGTAAAGTGTTTTAGAGATGAAGATCTAAGGGCTGACAGGCAGCCAGAGTTTACTCAGATTGACTGTGAAATGTCCTTTGTGGATCAGGAAGATATCTTGCAGACCTTTGAAGGTCTGGTGAAGCATTTGTTCTCTACGGTGAAGAAGGTAGAATTACCGGAAGTGGAGAGGATGACCTTTGCCGATGCCATGAAATATTATGGAAATGATAAGCCTGACCTAAGGTTCGACATGAAATTTGTTGAGCTGAATGAATTGGCTCAAAACAAAGGCTTCAATGTATTTGATGCTGCTGAGTTGGTGGTTGGTATTTGTGCATCAGGTGCTGCCAGCTATACCAGAAAGCAGGTGGATGCCTTGACTGAGTGGGTGAAGCGTCCACAGATCGGAGCCAAAGGGTTGGTCTATGTGAAATGCAATGAAGATGGCTCCTTTAAGTCTTCAGTGGATAAATTCTATGGTCAAGAAGACCTGAAAGCTTGGGCTGATAAAATGGGAGCACATCCTGGTGACCTGATGTTGATCCTTTCTGGGGATAAGAATGCTACTAGGAAGCAATTGTCAGAACTGAGGTTGAAAATGGGCTCAGACCTTGGATTGAGAGATAGGAATGTCTTCAAACCGCTTTGGGTATTGGACTTCCCATTATTGGAGTGGGATGAGGAAACTGAAAGATACCATGCCATGCACCATCCATTCACCTCTCCAAAGAAAGAAGATATTGCACTATTGGAGTCTGATCCAGGAGCTGTGAGGGCCAATGCCTATGACTTGGTGATCAATGGTGTTGAGATCGGTGGAGGGTCTATAAGAATCCATGACCGTGAAACCCAAAAAACCATGTTTAAGCATCTTGGTTTTACAGATGAGGAAGCCCAAGCTCAGTTCGGGTTCCTAATGGAGGCATTTGAATATGGTGCTCCGCCACATGGTGGGATTGCCTTTGGCTTTGATAGACTTTGTGCGATATTCGGAGGTAGTGACTCTATCCGTGATTATATTGCCTTCCCTAAAAATAATTCAGGAAGGGATGTAATGATAGATTCGCCTAGTGCCATTGCAGATGATCAATTGAAGGAATTGAGCATACAGTTGGACTTGAAGAAGTAATTTCAAATAGATAAAAAATATATACTGAGAGCAGGTATCGTAATGGTACCTGCTTTTTTATTGGTCTTTGGTCTTGGTAGGACTGTGTACCAAGTGACTCCTAATGCCCATAACGATAAGCAGCTGGGCCAGGATATAGGTGCCCATGATCAATACTCCGCTATTGTTTATAGGTTGAAAGAACAGGTCCAAGGCGATAATACTATCAGAGACCAAAAAGAGTATGGCACCCAAAAAGACTTGTACGAAGCTTTGTGTATTGGTCCTTTTGAACCTCTCCCGGGCAGTACTTGCCATCATGACCATGGCCAAGATATAGAAGATAACAGGTGTTTTGAGTTGGTGAAGGTTATCATTGATAAGAAAGTAAATGATGGAGGCGACTATGTAAATAGGTAGGTTAAAAAAGAATATTTTCAGAAAGTTGATCTGTCTGAGGTTTATCTGATGGTTTTGGATAAGTTTAAAGGCTATGATATAGCAAACCTGTGCGATAAAGAAGGCGCCCAGTCCATACAAAAACATTTGAGGAAACAGGAGCAAGACATCACCAATCAAGGATAAAATCAAAGCTGTCCCTACTGATTTTCTCAGTAAAGTGTTTTTTATGACGGAGGTAGTGCTTAAAAAATAAGCGCATAAGGAGATCATCAATAAAGGCTTGGAAAGGAATCTTAAGTCGTCTTGTTGCTGAATAATCAAGGAGATATCAGCCAATCCTGCAAATAGGTAAAGATAAAGCCAGCCAATTGCTTTCGTTTGCATATAATTTACTCTGGTTAGAAGCTATAGAAGTACTATTGCACCCTGTCGGGGCTAATAAGTATAAGATTTTAAGTGATTATTCAGGGATGTCATGCCATGATTTACATGTGGGTTTGAAGATAAGAAAATTTTAGCACAGTGTTCAAGAGGTAAAAAGTAGTAATAAGTGCATTAAAAATGTATTTAAACCATATTTAATGGGATGTTTGCTTTAGTTTGATTTTGTTCGATTATGCTTAATTTAAACTTTCAGTAAATTGGTTATTTGTGCTGTTTGATTTTGTATTGAGTATTTTTAGTGTTTATATTTAGAATATTCTTTTATAGAACGTTTTGGTAATGTTAAGTAGACTATATATTTAGTGGTTTATATTTAATGAATAATAAAAATAAAACGTTGAAATGTCCTATTATTTTATGCGTAATTAGTCTGAATTTTAAAAACAGTTTTTATCAATTACAAAGTAAATTATGAAGCAATTGTTACAAGTAAAGATGCTGCTGCTATTTGGCATGTTCTTATTAGGAGCAGGTGTAATTCAAGCGCAGGTAACGAGCAGTAGTATTCGGGGAAATGTCGTAGATGAGGCCGGAGAGCTGCTTATCGGAGCTACAGTTAAAGCTACCCATGAGCCTTCTGGTTCGGTTTATGGAGCTGTAACCAGTGTTGATGGGCGGTTTAATCTCGCTAACTTAAGAGTGGGAGGCCCTTATACTTTGGAGGTTAGTTATATCGGCTTTCAAACCATACAACTGACCAATATTAATTTGAGTTTGGGGCAACCCTATTCGGTGGATATTATCCTGTTGGATGATGAAGCTGAGCTAGAGATGGTAGTAGTTACTTCCAATAGTCTGGATGATTTTAATGCTTCTAGGACAGGAGCCGCCACCAATGTGGGGCAAAAGGCTATCACTGATTTGCCCCAAATAAACCGTAGTGTTTTGGACTTTACCAGACTTACACCACAAGCGTCTGGAAATTCCTTTGCGGGCAGAGATGCGAGGTACAATAACCTGCAAATCGACGGTGCCAATTTTAACAATGGTTTTGGCTTGAGTAGCAGTCCCCTTCCTGGAGGGAGTTCCCAGCCGATTTCCTTGGATGCTGTGGAAGAAATCACTGTGAATATTGCGCCTTTTGATGTTACCCAAAGTGGCTTTACAGGCGCAGGTATCAATGCTGTAACTAAAAGTGGTACCAATACTTTCAAAGGGTCAGCGTATTATTTTTTAAAGAACCAAGATTTGCAAGGTAGACAAATCGGCAGTAATGAATTAGAAAAGGTAGATGCAGCAAGCAGAAACTTTGGCTTTAGACTTGGTGGACCTATCATCAAGAACAAATTATTCTTCTTTGTCAATGCAGAAAGAGAAGTTCAGACAGGAGCCAATGCCTCAGGAGCCAACCTTTGGCGAGCATCTACGGATGGAGTGGCCGACCCAGAAAATAATATTGCCCGACCGACCGTAGATGATCTGGAATCAGTTAGAAATCATTTGATCAATCAATGGGGGTATGATCCGGGAAGGTATGAGGGCTACGCCAATGAAGCAGAGCAAAGCAGTACCAAGTTTTTGGCCAGGGTCGACTGGAATATTAATGATAAACACAAGCTAGCGGTTAGGTATAATCAAGTAGTGGGAGAGGCTCCTCAGGTTGCGAATGCTACATCAGGTCCAAGGCCAAGGGCTCCTTTTCCAAATGGTGCCAGGGTCAGTCAAAATGCTATCACTTTTGAAAATGGAAATTATGGATTTGAAAATTCGGTGAAATCTATCACAGCAGAATTGAATAGTTATTTTTCCGCTAAACTTAGTAATCAGTTTTTGGCCACCTATTCAAGAATTCAAGATACTAGAACTACTCCGGGACCGGAATTCCCATTTGTTGACATCTGGGATGGTGGAGGATTTATTGAAGACGAAGATGGGAATATGGTGAAAAATGTAGGTTCTATGAACTACATTAGTTTTGGTACTGAGTTGTTCTCCTATAATAATGATGTGGTTAACGATAATTATTCCTTTATCAACAACCTCACTTATGTGGAAGGTAGTCATACTTTTACTGCTGGAGCTGCTTTTGAAATCCAAAAATTCGGAAACAGTTATGTAAGGATGGGTACTTCCTACTATCGCTATGCCTCCGTCGAGGATTTCTTGACTACTGGCACAGTAAACGAAGTAGCGCCAACCTTGTTTGGTTTGACCTATCCTTATGAAGGAAGGGATACTTATTCGAGGATTAATTTTGGTCTTGCTTCATTATATGCCCAAGATAAATTCTCAGTGAATGAAAACTTGGATTTGACCTTTGGTTTGAGAGCTGAATTGCCCATTTATCTTAATGATTTGACGGCCAATCAATCCATTGATGAGATTACCCTATTAAACAAATATGGCATGCCTACGCATTATAGTTCAGGTGAATGGCCAAAATCGAAAGTGATGGTTTCTCCTCGTTTTGGATTTAACTGGGACGTGAATGGTGATAGAACTTTTACTTTAAGAGGTGGTACAGGTGTATTCTCTGGTAGGGTGCCCTTCGTATGGTTGACCAATATGCCAACCAATGCTGGTGTGATACAAAATAATATTGAGCCAGGTGACTATGATGATGTAGAAGGCTGGATTGACAATGTCTCTTTTCAGACTGACAAATATTATTATGTAAACAATGTGCCGGAAGGTGCTGAAGATGTATTTATTTCTTCACCTTCTGAAGGTGCTCCCGGCTCTTTTGCCCTTGTGGACAGAGAGTTCAAAATGCCCATGGTTTGGAGATCAAGTTTAGGTGCTGATTATGTCATTCCCAATACACCTTTAATTGCAACTGCGGATTTACTTTATACCCGTGATATCAATGGGGTGTTCCAATATGGTGCAAATAGAACACGCTCTACCAATACCATGAATTATGGGGCTAGTGGAGTGATTGGTGACTATGGAGATGATAGGGAGTTCTTTGTTCCAGGACAAAGTAATGCTTATAATCCAGTAATGGGAGGCAATAATGCTACTATTCTTACCAATACAGATGTGAAAGGACATAGTTTTAGTGCTACATTTGGGTTGACCATGCCAGATTATAAAGGGCTGTCAGCTTCTGTATACTATACTTATTCAAGTGCTAAGGAAGTGTCTGCCAATTCAGGATCCAATGCTAGTTCGGCATGGGGAGCAAGTCCAGTTATTAATAGTCCTAATGACCAGATGCTGAATATTTCCGATTTTGCAACTCCTCATCGCGTAGTAGCCAGTGTGAACTATAAAGTGGAATATGCAAACGCCTTGGCCACTACTATAGGCTTATATTACAGCGGAGCCAACCAAGGTAGGTTCTCTTATACATACGGTGACGATATCAATAATGATGGGATCAACGCCGACTTGATTTATCTTCCTAGAGATACGGATGATCTTCCTTTGGTGGATGGGGATTTTTCAGTGGCAGAACAGAAGGCTGCTTTGGACGCATTTATTGAGGAGAATGGTTTGGATAAATATAGAGGTGAGTATTTGCCAAGAAATGCATTCCTGTTGCCTTGGTTGAATAGATGGGATGTAAGGGTGCTACAAGACATCTTTACGGATATTGGAGATAACAGAAGTACCCTTCAGTTAAGTGTGGATATTGTTAATGTGGGTAACCTATTGAATAGTGATTGGGGGGTACAGGACCAGCTCAATGGTGCTGAAAACCTTCTGCAGCTGGCCAATGATACACCTACAAGTGGTGTACCTGCCTTGAATGTACAAACGGTATCTGATGAATTGGTGGCCACTCCGTTCCGAAATGTAAGTAATCTATCGACTACTTGGGGAATGCAAGTTGGTTTGCGATTGATATTCTAAGCAAGTAAGAGAGGATGCGTATTCAAGATTGCTTTGAATGATATTTAATAAATTCAATACGAAAGTATCCCAAGTAATTGGGGTACTTTTTCTTTTTTAAAGGGTTTTCAGAATGATAGCTGCAACATCTTTTTAATTTTGCAGCTATGCATATTAAATATCGTCTTATCCAAAAGAAGGATAATCAAGCTGTAAAGGAATTGATCCAGAACGTTTTTGTGGAATTCGATGCGCCTCGCGAAGGGACTGTTTTTGCAGATCCTGAGATGGAGGATTTGCATGGATTGTTTGAACGAACTCCCCAATCGGTGTTTTGGTTGGCTGAGGCTGATGGGGAAGTCTTGGGCTGCTGTGGGATTTTTCCAACTGAGGGGCTACCTATAAAGGTGGCTGAATTGGTGAAGTTTTACCTTTCGCCCCAGTCAAGAGGTAAAGGGATAGGAAAGGAATTATTGAAAAAATGTACGCAAAGTGCCCGAGAACTAGGTTATCAATCACTTTATATCGAAAGTATACCGGAATTTGAAAATGCTATCGGCCTCTATGAAAAGCAAGGTTTTAAACGCTTGGAACAGCCAATCGGTGATTCAGGACATTATACCTGCAGCATATGGATGCTAAAAGAATTATAGGTTTGTAATTGATTGACTTTTGCGCTGAATCAATACTATGGATTTTGTCCGATCAATTTGAATTGGAAAAACTCTAAATGCTCTTCGGAGATGCTTGGTTCAAAAGGAGTGAGGTAATATTGGCTGTTGAACCAGAAAAATCCTGAGTATAATTGATCTTTGTTTTTTCCTAGGTAATATTCCTTGAGCAATTCCATTTGTTTTATTTTTTAAACTACTTTATGTTTAATGTTTATACCATGCCAGTATTTCTAAAATCTAAAAATGATCTCTCACTGATTTAACAAATCTACCTTGTGGTAGGCAGGTTTTCACGTAAGGGTTTTATTTATTTCTGTGGAAATCCGAGGAATCTCCCGATAGTCGGGACAGGTTGTGAGAAACTGGTAAAAAGCGCGTAATCATATAATATTCCCTCAATTTAGATCAATTATGAGAAAAATATTTGTATTTGCACTGTTTTGGACCTTGTCAGGCTTTGCCATGGGGCAGGACAAAGCGGATCAGGCTATGGAGAAATTGGCCTTTCTGGAAGGGGAGTGGTCTGGGATAGCAAAAAGCCGACAGGGAGCTGGACAACTTGTTGAGTTGAAGCAATATGAAGATGTGAGTTTTAGGCTAGACGGAAATATGCTTTTGATTGAGGGGAAAGGCTATGTGGAGGGAATCTTGAAATTCAATGCCGTTGCTGTAATCACTTATAATCAGTGGCAGGAAAAATATGAAATGATGGCTTGGAGAGGGAATGGTCAGCGTGTAGATGCATATTTTAAAGAGCTTGGCAAAGATAATTTTGAGTGGGGCTTTGATATTCCACAGGGTGGAAAAATGAAATATGTGCTCAGTATTAATGATTCAGGCCAATGGCATGAGGTAGGAGAGTATTCCCCTAATGGTGAAAAGTGGTATCCAAGTTTTGAAATGACCTTGGATAAAAAATAGAGGTACAATAAAAAGGCCCTAATTAAATGATAACTAGGGCCTGAATGATCTTATTGGGAGTATCTCATAAACTGTGTAAGTCCACAAATCGGGCTTACCAGTAAAAGGATAGACCTCGAAAATATCAGTGTGATTGGTACAATCGCACTGATATTTTGAGGAGCCTGCGGCAGGCACTATACCGATCAGTGTGTGAATAAATGTTTAACTTTAAACGCACATTGATTGAAGATGAAAAAAGAAGACCTTTTAAACGACGATTTCCTAAAGCAGTTCAAGAACGGAGAAGAACTGCAAACTTTTTTAGGTGAGCTCCAAAAGCGGGCAGTGGAAAAGATGCTAGAAGGAGAACTGGACAGCCATCTTGGATACCGAAAAAACGAACAGTCAGACAATCCCAACTCACGCAACGGACACACTTCCAAAAAGATAAAGAGCAGTTTTGGGGAGTCACATATCAATGTCCCCAGGGACAGGGACGGCAGTTTTGAGCCGGCACTGGTACCCAAAAGGAAAAGCATGGCAGAAGGTGTGGAGAACGTGATCATCTCCATGTATGCCAAAGGGATGTCCAACCATGACATAGGGGAACAGATCAGAGAGCTCTATGACATCAACGTATCGGCATCTACCATATCCAGGGTTACCGATGCGGTGTCCGAGGATATTGTGGCCTGGCGGAACCGTCCGCTCGACCCGGTCTATCTGATCGTATGGATGGACGGGATATCCTTCAAGGTACGGGAGAACTCCAAGGTGGTCAACAAGACCGTTTACATTGCGGTAGGGCTAAAGACCAACGGATTAAAAGAGGTCCTGGGGCTCTGGCTGGGAAAAAACGAATCAGCGGCCTTTTGGATGGGCGTACTCACCGATATGAAGGCACGGGGTGTCGAGGACATCCTGATCACGGCCACCGATAACCTTAACGGCTTTACCGATACGATCAAGGCCTCCTTCCCCGAATCGGTCACCCAGATATGTGTAGTACACCAGATCAGGAACGCCTGTAGATATGTGGTATGGAAAGACAAAAAGGCCTTCACCAAGGATATGAAAGAGGTCTATACCGCTCCAAATAAGGAAGCTGCCGGGGCCGCCCTGGAAGATTTTGCCGAAAAATGGGAAAGCAAATACTCATATGCCATTAAAAGCTGGAGGGACAACTGGGATGAACTGACCGTTTTCTTTGACTATCCCGTGGAAATAAGGAAGATCATTTATACCACCAACCTGATAGAAAACCTCAATGGAAAGGTCAGAAAATACACCAAAAACAAGCTGTCCTTCCCAACTGATGAGGCAGTTATCAAATCGGTATTCCTTGCCCTGCGCGAAGCCACCAAAAAATGGACAATGCCGATCAGGGACTGGGGAATAATCCTTAATAGTTTTCTGCTTATATTTGGAAAAAGGGTCAGGCTAAACTAAACCTGACCCCACTAATTGAAATTTTAGTTTACACACTTTTTGGGATAGTGTCATCTTATTCTTTATGCTGCAATACTTCTGTGTTATTTAGCTAATGTCAATTGCCAGTTCCAGGCATCTTTTAAGGCATCTTCCAAATTGTATTCAGGCGTCCAGCCTAGCACTTTGCTCACTTTGTCCGTATTGGCCCATACTTTTTCAATATCTCCGGCTCTTCTTGTTCCCAGTTCATAATTAAGAGGTTTTCCACTCACTTTCTCAAAGGCCTTGATCACTTCCATTACCGTATTGCCATTTCCAGTACCTACATTGAATAAGTCAAAATAGGTATCTTCTTTATCAGCTAGGTATTGGATGGATTTTACGTGGGCATCTGCCAAGTCCATTACGTGGATATAGTCTCTGATACAGGTGCCATCAGGTGTGTCATAATCATCTCCAAAGACAGTGATTTTTTCTCTGATGCCTGCTCCGGTTTGTGTAACAAATGGTATTAAGTTGGCAGGAACACCGATAGGCAATTCACCGATTAGTGAACTGGGATGTGCTCCAATTGGGTTGAAATACCTAAGTGCCACGATCCTAGCTTCAGCACCACTTTTGACATGGTCCATGAGGATGTCTTCACAGATTTTTTTGGTGTTACCATAAGGGCTTTCCGCATCTTTTCTCGGGGTGGTTTCCTTTACAGGTAACTCATCCGGCTGGCCATAAACGGTGCATGAAGAAGAGAAAACAATGTCTTTTACTTTGAACTCCTTCATGGTTTCCAATAATACAATCAAGGAGTTGATATTATTGCTGTAGTATTTCAGGGGGATCTGGGTGCTTTCTCCTACTGCTTTGGAAGCAGCAAAATGGATGACACCGGCAATATTATTTTCTTTGAAAATATTTCTGACCATTTCCCTATCGTTGCAATCGCCTTCATAACATTTTACTGGTCGATTGAGGATCTTTTCAAGGCCATTAAGTACTGTTTTTTCGGAATTGGAAAAATTGTCAATGATAATAGGTTCAAATCCGGCATTTACCAAAGCTACAGCAGTATGGGATCCTATATATCCTGCTCCGCCTGTGATTAAAATTTGTTGCATGAACTGTTTGTTTTAATAGGTTTAAAGGGGCTTTGTTTGATGTAGGAACAAATATAAAGCAATCCAATATGGCATAAAATTTTTAAGGCTTTTTAATACTTGAAAACTAATTATTTGCGAGGAAGTTAATATCTTAGGTAGAACAGCTGATGGAGTAGAACTGTACCTGCCAGCGCATACTGGAAGAATATAACCCAAGAACGAACAATGCCATGATGAATTTTGATGCGAATGAAAATCAAAGCATGATCGCCCAAATGATCAGGGACTTTGGTGCTAAGGAAATAAGCCCTTTCAGAAAAGAATGGGATGATAAACAGCAATTTCCTTTGCAACTTTTTAAAAAACTAGGTGAACTGGGCTTGATGGGGGTATTGATTCCTACTAAGTATGGAGGGAGTGGGTTTGGATATTATGAATACGTCACGGCTATTTTGGAACTGGCCAAGTTGGATCCAGGAATAGGCTTGTCCATGGCTGCGCATAATTCTCTTTGCTGTGGGCATATCATGCTTTTTGGCACAGATGAACAAAAGGAAAAATATTTACCTAAGTTAGCTTCCTGCGAACACCTAGGGGCTTGGGGGCTTACAGAACCCAATACGGGCTCTGATGCAGCCAATATGAAAACTACAGCAGTAAAGGAGGGTGACTATTATATAATCAATGGGGCAAAGAATTTTATCACCCATGGCGTTTCTGGAGATGTAGCGGTGGTGATTGCCCGAACTGGCAATGTGGGGGACTCGCATGGGATGACAGCCTTTGTTTTGGAAAGGGGGATGGCTGGATTTAAAGGTGGAAGAAAAGAGGACAAGCTGGGAATGCGTACCTCTGAAACTGCAGAATTGATTTTTCAAGACTGCAAGGTGCACAAAAGTCAGATGTTAGGAGAGGAAGGGGAAGGCTTTATTCAGTCGATGAAGGTATTGGATGGAGGGAGAATATCTATTGCAGCACTTTCGCTTGGGATTGCAGAGGGGGCTTTGGAAGCAGCTATTCAGTATTCAAAAGAGCGACATCAGTTTAACAAGCCCATCAGTTCATACCAGGGTATATCTTTTAAATTGGCAGATATGGCCACAAAATTAGAGGCCGCCAAGCTGTTGACCTTTAAAGCTGCAGATTTAAAAAATAGGGGGGAATATGTGACTTTGGCCAGTGCAAAGGCGAAGTACTATGCGTCAGAAGTAGCTGTGGAGCTGGCCAATGAAGCCGTACAGATTTTTGGGGGCTATGGTTTTACCAAGGATTATCCTGTGGAAAAATACTATAGGGATGCCAAACTATGCACCATAGGTGAAGGAACCTCTGAGATTCAAAAAATGGTTATTTCCAGAGAAATCCTGAAATAAATTTCTAAACTATCGGATGGCAATGGCTGAGTTTTAAAAGAATGTTTTGTTTTACCGAACTATCTTTCTACATTTGCAGCACGAAAGGAGGTGTAAAATTATGATCGTAGTAAACGTAAAAGAGAACGAATCTATCGAAAAAGCGCTTAAGCGTTTCAAGAAAAAGTTTGACAGAACTGGAGCAATCCGTGAGTTGAGATCTCGTCAACATTTCGAAAAACCATCTGTAAAAAGAAGAACAGAGGTAATCAAAGCCGCCTACAAACAAAGAATGCAGGACGAAGAAGGGAAATAATTTATTACTTCCATTCTAGAAAATAAATGAGCATATTAGTGTAATTAAATTACGCTGATATGCTTTTTTCGTTTATAAACTATCTTGAACATGAGAAACGGGCCAGTGCGCATACAGTCTTGGCTTACCAAAAAGATCTGGAACAGTTCAAGGATTTTTTAAAACTGTCCTTTGAGATGGAGCGTTTGGAAGGAGCGTCACATGCCGAAATCCGTGCTTGGGTAGTGGACTTGGTAGAGCAAGGATTGTCAGCGACTACCATTAACAGGAAAATAGCCACCCTAAGATCTTATTATAAATTTTTGTTGCGATCTGGAGAGTTGACCAAAGATCCCACCTATAAAATTAAAGCACTGAAAACCCCGAAAAGATTACCTGAATTTGTGCAGGAAAATGTGATGGTAGAGGTACTGAACGAGATAGTTTATGAAGAAGGGTTTGAGGGGCAGCGGGATAAGATGGTGATGGAGTTTTTGTACCTTACAGGGGTGAGGTTGTCGGAATTATTGACCATCAAGTGGCAAGATCTTGATATTGAGGGTCAAACAGTGAGGGTGTTGGGAAAGCGCAAAAAAGAAAGAATAATTCCTCTTACAAATGAGTTGGTTAAGAATATAATTTCGTTCAGGAAAGTATTTAAAGAAACATTTTCAAATGTAAACGAGAGTGATTATTTTATCGTTATAAATACAAGAAAGCAAGCGTACCCAATGAAGATTTACCGAATAGTGAGGAAATATTTAGACCTTTTTGCGCAGACGTCCAAGCGTAGTCCTCACCTTCTGAGACATACCTTTGCGACCCATTTGCTAAATAAGGGAGCGGACCTCAACGCAGTTAAAGATCTCTTGGGACATGCCAGCCTGGCTGCCACGCAAGTTTATACACACAATTCTATGGAAAAACTGAAGGCTGTGTTTGAGCAAGCACATCCTAAAGCCTAAATAAAAGTTTAACTTTTAAACTGTTAAAATTATGAAATTACAAATGCATTCAATCCATTTCGACGCTGATCAGAAGTTGATAGACTTTATCCAAAAGAAAGCGGATAAGCTAGATACTTTTTATGACAGGATTATTGACGGCGAGGTATTTATGAGGCTCGATAAGAATGAGAAAAACGAGAACAAAATCGTTGAGATTAAATTGAATGTGCCCGGGAAACAGTTGTTTGCAAAGCATCAGAAGGATTCTTTTGAAGCAGCTGCTGATGAAGCGATTGAGGGGCTGAGGAGACAGATTAAGAAATTCAAAGAAAAATTGGTTTTAGCGAGACAATAAAAATATAACCCACAATTTAAATAATGCATCGACAAACCCGCTCAAGTGAGCGGGTTTTGTTTTTTCTTTATCGTTTTTCGACCCAATAGAACTTTTTTGTGCCCTTTTCCCTCCAATCATCCTGAGTGCCTTCCAGGATTGACAAAAGAATGTCAGGAATATACTTTGCGTTCCAATTGGTAGAGGCAACATCAATTTTATAGTCTGTGGCTTTTAGATTTTGCATGGTCTCTTCATCGCATACCAAATAGTCAAATTCGGCCAAATGGTCTTGGTATGAAGCTTTTGGCAGATTGACCAATGAATATTCGGTTCCTAGGCCGATCCTGATTTTGCTGGATGTATGAAGATTTCCTATAAAAGCAATTTTACTTCCTTCAGGAAGGCCTATACTTTGAATGTGTTTAGCTGTTTGCACCCCTTGGTCAGGAAGGGAAATGACCTTGGTGAATAAGGGCAAGCTGAAAAATAACAATAAAATGGCTGTGGTCAGCACGGTGGCTGGTTGCCAAGATCTTTTAAATGCTAAGTACAAGGAAAATAATATAACAGAGGACACCATTAAGCCGAAGGCAGTTAGAATGCTAAGTGTACCCAGTCCTAAATTGAGATAGAGGGAAGTGAGAATGATGACCAAATTCAATATTAAGAATACTGCTGATGTCCATCTAATGCTCTTGTTTTTTAGCCCATTTGGGTTTTGAGCGATTAGCCAGGCCAACGCCACTGCGCTTAAAGGTAGAACAGGAAGCAAGTACCTTTCGTAGAAGACCGAAACCATGCTGGTCATCAAAATCATTGAAATACTCCAAGTAGCTACAAAACCAAAAAAGGCTTTATTGGTGTCTACGATCTTTGATAGGTTCTTTTTCACTGAGCTGATACCTGGAACTATCCATGGAAAAAACATAGCAAAGTAAAGGACTACAGCTAAACAGAAGTTGGTTCCTATTAGCAACAGTTTACTTCCTACTCGGATGCCAACCTGATCTTCCATGAAGGAACTGAGGTAAGTGGGGCCGAATTTGATGTACATGGCCCAAAACCAGAACAAACCAATGATCAGCATGGTAAGGACGGACGGAAGATGCGCCATTTTTTTCCAAGAGATCCTTTGCCAAGGATTTACCAATAAGTAAATAATGGCAATGCCTCCCAAAGCAGCTGCTGGTAGTCCCTTAACCTCAAATGCTATCCCTATTCCTAAGTAGAACATCCATAAATATTTTTTGCCAGCATTATTACCATATTTAATCAGACCAGTAGCTCCCAAAGCAGATAGGGTCATAAAAAGGGCCAAGAGAATATCAGGAATCGATCTGGTGCTGCTAAATATGATCAGACCGTGACTAGCGGCAATACAAATGGCTATATGGCTAATGTTTTTTTGGTGGAAGATCAAATGGGCGATACGATGGACCAAGAAGACGATGGCTGCTCCACTGAGCAGAAAGAAAATTCTAGAAGAAAAGGCAGAGATCCCGAATAATTTGAAGCCCGCCAAAGCAGTCCAATAGGTCAATATGGGCTTCTTAAACCTTAATTCACCACTGCCCAAATAAGTGGTAAGGTAGTCGCCATTTTGCATCATCTTGATGGCTGCATCAGTATAATACATTTCATCGGGATAATGCAGGTGGAATTGTAAGGCAAATGGGGCAACCAAAAGAATGAACAGTAGAATAATTGGCCAAGCGCGGTTTTGAATCGAAGAGGAAAAATTATCTATCATTAATTTCATGCGTAGGAATAATCAGAATGCTGCTATTTGGATTCATGTTGCGAAGTTACAATGTTTCAAAAAGAAGTTGGGGCTTAGCCCGCTTAATTTTTGCTAATTAGGGCATGGGGATTTTGACAAAGAGCTTGATTTTTAACTGCTAAACCATGAAATAATTGCTATATTAATACAGTAAAAGGTGATACATGTGTGTTAATATGTATTTTGATGCTTGAGTGTGTTGTTTTGGACTACTAATGACTTTTTTAGGTGAGATCTTATTCATTTCTATTGGTTTTGGTCATTTTGATAGTGTCCGTCGCAAAGGTGCTGTTCACCGCTACCACTTCTTTGAGTTTATTTTCTGAGGAAGCGCAGCATTGGTTATGGTCACAGAATTTGGACTGGAATTATTATTCAAAGCCGCTGATGGTGGCGGTATATAATTTTATTCTTACAGGCATATTTGGAAATACGAATGTTGCGGTTCGTTTAAGTGCTGTTTTGTTTTCCGCAGGTACTGCTTGGCTAGTTTTTAAACTGGGCGGTAAGATGTTTAGGGATTCAAGTCTTGGCTTTTGGGCAGCGATTATGTTATTGGTCATGCCCTTTTTTCATTTGGCATCTTTCTTTCATACCACTGATTCTTCATTGCTGTTTTTTTGGGCATTGACCTACTATTGGCTTTGGATGGCTACAGAGACAAGAGAAACCAAGTATTGGGTATTTGCAGGAATGGCAAGTGCCATGGGAATGCTTTCCAAAAACACCATGGTATTGGTCATTCCCATAATCTTTATGTATTTATTGCTGGTGGATGTCAAGCAACTTAAGGAAAAAGGAGTTTATATCTTTTGTTTGGTGTTTTCATTGTCCTTTATTCCCATCATCATATGGAATCTTGAGAATGACTTTGTGACCTTCAAGCATGTGGGGGCTCTTGGAGGTGTGCTTGGTGAAAATAGGTCTTTTGATATCATAGCCTCACTGAGATATATCTCTGAATATGCAGGGGGGCAAGTGGCCATTGTCTCTGCTCTTTTCTTTCCTTTTTTATTGATGTCTTTTCGAAGGTTGCTGAAGTATAGAGAGAGGCAGTTGATATACATTTTGCTTCCAGCTGTACTGGTTTGGTGTTTGTTCTTGGGAATTTCTGTTTCGAAAAGAGTAGAGGTGAACTGGCCTGTCTTTGCCTATGTCAATCTGAGTATTGCCATGGTGTATGTGGTGTCACGCGCTGCGGATTATTGGAAAAAGTATGCTTTTTATTCTACAGCAATTTCCGGATTCATGATCATTTTGATCATGAATCCGGCCTCATTGGATGGCTTTGGATATAAAAAGGTGTTAAAGCCAGCAAAAGACCCTCTTGGTAGGTTGGCCGGGTATGCAGAGATGGGACAACGGTTAGGTTTTTTGATTGATTCTTTGGGATTGGAAAAGTTTTTTGTTTTCAGTGATAGTTATCATTTGGCTTCTGAAATGGCATTTTATGTCCCCGGAAACCCACAGACATATACCATTAATCTGGGAAGAAGGAAAAACCAATTTGATCTTTGGCCAGGGATTGAACAGTTTGAAAACAGGGCTTATGACGGAGTTTATCTTCAGCGGGGGACTGAAGACCGCAGGGAGCTCCTCACTGGTTTTGAGAAGAGACTTTTAAAAGAATATTTTTATGTGATTTACCGGGGAGATACTGTGAGGACATTTAGCATAGAGGTGTACAGAAATCTGCATCATGTGGAGGAAAGGGAAATAGAGCGATATTGACTTGTAAGTGATGACTGAGGGTTGTTCTAAGGTGTTGTTTATCTTTTTGTTATATAACTTGAAGTGTTGGGGTATCTATGTTAATACGTTAGTACTTTCATGCTTAATTTTTAACTAATCCATGAATTTCGCGTAACTGCAAATTGATTTTAAGGACCTAATTTTGGAATAAGCAATAGGCAAACAGTCTTGGAGATAAGTATGAAAAACGGAGCAGATGGGCTGTTGTTAAAACAAAGAATCATAATCCATTATATGAAAAAAAAGTCCATACCCTACACATATATATTTTATTATTTTTTCATTGTTTTTTTGATAGGAGCCATTTTTTTGAGCAGGCCCAAGGGAGCAGTTGAGCTCTTGATCAATCAACATCACTTTTTATGGGCCGATATATTTTTTTCTACGGTTACCCATTTGGGAGATGGCCTGGTGTTTTTGGCTGTTTTTCCTGTGCTATTGATGTATAGGTATAGTTTTGCGCTGCTTTGCAGTTTAAATGCTGCCATCCACATGTTAATAGCTTTACTGATGAAAAAGCTGATTTTTCCACATGCCCCTAGGCCTTTGGAGTATTTTAAGGATGTCGATTTGGTCCAAGTGGCAGGAGTGACCATGCACCATTGGCATTCTTTTCCTTCCGGTCATACAGCTACGGCTTTTGCTTTGACGAGCATGGTTTCCATGGTTTTCCCTAAGCGGCATTTTTTTCAGGTTTTAATGTTGCTAATCGCTGTTTTAGTGGGCTTCAGCAGGGTGTATTTGATGCAGCATTTTATGGGAGATGTGTTGGTAGGTTCTTTTTTAGGTTTGAGTTCAGCGTTGCTTTCAAGGTGTTTGGTCGTGAGATACTTTAATTCTAAAGTATTTAAGAGTGGTCTGTTGCCCAAACGGAAAATTGAACTGTCAAAGTTGGCGACTTTATCAGCGAAAAGATAATTTGTTAATTTATGCTGTCGGGCAGAAGTTTGAGTATAATGCTGGTAGGCGATTCGAAGAGATCTTTTTTCGAATAGACCAGTTCGTAATTTAGCCCGAGTTGGTCAAGTTCTGGTAAATACTGGAGTCGTGTAATCAGGTAGCCACTGGCTGCATTTGGATCGTCCAAGGAGCGAAGGTCAACCAATGGTTTTTGGACATAAAATAAAAATGCTGGATTATAGTTGTTAAAATAATAGAGATTCTCAGTCTTTATCTCTGCTATAGGTGCTTTCCCAATGGGACTTTGTCGATCAATTATGGGAAAGGCAAGCCAAAAGAAGACCAAAGAAACAAGCATAAAGCTAGCCGCCATTGCATAGATCATGGATGATATATTGGACTTTCTATAAGCTAGGACAATGATGGGTATAGTTAGGTAGCTTATCATAAATAACCAGGGCATGATGTTGGGGACTTCCAATCCTGCTTCCGTAGATAAACCAAAGTAAATGCCAAAGGGGAGCGTTAAGATCAGTAGAGATAATAATGTGCCAGGTACCAACATGCTTTTTATTTGGCCTTTTTGGAGAACCTGGTAAAGGTAGTTTCCGATTATTAGGGCCAGAAATGGATATGAGGGTAAGGTATAATTGGGGAGTTTGGTGCCAGCAAGCATAAAGAACAGAATGATGGTCCCACTGCAGACCAGGGCAAATGTGGTGCCTTTATTTGTGCGGTATTTTAGGGTGTGAAGGATGCTTTGTGGAAGAAAAAATGCAAAGGGTAACATCCCTGCAAATACAAAAAAGCAGGTTTTCCAAAATCCTCCGCCGTGACCTTCCATGGGGGAAGAAAAGCGGCCTATATTATGTTTGAAGAAAAACTCTTCCAACCAGAGACCTTTTGTCTCCAAGGCCACCAAAATGTACCATGGAAGAGCTATCAATAAGAAAAGCGCCAAGCCAACTGGGTGAAATATTCTTTTTAGCCTTTTTCCATTCAATTGCTGCATGAGCAGTGAATAAGCAAGAAGGGCCATGCAGGGCAAAAACACTCCAATTGGTCCTTTGCTCAATACTGCCAGGGCAAAGCAGGTATAGGTTCCCATCATATGTCCTATGGAGCGAAAGCCGGATTTTGACCATTCAAAGAAAAGCATCATTCCGGATACCATAAAGAAAATCAAGAATGGATCGGGTACGGCCATATGGAACTGTATATACCAATGTAGAGATGAGCTGAGAACTAGCAAACTTATGCATGCAACTTGGTAACCAAGGTTTTTCTTTACAAAGTGGTAGCTGATCCATGTACATAGGAAACCAAATAAGGCAGGGAAAAAGCGGGCAGCAAATTCATTTATTCCAAATAGCTTATAGGCTATTATGAAGGAGTAATAATGCAAAGGAGGTTTGTCAAAACGGTATTCACCATTAAAGGTGGGAACGATCCATTCCTGGTTTTGCCACATTTCCAGTGCAGCAGTGGCATTTTTTGCTTCATCAAGGGCGTATATGCTCAGTCCTCCCAAGTTGGAAAAGTGAATAAAGAAAGCTATTGATAACAATAGTGTGCCGTACAGTTTATGCTGATTAAATGCTGGTTCCATAAGTCAAAAATAACCTTAAGACCGGCACGGATTATGAAGAAAGGATTATCAAAAGGTTAGGTTTTGGAGGGGCTTCTTGGTGAGAGGTCAAAAAAGGGTTAATTTTGGCCAAATTTTATATGGTATGTCTAAATTACAGCTCTCTCTAGTCGTTACTGTTTTTAACGAAGAAGAGAATATTAAGCCGCTTTTGGAAGCAATTTATACCTCCCTGGAGGGAATAGAATATGAATTGATATTGGTGGATGATGGCTCTACGGATAAAACGGTGGCCGAATCCAAGAAATATGCCAATGAGCGCACTAGAGTATTGATTTTTAATAAGAACTATGGACAGACCACCGCCTTGGCTGCGGGAATTGATTATGCTGAAGGTGAGTATATCTCTACCATGGATGGTGATTTGCAAAATGACCCTTCAGATATCCCAATGATGTTGCAAAAGGCCATTGATGAAGATTGGGATGTGGTGGCCGGAGTGAGGGCAAACCGCCAGGATGGTTTTGTGCTCCGGAAAATCCCAAGCAAGATGGCCAACTGGATGATCAGGAATACCACCGGTGTTCATTTGAAAGATTATGGATGCAGTCTTCGGGTTTATAAAGCTCATATTGCCCAAGATATGGGACTCTATGGGGAATTGCACCGTTTTATTCCGGTTTTGGCCAAGCAAGAGGGAGCTAGGATGACAGAGGTGGATGTGAAACACCATCCAAGGATCCATGGCACCTCAAAATATGGCTTGAACAGGACATTTAAGGTAATGGCTGATTTGATCTTGATGCTTTTCTTCCAAAAGTACCTACAGCGGCCTATTCACCTTTTTGGTACTATTGGATTGTTATCGTTTTTTATTGGGGTCATCATTAATATTTATTTATTGGCCTTGAAAATAATCGGGGAAGATATTTGGGGCAGGCCCATTTTATTGGTGGGCTTGATCTTGGTTTTGGGAGGCTTGCAGCTTATCACCACTGGGATAGTAGCTGAGATTATTATCAGGACCTATTTCGAATCCCAGGATAAAAATACCTATAAGGTAAAAGAGGAATTCCGAGGTGAATAAGAAAAACATCAAGCTGCTCCTAAAAGTACTCCTTACGGGAGTAGCAATTTACCTTGTCATTCGGAAGATAGACACCCAAGCTACTTGGCAAGTACTTAAGGATATTGACATAGGCTATTTGTTACTGGCTATTTTATTTTTTACCCTATCAAAAGTGATTTCTTCTTTTCGCCTTAATTTTTATTTCAGGGATTTGGAAGTAGGATTATCTGAAAAGGTAAACTTGAAATTATATTGGAAGGGAATGTTTTACAATCTTTTCCTACCTGGTGGTATCGGTGGAGATGGATATAAGGTTTACTTGCTCAATAAATATTTTAATGGCCCAGTTAAAAAACTTTTGGCAGCCGTACTACTGGATCGGATCAGTGGATTGGCCGCTTTGGTGTTTTTACTATTGGGGATTTGGTTTTTCTTGGAAAAGGACGGTATAGATCTTCCTATATGGGACCTGAATGTACTTGCAGGAGTAGCTTTAGTTTTGACTCCGCTTGTTTTTGGGATAGTTTATTGGTGGTGGTTTAGGTCATTCAGGTCATCCATGTTGATAAGTTCCGTGTACTCTTTATTGGTGCAGTCTTCGCAGCTTGTATGTGCTTATTTTATCCTATTGGCCTTGGGAATTCACGAACAAATACTGGATTACCAGTTTGTATTTCTACTGTCTTCCATTGTAGCTGTGCTGCCTTTGACCATTGGGGGAGTGGGGGCAAGGGAGCTGGTGTTTATTTTTAGTCACAGTTATATGGGAATAGATAAAAATGCGGCAGTAGCATTCAGCTTGATATTTTTCCTGATTACAGCCTTGGTTTCTCTAGTTGGGGCTTTTATGAAGGTAGATATTGAGGATGAGTTGGCCGGTTCCGTAGAACACTAAAAATTATTTCATAGCAGTTGGTAGCCCAAGCCGATGATTATTCCTCCCATGATGATAAGCGGAGAGGGGATTTTGGTAAACTGTAAAAGGAGATAGGTGATCACAATGGCCGATATATTGAATGTATTGGCTGGCATGGGCTCAAAAAGCAAGTAGGCAGCGGCTATTAACATTCCACAGCTGACCGCATTGATCCCTTCCAAGGCCGCTCTTACAGGCCTATATTTTTTTAGCTCATCCCAGAATTTAATGACAAAGAAGATCAAAAACGTGCCAGGCAGAAAGATGCCTGCTGCTGCAATCAGTCCTCCGGTGATGGCTCCAGTGATGCCCATGTCCCGCATGGACAGTGCCCCGATATAAGAGCTGATGCTGAAAGTAGGACCTGGCACACCCTGTGAGATGGCATAGCCTGTAAGGAACTCTTCGGAGGTGAGATAGCCTTTGAACTCCACAAATTCTGTATAAAGATAAGGAACCAAAACCTGGCCGCCTCCGAATATGAGGCTACCATTCCGATAGAAGTTTTCGAATAACCTGATAGGGAGAATTCGGGTAAAGTGCCCCAGTATTGCGGCCAGGATCAATACTCCAGCCCAAAGTAGGAAGTTGGCCCATTTTACATTGATGCCACGCTTTTCCTCTATTTTTGGCTGCTTATGGTATTTTAGTGAGGTGAATACACCGCCAATGACCAGCATTATCGGAAAGATGTATGGAGAGTTATAGAAAAAAGCTACGAAAGCTGAGAGCATCATCAAGACAGTAGCTTCGGGAGTTTTGACCATTTTACCGATGGTTTTCTGGGCAGCATAAATAATAAAGCCAATAGCCATAGGCTGAATGAATTTTGCAAAATCCAGTGATCCGGAAGTTTGGGTTTGGAGAAAATCCACCAAGATGGCAGCAGAAGTCATGATGAGTGTGGCAGGAAGTATCCATACCAGCAAGGAAAGATAGGCCAAATTGGGTCCGCCTACCCTGTATCCGATGGCAGAGACAGTTTGAGTGGAGGTCGGACCTGGGAGTATTTGACATAAGGCATGTAATTCCCAAAGTTCTTCCTCGGAAATGTAGCGGCGCTTTTTGACCATAATGTCTAAGATCATAGCCAAAAATGCCTGAGGTCCCCCAAAGGCTGTTACTGACAATAAAATGACATCCTTTAAATAGAGGTAATATTTGACTCTCCTGATGGTCACCAGAACTATTTACGTAAGCCCAGTTCCCTTAATCTTTCTTCGAGGAATTCCCCGGCAGTGGCATCAGCGAATGCCTTTGGGTTTTCAGCATCCACACAGGATGCCAGACAGGTGAGGTCCATATCAGATCTTGGGTGCATGAAAAATGGAATGGAATACCTGCTACTATTCATTTTTTCTTTCGGTGGATTGACCACGCGGTGAATGGTAGATTTTAATTTTTTGTTGGTTAACCTTTCCAACATGTCTCCCACATTGACCACCAGCTGTTCGGGAAGCGCAGTGATGGGGATCCAATGTCCATCTTTTCTAAGGACCTGAAGGCCATCAGCACTGGCGCCCATCAAAAGGGTGATCAGGTTGATGTCTCCATGTTCAGCGGCCCTAACTGCATCTGAAGGAACCTCTTCTGGATTTTGGATGGGGAAGTAGTGGATAGGTCTAAGTATGGAATTGCCATGTAAGACCTTGTCTTCAAAATAATCTTCCGGAAGCTCTAAGTGAAGGGCTATGGCTCTCAGCATGGCCTTTCCTGCATTTTCTATGGTTGCAAAAACCTGGAGTGCCACTTCTTGGAAGGCAGGGATTTCTGTAGGCCATACATTTGGCGGGTAGTCCTTTTTGAGCGGGTCATTATCAGGAATATGGCTTAGGTCTTGTCCAACATGGTAAAATTCCTTTAAATCACCCGTGTTTCTCCCCTTTGCATGTTCCTTGCCTTTTCCCGTATATCCTCGCTGATACCCGATTTCAGGTCGCTCATATTGACTTTTGGTGCTGTCATCTAGTGCAAAGAAATCCTTTATACTTTTGTAGAGTTTATCTTGTAATTCATCTGTCAGTCCGTGGTTTTTGATAGCGACAAAACCAATGTTTTGATAAGCATCGCCCAGTTTTTTTACAAATTCTGCTTTTCTATGGGCATTACCATTTGTAAAATCAGCAAGGTCCAATGATGGGATTTCGTTATAAAGGATATCACTCATAGCTATTTTATTTATGTCGCAAGGTAAATATTTTATGGGAAATTTAAATATCTTTAGACATAGCCAAAGTCGTTCATATGAAGAAAATCAGCCCGATTGCCATAATATTTATAATGATATTTGTCATGGTTTCCTGCGAAACCAAAACCAATAAAAAGGTAGAAGAGGCACCACTTGAGCAAGAAGAGCCCATTGAGGAGGAAAGCACCGTTAAGTTTCAGTATCTGATGCAGGATAAAGCTTACCCTGATGCTATGTTGGAATTATATAGTCCCTTGGAAAATGAGGTATTTAAGGAAGGAGGGGTGCCTTTTGAGTTTAATATCAAAAATTACCCTTTTGAGGAAGGAAGAAATGGATTCCAATTGAATATGATTATAAATGGTAATGACCCAGTAGGCTATAATATGCCCATATTTAAAAAAGACTTGAACCGGGGTACGTATAAGGTGCTGGCATATTTAGTGGATGATGAAGGCCTGGCCCTTAAGGAGTATGGGAATTATGTCGATAGGGATTTTGTGGTGGGTGAATCTAGTCCTTTTCCGGAAAATGAAGATCCAGTGATAGGACTTAATTTGCCCCATAATGGTCAGGTGTTCGAAAAGGATAGCCCAGTTTTGGTTGACTTTATATTGGTGGGAGGCGACTTGAAAGAGGATGGTATGCGTATTAAGATCAGCATATTTGACAAGGAATATATGGTCAATGATCTAGGGCAAGTAAAGATCAATGGTCTTCCTGTTGGTAAGCATAAACTGGAACTGGTACTGATTGATGCCAATGACAAGGAGATTCCAGGAATCTTTTCTAAAAGCACCAAGGAAATTATAGTGAAAAACTGATGATGATTACATTAAGTTTCTGAGCACTTCCAGGGATTTTACTTCCGTAAAAGTCTCAAGGTGGATACTGTAATATTTTATTAGATCATCCAATAATTGTTTTCGGACCACTCCAGGGATTTTGATTTCCTTATTGAAAGGAGCTTGAAGGATTTGATTAAAGTGCTGCTTTTGCATTACTGCATAAGTAGCTTCGTTTATAGCTGGATGTACTTGTTCAAAGAACTCAGCGGCATTATTGGGAGAGAAGCCTAAAAATCTGGAGGTTTCCAATAAAAAAGCGATGGGGTAATTGCCGAGATTTATTTCCTCCTGATCCAATAGGATGATCGCTTGATAGATAAAATCAAACAGGTATTCGTTTTGATAGTTTTCATATATGGACTTGCCAAGGATTTCTGCAATAAACAGGGCTGTTCCTGATCGATAATAATCGAAGGGGATTTTTTGAAAAGGGATGGTTAGTTTTACTTCTGAAATCCGGTTCAAGGAAGCATTTTCTTTGTCGTAGACCACCAAGTCCAGTAAGGTTAGGGGCTGGAAAAATGCCATTTTAGACTTTGACTTAGGACTTCGTACTCCATTGACTATATAGCTTTTCAGGCCAAGGTCCCTGGTGAAAATTTTGGCGATAATGGAAGTCTCCTTGTACTTGATATAGTGGATGACGATACCTTGAGTCTTTTTTATCATGGCCTTATGGAGAAAATGGGATGAGCTGACAGGTTATTTTTTGTCTTCATAGAAACATTTTCTGCACCTGGCCTCATAACTGTCTTTTTCTCCCAGTACTACCTTTTGTTTGGCATCTGATAGCCTGAAACTGTAAGAAGCCAAGTCACCGCATTTCATGCATATTGCATGTACCTTGGTGACGTATTCGGCCATGGCCAAGAGCTGCGGCATGGGCTCAAATGGTTTGCCTTCAAAGTCCATGTCCAAGCCCGCCAAGATGACTCTTTTTCCTGTCAAGGCGAGCTTATTGGCTACTTGTGCAAGGTTTTCATCGAAAAATTGGGCTTCATCGATTCCAACTACTTCACAATCTCCCGCCAAAAGCATGATGTCGTCTGCAAACTGTACAGGTGTGGACCGGATTTCATTTTCATTATGGGAGACCACATTGGTGTCATGGTATCGGGTATCCATGGCCGGTTTGAAAATCTCGACCTTTTGTCTGGCTATAAGGGCCCTGTTGAGCCTTCTGATCAGCTCTTCTGTTTTTCCGGAAAACATGGAGCCACAGATAACCTCAATATGGCCAATTTTATCCTTGGGATGTTTGTTCCCTATCGAAGGTTCTATAAACATTTTTCCGTTGGTCTTTATCTGAATATACTAAATGCGTTGCGCTTGGGATGGAAATTATTCACTATAATCCATATGCGGGAATTTGTACCGCTCATCCACTTTAATGTGGATACTGCCTTGATTGATCTTTGTCTGGCAAGTTAAGCGTTGATTTTCTTTTAGCCTGCCCAATTTTCGAAAATATTCTTCCCGATCACTCAAAGCAGAAAGATTTTCCTGACCTTCAATGACTATCATCAGGCAAGTAGTGCAACGACCCTTTTTACCACAAGCGTGCATCCAATCTATAGCATTTTCATGGATAATTTCAATAACTTTGCTATCAGGTGCTTTTGTGTAAATCTCCTTGTGGTATAGGTTTTCAATTACTATTTTAGGCATCATTCTTCTACTTCAATTATGAAAATCCTTACTAATGAACGATAAAATTAACCTCAATTATTTAGAAAACTATGCTCAGGCTTTTTCGAACAAAGTATGTTCGGAATATTTCGGTACCAAAAAGTACATGTCTGGACAGGAAATTATCCAGCTTACGCCCAACTCCCAGGTTAATTTCATGATCATTAAGACCCTTTTTGAGAAGTGGCAGGAAGAATTGGAGAAGCTGAAGAGCAATCCTTTTTTTGATTATAGAGACATGGCGGTGGCTTCTGCGCTGAAAGAGTTTATGGATGTTCTGTCAAGGGCGATCAAAGTCGAGCGGGCTCATTTTGAACCAATGATGGAGGTAGCGGTGATCGATACGGTTTTATTGGCTTTGGACCCTATGGTTTATCTTTGGGGGGAAATAGAGAAAGCAACCTCCCCGCATCCAGCTGAGCATCTGAAGGCGAGTAAAAAGTATATCAAATGGCATGGGAATTTACTTACGGAATTGTTGGAGAGAGGAGGACAAGCTGATGCAGATACCCTTAAAAATGAATTGAGCAAAGCCTATGAAAAGCTACAGGCTGAACTGACGCCTGCCAAAGAGCTATTGGCCAGTTTGTCTCAGGTCTTGCCGATTGCTTGGGATGAACTTTTACCCGCTGTCGAGGAATTGACAGCACAAAGTGCGGTGGATGCAGAGGAGATTGTGCCCGGAAAGCAGGACAAAGGTGAGGAAGATGCCTTGGCCCAAGAGGTACAAGATGAAGAACAAGAGGAATTGCCTATCTCTGAGAGAAAGGAAGTTACAGTGGGGGCTGCAGAAGGAAATATAGACCCCGCATTGGCTTGGGCAAAGTTTGAATCTGAACAAAGCGGCCTATTGAAGGGGCCTATAGATAGTTTGGAAGATGGTGTGGCCATCAACCAGCGGTTTATGTTTACCAAGAAGTTATTTGATGGCAATCCAGATCTGATGGGACATGCCTTCAAATCCATCGACCAATGCGATAGTTTCGTAGAAGCCATCGATTTGGTCAATGCAAGGTATTTGACAGAATTGAGCTGGGACAAAGAATCAGAAGAGGTTCATGAGTTTTTGCACTTGATTTACAGAAAGTTTGACGAAAAGTAATCCCTAACAAATCCAGTAATCTGTAAATAAGGTTTATTACGAAATGGTGCAGGCCAAGGTGGATGGTTTTGCCTGTTTTCAACACAAAAGGATTTATGAAATCACTGAGATTGGTATTGCTTCTGCTCTTGGCCAATGTTTTTGGACTAAGTGCCCAAGATAAAGCAGAAAAGGCCCTAGAAAAACCCAATTATGTTTTAATTGTAGCAGATGATCTGGGTTATGGAGACTTGGGCTTTACAGGAAGTAGCCAAATTAAAACCCCGAATATTGATAAGTTGGCCAGTACAGGGGTGTTTTTTCCAGAGGGATATGTTTCTTCAGCAGTATGTAGTCCTTCCCGCGCTGGATTACTTACAGGCAGGAACCAAGTCACATTCGGTTATGATAATAATTTAGGAGGCGTACAGCCTGGTTTCGACCCCGACTTTCATGGTCTTCCTGTGGAGGTAGCCACAGTGGCGGATCATCTTCATAATTTGGGCTATGTGAATGGGATCGTGGGGAAGTGGCATTTAGGCTATGAAGATCAATTTTATCCATTGAACCGTGGATTCGATGAATTTTGGGGATATAGAGGCGGGGGACATGATTATTTTACAGCTTCCGCTGATGGAAAAGGTTATCAGAGTCCCATTGAATGTAACTATAAGACACCTCAGAAAATCACCTATATTACAGATGATAAGGGAGATGAATGCGTTGATTTTATTCATAGGCATAAGGGGGAACCGTTTTTTTTATATGCCTCGTTTAATGCACCACATGCACCACTACAGGCCACAGAGGCAGATTTGGAGCTTTATAAGCATATTAAGGATGAAAGAAGGAGAACCTATGCAGCCATGGTTCACAGACTTGATCTCAACATAGGTAGAATAGTACAAGCTTTGGAAGCAGCTGGTCTGAGGGAAAATACCATGATTGTATTTATCAGTGACAATGGAGGCCCTGCAGAAACCAACGCTTCTATTAATGCACCTTTTAATGGCAAAAAGGGGACATTGATGGAGGGAGGGATAAGGGTGCCTTTTATCATCAACTGGCCATCACAGCTTCCTGCTGGTAAGGTTTACAAGGAGCAGGTGTCTTCTCTTGACCTTACTCCGACATTTATCGCTTTGGCTGGTGGGGAATTAAGAGAAGAAGATAAATTTGATGGTCTAAACCTGATGCCTTTTTTGAATGGGGAAAAACAAGGACGGCCGCATGATGAAATCAAGTGGAGGTTTACCATCAGTGCGGCTATTCGTGAGGGAAAATGGAAGTTGATCAGGATTCCTGATAGGTTGCCTATGTTATATGATCTTGAAAATGATATCTCTGAGCAGCATGATGTGGCCTTGCAAAATCTTGATATTACCAAAAGATTATTGAAAAAACTGGGGACTTGGGATGTACAGCTACCACATCCATTGTTTTTGGAAGCACCTGTCTGGAGAATAAGACAAGTTGAACAGTATGATAAAACCTACCGGCTGACTCAACCAGTAGTGGATTAATAAAAAAGCCGAGGAATTATTCAAATCCTCGGCTTTTTTTTAATTCATCCTTCCTAGCAATTGGATTCTGTGAGAATCCAATTTGATGAATATAAATAACAGGATGGTGAAGGACCAAAGAGAAGAACCTCCATAGCTGAAGAAAGGAAGAGGAATGCCGACCACGGGAAAGAGTCCGATGGTCATGGATATATTGATCATAAAGTGGAAAAGCAATACTGAGACCACACAATAGCCATATACCCTTGAAAATCGGGTCTTCTGTCTTTCTGCCAGAAACACCAAACGTATCAATAAGGCGACGAACAGGCCGACTACCACCAAACTACCGATCCAGCCAAATTCCTCTCCCAAGGTACAGAAGATAAAGTCTGTATGTTGTTCTGGAACAAAGTCAAATTTAGTCTGTGTCCCCTCCAAATAGCCCTTGCCCCAAAAGCCACCAGAGCCAATGGCAATTTTGGATTGGGTGACATTCCAGCCTACACCCAACGGATCAATGTCAGGATTAAATAATACCATGATCCTGTTCTGTTGGTGAGTAGGTAATTTGGAAACCACTAAATCCAAACTGTAACTATACGCAATAATTGCCACGCCAATCAATGAAAAAGTCAAGGTCCTTTTCCAGGTCTTTTTGCCAGAGAGGATCATTGTTAAGGTGATAACCGAGACCGCAGCCACAATATAGATATTGTTTTCTATGGCAAGGGAAAGCAATGAAATGGCTATAAATATCAGTGCCAATACATAATATTTCTGCGGCATTCCTTCCCTGTACAGCATGATAAAAAAGGAAGTATAGACCATGGCAGTCCCTGTATCAGGCTGGAGCATGATCAAACTAATGGGTAATAAAATGATCAAAATCGCTTGGAACTGGTATTTAGGAAGACTCAGGTCAAAGGAAGGTTTTTCTATGAACTTGGCAAGAGCCAAAGCAGTGGCAAATTTGGCGAATTCCCCTGGCTGAAGTCTAAAGGGACCCAGTTCAAACCAGGCTCGTTGCCCGTTGATTTCCTTACCGATAAAGGGAGTAAGCAATAGGATGAGCAGGAAAAAACCGAACAATATCAAACTGAGATTATCAAAAAGCCGGTAATCAGCTACCATGATGATGGTGATCAGCAGGACAGCTGTACCTATCCATACCAATTGTTTTCCGGAATTGATACTGAAGTCAAATATACTTTTGGCCGCTTGTTCGTCGTAAACAGCAGCATAGATATTGATCCAGCCAATCATTACCAAGGCTAAATATATTAATATGGTTAGCCAATCAATTTTGTTGATATATAAATCGTCTTGTCTCACTTTAGTCTCCAAAATCGCCGACCAAAACATAGTCTTCCAAAGCCGGTCTTTCTATATGTCCTCTTAAATATTTCTCTATCATCAAGCTGGCCGTACTTGCAGCAGCACGTCCGCCCCAGCCAGCATTTTCCACATATACAGCAATGGCAATTTGTGGATTTTCCTTGGGCGCAAAAGCAACGAATACCGAATGGTCCTCACCATGGGGGTTTTGGGCCGTACCGGTTTTACCGGCTATGGTGATGTCACTGATGATAGCCCTCATGGCAGTGCCATAAAGTGCTTCAGCCATGGCGTCCTGAACCATGTCAAAGTGATGAGGAGACACGCCTACTTCATGTTTGATCTGATATTCTTCAGGTATTTTTTCAGGGTCTCCATCCACAGATTTAATCAAATGGGGAGTATAGTAATATCCTTTATTGGCAAAGATGGCGGCAAGGTTGGCCATCTGAACTGGGGTTACTTGCATTTCTCCCTGACCTATGGATAGGGAATATATGGTAGAGTATTTCCATCTGTTTTTACCATACATTCGATCATATAGTAAGCTTGAGGGGACACTGCCACTTTTTTCTGATGGTAAATCAATGCCCAATCTGTTTCCAAGCCCGAATTTTTCAACCGCTTCATGCCATTTATCCAATCCTATTTGGGTATCAGTGTAGGTATTAGAAGATACATCTTGGTTGATCATCAATCGGTAAGCCTGGTAGTAATAGGGATTACAGGAGTTTCGGATGGCGCCAAATAAATTTACAGGACTTGGGTGGTTATGGCAAGCAACCAAGGCTTTGTTGCAGGCAAAAGTGGTATTGGGTGTAATGATACCCCACTGTAGTCCGATAAGGGATTGTACGATTTTAAAGATAGATCCAGGGGGATACATGGCCATGATGGGCCTATTGAACAATGGCATCGTGGAGTCATTGAGTAACTTACCATAATTCTTTCCATATGCGGCTCCAGCCAATAGATTAGGATTATATACTGGTGCAGAAATGATGGAAAGTATTTCACCTGTTTTAGGTTCGATGGCTACTACTGAGCCTTTTTTGCCTTCCATTAGTTTCTCACCATACTTCTGTAATTCCAGGTCTATGGTCGATTGAAGATTTTCACCAGGAATAGAGGCGGTATCCAGTTGGCCATTTTTAAAGGAGCCTTTATCAACTCCTCGTACATTGACCATTTTATACTTTGCTCCTTTTTTGCCTCTTAGGATTTTTTCATAATAAGATTCAATGCCGGAATGTCCAATATAATCTCCTTGATTATAATAATTGGCAGAATCTCTTTCCAATTGCTTGGGCTGGATTTCAGCAATATAGCCTAATGCACTGGCGCCTACAGAATCAGGGTATGCCCGAACTGACCGTGTCATGATAAATAGGCCGGGGTAGTCGATCAGGTAGTCCTGAATTCTGGCAAATTCCGTGTTGGAGATTTGTTTGATCAGAGGGGAAGGTTTTACATAGGAGTATTTCCTAGCTTTCTGATAGCGCTCTATAAGTTGATCTTTTTCAATTTGGAACAGTTTGCAGAATTTGGCCGTGTCTTCAATGTTGAATTCTTTTGGGATGACCATCAGGTCAAAGACAGGATTATTATAAACAAGCAACTCTCCATGGCGGTCATAGACCAATCCTCTATAGGGATAATCGACTATTCTTTGGACCGCATTCCTTTCTGCACGCCTCAGGAAACTGTCATCCAGTACTTGGATGACAAAAAGCTTAGTTAATAAAACTATGCCGACAATAATAATGACCACAGTGATGACACTGTGCCGGTTCTCATTCATTTATAAACTTCTACTTTTTTTATAAAACAAGACTTGAACAATAATACCTATTACAAAGGTAAACGCCGTACTGGCTAAAGTCTTATATATCATTGGAATATACAAGTTAGTGCCGACATTATCAATGAAGAAGAATGTAAGATGATGCAGCAATATCAATGGCAGGGAATAAGTAAGGAACCATCCCATTCCCATGTTCAGCAGATTGGGAGGCGTGTTGGAGTCATAGCCTCCAGTTGGAGTGATTAACTGAATCCAAGGTCTTCTCAAAAAGGCCATCATCACTGCACTACCTGTATGAAGCCCCATACTATCATAGAATATATCAATGCCAAAGCCCAGTAAAAAAGCGAGAAGCATCATAGGGATGGTTTTGATCTCAATGGGCAATAGGAGCAGGTATATCACATAGAGAAAACAAAAAGCCATGCCAAAAAGCACCAGGTTTTTCAATACCAGAATCTGTATCAAAAAGTATAGGGCAAGTCCTATGATGGATGTAAATATGGTTTTACTGTTCATTGATGCTTGTGGAAATTTCTTGGAGTGAATCCAATTCAGCCTCCATATTGTTTTCTACCAGGTATACATAGGTCAGTTTATTGAAACTGGTGGCCAATTTAATGGTAATGTCCAAATAATTGGTTTCTGTTCCCTTGTTGACTTCCTCGATGGTGCCGACCAAAAGTCCCTCAGGGAAAACGGCATTATAGCCTGATGTTACCACCGTGTCACCTTTGCTGACTTCTACGTGTCTTGGGACATATTTTAGCTTGGCAAATTGAGGGTCTCTACCATCCCATTGGGTGGAGCCAATTTCATTTTTGGTTTTGATTTTAGACGATATCAGTAAGTCCGTGTGCAAAAGTGATATGACAGATGCAAAGTTTTTGGATACCCCTTTAACCCTTCCGACGATTCCTTCACCATTAAATACGCCCATGCCCTCTTTAATGCCATCCTTAGCGCCCTTGTTTAGGGTGATTTGATTGGTTTGAAGATTGATGGAATTATTGATGACCTTTGCAGATCGAAATTCATAATTGGAACTGAGTACACTGTCCAACTCAAAGGTAGCACTGTCCTTTTTTGGGGTGTAGCTGGCCAACTTGGCCATTAGTTCTGCATTTTTAGCTGCTAAGTCTTCATTGGTGCTTCCCAAGGTGAAATAGGAGGTGAAACCATCTTTGGCGTTTAGAAAGCTGCCTGTAAAACTGTTGGAGCTGTTGAAGAAAACAGCTCCTTGTGGTGAATTATAACTTACGATTAGCCAAATTGCTATTGCCTCTAAAATGATAAATAGCAAAAAGGCCCTTATGCTATATAGGAATAATAATATGCGTTGCATGCAATCATCAGGTCATCAGGACGGTTCTGAAACTATTTATATTTTTCAGGGCAGTACCTGTTCCTCTTACTACTGCTCTTAAAGGATCTTCAGCGATATGAATAGGGAGTTTGGTCTTCTGATGAAGTCTCTTGTCCAGTCCCTTTAACAATGCGCCACCCCCCGTAAGGTGGATGCCATTATCATAAATATCCGCAGAGAGTTCCGGTGGAGCGATTTCCAATGCCTTCAATACGGCTTCTTCAATTTTGGAAACTGATTTATCCAAAGCAAAGGCGATTTCCGAATAGGAAACCTTGATGACCTTTGGAATGCCTGTCATCAGGTCACGGCCCCTGATTTCATAATCTTCAGGAGCATCGTCCAATTCAGTCAAGGCAGAACCAATGGCTATTTTTACCTTTTCAGCTGACCTTTCACCGATGAGTAGGTTATGCTGCCTTCTCATATAGTCCAAGATGTCCTTGGTGAAAGTATCACCGGCAACTCTTATGGACTGGTCAGCAACTATACCTGAAAGGGCTATCAAGGCAATTTCCGTAGTACCACCCCCGATATCAACGATCATGGAGCCCATAGGCTTTTCTATGTCTATGCCGATACCGATAGCCGCGGCGATTGGTTCGTAAACCATATACACCTCCTTGGCACCGGCATGCTCTGCAGAATCCCTTACCGCTCTTTTCTCTACCTCGGTGATTCCTGAAGGAATACAGATTACCATTCGGTGAGATTGGGGAAACATGCCTTTTTTATGTCCAGGAATCATTTTGATCAATCCCCTGATCATTTGCTCTGCAGCGTAGAAATCCGCTATCACACCATCCTTTAATGGACGGATCGTTTTGATATTTTCATGCGTTTTTTCATGCATGTTCATCGCTTCACGACCTACCGCCAAAATCCTGTTGCTGGATTTGTCTATGGCAATGATCGAGGGTTCGTCCACTACGATCTTTTCTTTATGTATAATAAGGGTATTGGCAGTACCTAAATCTATAGCTATATCACTTGAGAAAAAGTCGAATAATCCCATCCTGGTCTTTTCTTAATAAATTACGTTTGAGTTGATCGTTTAAAGTTAGCATTAACAATGCTTAAATAAAACGAGGGACAACAAAATTATTACCTTAATTTGGATTTATAATCTTGAGCACAATTTTTTTTCAAATCACTTGCAGTGAGAAAGAAAACACCTTTATAATAAAAGACATTTTCTGTACTGAAATGCGCGTTTTCTGGTGATTATTTGAATTTCAATATACGGCTCGGGCTGATGAAGCAAAAAGCAGTCCAAAATGATCACAATATGGCTATTTGGGATTTAAAATCCCGAATAGGATTGTGGAGGATTTCAAATCCTCCCTATTTAAAGTTCAGGATTGCTTTTTCTGTTCGATAGCGCTGTCCCCTTTGCTTTTATTCAGGCATTCCTACTTATTTCAGTGTACAATGTCCTTAATGTGGCTTCATCCTTATTTAAGGGAAAACAGAATAATATTCGGATCACTCATGGATCACTCTCGGATCACCTTCGGATCAAGCTCGGAAAATACCGAGTTAATTCCGAAGATAATTTGGGAGAAATGCTAGTTTAAGCCAAAGAAATATAAGCGGAGCAACCGATCTGTCCTAGGGATATTACTGAGAGGATGAAGGGTCGTTGTAGTTTCTTAATATTATGGACAGGCCTTTGCCTTTGGTGAGGTAGGTATGAAAAGATACCAAGTGGACCGCCAGAGGCTTGTTATAAAGAAAGAGACTTAGCTATTCGGGATTACAAATCCCGAATCTAAATGATGAGGATTTCAAATCCTCTTTATCTCTAGTTCAGGATTGCAAATCCTGAACAGCAAACAATTAAACTATAATGGAGCGAGTTCTATGGGACATTTTCTGATTCCATAGAATTCACCACAACTACTCAGCAAGTATTCTTCTTCTTTTTCGACAATCCCTGCTTTTACAGGATTTTGATGAATATAGCGGATTTTGGTGTCAAGGAAATATTGGGAAGTGATTTCTTCACCATGATAGCCCTCTTTCCAGAACCAGATACCATTGTCCTTTTTCAATAGCCATAATAACCAGTTTTTTCTGCTTTCATGAGGGTTTTCTTCAATGGCTTTGATAATGCTTTTTGCCGTGTATTTTTTCAAATCCCTTATAATATCACTTAACGGTTCCTTTTTACTTCCAACTATAAGATGGCAATGGTTGGTCATGATGACATAGGCATAAACCAATAATCCCTTATGTTTTTGACAATGTTTTATACTCTCAATAAGAAGGTTTGTATATACTTTGCGCGAAAAAACATCTACCCACTGCTTGACTGTAAATGTCACAAAGTAAATTCCATATTGATCTCTGATTTTATACGTAAAAGCCATACCTAAAAAGTGTTAGCTGAAAAATATAAACAATCTTAAATTAAGTAAATTATAGCTTAGTAACTATAAGTTGGTAGGGATTTTGGGGTTATTTGGGATTTGCAATCCCGAATCTAGATGATGAGGATTTCAAATCCTCCCTATTTATAGTTCAGGATTACAAATCCTGAACAGCAGGTATTCCAGTGAAGCAATAGGTTTTGTGAATTACTGTCTTAGATATTTCAAGATGAAAGTTATTCCTTTCTCAATGCAATTGCTTCCACTGTGTACCCTTTAGCACGAAGATGAGAGATCAAACCTGTGTTATAGAGCAAGTGATATGCTCCTACAGCAACTAAACAATCATATTTAGAGATTTTATCTACAATGGTTGGTAGCCACAGTCGGTTTCTTTCTTTTACACTAAGTCTAGAGATTAGCGACTTTTCCTGTGGATCTGCTTCTTCCAGTTTATATTTAAAAGTCATTTTCTTGTAAGTTTTTATTATATGAACTAACCCTTGAGTGTCCACAGTATCTTCTAAATCTAATGCAGAAAGGCTGCCTAATTTGGCAAGTTCTATCATTGGCTTGATTACTTCTCGTGCTCTCGCAGTATCATTTATACCTATAGCATGATATTCTATTTTGTCCATACGATATGTTGGCTTACCCTGATGCTGAAAAATTGAAAATAATTCTCTATCCATGCTAGGTAACTCTTTACTCTCAGTAGATGTCATTAATGTGGAGAGGATTCCGCTACACATATCAAATACATTCATCTCCTCTGCCACTTCGTTATCAACAATTCCTTCTCCTACACGGGCAATAAAAAAAGAATCAAGTATATTGAATTCCTCAGGTGTAAGAATATCCAATGCTTTGATGTTATTTTCGGGGAGTGGAGTAGTATCAATATTTTCGCCATAAAGCTCTGTCAGCAAATAATCTGAATTTTCAATTGCATACTTAATTTCTGGGAAATTATATAACCAATTAGCACTTACTAAATGGTGTATTCCAAGTAGATATGATGTTTGATTTATGTCTTTTCCAGTTATTTTCCACAAAATAGTAGGAGGAATGTCTTCATTTTTAGGTTTGCTGTTCTGTCCAAATACCTGTAAGGAAAGGGGGAGAAGTAAAATGGTTATTATTATTCGAAATTTCATATAAAAATATCAATCAAGTTGTAGGATAAAAGTAGTGATTTATTATCTAAATCACTTAGATTGAATATATGAGGTAAACACTTTCGAAGCAAGCCCAAGAGGCAGCGCAGGATTTTTTTAATAATTCGAGGCAAACCTCGAGGTGTTTGTCATTTCTTGCAGAGAATAAAGTTTCAATATGATATACAATGGGTGACTCTTTGTAAATATTGATAAACGAATCTTAGTTTATCAGTTGTAAATTTTTTCTACAACAAGATTTAGATTCGGGATTACAAATCCTGAATAGCAAAAACAGCAACAAAAAAACTCCCCGACTTTTCAGCCGGGGAGTTCTATTATATATCAGAATTGATTTTCTAATTAGTGTTTGAAGTGTCTTACTCCTGTCATTACCATGGCCATGCCTGCTTGATCGCAGAAGTCGATACTGTCTTGGTCTTTGATAGATCCTCCTGGTTGAACTACTGCTGCTACACCTTCTTTTGAGGCGATTTCCACACAGTCAGGGAATGGGAAGAAGGCATCTGAAGCCATTACAGCACCTTTCAATTCAAAACCAAATGACTTGGCCTTTTCGATGGCTTGCTTCAATGCATCTACTCTTGAAGTCTGTCCAACACCACTGGCAAACAACTGATCTTGGTTGCTCAATACGATGGTATTGGATTTGGTGTGCTTACAAACTTTGGCAGCAAATACCAACGCCTCTTTCTGCTCTTCAGTTGGAGCTAACTTAGTAGCTACTTTGAAGTCTTCTTTGGTTTCCATGAACAAGTCCTTGTCCTGCTCAATGATACCGTTCAACAAAGTCTTGATTTGCTTGGTACCACCTACTTTGGTTTTTTGAAGTAGAAGGATTCTGTTTTTCTTGCCTTTCAACACTTCCAATGCATCTTCATCAAATGCAGGGGCAATCAATACTTCAAAGAATAGGCTGTGCATTTCTTCAGCAGCTGCCTTGTCCACAGTCTGGTTGGTAATCAACACACCTCCAAATGCAGAAAGGGTATCTGCTTCAAATGCTTTAAGGTAAGCTTCTTTTACGCTAGCTCCCTTGGCCACACCACAGGCATTATTATGCTTAAGGATAGCGAAAGCTGTTTCTCCGTCAAATTCAGCCATCAATGCCACGGCTGCATCAATGTCCACCAAGTTATTATAAGAAAGTTCTTTTCCGTTCAATTGCTCGAAAAGATCTTCCAACTTACCATAGAAATGGGCTTTTTGGTGAGGGTTTTCACCGTATCTCAATGCTTTGGCAGTGGTTTCACTGATTTTCAAAGCAGGGATTTCTTCAGTTTGGTTAAAGTAATTGAAGATATGGGTATCATAGTTAGAGGATACTTGGAAGGCCTGGGCCGCAAAGTATCTTCTGTCTTCAATGGTAGTTCCACCTTCATTCTTTTTCAATCTTTCCTCCAATTCACCGTACTGGTCACGGGAAGCGATGATGGTTACATCCTTGAAGTTTTTGGCTGCTGCTCTGATCAAAGAAATACCTCCGATATCGATTTTCTCGATGATATCCTGCTCAGGAGCTCCAGAAGCTACAGTTTCCTCAAATGGATAAAGGTCTACGATCACCAAATCAATTTCAGGAATGTCAAATTCCTGGGCTTGGGAAAGATCTCCTTGATCTTCTCTTCTGTGAAGGATTCCACCAAATACTTTTGGGTGCAAGGTCTTTACCCTACCTCCAAAGATGGAAGGATATCCAGTAAGATCTTCTACAGCAGTTACTTCTGCACCTTGCTCCTCAATGAACTTTTGCGTGCCTCCAGTAGAGTATATTTTTACTCCCTGCTCTTTTAGTAGGGCAATGATAGGTTCAAGATTGTCTTTATAAAAGACAGAAATAAGGGCAGATTGAATTTTCTTAACAGCCATTTTTGAAAGGATTGTATGAAATAGGTTTGCTTATTTATTTTAAACTGCAAAGGTAGGAAAATCAGCCGATTAAAGCAGACTTTCGATTACTTTTGGGAAATATTTGTATTCTAATGCATGTACTTTGTTGGCAATGTCCTCTGGGCTATCGGATTCTTCCACAGCTACTGCTTTCTGGAAGATGACCCGGCCATCGTCATATTTTTCATTGACAAAGTGGATGGTAATGCCAGTTTCTTGATCACCATTTTCCTTTACTGCTTCATGTACGCGCATGCCATACATGCCTTTTCCTCCATGTTTTGGAAGCAAAGCAGGATGAATATTGATCATTCTGTCAGGGAAGTTCTGGATAAGTCCGTCAGGGATTTTTAACAGGAATCCCGCCAAAACGACAAAATCCACTTCCATTTCCTCAAAGGTCTTTTCCAAAATTCCAGCTTCCATTTCAGACTTGGTAAAGGAAAAACTGGGGATATTATGGTTTTTTGCCCTTTCCAATACATAAGCATCTTTCTTATTAGACGCGATGCAAATTATTTGGGCCAAGTCGGAGCCTTTGAAATGCTTGATGATCTCCTCGGCATTGCTGCCATTTCCGGAGGCTAGGATGGCGATTTTTTTCAAGTGATTACCTGTTTAGATGATCCTAAATGATTGAGGCTACAAAAATAGGGATAAATTTTTAGCCCATAAGCATTTTTGGCCCTAGAAAGGATCTGGTTGGGTTCTCTCTATAGAAAAGCCATGCTGATGACCCCCGTGAGCATTAGTAATTTGGATAATCGGCTTAACTGAGTGAAATGACTTTTTCGGTCGGCATAGTAGATTTTGTACATAAAAAGGAAAAACAATATCCCCAAGCCACCAAAGTATATATACAAAAGCGGATTGTTGACTTTGTAAGCTACGACAAGAATGGCCGTTATAAATATGGCAGCAATAATGAATATGATGTTTTTGGTGGCCCTAAAGCCTAGTACTATGGGCAGGGTTTTACAACCATGCTTTCGGTCACCTTCTCTGTCTTCAATATCCTTGATGATCTCTCGGATCAGGTTGATGAAAAAGGCAAAAATGGCATAAGTCAGGACAAGTAGTTCCGAGCGCTGATAATAAAAGCCGATGATCCAAATGGCCAGCCCAGTCAGTGAAGCCACGGCCAGGTTGCCTACAAAAGGTAATCTTTTCAGAGAATTAGAATAAAGCCAAAGGACAAATGCAGCGATAAAATGTATAAGGCCTATTTTTAGGCCTACCAGACAGGCAAGGCCTATTCCTGCAAAATTCAATACCGTATGGAGGAACATAACCATTCTTCTGCGCATTCCCTTACCTATGATGACTTCATTGGGTTTGTTGATATAGTCGATTTTAACATCATAATAATCATTGATTAGGTAACCGGCCGCAGCGATGGTAATAGTGGAAAGGATGAGTAAATAGAGCTTGTAATCCCCTATTACTGATTGGCCATTCATTTGTTTTTCGACCAAAAAGTAAGCGGTCATGATTTGGGCGAAAGCCATCATCAGCAAATTATCAGACCTGATAATTTTGAAAAAGGCAGAAAAGGAAAATGCTTTTGATGATGAGGACATATTCATGGTTCAAAAATAGGCGAATCTATGGTTATTCAGTTGCTAAGCCCTTAAAATATTGGACTAACTTGAATCAGATATGCCTGTTAGTTGGCGTCGATGATATCCTGAGAAATTTGCTTGTATATTTCTGCCAATTGCTCATTATAATTTAAAAATTGGTGGTGCAGGTCAAGGGTATTTAGGTCTCCTCTAACTGCGGGACCTGTCTGTGCAGATTTAGCGCCTATTTGCAATGTTTTGCTGATTTGTTCGATGATCAGAGGTTGGAGCATTTCAAAATCAAGCCCTTGTCGGTTCATAATTTCCTCAGAGATCCTGATCATATGGTTGGTGAAGTTGCTGGCAAAAACAGCTGCCACATGCAGGGCCCTTCGGTCTTTGGATTTGACTTGATAGAAGTTTGATTGAAGGCTTTTGGCTAGTTTTTTAAGTATTTGTAGTGTTTGCTGGTCATCCGATTCCACCAGGAAAGGGACGTCTTCAAAATCCAATGAACGGGATTTGCTGAAGCTTTGCAGTGGATAGAATATGCCTGTATAAGTGGCCGAGCTATAGGCTAGAATATTCAGGTCCATACTTCCGGAGGTATGCAAAAGGGTGCTGTTTTCTGGCAATATGATGGCATCTGCTACTTGTCCAATGGCATGATCGCTGATCGCCATAATATAAATCTCTGCTTTACTTTCAGAAAAATCCAAGTCGGTTTTAGGTTCAGCTGTATAGAGGTTTTTGGTGATTTTTTCCGCACGGTGAAAATCCCTACTGTACACCTCAGTGATGGAATGTCCTGCATTTTCCAAGGCTGGAGCCAAATGCCAGGCCACATTTCCTGTTCCGATAACTGCAATAGAATATTTCTCCATAGGAGTTGAAAGACGAAAATTTAATGATTTAGTTTCCTAAGATACAGTTTTAGATGGTTTTGATATAAAGGGAGATAAAAAAAGTCTGCAGCAGGCTGCAGACTTTCAACATATTCATCAAGAAGGCTTATTCCAAGCCTTTGTCCCTCATTTTTACAAACTCATCATATCTTCTGTAAATGGCTACACCAAAGCCAATCAGCATGATGATGGTACCGATCCACAGTACATTGATATGTGGTTTGACCAATGCTTTCATTACCACATAATCTTTTTGGTAGGTATTGACTTTAAAGGAAAATTTATTGGTTTCGGGTGAAATATTGTCCACCTGTACTTTTATTCCCAAGTCATTATTGATGCTAGGGATTTTGCCCACTGAATTACCACGGATCAAGAAGATAGGTTCCAAAGGAATATTCATATCGTGGTCATGAACGGTAAGCTTGGCTTTGACGGCCACATCTCCTTCTTCAAGATCGACGCCTTCTACTTCGTTCAGAACTTCCCCCCCTTCAAATGTGGTCACATAGTCCCCCAAATGGAATTGTTCTCCTGGAGAGGCCTCGTATGTGTTTCCTTCACTCCATTCTGGATCTTCATAGCTATTGATCGCAGAAACATGCGTATAAAGGTCCTTTTGCAGAAAATGCTTGGAATCTGGGGAAGATATCAAGCCCATGGTTGGGTTCGGCTGGGACATAGGGAAGAGGGTAAACTGCAGCTTTTGATCTTGATAATATTCAATTTCGAAATAGCTATTTTCCTCTAGTACAATATTTACCTTATCACCCTTTTTATGGTAGGTTTTTCCATCTATGGTGATATCCTCCAAGGCAATAGCTTCGTTGATATTATCAGTGGACTCCAGTTTATTGACACTTACATAGCCTGGTACACCTTCCAGTTTTTTGTTTCTGCCCCTATAGACCACTTCATAGTCCTTCATTTGAAGTGGCTTGTTGATCCAAAGCAGTACGTTTTCCTTATTCAGTTCGTCTTCCCAGTCCTTTTTGTAGGTCAATCCGGACATATTGATGGAGATCACATCTGAATATCCCGATGAGAACATGACGCCTATTAGGATTAAACCAAGACCTATATGTGCCAGAGAGCCTCCTGCCAATTTAAAGGTGGACTTTTTGAGTAGTCCGGCCAGTATTGTAGCGTTGGCAACAATGGTGAAAGTGCCTGCCAAGACAATGACCATATAAGCTATATTGAAAACCTTGGCCACAGTAATGATCACAGCAGCTAAAAGCAGAGAAATGATATATGGCGTGGCCAAGGCATTTTTCAGTGCCTTTTTGTCCATTTTCTTCCACCAGAAAAACTGCCCAACGGCTGTCAATAGAGCCAAGACTACACCAAACCATAATTGGAACTTGGTATAGAAAGTAACGGGATCTGCAGGAGGAGCCATATTGGAAATCCCACCAAAGGCTTCCACAATGGCATTGAATACCGGAATGGAAGTTGGAAGGATAATCTGGAATGCCATAAGCCCAAGTGTGGTGGCCCCAATGAATATCCAAAACTCCCTGGAATATACGGATGCTTCTTTTTCTGAAGTCGGGATTTTGTTCCATGACCTTGCAGAGAAATAAATGGCCACAAACATGAAAAAGAAAAGGTAAATCAGTAATTGACCCGATAGCCCTAAATCAGTAAAGGAGTGCACAGAAGTATCTCCTAACACACCGGACCTTACCAAGAAGGTAGCATATAAAACCAGGATAAATTGAAGCGTGACTAAAACTATTGAAGTTTTAAGGGCTGTGCTACTTTTCTTAAAGGTGATCATGGTGTGGATAGCGGCCACAATGATGAGCCAAGGAACAAATGAGGCATTTTCCACAGGATCCCAGTTCCAGTAGCCGCCGAAGTTAAGCGTGACATAAGCCCAATAGGCTCCCATGATAATTCCCATACCCAGAATCAGCGCTGAGAATATGGTCCAAGGTAAGGCAGGTCTGATCCATTCCTTGAATCTTCCTGTCCACAGACCTGCCATCAAATAGGCAAAAGGAACTAATGTAGAAGCATAGCCCAAAAATAGTGTTGGAGGGTGGATAACCATCCAAATGTTTTGTAATAAAGGATTCAGTCCTGTTCCATCTTCCGGGACAAAATCTGGATTGACTTCAAATATGGGCGCATTGGCCACTTCCCTCAATAGAATAAAAGGGGAACTTCCAATTTTCAAATCTCCGATCACCACACCCAAAATCATGGAAACAAGGAATGCCTGAACCAAAGAGAATACCACCATAACCGGGCCTTCCCAAGACTTATTGGTATGAATTAAAACTAAGCCTAGAATTACATCCCAGAATATCCAAAGGATAAAAGAGCCCTCTTGGCCTTCCCAGAAACTGGAAATCATATAATGGACAGGGAGTGACTTGGAAGCGTGGGAATAGGCATAAAAGTATTCAAACCTGAACGTGTAGATGATATAGAAAAGTACGGCTGCTATAGAGACCGCAGAAATGGCATGAATATAGAAGAATACCCTACTGAATTTTCTCCAGCTTGCTTTTTCTATTTCGGAAACGACGGTGTATTGATAATAGGAGTAGGCCGTGACAAGGGAGCTAACAAAAGCCAAGATCACCATGAAATGGCCGAGGTTACCTATAAAGGTATTGATCATAATTATAGAGGAAATCGATGGTGCAAAATTTGACGAAGGATTACATTGAAGCCGTTTTAAGCTCTGTTTCCTGGTATTTGGATGGGCACTTCATCAGTATTTTATCTGCAACAAACATGTTTTCATTTTTATATGCTCCGATGACCACCACTTGTTCAGAACGTATAAAGTCTGAAGGAACGGGTTCGTTATAATAAACTTGCTGTACTGTACCGTCATTGTCTATCATGGTAAAGGTAAAAGAGGTTTTGTCCTCACTTACTTCCAAGCCAGTGACAGTACCCATGCTGTCTTTGGTCAATTGACCCACCACATGTATGGGTGCATCATCTCCACTGTTGGCCATTTCTTTGGCGGTGGAAAAACTTTCGTATGAACTGGCATCCCCAATGGAGGAGATAATGATCATAATGGCCACTGCAATAATACCCAGTCCTAATATATGTCCCTTTTTCATGGTTTGATTTTGTTAACTAAAAACCTTACGCAAATCGGATGCTTGGGGTTTAGCTGTTAAATTCCTTTTCCAGACGTGAGAGTTTTTTGTCGGTTCCTATTAAGTAAACCAATATACCACCCATAACAATTCCAATTATACCGACCAAAACATAGATTTTTCCGTTTTCGCGCATTTGGTCTGCCATGTCCACGCTGTAATTTTGATAATCTTCAGTTTTGATTTCTTTTTTTTCCTGTCCCATCACCTGTAGGCTGATGAAAAGTAGGAAAACCACTAAGCACTTTTGCATTTATTGTTGATTGATAATTTTATCTTCTAATTTTCTTTCTAATCTTTTTGCCCTTATTCTAAGGTTTGAAAGCCAGACCCCCAATAATGTCCAGGCAATTACTGCGGGGTAAAAAACCATGCGCAGTTTGCTGTCCATATCATAGGCGTTGAAGCCAGGGTTTCCCCCATTTCCCGGATGAAGGCTGTCAGTGAGGCGCGGCAAAATAAAAATAAGCGGGATGAAGGCCGCAAAAGCAAAAATATTATATACTGCACCGATTCGGGCCCTTTGGTGGACATCAGTAAGTGAATTCCTTAAGATGAGGTAGGCAAAATACATCAGTAGCCCAATGGCAGCCGCATTTTGCTTGGGGTCTCCACTCCAATAATCTCCCCATGTGAACTTGGCCCATAGCATTCCAGTAACGATACCCAATACCCCAAATAGTATGGCGGCATTGGTGAATTCCAAGGCTACATCATCATCCTGCAGCTTGCCGGACCTGAGGTATTTTACACTATATACCACTGCCACCATCAGCATGAGAATCATCCCAAACCACATGGTCACGTGAAAATAAAGTGCGCGGATTGTTTCGTTGAGAATGGGTAATCTAGGTACTTCAAATAGAAGACCGGCGACAATCGTGTATGCTAATAGTATGATCGCCAATACTTTCCACCAGTGTGCTCGCATTTTGATAAATTTGCTATACAAGTGCAAAAGTAAGGTATAAGTTCCTCATTTTCGACCTTTTCCTCAAAAAGTTGTATAAGTGGAGATTTACAGGCCTACAAAATGCTTTAGCTTCTCCAGAGGTAAGGAAAGAGGATGTAGGCAGTCGCACCGATTATGGCGTTGATGGCCAGAAGGGTGATGAGTTTGTCCAAGCTAATGCCTCTGTCAAGACCGTCTATTGCATTTTTTGAGATTCTTATGGCCATTAGCAGTATGGGGATGATAATAGGGAAGCTGAGTATGGCCATCAAAGTGGCATTGTTGCTGGCTTTGGAAGCAATTCCTGACACCATGGTAAGACAAGCAGAAAAACCTATGGCTCCTAATAGAAGATTCAAGATGAACATGGGCTGATCCTGGACTGGATTGCCCAAGATGATACTGAAGACAGTATAACCTAGTAGGGCCAATATTAAAGTGAGCAGTGTATTATAAATAATCTTGGAAAGAATGATTGATTCGGGGGAAGCAATCATATAATAATAAAGCTGTCTGCCTTGGTGTTCTTGGACAAAGCTTTTGGCGACAGCATTGACTGAGGAGAATAATATAACGATCCAATAAAGTGCATTCCAAGTAGGGATGGAAAGGTTGCCCTGCTTGGCACCGACACTCAGGTAAGTGATGAATACTGCGCTGACCACATATAATAGGATACCGTTGAGTGCGAATTTTTGTCTCCACTCCAAGGTGATTTCCTTTTTGATCAATACAATTATTTCATTCCACATAGCGGCACAAATATAGGAAAGATTGGTTTAGCTGAATAAGATGCTGTCAAGTTGTTTTTTTCTAATAGGGGCTGAAAGAGAAAATGCCTTTTCAGAAAATCCTGAAAAGGCATTTAGCATGATGGATAGATGAGAATTAATCAATCCATTCAAAGCCTAGATAAGGAACCAGTACCTCAGGCATCTTAATGCCTTTTTCCGTTTGGTTGTTTTCCAGAATGGATGCCACAATTCTCGGTAAAGCCAATGCACTGCCATTTAAAGTGTGTGCCAAAACCGTTTTTTTGTTCTCGTCCTTGAACCTTAGTTTTAGCCTGTTGGCCTGATAGGTTTCAAAATTACTTACTGAACTTACTTCAAGCCACATTCCCTGAGCGGCTGAGTAAACTTCCATATCATACGTAAGGGCAGAAGTAAAGCCAGTATCTCCTCCACAAAGTCTTAAGACGCGGTATTGAAGACCTAGTTTTTTTAAGAGTCCTTGAACGTAAAGGCTCATGTCTTCCAAGGCTTCATATGATTTGTCCGGGTGACTAATCTGTACAATTTCCACCTTGTCAAATTGGTGCAATCTGTTCAGTCCTCTCACGTGGGCACCCCAGCTGCCCGCTTCCCTTCTAAAACATGGCGTAAAGGCAGTATTTTTTATAGGGAGATCAGATTCCTTGACCATCACATCCCTGTACATATTTGTCACAGGGACTTCAGCTGTTGGGATCAGGAAAAGGTTGTCTGCAGTAGCATGGTACATTTGACCTTCTTTGTCAGGTAACTGCCCAGTGCCATAGCCGCTGTCCTCATTGATAAGGATGGGCGGTTGAACTTCATTATAGCCCTGTTTGATGGCTTCATCCAGGAAGAAGTTGACCAAAGCTCTTTGGAGTCTGGCTCCTTTTCCTTTGTAAACAGGGAATCCGGCACCAGTGATTTTATTGCCAAGTTCAAAATCTATGATGTCGTACTTTTTGATTAAGTCCCAGTGGGCTTGCTTACCTTCGTACAGGCTTGGTGTTTCTCCATGCTCCAATATAACTTCATTGTCCTCTTCGGATTTTCCTGCAGGAACAGCGCTATGGGGGATATTGGGGATATTATATAAAAGCGTGCGAAGTGCCTCTTCTGTTTCATTATAGCTTTCTTCCAAGGATTTTATTTGCCCCTTGATTTCAGCGGTCCTTGCTTTGACCTCATTGGCTTCCTCTTTTTTACCTTCTTTCATGAGCATTCCTATTTTTTTTGAAATGCTATTCGATTCGGCTTGGAGCTGGTCTCTCTCCAGTTGAGTTTCTTTTCTTTTTTTATCTAAATCCAGGACTTCTTGCAGTTTTTGTGCTGCTTCTGGGAAAAAACGTTTGTTCAGTCCTTCCACGGCCTGGTCAAAATTGTCACGGATAAAATTTACTTGTAGCATGAGTATCGCTTAGCTTTATTTAGAACAGCAAAGATAATGATTTCATATAGAGCAGGAGGCTTGCCAGGACAAAAAAATGGGCATTTTGTATTTTGATGGTTGCTATATGTACCAAAGTCCAAAATATACCGTTTGAATAGAGTGAAGGGCTTAAAGGTCTTTTAAAAGTTCTTGGGAATAAAATAATTAAGCCGTATAAATGGGCTTCAAATGCTTAAATAGGCAAGAAATAATCGGATTATATAATATACTAGAAGAAAAAATTTGCGTATTACAGATGCTTACTGTAATATTGTAATATCAAAAAGTTCATGATCCACGCCCTGTGGATCCATCTAATTCACAGATATCTTTTTATACCAATCAATTAAATAGTCACAGTACTCATTTCAATTAATCACATCAAGTACATCTTATACGTTTTTTATGTATAATATTGAAGAACTAAAAATCAGATTGCTATCTGAATTAAAAGAGATAGCAGAAGAACTTGGAGTTAAGAATTTCAAGTCTCTAAAAAAGGATGATCTCATTTATGCCATCTTAGATCAGCAAGCTATCACCCCAGAGAAAGCCCTTCCAAAGAAAAAGCCTTCCAAAGCTGAAACTGAGAAAGTCCAAACTGAAGAAAGTAAAGCTCCTGAAGTAGAAGAGAAAAAGGAAAGCAAGCCTAAGTTTAAGCGACAAAATGTTTCCGAAGTTAAGCAAGAGACTGCCGCGACTGAGAAGGCAGAGAAAGCTGCTCCGAAGAGAGAGAAAGTAGAGGAAAAGGCTGCTGACTCAAGTGCAAAGCCGAAGCCTAAGGCAAAAGAGGAAGTGAGTAGTCCAGCGCCAAAACCTCAAGCTAAGAAAGAAGAAACGCCCGTTAAAACTGAGGAAGAAAATAGGCCTAGAAGCTTTCGGCCAAGAAGAAAAGCAGTGGTGGACGAGGAAGCGCAACGTGTGGCGGTAGAGCGTCCAGCGGATGCTGATGCTGATATTCCGAAAAGAAGAAACATTAAAAACCAGGAAGAAGGAGCTGTTGTGCCTTCCAATGGGAATAAGAAAAAATATGCCGTAGCCGTCAAAGAATTTGATGGTATAATTGAAAATGAGGGTGTTTTGGAGATCATGTCTGATGGATATGGTTTCTTGAGGTCATTGGATTATAATTATTTAGCATCTCCTGATGATATTTATGTGTCTCCATCCCAAATCAAACTTTTTGGGCTAAAGACTGGAGATAATATCAAAGGACAGATCAGGCCTCCAAAAGAGGGGGAGAAATATTTTGCCCTATTGAAGGTGAGTTCTGTCAATGGTAAGACCACAGAGGAAATTAGGGATAGGATTCCATTTGAATACCTTACACCATTGTTTCCTGAGGAGCGTTTGAAATTGACTACTAAGGCGGATAATTTCTCTACAAGGATTGTAGATCTTTTTGCACCTATCGGTAAAGGTCAAAGAGGAATGATCGTGGCACAGCCTAAGACAGGTAAGACGGTGTTGTTACAGAAGATTGCCAATGCCATCGCAGAAAATCATCCTGAGTGTCATTTGATGATTCTTTTGATCGATGAACGTCCTGAAGAGGTGACTGATATGGCCAGATCTGTAAAGGCAGAGGTGATTTCTTCTACCTTTGATGAGCAGGCTGAGCGCCATGTAAAGGTTTCGGCCATGGTTTTGGAAAAGGCCAAAAGAATGGTGGAGTGTGGACATGATGTGGTTATCCTTTTGGATTCTATTACCAGATTGGCTAGGGCTTATAATACTGTAGTACCATCATCAGGAAAGATTCTTTCCGGTGGTGTGGATGCCAACGCACTACATAAGCCTAAGCGTTTCTTTGGTGCTGCCAGAAATGTGGAGAATGGTGGCTCATTGACCATTATCGCGACGGCCTTGGTAGAAACCGGTTCTAAAATGGATGAGGTAATCTTTGAGGAATTCAAAGGTACTGGTAATATGGAATTGAGCTTGGACAGAAAGCTTTCCAACAGAAGGATCTATCCAGCGATCGATGTTCCTGGTTCTGGTACAAGGAGAGAGGATCTATTGATGGAGAAAGAAGAGATGCAAAGGGTTTGGATCCTGAGAAAGCTGATGTCGGATATGACTTCACAGGAAGCTATGGAGTTCTTGCTTCAAAGAATGAAAGGAACAAGAGACAATGCAGAATTTCTGATCAGCATGAACGGATAAATTCTTTTTTAAATAGATTGAATGAAGCCTCATCCTTATGCAAGGATGAGGCTTTTGCTGTATTAGGAACTTAATTTTTTGCAGGTTTTTATCAATAATACGCTTTTTAAAATAATATTTTGTATAATTTTTATATTTGTTAACTTTATTTTAATTATGTATATAATTATAGTGTTTATAGTAATTATATACGGGGCTTTTCTGCGTTTGAATGACGTTTTTTGTGAAGGGGGAGTAAGCATTGTGCAATAAGTTTTGATCCGCACAATTCTTCTTGGGAATAGCTTGGTCAATTTTGGGAAATATTTCCTGATGGTAAAAGAAGGGCAGTGCATGTTTTATCCACACTAGAAGATGCATGAAATTACAAAGTAAAATTTTTCACAGGCCTTGTATCTGGCTGTTTATGATGGTGCTCTCCCTCTTATATGGAGGGAAAGGAAATCTATGTTTTGCTGAAGGTTCTGGAGATTGGGGGACGGCTACTAATCGAAGAAGCTGGCTATGGGTGCCAGAGCATAGAACCAGTTCTACAGGGAATGGGCATTATATAACTCGAGGTTATATGATGATGCCATCTAGTGCCACGGATTATAACCCTGAACATAGGCTATTTGTTTATGTGAAGTCAGGAGAAACTGTTTACTGGGGGTTTCGGAAAGTTAGGTCCTTTTATTTTTCTTCAAGTAGTTGGTATACATATTATAATAATGATGATGATATCAGGGTTCGCTGGTATTATGATGGATCAGATGAAGGTTTTTTTCCTAATGGTACTAGTGGAGGAGAGCGAAGCTTAATAGATGATCATCAATATAATGCACATGCCAACGGTGGATTACAAGGGAGGCCAGCAAATGCAACTGCTGCTGCTAATGGTCCAAATGAAATTATAGGTTCTGGTGGTTATGATGCTTATTCATTTACCAACAATACGGGGGCTGATAGGGCTTTTTGGGTTGAGATTTCGAGTTCAAATGGGAATCCATTAACGGATGGGCTTCCTATAAGTTTTTGGGACATTACTGTTGCTAATTCTGCTGATGAAGTCCAACCTGGCAGGGTTTATTCTAAATATTGGAGTATAATAAGCGATTTACCTGAAAGTGCTGGGGTGGCCAATGATAAAGCTTTGCATGATGATTTTGGGTTTTATGTACCTGTAGATGATACTTTTGAGGGGGGTGGAAGTGAATATTTTGTTAAACATGCCAGGTTTTCAAGTTCTAATTCAGGTTTTGTGAATTTTTTTGCTAATCAGGATGGTCCAAGGAATGATCAGGATAGTCATGTGGATAATCGAAAATCCATTCAAGGTACTTCTTCAAACTACCAATACCCTCTTTTTATTAATGATCCGGATCATGAGTTTTGGCCTACAACTGAGGTGCCTACAGCTTCCATGAATATAACCTATGAAGAAAGGGTTCCTTCTGGGAGTGGTGGCCATGCTTGGGTGGATATTGATATAAGCCTGCCAGGGATAGTGGATGTATTGATTGATTTGGATGGTAATGGCGTTTATGATGATGGGGTAGATATTGTTCTCAGTGAGAGTTATGATGCTCCCGGGGAATACCAGGTTTATTGGGATGGAAAGGATGCTAATGGAAATGTGATTGTTAGCGGTTCGACAATTGAGGTTTTCGCAGCAGTAATTTTTTCACCGGTACATTTTCCGGTTTATGATATGGAGCAAAGTTTGGGGATTACTATTACGAATGTAAGGCCTGGAAGTATTGAGGACAATGCAATTTACTGGGATGATTCTTTGATTCCAAGGGATGAGGAAAGTGGCTTTGTTGACTTAGATGACGATGGGGATGTAAGCGCAATTTCTAATGTCCTAAATGTTACAGGAGAAGCAGGTACGTCCCATATTTGGTATGCGGACGGTGATAATGGGTTTAGTCAAAATAATACCATTAATACATGGGCTGCGTCCTATTATGCAGAAGTTAATGAGGAAGATGGTTATCGTTACCTTACTTTTCAAGGAAATGTGCTTGATGATGAGGATGGGTTGGAGGATAATTTAGTAAGTGGGAGTCCGACATTAGCCAGCGGTTTGTATGCGTTGATTGTGGATGAATCCAATCTGGTAGTAGCCTCTGCACCGGTTTTGGTGGACGGGACCTATACCATTGATCGCGTTCCTGATGGAGTATATAAGGTAATACTCTCTACTGAAGATGCTATGGAAGGAGAGACAAGTCCTGTTCCGTCATTGCCTGAAAATTGGGAAAATTCGGGAGAGCAACTGGGGACAGGTGTGGGAGAGAACCTCAAAGGACAAGATGGTGTGATAGAGGCATTTGATTTGAACAATACCTCGGTGGTCAATGCGAATTTTGGGTTAAGGGTTACGGCTGTTTTGCCGGTGATCTGGGGAGAGTGGAAGGTAGACTTTTTAAAGGATGAGAGAAGTTCATCGATCAAATGGACTGTCAGTAAAGAATGGGAAAGCAGTCATTATGAAATAGAGAGGTCAGTTGATGGGATTGAGGAGTTTGAGAAAGTTGGTGAAGTTGATGCTGTGGGTTGGGCAGATGAGTCTATTCACTATGAATTTATGGATGAGCATTTACCTATCAGCGGATCTTTGCTGTATTATAGAGTTAAGCAGGTCGATTTGGATGGGAAGTTTTCTTATAGTGAGTTGCGGTCGTTAAAGATTCCTGGCATTTCGGCCAGGTCTAGATTTTGGGAAGTTTATCCCAATCCTATAACTGGTAATGAATTATCTGTAGTGGCTAAAGGAATAGATTTTGGAACAAATGAGCACTTAAGGTTTAGGTTGTTGGGTGTGTCCAGTGTTTCGTCCTATGTGGATGTTTTGGGTGAGGAGATGTTAAGTATAGCCTTAAAGGGATTGTTAGCTGATATGGGTAATGGTTTTTATTTGCTTGAAATTCAATGGGATAATAAGAAAGAGATTTTAAAACTGATTAAGCGATAAATAATCTGAAGTAATAAATAGTTTGTTTTTTGTAAAAGCCCTCATACGATGTGTATGAGGGCTTTTTTTATGTGTAATAAAATTGAAATGTAAAAAATAATATGTAAAAAACATAAAAGTGTAAATAAAAAATTAATTTTACTTTTATAAATAATATTAAATACTAATATTTGTATAGGAAAAACATAAAAGTGTAAATAAATATTTTTAGGTATGAATAGAAAATTGTCCATATTGATGCAAATAGCCTTTTTGCTAGCATTTGGGGGCAATGTATTCGGGCAAACTTTTACCTATAGTCCAAGTAATACCAATTGCGATGGTACTTGGGGAGATGCAGATTGTTGGGATGTCAGTGCTACATCAGGATGTACTGCCAATTCCGCTCCACCACCCACCAACCCTTCGGCTTCAAATTGTGAAGTGAATATTGTGATCAATGATGATTTGACTTATGATACAGGAGGTGAGTATTGGCTTTTTGGAGGATCTTTTAATCAAATATCAGTGGGTAATGGAGCAGTTTTTACAATTGTGGGTAATGTGGAGATAAATTCGCAGGATGTAGTCACTTTTTATACAGAAAACCAAGGAGAAATTGATATTCAAGGGGAATTAATGTTGACTTTGGGGACGAATGCCAATGCAACAATTTTTAGGGTAGATGGTGATGGTGATTCTTATGTTTATACTCAATTAATAGATTTAAGAGGTAGAGCTATTGTTGAGGTAATGGAAGACGGTTCTCTTATTTCTAGTGGACCTACCGAATATAATGGTAATAGTTCCCAAGTGGATGTTTATGGGTTTTTTAGAACTACCAAGGTTGATATTCAAGGAGGTAGTAATCACCAATTGAATTCCTATGGAACTGCAGAAATCATTGTCGAGACTGATATTGTTTTGGGAGGAACTTCAGATATTACGTTTAATGGAGATAGTGAGGTGGATGTAGGGAATGATATTGTGGTAAAAGGATCTGCAGAAGTAATAGCGAGTGAAAACGCTCAAGTTTATGTATGTGGGAAATATCCTGATCCTAATACAGGGTCGGGTACAGAAGAGCAAAATACCGGAAAATTTCATCCTAGTTGCCGACTTCTTCCGGTTCAATCTTTAGAGATTTCTGGAGAATATGATGAGGATGAGCGTAAAGTTAAGTTGGATTGGTCGACAGCGAAGGAGAATGATAACAGTCATTTTGAAGTAGAGCGTTCTTTTGATGGAATTGATCATTTCGAAAAGATAGGCACCATCCAGGGAATAGGCTGGTCTGATAAGATGACTTATTATGAGTTTGAAGATCAGGATCTTTTGGTAACAGCGAAGAAAGCTTATTATAGAGTTAAGCAGGTGAGTTTAAATGCCAAAGAAACGTTCAGTGATGTAATTGCTATTGATTTTCCGAATATCAAAACCACCAAAAATGTATGGCGGGCTTACCCTAATCCTAGTCGGGGTGAGCAGGTAAAAGTCGCCTTGCTCAATGATGAACTGTATACAGGTGGAGAGGTGAGCTTTAGGGTTTTTGATAGTATGAATTCTTCTGAATTGGTTAAAGTGAGCAATGCCCAAGCGCTTAATCCTAAGGTGGCAGAAGTTTTAAGCCAATTCTCTTCAGGTTTGGTGGTGGTGGAGATGATGTGGGATAATCATGTAGCGTATATTAAGGTGATTTTATAATCTGATTATCCGCAATGATGCCAGTAACCTTAAATCCTTTGCTTAAGTGGTGGGGAGTTTGAAGACTGAAGACCGAAGGAGTTGATATTTTAATTAAAACGAACATTTCGATTCGCTTTTAACTTTTACTGGTGCAATTGCGGATATACATATTTTATAAAAAGGTATCTCACGGATTTCACAGATTAGCACGGAAAAATACCGTTAACTCTGTGAAAACCGGAGTAATCTGTGGGAAACAAACTTATTTTGTATGAAACATGTATTAAATATTATCTGCTATTCGAGTAAGAGAAAATTGATAGATTATTTAGGTTAAAATTCAGGTTGCTTTTATTGTTTTTTTTAATCCTCTCTGGGTGTGGTTCCCCGGAGAGGATTTTTTTGTGAACTGCATTTTTTTAGGGCTGAACATTTTTTATTTACACTTCAAAAAGCTAAATTATATATTTATAATACAGAAAAATATATGTAAAAATACATTTCGGTTTTTGATTCGTTGATCATGAAAAATCTACCTTTCATATTTTTAGTGATTTTTCTGGCGCTTTTCTATCAAGGGAAGGTGTATGGGCAGAGTTGTAACTGCCATCCGGTTAATGACTTGACGATTACTATTTCAGATAGTGATAATGGAAGTCATGATGCTGCTGGAAAAACAAATGTATGTATTGAGGGTGCTGGTACCTTTTCAGGAACAATCACCAATTTATCTGTAGGTGCAATAATTTGTATTGATGAAGAGGTTACTTATGAATTTAGTAGTGCAATAACAGATAATTCAGATCCAGACTGGGGCCAGATTTGGCCCGGTACATGGACGATAAATAATTATGGTAAGTTTATTGGGAATACAGTGATTACTATTCAAGATGGTCAAGTATTTAATAATTATAGTTATGGGGATTATGAAGGTTATGGTGATGTGGATGCAGATTTGTTAGTGGAAGCTGGATTTTATATCCGGCCGGGAGGAGAGGGTCGTGATGATAACGATCAAATAAATATAGTGGGTGAATTTAATAACTATGGTTCCATAAATGTTTCAGGTGATATAATAAATGATGGGGAATTCATTTCTGGTGAAGGTGCCATAACCAACGTAGGTAATGAGTTTCATAATGAATCGGGTTTCACGGAAACCTATTCTATTTTGGTGTATGGGGAAATCACAAATACTGGCACTATCAATTTAGGAGGGGTTATGGAGTCTGTAATTGGTGGTTTTGCAAATCAAAGGAACTCCGATAGTGGGACTGTTGTTACGATAAATTCTTGTGCATTAATTAGGACAGCAGGAGTGATAAACGGTAACGGAGGTGTTTATTCTCAGTCAGATGAGGTCAATAATTTGGTGCTTTATTCTTATTCCGAGGAAGAAGATAGATATGATGAATATTTTGAGGGTGAGCCTGAAGAGTTCGTTTTAAATGGTGAACTTTTAAGTGAAGGAGATGCTTGTTTCAGTATTCTTCCGGTAGAGTGGAATGATTTTCTAGTGGAGCTTTTAATTGATGCCAAGGAAGTGAAAATACATTGGTCCACATCCAAGGAATGGGAAAACAGCCATTTTGAAATCGAGCGATCTATAGATGGTGTAGGTAAATACCAGGTGATAGGAAGAGTTGATGCTGTGGGATGGTCGGATTTGATTTCTTATTATTCTTATAAGGATACGGAATTGCCTATTTATGCGGAAAGACTCTATTACCGCATCAGGCAAATGGATTTGGATGGAAGTTATTCCTACAGTAAGACTTTGTTGGTCGAGATGCCTGAGATCAATTATAAGTACGGGGTATGGAAGGCATTTCCAAATCCCACAAAAGGCGAAATATTAAATCTGATATTGGCCAAAAAAGAGCAATACGATGGTGAAGTAATCAACTTTAGGATTTTTAATACTTTAAATGCCTCAGATTATAAGAAAGTAAATTCTTTGGTGGAACTGAATCAAAATATAGCAGAAACTGTCCGTGATTTTTCTAATGGATTGGTGGTGATCGAACTGCGTTGGGGAGAAAATGTAGAGTATATAAAAGTAATTAACAGGTAAATAAAGCGCTATATTGTCGAAATGAACGGTAAAAAACAGGAAAAACTATTTTTACTTGTTTCAGTTTTTATATTTTTGTTTGTGGATAGGGCTATTAGTTTTTAAGCTTGGCTCTAATCAAAGATAGCCTTCCCAATAAATTATTTGTCACTCTATTATTATGTGCGCGGCCCTGATTCTATGCTTTTTAGAAATTGGAAACAAATAACTGAACTAAAATGTGTTTCTTGTTCATTTTTTTGTAGGACTTCTGTTTTAAGGGGGCTTTTGGTATTCATGCTCTTTCTTCTGGTACCAGCCATAAATGTCGCTGCCCGTTGTAATACTTACGTGATAGCAGGTGATGCTTATACCGTGAATGTGGACTTAGAGATGGTAGAGGTGGTTATCAATGATGATAAATGTTTTACAGAAGGAGGGTATAATTATGACATTATAATAGACTATAATGTCACTTTTACCGGTGGTAGTCCAGTTTTGTATACCTTACAGGGCTATGCAGGATGTAATGATCTTTATTTCAATTTGCCAAATGAAGGTGGCAGTGGAAGGCTGGTTTCAAGTGGGAATGCTTGGGCCAATTGTGCCGTGGCGCCTTCCCTTGCAAATGTGGGCTGCAGTAGTATAGATTTGGTCATAGAGGGGCCTGGGATATCTTCCCGGTCAGTTACTTTAGATTGTGATGCCCCGTTGGATGCCGAGGAATGTTTCGAAACATTTTATGCTCCAGATGGTACGGGGATTTTATATGTTTATTACTGCGATGGTGTGTTTACGATGCCACAGGATTATGATGATGTGGAGGTTTTGATCGTGGCCGGTGGCGGTGGCGGTGGGCTTGGGGAAAGCGCTGGCGGCGGTGGCGGTGGGGAGGTGCACTATCAGGCTTCCATGATGCTTAATCCTGGTTCGAGCTATCAAGTGGCTGTAGGGAATGGGGGCAAAGGAGCGCTTTTGTCATCGGAGGCAGGCCATAATGGTGGAAATTCAAGTTTTAATAATTGGGTGGCCAAGGGTGGCGGCGGTGGCGGCACTTCTTCCAGCAATTCCGATATTGCTAAAGGAAAAGTCGGCGGGAATGGTGGTGGCGGTGCTGCAGATTCAGGATTGAGTTTTGATGGAGGAAGTGGAAATGGCAATGCTCCCAGTCATAGCCATGCAGGCGGAAATGGACATCAAAGTGGTTCAAGTAATAACCGTGCAGGCGGTGGTGGCGGCGGAGCAGGTGGCATGGGGAACAGTGGGGGAAATGGCCATAACCCCGGTGATGGTGGGCCTGGCAGGCAAATTGATATGTTTTCTGGCTTTCCAGAAGTAACGATTGGAAACCTGTTTGCCGCTGGTGGTGGTGCTACAGGAAGGCAGAATAATGGGGATAAGCGGTATTCTGTAGGAGGTTCTGGCATTGGTGGTGATGGCAATTCCAATGGGGAAGGCGGTTCAGGAAAGGAAAATACTGGTTCAGGTGGAGGTGCTGGATTGACCAAAGGAGGGAAAGGGGCCGATGGTGTTGTAGTGGTCAAACTTGGAGCAAAGATTTTACCGGTAGTTTGGGGAGAGATAAATGCGGAATTATTGACTGATCAAAGTGGGATACAGCTTAATTGGACCCTGTTGGAGGAGCTGGCTGTGGATCACTATGTAATAGAACGTTCGATCGATGGTGTTCAGGATTTTAGCGAAATAGGGAAAGTAAGTGTTCAAGATGGAGCGCGTTTATCGTACCAGTTTAAAGATATTGAATTGCCTCATCTAGGGGAAAGAGTATATTATAGGTTAAGACAGGTGGATGTTTCTGGCAAACATTCCTACAGCAAAACGGTATCTGTATTATTGCCTTCAGTGAAGAGGACCGAGGGTTTTTGGAAGGTCTTTCCCAATCCTGCAAATGGTCAGGAGGTTAGCTTGGTGTGTAAAAGGAAAATTGATGAGGTACAAGCATTTAAGCTCATTGTTTATCATTCTTTTCATCAATCTGAAGAAATAGTTGCAGACTCTATTGATCAATTAAATAGCCAATTAAGATATGTATTGGGAAGCATGGCATCTGGAATTGTGGTCTTGGAAATTCGTTGGGAAAATAGAAAGGAATATATAAAGCTGATGCTTTGAATGGCCAAGGACTGCTGATTTGTTTTTATGTTTTAAGCATTATTCTGTTCTATTTTAATTTCCGCATTTCCAGAGATAAGAAATTGTCTTCCAGAGGTAATTTCTTCACATAAGATTCTTGTGCGTCTAGGTTGGACTTTTTTAAATTGGCGGCCTTTGATCTCAAATATGGTTCCTATGCTTACTTCATTCAGGTAGGTAGGGTTAAAATCTGTATTTTTTTGGTCATATTTTCTTAATTCCTTGCTCAGCCAGAAATCAGCTCCAGTGCTAGCTTTGGGGTTGAGCATATGCCTTTTTAGTGGGAGTAGAATATCCTTGGGGAAAATCAAGTCAGATAATAAAGGGTCCAAGAGTAGTTGAAATTGTCGCTTCCATTCTACCCCATGTGGTTTGATTTTGATGCCAAAAAGTTTAAAAGTTCGGTAATGGGCCACTTCGTGGATATAGGTGATGAGGAATTGATAGGGATTAAGGTCGTGGTTGATGGTTATTTTTTGGATTTTCTGGTCTGTCCTGTACCTGAAGTCACCAAGTTTGGTTTGTCTGGACCTGCTGATATAAAAGTGGAAGGGGTCTTCTGCCCAAAGGTCCCAGCAGTACTGCACAGCATTTTCTGGTACTTTTTTTTTGAATATGCTTAAGATTTCCAGTTTTGTATTGTTTTCCATCCGAAGGCTAATTAAATAAAAAAAGAGCACTGATTGCTCAGTGCTCCCATGAAATTTCAATAAAGCTTAATTAACCATTGAGGTCTTCAAGAGGTTCCTCTGTAGTTTCCTCTAATGAATCAATTAATTCTTCCACGGATTCATCCAATTCTTCAACTGGTTCTTCAATGGTTTCTTCAACCTCTTCAGGCTGAACTTCGATGATCTCCTCAGATTGTTGAACATCTTTTTTGCCACATGATGCGGTCAATGCCAGACCGGAAATGGCAAACATCACGAATAGTTTTTTCATGTGTTGAATTATATTAAAATAAGCTCGCAAATGTACATCTACGAAACAATATTTTTATCAAAAGCATGAAAAATATTTTTACTTTTTCTTATACGTAATTTTTATTGGAACTCCCTGGAAATCAAAATGTTCTCTCAGTCTGTTTTCTAGGTACCTGGTGTAAGGGGCCTTCAGGTATTGAGGAAGATTACAGAAGAAAGCAAATACCGGATTTTTGGTCGGCAGCTGAGTGATATATTTGATTTTTATATACTTTCCTTTGTAGGCTGGCGGTGGATAACGCTCGATTTCAGGAAGGATCTTATCATTCAGTTTAGAGGTGGATATTTTCCTGGTTTTATTGTCATAAACTTCCACGGCCAGTTCGATAGCTTGGAAAATTCTTTGCTTGGTGATCATGGAGGTAAAGATGATGGGAATCCACTTGTTTTCTCCCAATTTCTCCATCATGTTTTCCTTGAACTTGTCCATAGTCTTGTGGTCTTTTTCAATTAAGTCCCATTTATTGACCATGATCATGATGCCTTTATTGTTTTTGATACCTAGGGAAATCAAATTGACATCCTGTGCTTCCAGGCCTCTGGTAGCATCCACCATCACGATGATGACATCAGAGTCTTCCAAGGTACGCAGGGAGCGCATTACCGAATAGAATTCGATATCTTCTTTTACTCGGGATTTTTTTCTGATCCCAGCAGTATCTGTGATGATAAAGTTTTTACCATATAGTGTGTAATGCGTGTGGATCGCGTCTCTGGTAGTCCCCGCTTCATTGGTGACGATAGATCTTTCAGATCCCAATAGTGCATTGAGGAATGAGGATTTGCCAACGTTTGGCCTGCCAAGAATGGCTATTTTGGGAATGCCAAGGTCAGGGTTTTCTTCGCCATTATCTTCGAAATGAGTAATCAGTTCATCCAATAAATCACCAGTTCCACTACCACTTACGGCTGCAATAGGGAATATTTTTTCATTGCCAATACCCAGTTCATAAAACTCATTGGCCATGAACATCCTTTCTTGCGTGTCTGCTTTGTTGGCCACTAAATAAATAGGCTTTTTGGCTGATCTCAGTTCATTGGCAAATTCCTTGTCCAGATCTGTTAGGCCATCAATACAGTCCACCACGAACAAGATGACACTGGCTTCATCCAAAGCAAGATTTACCTGCTTTCGGATCTCGGCTTCATAGACATCGTCCGATCCGGTAACATATCCTCCTGTATCAATTACAGAGAAAAACTTACCTCCCCACTGTGCATGACCATAATGTCGATCGCGGGTGACTCCGCTCACATTATCTTCAATGGCTTTCCGTTCTTCTATCAGTCGATTGAAAAAAGTAGATTTCCCTACATTTGGCCTTCCTACTATTGCTACGATATTAGACATCTTTTCTATTTCCTTTATATTATTGGTCGTAACCAAATTTTCTTAATTTATTTTTATTTTTTCTCCAGTCATCCTCTACCTTCACATGAGTTTCAAGGAATACTTTTTTGCCAAAAAACTCTTCCAGGGCCTCTCGGGCGAGCGTGCCCACTCTTTTGAGTGCTTTGCCTTTTTCGCCAATGATGATACCTTTTTGGCTGGATCTTTCTACGAAGATCAGCGCCCTTATTTTGATGATTTTGTCATCCTCTTTGAATTCGTCAATGACTACTTCGGAGCTGTAAGGAATCTCCTTTTTGTAATTGGTAAATATTTTTTCCCTGATGATTTCAGAGGCAAAAAAACGTTCTGGTTTATCCGTTAGTTCCCCCTTGTCATAATAAGGAGGGTGGATGGGCAGTCGATCAAGGATTTCCTGAAGAACTCTTTCAATATTAAAATTTTCGGTAGCTGAAATAGGTATAACTGTATCTGCTTTGATCCTTGCGGTCCAATATTCGGTGACTTCTTCCAGTTTGTTCTCTTTGGAAAGGTCTATTTTGTTGATGACCAATAATACAGGAACTCCTGAAACATTGATTTTTTCAATTACTTCCTGGATTTCCTCTTCAGTTTCATACAGGTCCGTTACAAAAACGATCACATCGGCATCCTCCAGAGAGAGGTTGACAAAGCTCATCATGCTTTTGTGCAATTCGTATTTTGGCTTCAGCATACCTGGAGTGTCCGAAAAAACAATCTGGTAGTTTTCGTCATTCATTAATCCCAGTATACGGTGTCTGGTGGTCTGTGCTTTGGAAGAAATAATAGAAAGCCGCTCACCCACAAGGATATTCATTAATGTAGATTTACCTACATTGGGTTTTCCAATGATATTTACGAAACCAGCTTTGTGTGTTTTTTCGGTCATATGAATAATTTTTTACAAAGGTACTTGATTTTTCATAATATCTACTTACCTTTGTATCACAATAAAGGAAACAGGGAGTCAGAAATGCTTGCTTCACCTTTAAAATCTGAAAAAGATATAAAATATTTAAGATATATCGCGGGATGGAGCAGTTGGTAGCTCGTCGGGCTCATAACCCGAAGGTCACTGGTTCGAGTCCAGTTCCCGCTACTACGAAGGATGCCAATTGGTATCCTTTTTTTGTTTTAGGATTTTTTTAATAGTTGGCCTAAATAGAGAATTGGGATCAGTTCTAAAAGTTAGGAATCAGGCAATATTTCTGGGGTGGATAATTTGAAACTTAAATTTTGTCTACCCTTGTCAGATCAAGTGTAGTTTAAGTAATCAACCAGCCTAGACAATCAATTGCGTAAAAGGATGAACACAGATGTATTATAAATAAGCATCTCCGTGTTCATCCTTATCTATCAGTGGTTAATAAATAGCGCATATCAAAGTTAAAATAGACTGTTTTTCTCCAGCTTTTCGGCTTGGTCCGAGAATCGACAAAATTTCCGGAGAAAATATTAAAATGCTGCTTTTAAAGATTTCAAATCTAAATTATAATCGTTCAATGCTAGCCTAATCGAAAAAAAACTAAAACATCTGGGTTATTGTATGTTCGTCGGTGGACAATTATTGTTGACCATTGATAATAAGGTGATGGCCACTGATATTTGGTTTTAGGCTTGAGTTTGTAAGGTTTTACCTGCCTTCATCTGTAGGGTTAAATATGTACTGTCGAACTGCCTAAAGGACGGTATTGAAGATGGTTGATCCCCAATTTTTCCTCATGATCAATGTAAATAGGGGAAAATATATGAATTGTGAATAACAATAGGTATTAACTATTAAAATAATTTAAAATTTCTTGCATCAAGAAAATCGTTTTTGATACCTTTGTTTCAATTTAAAATTAATCTAAATAAAATAAATAAAGGAAAGCCATGTAGCTGCCACTACATGACTTTCTAGATAAACTACTTCTTAATTCTCCAATTAAAAAGCTATGCAATATAAGAAAATATTGTTGACGGGATGGCTATTTGCTATATTCTATAGTATTGCCTTTTCGCAAGGAACAGCGACAATCACAGGGATAGTAATTGACTCTTCCGGCCATCCACTGCCAGGTGTGTTGATCAAGGAAAGCACTATCTCCAAGGGGACGGTGACCAATGCCGCTGGTGAATTTGTTATTTCTGGTCAAACCAATTATACCTATACCTTCACTTTTAGTTTTTTAGGGTTTGAACCCCATGAAGAAACCGTTAGGGTAGGTGATTCCAATCCTCAATTGAGGATTGTTCTTAGGGAATCACAACAGGATTTGGCAGAATTCACTGTAACCGGAAAATCGATCATACAGGAAATCGAAGAAAAGGCCTTCAATGTGGACGTGATCGATGCTAAGAAACTCTATAATACGAACCTTGATTTGGGACATGCGCTTGATCGGGTATCCGGTATCAGGGTGAGGGAATCTGGTGGAGTAGGTTCGAATATGAACCTTTCGCTTAATGGCTTTACAGGTAGACAGGTCAAAATCTTTATCGATGGGATACCTATGGAAAATTTCGGTTCATCCTTCCAGCTGAACAATATTCCTATCAACTTGGCGGAAAGAATTGAAGTATATAAAGGAGTGGTTCCTGTCAGTCTTGGGGCGGATGCCCTTGGCGGTGCCATTAATATTATCACCCGGAAATCCGGCAAAAGCTTTCTGGATGCTTCTTACTCTTATGGCTCGTTTAATACGCACCGGACGGCGGTAAATGCGGCGTATGTAGCTCCTTCAGGGTTTACACTTGAAATGAACGCTTTCCAAAATTTCTCGGACAATGACTACAAGGTTAAGGTGGATGTGGCCGACATTAATACAGGACAATATTATCCTCAGCAAACCGTAAGGCGTTTTAACGACCAATACCACAATGAAACACTGATCACCCAGATTGGTGTGCAAAATAAGCCCTATGCCGATCGCTTATTGTTTGGCATTACCTTGGGCAAAATGTACAAAGAAATTCAGACCGGGGCCAGACTGGTAAGCGTTTTTGGAGATTGGCACCGGAAAGGGGATATCATTATGCCTACTCTCAAGTACCGGAAGGAGAACCTCTTTACCAAAGGCCTTAATGTGACCTTTAATGCCAACTATAATCTTGGAACTGAACAGAATATTGATACGGTACACAGAAGGTATAATTGGTTTCAGCAATATAGGGAATACGATACTCCAGGTGGAGAAAGAAGTTATAGCATGTACAAGTACAAAAATAATAATGCCGTAGGGTCATTTGCAGCGGATTATATTATTAATGAGGTACATAGCCTTTCGCTTAGCAATACCTTGAATACTTTTAATAGACAGGGAAGCGATCCTCTGTTTCCCGATCAAGACAGGTATCAACAACCACGGGAAACGGTCAAAAATGTTTTGGGACTGGGCTATCGTTATCAGCCTAATACCGATATGAGTATCTCGGTCTTTGGGAAACAATATCATCAATCGAATTATTTTGCCAAGGCTTATAATCCTACAGGGAATTACGGGGATGTCGCCTATACCAATACCCGGGAGAATTTTAATTATGCAGGATATGGGCTGGCAGCCACCTATTTCATTAACCCGAATGTCCAATTAAAAGCATCTGCAGAGAAGACTTACCGCCTTCCTGATCCCCAAGAACTCTTTGGTGATATGGTTAACCTTGAGGGAAATATAAGCCTAAGACCGGAAAGTAGCTATAACTATAATTTGGGTGTATTCTATAATAAAGTATGGACACCTGAACAGCGTTTGGAGGTGGATGCAAATCTGCTCTTCAGAGATGCTAAGGATTTTATCCGGGCGCGATTGAATACCAATCAATCCATGCAGGTGATGGATAACCTCTTTAATGTTACCAATGCAGGTTTTGAAGTAGACATGAGGTATTTCCATAGCAGCAACTTCACTGTGGGAGCCAATCTTACCTATCAAAACCTAAGAAACAATACGCGGTTTGATGAGGGGCAAACAGTGGAAAGTGTAGTGTACAGGGATCGAATTCCCAATATGCCCTATCTCTTTGGTAATGCCAATGCTTCTTATACCATCAAGGATGTCCTGTCCAAAGACAACCACATCGTGATTGGCTATAATTTGCTCTATGTTCATGGCTTCTACTTGTATTGGCCAAGCTTGGGCAGTGACAAGCTTGATGTGCCCAAGCAGGTCAGCCATGACCTGAATGCCACCTATACTTTTGGAAAAAACAATCGCTTCCAGTTTACTGCTGAGTGTAGAAATCTATTGGATAGTCAATTATACGATAATTTCAGCTTGCAAAAGCCTGGGCGAAATTTCAGTGGAAAAATCAGATATTTTATTTATTAATTACCAAAAATCATGAGAAATCAATTAAACAATTGGCTAGTAGCAGGTGCGCTGGCTTCATTTTCTTTGCTAGGCTGTACTGACGATGAGGTGGTAGATGGCCCTGCAGGAAATGTTTCAGAAAGTTTTGTTATTGCTTCAACTCCTACTGCTTCGGATGGGGTGGCTGATTACCTCCTGACTACAACATCGCTTACTTCAGGTACCATTAGCACAGTTGCAAATGGTATTGAGCAGGACGGAACCTATCGTTATTATATCACTATCAATGATAAGTTCTTTAGCCTATTATATGGGCAGGGGAATCCAGGAGCCGTGACCACCTATGAGCTGAACAATCAGGGGAAATTAACAAAGCAGTCCAATTTCCAGTCCGAAACTGTTCAGGCTTTTGCAGAGGTCGACGATGATCTCCTAATGATGAAAATTCCTCGCTCTGGTGCTGAAGATGCTACTTGGTACCAGATGGATACAGAACTGCTTCAGATTACGGATGATGGTCTGACCAATATCGTTGATGTGGCTAATAATGGAGAAAGGGCACACTTTACTTGGCTGACTCAAGTGGGAGACAAGGTGTTTGCCCCGTATATGAGTATTAAGGGCTGCTGTGACGATACCTTTGGTACCAATTACCCGGACAGTGCCTGGATAGCTGTCTATGACTACCCAAGTATGGAGCTGGAAAAAGTGATCAAAGACAATAGGACAAGTTATATCGGCAGGTATTTCACCGAAGGACTGACTGTTGTAGAAAATGGGGATGTGTATGCTTTCTCTTCTGGTGTGGCGACGACCAACGGAGAAGGGAGTTCTACACTTCCTTCTGCCTTCCTGAGAATCAAGGCCGGTGAAACTGAATTTGACGAAAGTTACTATTTCAATATCGAAGCCGTGGCAGACGGTTACCATGTTACCGATAAAACGTATCTGGGTGATGGTAAATTTGTAGTCCATATGCACAATGAAAAAGGTGCTTATACTACAGGAGCAAGACTTGGTATAGTAAATGTCCATGAAAAATCCTTCAAGTGGGTGAGCGGAACACCAGCAGTAGAAAAGGTGCTAAGGGTAACCACTAACAATTACTCCTTGATGGATGGCAATACAGCTTATATTGGGTATACCACAGAAGAAGGCAGCTGGGTGTATGAAGTAGATGCAGAAACAGCCGTGGCCACTCAGGGGCTTAAAGTAGAAGGCGGTACCATTACTGCTATCAGCAAATTGAATGTAGCTGAATAATTGACATTTATATAGCCGTCGGCAAAGGAACAGCTCATTGCCGGTGGCTTTTTTTGATCATCACCTGTTTATCCAAAAGTCATGAAACCAATGAATTCCAATAAAAGCACAAAGAAAAACCGCTCATTTTTTTATCGAATATCTGCGTGGCTACATCTTTGGTTAGGTTTAGTGTCAGGAATCGTAGTGGTTATCGTCAGCTTGACTGCTGCATTATTGACCTTCGAGGAAGAAATTCGGCTGATATTTGAAGCCGAGCATGAGAAGGTCTCTAAAATAGAAGGCCAAAAACTCTTGCCTCCTTCCGAACTTGCAGTAAGGGTAAAAGAAAAATATGGTTGGCCTTCAGTTTATGGGGTTATGTACCGGGGAGAGGGTAGAAGTGCAATGGTCCCTTACTATGAGGACAGGTCAAACTATCAGCAAGCTCTGATCAATCCTTACACGGGTGAGGTATTGCATAATAGAAAGTTAAATGATGATTTTTTCAGGTTCATGTTGATGGGGCATTACCAGTTGTGGTTACCCAGACCAATAGGAAAACCAGTAGTTGCATATAGCACACTGATCTTTGTCATTACCTTGGTCACTGGTTTGGTTCTTTGGTGGCCAAAAAAATGGACCAAAGCAACCAAAAATGCCAGTTTTAAGATAAAATGGCCGGCAAGCCCCAAAAGGTTCAACTATGACTTGCACAATGTAGTTGGCTTTTATTCCCTGCTGATCGCCTTGGTATTGGCCCTTACCGGTATGGTTTATGGCATGAAATGGTTTAGGAGCAGTTCCTACTGGGTAGCTTCTGGAGGTAAAACTGAGGTGTTTGAACGAATGCATTCAGATACAACCTTGGTGGCAGTAGAAGGCCAAGTGGATGAAGATGTACTTATGAATAATTTGCTGGAAAGTGGTTTTGATCCTGATGAAAGTCGTTTTAGTATTTTCTATCCTAGAGGAGCATCTGGTACTTGGAATTTACAGGTAAACTCCAGCCTTATCAATACCTTTAGAAGCCGCAACTACCATTTTGAGCAGGGGAGCTTGGATCTGCTTAAAGTAGATCCGGAATTTTCTGAAGCTAATGGTGGAGACCAATTGATGAAACTGAACTATGACCTTCACCTAGGCTTGATTGGTGGTATTTGGACCAAGATCATCGCCTTTTTGGTATCTATCGTTTCGGCTAGTTTGCCAGTTACAGGATTTATTATTTGGTGGGGAAAGGAAAAGAAGAAACGGAAAAGCAAGGTAAAGGCCAGGAAAAAAGTACAAGTAAATAGAAAAATGGCGGTTCCCGCTTGATAAGTTTTATAAATGTAAGTAGTTGATGACTAGGTGGGTTCGGTATTTATGTTTTTTGATTTTCAATGTATTGGGGGGAGGGTATGACCTTTTACGTTTTTATTTTAAGCATATAGCGTTGACCAAAACGGGGAGTGTATTAGGATGTACATAATGATTTTTATAGTGTGGTAATTTTTGAAGTTGATTAATAGCGTTATTGTTGGACTTTCGTTTATACCATTTCCCAAGTTTTTGGATTTGAAACCATGAAAACTGGAATTATTAAAAAGTGTACGGTGCAAATTTGTAAATAAATGGTTAAAAAAACGGTACGAAATTACATTATTTGTAAATGAAATTCAGTGTTATATTGTTTTGATTTAGTGTCATGTATTTTCTTTACAAAAAGAGGTTTTTAGATGACATAATATTGTGTTTTTTGTTAAGCTGATGAATAATTGTTGAATTTTACAATTGGTCAGGTTGGATAAGTGGTTGGGAATGCTTTTAGAAAATTGATGTTTTATTCTATAAAATATGGGGACGGATTTTTTATTGGCCTTTGTGTTGCTACATGAGCTTCCTAGGTTATTTGGTTTTTTTGGTGTATTCCTTATTGGGATTAATGCTTTTTTATTGGTTTTTGCCATCATTAAGTCAGAAAGCATTAAGACCAACAAGGTTTGTTATGGGCTAGCGATCCTTTGTCTGCTCGTTCAGGTGAATATGCTAGGGTCAAGTTTGGGATTTTCTCAATTGAGTGGAGCTAATAAATACCTTGAAGTTTTGTTAGGGGCGGTGCTTTTACATTTTATTCTGGGAGTTTATGAGCAGCTTAGCAAATGTCCTGTGCTTTTATCCCTTAATTATGGATTTGTGGTTTTTTTGACACTTGCGTCCTTACTGATGGGGGGAGAAGGTCCGAGTACAGTAAGTTTTAATGTAGGTCCTGAGCACTTTGTTTTCGATATTATATATTTCGGATTTTATGTTCAGATAACGGTGGCATTAATTTATTCATTGACCGGTATTTTAAGAGGGGATGGGTTCCATTCATTTTGGAAAATTTCGGTCATTTTGAATTTGGGAATAGGTTTGTTTCTGTGGTTATACCTTTTTATGGATTCATTGGCTGCTGAGATTTCTTTTTTTTCGCTCAAAGCATTTTCCTTCGCGATACTAGGCTTTACAGGTCTATGGGCGATGTTTGAAAAAAGCAGAATAAAGATGAAAATGAGTTCTGATAGAGATGTCTTTTTGGAGAAATTTAAGGTTCCTGTCCTTTTGATATCCAGTTGGGGGGGAGTTTTGAACTTGAATTCAAAAGCCAGGTTGTTTCTTGGTACGGGAAATGGGAAGTCCATTCCTCAGCTTATTGATATTGTATCATGTTTTGAAGAGAAGAGAAGATTTGAGGATAAATGTATGCAGCTATTGTTTGGAAGTACTTGTAGGAAATTTTCCTTTGAGGGAAAAAAGCTGGGGGGAAAAATAGGACGAATATGGGCAGAAGGGCAGTTGTTGGGCATTGAGGGGAGCGAAGATGAGCAGCTATTATTGTTTTTGGAGGATGATGTGGCTTTAATTTCCGAAAAGCCCAAAGTGGATGATTTTGATGAGGTTTATCAAATAATTTCCAGTGTTTCTAGTGAAGCGATGTGGCAGTATGACGTGCAAATGGACAAGTTGCTATTTGGTGATGGATTTAAAAACCTGTTTGGTATAGATCTGGGAAAGCAGGAAGTTGGTAAGGATTATATACGGTCCAGAATTCATCCGGATGATTGTGAAAGGGTTTTTAAAAATCTGGAGGAAATCACATTGGATTTGGAAAGGACGGCGTGGGAACATGAATACAGGTTTCTTAAGGAAAATGGAGAGTTTGCCCGAGTAAAAAGTAGGGGGTATGTTCTCCGAGATGCAGACGGGCGTCCTGTCAAATTTTGTGGAGCCATGCAGGATGTTACTTTTATCTATCAATATTTGAAGAAGATAAATGCTCAGAAAGCCTATTTTAGAGAGATTATCCAGATGCAATCCCATGATGTGAGGGAGCCACTTACCAGAATTATGGCTGTGGCTAATTTTATTTTGGAAAATGGATATTCTGAGTTAGAAGAAAAGGAGGCATTAAGGATCATTGCCAATAGTTGTCAGGAATTGGATGGGATGATTCACCAAGTGATAGAGAAGGTAGAGCGGGCACAGATCGACACAAAATTTATTGAGTTGAATAAGGGAAAAGATAGTCTAAAAAATATTGGGGATATGGTCAAGTAGTGAAATTATGGCTTTACTTTTTATTAGGTCCTTGTAGGGCAGTAGAAACGGATTAATTTTTTTATAATATTATATCCTGATTATTTGATTTTAGTGCAGGGTTATTTAATTTTCAAGCATTATACACTTAAATAAAGCAATGCTCAGCTTATCTGAAAAAGAAATAGAAACTATTGCAAAATATTTGCTAAAAGGAAAGGTTTGTTATTACCAAGAAGACAAGAAACTGATCCATCACCTGCCTGATGAGGAGGAAAATTTTAATGAAGATCTGACTGAAGAAGAGGAGGATTTACTTGATGAGATCGACGCAGATCCGATGAATTATGCCGAATTTATTAAGATGGAGCCTGCCCAGGAGTCTCTGATCATGGACCAGTTTACGGAGCAGTTTGTGGAAGATAGGTCCTTTCAGGAGGACTTATATGATGCCTTGACCAAGAGCAAAGCGATGGAGAGATTTACCTTTTTAATAGAGGAGTCCAAAGCCTATAAGGATAAATGGCTGGAGTACCGTCGCATGAAATACAAGGATTGGGTGATGGAGCAGATCGATAGTTATAATGTACAAGAATAAATAAAGGGCCTCGGCCCTTTATTTTTTTACAATTAAGACCGGAAGATTTTTTTCATGTGAGATCAATTGTTCCGTGACGCTGCCGATTAAGAGGTCTCCTTCGTCATTTCTTCCTTTATTTCCAACAATGATAAGGCTAGAGGAAGTCTGTACGGCAAAATTATAGATCAGTTTGCCTATGTTTTGCTCATTGTCTTTGATGATGGATAAGGCGGTGCTGAAGCCATGCTTTTTTTGTAGTTTTTTGTATTTTGATAGGGCTTCCGCCTCCATATCGGCACTGATTTGTTGGTAGTTTTTGATATAGGGAAAATATTGGCGGCCAATCTTAAGGATGCTGACGGGGTGAATATTGCTATGGGCGATTTCTTGGAATTTTTTAGCAATAGGAATGATTTTATCCGAGTAAGTGCTGAAGTCAATAGCAATGGTGACATTTTCAAATATTGGCTGGCCGATTTCAGGGACAAACAAGGTGTTACAGTGTGAAAGCCTGACCAGTTTAGCACTTAAAATGCCCGACCCAATATAGCTTGTCTTTTTCCCATAAATAATAAGACTATAGTCTTGGCGGTCTATATAATCAGAAAAATCTTCTACGTCTGGATTGGAATGGATATGGCAATTTATCTGTGGGCCATTCTCGATGTGGAAATGTTCTTGGGTACTTTCTATTAATTCACTTTCTATTATTTGATCTAGTGATTTTCCCAGTTTGGGGATTAGGGCACTGATATCATCAGGAAGTTCTTCTAATTCCATCAGGTGCAGGATACTGAGGTGTTGAAAAGGGATCAGGTCGTGCAGCTTTTTGAGATAAGTGAGGAGTACCCCATCCATTTCTGTCAGGTCCAGGCAAACAGCTATATTTTTTATGTTTTTCATTTTTCTTGTCTTTTTTGAAGGGTTTTTTGGATGACCTGGTTCAGGTTCTTTTCGTAGGATTTTTTGTTAAGTTCTTCTTTGAGAGCCTGGTTACGGGCGTACTCTTTTTGTAATCCCTTATGGAGGCTATAGACCATTATCAGTAAAACTATCAGGAAAGGCAGGCCTGTGGTTATTGCGGCTGTTTGTAAAGCGGTGAGTCCGCCTCCTACCAGCAATACCGCAGCCACTCCACCTTCTGAAAGTGCCCAGAATATCCTTTGGCCTACGGGGGCATCCAGCTTTCCGCCTGCTGTAATACTGTCAATTACCAAGGATCCGGAATCTGATGAGGTGACAAAAAAGCTGATGACCAACAGGACGCCCACCATGGACCCGATTGTTTTGAGCGGGAACTGATTAAGGTAGACGAATAGCGCAGTGGCTTCATCGGCAATGATGTTTTTGGCTAATTCATGCCCTTCATTTTGAAGATCCAGAAATATGGCACCTCCACCCATGGCCGTAAGCCAAAGAAAGGTGAGTAATGCAGGGACCAATAAAACACCAAAGATAAATTCCCGAATGGTCCTTCCCCTAGAAACCCGGGCAATGAACATGCCGACGAAAGGAGACCAAGATACCCACCATGCCCAATAGAATATTGTCCAGTCTCCCTGCCAGCCATTGTCCCTGTATGCTTCTGTCCAGGTGGACACAGTAATGATTTCATTGATATAATTGCCGAGGTTTTGTACCAATGATCTGAAAATGAAAAGGGAGGGGCCTACGATCAAAATGAAAATCAGTAAAATCCCTGCAATCCTGACATTCCACTCGCTGAGGAGTTTTACGCCCTTGTCAATACCCGAAAATACACTGATGGTGGCAATTCCGGTAATTCCTGCGATGAGCAGTACTTGAGTAGTGGTGCTATTGGGAATGTCGAATAAAAATGAAAGCCCGCCATTGACTTGTTTTACGCCTAGTCCCAAGGAAGTGGCCAGGCCAAATAAGGTGGCCAAAACAGCCATAACGTCAATAACATCTCCAATCCAGCTATGAATTCTCTCCCCAAGTATGGGGTAAAAGACGGATCTAATCGTCAGAGGTAACTTCCTGTTATAGGTAAAGAAGGCAAGCGAAAGGGCAACAATGGCATAAATTGCCCAAGCATGAAAGCCCCAGTGAAGAAAAGTGAGGTTCATTGCCCGTGTCGCAGATTCTATGGTGTAGCCTTGTCCATAGGGAGGGCTGGCATAGTGGGAGACAGGTTCGGCTACTCCCCAAAATAAAAGCCCGATGCCCATGCCCGCGCTGAAAAGCATGGCAAACCAAGAAGAAGTGGAGAATTCTGTTTCTGCGTTTTTACCGCCTAGTTTTACGCTGCCATATTTGCTAAAACCCAAATAAAAGCAAAATACGATAAAGGCATTGATGGATATTATGAAAAGCCATCCGGTTTTATCCGTTATGAAATGTTGGATGTTGTTGAATACCTGTTCCATGGGTTTTCCCACTGATAAGGTAATCACGATAAAAATGATGATCAGTATGGAGGCGGGCCAAAATACGGGTGCATGGACGTCAAAATATTTTTTATTCATAGTGCTATATATTTAGAAATAATAACCCAAATTGATGTTTAGCCGGGTGTTCCAGCCCGGTTTTGGGTCGATAGGGTTTGTTTCAGAAATGGGCAAATCATATTGTATTCCTCTTCCGGTTCCAAGTGCGTGGCCGCCAAATGAGTCACTGATCCATGGATGGTTATATCCTGAGGCAATGTCTACATAGGTATATATTTTCCCTGCGGTAATTAAGGCGCCCAAGACGTTTTGTTGGGTTTTTCTAAAAGGGAAAAGTTCATTGCCTAAATTTATTTTTCCAGGTTTGTGTATATATGTATAGTCATTATAAATTTGGATATTGGAGATAGGGCCCCAATTAGTCGGGATATCATAGGCCAAGCCTATAAGGTATAAAGAAGCTTCTGAGGCCACATCATAAGTGCCAAATCCATAGGCACCCATTTGGAGACTTGATAGTAAGGTGCCATCATCATTTTTAACTTTGTTGTATTTATAGTATATGATCTCCGTTTTTAAATTCCAACGGTTTTGCTGCCACTCAGCATGGATAGCTCCTGCAATTTGATTCCCTTTGTTGGCAGTACTTTGATTATAAATTTCCATCCACTGGGTGGATGTGCCTAGCTGAGTGTTTCCTAGCTGATAAGTAGCTCTTAGATTAAGTTGGTTTCTCTCAATATTACTTTCTCCCGGAATGGGAACCACATCGTATGAATACCTAGCACTGGAATATGCGCCAAAATCAGGGTCATTGGTGCCTCTGGGTTCGGATAAGGGGAAATAGGCAAAATTAAATGTCCATTTGTCAGGTGTATAACTAAGGTTAAAGCCCATTTGGTGGTCATCTTCCAGTCCCAAATAATATGGGGCTTGAAACCACCAGCTGTGCGAGGCGTAGGTCAGCAATCCAAATGGAACCTGTGAAATTCCCATTTGTAAATTCCATTCGGGATTGAAGCGGTAGCCTATCCAGCCATATTTGATAAAGTGGGTGTTGAAGGTGGGATAAAAGCGATATTCAAAAGAAAATTGCAATCCATCAGCATAAGAATCTACATTGATCCTCCATGTATCCCATGTCCACTCGTTTCTGGAAGCTGTTCCGAGAGGAAAGGTCTGTCCCTCATAAAAACTGTAAATGGCGTTTAGCCTGAGTGCTCCGCCGATTTTTAGCCAAGAGGTGTCCCTGTTTATTTCTTTAGCTGCCCAATTGCCCCTTTCAAGGCTTGTTTTACTGGTTCCATAGTCTTTTTGAAAAACTAATTGAATACTTTTATTTTCTTTAATGCTGTCGGATTTGTATAATGTACTACCCAAGGTGGAGGTACAGATGAATACAAAAAATAAGGCACATTGCTGAATCAGGCGCTTCCAAGGAATAAAAGTTTTTACATTCATTTTACGTGGTTTAGAAATTTAATACAGAAACAAGTGAGGGGCCTGTTGACCGGTAATTAATCTTTTAAACCATATCAGTGACAATAAATTACCTATAATAGTGCTAAAAAAAAATAATAAGGTGATAATAATGGACTAAACAGGGTTTTGTAACCCAGTACTGAATAGTTTTGCAAGCTTTTCAATTCGGAATGTTAGCCGCTCTATGATGGTGTTTAAGCTTATGTTATTTGTGTAGCAAAATATCTTAGGCTGCTTATTTTTGAATGGCTTAATGCTAAATTTGCATAAGGACAATAGGTCAAGGTTTTTGGGATAGAAACATTAAAGAATCACTGATGAGACAGTTTTTGATGATATTTTACCTGCTAATGATTTCTTACAATGCTCTTTATGCGCAAGCAGAAGGAGGATGGTCATGGGGAGGAGAAATGGATCCTTTGCAGCGTAAGTTTAGGGTACAGCATTATTCTCTGGAAATTGAAATATTGCCTAGGATCGAAGGGATCAATGCGAGCATGGAGATGTTATTTGATGCAGATGAGGATTTAGATACTTTGCGCTTGGACCTAGTGGATAATTTTGAGGTGCTCAAGGTGGAAACTATAGGGCAGGAGCTTGATTTTAGTCACCAAAATGATCTGCTTGATGTCTTTCTGAAGGCACCCAGCAATAAGGTGAAAGTTTTTTATAGGGGTAGGCCCCCGGTTGCTGAAAACCCACCATGGTCAGGAGGCTTTACTTGGAGTAATGATGGCAGTGGAAACAGCTGGGTAGGGCTATCTTGTCAAAATGAAGGGGCAAAGGTTTTCATGCCCTGTCTGGATCATCCTTCTAGCAAGGCCAGTCAAGGTGTTGACCTATATTTTAAAGTCCCTTTTCCTTATTTTGTGGCTTCCAATGGCATTTTGTTAAATCAAGAAACTAGTCTAGGGTATAATTATTTTCACTGGGCATCGGCTTATCCCATCCATAATTACGGGATCAATTTTACCATGGGAAGGTTTGTGGAAAATGCAAAGGAATATACCTCGCTTTATGGTAGAAGTATTCCGATGAAGGTGTATTTACTGGAGGAGCATAGAAATATGGCGGATAAGTTGATGGGGGTTTTGGAAAGAAGTGTCCAGACCCAAGAGAAATATTTCGGGGAATATCCTTTTGCAGATGATAAGATAGCAGTTGTTGAGACTCCATATCTGGGTATGGAGCACCAAACCATCAATGCCTATGGTAATGAATTTAATTTTGTGACTGTAGGAGGAAATGATTTTGATCCCTTGCTTCATCATGAGTTAGGGCATGAATGGTGGGGCAATAAAATGTCGGTGAGAGACTGGGGGGATTTTTGGATTCACGAAGGTTTTTGTTCCTATGGGGATTTACTTTATTATCTAGCACAGGAGGGGCAAGTGGCTTACCAAGAAAGGGCCAGGCTTTTGGCAAGTGGTATCAAAAATGAGCAGCCGCTTGTATTGGGTAAAAATATCAATTCTGATGAGGCTTATCAAGGGGATATTTACACTAAAGGCGCTTTTATTCTCCACAGTTTGAGGTTTGTATTGGGTGATGAGTTGTTTTTTCCATTGATCAAAGGCTTTATCGAAAGGGAAGAGTTTACCTATGAAAATCAGGTGAGCACCAGTGATTTTATTGATTTTGTAGCCAATTATTCCGGGAAAGATTTACGCGGTTTCTTTGATATATACCTGTATAGTACCGAGTACCCCGAGGTAAAGATCAATCAAAAGGGAAAGAACAGGTATGATGTGTCTTTGTCCAATATTGATTTTGCACTCCCCATTGAAATAAAAACTTCTGAAGGGGTGGAAAAGGTGGTGCTTTCAAAAAGTCCTGTAAGATTGAAAAGCGATACACCAATTGAAGTGGATCCCAATGGATGGTACTTGTTGGAAAAGTGATTGAAATAAATGGAAAATTCCCCAATGCTAACCTTAGCAGGTACCGCATTGGGGAATTTAGCTAGTTTAGCTAGCGGCTTCTTCCACGGCTTTCCATACCCTAAAGACATTCTTGTAGCAGATTTTTTCGATGTCTTCTCTGCTATATCCTCTTTTTAGCAGTTCCGCAATGAGGTTGGGGTACATAGAAACGTCTTTTAGCCCATTGGGCAGAGAGTCTCCCACGCCATCAAAGTCAGAGCCAAAACCTACGTGTTCTATGCCGATTAAACTTACAATATGATCAATATGGTCTGCCACCAAGCTTACATCGGGAAATACATTATGCTCTGCAAGGTACTTTTTGATATATACTTGGGCTGTAGAATCGCTTCTGCTCAGTTCATTTTGTGCCAGCCAGTTGACAATATGTTCTCTGACAGAGGCCGTTCTTTCGTTATAATCACCATCGATGAAGCTGCCGCCGAAATTGATCATGATGACACCATTGTTTTTTCCTAGTGCTTTGACCATATCGTCATTCATGTTTCTTTCAAATCCAGGTGTGAATTTTCTGGAGGAGCTGTGTGATGCGATGACGGGGACATTGGTCAGCTCCATTACATCATAAAAGGTATCATCCGAAACATGGGAAATGTCCACCATGATGCCTACCTTATTCATTTCCTTGACCACCTGTTTACCAAATTCAGAAAGTCCGCCATGGGTTCTGGTAGTGTCGTAGGAGGAATCGCCAATGAGATTGTCCTTGCCATGGGTAAGCGTAATATACCTGATGCCTTTTTCATGAAAATAGGCGACATTGGAAAGGTTGTTTTCTATTCCTGCCCCATTTTCCATTCCCATGGGCAAAGAGACTTTTCCTGCTTTGAAATTGTTTTCAATATCATCAGGACTATAGGCCATGGCAAATTTTTCCGGCCAAGTCTCGGCCAATCTTTTGGTCATTAAAATAAGTGAGTCCGCCAGAATTTTTGCCCCTCCAGTTTGCTGGTACCTAGAAGGTAAATAAATGGACATAAAAGGGGCATCTAAGCCTCCTTGCTTTGCCCTGGGGAAATCGAAATTGCCCCCATCTGTTCTAGTGGAAACATCGAGGATTTCTCGTTGTAGGGTAAAGCCACCTACTTTCATTCTGTAGGGTAAATCCACATGGCCATCCACCATGATGGTTTCATGGGCAATGGTCTTGGCATATTCGAGCCTTTCCTCATCCGAAACCGTGGTATAATCAATTTTTTCCTGGTTTGAGTTGCAGGAAGAAACCGAAAGACCAAGCAAAAATGCGCTAATGGTAAGATAGTTTTTCATATATGGAAGTTTAAATTTATTAAAAGGATGGTGTCAATTGGTGGGGAATTATTGCTTTAGGTTAATTTATGTTCCTTGGGACGTGGCTGTAACAGTGTTTTGAAGTTAAAATTACAGGGATTTTGGGTAGGTATAAAATGTTAAATGCCGCACGGCCAATACTAAGATTAAATATGCTAAGTCATTTCGGATATAGCAAGTGATTTTCATGGATTGCTTAAAATTCTGAGGAGAAAGTGTGGGAGGAAGGTTTTTCTAAGTTGTTAGAGGTGTTAATTTGTTCCATGATAAAGTATTTTATGCAATAAGCATGTTAGTAGGTGATTATTTTCACTAAGTTTATTTTAGTATTTTTAATGTTATAACCAATAAAGTTCAATGTGACCATGAAAAAAACGAACAATTTTCTGATTATGATGATGCTATCTCCAGTTCTGTTTTGGAACTGTGGAGGAGAAAGTAAAAAAGTGGCTGAGGAAGAAACCCTGGTGGAAGTTGAGGAGGAGAAGGTAGAGCCTAGCCTGACGCTTTTATGGGAGACTCCCGAAGAACTTACTACATGCGAATCGGTTTTGGTCGATGAGGATACAGGAATCATTTATGTGTCCAATATTGCAGGTGATCCGAGGGAAAAAGATGGTGTTGGCTTTATCTCCATTATCAATAAGAATGGGGAGATTGAAGAGAAGGAATGGGTGGCCGGAATAGATGCTCCAAAAGGCATGGGCATCCTTGAGGGTAAGTTATATGTGACCAATATTGATGAGTTGGTAGAAATTGATATTGAAAAGGCAGAAATAGCGCATCGCTATGCCGTGGAGGGAGCCGGTTTTCTGAATGATGTCGATGTTTATGGAGGGAAGGTTTACTTTTCAGATATGGAGACAGGTAAAATCCATGTTTTGGAAGCGGGTGAAATCAGTGAGTATGCAGCAGAGCAAAAGAGTGTTAATGGTTTACGGCTTGATGACGATGGTATTTTATACAGTTTGGATGGAGCTGGGCTCAAAAAGTATAGTGAAGGAGGTGCTGTAGAAGTGCTTAATAGCGAAGTCACAGGTGGTGATGGTCTGATTGTTTTGGGGGACAATGATTTTCTTGCCAGCAGATGGATTGGAGAAATATGGATAGTCCAAGACGGGTCGGCTACAAAATTGTTAGATACAAAGGATGCTGGGGCCAATACTGCAGATATTGGTTATCTTGAGAAGGAGCAAATAGTGTTGGTTCCAACATTTATGAAAAATAAGGTGACTGCTTATAAGTTAAGTTATTGATCCCGAACACTAAAAGAAAATAAGGGGGGAGTGAATTAATTTTCACTTCCCCTTTATTTTTAGTATTTGCTGTATATAAGTCGGATTTTATAGTGGTTAAGGGTGTGAAAAACAGAGAATTATACCTACGAGATCTTTAATGGATAAATTTTAGTATATAATAAATAAAGTTTGATAAAATATTTGAATAGTTATAACTATATAATGTGAAAATTCGAATGTAAGTTTATGGTGTTTGTAATAAAATTTTGATTTATGATTTTTGTGAGTTGATTTACTTAAAAAATGAATTGTGTTTAAGTAATTGATTACCTGTTTTTTGAATTTATTTTTTCTGATCATGAATGATGGGTGTTTGTAAAATAAAATTTTTATAAATGTATTGATACGATTGATTGTTTTGTTTGGCTTGTGTCAGTAGTTGTTATAATTAAAGTTATATATAATGTTTGAATAGGTCAAAAGTCTTTTTATAATGGTTTTAATTTTTTAAATTGATGATATACAGTGAGTTATGTTATGCTTGCTGAGTAATTTAGGGTGAAGCTTGCTTTTCTTCCTAAAATATTAAACCAAAATAAACAACCGCATATGAAAAAAAGTGTACTATTAGCCCTCTTGCTGGGATTGGTTGTGCAATTTGTTTTTGCACAATCTGGTTCAGTAAAAGGAACGGTTACTTCAGCTGAAAGTGGAGAGCCGATTCCCGGCGTAAGTATTCTGGTGAAAGGCACCTCTAAGGGGGCCATCACAGATTTGGATGGTATGTATTCTTTGGAGATACCATCAGGAGGAGAAGTACTGATCTTCTCATTTATAGGTATGACTTCACAAGAAATTGTTATAGGTGACCAGACTGTTATTGATGTAGTGATGGAATCCGATGCAAGGGAATTGTCCGAAGTTGTCGTTACTGCAATGGGTATTACGAGGGAGAAGGCATCCTTAGGTTATTCAGTTCAGCAGGTGGATTCAGAAGAGCTTAATAAGTCTCAGCAGACAGATGTGTTGAGTTCTCTTTCAGGTCGTGTTTCTGGTGTTCAGTTAAACTCTTCGACCAATATGGGAGGATCGAAGCGGATTACCATTCGTGGTGCCAGTTCATTTTTTGGCGAAAACCAGCCATTGATTGTGATTGACGGTTTGCCTGTCAATAACTCTAACTTCAATGATGAGAATATGCAGGAAGGTAGCGGAGGGTATGATTATGGTAATATGTTGAATGACCTTAATCCCAACGATATCGAAAGTATTTCAGTTCTTAAGGGGACTGCAGCAGCACTTTATGGCTCCCGTGCAGCAAATGGTGTTTTGGTGATCACCACCAAAAGAGGTGTGCCCGGTAAAGAGGCCTTTAGCGTGGATGTAAGTTCATCAGTAAACTTTGAGAGTGTTTATTTAATGCCAGATCTTCAAACGAAATATGGTGGTGGAGCCGTCATAAGTGATGAGGATGGTGGTGTTGATGGTTTTGAAGTAGCCAATATTAACGGTACGGATTATAAGATAGTTCAGTATGGGATTGATGAAAGCTGGGGCCCAAGGTATAATCCGGATGTGTCTGTTTTGCATTGGGATGCATTCAGTGAAGATTATCCTGAGGATTATCTAAATCCACGGCCTTGGGTGAGTCCTGAAAATGATGTCCGTGACTTTTTTGAGACTGGTGTGTCCTATGTGAATTCTGTGGCAGTCTCCAGTTCCAATAGCAATTCAGCCGTCCGCTTTGGTTATTCAAATACCAAAACCACGGGTACTTTGCCTGGTTCAAATATGCTCAAGAATAATTTTTCCCTGAGTGGCAAGACCAAAATATTGGATAAACTGAGTGCCAATTCCACTTTGAATTTTGTGAGGACCAGCACCAAGGGAAGGCCGCTATTGGGGTATCCCGCTTCAGATCAGCCATATGGAAATACGCTGGGGCAGACACTTTTTCAGTGGACACAAAGGCAGATTGATTTTGGGCGCTCAAAAAAATACCTCAATAATGATGGGACACAGCGCTCTTGGAATAGAAATGCGTGGGATGATCCTACCCCTCATTACTCAGATAACCATTACTGGGCCGCCTATGAAAACTTTTCAGATGATGAAAGAGATAGGTTCTATGGTAATTTAGGCTTGACCTATGAGATAATGGAAGGCTTGAATTTAAGTGGACGTGTGAGTGGTGATTTGTATTCGTTTTATAACAGGGAAAGAGTCGCTGTAGGCTCCCAAGCGCAGCCTTATTATTACGAAGCGGTAAGGAACAATTATGAATATAATTATGAGCTGACATTAGGTTATGATAAGAGGATCAATGAGAAATTTCATATCAACGCCTTGATTGGGGGGAATCAAATGAGACAAAGGCTCCATCTAAATAGAGGTGAGACATCAGGTGGACTTGTAGTGGCCAAAGTCTATAATTTGTTGAATTCTGCTGGGGCAGTTTTGGTAAATGATCAAACAACCAGGAAAGGGATTAACAGTATTTTTGCTACAGCCAGTTTGGGCTTTATGGATATGTTGTATTTGGATTTGACGGCAAGAAATGACTGGTCTACCACCCTTCCAGAGGGCAATAATTCTTATTTCTATCCTTCAGGTTCAGTGAGTTTTTTGTTTTCTGAGAGATTGAACCTGTCATGGTTGAGTTATGGTAAGTTGCGTTTAGGGGCTGCCAGGGTATCCAAAGATACTGACCCTTACAGGGTGATCAATACCTACCAGTTTAATGAGGATGGTACTTTCCAAAGTTTGCCCAGGGTTTTTACACCCGAAGAATTTTTGAACAGCAATTTGAAGCCAGAAAATACAGATACATGGGAAATAGGCTTGGAAGCCAGTGTTCTGAATGACAGGCTTGGTTTTGATGTGACTTATTTCAAAAATGTCACTACTGATCAAATCATTCCATTGGAAGTTTCCAGATCGACAGGGTATAAGGCGAAGTTTATCAATGCCGGTGAGATTGTCAATAAAGGTATAGAGGTGATGCTGCGCGGTACGCCGGTTCGGACCAGCGATTTTAGCTGGGATATTACGGTGAACTATACCAAGGTAGATAATGAAGTGAAGAGTATTATTGAGGGGATTGAGGCCATGGATATAGGTGTGGCACCTTTTAGTGGGGTGACCTTGAGGGCTTCTGTTGGAGAAAGATATGGGCAGCTTTGGGGCTATGATTTCTTGTATGATGATGATGGTAATAGAGTAGTTCAAGACAATGGTTATTGGGCTAGGACCCCCAATTTGGTACCACTTGGGTCTGTTATGCCTGACTATAATATGGGGATCCGAAATTATTTTACTTATGGTGGTTTTGATTTAAGTGTGCTGCTTGATATTCAACGGGGCGGTAAATTCTATTCTGTTTCCCATATGTGGGGGCATTATTCAGGCGTATGGGAGCCTACTGCAGGTGTAAATGACCAAGGCAATGAAATTCGTTCCCCAGTTGCTGAAGGAGGTGGTATTAAGTTAGACGGTGTGACCGGTGATGTTGAATTTAATGAGGATGGTACTTATACTGTGTCAAATACGGCTCCCAATGAAACCTATGTAGAGGGACAGGCTTGGGCGGCAAGACATTATCATGGCTTTGGAATGCCAAGTGCACAAAGCGTGTTTGATGCTGATTATATCAAAGTCAGGGAATTGGCCTTGGGGTATAATTTCGATATGAGTTCTGTGCCTTTGGTCAGGTCATTAAGACTTTCGGCATATGGAAGGAATCTCTGGACCTTTGGTTTGGATTATAAAGGATTAGATCCTGAAATCGCCGTCAATGGTTCTGGAAATATTCAAGGTATTGAGGGGGCCTTTATGCCTACCTCAAGGACATATGGATTTAAGTTGGATATCGGACTATAAACACTTAAAGTATTATGAAAAGCTTAAAATCAATAATATATATATTAGGTATAACGACCTTGGTCGTTGCATGTAGCTTGGATTATGAAAATAATCCCAATGAGGTGACAGATCCACCAGCATCAGGTTTGCTAAACGATGCGACCAAAAAGATGATGGATGATTTTTATGATGAATGGTTTCAAGGTAGGTTTACTTTGGTGACGGTGCAGTTCTGGACACAGACTGCCTATGCAGATGAAGACAGGTATGTGTACAGGGAGTCCCAAAGAGAGACATGGGAAGATTTCTATGCCAACTTAGAGGATCTCAGAAAAGTGATTCAACTCAATACTGATGAGGAAACTCGGGTGGAAAATAGCCAGTATGGTTCTAATGCCAATCAAATAGCGGTGGCCAGGATTTTAATGTCTTGGACCTTTAATGTGATGGCAGATACTTGGGGAGATATTCCATATTATTCATTCGGATCTGATGATCCTGATTTTCAGGCATTGCAAATGGCAGATGTGGAAGCGGAGATTTTAGCGCCGGTTTATGCGACTCAGGATAAGATCTATGCTGATATATTGAATGAGCTGGATGAGGCAGAAGCGATGATTGATGTCAATGATGATGGTGTGTCTGCAGATGTTATATATGGAGGGGACATGGCCAAATGGAAGAAATTTGCCAATTCTCTTAGGTTAAGGGTCGCCTTGAAAATAAGAGGAATAAATCCAACTTTGGCAAATACACATATTGCAGATGCGATTTCCAGAGGGGTGTTTGCCTCTGTGGAAGATAATGCTAGTTTCATTTATGAGGCGGCAGATGTAAATGCAGGGCCCTTTTATCGGGCTTTCAATGTGAGTAATCGAACCGACTTTGCAGTTTCCCATCCCTTCTGTCAGTTGCTGCTGGGTAATAATTTGTTTGATCATGATCTTAATGATATTACGTCTAATCCATTTCTTGGAATACGTGATCCAAGGATTGAGCAGTATGCTGGTGTAAACAGGGATGGTGTTTATGTGGGGATGCCGGTCAATGAGAGTTCTACTCAGTCTCAGCTTTTTGTTTGGGAGAGTTTTCCAGGGGATAAGATCATCAATACACCTGATTTTACACAATCTCTGATGGAGTTTGCCGAGGTTTCTTTTATTCTCAGCGAGTTAAATGGTTGGGATCAGACCCATTATGAAAATGGTGTTAGGGCCTCCATGCAAAAATGGGGAGTGGAACCGGATGCAGTGGCGGCTTATATTGCTGCATTGCCTCCCGCTAGCGAAGAGACGGTATTGACTCAAAAGTACATTGCCCTATATATGGATGCCCATACTGCTTGGCAAGAATATAGGCGTACGGGTTATCCCAAGACCCTGATCATGCCAGGTACTGAATTCAGTGTGATACCTGAGCCTGGTGCTAAGTTTGATTATACATTCACATCATTGGTGGAAGGACTGACTGATTTGCCTTTTAGGTTACAATATCCAGATTTTGAGCGAACCTTAAATGGGGATAACAGAGGGCAAGCTGTAAGTAGGTTAACCAATGGCGATGCGCTGAATTCAAAACTATGGTGGGATATTGATTGAGTGATTTAAAAAAATAGGAGATTTATTTATAGCCATCCGCGACGGCGGATGGCTATATTAATGAAAACCTGTTATTAGTAAGATATGGTTTTAGATGGCTTACTTAAAAGTTTTCTGAATAAAAAGGGCTTTTAGAAGTGTTCTATAGATCTAAGCGCAAAATCAATTATGCCCTTGGTTTAAATATTGGATTTTAATACCGTGAATTTGAATTATTCTAGAATAATGAAAAATAGAGAATTCAAATAATTTGATAGGTATCCATGTAAAAACTTTGAATACCATTACTTTTTTGGGAGATTTTGCTAATCAAAAGGCTTTATTTTTTACGAATTTGTAAGTGTTTAAATAAAATGTGTAGATTTTAAAAAATCGTCAAAAACAAAATAAAATTCTGAATTTGATGGGTGGTAATATGGGCTTAGAATGAAACTTTTAATTGATTAGTCAGTACAAAATTATAAACTGGAAACTTTGGAATTAAAATTTAGTTTTTATGTTCAAAGTGTAATTAAATTAGGTGAAATTGAAATATGTGCTCTAAATATATGGTGATAAGTGAGTTTTTATGTTGGTTTGGTCTGTTGCAATAGTCATATGGTATATTGAAATAGGTCAATTTTTTTTGAAAAAATATTTACTCACTTAAATAGCTGAAAACCAGATGGTTGATGATTAGTTTCCTAGTGTTATTTTTATGTTAAAAATTCTTAAAGTTTTTTTTTTTGATGAGGCTGTATACTTTGCATCAAAATCAAATCAACCGCATATGAAGAAAAGTGTACAATTAGCCCTCTTGCTATGTATGTTTTTGCAATATTCTTTTGCACAGACATCATCAGTAAAAGGGACGGTTACTTCAGCAGATAATGGAGAGCCGATCCCAGGTGTAAGTATTCTCGTGAAAGGTACCTCCAAGGGTACGGTCACGGATTTGGATGGTAAATACATGTTAGATTTACCAGAAAATGGAGAAGTATTGATCTTCTCATTTATAGGAATGACTACTCAGAACGTAGCTATCGAGGGCAGATCGATCGTTGATGTGGCCATGGCTTCTGATGCTGAGGAACTTTCTGAAGTGGTGGTAACTGCCTTGGGTATCCAGAGGGAGGAAAGGTCACTTGGTTATTCTGTACAGGAAGTAAAAGGTGATGAAATTGCCAAAGCTAAAGAATCAAGTTTTATAAGTTCTCTATCAGGTAAAGTTGCTGGTCTTAGTGTTAAGAAAAGTAACTCCCTAGGTGGATCTGTTAATGCAGTTATTAGAGGTTCAAACTCATTTACTGGTAATAACCAAGCATTGTTTGTTGTAGACGGCGTGCCGATCAGTAACTCTAATATCAATACAACAGACCAAGCTATTGGTAGTGGAGGTTATGATTATGGTAATGCTGCTTCAGATATTGACCCAGAGACTATCGAGTCTATTTCCGTTTTGAAAGGTGCTACTGCAGCTGCTCTTTACGGTTCTGATGCGGTAAATGGTGTAATCATGATTACTACCAAAAAAGGAGCTGGTAAAAAGAAAGGTATGGGAGTTTCTTTAAGTCACTCTACCAATTTCAGTGTGGTGGATAAAAGCACTTTCCCTAAATACCAAAATAAATATGGTCAGGGATATGGGCCTTATTATGGTGAGACCGGTGGGTTTTATGATACCGATGTAAATGGTGATGGAACATTGGATCTTGAAGTTCCTGCTGGTGAAGATGCTTCTTTTGGAGCTGCTTTTGATGAAGACCTATTGGTTTATGGATGGGAGTCTTTCTATCCTGAGCTAGATACCTATATGACGCCAAGCCCTTGGGTGGCTGCTAAGAATGGTCCTGATTATATTTTCCAAACAGGTGTAGGAAATATCACCAATGTCGGATTATCCGGTAGTAATGAAAAAGGATCTGTTCGTTTTGGATATACAAACGATGATCGTTCTGGTGTCCTCCCAAACAGTAATGTGAAGAGAAACGTGGTGGATATGCACGCTTCATATAATTTGAGTGACCGTCTTACTATCGATGGTAAAGCAACTTATACCAGAGTAGAAGGTAAAGGGCGATATGGTACGGGTTATGATGGTAAAAACGTACTTCAAGGCTTGCGCCAATGGTTCGGTACCAACGTTGATCTTAAAGCACAGGAAATGGCCTATAAGCAAACAGGTAAGAATATTACTTGGAATCCTCACGGCTTTGGTGATACTTCCCCTTATTTCTTTGATAACCCTTACTGGACTTTGTATGAGAATTATCAGAATGATAAGCGTAATAGGTTCTTCGGTAAGTTCCAGGCTACTTATGAAATTACTGATTGGTTGAAGGCCATGGGTAGAGTAGGTATTGATTCTTATTCTGATCTTCAGGAAGAGCGCATGGCGGTAGGAAGTTTGGATCAGTCAAGCTACACTAAGTACCAAAGAACATTTGAGCAGTATAACAGTGACTTTATCCTGTCATTTGATAAAAACCTTAATGAGTCATTGTCTTTGACAGGTCTATTAGGTTTTAATGTAAGGAATACAAAGGTTATTTGGACGAGAGCAAGTACAAATGGTGGTTTGGTGAACCCTGGTATTTACTCTTTGGGTAACTCTGTGAATGCGCTAGAGCCACCAACAGAACATGATTCTCACCACAGAAAATATGGTTATTATGGACAAGTAACCCTAGGTTATATGGATTACTTGTATTTGGATGCTACAGGTAGGATTGATCAGTCATCTACTTTGCCTGAAGGAAATAATAGTTACTTCTACCCATCTGTGGCTGGTAGCTTTGTGTTCAGTGAATTGATGGAAAGTTCTGTATTGAGCTTTGGTAAATTAAGAATGGGTTATGCCAGTGTACGTGGAGATGCGGCACCTTATAGTGTGTTGAATACTTTTAGCGCAGCTACTCCATTTGACGGTGTGCCATTGTTCTACACGCCTGATACCTATAATAATCCAGCCTTATTGCCAGAGAAAACCAATGAAATGGAAGTTGGTTTGGAAGTAAACTTCTTGAACAATAGAGTGGGTGCAGATCTATCTTTCTATCAGAAGAATACCATTGATCAGATAGTTCCAGCGGAAATTTCTTCGGCTACAGGTTTTAATTACAAGTATGTTAATGCTGGTGAAATGGAGAACAAGGGTATTGAGGCCAGCGTATTTGGTGTACCAGTTCAAACACAGGATTTCACTTGGAGAGTTAATGTAAACTGGGCAAGAAATAGAAACAAGGTTGTTTCACTTTATGAAGGAGGAGAGAATCTATTGATTTATTCTGCTTGGTCTACTGCCATTAATGCCAGAAAAGGACAGCCTTATGGTACAATTACCGGTACTGACTATGTTTATGATGAAGCAACCGGTCAAAAAGTAGTTGGGGCTGATGGTAAATATTTGAGAACTGAGTCTACCAATGAAATCATTGGGAATATCCAACCTGATTGGATTGGTGGTATCAATAACACCTTTAGCTATAAAGGCTTGTCTTTCAGTTTCTTGATTGATATGCAAAAAGGTGGTGATATCATAAGCTACGATATGGGCTTTGGTAACGCTACTGGACTTTATGCTGAAACTGCGGCCTTGAATGATTTGGGTAACCCGATGAGGGATCCAGTTACTAATGACGAAACTTCTGGAGGGATTATTCTTCCAGGTGTTAAAGCTGACGGCACTCCAAATGATATCCGTGCAAGTGCAGGAGATTATTATACGCCACTTGGATATTATGGTGGTTCTAGTGAGACTGGTACTTATGCTGCTGATGCCGCCTTGGTTTACGATGCTTCTTTTGTGAAACTGAGAGAGGTTAGCTTAATGTATGACCTTCCAACTAGCTTGTTCAGCAACTTGTTCATCGAAAAAGTATCTGTTGGTGGTTTTGGTCGTAACCTATGGATCATCCACAAAAACCTGCCTTACTCTGATCCAGAGGCAAGTGCAAGTTCCGGTAACTATCAAGGTATCCAAAATGGAGCTTTGCCAGCTACCAGAGAATTCGGTTTCAACGTAAATGTTCAATTCTAAACTGAATCACAATGAAAAAGTCATTATTAATATTAGGTATAGCAGTAGCGGGACTATTTTCTTCTTGTGATGAAAATCTCTCCGACCTGAATATGGATCCTAAGAATCCTATTGAGGTAAAACCTGAAGTTTTATTTACATATGGCCAGTATGATCTTGTTAACCAAATGGTTAATATTGATTATAACCAGAATCTAGATAGGTTATGGGCCAATTATTTAACACAGACCACTTATATCCAAGAGTCTGCTTATGATGCAGCCAATAGAGATGTGGGAGGTAGTCTTTGGGATAATATTTATGCTGAAACATTGTATGAATTAAAGCAAGCCAAAGAGCTGTTGCTTAGCGAAGAGGTGGCAGACCCCAATTTGGTTCCAGTAAGAAATAACCAACTGGCCATGGTAAGGGTGCTTGAAGTTTATGCATATCAGTATTTGGTGGATAACTTTGGTAGTATTCCTTATACAGAAGCATTGGATATTGACAATGTGACTCCTATATATGATGAGGGAGAATATGTATATGGTGCTATTATAGATAGCTTGGACGTAGCTATCAATGATTTTGATGATAGTGCTGCCGGTTTTAGTAGTTCGTCAGATATACTGTACGGAGGAGATATCGCAGCTTGGAAAAAGTTTGCCAATTCTATCAAATTAAAAATTGGCATGCGTCTAGCTGATGTAAATCCATCTCTAGCTGGTACTTTGGTATCTGAAGCTGTTGAGGCGGGTGTTTTTGAGTCCAACACGGATAATGCAGTTTATGCATTCAGTGCTTCACAGCCCTATACAAATCCTATTTATGACTATTTTGAAGTAGATAGTAGGGATACAGACTTTGTGATCACTCAGTTTTTCATCGATATGCTGGAGGGCGTGAATGACCCAAGAATGAATGTGTATTTTGATGATAATATTGAAGATGGGTATGTAGGAGGCGAGTACGGTGCATCTGGAAATTCTTATTTGAGATTGACTCATATCAATCCTTCATTGGTAGAGGCTACTTTCCCAGGTACAATCTTGGACTATTCTTACGTTTCTTTCTTGATGGCAGAAGCGGTAGAAAGGGATTTCATTACGGGAAGTGCTGCTGAGTATTATGAAAATGGTATCCGTGCATCTTTTGAAGCTTGGGGCTTATCAGATACAGAGGCTACATTGTATATTGCCCAGCCTTCAGTTAATTATTTAACGGCAGCTGGTGATTATAAAGAGAAAATTGGAACACAAAAGTACATCGCCCTTTACAATCAAGGACACGAGGCTTGGACTGAAGCGAGAAGATTGGATGTTCCTCAGTTGTTGACAGCCGTTTCCAATGGAGTTGAGAATCCTAAGAGATTAATATTTCCTACTAATGAGCCTTTGATCAATACTACCAACTATAATGCTGCTAGTGATGCTCTAGGTGGAGATAAAACAACATCTGCTATCTTCTGGGATTTGAATTAATTAGAAAACTGCTTTTAGTAGTAATAGATTTATGAAAAAATGCTGCATGGTTTCATGCAGCATTTTTTTTGATATTAGGGGATTTGAATTAAGTTTTTCCTGTATTTCTTTTTCTAAAGCTGATAATTTGCTCTAGTTTTCGTATTGATAATAGAAATAGTCATTGAAATTTGATTATTCATGGTAAATTTGTGTTAAGGATATTAAGTAGGTATTAATTTATGAGCAATTTGAATTAATGGTTAACTTGTGAAGCCTTTGGGAACATCTTAGATTTAAGTACGTTTTCATTAATATCCACCCATTGTATGATCTGTTTTGGTTGGAGAGCAATAGCGATGAGTAGAAATAATAGATCATATTTGTAACATACCCTTAAGCATTATTTTATGAAGGATAGAGAAGCGATAGATTACGAATTGGAGAAAAACATGGAAGTTATCAGTCAACTGGATGCCATGGTTGGTGAGACAGTAGATACAGTGTTGGTTAATCCAGATGAATGCTGGCAACCTACGGATTTTCTTCCTGATATGACCAAACCAGATGCTTTGGACCAGGTGAAGCTGTTACAAGAGCGTGCTGCAGGAATACCTGATACTATTATTACTTCCCTTATTGGGAATATGATTACGGAAGAGGCCCTTCCTAGTTACCAGACTTATTTTAATCTGCTGGAAGGAATTAATCCTGAAGGTAGCCTTTTGAGTGAAAGAGGCTGGGTAAGGTGGTCTAAGGCTTGGACTGCAGAGGAGAATAGGCATGGTGATTTATTGAACAAATACCTTTATTTATCCGGAAGAGCGGATATGAAAAAGGTGGAGCAGACGATTCACCGTTTGATTTATAATGGCTTCGATCCAAAGTCAGAAAAAGACCCTTATCAGGCGATGATTTATACCTCTTTCCAAGAGAGAGCAACCAAAGTGAGCCATGTAAATACGGGGAAATTAGCAGAGAAGGCTGGTGATACTGTTTTGTCAAGGATCTGTAAAACCATTGCTGGTGATGAGGCGAGACATGAGAAGGCTTATAAGACCTTTATGGCCAGGATTTTTGAAATTGATCCAAATGGTGCCATGCTTGCTTTTGAAAAAATGATGAGAAAGCAAATCGTAATGCCAGCTGTTTTGATGGCTAAGGGAGGTAATAATCCTACCTTATTTGATCAGTTTTCGGCTATTACACAGAAAATCGGTGTTTATACTGGCTGGGACTATGCCCGTATCATAGAACATTTGGTGAAATTGTGGAAAATAGAATCGGTTACCGGTTTGGAGGGAGCGGCAGCCAAAGCGCAAGAGTATTTGGCGGGTTTGAGCGATAGGTATATGAGATTAGCTGACAGGATGAAAGCTCCTGATGAGATCAGTTTAGCTTGGTTAAAGTAATACGATTAATATTATAGAAGAATTTAGGGGCGTTTTGCCCCTTTTTGTTTTAAGGGCTCACAGTTTTTTGTCATTTGAATGTTGTTTTGGAATAAGATAATATTTTTAACGCGCTGTTTTGTAGAATATAGCCTTTTGAACTGTTGTATGTGCAGCCGCTTGTTTTTTCTTCCCAAAAAGCACCGAAAATTTAGGTAATGGAGAAGAAAACAAGAGGCCTTAAAAAGTCAAGTTTAAAGTGGCCTCTTTAGATTTCGTTAAACACTTAAAATATAGTAGAAAAAGTTGCTTAATCACCCTTCTCAAATGTAGCACTTATACAGTTTCAAAAAAATACCCCATTTGGGGTATTTTTTCATGTTTTTTCCAGAAATAGGTGAATAGTATTGGTTTATAAGTTTTCTTTTTGGGTAATTACTTGAAAAATATAGGGTTATTTTTCTCCCGCTAAGGCAATTTTTAGTTGAAAATAAGAATATCGGTCTCCAAAGTGCTCTTTTAGGGGTTTGAGATAGCTACTTTCTTGTCTTCTAAATGCAAGTTTAATATTTAGGATATCGTCTTTGGATATAAATTCCTCCGCATCAATTTTACCATGTTTTACTAATTTGGCTAAATGGCTTTCAATGGTATTATAGGTCATTTCTCTTTTTTGGGCAATTTGGAAAAGGTTAAGACCTTCCTGATAGTGTTTTAAGGTGACTCTTTCCGTATCTGAAATTCCCAGATTTCCTCCTGATCGACTTTTTTTGTTGGGATTAAGCTTTTTCCGAGGTTTTAACTGATGTTTTTTGATATAATTTGAAATTAATGCGATGAAATCATTTCCATAGGTATCAGCTTTTTTCTGTCCAACTCCTGATATGTTCAGCATGCTTTCCGTATCAATAGGAAAGTAGGTGGCCATTTCGACTAAAGTGGCATCCGAAAAAATAACATAGGGTGGAACATCTTCTTTTTGGGCCAGCTGAAAGCGTAGGGATTTTAGTGCTTCATAGAGATCTGTTTCATGGGCTACTTTGGTGTTTGTTCTTTTGAGCTCATCATCCATAGTGAGTAAAATTTTAGCTTTTGATTTAAGCTTTGACCAAGCCAAGGTAGTGAGCTTCAGTGTTGGAAATTGCTGGCCAGCCTCGGCAATATAGCCTTCCTGGATTAATTTAGCTCCCAGTTTTTTCCAGAAATCTTCGGTTTGTTCCTTTCCTATTCCATAGACGCTTAATTTTTTGTGCTCTTCTTGGATTTTAGCAGATTTGGAGCCTTTTAAGATCAGTATGGCATATCCCATGCCAAAGGATTCATTGAGCCTTGCCAAGGTCGAGAGTAGCATTTGAGAGGGGATGGTCATGTCCTGTTGATTGCCTTTGTTGAAACAGATATCACAATTGCCACAATCTTCTTTTTCATCTTCACCGAAATAAGCCATCAAGTATTTCCTTCTGCAGGTATTTAACTGGCAAAAGGTTTTCATTCTGGTAAGCTTGCCCAATATGATCTCCGAATATTCCGGATTATCAGGTGTTTCTATCATCCTTTGAAGGGTGAGGTAATCTCCGTAGCTATAAAACATTAAGGCTTCGCTTGGTAAGCCATCTCTTCCTGCTCTTCCAGTTTCCTGGTAATACCCCTCTATGTTTTGAGGCATATTCATATGGACCACAAAGCGCACATTTGACTTGTCTATTCCCATGCCAAATGCTATTGTTGCGACCACTATCTTTACTTCATCTTTGATGAACTTTTCCTGATTGGCCGCCCTTATTTCTCTGTTTAAGCCTGCATGGTAGGGCAGGACAGATAGTCCCGCCGCTTGTAATTTTTCAGCAGTATCTTCTACGCTTTTTCTGGAGAGACAATAAATGATCCCAGAGTTTTTCTGATGGTATTCCAGGAAGTCAAGGAGTTTGTCAAAGGAATTTCTCTTAGGAGCGACGCTGTAAGTGATATTTGGACGATCAAAGCTGGAAATAAACCATTTTGGGAACTTTAGGCCCAATTTGTCGGCAATGTCCTTTCTGGTTTGTTTATCGGCAGTAGCGGTAAGCGCTATAAAAGGTACAGCAGGAAATGACTGTCGAAATTGACCAATCTGTAGGTAATCAGGCCTGAAATCATGCCCCCATTGGGAGACACAGTGAGCCTCATCCACTGCTACCAAAGAAAGTTTGATGTCCTTTAATAGTTCAGCTAATGGCGCAGCTCCTCCAAAGAGTCTTTCTGGCGCGACATAAAGCAATTTTAATTTGCCGGACTGAATTTCCTGCGAAATATAACGTTGTTCGCTGGTGCTTTGGGTAGAATTGAGGTAGGCGGAAGGAATACCGTTGGCATTCAAAGCGTCCACTTGGTCCTTCATCAGTGCGATCAATGGTGAAATGACCAGTGTCAATCCTTCATTAACCATGGCGGGTACTTGGTAGCAAATGGATTTACCACCACCAGTAGGCATAAGAACAATGGTGTCTTGGCCACTTAGTATACTTTTGATAATGGCTTCTTGCTGTCCTCTAAAAGTGTCATAGCCGTAAAAATTCTTTAATACTTCTTGTGGACTCATTTTAATCTTGCTTTGGGGAAATATTAAGCTAAATTAATTAAGATTTTGGCCCCATAAAATATTATCGCTTGAGCAATTTGATTTTTTGAGACTTGTCCTGCCAGTTGATTTCCAAAATATGCAGGCCTGAGCCTACTTTATTGATTAGCCCATCGAGGTTAATATTAGACCTGTAAGGGTATTCTTTTGAAAGTACTTTGCTGATTTGATTGGAGGAATAAATGGTTATTGTTATTGGTGTGCCTGCAGGGATTTCTTGATGGAGAGAAGCCAAAGAAAGGTGATCCCCATTGGTTGGGTTAGGATAGGCTAACCAGCCGGTGTCTTTGTGGCTGGATTGGGGTTTAATGGCAATGACAGGGCTAAAGGAGTAGGTTCCGTCCAGATTAAATTGTTTGATACGGTAATAGAGAATGGGAGCATTGGAAAGCAGCAATGTCTCATCAAATTGATAGTTACTAATTTGATCCGACCAGCCTACTGCCTTGACACTTCCTACTGTTTTAAAGTTATCGATATTATCAATGGACCGCTCAATCTCAAAATGGCTGTTTTCCCATTCCTTAATTGTGGACCATTGGATTTGGCTTTTATTGGTGGAGGTATTCCACTGCCCGGAAATATTATTCCAGATAACAGGGAGTAATCGGCAGTTTTCCTCCAAAAAATTCCCTTCATTCTCTTTCTGTTTTGTAATATCTGTAGGAAAAGTGGAACAAGTGTACAGAATGGCGTCATCTGCCTCTATAAAAGCTCCGGATCCATTAGTGTCAATTACTCCACCTACATCAATAGTACTCTTTCCATCCGCATCCGAGTCAATTTCTCCATCATGGACATCTCCATTAAATATAATACTAGAGTTTCCATTCATATCCAAGATTCCTCCTGGTTCTGAAGCCCAAACTTCAGAATCTTCTTCGACATAAAAAGTAAAATGGGTATTGCCATTGATACTAATCGATTTAGTATAAAAATTTCCATCAACATCAATTACAGCTGTATATTGTTCATCATTGGATGGAGTGTGTATTGTTGTGGTGCCGGATACATCAAAGGCAGAATAATCATCAATTGCTAAATGAGACTTGCCGCCCATAAGTAGGGAACCTACATTGACATAATTTGATATTTCGTTATGTGTATCAAGGGAAGATGAACTGATGTGAAAGGATGCATCATTATACATATCGAAATTTCCACTAACATTGTAGGATGAATTTAGACCAAGGAATTGAACATAAATGTTCGAATAGGTATTCATAGTTGAACTTACAGCTACATTGATTGTTGAGTTGTTGCCCCCAAGTGAAATATTAGCTAAAGTGTTTTTTCCATAATTTAAACTTCCATTTATATCGATTGAAGTATTCTCGCCTTCTAGTATTATATCCAGATCAGAATTGTCATTTATTTTAATATTTCCGGTTACTGTAAATATACTTCCTTCTGTTACAGTTAGAGTTGAAAAATTTCCTCCTAATGTTAATCCACTGCTAAGAGTTAGATTTCCATCGATAACAATCTTTGTTTCACATAAGCTTGAAGTTAATGATGTGGGAGGATAGGTGGCAGAGGTAGTACAGTTCGTCGAAGTTACTGTCCAACAATCTCCATCGTTCCACTGTCCGCTACAGTTTTCATTAGAAGCGGTGTAAGTATAAGTCTGGGCATAGCTATTCACCGCGTTGAAAAAAGTCAAGGCAAGGGCGATCTGAATCGTATAAAGAAGTGTGGCTTTATACATAATATTATGTGGTGATTAGCTATATAAAGGTAATGGGAAAAATAATATTTTGCAAATAGTGGAAACTAATGATTTATGTTTTGATTTGTATTGAGTTATTTGGAATTGAACTGGTAAAAAATGTATTTGGTAAAAAGTATTGGGAGCAATTGATTAGTAACCAGATATATGTGATAAAAAAAGCAAGCTCTTGAGCTTGCTTTACTTATTACTGTATTCAAATAGTTTTCTTTTTTCTTCTTTGGATAGACTATCGTAGCCTTTGTCAGCTATCTTATCCAAAATCTTATCAATTTCCTCTTGGGAAGTTGAGTTATTGGATTTTGATGGGTTTTTCTTTAATGGTTCACTTTTATAGGGTGGGTATTTTTTCCTGTAGCTTACTTTAACATTTGGACGGTTTGAAAACAAGTTCTCGAAGAAACGACCTATGGTCTGTACAGGTTTTCCCAAATCTGTCCCTTTTCTTAATAAGGTGATATAGAAATATCCCAGCGCTGCTCCTCCTAAGTGGGCCAATTCTCCACCAGCATTAGCTCCGGTACTATTGGCAAAGGCCACCACCACATAGAATATGGCAATGTACTTGATCCTGACTGGGCCCAGTAGCAGGAGGTGGAAGGTTGTATCAGGGCTCAATGTAGCTGCACCAACCACTATGGCGTATACACCAGCACTTGCTCCCAGCATCAAAGCATGATTTGCCTGTGTACTGAAATAAGGTGCAAAATTGTAAATTATTACATAAAATAAAGCTCCGGCTATGCCTCCAAGGATATATAAATTGGCCAGCTTTCTACTGCCCAAATATTCGTGGATCAATAGTCCAAACCAGTATAGGAAGAGCATATTGAAAAGGATGTGGAAAATCCCCTCATGCAAAAACATATACGTTATAATTGACCAGGGTTGGGTGATGAATTTGCCCACATCTGCCGGCATCATCAAATAGGATAATATACTTCTGTACAATTCTTCTCCTCCACCAATGGTCAAAAATACCCTGAGTACCAGAAGAACTAAAAATACAAGAATATTAATGGCCAGTATTTTATACAGGCTGTTATCCTTTTGGTTAAATGCGTTTTTCAAATAATACCAGAATCCTCCGTACATGATCAGTAAAAGCTAGTCCTGTTTTTTTTCCAGAAAGTTACCAAAATCGCTCCTATTATTAAACCACTTAAATGCGCAAAATGTGCCACATTGTCCATGGGGTTATTGACGATAATATTATATACGGTATATAGCCCGTAGAAGAGTACCAAATACTTGGCTTTTATCGGCATTGGCGGGAATAGTAGGAAAAGTTGCGTATTGGGAAAGAGCATACCAAAGGCCACCAAAATCCCAAATAAGGCCCCTGATGCACCCACCATAGGTACATTGGTTTTACTTTGCCTTACGTAATCCATGTATTTCTCGGCTGTAGCAATATATTCTTTGTTTTTTGGGTCCCTGCTGTAGGCGTCAATAAAGTCATATACGGCCGGTTTGAACATTTGCCTGTTTTCAGTAATGAACTTGTTAAAGTTTTCTGGATCAGGGTCATTATAGAATGATTCTATTTTGCTGTCCACTTGGTTGATTTGGAAGGCAGTATAACCGGAATATAAAACACCGGAGCCAATTCCGCAGACCATCCACAGGATGAGAATTTTCTTTGGGCCGAGAAATTGTTCCAACAGTGGGCCAAATATAAACAGGCCGAACATATTGCTGAACAAATGCCAAAAATCAGCATGCATGAACATATAGGTCAAAAACTGAAATGGCATAAAATGATCGCTATTGATATAATAGAGTGCAAATAAGGATTGCAGCTGGGGCAAAAAATAAGCGGCAATTACAAATATGCCTATATTGATCAATAGGAGGTTTTTGACAATAGGTGTGAGTGATCTAAACATAAATTATTTTTCAAAAAAACTACGTATCTTACTTAAATCAAGTTTGACAAAGGTTTTGTTCCCTGAAAGACCATAATTTGGATTTTGACAGGCAAATAATTGTCCAACGATGGTTTCCATTTCTTGGTGATTTAATTTGGTTCCCTTCTTTATGGAAGACTTTTTGGCCAAGGATCGGGCCAAGTTTTCCCGATTGTCTAGGGAAAGTTCTGATTTGAAATGTTTGAACTGCTCCAATAGTCCTTCAAACAGTGCTTTTTCATTATTGATCTGGATATCTGCAGGGACCCCTTTTATCAGCAAAGTTTGCTTCCCAAACTCCTCTACGATAAAGCCCAGACTATTCATTTCTTCCTGTAAGTCCATCACCAAGGCAAAGTCTGTAGGGCTAAGGGAAATGCTTTGTGGAAAAAGACACTGTTGCGATGCACCACCATTGTTTTGCAACTGTTTCAAATAGCGCTCATAGAGGATTCTTTCATGACTGGCTTGCTGGTCCAATAGGAGCAGACCGGCTCCCAATTGGGCAACTATATAACTTAATTCCACCTGAAAGGTCGTTCCAGTATTGGTTTCAACGGGTGGGACCACCGGTATGTTTTCTTCTCTTTTCTCTTCTTCTTCCTCATTGGCCCTGCTGGAAAAGGTCATCAATTCTGTTGATGGATGGACGTTGTTTTGGTCAAAAGCTTCTTTTCTGATTGACTCCGAATGATCCTTGGTTCCTTCAAATAGTTTTTCCCATCCTGAAGTGTCTTGTTTTTTAAAGGAAGGTGAGCTATATGTTTTGTAACTGTTTTCTCTGCTGAGTTCTTCCTTCCTTACCTCATCATGGTTCCAGTTCTCTGTGAAGTTGACATCCATGCTGAAATCCAAAGTGGGCACCACATTATGGGCTCCCAATGCTTGCTTGACACCGGCTTTGACTACAGAATAGATGGTCCTTTCATCATCAAATTTGATTTCCGTCTTGGTCGGATGGACGTTGATGTCTATATGGGAGGGATCGATTTCCAGGAAAAGTACATAAAAGGGGTGTTGGTCAGCGGCCATCAATCCCTCATAGGCGTTGCTCACGGCATGGTTGAGGTAATGGCTTTTGATATACCTGTTATTGACAAAGAAATATTGTTCTCCTCTGGATTTTTTGGCGTTTTCAGGTTTGCCTACATAGCCCTTGATTTTTACATGCGGTGTGTCTTCCTCACAGGAAACCAGTTGGCCTTGGTAGTTTTTACCAAAAACACCAACAATTCTTTGGCTGAGTTTTCCGGGACTTAGCTTGAAAAGCTCAATATCGTTATTGATCAGGCTGAAGCTGATTTCCGGATAGGATAAGGCGACCCGTTGAAACTCTTCTACGATATGCTTTAGCTCTACGGGGTTGGATTTCAGGAAGTTTCTTCTTGCAGGAACATTGAAAAACAAGTTTTTAACTGCAATAGAAGTCCCTTGGGGTGTGACTACTGGTTCCTGCTTCTTTACTTCAGACCCTTCAATGCAGATGAGGGATCCCAGTTCATCCTCTTCCGTTTTTGTTTTTAATTCCACTTGGGCAACGGCCGCGATGGAGGCCATGGCTTCCCCCCTGAAACCAAAGGTACGAATGGCAAAAAGGTCCTCTGAATTCCTGATTTTGGAAGTGGCATGACGTTCAAAGCTCATTCTGGCATCGGTAAGGCTCATGCCCTTACCGTTGTCAATGACTTGCATCAATGTTTTTCCAGCTTCTTTAATGATTACTTTTATATCTGTGGCACCCGCATCTATAGCGTTTTCCAACATTTCTTTGAGGGCAGAAGACGGGCGCTGTACCACTTCTCCTGCAGCTATTTGATTGGCAATAGCATCAGGAAGCAGTTGTATAATATCACTCATTTGCGCTTACTTTTTAACCTGAAGAAGAAGACCAAGGCAGCGATTCCCAATCCAATATACAACAAGATATAGAGCATTTCAGCACCAAAATAGAGGTAGCCGGTAATTGTCCCTACCAATACCAATAAAATGATCATGCGTAGCATGCCTGTGCTGGAAAAAATGTTGGCAGGCTTGTTCCTGATAGGTCCTCCTTGGGTAAAGGCCCCCCTGATGGAGCTTTCTCTGTCATTTCTATAAGCTTCTTCAATTTCCTTGTCACTTGGTAAAATCCCATCGGCTTCCAATTGCTTTTTGATTCGAGAGGTCCGCTGCTCAATTTCTTCTTTGACAGGGTCATAATGTCTGGCCTTGATATCAAAGCGCATAGGTTGGGCCGTACGGAATATAGAAGGGAATTTCATGGCGTCAAATGATTCGGTTATACCTTTAATACGTTAATAGATATAAGGTAAGTTCTGCTTATCACTATTTTGATAGACAGAAGCATGAATTTTATGTATGTTTGATGATTACTCTGAAATGAATCAAAGTAGTACTTACAAAGTTATTTTAAATTTTAAGCAATAAAAATTAAACATCCGCATGAATAGAAAAGTTTGGGTCCTCATTTTGCTCGTCTTTGCACAAGTTCCTTCTATAGGGGCATTCTCTGAAAGAGAGGCGGACGATCCATTTACAACTTTTGATATTCAATCCCAAAACCAATGGGTAGACAGTGTTTTTAACAGCCATACTTTTGAGGAAAGGTTGGGGCAGCTTTTTATGGTGGCAGCCTATTCCAATAAAGGAGAGCCACATAAACAGGCAATTGCCAAACTGGTCAAAGAACAGCAGATTGGAGGGCTTATATTTTTTCAAGGGGGGCCAGTGAGGCAGGCCAATTTGACCAATTATTACCAGTCTATTGCCCAGACACCTTTGTTTATTGCCATGGATGCTGAATGGGGAGTAAGTATGCGTCTGGACAGTGTTTTGCAGTTTCCTAAGCAAATGACCTTGGGGGCTATTAGGGATGACAGGTTGGTTTATAGAATGGGGGAGGAAATTGCCCATCAATTTAAGGAAATGGGTATGCATATCAATTTTGCTCCTGTGGTAGACGTAAATGCCAATCCTGATAATCCTGTGATCGGTTACCGGGCTTTTGGTGAGCAAAAGCAAAATGTGGCTGATAAATCCGTCGCTTATATGAAAGGGCTGCAGGAAAATGGTGTGATCGCGAACGCCAAACATTTTCCTGGGCATGGTGATACGAATTCTGATTCACACTATACTACTCCAGTGATCAATAATTCCAGTGACTATATCAATGATATCGATCTTTACCCTTACAGAAGACTGATAGATGAGGATCTGATGAGCGTGATGGTTGCTCATTTACATATTCCGAGTTTAGGAACCAAGGTGGGGATGCCTACTACTTTGAGCAAGAAGGTGGTTTCTGGATTGTTGAAAGAGGAAATGGGTTTCAAAGGTTTGGTCTTTACCGATGCCTTAAATATGAAAGGAGTGAGCAACCTTCACAAGCCTGGCGAGGTTGATCTGTTGGCGTTATTGGCAGGTAATGATATTTTGCTTTATGCCGAAGATGTGCCCAAGTCAAAGCAATTGATATTGGAAGCAGTGGCAGAAGGCAGGATTAGCCAAGAAGAGATCGATGCTAGGGTAAAGAAAATCCTTAGGGCCAAATATTGGGCTGGACTGGACAAGTCCAAAAAGATCGATACAGGTCAATTAGTGGAAAGAATCAGTAATTATAAAAGTAATGCTTTAATTGAAGATTTGTATGCCGCTTCGATGACCCTTGCTACGAATAAAGGAGACTTCCTTCCCATCAAAAATCAGGATTTGTTGAAGATGGCCAGTATCACCCTGGGGAATGGTGGACAAACTTTTCAGAAGTACTTGGACAAGTATGGGGGTTTTGAACATTTCAGATTGCCTAGAAATAGTAGTTCGGCCTCTTATAGTGCCCTTGAAGAAAACCTGAAAGATTTTAATACCATTGTGGTGGGGGTGATGAATGTAAGCAATAGTCCCAGGAGGAATTTTGGAATCAAGGAAAGTGACATGTTTTTCATCAAAAAGCTGAGTGAGCATTACAATGTGGTTACGGTACTTTTTGGGAATGCCTATGCTGCTAAGTATATGGATGATTTGCCCAATGTACTGATAGCATATGAGGAAAATGACTATACTGAAATGCTAGCTCCGCAGATTCTTTTTGGAGCAAGGGCTGTGGATGGTATGTTGCCTGCCACGGTCAGTGACAAACTGAAAGCAGGGGCTTCTGTTTCATATGAAGCCTTAGACCGATTGGCTTATAGCAGTCCTGAATCTGTTGGAATGGACAGCAAGGTGTTGAATAAAATCGACAATATTGTAGATCGTGCCATAGCCAGGAAATCTACTCCGGGAGCCTGTGTGTTGGTGGCGAAGGATGGAAAGGTGGTCTTTGAAAAGGCTTATGGGCACTTGGACTATAACCATTCTGCAGAAGTAACCACTGAAACGATTTATGACTTGGCTTCCATTACCAAAGTAATGGCAACCACGCAGTCCGTTATGTTTTTGAGCAGCCGTGGGTTATTGGATTTGGATCAGCCACTTAGTTTGTACCTTCCGGAATTAAAAGGAAGCAATAAGGCAGATATGAATATCAAGGACGTTTTGATGCATGAGGCTGGGTTACAGCCATGGATACCTTTTTACAGCAAGACAATGAGTGGGGGTAAATGGAATCCTGATTTTTACAGTGCTACCAAAAAACCTGGTTTTGGGATTAAAGTAGCAAAAGACATGTATGCCATGGATGCAATGCCTGATACTTTAATGAAATGGGTGGTTGAGTCTGATTTGAGGAGAATACCGTATGGTAAGAAAAAATATGATTATAAGTATTCTGATTTAGGAATGTACCTTTTGCAAAGGTTGGTAGAGGGAATGATCCATCAGCCGATGAATGAGTTTTTGGAGCAGAATTTTTATCAACCGTTAGGTTTAAATACACTGACTTATCTGCCACTGGAGAAATTCGATACGGATAGGATAGCGCCTACAGAAAACGATCGATTATTCAGGAAACAGTTGGTCAGAGGTTATGTACATGACCCTGGGGCTGCGATGATGGGAGGTGTAGCAGGACATGCAGGGCTATTTGGGACAGCCCATGATTTGGCAGTGATGATGCAGATGCTGCTGCAGGGAGGGGAATATGGAAAGGTAAACTTATTGGATGCCAATACCGTTAAGGTCTTTACGCAGCGTCAGTCAACTCAAAGCAGGAGAGCTTTGGGTTGGGATAGACCAGATCCTGAACCTGGAAAGGGAGCCTCAGCGGGAAAATTGGCCTCCAAGACAAGTTTTGGACATACTGGTTTTACGGGGACAGCAGTTTGGGCGGATCCAGAAGAAGACTTGATCTATGTCTTTCTTTCGAATAGGGTTAATCCAGATGCTTCCAATAATTCTTTGTTGAAGTATGACGTCAGGACGGATATCCATGATATTATTTATCAGTCTATGATGTTTTCAGTAAAAAATTATGCCCTAAATGAACAAAACTGAAAAGCTTAAGGTTATAGCTTTTGAAATTAGAAAAATGCTTTTTTAATCCAGAAATAATGAAAATCGGAATTGTCTGCTATCCTACCTTTGGTGGGAGTGGCGTAGTCGCCACGGAATTAGGAATAGCCCTAGCTAAAGAGGGGCATCAGGTACATTTTATTACCTACAGGCAACCCACCCGGCTAGATTTTTTCAGTGAGAATTTATTTTATCATGAAGTAGATATAAAAAGTTACCCTTTATTTGAGCATGCTCCTTATGAACTGGCATTGGCTAGTAAAATGGTGAATGTGGTTGCTTTCGAAGGCCTGGATTTGCTTCATGTACATTATGCGATTCCCCATGCTTCTGCGGCATATATGGCAAAGCAGATACTAAAAAGTCAAGGAATTGAGATACCAGTGGTGACGACTTTGCATGGTACCGATATAACCTTGGTCGGTAAGGATCCAAGTTATGCGCCCGTGGTGACCTTTAGCATTAATGAATCCGATGGTGTCACAGCCGTTTCAGAAGACCTAAAAAAATCTACCTACGAGCATTTTGATATCAAAAATGAAATAGAAGTTATCCCCAACTTTATAGACTTGGACCGATTCAAAAAGCAGAAAAAAGAGCATTTTAAAAAGGCAATATGCCCGAATGATGAAAAGCTGTTAGTGCATACTTCCAATTTCAGAAAAGTCAAGAGGGTAGAGGATGTGATCAAGGTGTTTTATGAAGTCAGGAAGGTTGTGCCCTCCAAATTGTTGTTGGTGGGGGACGGTCCAGAACGGGATAGAATGGAAAGAATCTGTAGGGAGTTGGGGACCTGTGAAGATACCCGCTTCTTGGGCAAACTAGATGCGGTGGAAGAGGTGCTTTCGGTGGCCGATCTCTTCTTGATTCCTTCGGAAAAAGAAAGTTTTGGTTTGGCAGCTTTGGAGGCGATGGCCTGTGAGGTGCCAGTGCTTTCGTCCAATGCGGGAGGCATTCCAGAGTTAAATATTGATGGGCAAACTGGTTTTGCTTGTGAAGTGGGGGATATAGAAGATATGACGGCAAAGGCACTTCATATTCTTTCTGATGATAATTTAGATGCTTTTAAAAAGAGGGCCTTGGCGCGTGCAAAAGAATTTGATGTCTCGAATATTCTTCCGCGTTATGAGAATTTCTATAAAAAGACAATTGAGAAAACCCTTTCTGTTTCGAAATAATTGATTTATATCATTATTTCTTATGAACAGTCGCTCCTTTTGAATTCAATCCATTAAATTTGCGGAGTATTTGCCTTGGATATTTAATGAGAGTGAGATCAATTTCTTGTTTGTGAGTGTGTTACAGGGTGTTTTAAATTAAATAATTTGATAAAAGGATGAAAAAAATTGGAAGACTGGATAAACCTGACAATAATGGGTCGGCTCAAATGTTCCAAAATCCTGTTCTGGAAAAAATGTCTAGGACTCATATTAGTATTCCAATTGTCATGTTTATGGTGATTGGTTCGGTGTCATTCTATTATGGCGTGACCACTACTGAGATACCGTTGCTTGTTGGACTGGGGATGGTAATAGTGGGCTTGCTGGCATTTACATTGGTAGAGTATTTAATGCATAAATACTTCTTTCATATGGTTCCAGATACTAAGCTGAAAGATAAGCTACAATATTCCGTACATGGTGTTCACCATGATTATCCAAAGGATAAAGACAGGTTGGCCATGCCGCCATTCATCAGTGGCTTATATGCTTGCATATTTTATTTTGTTTTTACCTTTATTATGGGGGATTATGCACTTTATTTTCTGCCAGGATTTTTAATTGGTTATGCCCTTTATTTGGGGGTGCATTATATAGTACATGCCTTCCAGCCGCCTAAGAATTTCTTAAAGATATTATGGGTCAATCATGCCATTCACCATTATAAAGATCCAGATGTTGCTTTTGGTGTGAGTTCTCCTTTGTGGGATATCTTGCTGGGGACCATGCCAAAAAAAGATTAAAATATTCCAAAAACCTTCTTTTGTATAAAGGAGGTTTTTTTGTGTTTAAAAAAAAAACAACTTTTTAAGACAGTAGCCTGTATAAATGAGTAAGAACTTTTAATATGAGGATTAGTATAATAGGTTTAGGTTGGTTGGGAAAGCCGCTGGCAATGTACCTTAAGGCCAAAGGCTTTGAGGTAAGAGGGAGTGTTACTTCTGAAGAAAAGTGTGCTAAGTTGAAAAGTGATGGATTGGACTGTTGTTTGTTGAAAATGAGCCCTCATCCAGAAGGAAAAGATTTCAACAAGCTTTTTGATACTGATGTTTTGATCATCAATATACCTCCCAGAAGAAGAGCGCAGTCAGATACATTTCATCCTGAGCAGGTCAAATACCTAAAGGCTTTGATAAATCAGGCCAATGTCAAGCGCGTTATATATATAAGTGCGACTTCTGTTTATCCCGAACTCAATAAGGAAGTGGGAGAGGAAGAGATTTTGACCAAGGAAAACACCTCCAATCCCGCATTGTTTGATGCAGAGCAGCTTTTATGGAGAGGGAAAACTTATGATCTCACGGTTATTCGTTTTGGAGGTTTGTTGGGAATGGAAAGGGTTCCCGGTAGGTATTTTTCCAATAAGGAAAATGTGGCAGGTGATCTTCCGGTAAATTACATTCATCAGACGGATGCTGTTAGGCTGATTGATTTTATAATTGTAAATGGTATGTGGAATGAAACATTTAATGGGGTAAGTCCAATGCACCCGAGCAAGAGAGAGATTTATGAAAAGAACTTTAAAGATTTTCGTATTGCTCCACCTAAGAGTTACCGAGATACTTCAGATAAGTCTTGGAAACAAGTTACTTCTTCAAAAATACAATCAAGCGGCTTTAAATTTGTTTATAATAATCCTTTGTTGTTTGATTATTCACCTTTTTAAAGAATAATTTAAAAAATGTTAATTTATTCGTGAGGCTGATGGTCAAAGTGGTTTTTCTTTTTGCCATAACTCCTTTCAAATTCAAAGTAAATCCAAATGATAATTAAGTGTCGGGGTGTTTTGATAGATTTATATTTGGTAGAAAATATTTAACAAGTCTGATTATCAAGAATATTCGCGAAACCGTATAAACGGTTTTATTAAAAAAACATAAGTATCTATATTTGTGCATCGAAATAAATAAAAAATGGACAAATTTTCATACATCTCCAATGCCCATGTAGCTTATATAGATGAGTTATATGAGGATTATAAAAAGGACCCAGAATCAATCGAACCAAGTTGGAAAACATTTTTTGATGGCTTTGATTTTGCCATCACCAAATTTGGAGAGGACGAAAATGGAGGCGCAGTAGCCTCTTCCCCAAGTGCCAAAGCCGCCAGTGGTAGTTTAGCTACCAGGGGTACTATTATGGATATGGAGCAATTGCCAAAGGAAATTAAGGTAAGGGCGTTGATCCATGCTTATCGTTCTAGGGCCCACCTTAGATCAAAGACCAATCCAGTAAGAGAAAGAAGGGATAGAAAAGCCTTGATTGACCTAGAGGATTTTGGTTTGGGCCAAGCGGATTTGAACACGGAATTCCAAGCTGGGAATGAAATCGGTATTGGAAATGCAAAATTGAGTAAGATCATTGAATCCTTGAAGACCATTTATGAAGGGGCGATGGGATTTGAATACTTGTATATCAGGAATCCAGAGATGCTGGATTGGTTGAAGCAGAAGATCGAAAAGGAAGCCCTTTCTTTTAACCCTCCTTCTGAGGAGAAAAAGAGAATTCTATCCAAGCTAAATGAAGCGGTAGTTTTTGAAAATTTTCTTCACACCAAATATTTGGGTCAAAAACGATTTTCCCTTGAAGGAGGTGAAAGCACCATTCCATTCTTGGATGCGGTGATCAACAAAGCGGCTGATCTGGGAGCAGAAGAAGTAATGATAGGTATGGCCCATAGGGGACGATTAAACGTTTTGGCCAATATCATGGGCAAGACCTATGAGCAGATATTCTCCGAATTTGAAGGTACGGCCAAGCCGGATCTTACCATGGGGGATGGAGATGTGAAATACCATATGGGGTTTTCGAGTGAGATCATGACTCCTTCCAATAAGAAAATGAACCTTAAGTTGGCGCCTAATCCTTCTCACTTGGAGGCTGTAAATCCGGTTGTGGAAGGTTTTGTCAGAGCTAAGATTGATCACCAATATGAAGGTAATAAGGATAAGGTGATTCCTATCCTGATACATGGTGATGCAGCAGTAGCAGGTCAGGGGATTGTTTATGAAGTGACCCAAATGGCCAACCTTAAAGGTTATAATACTGGTGGTACCATTCATTTTGTAATCAATAACCAAGTAGGTTTTACTACTGATTTTGATGATGCCAGAAGTTCTATTTACTGTACTGATGTTGCCAAAATAATTGATGCGCCAGTGATTCACGTAAATGGTGATGATCCAGAGGCGGTGGTATTTGCGGCTAAATTGGCGGCTGAATTCAGACAAAAATACAATCAGGATATCTTCATTGATATGGTGTGTTATAGAAGACATGGCCATAATGAATCTGATGAACCAAAGTTTACCCAGCCAGATCTTTATAATTTGATTTCCAAGCACCCTAACCCTAGGGAGATTTATAATAAGGAATTATTGGAAAGAGGGGATGTGGATGCGAAGCTGGCCAAGCAAATGGATAAGGAATTCCGCCAGTTGCTTCAGGACAGATTGAATATGGTCAAGGAAAAGCCACTTCCATATAATTTCTCTCCATTCGAGCAGGCATGGAAAGAATTAAGAAAATCTACTCCTGAGGACTTTGAGAAGTCCCCTGAGACCAGTATTACCGAAGAGCAAATCAATACGGTAGCTGAGGCATTGACTACGCTGCCAAAGGGTTTCAAGCCCATCAAGCAGATAGAAGCCCAGATGAAACAGAGAAAAGATATGTTCTTCAATTCCAAAAGCCTAAACTGGGCAGCAGCGGAATTGTTGGCTTATGGATCTTTGTTGTTGGAAGGTAAAACGGTAAGGTTGACAGGCCAGGATTGTAGAAGGGGGACCTTCTCCCACAGACATGCGGTATTGCATGATGCTACGACAAATAAATCTTTTAATTCTTTGAAAGAAATGAAGGAAAATAAAGGGCAATTCCATATATACAATTCACTATTGTCCGAATATGCGGTACTTGGATTTGAGTATGGCTATGCCATGGCTAATCCCGATTCCCTCACCATTTGGGAAGCTCAATTCGGTGACTTTGCCAATGGTGCACAAACTATGATTGACCAGTTTATCAGTTCTGGTGAATCCAAATGGCAAAAAATGAACGGCATTGTGATGCTACTACCTCATGGTTATGAAGGACAGGGGCCTGAACACTCCAATGCACGTCCAGAGAGATTTTTGCAGCTTTCTGCAGAGTACAATATGGTAGTGGCCAATATTACGGAGCCTTCGAATTTCTTCCACTTGCTCAGAAGGCAATTGGCTTGGGAATTCAGAAAGCCATGCGTGGTGATGTCGCCTAAATCACTGTTGAGAAATCCAAAGGTAGTTTCTCCAGTGGAGGAGTTTGTCAATGGCGGTTTCAGAGAGGTGCTGACAGATACCACGGTAAATGCCAAAGATGTTACTAGGGTGGTATTGTGTTCTGGTAAAATCTATTATGATCTTATCGATGCCAGAGAAAAGGAAAAAGTAAAAGATGTGGCCATCGTAAGGGTGGAACAATTGCATCCACTACCTAAAAATCAGATTCTTGATGCTGTGAAGTCATTCAGTAAGCAGAAGGAAGTCGTTTGGGTACAGGAAGAGCCTGAAAATATGGGGTATTGGACCTATATGATGCGGGCCTTGTTCAGGGATTTTCCAATGGATGTGATCGCCAGAAAAGCCAGTGCTTCACCGGCAACGGGATACCACAAAGTCCATGTGGAGGAACAAAATACGATTGTTAATAAAGCATTAAGAATAAAATAAATCTCCCTGGCTGCAAAAGTGAGAGCTTTTGGAATGCTTAGGGCTTAATTTAATTATCAAAAATTAACCTTGAACCGAAAGGGGTTTGGGGGGTAAATAAAAAAGCCATGAGTTTAGAAATCAAAGTCCCTGCAGTTGGGGAGTCAATTACCGAAGTAACCATCGGTCAGTGGTTCAAAAATAGCGGAGAGTATGTGGAGATGGATGAGGTAATCTGCGAATTGGAATCTGATAAAGCCACTTTTGAATTAACTGCTGAGCAAGCAGGTGTTTTGACCACCAAGGCAGAAGAAGGTGATACCTTGGAGATTGGCGAAGTGATTTGCGAAATAGATACAAATGCCTCTGCAGGAGATGCAGCTCCGGCTTCTGCGGAAAGCCCTGCAAAGGAAAGTCCTGCGGCTACTAGTGCAAGCGGCAGTGCTTCAGGAAAGACAGGTGAAATAAAAGAAATGGTTGTTCCTACTGTAGGTGAATCCATCACAGAGGTTACTTTGGCATCTTGGTTAAAAGAAGATGGAGATTTTGTGGAATTGGACGAAATCATTGCGGAGGTAGACTCAGATAAGGCTACTTTTGAATTGCCGGCTGAAGCCCAAGGAATCCTAAGGCATGTTGCTGCAGAAGGCGATACTTTGGAAATCGGTGGATTGATCTGTAAGATCGAAGTAGTAGAAGGTGAAGCTCCATCAGAAGCATCTGCTTCTTCAAGCGAAGCTCCAGCTTCTTCGGGTGATGCGACTTATGCCACTGGGCACGCATCTCCTGCTGCAGCAAAGATTCTTGCTGAAAAAGGCATCGACCCTAAAGATGTGAAAGGTACAGGTAAAGATGGCAGGGTGACCAAAGAGGATGCTGAGAAAGCACAAAAGTCTGCTCCAAAACCAGCTGCTCCTCAAAAGCCAAAAGCTGAAGCAAAAGAAGCTGCTCCTGAAACACCAAAAGTAGCAGGCGAAAGAAATGTGAGAAGGGAGAAAATGACTTCCCTGAGAAAGACCATTTCTAAGCGATTGGTTGCTGCCAAAAATGAAACAGCCATGTTGACCACCTTCAATGAGGTGAACATGAAGCCTATCATGGATTTGAGAAAGCAGTATAAGGAAATGTTCAAGGAGAAGCACAATGTGAACCTTGGGTTTATGTCCTTCTTTACCAAAGCGGTTTGTGTGGCATTACAGGAATGGCCAGCGGTGAATGCACAAATCGATGGAAATGAAATTCTTTATAACGATTTCTGTGATGTGTCCATTGCAGTTTCTGCGCCAAAAGGTTTGGTTGTTCCAGTGATCAGAAATGCTGAGCAACTTTCTTTTGACCAAATAGAGAAAGAGGTAGTGAGATTGGCAACCAAAGCCAGAGATGGTAAATTGACCATTGAGGAGATGACAGGAGGTACCTTCACCATTACCAATGGTGGTATCTTTGGTTCTATGATGTCGACACCGATTATTAACCAGCCTCAATCTGCTATTTTGGGGATGCACAATATTGTAGAAAGACCAATGGCGGTAAACGGCGAGGTGAAAATCCTTCCAATGATGTATATAGCACTTTCTTATGACCACAGAATCATCGACGGTCGTGAATCAGTTAGCTTCTTGGTAAGAGTGAAACAACTCCTTGAAGATCCAGCGAGATTATTACTTGGAGTATAGTGGATGAAAAAGTATAAAGTACGAAGTATTTAGTACAAAGACGAAGTGCTTTATCAATCAATGTTTTATTTCTAGATTGTAGGTAAAAGATTCGTTAAATTGATGAGGTAGGTAGATTGTTTTTATGCTTACCTCATTAACCTATTTTTAATTTAACTTACTTTTATTATGCACAGGTATAAGAAACTTCAAGTTTGGAAAAAATCCATTGATTTAGCTGTTGACATTTATAGTGTTACCGAAAACCTCCCAACGCAGGAAAAATATGGTTTGATAAGTCAAATTAATAAGGCTGCCGTTTCCATAGCTTCTAACATAGCTGAAGGGGCTGGAAGAAATACAAAGGGAGAGTTTGATCAATTCTTAGGATATTCTTTGGGATCTGCTTTTGAATTGGATACACAGTTAATAATTTCCAGCAGACTCCAATATATTGATGATCGAAGGTTTATGAAGATATCCGAAGATTTGGAAGCTATACATAACATGATCTATGGGCTAAAACAAAGTTTAAAAAGATAATTAAATATACTTGGTACATTGTACACCATACTTTGTACTATTTTCAAAACAACCAATCATGAAATACGACTTAATCGTTATTGGATCAGGGCCTGGAGGATATGTGGCTGCTATCAGAGGAGCGCAACTCGGCATGAAAACAGCTATAATTGAAAAATATCCTACTTTGGGAGGTACCTGCTTGAATGTGGGTTGTATTCCTTCCAAGGCATTGTTGGATTCCAGTGAGCATTATCATAATGCCGCGCATACTTTCAAGACCCATGGTATTGACCTGAAAGACCTCAAGGTCAATTTGGGACAAATGATCGCCAGAAAGGATGATGTGGTCAAGCAAAATGTAGATGGTATCCAGTACTTGATGAAGAAAAATAAAATTGATGTTCATCAAGGTGTGGGGTCTTTCGTGGACAAGAATACCATCAAGGTGACCAAAGATGATGGGAAGTCTGAGGAGATTACTGGTAAGAATATCATCATAGCCACTGGGTCTAAGCCGGCCTCTTTACCATTTATTGAGATTGATAAGAAGAGAATCATTACTTCCACTGAGGCATTGAAAATGAAGGAAATCCCTAAACACCTCATCGTAATCGGTGGTGGGGTAATCGGGATGGAATTAGGTTCAGTATATGCCCGTATGGGAGCTAAGGTGTCTGTGGTAGAATATATGGATTCCCTTATTCCTTCTATGGACAAAACCATGGGTAAAGAACTTCAGAAATCTTTAAAGAAAATAGGTTTTGAATTCTACTTGAAGCACAAAGTTACTGAGGTTAAAAATTCCGGTAAGGAAGTTACAGTAAAGGCTGAAGACAAGAAAGGCGAGACGGTAGAGGTAAAAGGAGACTATGTATTGGTGTCCATTGGTAGAAGGCCATACACAGACGGACTGAATGCCGAAGCTGCAGGTGTGAAGATCAATGAGAGAGGCCAGGTAGAAGTAGACGAGCACCTTAAAACTAATGTGGATAATATATATGCTATTGGGGATGTGGTGAAGGGTGCCATGTTAGCTCATAAGGCTGAAGAAGAAGGTGTATTGGTGGTTGAGCAACTGGCAGGACAAAAACCTCATATTAACTATAACCTGATTCCAGGAGTGGTATATACTTGGCCAGAAGTGGCTGCGGTAGGTTATACAGAAGAGCAGTTGAAGGAAAAAGGAATCAAATACAAAGCAGGTAAATTCCCTTTTATGGCTTCAGGTCGTGCAAGAGCATCCATGGATACTGATGGCCTAGTAAAAGTATTGGCTGATGCGAATACTGATGAAATCCTAGGCGTTCATATGATCGGACCAAGGACAGCTGATATGATTGCTGAGGCAGTAGTGGCCATGGAATACAGGGCTTCTGCTGAGGATATTGCAAGAATGTCCCATGCTCACCCGACTTATACAGAAGCATTCAAGGAAGCATGTTTGGCAGCTACTGAAAATAGGGCACTACACGTCTAGCTGTATACTCAAAATTATTTAAAAAGCAGTTTCTTTTCAGGAACTGCTTTTTTATTGCCTTTTTTGAGAAATGTACAAACTAATGGCCTTTTGGATGATTTTAATTCTAAGTTGGTTTTTTTTGCATGAAATTGCATGTTGGCTTAATTTATCCTAATTTATTCCTTAAGCACTTGTAAGCAAGTCATTCGTGCTTCAATTCAAGGATACTGACTATTCTATGTGCTGGATAATTTTAAATTATAGGAAAGGTTTTTTCAGTTTGACCCTGCATCTTTCAATAATTTACTTAATTTTGCACCAATTTAGCCATAAGTAAAAAACTTATCCAAACCTCTCTATAGCATGCCTAAAGACAATAGCATTAAACATGTACTGATCATTGGAAGTGGTCCAATCGTAATTGGCCAAGCCTGTGAGTTCGATTATTCCGGATCTCAAGCAGCGAGATCATTAAGGGAAGAGGGTATCACTGTGACCCTTATCAACTCCAATCCGGCGACAATTATGACTGACCCGGTTACCGCAGACAATGTTTACCTGCTTCCATTGGAGAAAAAATCACTTGTAAAAATTCTGACTGAGCATCCGGATATTGACTGTGTGCTTCCTACTATGGGGGGGCAAACAGCCCTAAACTTAGCCATCGAGGCCGACCAAGCCGGCATATGGAAAAAGTTTGATGTAAGGATGATCGGTGTTGATATCGATGCCATCGAAACTGCAGAAAACCGTGAAAAATTCAAGGCTTTAATGGAGGAGCTTAATGTAGGGGTTTGTGTTGGTAAGACAGCAACGTCCTTCCTGCAGGGTAAAGAAATTGCTCAGGAAATTGGTTTTCCATTAGTCATTAGACCTTCATACACCCTTGGTGGTACTGGTGGTGGTTTCGTAGAAAAAGAAGAAGATTTTGAGAAGGCCCTAATGAGCGGGCTTAAAGCTTCTCCAACGCACGAGGTACTGGTTGAACAGAGTATCTTGGGGTGGAAAGAATATGAGCTAGAAGTACTTCGTGATAGTCTAGGTAATATGATTGTTATCTGTTCTATTGAAAACTTTGACCCAATGGGGGTACACACCGGTGATTCTATCACAGTAGCTCCTGCCATGACCTTGCCTGATCCAGTTTATCAGGAAATGAGAAACTTGGCCATCAAGATGATGAATGGAATTGGTAATTTTGCTGGTGGTTGTAACGTTCAGTTCTCTGTAAGCCCTGATAACCAGACAATCATTGGGATTGAGATTAACCCAAGGGTTTCACGTTCTTCAGCACTGGCTTCCAAGGCCACTGGTTATCCTATTGCCAAGGTGGCAGCCAAGCTAGCTGTTGGATATAATTTGGACGAATTGCCTAACTCCATTACCGGAACGACTTCTGCCTTCTTTGAACCTGCAATTGACTATGTGATCGTTAAGATTCCTAGATGGAACTTTGATAAGTTCAAAGGTTCTGACCGTAGATTGGGCCTTTCCATGAAAGCGGTAGGTGAAGTAATGGGTATTGGTAGGAATTTCCAAGAGGCCTTGCAGAAAGCTTGTCAGTCTTTGGAAATCAAGAGAAATGGTCTTGGTGCAGATGGCAAAGAACTGAAAAATCAAGAACAGATTTTGTATAGTTTGGAACATCCTAGCTGGAATCGACTTTTCCATATTTATGATGCCTTTAAATTGGGTATTTCCTTTAGAACGATCCAAGATTTAACCAAAATCGATAAGTGGTTCTTGAAGCAAATCGAGGAATTGGTACACTTGGATATCACCTTGGACAAGTATACCTTGGATACTATTCCTAAGGACTTGATGGTGATGGCTAAGCACAAAGGTTATGCAGACCGTCAGATTGCCCACCTTCTGGGGTGCTTGGAGAGTGAAGTCTTCAAGAAGCGTAGGGACGAAATGGGTATCAAGCGTGTGTATAAATTGGTAGATACCTGTGCGGCTGAATTTGAAGCGCAGACGCCATACTATTACTCTTCTTTTGGTGAGGAAAATGAATCTATCTCAAGTGACAAAAAGAAGGTCATTGTATTAGGATCTGGTCCAAACCGAGTTGGTCAGGGGATTGAGTTCGATTATTCTTGCGTTCATGGTGTTTTGGCGGCAAAGGAGTGTGGTTATGAAACCATCATGATCAATTGTAATCCTGAAACTGTTTCCACTGACTTTGATATTGCAGATAAGCTTTATTTTGAACCGGTGTTCTGGGAACATATCTATGAAATCATTCTTCATGAAAAGCCTGAAGGTGTAATCGTTCAGTTAGGTGGTCAGACAGCCCTGAAACTGGCTGAGAAGCTGGAGAAATACGGGGTGAAAATTTTGGGTACTAGCTTTGAGGCTTTGGACCTTGCAGAAGACCGTGGTGAATTCTCTAGCTTGCTGAAAGAAAATGATGTGCCTTATCCAGAGTTTGGCACTATCCATAATACTGATGAAGCCCTGGAGCTTTGTAAAACTATTGGATTCCCACTATTGGTAAGACCTTCGTATGTATTGGGAGGCCAAGGGATGAAGATCGTGATCAATGAGAAGGAGCTTGAGCAGCATGTCGTGGAAGTTTTGAAGGATATTCCTGATAATGAAATCCTTTTGGATCACTTCCTTGAGGGAGCAATAGAAGCAGAAGCGGATGCGATATGCGATGGAGAGAATGTATATATCATTGGTATCATGCAGCATATAGAGCCAGCGGGAATTCACTCTGGAGACTCTTATGCGGTATTGCCTCCATATAACTTGGGCGATTTGGTGATCAGGCAGATAGAAACCTATACAGAGAAAATTGCTCTCGCTTTGAAAACTGTTGGGTTGATCAATATTCAGTTTGCGATCAAAGACGATAAGGTATATGTGATTGAGGCTAACCCAAGAGCGTCTAGGACGGTTCCGTTTATTTGTAAGGCATATCAAGAACCTTATGTAAATTATGCCGTAAAAGTGATGTTGGGTGCCAATAAAGTGACCGACTTTAAATTCAATCCTACCAAGAAAGGATATGCGATCAAAGAGCCGGTATTCTCTTTCCATAAGTTCCCAAATGTCAATAAAGAGTTAGGACCAGAGATGAAGTCTACGGGAGAGGCCATCTATTTTATCGATGATTTAATGGATGATTACTTCTTGAAGATCTACTCTGAGAGAAACCTATATCTAAGTAGATAATTTGTAATTAAATACATTTCGCTTTGAAGTATATCATATTAATTCTTTGTATCGGTTGGTTGTTTGGGCAGCTTTTCCGCTACTTCTTAAGGTCCAAATTGGGGCAATTTGCTCAGCAGGTAAAAGCAGCTGCGAGGGAAGAGCAAAGGACTCAGCAACGGGCCGCCAAGAGTGATGGAGAAATCCATGTGGACTATGTGCCCAAAGAATATGAGAAAAGAAGTAAGAAAGATATTCGAGGTGGTGAATATGTAGATTATGAAGAAGTAAAGGATTGATGTTTTATAATTCCTTTGAAATTAAATACGATAAGAGGAGCCCTCAAGCAGGGGCTCCTTTTTATTTTTTTTCTTTCCAGACCTGAAAATAGGTTGAATTATGCCTTGATTTGCTTAAATTATATACTTGTTGATTATTAGTAACCCTCATAAATAACCAGAAGTGTATATGAAAAAAATCTACTTAATTACTTTATTATTCACCCTAATTATTGCTGTTCAAAAGGCTTATTCACAAGGCTGTGTGGCGATTCGTGGTTTTTCAACCTGTAATGGGCAAGTGGGCTCCGAATCTTTCTTACCAAAAGGGGAGTGGCTGATCAATGGGAATTTCAGGTATTTTCATTCCTTCAGGCACTTTAGGGGCCATGAAGAAGAGACCTATAGGGTAGAAGAAGGAACAGAAGTGATCAATGATTCCTATTTCTTTGATGCTTCAGTTTCTTATGGTTTTAGTGACAGGTGGTATGGCTCGTTGATTCTGCCACTGGTTTATCATGAGCGGTCTTCCATGTATGAACACGGAGGAAATCCTCCAAATGGATTGGGAGATCGTCATAAAACCTATGCAAGTGGGCTGGGTGATATTAGGTTGAGCGCTGCTTACTGGGTGTTGAATCCTGATAAGAATTCCAGAGGCAATTTCTCTGTGGGTCTGGGAATAAAGTTGCCCACAGGAGATTATGGTGCGACCAGTACTTTTTATAACCAAGGGGACAACAGGGACCAAACATTGGAGTTGACAGTAGACCAGTCCATTCAGCCTGGTGATGGGGGATTTGGAGGAACCTTGGAGCTTCAGGGTTATAGAATGCTTTCGCACAGTTTTATGTTGAATGGAAGCTTTTTTTATCTGGCTAATCCCAGAGAAACCAATGGGGAATCTTCTAGAAATAGGGGGACTGAATTTTCTGTTCCTGATCAGTATGCTATCCGTTTGGGGCTGACCTATGTCAGTGCAGTACCGGGATTAAGTTTTTATTTGGGTGGAAGGCATGAATGTATTCCGGTTTATGATTTGATTGGAGGAAGTGATGGGTTCAGGAGGCCTGGTTATGCATTATCCATTGAGCCGGGAATCAATTATGCCAAAAGCAAGTTTTCGGTCAATGTGAATGTACCAATAGCTTTGGAAAGGAACAGGACAAGAAGTTATTTGGATATTCAGAATTCCACGCCTGATCAATATAGGCATGGTGATGCCGCTTTTGCTGATTATCTTATTAATCTTGGTTTTGCTTGGAGGATCAGCAAAAAGATGCCTACTCCATTTCACAGTATGTAAGCGAATTTGATGAAAAATGGAGGGAAGTTATTTCCCTCCATTTGCTTTAAGATCATTTATGCAATTCTGATCCAGGACTGGTATATCATTATTTACGGCATTGTAGAGAACGTTGGTTTCCACAGCCCAGTACATCAGGCAATGACTATTGTCGCAATGATGATCATGTTCTTCGTCTTCATGTTCAATAAGCATATTGGAGCCTAGGTTTACCAATCCCATTAAATGTCCCAATTCGTGTTCCAATACAGTACTTTCCAGTTTTTCCTTACTGGGTTTTCCCACACGGCCGGAGTTTTCTAATATTCTTTGTCCCATTAATGTGAGGGAAGTGTTTCTGTGGGATATACCTAAGCTAAACTCTGTTTCGGTGTCCTCGTCAAAATATCCGTCTAAAACTAAAATATACAGTCCTAGCTCGCTTCCGGAATTATAACTGCTTCTATTATTGTCTTCTATTGCTCTTATTTCATCAAGGGAATAGTCTTCCTGACCTACGGCTGGAATGGATTTCATGCGTACATTAATGCCGTCAGGCTTATTCACCAAGTCTTCCATCCAGTTGACAATGGTCCCTATTGAAGCTTGGTTTGGCTGAAAACCTTCCATGTACTGGATTTCAAGGTCAATGCTAGAAAATTTATTTGCGGAAAGAATTTCATTGGAAGAAGCTCCCACACCTCTTTTGGCAGCCTTGATGCTTTCCATTCTTTCATCCACTTCCCTGTCTGTAAAGCAGGAGGTAGAGAGAAAAGCAACAAAGATGAATAAGAAGAAATGGGTGCTAAGAAAGTTTCTGTTCACTATTTGTTTTGTAAGATGATGGGTGTAAATATCAGTGTATTAATTGATTAAGCTGCAAATATACCTACTTTTTCTATTTAAAAGAATTTCCTATTTCGGGAATGGGAGGTTTTTGTTCCAAACTTTTTTTGGCCAGGATGATCAAAATTATAGAAAGTACAAACAAAATGGCAGCAATAATGGATAGCACATAAGCTTCTTCTTGGAAATTCTTCCAGGCAAAGATGCCTAAGGAAGTCAGTGTAACGGTAAACATGAAAAACATGGGAATGAGTACAAAGGTAGCGTTGACATTGATATTGATCAGCCAAACTGCAATGGCCAAAAGGGCCAATGCCGCGAGGAGCTGATTAGCAGAACCGAATATCGGCCATAACGTGGTAAAACCACCTGAGCGAATCAGTAAAATGGACAAAACAACTACTATGCCAGTGCTCAAGTACCTGTTCCCTGATAATTGTTTTCCCACAGGGTTTTCTGCTCCCTCAAAATATTCCTGCAGGGTGAACCTTGCCAAGCGGGTACATGTATCCAATGTTGTTAGGGCGAAAGCAGATACTGTAAGGGCTACGAAACTAACAGCCATCTGTTCGGGGATCCCTAAAGTGGCCATCATGGATCCTAGACCATCAGAGAACATAGTTACAGGCCCTTTTAAACTCAAACTACTGGCGTATTCTTCTCTACTGAGGATAATGACTGCGGCCACTGAAATGATAGCCAAAAATGATTCAATTAGCATTCCTCCAAAGCCAACTACTTTGGCATCTCCTTCTTTGTCTATCTGTTTGGACGTAGTTCCAGAGGCCACCAAGGAATGAAAACCACTTATAGCTCCACAGGCAATCGTGACGAACAGAACTGGAAATAAATAGCCCAAATTTTCGGAAGTGATATTTACCTGGGTATCCATTTTGATTTCTGGATTTGCATAGAATATACCTATAGTGGCAAAAATGATCAATCCATATAGTAAGAAACTATTAAGGTAATCTCTGGGCTGTAACAATAGAGAAACTGGTGTAACCGAGGCAATGAAGGCATAGGCCAATAAAATATAGAGCCACAGTTCATAATTCAAGGCAAATGGGATTTGCATACCGAGGTAAACAAAATAATACATCAATGCCACGCCGATAATAGATATAATGATAAAAAGGCTTTTTTTATCTGCGACAAATTTGTTAACTGTTCCAAACACCACCGCAAGGCCTATAAAGAGTATAGAGGCAGAAGCTACTCCGGGGTTGTTGATAAAAGTCTTGGCAATGATGTCTGCGAATACGGCTATGACCAAAATCAAAGTGGAAAAGCTAAAAATCATAAACAGCTGTTTGCCTTTATAGCCAATATTGTTTTTGATAATGGTCCCTATGGATTTGCCCTGGTTTCTCATGGAAGCGATCATGCTTCCCAAATCATGGACTGCCCCGAAAAAAATCCCGCCTACCAAGATCCAAATGATAGCAGGAATCCATCCAAAAGTTACCGCAATGATAGGGCCTACTATAGGTCCCGCACCTGCTATGGAAGCAAAATGGTGACCCAATACAACAATAGGTTTACTTGGGACATAGTCGACCCCATCCTTATATTGATGTGAAGGAGTTTGGTTTTTATCATTGATGTTGAATTTCTCGAACACGTATTTACCATAAAGTAAATATGCTCCTAAAAGTATAATTCCTGACAACAATAGGATAGCGGGTAGCGTCATCATGTATTTTTGGATTTATTGTTTCTTCTATCTATATTATAACGAAAGCAAGGTTGAATGGAGTCCTTCATTTGGCTTTTTATATAATTAACAAATGTAATGAATCCCTGCTTTCCTTCTACATACCTCGAGAACAAGTGGCTGAAAATCTTTGACTGCACCAGCGATAAAAATAATGACCCAATAGCCTTGTTTATTCCTTGATCCACTAAATGCTATTAAGATGAATGACAAGATTGTATTTGTTTCTATTTCAATAGGGCTGCTCTTGTGTGCCCATTTGATAATCTGGTTGTCTTTTGCCTCTTTGTTGAAGAAGTTTTATAAACCCCAGTCAGAATCAGGTAAAAAGGCGGTCCAAGGTTTGTCCAATTCCCTAAAGTGGGGGCTCTTTTTTTTGCTTTTTCCATTATTGGAGCCCCGGTTTTCTCCGGAAGATTGGAGCTATATCAGTCAATTTAAGATTTTTCAGGTGTTGTTTTATTTCAATTTTGCATGGGTGCTTATTGCGCTTACCACAGTGATGAAATATTATTTTTTAGAGCATCATTCATTTAGCAAATCAGACAATTTAAAGGAACGCAGGATGCATACCCAGGTTAGTTTTATCCAGAAAATCATAGTTGTACTTGTCGTCCTTGTAGCGTTTTCTTTGGTGATGATGACATTTGAGGCCGCTAGAAAGGCTGGACAGGGTATTTTAGCTTCTGCAGGAGTGGCAGGGATCATCATTGGTTTGGCAGCCCAAAAATCGATCGCCAACCTATTGGCGGGATTTCAAATTGCATTTACACAGCCTATTCGTATTGATGATGTAGTGGTGGTAGAAGGCGAATGGGGGAAGATTGAAGAAATTAATTTGACCTATGTGGTGGTTTGTATTTGGGATCAGCGGCGTTTGGTGTTGCCTATTTATTATTTTCTGGAGAAGCCTTTTCAAAATTGGACTAGGACTACGGCAGATATTTGGGGGACAGTATTTTTGTATGTAGATCATACTATCCCCGTCCAGAATTTGAAAAATAAGCTTAAAGAAATTTTGGATAGCACAGATTTGTGGGACGGAAAGGTTCAAGTACTCCAAGTTACTGAGATGAAGTCTACTGAGTTGGAGCTGAGGTGTTTGATGAGTGCTAGGGACAGCCCTTCTGCTTTTGACTTGCGCTGTTTGGTACGGGAACAGATGGTGCAGTATATTCAGGATGAATATCCGGAGTCTTTGCCTAAAACCCGGATTTTGATGGACAAATTGGAGGAGGCCGCATCAATGCGAAATGGCCACCCTGAATGAGAAAGCAACATTTCATTTTATTTAACGGATAATACCTATAAATTTGTAGTCCCTGAAAAGAAATTTTCAGCCTTAAAATACAACATATGGCTTGGTTTAAGAGAAAAGACGCAGGAATTAAAACTTCTACAAAAGAGAAGAAAGACGCCCCAGATGGGCTTTGGTTTAAGACACCAAAGGGAAATATCATTCACACACGCGAATTAAAGAACAATGCATTTGTGTGTCCTGATGATGATTACCATGTGAAAATCGGGTCGAAGGAATATTTCGAAATTTTATTTGATGATAATAAGTTTCAGGAGTTGGATACAGAAATGACCTCAGGTGATCCCTTGAATTTTGTGGATAGCAAACCCTATACTTCTAGAATCGAGGCGACCATCAACAAGACTGGCTTAAAAGATGCTGTTCGTTCAGGAGTAGGAAAGGTCAATGGCCAGGACATCGTGATTGCCTGTATGGATTTCAGTTTTATCGGTGGTTCTATGGGCTCAGTAGTAGGCGAAAAAATTGCCAGGTCAATTGATCATTCCCTCAAGCACAAAATCCCATTTTTGATGATTTCTAAATCCGGTGGGGCTAGAATGATGGAGGCCGGTTTTAGTTTGATGCAGATGGCAAAAACTTCTGCCAAGCTGGCTTTATTGGACGAAGCAAAAATCCCTTATATTTCTTTGGTGACAGATCCTACTACAGGTGGTGTAACGGCTTCCTATGCCATGTTGGGCGATTTTAATATTGCCGAACCGGGAGCTTTGATTGGCTTTGCAGGTCCAAGAGTGATTCGTGAAACAATCGGTAAAGATCTTCCAAAGGGATTCCAAAGTTCAGAATTTGTTTTGGAACACGGCTTCTTGGATTTTATCGTCGACAGAAGGCAGCTTAAAACAAGGATTTCTACTTTGCTTAAACTATTGAGCAATTAATCGGTTGTGTAGGTAAATTAAAGTTAAAATTTACCTGAACGGTCAACGATTTTAGGGAATATTAAATATATTTGTGTGCCTCAAATGAGGTGCTTGATATACTGAAAGAGAACTAGAAAAAGCATTATTAAATGAGTTCAGTAATTATTACATCAATTGTAGCATTTACCTTGATTATTTTGCTACTTGTTTTCATTCTGCTGTTTGCCCAGTCCAAGCTGGTTGCTTCAGGAGATGTGAAAATCATCATTAACGGAGATGAAGCCAATCCGGTGACTACTTCTGCCGGTTCTTCCCTTTTGGCTACTTTGGGTAACCAAAAAATCTTCTTGCCTTCTGCCTGTGGTGGAGGTGGTACATGTGCCATGTGTAAGTGTACTGTTGAAGAAGGTGGTGGAGAGGTGCTTCCTACTGAAGTGGGCCATCTTAGCCGTTCAGAGCAACAAAGCAACGTAAGGCTTTCTTGCCAGGTGAAAGTTAAACAGGATATGAAGATTCGCATCCCGGAAGAAATCTTCGGTATTAAGAAGTGGGATTGCGAAGTAATATCAAATTACAATGTGTCTACCTTTATCAAAGAATTCAAAGTGAAATTGCCAGAAGGTGAAGTTTTGGATTTCGAATCAGGTGGATATATCCAGATTGATGTTCCTGAGATTACTGTAAACTTCAAGGATATTGATATCACGCCACATCCTGAGTTGGGTCACCCTGCAGATGTGTACCAAAGTGATTGGGATAAATTTGGCCTTTGGAGCTTGGTGATGAAAAATGATGAGGAGCTATTTAGGGCTTACTCCATGGCTAACCACCCTGCTGAAGGTAATATTGTGATGTTGACCATTCGTATCGCTACTCCTCCATGGGATAGGGCGAATAATAAGTGGATGGACGTTAATCCTGGGGTATGTTCTTCTTACGTGTTCTCTCGTAAGCCAGGAGATAAAGTAACTATCTCAGGTCCTTATGGTGAATTCCATATCAACCCAACTCAAAGAGAAATGATCTATATCGGTGGTGGTGCCGGTATGGCTCCATTGAGGTCTCATATCTTCCACTTGTTCCACACAGAAAAATCAGACAGAAAAGTTTCTTATTGGTATGGTGGTCGTTCTAAGAAAGAATTGTTCTATGTTCCTCATTTCAGGGATATAGAAAAAGACTTCCCAAATTTTAAATTCTATATTGGTTTATCTGAACCACTTCCAGAAGATAATTGGAAAATCAAAAAGTCTTTGGACGATGCAGAAGGAGATGGATATGTAGGCTTTATTCACCAAGTGCTCTATGATAATTATCTGAAAGATCACCCAGAGCCAGATGAAATAGAATTTTACCTTTGTGGACCTCCATTGATGAACTCAGCAGTATTGAAGCTGTTGGATGATATGGGTGTTCCAAAAGAAAATATCAGATTTGACGACTTCGGTGGTTAAGTTAAAAAAGTCCTGCGTCAGCAGGACTTTTTTATTTGCTATTAGTTTTTGATTATTTTTACAAGCTGAGCTTCTATAATTTATGGAGTAGCTGCTAAAGAATCACCTATGGACCTTAAGATTTTATTTGACCCAATCCCAGATCGCATTATTCAAAAGCCCTATGCGCACAATTCATTTTTCAAACATATCCATTATTATGGGGAGCTTTTTCCAGATTTAAATGGTATTCAGATAGCCATAATAGGGTTGGAAGATGCGAGAGGCTGTAGGGATGAAGATAGTTTTGATGAAGCTGCAAATGAGGTGCGTCTAAAGCTTTATAGCCTTAAGCGTGGCCTATCACATTATAAAATAGCTGATCTTGGAAATTTAAGAGCGGGGATAGACCTAAAGGAAACATATATTAGGATTCAAAGTGTGGGGGAAGAGCTGATGAAAAGGCAGATACTTCCTATATACATTGGAGGAACCCATGATTTGGATTATGGCCAGTATCTTTCCTATGAGGGGATGAAAAAACTGGTGAGTATGCTTACTGTGGATGCCAAGATTGATATGGAAGATGAAGGGATGCCATTTGAGATACACTCACAAGATATTATTTTGCATCAGCCAAATTTCCTGTTTAATTATACCCAATTGGCTTACCAAAGTTTTTTGACTGATAGAGATTTGGTGAATGTCATGGAAAAATTGTATTTTGATCATGTTCGCTTAGGGCAGCTAAGGGATAATTTCAAGGAAATTGAGCCTTTGATCAGGAATGCTGATTTGGTGAGTTTTGATATTTGCGCCATTCAGTCTGCTGATGCTCCAGGGGCTTCGGATGCTCAACCCTTTGGTCTGACAGCAGAGGAAGCTTGTCAGATATGCTGGTTCGCCGGGATGAATGAAAAATTGAGTTCACTGGGGCTTTATGGTTATCAGCCTTGTTATGATGATCAACGCTTTAAAACTGCTTCAGTGATGGCGACCATGGTTTGGTATTTTATAGAAGGATTTTACCATAGGAAGGATAGTCTTTCTTTTAAGAGTAATGACTATACTAAATATACCGTTTCTTTGGATTCTAAACCTTCTGTAATATTATTCTATAAGAGTAATTTAAGTGGTAAATGGTGGATGGAAGTACCCCAAACTGGTAAAGAAAAGTTTGAAAGGGATACTATTATTCCTTGTAGTTACCAGGATTATCAAACCGCTCAACGTGGGGAAATTCCAGAGCGATGGATCAATGCTCAATTGAAATTGTATTGAGCATGAAATCATATACCAAGCAGCAGTTGGCGCTGCGAAATGGACAGGACAAACCGGAGATTTGGGTGGCCTATAAAGGCCGTATTTATGATGTTAGCAGTTCCAGGTTGTGGAGAAATGGTAAACATTATGAGCATTGGGCAGGGCAGGACCTGACAGATGAGCTGCCTGACGCGCCTCATACTGAAAATGTATTTGATAAATTTGAGACTATTGGTCAGTTAGTTTAATGGCATGATATTAATTGCGGACAGTGGATCAAGTAAGACCGATTGGCGAGGGATTGACCATGAGGGTAATATTTCTCAATTCAGAGGGGTGGGATTTAATCCCTATTACCAAACTGCTGTGGAAATGGCTGCCGAGCTTGAAGATGAGTTTTTACTAAAACTGAAAGAAGAAGTAGAATACATCTATTATTATGGAGCAGGCTGCACCTCTGATCAAAATAAATCAATGGTTTCCCATGCCTTGCAAAATATTTTTGAGAAGGCGGTAATCACTGTTGATCATGACTTGATGGCTGCTGCTAGAGCTACCTGTGGTCATGAGGCTGGCATAGCTTGTATATTGGGAACGGGATCTAATAGTGGAGACTATGATGGGGAATTTATAGTTGATTCCAGGCCTTCTCCTGGTTTTATTTTGGGTGATGAAGGCGGGGGAGCCTATGTCGGTAAAAGATTCCTTATGGATTTTATACATGACGAATTGCCTAGAGAAATCAGAGAAAAATCTTTAGAGCACTTCGATTTAACGATACAGGGAATTCTGGAAAGTGTTTATCAAAAGCCATTTCCAGGAAGGTATATGGCTAGTTTTTGTCGTTTTTTGACTGAGAATATTCGTGATCCATATTGCTACCTTTTATACTATAATAGTTTTCAGGATTTTTTGAAAAAGCATGTAATGAAATATAGGGATTTCGAAAGAAAGAAAGTGAATTTCGTAGGTTCGGTAGCTTTTTATAATAGTGATGTGCTAAGAAAAGCAGCTGGAGATCTAGGGATAAACGTAAATTTAATTTTAGAAAGCCCTATTGCGGGCTTGACCTTATATCATAAGAACGAAAAATGAGAACGACCGAAAGTAGCTCCAACTATGATAATTTGGAGTCCATGAGTGTTGAAGAGTTGATAGCTAATATTAACAGGGAAGACCAAACTGTGCCCCAGGCGGTCCAAAAAGTCCTTCCTGAAATAGGAAAGCTAATAGAACAAATAGTGACCAAAATGAAAGAAGGGGGACGTTTGTTTTATATAGGAGCTGGTACCAGTGGGAGATTAGGTATCCTGGATGCATCCGAGTGTCCACCTACCTATGGAGTATCCCATGATATGGTAATAGGGATTATCGCTGGTGGGGATACAGCCATCCGTAAAGCAGTGGAAAATGCTGAGGATGATCCTGTTCAGGCTTGGCAGGACTTGAAGGCCAATGGTATCAATGAGCTGGACACGGTAATAGGTATTGCCGCTTCCGGAACTACACCCTATGTGATCGGTGGGGTCAAGGCAGCAAGGGAAAGTGGGTTGCTTACAGGGTGTATTACCTGTAATGCTGGATCTCCTTTGGCAGAGGCGGTGGAGTATCCTGTAGAGGTAGTGGTAGGTCCTGAGTTTGTAACCGGAAGCACTCGGATGAAGGCTGGAACGGCCCAAAAATTGGTGCTCAATATGATCTCTACTACTGTAATGATCAAATTGGGTAAGGTAAAGGGAAATAAAATGGTCAATATGCAATTGTCCAATGAGAAGCTGGTAGAAAGAGGAACCAGAATGGTAATGGAGGCCACTGGTTTGGAGGCAGAGCCAGCTAAAGAAAGACTGTTGAAATTTGGTTCGGTGAAAGCGGCTTTGGAGGATTGGGAAAATAGTCAACCATAAAAAGGATGTCTCAGTTTTTTATTTTGACTTAAGGGAAAAATCTCTTTATAAACTTATTATTGAGAAAAAGAGATCCTGTCCCGTTAGTCAACGGGACAGGATCTTTCGTTAGAATTACACGATCAACCTGTAAATTAGACAGTCTCTTTTTGCTTATGGCAAGAAATAGACCAGAGCCAGTCTAAAGACCGCCTGTCCGTTTCTTTGTGCTTGGTACTTAATTTCTGGATTAAAGGCTAAATTGTCTGCAAATTTTAAAACACCACCAGCACCGATGTTAGCGCCTGCTCTGCTAACTTTTTGATCAGGGGCACCAAACACTTCATAAGTCCACCAGTTATTGGTAAATCCCAATAAACCATACCATTGGAGAAGGTCTTGCGTAAAGTAATAACGCGCGTCAAGGTTTAATGTGCTGGCCTTGCCAAATTCTGGAAAATAAATAGTGAAGTTAGGAGCTGCAGAAATTTGATCAGTGATCAAATACTCTCCGCCAAAATTCAAGCCGAAAGCTTCTGAGTCAAAGCCAAAATCGCCACCAAATTGTAATCTAACATCTCCTGCGGTTTGTGCCTGTGCAAACGATACGGTCAACGCAAATAGGCCTAGTAATAATAGTTTTTTCATAGTTATATAATAAAAGTTTTGGAGTATTAAACGCAAAAATTGAACCAAGGATGCTTAAAGAAGGCCTAAAATTTTGTTTCCCATAAGATTGTTAGTGGAAAATTAAAGCAAAATAGTATGGAGTCAGCTTAAATACTGGCTACTTCATTTTTATTGGCCAACTGACCACAAGCAGCATCGATATCCTGACCTCTTGATTTTCTGACTTTGGCCACAATGCCTTGGGATTCCAAGATGTGTACATACATGTCTACTGCTTCCTGTGAAGCTTGGCGGAATTCGCCTTCATCAATGGGGTTATACTGAATGATATTTACTTTGGAAGGGATGTACTTGCAAAATTTTGCCAAAGCCCTTGCATGCTCTTCGTCATCGTTGACACCATCCCAGATCACATACTCATAAGTGACCTTACTTTTTGTTTTATGATACCAATATTTCAATGCCTCAGCCAGATCTTCCAAGGGGCTCTTGTCATTGATGGGCATTAATCTGCTTCGGGTTTCATTGATAGCGGAGTGTAAAGAAATGGCCAGGTTGAACTTTACCTCGTCATCAGCCATTTTTTTGATCATCTTAGGGATGCCCACAGTAGATAGTGTAATTCTTCTAGGTGCCATCCCCAACCCTTCAGGAGAAGTGATCTTGTCTATAGCTTCAATCACATTGGCATAGTTCAGCAAAGGTTCTCCCATGCCCATAAAAACAATATTGGTAAGTGGACGCTGGAAATAGGTGTCTGCTTCTTCTTTGATTGCTACTACCTGATCATAAATTTCATCAGGATTAAGGTTTCTCATGCGTTTTAGCCTTGCTGTTGCGCAGAAATTACAGTCCAAGCTACAGCCTACTTGTGAAGAAACGCAGGCAGTGATCCTTTTGCTAGTAGGAATGAGTACAGACTCAACGATCTTATCATCAAATAATTTGACAGCATTTTTGATGGTCCCATCATTAGAATGCTGCATCAGGTCAACCTTTACATGGTTGATCGTAAAGTTTTCTTTCAGCATTTCCCGGGTGGTAAGGGAGATATTGGTCATATCATCGAAATTTTTCAATGATTTATTCCAAAGCCATTCATAAACCTGCTTGGCCCTGAATTTTTTGTCCCCAACAGATAGGAAAAATTCCTGAAGTTCCTCCAGGCTTAATTGCCTAATATCCTTTTTATCACCCTTGTTCATAATGCAAAGGTATGAAAATGTAAGGATTATCCAGTATGCTGTGGAAAGTCTTGTCATTTGTTAGGGACAAATGGTTTTGAGACTTATAAAACGATAGGATATTTTGTGATTACTGGATCAAGTCTGCCGTATTTATCTTCTTACTTTACATTTTATCTGCCAAAAAGTCCTAAAAATAAAGGTTTTGACTTTGTTTTCAGTCAATATTTCCGATTTGGCTCATGATTTTTATTTGGTGTTTGTTTTGATTGAAGTAGATCACGGGGCATGGCTCCATAGATGAATAAGTAATAAAAAGAATAGATATATAATGGATTTCAAGCAATTTACCATCAAATCACAAGAGGCTGTCCAAAAGGCAGCAGAGCTGTGTATGGCTGAGCAACAGCAAGCCATTGAACCGGCTCATTTGTTAAAGGGTATCCTATCTGAGGATGAGAGTGTGGTGGATTTCGTTTTCAAAAAGCTAGGTGTAAACCAAAAAATGGTGACCCAGAAATTGGAAGAAATCATCAGTTCCTATCCAAAGGTCAGTGGACAGCAGCCCTATCTCTCCAATGCAGGCAATCAGGTATTGGCCAAAGCAAAGGACTACTTGAAAACTTTTGGAGATGAGTTTGTCGCTATTGAACATTTGCTTTTAGGGATACTATCTACAGGGGATAAGACCAGCCAGTTGCTCAAAGACCAAGGAGTGACAGAAAAGGCACTTATTGAAGCAATTAAAGAATTGAGACAAGGAAATAAAGTGACCGATCAAAACGCTGAGGCCAAATACAGATCCTTGGAGAAGTATTCCAAAAATCTAAATGAACTGGCCAAAAAGGGAAAAATAGACCCTGTAATTGGTAGGGATGAGGAGATCAGGCGTGTACTTCAGATTTTGGCCAGAAGAACCAAAAACAACCCGATCCTATTGGGAGAACCTGGCGTGGGTAAAACTGCGATTGTAGAAGGTCTGGCACAAAGGATTGTTAGTGGAGACGTTCCTGAGAATCTAAAATCAAAGACCCTTATTTCTCTTGATATGGGTTTATTGGTTGCGGGTGCCAAATATAAGGGTGAGTTTGAGGAAAGACTCAAGGCTGTCATCAAAGAGGTAACTGATTCAGATGGTCAGATAATCCTTTTCATAGATGAGATTCATACCTTGATAGGGGCTGGTGGAGGTGGTGAAGGAGCCATGGATGCTGCCAACCTATTGAAACCAGCCTTGGCACGGGGAGAACTGCATGCCATCGGTGCTACTACTTTGAAAGAGTACCAGAAGTATGTAGAGAAAGATAAGGCCTTGGAGAGAAGGTTCCAAGCTGTAATGGTGGATGAACCTGATACCGCTGATGCCATTTCCATCCTAAGGGGGATTAAGGATAAGTATGAGCTGCACCATGGTGTACGTATTAAGGATGATGCGGTGATCTCTGCTGTAGAGTTATCCCAACGTTATATTTCAGACCGCTTTTTGCCAGATAAAGCCATTGACTTGATGGATGAGGCTGCGGCAAAACTAAGGATGGAAATTGATTCTCTTCCCCAAGAATTGGATGAGCTGAATCGTAGGATCATGCAATTGGAGATAGAGCGTGAAGCGATCAGAAGGGAAAAAAATAAGGATAAGGAAACTGTTCTGAGCAAGGAGATTGCAGAGCTTTCTGAAAAGAGACAATCGGTGAAAGCCAAATGGGAAAGTGAAAAGGCTGTGATTACTGGAATCCGTAGAGAAAAAGAGAATATTGATAAGTTCAAGTTAGAGGCGGACCAAGCCGAACGTGCCGGGGATTTTGGTAAAGTAGCAGAGATACGCTATGGTAAGATCACGGATAGTGAGAAAAAGCTAGAATCCTTTAATCAGCAATTGCATGATATGCAGAAAGGTTCTCCATTGCTGAAAGAAGAAGTGGATGCGGAGGATGTTGCAGCGGTAGTGGCTAAATGGACAGGGATTCCATTGTCCAGAATGTTGGAAAGTGAAAGGGAGAAATTACTTCATTTGGAAGATGAGTTGAGCAAGAGGATAGCAGGGCAAAAAGAGGCAATAGCAGCCTTGTCGGATGCGGTTAGAAGAAGCCGCGCAGGGCTTCAGGATCCCAAACGCCCAATAGGCTCCTTTATCTTTATGGGGACTACCGGTGTGGGTAAGACAGAGCTGGCGAAAGCCTTGGCAGAATACCTCTTCAATGACGAAAATGCCATGGTGAGAATCGATATGTCCGAGTACCAAGAAAGACATGCGGTCAGTAGGTTGGTGGGGGCACCTCCAGGCTATGTGGGTTATGATGAAGGAGGGCAGTTGACAGAAGCAGTGAGGAGAAAGCCCTACTCTGTAATCCTTCTAGATGAGATAGAAAAGGCCCATCCTGATGTATTCAATATATTGCTTCAGGTATTGGATGATGGAAGGTTGACCGATAATAAAGGAAGGTTAGCTAATTTCAAAAACACCATTATCATCTTGACCACTAATATTGGATCTACACTGATACAAGAACGTTTTTCTGGAATGGAAGAATGGAATAAAGATCAGGTCATTGATGAAACCAAGGCAGAAGTGTTTGAGCTGTTGAAGAAATCGGTAAGGCCTGAGTTTTTGAACAGGATTGATGAAACGATCATGTTTGAGCCATTGAACAGGGAAATAACCCGTAAGATCGTGGATATCCAGTGGAAGGAAATCCAGCAAAGGTTGGCAGATGCAGGAATTGAGATAGATGCGACCAGAGAGGTTTTGGATTACTTGGGTGAAGTTGGTTTTGATCCCCAATTTGGCGCAAGGCCTTTGAAGAGAACCATGCAGCGATTGGTGCTTAATGAGCTGTCCAAGGAAATACTAAGCGGTTATATCAAAAATGATTCTGCTGTTTTGGTTGATCTGGATGCTGACAAGCAGGTTTACTTTAAAAATGTAGAAAATGTTGAGATAGAATAAGGAGTTTGATCCTTATGGAGTAAGGTCCGGATGAATAAGTTTCGTCCGGCTTTTTTACTTTAAAAACTCCCCAAGTAATTGGCTTGGGGAGTTGGTAATCTAGGTTAGTTTTGGGGATTTGTTATTCTTCTGTAATAGGTGCTTCCTGTTCTTTTTTCAGTCTCAGCATAAAATCGCTCAATACATTCATGTAGTTAATAAATGCCTCATAAGGACTTTCGTAAGGACTGAAATAAGCGTGTATATCTCCGTCAGAGAAGAATTTGGTACACATATAATAGAAATGGTCACTGGTTTGAAGGTATTTCCAGTCCTTTTGTATTTCAGGATCCTTAGATTTTTTTACCATATGTTCCAGTTCGTAAAGCCTGTCAAATGCTTCATCTTGCAGATCATTTCCAAGCCAAGCTGTGAGGTCTCGCTCTTCATCTGCCCAAGAAATTGGTACGGGTACATGGATTTTTCCAACTGGAGGGGCCTCTTTTACCACCTCTGAAGGAGTAGAAAAAGTGAAGTTGGATTGAGAAAGTACCGCTTCTGGCAAATGACGCATAAATTCAAAAATGCCGCTTTCTGCCCATTGATGTTCCCCAAAAGTTTCATAATCCATAAAGAGGTTGATTACCTCTTCCTCTTGCGGTATTTGGTTGATCCAATTGACAAACTTGTCAGTTGTCAATGGCCAATCTGCCCAGGCTTTTTCTCCAAATCGGAAAGCAATATCGTCACTCAAGCGGAAGTTCTTAAGTAGTACTTTTAATTTGGGCTCAATGGCATTGCAATAGACATAGTTAGGGCTTTTCCAGCCAAGGATGTGCTTGGCTCCTTCGGTAAGGATGGCTTCATAGCCCAATTCGGCAACCATTTCACCAATGGTGTCGGAGTAAATTAACTCTGTATTTCTGAAGACTTTTGGCGTGTAACCATTAAAGAGCTTTTTTATTTTGTCCTGTTGTTTACGGACCATATCGTGAAATTCCTCTTTGCTTTTTAAAGCCGCCAAGGCGTGGGCATAAGTCTCGTTAAGCAGCTCGGCATGACCAGTGGCCACGAGTTTCTGGAAACTTTCAAGCACTTCAGGAGCATATTCTTCCATCTGGTCCATAAATACACCAGAGAGGGAAAAACTCACTTTGAATTTTCCATCATACTTATGGATGAGCTCTAATAAAAGCTGGTTCATGGGGAGGTAGCATTTTTCTGCCACCTTGCGCATGATGCTTCTGTTGGCAAAATCATCCCAGTAGTAATGGTCTTCGCCGATGTCAAAAAAGCGATAGGGTTTTAATCTGTACGGTTGGTGTACCTGAAAGTAAAAGCAAATGGTTCTCATGGATTGGTTACGGTTAAGGTTTGATCATAAAGGGCGAAGATTTTTTCAGCAACGTGTTCCCATTTCATTTTTTTGAGCTCTTCTGTACCACAGCTGCGGAACATATTGGAGATCCCTTGGTAATGCAATAAAGCGAATATGGCATCTGCCATCGCATCAATGTCCCAGAAGTCGATCTTAATGGCATTGGTCAATACTTCTGCAACGCCCGATTGTTTTGAAATGATAACGGGGGTGTTGTGCCGGACTGCTTCTAAAGGTGAAATTCCAAATGGTTCAGATACGGATGGCATGACATAGACATCACTGATGGCAAACATTTGGTCCACCTCTTTGCCTTTTAGGAATCCTGTGAAATGGAACTTGGTGCCAATCCGTAGTTCGGCCACCCTGTCGATCATTCGATTGAGCAGGTCTCCAGAGCCTGCCATGACAAATCTGACATTATCATCCTTTTTAAGCACTTTATTGGCTGCTTCAATGAAGTATTCGGGACCTTTTTGGAAGGTGATTCTGCCCAAGAAGGTGACGATTTTTTCTGGGACTTTTTTCCGGGCATTGCTTTTAATGATGCTGACATCCAATACGGCATTGTGGATGACTTCCACCTTGCTTTCAGGAATGCCATATTTGGTGACGATGGTTCTTTTAGTCAGGTGGCTGACTGCGATGATTTTGTCAGCAGCTTCCATCCCTGATTTTTCTATTTCATAAACCCTTTCGTTGACATTTTCTCCTGACCGATCAAATTCAGTGGCATGTACATGGACTACCAATGGTTTGCCGCTGATTTCCTTGGCTGCTATACCGGCAGGGAACGAGAGCCAATCGTGGGCGTGAATGATATCGTGTTCTTTGTTTTTGGCTATCTGCGCTGCTGTAAGGGCATAGCGGGAAACCTCCATGATCAAGTCTTTGCCGTATTTTCCGCTAAAGGTAAATTTATTGGAAAAAATACTTTCATCTACATCAGTCCCATCGTGTAGGGATTTATCTGTGAACCTGGCATATTCTTCCAGTCCTAAATAGGGTATCAGGAAGGAACTGACTTCTAGGTAGGTCAGGTTTTTCCATATTTCTTTAAATCGTTTTTCACGATAATCTATTTCGACATCGCTGGCGCTTACAAAATCAGCAAGTGGATCTTCGTCTCCCCATAATTTGGGTACGACAAAAATAATCTCATGATTAAATTTGGACATCCCTTTCAGTAATCCATAGCAGGCTGTGCCGAGTCCACCCGATATATGTGGTGGAAATTCCCATCCAAACATTAATACTTTCATAAAAAATAATTTTAGTATTGTTTAATTAAATACATTATACGCAGTAGTTCTCCTACACTCCAGGCCTGCGATATGGCTCCCTTTGGTCGATGTGGTGGGTCGCCATCGTATATTTCGGCAATGGTGCCTACACCGTATTGGGACATGGTGTCATCAAAACCCTTGATTAGTTTTTCGATCATGTTTTTTCCAGCTTTGCGGTGGATTTTCAGGTATCCTTCTACAAAGTGTCCCAATAGCCATGGCCATACAGTACCTTGGTGATAAGCATTGTCTCTTTGGTACTGGTTTCCCTGGTAATATCCCTTATAGGATGGGTCATTGGGGGCTAATGTCCGTAGTCCACGTGTGGTCAAAAGATTGAGTTTGATGACTTCCAGTACTTCAGCTTTTTGTGTGTCCTTCAAGGGACTGAAAGGAAGTGAAGTGGCAAAGACCATGTTTGGTCTTATTGACCAATCTTTTGTGCCGTTATTGATTACGTCAGCGAGGTAGCCTTTATCCTCTAACCAGAATTCATCTAAAAATGATTCCTTTACTTTTTGGGCCAGGTTTTCAATCTCCTTGTCTCCGGTTAGTTCATGATAATAACAAAGGGCATTGTACCAGAGGCTGTTGATCTCTACAGGGCAGCCTATTCTTGGGGTGACAGGTCCGTCTGAGGTGACTGCGTCCATCCAGGTCAGGGCTATTCCCTTTTGCCCGCCATGTAGCAGTCCATTGTCTTGGACCTTAATGTTGAATTCCGTGCCTTGGATTAGTCCTTCTATAATACCTTTCAGTACAGTAAGGTAGTTTTTTGTGATGGTTTCACGATCGCCGGTATATTGTTCATACTGCTGCCAGGCCCAGAAATACCAAAGAGGTGCGTCGAGTGTGTTCATATTAGTGGTGACACCGCTGCCGACATTGGGGAAAAGTGCGCCCTTTACATCCTTGGACATGGTCTTCATGACCTCGAGGAAAGTTCCGGAATCTCCTTGAGTTAGGGTGAGCCCGGGTAGTGCGATAAAAGTATCGCGGCCCCACCACCCAAACCAAGGGTAGCCAGCTATAACTCTCGTCTCGCCACCTCTGCGGGAAATGAATTGGCCAGCTGAGTTTTTTAGGCAGTTTTCAAAATTGTCCCTAGGGGTTCGTCGTTTGAGTTCTCTGTCGAAAGCTTCCTCCAATAATGTGGGGTCGGCTTCCTCTAGTCCAGCTGAGAATATAACAGCTTCTCCTTTTTTGATATTGAATTCAAAAAAACCAGGGAGGTATAAGTCTTCTTTAAACTCATAGCCTCTTTCTTTTTCCCGGATATACTCTATATCATAATACCAGTCCGGTGCAGGGACAAATTCATTTTCCTTTGAAATTTGCAGGGAAAGTGGAGAGTATGCTTCATAAAGTTTGAATTGTACCCCACTGTCTACTTTTAGGTATTTTTTGTTGACATAGGTGTTGGCTTTGGAGAGGGAATGATAACCTCTAAAAGCCAAGAAAGGGCTAAGTCGCAAAGTGGTGGGAGAGTGGGCGTCCAACAATGTGTACTTGATCATCATTCTGTCCACGGTGGTATCCAAGATGATTTCCTTTTGCAAAACAACACCGCCTACTCGGTAAGTAAGTTTGGGGATAGGCTCTGAGCTATAGTCTTCTAGGTATTTGTGCCCCCTAGGGGAGTAAATGCCCGGGTACTTGCTGATGCCCAGGTTGAAACTAGCACCATGTTGGATGACGGTTTCATGGATGGTCGATAGTAGTACATGGAGCTGGCTGTCGATTTGTGGCTGGGGGGCAACCAATAATCCGTGATACTTCCTTGTGTTACATCCGATGATTGTTGTGCTAGTATAGCAGCCTGAACGATTGGACCTGATGGTCTCTTTTTCTAAGGAATAATTAAGGTTGATTAATTCCGTTTTGTCGAAATGGATGTAGCTCATGGAGTATTGTTTAGTGGTTTTAGTGGACCCCTCTAAAATACTCCAATAGTGTTAAAAGTAAAAAGTTTGGGCAAAAAATAAAGGTCATTATTTAATGACCTTTTTACCTTTATCTTATCATTGAGTTAATATGCTCCTTTTGTATCTCTTCAAAATTTTTCAGAGACTCTTCAAATTTTGCCATATACATCTGGATGTTTTTCAGATCTACCGGTTTTACCTTTGGAAAGGTAGGCGATGGTTTGAATAATGTAAACATTGGGATCAAATTTTGATTATACTAAAACGAAAGACAAATAATATGCCATAATAGTTTCTTCATTTTAGCTTAAAATTAAAAACCCCTCATTTTTGAGGGGTTTTGGGTGGAAGATCGGGTTCGAACCGACGACCTCTGGTGCCACAAACCAGCGCTCTAACCAGCTGAGCTACAACCACCGTTTTATATCTTTTAATCAGGTCTTCTCCCTGATTGGATTGCAAAGGTAATACACGGTTTTTTGCAAAACAATAGGCTGGGAAAATTATTTTCTGGAAAATTTCAGCCTTTTCCCTGTTTTCTCTTCATGAAATGTCCCGTTTTCGTACGCTAAGTGTCCGGAAACAATTGTGTGTGAGACTTTTGATTTGAAAGTATGGCCCTCAAAGGGTGCCCAGCCACATTTGGAAAGAATATTGTCTTTTTTGACCTCCCATGGATCGTTAAGATCTACCAATACCAAATCGGCAAAATAGCCTGGTCTGATATAGCCTCTTTTTTCTATTTCGAAAAGGATGGCTACATTATGGCTGGTTTTCTGTACAATCTGTTCCAAGCTGATTTTTCCTTGATGATACATTTCTAGAAGTGCTACTAAGTTATGTTGTACCAATGGACCTCCCGATGGGGCTTTGGTATATACATTGTCTTTTTCTTCCAAAGTATGAGGGGCGTGGTCAGTAGCTATGACATCAATTCGATCATCCAATACTCCCTTTAAAATCTCATCGCGGTCCTCGACAGTTTTTACTGCTGGATTCCATTTGATTAAGGTGCCTTTTTCATCATAATCAGCTTCTGTAAACCAAAGGTGGTGCACACATGCTTCTGCAGTGATTCTTTTTTCCTTTAAGGGAATGGTATTATCAAAAAGCGAAACTTCTTTGGCCGTACTGATATGGAGAATATGTAGTTTGGTGCCATGTTTCCTGGCTAAGTCTACAACGCGTTTGGAAGCATCATAGCAGGCTTCTGCGGAACGGATCTTAGGATGGTATTTGACGGGAATATCCTCTCCATACTCTTCAAGGTATTTGTCCATATTGGCCTTGATGATATCATCATTCTCACTGTGGGTGGCAATGAGCATTTTACATTTTTCGAAAATGTTTTCAAGGGTTTCTTGGTTATCTACTAGCATATTTCCAGTGGAAGAACCTTGGAATACTTTGATACCGCATATTTCTTCTGGATCGGCTTTCAATATTTCATCCAAATTATCATTGGTGGCACCGAGGTAAAAGGAGTAATTGGCCAGTGATTTTTCTGAAGCGATTTTATATTTTTCCTCGAGGAGCTCCAAAGTGGTAGATTGGGGTACCGTGTTGGGCATTTCCATAAAAGAAGTGATGCCTCCTGCGACTGCCGCTTTGGCTTCAGTGTAGATTTCAGCCTTATGGGTGAGTCCTGGTTCTCTAAAGTGAACTTGGTCATCAATCAAGCCAGGTAATAAGTATTTTCCTTCGGCATCTATAGTGATGTCCGCTTCAAATTCCTTTAGGTCTCCCCCTACGGAATATATCAATCCATCTTTGATGAAGACATCTCCACGGGTAATCTTACCTTCATTTACTATATTTGCATCTGTGATTAAAATACTCTTCGTCATTACTGTTTTGATTGGAGTGAATCGGGGTATTTATTTCCCTAAATATAATTTGAAGCTAAAATTAATAAATCATGTCTGATAGCCCGCAGTCTTTTGAGAATTTTAAAATAAACAAACAGCTTTTGGAAGCTGTAAGGGAGGCTGGCTATACCAAGCCAACGCCCATTCAGGAAAAGGCCATTCCGCTGGCTTTGGCTGGACAGGATATATTGGGAATAGCCCAAACGGGAACGGGTAAGACTGCGGCCTATGTTTTGCCTATCTTGATGAAGGTAAAATATGCCCAAGGGATGCATCCCCGTGCTTTGATTTTAGCGCCAACCAGAGAGCTGGTCATGCAGATAGAACAGGCCATTATCGAATTGGGGAAATACACAGATTTAAGGTATGTCTGTCTATATGGCGGTATTGGTCCGACAGCCCAGATAGAGAAGATCGAGGAAGGTGTGGATATTGTGGTGGCTACTCCGGGAAGGTTTATGGATATCTATAGCAAAGGAAAAATCTTTGTCAGAGAGATCAAGACCATGGTACTGGATGAGGCGGATAAGATGATGGATATGGGTTTTATGCCTCAGATTAGGGCGATTTTGGAGGTGATTCCTGTGAAGCGCCAAAATCTGCTTTTCTCGGCTACTTTTTCAGATCGGGTGGAAAAGATTTCCGAAGAGTTTCTTGAGTTTCCTGAAAGAATTGAAATTGCTCTTCAAGCTACTACTGCAGACACAGTTGCTCAGACCAAATATCTGGTGCCTAACCTAAAAACCAAGATCAATCTTTTGGACCATTTGTTACAAAATGAAGAGATCAAAAGGGTGATTGTGTTTACCAAGTCTAGGAAAAATGCGGAGGCAGTTTATCAGTATTTGGAAAGGAAGAAGCATGGTGAAATCAGGGTGATCCATGCCAATAAAGGTCAGAACACCAGAATCAACTCTGTGGAGGACTTCAAGTCTGGTGATGTAAGAATTTTGGTGGCCACAGATGTGGCTTCTCGAGGTTTGGATATCAGTATGGTAAGCCATGTGGTGAATTTTGATGTGCCGCTGATTTATGAAGATTATGTGCATAGGGTAGGTCGTACAGGAAGGGCCGAGCAGGAAGGAGAAGCCTTTACCTTTGTCAATCCAGCAGAAGAATATCATTTTGATAAGATTGAAGAAATCATCCGGATGGAGGTTCCGGTGTCTGAAATTCCTTCTGAGGTGAAAATTACCGAAACGCCTTTTGCAGAGAAGCAGGCCTACGCTAGGGAGATTGACAGCCAAATGAAAAAGGAGAACCCGGACTTCAAAGGGGCCTTCCATGAGAAAAAGCCAAGAGGAAATAAAAACCCGCACTATAATCCCGAGAAGAAAAAGGTTCGTGGCAATAAAAACAGCAAGGCCAAGAAGAATAGGAATCAGATGAAAAAGAAAAGCAAGGGTAAAAGATAAAATAAGTATCAAGTAGCTAGATGTGAGTACATAGAGAAGTTATTCACATTTAATATTAAGAGCAAAAGCCGCTGGATTCTAAATCCAGCGGCTTTTGCTTTTTGACCTTAGGCATTTAGCCTTCAGCTTTTATTTATCTTTCTCCACGGTCATTGCTGCCATCTACAGGAGTTCTGTTTTCCCTGTTGGCCAAATCCCAAGCAGTATAGAAAATCAATTTTGCTCTTTTTTCCATCAGCTTGAATTCGATCTTGTCCACAGTGTCAGAAGGCTGGTGGTAGTCATCATGTACACCGTTGAAAAAGAACGCGACTGGAATATTATGTTTGGCGAAGTTATAATGGTCAGAACGGTAGTAGAACCTATTCGGATCATCTGGAGCGTCATACTTATAATCCAAGATCAGGTTAGTATGCGTGATATTATTGTATTCAAGGATTTTTTTTAGATGTGAGGATAGCATTTCCGACCCGATCACATAGACATAATCTTGGTTTTCGGCATCTTGGTATTCGTAACCGATCCTACCTACCATATCGATGTTCAAGTTGTTGACTGTGTTTTCCAATGGGAAAACAGGATTGTCTGTATAGTATTCAGAACCTAATAATCCTTTTTCTTCACCAGTAACGTTCAAAAAAAGTACAGATCTCCTTGGCTTGTGGCCTTCTTTTGCTGCGGTAGCAAAAGCCTGTGCAATTTCCATTACGGAAACAGTACCAGATCCGTCATCATCAGCACCGTTATTGATTTCACCTTTGCTGTTAATGCCTACGTGGTCATAGTGGGATGAAACAACCAAGATTTCCTCTTTCTTATCGGTTCCTTCCAAGAAAGCCATTACGTTTTCAGTGTCTACGATCTCTTTGGCTTTTTCTACCTTGTACCTAGCTTTTTGACTTTCAATTGATGCAGGATTGCTTTTAGCGGCTTCTTTCAATTCTTCTATGGACTTGCCAAAAAGGCTGGCCATTTTTTCAGAACTGACCATAAATACTGGTTTTTGATCGGTTGGTTTGTCAAAACCTATCCTTCCGCTATTGCTCAGGCTCTTGTATCTATTGGCTATTCGGTCAAAGTTGGCTTGTCCTTCCATGGTCACCACTACCACACCAGCAGCACCCGCATCCATGATCTTGTTGATTTGGTCTCCAGCACGCTGACCGATAGACCAAAGACCAACTAGTTTGTCTTTAACATCTACTTTGGCCAAGTTTTCGTCGCTCGCAAGACCTAAGTAAACCAAATCGGTTTTGGATCTTTTTTTCATATTCCCATCACCGATAAATACGAAATCCTCGTTATTGACTAGGTTTTGTTTACCTATCCTTAGTTCCACCTCTTTCCACTTGACCGATACTAGGTTGAATTTCTGAAAGTAACTTCCGTCAACGGGGCCTTCCAGTCCATTTTCCTGATAAAATTTTGCAAGAAACTCTGCGGCAAGTTTTTGACCTTTTTTGCCGGTCTCACGTCCTTCTAGTTCATCAGATGCCAAATAAGTCAAATACTCCTTCAAATCGGAGTCCTTGATAGTGGAGGCGTATTTTTCCACCATAGATGTTTGTTGTGCACTGACCTGCAGGGAAAGCAAAACTCCCAAAGCGCTGGCCACGAAATAGTTCCTCTTCATTCTCTATATTTGAGTTATCACTGAAATTTGCCCCCTAAACTAGGCAATATTTTGTAAAAGTGTAAAACTGTTGCTTAATATAAGCTTGTTTATGGGAGAAAACTTGAAAAAGAAAATCATTATCAATCAATAATTTATACCTTTGCAGATCAGTATAAAATAAGGAATATTACCCGAGTATAATACGCGAATCTGGATTATGAAAATTGATTTGAACCCCTCTGTAAAGTTTGAAAATCGCCATAATGGACCTTCTTCTCAGGAGGTTACCGAAATGCTAGGCAAAATAGGTGTTTCGTCCATTGATGAGCTGATTGACCAAACTATCCCCAAAGCGATTCAGCTGGAGAAACCATTGAATTTACCAACAGCCAAGTCTGAAGCGGCCTTTTTAAAGGATTTCAGGAAATTGGCTTCAAAAAATAAAATCTACAAATCATTTATAGGTTTGGGGTATTATGATACCATTGTGCCGGGAGTAATCCTAAGAAATGTATTAGAGAACCCAGGATGGTATACTGCCTATACTCCTTACCAAGCGGAAATTGCCCAAGGACGTTTGGAGGCATTGGTTAACTTCCAGACCATGGTGATGGACCTTACCGGTATGGAGTTGGCAAATGCTTCGCTTTTGGACGAAGGAACTGCAGCTGCAGAGGCAATGAACATGCTTTTTGCTGCCAGGCCCAGAGAAAAGAAAAAGGCGTCCAAATTTTTTGTGGATGAAAAAGTGTTCTTACAAACCAGGGAAATTCTTAAAACCCGTGCCCTTCCTGTTGGAGTTGAGTTAGTACAAGGGCCTTTGAGTGAACTTGATTTAACAGATCCAGCGCTGTATGGCGTTATGCTCCAATACCCTAATGCGGATGGCGAAGTAATTGACTATAAGTCTTTGGTTCAAAGTGCAATTGAAAATAAAGTTTCTACTGCCTTTGCCGCAGATTTGTTGTCATTGACCCTTTTGACACCTCCTGGTGAAATGGGAGCAGATGTGGTAGTAGGAACTACCCAGCGTTTTGGTGTGCCAATGGGATTTGGAGGGCCGCATGCCGCTTATTTTGCCACGAAAGAGGTTTACAAAAGACAGGTTCCAGGAAGAATTATTGGTATATCTTTGGATAAGGATGGCAATAAGGCCTACAGGATGGCGCTTCAGACCAGAGAACAACATATTAAAAGAGAAAGAGCGACTTCAAATATCTGTACTGCACAAGTTTTATTGGCAGTAATGGCGGGTATGTATGGAGTGTATCATGGGCCTAAGGGTTTGAAAGATATTGCAGCTAAGATTCACGGCTTAGCCAAGCTTACTGCTAAAGGCTTGGAAAAACTTGGATTCGTGCAAGAAAACAAGGATTATTTCGATACGCTCAAGATAAAAGTGGATGATGTTCAGCAGTCAAAAATCACTGCTTTTGCATTGTCCCACGAGATGAACTTCCGTTATGAGCCAGGTTATGTTTTCTTGGCTTTCGATGAAGCTAAGACCTTGGAAGATGTGGAAAGCATCATTGAAGTGTTTGCCAGAACGACGCATATGAGTGCGGAAGAGGTGGACTTGGGGCCTTTGGCGGAAGACCTGGCTTTTGAAGTTGCTGAAGGACTGGAAAGAACTTCAAGTTATATGGATCATATGATTTTCAATGCTTTCCATTCTGAGCATGAAATGTTGAGATATATCAAGCGATTGGAAAATAGGGATCTTTCTTTGGTTCACTCAATGATCTCGCTCGGTTCATGTACTATGAAGCTGAATGCGACAGCGGAAATGATTCCGGTTACTTGGCCAGAATTTGGTCAATTACACCCATTTGCCCCTCAAGATCAAGCAGCGGGATATTATGAGTTGTTCCAAGATCTGAGGAACTGGTTGACAGAAATTACCGGGTTTGCAGAGACTTCACTGCAACCTAATTCTGGTGCGCAAGGTGAATTTGCAGGGTTGATGGTAATCAGAGCTTATCATGAAAGCAGGGGGGAAAGCCATAGAAATATTGCTTTGATTCCTTCTTCTGCACACGGTACCAATCCTGCTTCTGCGGTTATGGCCGGCATGAAAGTGGTTATCGTGAAGTGCGATGAGCTGGGAAATATTGATATAGAGGATCTTAAGGCAAAAGCTGATAAGCATAAAGATAATTTATCTTCTTTCTTGGTGACTTATCCATCGACTCATGGGGTATTTGAGGAGGCTATCCGTGAAATGTGCCAAATTATCCATGATAATGGAGGTCAGGTATATATGGATGGAGCCAATATGAATGCACAGGTAGGCTTGACCAGTCCAGGGAATATTGGAGCGGATGTTTGTCACCTTAACTTACACAAAACCTTCTGTATTCCTCATGGAGGAGGAGGACCAGGTATGGGCCCAATCTGTGTGGCCAAACATTTGGAGCCATTCTTGCCAAGTAACCCAATCGTGAAGACAGGTGGCCAGCAGGCGATCACGGCAATTTCTGCGGCTCCTTTTGGAAGTGCCAGTATTTTGCCGATCTCTTACGCCTATATTGCTATGATGGGAAGAGATGGGTTAAAGCATGCTACACAGACAGCCATCCTAAATGCGAATTATATTAAGGCCCGATTGAGTGAGTATTTCCCTATTTTATATACGGGTTCCCAAGGGCGTGCAGCGCACGAAATGATCGTTGATTTCAGGGAATTCAAAGCGGTGGATGTTGAAGTGGAAGATATTGCCAAGCGATTGATCGATTATGGTTTCCATTCACCAACAGTTTCTTTCCCAGTGGCTGGAACTTTGATGATCGAGCCAACTGAGTCTGAAACCAAAGCAGAGCTGGATAGGTTCTGTGATGCTTTGATCAGTATCCGTGAGGAAATCAGGGCCATCGAAGAGGGAAAGATGGATAAAGTGAATAACCTTTTGAAAAATGCTCCTCATACAGCCAATATGGTGATGAGTGAAACATGGGAATTCCCTTATTCAAGAGAGCAGGCAGTTTATCCTTTGGAATATGTGAGAAACAGTAAGTTCTGGCCTACTGTAAGAAGGATAGATTCAGCTTATGGAGACAGAAACTTAGTATGTAGCTGTATTCCTACTGAGGAATATGAACAAGAAGAGGTGGTATCTTAAATGCTTAGATATTTATAAACAAAAAGCTCCGGTGAAAACCGGAGCTTTTTGTTTTACTTGATTTTTTTTGCCACTGATTCAGCCATGATTTGGTTGCCTGTTTTGTTTGGGTGGATCCCGTCAGGGAAAAGATCACCATGTTTTTTGAGCGGCTTATATAAGTTGATCTTTTTTACCCCGGTAGTTTTAATGATTTTCCTAAGCATGGGTTCCATTTCTTTCATGGCTATGGCGTTGATGCCAAAATTGTCTTTGAAAACGGGGACAGGCATGCAAACATAAATAGCTCCATCTTCTTCCATGCTGGATTTGAAAGTATTGATCATAGCGATATAATCATCGACAAATTCCTCTTTGTACCTCCAGTTTTGCGGCTTTGAATCATTGGTGCCTAGTTTGATCACTATGATGTTCGCGTTGAAGTCCTGTACTTCTTGAAACTGCGGTTCATTCCAATATGGGTAATCCCCCTTTTTTAATAAGGTTCTACCACTTACTCCAAAGTTTTTTACTAGATAATCTTTTCCCAATATGTCTTGCATTAAAAGTGGCCAGCTGTCAGGGTGTTCTCTGCCGGGACCTTGGGTGATACTGTTTCCTACACAGGCTACTTTTATTTGATTTTGCCCCACTGAGAGTGCGTTAAAGCTTAAAAGGCATAGGATGGTAAAAAGAAATTTCTTCATGCTTAAGGGTTATTTATAGTTACTGTAAATTTGAAAGTGTTAAATATAACATATGATTCCGATTAAACGCTTGGGGTTGTATATTTACTCTTGTGTCTATACTTAGAATAAAGAAATATTATAGTTATTTTCAGTGGTTATCCCTGGATGTGGTAGTTGGTGCCTGTGCAGGTCTTTTCTTTTTTCAACATATGCTGGATTTGGACTTCACTCCCATAGTATATGTCTTGATGGGTTTGGCAGTTTGGGGAATTTATACCTTTGATCATTTAATGGATGCTAAAAACATAGAAGGCAAAGCCAGTTCTGCGAGGCACCTTTTTCATCAGGTTCATTATAACAAGTTAATTATTTGGTTGATACTGGTAGTCATTATCGGCTTGTACCTGGCTTTTAACTATATTAATTTTTCAAGACTAATCTCTTTTGGATTGCTTTTGGGTAGTATGATCATAGGGAATATACTGGTGATCAAATTCTTTGGGACAAAGATGGCTTTTCTTAAAGAGCTTTCTACGGCGGCTTTTTATACGGCAGGAATTACCCTGGCACCTTTGATCAGGTTTGTAAATGATGGATTGCCCAATTACTTTTGGTTTTTTGCTTTTGGTTATTTTTTGATGGCTTGGTTTAATCTCATTTTATTGGCCTTTATGGATAAGAATAGCGATCAGAGAGATCAAATGGGGTCCATTGTAAATGCTTTTGGGGTCAAGGCCACTTATAAGCTTTTGAATGCGATTGTATGGATTGGACTTTTATATAATTTGAGTTTATTTTTCTTTCTAAGCTCTCATTACTATATCTATATAGTTATCCTTTTAATTATGTTCTTAATTCATGCATTGGCCTTTTTGCAGTACCATAAAGGTAAAGAATCGGTGAGAAGGAAAGTTGATGCAGCTTATATGCTTCCTTTGATATTATTGTTCATTGGTTGATTGTGCTTATTTATGCAGGATTAGGCGGAAAAGTTGGGAAACTCAGGATGCTTTAGCTTTGATATGCTCTATTTATTGACCATATAAACCCCAAAATTGATTTACAGTTTGATCAAAAAAACATGGCTATCGGTAATTATGAAAGGTATATTTGTTGAATGGATATTAACCTTTACGATAGGGTAGTGTTTTTTTACGATCGCTTGGCTGCTTTGGTCCTTGGTAGGGATTATATAGAAAGTAAACAGGCTTTTTTGGATCAAGTTTCAGCTGGTGATAAGGTACTTTATATAGGTGGGGGAACGGGTACCAACCTGTCAGAAATCTTATCTAAACTTGGCAGTAATGGGAAGGTTTTCTTTGTGGATGCTTCACAGAATATGATCAGTAAAGCAGCAAATAATGTTCCGCAGATTTTTAGAGATAGGGTGGTTTTTTTGAAGCAAAATGATTTTCGTGAATTGCCGAAGCATCGATTTGATGTAATTCTCACACAGTTTTTATTGGATTTGTTGCCGGACAGTGAAATTGAGGTTTTATTCAAGGAAATTGATCTACGAAGTGACCATGAAACCAATTGGATTTTTACAGACTTTATTGATCATCCTAAGAGAAAGATTATGCAGTATTTGATGATTTTATTTTTTAGGTTGCTGACTAAAAACCCTAGAAAAGACCTTCCTGATTATTTTATCTATTTTAATAAATATGGATGGGAAGTCAGTAGTAAAAGGGGTTTTAAAGGTGATTGGATTCAGGCATGGCTTTGTAAACTAAAGAATTAACTTGTTTTAACTTTTAAGTTTTTGAGATAAATGAAATATTCAATACATTATTGCTTGAAAAGAAATAATTGATTTTTATGTTATGAAAAAGGTCTTTTTACTGGCAATTATGGGATTATTCTTGTTTTCCGAGGATTTATTGGCCCAAGATGAAAGTGGCTTAAAATCAAAAAGTGACTTGCCTATTATTTTTGATTTTGAACCATTGAAAACGGACAGTCTTGACCTTTCTATGGATGACATTGATCTAAATATTCCGATAATGTCAAAGAATTTTTCTGGAAAGAATCAGGTGGAATATATTGATCCCAATATGCGGATTCTTAACCTTTCTAAATCATTTAAGGGAAGTATTAAGGTGATTGAAGTACCAAAAGACTATTACTCAAGAATGCCCATTGTCAAGCTGAAGGATAGCTATGGAGATGATGCTATTCTTTTGCCACGGAAATGATATTGGTGATGATATCATCGAAGAATGAACCACTGTAAGGGCCAAACCAGTTCATGTCGCGGACTTCGTGATAATGTCTTTCGTAATATTTGTCAGGAACGATATAGCCCATATACCCACCGTTAAACGATGTTATTATAAGGTTTAGTCCCTTTTCTTCTGCCATCTTCTCCCATTTTTCGTAAAATACTCCTGATATTTCACCGCTACTTGAAATCATGATAGTATTTCCTATTTGTAAAACGTCGAAATGACTATTGGTGTCTCCAAACAAGTTGTTGAACACCCATGGCCTAAGTTTGATGTTGTCGGAAATCCTGTAAGTGGCTTCGGGTAATGAAGGAATCAGTGTGGTTAATTTAATGTTTTTGGATACAATGGTATCAATATTCATGGAAGGTGTTTCCATGAGGCTGTCTAGCTGATGGGCGTAAGTTTTGATATCTTTCGGCTTGTTGCCCGGTGGTAATGGGCTGTGGCTTCCCACAGTACCAGCGGCGAAAAGAGCAAAGTCATAATCATCCATCATGTATTCAGTGAGATAATAAGGATAATCACCTGAGAGGCCCATAAATTTACTGCTCAGGCAGGTAGCATGGGCTGTATAAGTAAAGAACGTTCCTTTTTTTCCATTACTTTTTGTGAATACCAACTGTCGGATAAAAGGGTCTATGGGGTCTTCTTTGACAAATCTATTGGTAACAAAATCTGGGGCGCTGTGTTTTTGATAAGTGATGCTGACGTTTTCCTGGCTATCAAGGGATTGTTTGATGCCCTCAATGGATTTTTGAGTCAGCAAGTTGATGATTTTCTGATCATAGCCCCCAAAGGCAATTTTACCCATTAAGCCTGGAATATAACCTCCCATTCCGCTGTGGGTATGGGTGGCAGTAAAATAAACTTGGTCTATAGGAAGGTTTGCAGCCTTAATGCCCTCATTAATACTCTTTGCCAAGAAGGGGTGAACAATCAGTAGCTCATAATTGAGGTAGGCAATGTTTTGATGTCCATTGCCCAAAACCAAAGCCTTAACATAGCTGCTGTCCTGAACAAACTTATACTTGCCACGAGGTTTATAGCCTACTAGACTAGCAGGTTCTTTAGGGGTGGCATTTACTTTTGCCCAGCCGGCTAACCAAGATTGTCCAGTGGAACTTTTAAAATCAAGATTTTCAATGGCATTTAAGGTTTCTTGATAGTACTCCTGTTCCTTAGGAGCACTCCTGTCTACTTCAGTAAGGAGTAGACCTGCTAGAAAAAGTAAAAGGCCTGTTGTCCAGGCCAGTGTTTTTAAGAGTTTTTGCAGCATATAAGTCTTGACTATGATCAATACTCAAAGGTACCGTGTTCACTTTTGATCGTGACTTTTTTGCCTTCATGAGGCTCAACTCGTCCAATGATTTGTGCATCTACACCATGGAACTCCGCGATGTCAATGATCTCCTCGGCATATTTTTCTTCCAAATAAACCTCCATTCGGTGGCCCATATTGAAAACCTTGTACATTTCTTTCCAATCTGTGCCACTCTCTTCCTGGATGATTTTAAACAAAGGAGGAGTTTCGAAAAGGTTGTCTTTGACCACGTGCACATTGTCCACGAAGTGAAGCACCTTGGTTTGTGCACCACCACTGCAGTGAACCAAACCATGGATTTGTGGACGTAAATATTTCAACGCCTCTACCATGATAGGGGCATAAGTTCTTGTTGGAGAAAGTACCAACTGACCGACATTTACAGAGGTGCCAGGAGCAGGGTCAGTAAGGTTGTATTTACCCGTATATAATAAGTCTTCTGGAACTGATGGATCGAAGCTCTCTGGATATTTTGTTTTCAATACCTTGTTAAAAACGTCATGTCTGGCAGAAGTAAGGCCATTACTTCCCATGCCGCCGTTATAGGCAGTTTCATATTTGGCCTGGCCATGAGAGGCAATACCAACTATCACATCGCCAGCTTTGATATTGTCATTGGAGATAACCTCATCCCTGCGCATTCTGGCAGTAACAGTGCTGTCTACAATTACCGTTCTTACAAGATCTCCCACATCAGCTGTTTCACCTCCTGTAAGTACAGCATTGACACCATTATCTCGAAGCATCTGTAGGACTTCTTCGGTACCATTGATGATGGCGGAAATTACTTCACCAGGGATAAGGTTTTTGTTTCTACCAATGGTGGAGGAGACCAATATATTGTTGATGGCGCCCACACAAAGTAGATCGTCAATATTCATAATGATGGCGTCCTGGGCGATACCTTTCCACACACTCAAGTCCCCTGTCTCTTTCCAGTATAAATAAGCAAGTGAGGATTTGGTTCCCGCACCATCCGCATGCATGACATTACAGTAATTAGGATCATTGCCTAAAGTGTCTTCCACAATTTTGCAAAATGCCTTTGGGTAAAGTCCTTTGTCAAGTTTGGAAATGGCCTGGTGCACATCCTCCTTTGAGGCTGATACGCCTCTTTGCATATATCTTTCGTCCATCAGAATAATGACTTGGTTAATATTGCCGTAAAGTTAAGGATTTTAAGAAGGATTGAGAAAATATATGTTTGAATGTTGCAAAGCTGTGACTATTTAAACAAAATAAAATTGGGAAATAAAAAATCCCAGGTGTTTAGCCCGGGATCCCTTTTTAATTTTCCTCAATTTCTGTGACCTTGAATTCAGTTCTTCGGTTGATTTGATGTTCTTCTTCAGTCTGTGCATTTTCAATGATCAGCCTGTCTTCACCATAACCTTTGGCTACCAATCTGTCTTTGTCAATTCCTTGGGAAACAATATAGTTGACCGCAGATTCTGCTCTACGTTGGGAAAGATCCCTATTGTATTCGTCACTGGCTCTTGCATCGGTGTGTGAACTTAGCTCAATCTTGATTTCAGGATTGTCCTGTAGGATTTTAACCAATTTGTCCAATTCTAAAGCTGCATCAGGTCGGATGTCTGCTTTGTCCAAATCATAATAAATGTTTTCTAAGACAATGGCTTTTTCAAGTTCCAATTTTTCCAATACAACGGTGGTGTCCAAAACAATATTGGTGACGTCTTGGATCAAGTCTTCTTGCGCTGGCGTTTTTCCAATAGTAGAATAACTGATGCTTTTGGTGAAATAGCCGTTTTTGGAGGCAATCATGGTGAAATTAGCATTAGGCTCCAATTGGAAACGGAGTTTTCCATCATCATTGGAGAAGTCCCCCCCAATGGATTTTTTTGCACCATCATAGAGGGCTACCCTTGTCCTTGGAAGCGTGACAGGTTCTTCGTCAGGGATGTTTTGCAAGGTTTTTACATTTAAGAATACATTGACCACCTTTGGTTTTGGGGTTTTATCCTCAAAGTAATAAATATCATCATCACCAATCCCACCTTCTCTGTTGGAGGTGAGGAAACCTTCTTTAGGAAAGTTGGTGAAGAAGATCCCAAAGTCATCTCCTACGGAGTTAATGTTCTTGCCTAGGTTCTTAATAGTCCTATTGCCGTCAATGGTTTCAGCAACAAAGAGGTCCAATTTCCCAAATCCTGGATGGCCATCAGAGGCGAAGAAAAATTTATCACCCACTGGTCTGGGGAACATTTCATTTCCCGCAGTATTGATTTCTGGTCCCAAATTTTGAGCATTGCCAAAGTCACCATTGGCTAACTTGGTGGCTTTATAAAGATCAGTTCCTCCATAGCCTCCGGGTCTATTGGAAGCAAAGTATAAAACTTCTCCATCGGAGCTAAACGCCGGTGTTGAATTCCAGTAGGTTTCTTCCTCGTTTACTGGCATCCAAATAGGATCAGTAAAGCTAGCTCCTCTAAAGTAGGAGACAAAAAGGCTTACATCAGGAAGATCGTTTTTATTGGTGCTATTTCCTCTGGCATAAATGATCGTATTACCATCAGGGCTGATGGTGATGGCGCCTTGGTTCAAGCCTTCTTCGTTTCTGAATTCCGGAAGGGCCTGCACATTTTGGACGTCTACCTTTATTCCGTCAGCTCGGGCCCTATAGAGTTTGGTGTAGCCTTGTCCAGTTGCTGGGTAGGCTCCACTTGCTCCTCGAGAGCTGGTGAAGTAAAGGAAGTTTTCACTCACTACTGGCGCATAGTCAATTCCTGATGTGTTCAGCAGTTCGTAGTTTTGAAGCTCGTGATATGGCCAATAATCTGTGATATTTTCAATTTGGGCAATGTTTTGCGATCCTCTATCCGCTAGGGCAAGCAATGAGTCACTGCTGGTGTATTCTTTGGCTTCTTTATAGGCAGCGGCAGCGGCTTCATAGTCCCCCTGGTCATGGAGGCTTTTGGCCTTTTTCATATAGTTTTCAAAAGAGCCTTCTCCTTCCAAGAGTTTGTCATAATAGGGGAGAGCATCCTCAATACGGTTGGAAAGCCTGAAGCTTTCTGCTACATAGTAGTTGGCATCTGCATCTTCAGGATTGTCCGCCAAAATTCTCGAAAAAGTGCCAATTGCCAATTGATATTCCCCAGCGGCAAACTGGCTTTTGCCTTTTTGTGGTAGGCTAGTACATGCTCCCAGGGCAAGACCAATTAAAAAGAAACACAGAAAACAATTTTTCATCATAAAGTCAAGCTTGCATAAAGTGTATATCCTCTAATATATAACTTTTAAAATAATTAGTTGTTAAAATATCTGTTTAACCAGCTTTCACTGGCAGGAATCAACCATTTGTTCTGTAGGTCTTCTTTTTTCTGGATGATTGGGTTGAAGACTTTGGAATTGCTGGTCAATGCACCTGACTGGATATGGCTTTTGATTTCCCCCAAGCTGCTAATGGTTATATCATCTTGATATACGAAAGAAATCTTGCCTTGGTCGAGCAGGTTGACCTTGAGCACTTGGTCCAATTCCCTTAAAGTTTTTACCGAGCTGTCAATAGAGCATCCGCTGGCGCCGAGTTTTGATTCGTCCACTGATAGGATGATGAATTGATCGTACTTAATGTCAAAAGAGGTGGGCATCAAATTGCCATGTGTATTCCATTGGTTGCAGAACGCCGTTAATCTGGATTCTACAAGTTGGATTTCCTCTAGTGTGAACTTTCTGTTGGCTTGGTAAACCCATACCCTTGCGGTGTCGGGCATCTCTTCAAATGGCAAATACATATTACTAAATTCTTCTTTGAAATATAAATCTTATCAATTGGGCATGAAAAACCCTTCTTACCTAAAACGGCAAAAAGGGGCAGAATGATTCTTTGATCATCAAGTTTTTGGTCAATATGATCCTATTTTATCTTTTCTTCCAATAAAATAATAAAGCAAGGAGCCAATGAATGGAAGTAGGATAATGACAATGACCCAAAGGAGCTTGGTGTTTTCTTCTGAAAATCTTGATTTTAAGACATCTACCAAGGCCCAAACCATAAATGCAAGTGGAAGGAGGCTGAATAAAATGAATAATAGTTTGAACATTTTGGTTAACGTTATAGCGGCTAGATTTTATTATTTCGGCCAATGATCAGGTATAAAATTGACCCGATAAAAGGAACAAGAATGATGACGATGACCCATATTATTTTTGTGTCACTGGAGGCAAATCGAGCTTGAATGACATCTACCAATGCCCAGATAAACAAAACGAGTGGGACGATGGTGAATAAAAAACCAAAAATTCCTAAAGAAAAGAAAGCGTCCATATTTTAATTTTTATGAGTTGACGGTTTTGTCTCGTCGTTCTATGGTCAAATATGAAGTTATACCAATTTAAAGGAAAAGAATGATAAAAAGTTAATATAATTCAGGGACTTAAGAAAGTCCCTGATCTTTTGCGATTAACTCGGCCAAGTCAAATACCTTAACCTCATTTTCTTTTTCTTTGTTTTTGACACCGTCAGACATCATGGTTAGGCAGAAAGGACATCCCACTGCAATTGCTGAGGCCCCAGTTTTTAGAGCTTCTTCTGTTCTTTCGATATTAATGTCTTTTTTGCCTTCTTCAGGCTCCTTGAACATTTGAGCGCCACCGGCACCACAGCAAAGCCCCTTGGTGCGGCATCGCTTCATTTCTACTAGTTCGATGTCTAGGGCTTTGATTACTTCCCTAGGGGCTTCGTAAACATTATTGGCCCTGCCGAGGTAGCAGGAATCATGGAAAGTGATTTTCTTTCCTTTAAAATCACCGCCGCCTTTCAATACTATTTTTCCCTCATTGATCAGGCTTTGCAAGAACTGGCTGTGATGGATCACTTCATATTCTCCACCAAGGGCGGGATATTCGTTTTTGATGGTGTTAAAGCAATGGGGACATGCCGTGACCACTTTTTTGACATTGTACCCATTCATCACTTGGATATTGGCTACAGCTTGCATTTGGAAAAGGAATTCATTCCCCGCTCTTCTTGCAGGATCTCCAGTACATGTTTCTTCAGGTCCGAGAACTGCAAAACTCACCCCAACTTTGTTTAGGATTTTTACAAATGCTTGGGTGACGGCTTTGTATCTATCATCAAAAGACCCCGCACAACCTACCCAAAAAAGGATTTCAGGCGATTCACCTGAGGCAGCCATCTCGGCCATGGTGGGAACTTTATAATTTGACATATTTCTGTGTTTTAAAATTCAATTGATAAATTGTGGGAAATGGATGTTCCCTTATTTCATTTCTTCGTCCTTTACACTCTCAGCCCAATTAAATCGATCAGATGGGGGGAATTTCCATGGCGAAAAACTGGTCTCCATATTCTGGAACATCGCATTCCACTGGGCTGGAGAGCCACTCTCTTCCATGGCTACATAGCGGCGCATCTGAAGAATGATGGATAGTGGGTCTATGTTTACCGGGCAGGCTTCCACGCAGGCATTGCAGCTGGTGCAGGCATTGATCTCTTCTTTGCTAATATAGTCACCCAAGAGTGATTTCCCATCTTCCAATCCCTTCCCTCCGGCATCAATGCTTTTTCCTACTTCTTCAGCACGGTCTCTGACATCCATCATGATTTTTCTCGGCGAAAGTTTTTTGCCTGTGATATTGGCAGGGCATTCTGATGTACATCTACCACACTCCGTACAGGAATAGGCATTCATAACATTGATCCAGCTAAGGTCGTTGATGTCTTTGGCACCAAAGCGCGCGATTTCTGTAGGTGCTTCGCTGCCTCCTTCAGTTGGGATACCTAACATCATGTTGACCTCATTGGTGACCTCTGGCATATTGGCGATTTCTCCTTTGGGCTTAAGATTAGAGTACCAAGTATTTGGGAAAGCAAGGAAAATATGCAGGTGCTTCGAGTAGGTGACATAAATGGCAAAGCCTAATATCCCGATGATATGAAACCACCAGGCGAAACGCTCTACAAATGTTAGGGTTCCTTCACCCATGTTCATAAACAATGGTTTGATCAAGCCGCTGAAGAAAAGTGGGCCTAAGGCTATATAATGCTCTGTCCCTCTTTCTGCCAGTAGCTGGTCTGTGGCATTCATGGTCAGTATGGCTGCCATCAAGATGATCTCAATGACCAAGATCAGGTTGGCGTCTAAAGCCGGCCAGCCCTTAAGTTCTGGCATGACCAGTCGAGGGACCTTAGTGATATTTCTTCTGATAAGGAATACTAGGCAAGAAGCCATTACGCCTACTGCCAGTAGTTCGAAGAAATTCATGGCAAAGGTATAAGCTCCTCCGAGCAGGGGAGCAAAAATCCGGTGTTGACCAAAAATTCCATCAATGATAAATTCAGCCACTTCCAAATTGATGACAATAAAACCTACATAAACTAATAGGTGGAGAAAAGCAGGAAGTACTCTTTTGAACATTTTCTGTTGGCCAAATGCCACCAATGCCATGGTCTTCCATCTCTCTGATGATTGGTCATTTCTGGTTTCTGATTTACCTAAAAGAATGTTCCTTTTTAGGAAAGAGATTCTTTTGTAAAGCAGGTATCCTGCAGCAGCAAAAACCAGAATAAAAACTACCTGAGGTAAGATGTTCATATTGAAATGGTTAATGATTTTTGTTTAAAATTCTTTAATTTTTTTGTCTTTAGGGTTTGCATGGAAGATATGTTTGATTACCTTTGCATCACTTTACAACGGTGATGTAGCTCAGTTGGTAGAGCATCGGACTGAAAATCCGTGAGTCGGTGGTTCGAGCCCACTCATCACCACAAGCCTTGAAGCAGTTCAAGGCTTTTTTTATGCCCTTTTCCCAATGTCTTGTTTTTGATATAGTTAGGTGGAGATTCATGTGTTTTTACTGACTTTTTGAATTGGCATGATTGATATGCCACTATACTATTTGGTTTAGGACTATAAAATTAATCTATTTTGACGGAATGGTGGTTATGTTGTCTGGATGAATTTGCTACGGGTTGAAACTGAGATGATTTTGGGCCAAACCGAAAAACTGGGGAAAAACAGCCTGTTTTAGCTTTGATATACGCTATTTATTAAATGCCGTTTATTTATGGATCCAGATTGCAAATCTGGACCAGAAAGGGAATTTATGAACAAAAAAGAGAGCTTAACCCAGCTTTGCCCCAGCTTTACCTCAGCTTTGATACAGCTTTGCCCCAGCTTTGGTATTACTTTGGTATTAGTTTGGGCTAAGGTTGGACGAAGCCGAATAGCCGGGGAAAAACAGTCTATTTCAGCTTTGTTATGCGCTATTTATTAACCACAGATGGATAAAGATGAACATGGATATTTATTGAATACATCTGTTTTTCCTTTTACGCAATTGACTGTCTAGGCAGGTCTGTGACTTGAACTACACTTAATCTGACAAGGGTAGACAAAATTTAAGTTTGAAATTATTCACCCCCAGAAATATCGCTTGACCGATGATTTTTCAAAAGTAATATGGGTAGTAATGATTTTTTGTTTAGTGGACGTTTCAGCAACTTTGTAAAATATTTTTTTAAAACTGTAACATTTGAAAGACAGAATCATTATCTATTTGAATGAAGACATTTTTTGAGGCGTATATATGGTCCTTGCGTGGCAAACTTTACCGCATGGCTTATCTCTGGTTAAAGGACAGAGCTGAGGCAGAGGATGTGGTTCAGGAGGTTTTTGAAAAAGCCTGGGCCAATAGGGCTGCCCTTCAAAAAATGGAAAATTCGGTCGGCTGGATGGTCAGGGTTGTTAAAAACCAAAGCTTACAGCGGCTCAGAGAACGCCAAAAATGGGTGGTTGTAGATGGACAAGAAGAGATGCCGGAGGTTTCCCTTGATAGCTCAGAGGATGTTTCTCCAGCCGTCAAGATGGTGTTTAGGTTTCTTAAAGAACTTCCCGAAAAACAAAGGGAAGTGTTTCAGTTAAGAGAAGTGGAAGGCTTGACCTATGAAGAGATTGCTGAGTATATGGAGATATCTGTAGCGCAAGTAAAGGTGAACCTTTTCAGGGCAAGAAAGAAGTTGCGCTCGTTTATGTTAAACCAAAAGAAATGATGAAAGAGCAATTAGAAAGTTTACTGGATAAATACTATGAAGGGGAAACTTCCTTGGAGGAAGAAGTCCAGTTAAAGGATTTGCTAAAGAGCTCAGAAGGTTTTGAAGAAGAAAAAATGTTTTTCTTCGGACTGAAAGAGCTCAGGTCGGAAGCGCCAAGTAAAAGGCCTGTGCCCAATGAGGGGAGGAACTTGGCCAATTGGCAACGGTATGCGGCAGTTTTTGTGGCAGTACTTTCTATTAGCTGGCTTTTTTATCGGGAATACGAGGAGCAAAAAGAGGAACGGGCCTATCAGCAAGTGTTACATGCATTGTCCATGATTCAGGATAATATGCAAAAAGGTACTTCCTCATTGAAGATAATGGATGATATGAAGCATTTAAATAAGACCAATGAGATATTTAAGATTGAAGAAATAAAGGAGGAGCAGCAATGAAGAAATTGATAAGTGTATTGATCATGGTGCTGGTGTTTGGTGCAGCGCATGCGCAGGATGATGCCATAGTTAAGTTCTTTTCCAAGTATATGGAGGACGATGCCTTTTCTAGGGTGTATATCAGTCCTAAAATGATGCAGATGGCTGGTGGGTTTTTGAAGTCCAATGCCACCGAGGAAGGTGATAAAGACGCCCAAGAAATGGGGGAGCTTATATCAAAAGTAAAAGGAATTCGGATTCTTAGTGCCGAGAAAGTAGATGGAGTGCAGTTATATGAGGAAGCTATGAGTACCCTAAATAAAAATAAATATGAAGATCTGATGGATGTGCAGGACAAAAGCAGCAGCTTGAAATTTATGGTAAGAGAAGAAGATGGGATGGTTGCGGAGTTGCTAATGATTTCTGGTTCAGAGGCCGAATTTACTTTATTGAGCATGTTGGGTAGATTTACCTATGCCGACCTGAATATGCTTGCCGAGAAAACAGATTTACCGGGGATGAATGAATACAGTTCGGGTAAAAAGAATAAATAAGGAACCTAACATTAAAATAATTGAAAATGAAAAAGTTATTCTTGATCCTAGCAATTATGAGTGTGGGGATTTTAGCCCAAGCTCAAAGTAAAAGTGTAGCCTCTTTATATGAAAAATACAAAGGTGGCGAAGAGTTCTTCCATTTGGATTTGGCGGGGAGTTTTTTTGATTTTGCCGATGGATTTAATATTGATTTGGATGATGAAGGAATGGAAGCTATTGCAAAGTCAGTGGAAAGGATGAAATTGTTCAAGCTGCCTGTTTCGGGTGATGAGGCCAAGGCCGACTTTAAAGCACTTCAAAAAGGACTGAAAAAGGAAAGGTATGATGTGCTGATGGAAATGTCCGAAAAGGGCAGTGATATAGTATTTTATTCCAAGGGGGGCAATGTTATCAGTGATTTGGTTTTGTTGATTGGGGGGAGTGGTGATGATAGCCATCTTGTTATTGAGTTGGAAGGAGCTTTTGAAAGTAGAAAATTGGCCAAGGCTTTTCCATAAGCATTATAGCGTATTCATTGGTGAGCTTTAAAACTGAAAGGAGCTACTTCCTTAACGAAGTAGCTCCTTTTGTTCTTTGATTGCGGTTTATCTACCTGTACAACTGTGGGTTTTAATGGGGGCTTAATTATAAACCACCTAATATGCTTGATAAAAGTTCGATAATAGTGGCAAGTAAGTTTGAAATAAGATCCATGTTTTTAATTTTTAAAATTGTTTTTTGTCTACTCTGAAAAATTGGTTTTCGACATCCCCTATAAATTTGTATTTCACTAGTGATTTACATTATGACACTAATATAGCAACATTGAGAGGTGTTTTTTTGTCTATGAAAAATATTGTAAAAACGTAGAATAGTTTAATTTTTAGTTTGAAAATAAGGTAATTGTAGTTCAAACCTGATAGGTTGTCGTTGAATAAAAATGTAAGGTGGGGAAGATTAATTTACAGGGAAATAGATGTAATTTACCTGAATAAAAATGTAATGGAAAATTAAAGGCATACTGTCAAAGATCAAAAGAGTGAACTTGCAGAATTACTAAAGTCGAGGGAGTCCACAAAAAAAAGAGCGATGTAAAATGAATTACTCGCTCTATATTAGTTGTGCTGATATTGTTTCTTATTGCTTGAAGAATTTTAGGTTAATTACCTCTTTTTCAGTCAAGAATCTCCAGGTTCCCCTAGAAAGGTCTTTTTTGGTGAGACCGGCATACATTACCCTGTCCAAGGCAACTACTTCATAGCCAAGGTGGGCAAAGATTCTTCTTACGATTCTGTTTTTACCTACATGTATTTCAATGCCCAAAATTGTCCTGTCCTTTGATAAGACCTGTAAATCGTCTACATGAACCAGACCGTCTTCTAGTGTTAGGTCTTCAAGTATTTCGTCTACATGGGTTTTGGAAATTGGCTTATCTAAGGTCACCTGATAAATCTTTTTGATTTTTTCAGATGGATGGGAAAGTTTGGATGCCAGATCACCGTCATTAGTGAAAAGTAAAAGGCCTGTGGTGTTTCTATCCAGCCTACCTACTGGGAAGATTCTTTCATCACAAGCTGAACTCACCAAATGCATAACCGTTTTACGGTTCATTGGATCGTCTGTGGTTGTGATAAAATCCTTAGGCTTGTTGAGCAATACATATACAGGTTTCTCAGGATTGATCAACTTGCCTTTATAGATTACCTTATCAGTGATTTGAACTCTGTGACCAAGTTCAGTTATTACCTCGCCATTTACCTTGATTTCACCTGCTTCTATTAATTTGTCCGCATCCCTTCTTGAGCAGATTCCTGCATTGGCGATATATTTGTTTAGTCTTAGCTCCCTGTCAGGGGATTTGCCCATTTTTTTCTCCACCTTTTTTAAGTTGTATTCAGGTTGTTCTTCCTGATTAGCTTGGGCGGTTTTGAAAAAGCGATTGTTTTTGAATTTGGAGACTCTTTTTCCTCCTTTTTCTTCAATTTTTTCTGTTCCGAATACAGGTCTTTGGTCTTTGCCTCTGCCTTTATAGACGGTTTTGAATTTGCCTTCTTGCTCTTTTTTAGGAGCTTCCCTGTTAAATTCTCCAGGGTCTTTTCTATATTTTTTTAATGGAGAAAAGCTGCTTTTTTCTTCTTTTTCAGTGTTTTTGCCATGAAGTTTTTGTCCCGGTTTAAAACGGTCTGACCTGCCCTCATTCCTGTTTTTGTTGCCATAAGGCCTTTTTCCTGCTTTGTTATTAGGCCCTGAAAACCCTGATTTTTCTCCTCTTTGCCCTTCTTTGTTATTTCTATTGTGTTTTTTCATAGTGTTGCAACATCTCTGCTGTATATTTAAGTATTAAATCGCTGTTCTAAATTCTTAAAAATGAGCGTGTTGTGTTTTTAAGAATCAGGCTGCAAAGATACGTACTAAATAATAGATTACAGGCATCACAAGAGAAATATTCTTTGATGAGTGATGTCCTTGGCTAGTTTAGCTATTCTTGTTCGTTTCCAATTTGGTTTTCTTCTTGGCTGAAATCTTTAGGCTGAGGCAGGTCCTTTAGACTGTTTATGCCAAAATACTCCATGAATTTCTCACTGGTTCCATATAATAATGGACGGCCAATGCTGTCGGATTTCCCCTTGATGGTGACGAGTTCCTTTTCTAAAAGCTTTTGAACAGAATAATCACAATTTACTCCTCTGATCTGTTCCACTTCTGATTTGGTTACAGGTTGTTTGTAAGCAATGATGGAAAGGGTTTCCATTTGTGCAGTGGAAAGTCTCTTGGTGGATTGTTGTTTTAAAAGTATTGAAATACTGGTTTGGTAAGCTGGTTTTGTCAAGAATTGGTAGCCATTTCCCATTTTTTCCAGGGCAAAGGAAAAATCATCCTGCTGATATTTTTCTTGCAGTGTCCCTATTGCTTCTTCGATATGTTCCTGTGGTACTTCTGTTTCAAACATCTCCGTCAGACATTTTTGGATTTCGACCAAGCCTAACGGAGATGGAGAACAGAATATTAAAGCTTCAATATGTCTGTGTAAAAATTCCAAATTTTACTTTTTTGCAAGTTTGGCTTCAATTGAATGCATGGTATGTGGAACTGCTTTCAATCTTTCTTTAGAGATTAATTTTCCAGTGTCCACGCAAACTCCATAAGTGCCATTTTTAATTCTTATCAAAGCATTTTCCAAGTTGATGATAAATTTTTGCTGTCTCGATGCAAGCTGGCTTAGGCTTTCCCTTTCCAAGGTGTCTGCACCATCCTCTAGCAATTTGGAGGTAGAGGCGGTAAAGTCTGTTCCACTGTCATTTTTCTTGCTAAGTGTCTCTTTCAAAGAATGAAGTTCTGTTTTAGCGACAGCTAACTTGTTGTTGATCAATTCCTCAAACTCCTTAAGTTCTTCTCTGGAATAGGATGTTTTCTCTTCTTGGCTCATAGTTTCGGCGTTTAGTGTTTAGGTGATTTTGATTTTTGATCGTCAAAAAATTTCTCTAAAATAAGTTAGAGTTTTGAGAATCAAAAATATGGTAAGTAATATCTAATCCGCATTTGTTCACCATTTCTATATATTTGTCTTTATTAAGTTAATACGTTAAAACTTTAGCATTTGGTTTAAATTTATTTACTATGGGGTTAAAAGCGAACTATTTATTTGCGGTATTATTTTTGGTCATTCTAGCTTGTTCCGAGCGAAAATATGAAAAATCTGAATTAAGTGAAGAATTTTCTTCAGAGAATGGTCTGCAACCCATTGCACTGGCGATTCATGGTGGAGCCGGAACGATCAAACGTGAAAATATGAGTCCCGAGCGTGAAAAGGCTTATCGAGAAAAGCTTAGAGAATCTTTGAATGCGGGCTATACCGTTTTGGAAGATGGTGGTACTTCTGTCGATGCGGTAATTGCCGCGATTAAGGTGATGGAGGATTCTCCCCTTTTTAATGCGGGAAGGGGAGCTGTTTTTACCCATGATGGTAGAAATGAAATGGATGCAGCAATCATGGATGGCAAAAGTCGAAATGCGGGGGCTGTTGCGGGAATAACCACGGTTAAGAATCCAGTGACTGCTGCTTATGAAGTGATGACTAATTCGCCGCATGTTTTTATGGTGGGAAGGGGCGCGGAACAGTTTGCTGAAGAAAGGGGGCTTGAATTGGTAGATCCAAGTTATTTTAGAACAGAGAAAAGGTATGAGCAATTATTGAAAATAATAGATTCAGAACGCCAACAATTGGATCATGCTTCGATTAGAGAGATGGAGCTTCAAGATCCTTTTTTCAAGGACAGGAAATTTGGGACGGTCGGAGCAGTGGCAGTAGATGCCAAGGGAAATGTGGCTGCAGCTACTTCAACAGGAGGAATGACCAATAAGCGCTATGGAAGAGTGGGGGATGTGCCTGTCATTGGTGCTGGGACTTATGCTGACAATGCGACTTGCGCGGTTTCTGCTACAGGGCATGGTGAATTTTTTATCCGTAATGTGGTAGGACATGAAATTGCCTCTATCATGAGATATGGTCATAAGTCACTGGACGAGGCGGCCAATGAAGTAGTGATGGGTCAATTGGTGAAAATGGAAGGTAGCGGTGGCGTTATTTCAATTGATGCCAAAGGGAATATCAGCATGCCATTTAATTCTGCAGGTATGTACCGAGGTTATATCAAAGAAGAAGGACAGGCAAAAACTTTTATCTATGATGATGAAGAGGAAGGTTTATAGGAGGTGGTTAGGCCTAGCTGATTTTAAGCTGGGCAACTCTTTTTTGAAGGATTTTCTCTTCAATGTTTAGGCGGTATTTTATCCTTAGGAATCGCTGGATTAATTTCAGGTTTTTTTCTGTTCGGATAAAATAGGCCCTAAGGGTAACGTTGATCAAGTCGTCATTCATTGCTGGGAAATTTGCTGGTAACATTAAAATAAGCAAAAATCAGTTTTGATCATAGTTTGGGCGGTATATTCTTGGTTAGAATTTACTTCCTACCACCACTGTTTTTTTTATTTGGATCATGCTGCCATTGAGTTTGAGCATTTCTGCTAAGATGATATAATAGCCTGGCCTGACTTTAATTCCGTTTTGGTTGGTGCCATTCCAAGTATAAAAACCAGAAATTCCCCATATTTCATTTTCACATAGGCTTTTGATCAATGTTCCATTTGTGCCAAAAATTCGAATGGTTCCTACAAATCCAGGTTCTTCCAGCTGATAGGAAATGGTGGTGAAGGGTTGTTCGCCGGTGGCCTCAGGTAAGAAAATTTTGGGATTTACATCTAGTCCAATACCTGATTGGATCTGTTCATAGCTTTGTGAGTTTTTGTAGCCTGGAGTGGCATAGCCATGACTAGCTGCAGCAGAGTGCCAGTTTTCAGGGTTGTTGCTTTCATGTTCGGGGGAAAATCGCTCTAAAGATACCCCTTTGGTGTTTTGTATCATTTCATGATGGAATTTGTCCGAGTAATCAAGTCGCTCGATCAAGCCTTCATCGGGATTTAATAGAATGACGGTTCCTTCTGCGATCGGATAACTGGGCAAGTTGCTTATCTGAATCCACTTTTCTTTTTTTCCTTTAGGATATTCTCGATAGAGCATTTCTATGTCTTCTGTGATTAGCCTGTAGTCGAATGGGGAAATAATGTCAGTTTCCTCCGAAAAGGTTTTTCTATTACTGATGATCTCGTTTTGGAAATTGGCGAGTTTCCATTTGGATAGATCGATAAATTTGCTGGAGTGGTTATAAATTTCTACGAATTTTGGTGTGCCAGACCTTGGGTTGAAAAGGACCTCATTGAGGATTATTTCTCCCTTTTCTGCAATGGAGGGAATTTGGAAGTTTGTTTGGTTGTCGTTGGTGTCAAGGAGATTTCCCGAACAGTCCCTTAATCCTTCTACTTTGACTTGGTAGGCGATTTCTTCTGTCAAGTTTTCTTCAAAGATGATGGAGATCGTGTTTGCGCTATTTTGGTGGAATTCTATGGCTTTGATTTCTAAACTGGGCGTAAATTCCCATTGTGCATGTCCCAAGTCTGGTGAAAGGGCTTCGTCAAATTCCAAAATTAGGTTGTTAGGAGTTTTGACCATGGCTTTGATCAGTTTAGGTTTTATCTGGTCTGGACTTGCGTCAAAAACTGAATTTTCTTTGCCTGGTGTCCCAAGAAGGGGGCTTTCTGATGGTCTCAGCAGGGGTGTTTGGTCACAGGTATAAAAAGGGTTTACTACTTCTAGACTGTAGCCAGCATTGGCTTTGGTGGAGCTCCCGTAGCTTGCGCTGGAGTATGAAAGGCTGTCTAAAGGTCTTCCCTCCGAATCTATTAATATTACTTTGTCTTCACCATTTACAAATCTTGGCCATGTGGCTAAGCCTATGGTATTATTCAGTTGATCAAAAAGTTCCTGTTCGTCTTCATGGACCAATAATACATATTCGTCAGGCGCAAGGCTATACTCAGGTAGTATGGCTTCTCTACTTTTGTTGGCTAGGGTAAATCCTCCCAGTTCCCATGTTTGGTCAGAGGCATTGAACAATTCAATATATTCTGCATAGGGGAGCGGATTGTTGTATTTTGGGGCAGCCATAATTTCATTGATAATGATATCCTTAAAATTGGCTTGGGCATTTTTGTTGGAAGAAAAGTAGTATTTATTGGATTTGATTTTATTTCCCCATTGGTCAATTACATTGTTGATTTCCAGCAAATTCTCATCATTAAGATTGACCGGTAATCCCATTTTTAGCAGTATTTGATGGGGCCTATTGCCCCAGGCCAGAGCTTTCGGTTGTTTGCCATTTAGACGATAGTAGTCTGGGATAATTACAAAAGTCGAATCCATGGGCTTTGAAAAATGAACAATAAATTCGGAGGAGGATTTTTGGCTGATATGTAGGATTTTGGGTGGAATGGTGTCTTTTGCGATATTTTTTTCAATTTTCGAATTGGTTTCATTTGTAGTTTTAGGCCTTTTGATTGGTCCGGTTTTAAGTGTGTTTGTGCTTATTTGAAATTTATGAATCGGTTTATAATCGCTTGAAATAGGGGAGAATTGATGTGCTAAAGCTAAACTTGGGAGATTTGTTTTGTGATTGTGGGATATTTTGAGATTTTCTATGTTGTTAGTGAATGATTTTCCGTAACTTGCGCCTCGAAAAATTAGGGACTGGGGTTGTGCAACTAGCTGCTGCATAACTTCATCTGTGAGGGGGATATTGACCAAATATAGGATAATAAGTATCCAAGTTGATTTGCCCCATGTTTTCAAAAAGTACTTCATGGTCGAAAATATTTACGCGACTGTGCCGAATGAAAAGAAGTAAAATGGTCTTTTGCTTTTACAGTCAGTTAAAAATACATGCTGTTTGATTCCCATCAGCAGTCATAAAAGTGCTTTAGAGACAATGGAAATCAAGTGTTATTCTTGGTTTAGGATAGAAAAATAATATAAAAATCAATTAATAGAAAGTTTTCAACAATGAAATTAGCTGTTGTAGGAGCTACCGGTTTGGTAGGCTCAGAAATTCTTGAAGTGCTAGCTGAGCACAATTTCCCTTTTGATGAATTGCTCTTGGTGGCCAGTGAAAGGTCCGCGGGAAAGAAGATTACTTTCAAGGATAAGGAATACACAGTGATAGGTCTTGCACAAGCAGTGGCAGAAAAGCCAGATGTAGCCATTTTCTCTGCTGGAGGTGATACTTCCAAAGAATGGGCCCCTAAATTTGCTGAAGTAGGTACTATCGTGGTGGACAATTCTTCTGCTTGGAGAATGGATCCTACCAAGAAGCTGGTTGTTCCTGAAATCAACGCTAAGGCATTGAAAATTGATGACAGGATTATTGCAAACCCTAATTGTTCTACCATTCAAATGGTATTGGCCTTGGCACCATTGCGTGAGCGATATGGCATCAAAAGAGTGGTGGTTTCCACTTACCAATCAGTAACTGGTAGTGGCATCAAAGCGGTGAATCAGTTGATGGACGAGCGTGATGGAAAAGAAGGAGAGAAAGCTTATCCTCACAAAATCGATTTGAACGTATTGCCTCATATTGATGTATTCCAAGAAAATGGTTATACCAAAGAGGAAATGAAAATGATCAATGAAACGAAGAAGATTTTCGATGATCAAGATATTCAGGTTACAGCGACCACTGTAAGAATCCCAGTAATGGGCGGTCATTCTGAGTCTGTGAATGTTGAGTTCAAAGAAGATTTTGATTTGGAAGAAGTGAAGCAATTGTTGGCGGCAACTCCCGGGGTAATTGTGGAGGATGATGTGGCTAATAACGTTTATCCTATGCCTATGAATGCCCATAAGCGTGATGAGGTATTTGTGGGTAGATTGAGAAGAGATGAATCCCAACCAAATACTTTGAACATGTGGATTGTAGCAGATAACTTGAGAAAAGGAGCTGCGACCAATGCTGTTCAGATAGCAAAATACTTGGTGGAACATAGCTTGGTGTAAGTTTGGAAGCTTCCAAAATATACACTGATAAATTATTTCAATTTGTGCAGGATCATCTTCATGAAGATCCTGCACAATTGCTTTTAAAGCACCACCAGATTAAAGATCTGGATATTAAAGAGGCTGTTCAGCAGATTTCTGCTCGAAAAAAGGCCAAGGATAAGTTACCTTCCTTGGTAGCTAATCCTCATATTATTTTTCCTTCCTCCATTTCCCTGGAGCAGTGTTCTTCAGAGCAGACAGCCAATTTCAAAGCTCACTTTGTAAAAGGGCAAAGCTTGGTTGATTTGACGGGAGGCTTTGGAGTAGATACTTATTTTCTTGGACAGCAGTTTGAAAAGGTAGTATACTTGGAAAGACAAGGAAAGCTTGCAGAAATAGTTGCACTTAACTTTTCGAAATTGGGTGATAGGCCAGAGAAATTCCAAGTGCTTTCTCAAGATTCCATTGATTTTTTAAAGCGTAGATCCCAAACTTTTGATTGGATATATGTGGATCCCGCTAGGAGGGGAGGGCATAATCAAAAATTATACAAATTGGCCGATTGTGAGCCTGATATAGTAGCGAATTGGGAGATGATGAGACAAAAGGCCGATAATATAATGGTAAAAGCGTCCCCCATGCTTGATATCAAGGAGGCTTTAAAAGAATTGCCTGCTGTCCAGGAGGTTCATGTTATAGCAGTCAAAAATGAGGTCAAGGAAATTCTATTAATCTGGAAGAAGGAGCTTAAGGAGGATGAGCCTCAAATTAAGGCATGGAACTTATCCATGTCAGAAGAGCCAGCTTTTGAATTTACTTATACTGAAGAAGAACACGTACCTGTTTTTTTTAGTCCTGTAGAGAAGTATTTGATCATGCCTTCAGCTGCAATTTTGAAGACAGGTGCGTTTAAGTCATTTGCCCATCAATATGGAATAAAAAAACTCCATTACAATACACATTTATATACAGCTGGAAAATTGCCTGAAAAGATTCAGGGCAGGGCTTTTGAGATTCTTGAAGAGATTAAATTGGACAAAAAGAAGATCAAGCAATTGTTCCCCTCGGGAAAAGTAAATGTCTTGTCCAGAAACCATCCTCTTAAAGCTGAGGCCATCAAAAAGAAGTTTAAATTAAAAGATGGTGGAGAGGAGTTTTTATTGGCTTGCACAACGTCAGATGGCCTGCCCAAAGCTTTTTATTGTAGAAGGGTAGTCTGATCTAGTGTATTGACAAGCAGGCTAAATTATCTTAAATTGATTTTGACAGTAGTTGAATGAAGATGTCAAGAACTTTTAAAGATATCGAACTGATTAACCGGCAAGGTGATATCACCAAACAGCCCGATATAGCTGTAATAGTAAATGCAGCCAATGCACAGTTACGTGCGGGAGGTGGAGTAGCCGGGGCTATCCACAGGGCAGCAGGAGCTGAATTGGAGAGGGAAGCAGTCCCTCATGGTCCCATTTCTCCAGGGGAAGCTGTTATTACCAAAGCTTATAATTTACCCAATCAGTTTGTAATTCATTGTCTCGGCCCTGTATATGGTCGTGATAAGCCAGAAGAAATGTATTTGGCTAACTGCTATAGAAATGCACTAAAATTGGCAGATAAGTATGAGTTGGATTCAATTGCTTTTCCTGCTATTTCTACGGGGATTTTTGGATATCCAGTAAAAGAAGCTGCCAGTGTGGCCTATCAAGCGATTTTGGAAACTTTAGATGACTTAAAAACAGTTAAGAAGGTGTGTTTTGTGCTATTTGGGGAGGATGATTTTAAGGTTCATGAGGAGGTTCTGTCACGACTTAAGCCATAGTTTTTTATCTACACTATAAAAAAAGAAAGGAGTCCATCACATAGTACAAGACAAAAAACAGCAGGGCCAAAGTTCCATATATTTTCAGAACCAAGAGTCTATTGCATCTGTCCATAAACCAAAGGACATAAACAGGGCGAATAAAACCCACCACAATGCTTAATAAAGAAGCATATCCCAATGTCTTTATAAATAATATGATGGCAATCAACATATGGTGTATTTATTGGTAAAGTAAAAGAAAAAGGACAGTTAAAAAACTGTCCTTTCGACTTTAAGCGTGTGTATTTAGTTGAATTATTTCTTCCTCTTAACTTCTCGCATCTCGTATCCTTCAATGGTGTCATCAATTTTGATGTCATTATAGCCTTTGATGGAAATACCGCATTCATATCCAGCTTTCACTTCAGATACATCGTCTTTGAAACGCTTCAACTGATCGATTTCTCCATCATGGATTACAATACCATCCCTGATGATTCTGATCTTGTTCTTTCTGGTTACAAATCCATCAGTTACATAACATCCTGCTACTGTACCCACTTTAGAGATCTTGAAGACTTCTCTTACCTGGATATTACCAGTGATCACCTCTTCAAATTCAGGTTCTAGCATACCTTCGATAGCGTCCTTAATTTGGTTGATGGCATCGTAGATGATAGAGTAATGTCTGATTTCAATTTCTTCCTGCTCGGCAAGTCGCTTCGCACTTGAAGAAGGTCTAACTTGGAATCCTAAGATGATCGCGTCAGAAGCTGATGCCAATAGTACATCAGATTCAGAAATCTGACCTACTCCTTTATGGATGATATTGACACTTACCTCATCTTTAGAAAGTTTCAGTAAGGAATCAGAAAGGGCTTCCACAGAACCGTCCACGTCACCCTTGATGATGATATTAAGTTCCTTGAAGCTGCCGATGGCCAAACGTCTACCGATTTCATCCAAGGTAATGTGCTTCTTGGTACGCATGCTCTGCTCTCTATTGATTTGCTCACGAGAGTTGGCGATTTCTCTAGCCTCACGCTCTGTGTCGTAAACCTTAAGAATATCACCTGCTTGAGGAGCGCCACTAAGCCCCAAGACCTGAACAGGAGTAGAAGGTTCTGCTTCTTTTACTTTTTTACCAGTATGGTCAAACATGGCTTTTACTCTGCCATAGTGCTGGCCGGCAAGCATGATGTCTCCAATTCTCAAGGTACCTGATTGTATCATTACAGTAGAAACATAACCTCTTCCTTTATCCAAGGAAGCTTCTACTACCGTACCCGTAGCATTTCTATCTGGATTGGCTGTCAATTCAAGAATTTCAGCCTCAAGCAATACTTTTTCTAGTAACTCATCCACACCCTGACCTGTTTTTGCAGAGATTTCTTGAGACTGGTATTTACCGCCCCATTCTTCCACTAGCAAATTCATATTGGCCAGTTCTTCTTTGATTTTATGAGGATTGGCATTTGGCTTATCCACCTTGTTGATCGCAAAGATCATCGGAACACCAGCTACTTGCGCGTGGTTGATGGCTTCTTTGGTCTGCGGCATGATGCTATCGTCAGCAGCGATTACAATAATAGCCACATCAGTGATTTTGGCACCACGGGCCCTCATGGCCGTAAAGGCTTCGTGACCTGGAGTATCCAAGAAGGCGATTTTTTCGCCATTGTCCGTTTTTACATCATATGCACCAATGTGCTGGGTGATACCACCTGCTTCACCGCTGGTAACCTTTGCACTCCTAATATAATCTAGTAAGGACGTTTTACCGTGGTCGACGTGTCCCATGATAGTGACGATAGGAGCTCTTGGCTTCAAGTCTTCAGGGCTATCCACTTCTTCCACTTCATCTTCTTCCTCGTCAGTCTTGGTAAATTCTACCTCATATCCAAATTCATCAGCAATGATGGTGATGGCTTCTGCATCTAGTCTTTGGTTGATCGAAACAAACATGCCCAATGACATACATACAGAGATGATTTCGTTTACTGAAACATCCAATAGAGATGCAAGGTCATTTGCAGAAATAAATTCTGTTACTCTTAGGATCTTAGTTTCCTCCTGGCCTTCGACATTGTGGTCTTTGGTCCTTTCAGAACGCTTGTCCCTACGGCTCTTGCTTTTACTACCTCCAGATTTTCCACCGCCTTGTAGACGGGCAAGGGTCTGTTTGATTTGATCTTGAATCTCTTTTTGGGTAGGCTCAACTTTTTGGAATCTGTTTCCTTTTTGTTGGTTGCCTCCTCCAGGTCTTTTGCGATTGCCTTGTTGGTTTCTGTTTCCGCCTTGGCCACCGCCAGGACGATTTCCACCTGGACCACCGCCTGGGCGGTTTCCTCCCTGTCCTCCAGGGCCTCCGCCTTGGCCAGGGGTTCCTGGCTTATCGATACGCTTACGCGGTCTTTTCTTTTTGTCTTTTCCTCTTTCATCTGAGGAGGCCACAGGTTTAGCTTTCTTCTTAGGCTTGTCTTTTGGAAGTTCAATTTTTCCAAGAACAGTAAGGCCCTTAAGTGCGTCAGCTTTAGCAGAAATTACAGCGTCGCCTTTTTCCTTTTCAGGTTGTGCTTCTTCAGGTTTTTTGACTTGTTCTGCTGGTTTTTCAGAAGTAGGAGCTGCGGGCTTCTCAGCTTGCGGCTTTGATGCTGTAGGTTTGTCAGATTTCTGTTCCTTCCCAGGTTCAGAAGTAGTTTTTGGTTTTGCGTCTTCTTTCTCCTGAGGCTTCTCAGCCTTAGTGGTTTCTTGTGGTTTTTGAACTTTTGGTTCTTCTTGTTTTTGAGGTGCTTCAGGAGCTTTTGCTACTGGCTTCTCCTCTATAGGCTTTTCTTGAGGTTTGTTTTCTGCCTTTTTAGGCTCCTCTTTTTTGGCCACTGGTCTATCCTCTTTTTTAGGCTTGTTTTTCTTAGGTTGACCTTGTGCACCAAGGTCGATTTTACCCAATACTTTTATGCCCTGAAGCTTAGGAGCTTCTGGAGACACTTTGTCATCCTCTTCTTTTTTTACTTCTGGTTTGACCTCTGGCTCCTTTTTCTCCTCTTTAGGTGGAGTAGGAGTAGCTTGGGTCGCTTCCTCTTTTTTTACTTCTTCGGGCACGGTTTCTGATTCAGCTTTGATGGTAAAGGTCTCATTGTGACGTTTACCTATGGAAAGGTGGGACGCTTCCTCCTTTTCCTGTGCAGAGGACTTAAACTCCTTAGCCAGCATATTGAATTGATCCTGACTGATCTTGGAGTTAGGGTTGCTCTCTACATCAAAGCCTTTCTTAGCCATAGACTCAACTATCGTGGAAATCCCCACGTTGAGCTTTCTGGCTACCTGGCCTAATCGCATCATTTTTTCTTCTGACATACGCTAAAACCTGTTGCTAATTTTTTTTACTGATGTAAATATGCTTGAGCTGAACATTTCTGATCAGCCCCATTTATTTACTGTTCAAATTCCTGTTTTAAAATTCTGAAGATCTCTTCGATGGTTTCTTCCTCGAGTTCAGTTCTTCTGGTTAGGTCTTCCTTAGTTAATGCCAATACACTCTTGGCAGTATCTAGACCTGTTTTTTTCAACTCCTCTATAATCCAACCTTCAATTTCGTCAGAAAATTCGGTTAGATCGACATCTTCTTCTTCCTCATAATCAGAAAGTTCGCGGAAGACATCAATTTCATAGCCCACCAAACGGCTGGCAAGACGGATATTGTATCCTCCTTTACCAATTGCCAAAGATACTTGATCAGGCTTTAAAAATACAGAAAGTCGCTTTTCTTCTTCGTTTGCTTGGATAGAACTTACCTTGGCCGGGCTAAGTGCACGGGATACATAAAGCTCCAAATTATCGGTATAATTGATTACATCGATATTCTCATTCTGTAATTCACGAACTACTGCATGGATCCTGCTACCTTTCATACCTACACAAGCACCTACTGGATCGATACGGTCATCATAAGATTCCACGGCTACTTTTGCTCTTTCGCCTGGCTCTCTTACTATTTTTTTGATGGTGATTAGACCATCATATACTTCAGGTACTTCATTTTCAAACAATCTCTCCAAGAAAATTGGGGAGGTTCTTGAAAGGATGATTCTAGGATTGCCGTTAACCATTTCCACTTTGTGGACGATGGATCTTACAGCATCTCCTTTGCGGAAGCGGTCCTTAGGGATTTGTTCCCCTTTTGGAAGGATCAGCTCGTTGCCTTCACTGTCCATCAAAAGCATCTCTCTTCCCAAAATCTGGTATACTTCTGCGGTTATGATTTCGCCTACTAGCTCTTCATATTGTTGGAAAAGCAAGTCTTTTTCTAAATCCTTGATCTTTTGGATCAAAGTCTGTCTGGCCATCATTACAGCCCTTCTGCCAAAGTCTTCTAACTCAATTCTTTCATAAGTCTCTTCACCGATCTCAAAATCAGGTTCAATTTTACGGGCCTCGGTAAAGCTGATTTTATCGTGATCCCAGATGTCTTCTGAGTTGTCGTCAACAATCTCACGGATCCTCCAGATCTCCAAGTCACCTTTGTCTGCATTGATGATCACATCAAAATTCTCATCTGTTTCGTACTTTTTACGAATCATTGCTCTAAACACATCTTCTAAGATGCGGATCATGGTAGGGCGATCCACATTTTTTGATCTTGCAAATTCTGCAAACGATTCTATAAGAACTTTAGCATCCATTTTTTTTATTTAAAAGAGACTAATACAATTGATTTCTTAATTTGCTCCAAGGCGATGTTTTGCTCCACCTCAATAGCTTTTTTGCCTTTTTCCTTTTGCTTCACCAGCAGGGTGATTGATGTAGCATCTACTGCTAGAAGCTTACCTTCCACTTTATTGCCTTCTTCTAAGGAGACTTGCAGTTTCCTGCCTATATTTTTTTGGTATTGCCTTTTTCCTGAAAGCGGGTAGTCAAGACCCGGGGAGGATACTTCCAAAACATAAGCACCTTCCAAAAGTTCTTTGGCTTCTATTTCTTCTCCTACAGCTCTGCTGAGCAGGGCACATGTATCTATATTTAAGCCCTGGTCTGCATCAATTAAAATACTTACCTTTTTTTTTGGGCCGTTTTCACTTATGGATACATCCACCACAAAATGCGATTCATCGGGTAAATGCTTGTTGACAATTTCCTCGATGGTCTGCTTTATACTCATACTTCAAACACCTATAATGAAAGAGGGGACTGTGTGTCCCCTCCATTAACGACTAAATACGGTACAAATGTAATAAAATTTTTTTCAGAAAAAAAGGAAGATTCTGTAGGATAAATTTTATTAAGCTGTTTATTCTGGACTCTAGCAGATTTAAATGAGGTGAGGCGAGGTCATTTTGATGAAAAGTTGGCTTTTCTGAAGTTTTCTATTGGATGATTTTTTAAGCTGGATTTCATTTGGGCATGATAAAAAAAGAGTTTTTCAACTACAATATTGTTTTATTCTCGTTTAGAGAGGGGAATTTGGATTTTAAAAGATAGTTTTGTGCCCTAGGCAACTGTAGAAATTCCTTAGGGTTTAATTAAATTTGTTTTATGATTTCAAAAGAACTTAAGATATATAATACGCTTTCCCGAAAAAAAGAACTTTTTGAACCTATAAAGCCTCCATTTGTAGGAATGTATGTGTGTGGTCCTACTGTTTATGGAGATGCACACCTTGGCCATTCTAGACCTGCAGTAACTTTCGATACGGTGTATAGGTATTTAAGCCATTTGGGGTATAAAGTACGCTATGTCCGTAATATTACTGATGTGGGACATTTGCAAGGAGATGCCGATGATGGTGAAGATAAAATTGCAAAAAAAGCAAAGTTGGAACAGTTGGAGCCAATGGAAGTGGCGCAGCATTATACGGATACCTACCATAGAGACATGGATCTGCTGAATACCAACAAACCGAATATTGAACCGAGGGCTACTGGTCATATCCCTGAACAAATTAAGCTGGTACAGGATATTTTAGATGCTGGCTTTGCTTATGAGGTTAATGGTAGTGTGTATTTTGATGTGGTTAAATACAATGCTGAAAAGCCTTATGGTAAACTTTCAGGTAGAGTGGTGGAAGAGTTGATGAGTGGAAGCAGGGAGCTGGACGGTCAGGATGAAAAGCGGAATCCTATAGACTTTGCATTGTGGAAAAACGCCTCTCCTGAGCATTTGATGAAATGGGAATCACCTTGGGGGTTGGGCTTTCCTGGTTGGCATTTGGAGTGTACGGCCATGAGCTCCAAGTACCTTGGAAACCAATTTGACATTCACGGTGGAGGGATGGATTTGATGTTCCCACATCATGAATGCGAGATCGCACAGGGCAATGCCGGACATGGATCAGATCCGGCGAGGTATTGGATGCACAATAATATGATTACCATCAATGGTCAAAAAATGGGCAAGTCTTTGGGGAATTTTATTACCCTTCAGGAGCTGTTCTCTGGTAAGCATGAGTTATTGGAACAGGCTTATAGTCCCATGACCATTAGGTATTTTATATTAACGGCCCATTACAGGTCTACCCTGGATTTCTCCAATGATGCCCTTCAGGCAGCTCAAAAAGGCTATAAGAAGATCATCAATGGGTTGAGAATTGCAAAAAGTTTGGTATATCAAACAGAGGAGGGGGGACAATTAGATGAAAAACAGATCGATCAGGTAAAGAAAAGTATAGAAAATGCTTATAGGGCCATGAATGATGATTTCAATACAGCCCAAGCCATTGGCCACCTGTTTAATTTATTGAAAAAAATCAATAGCCTTTATACTGGGCAATTAAAAGCTGCTAGTTTAGGGAAGGAGGTTTTCAATGAGCTGATCAAAACTTTCACAGTTTTTGTGGTGGATATTTTAGGTTTGGTGGAAGAGAAATCAGATAAGCAACAGGAGTTATTGGAAATACTCTTGAAAGTTTATCAAGAAGCCAAATTGGCCAAGAACTATGATAAGGTGGATGAGATCAGGAATTCCTTAAAGGCAATTGGTGTCGTGGTAAAAGATATGAAAGATAAAGTAGACTGGGCATATGAAGAATAATTGGATTTGGGTTCTCTCTTTAGTATTGACCTTTTCGGCCTGTGGAGATGGAAAAGTGGAGGAAGCCAGCGAATCTCCAACAGTAAGTATGGCAACGAAGGCGGTGCCAGAATTTAATGCAGATTCGGCCTTTCAATATATTCAAAAACAAGTGGATTTTGGTCCTAGGGTTCCCAATACGGAAGAGCATAAAAAAGCGGGGGCTTGGCTTGAGAAGAAAATGGCTTCTTTTGGTTTGGATGTCAATACACAAGAATTTACCGCAGAAGCCTATGATGGCAAAAAGCTGGAGTTGACCAATATTATTGCCTCTTTTCGGCCGGAAGCTAAAAAGCGGGTTTTATTGGCGGCACATTGGGATACCAGAAGGGTGGCTGATAAGGACACCGAAAGAATAAATGAACCTATAGACGGCGCCAATGATGGTGGTAGTGGAGTAGGCGTTTTATTGGAAATTGCGCGTGTAATTTCTTCTGATAGCCTTAAGCCTCATGTGGGGATTGATTTTATCCTCTTTGATGGTGAGGATGATGGGAAGCCAGAGTCGGCCAAAGGAGGTACAGATGATGCTAGATGGTGGTGTTTGGGCTCACAGCATTGGGCAAGAAATCCTCATGAAAGGGGGTATTCTGCTTATTATGGTATATTAGTGGACATGGTAGGCGCCAAAGGAGCTAGATTTTATAAAGAAGGTGTTTCTTTGCAGTATGCCAAAGGGATCGTAGATAAGGTCTGGTCCTACGCGCACCAGATAGGCCACAGCGACTTTTTCCAGATGAGAGGGTCTCATGCGATTACCGATGATCATATTCCTGTAAACGAGGTGGCCAAGATTCCAATGATTGATATCATTGATTATTCACCTGATTTTGGTTTTGGTAGGTATCACCATAAGCATTCAGATAATATGGATGTGATAGACAAGCGGACGTTGAAGGCTGTGGGCGAAACAGTATTATTTACCATTTATCAAGAATAGAAACTTCCTCTGGGACTAAAAGGATAGGTCTTGTCTAACAAAAAATGTATATTCATTTTTTGACTAAGCAATTAAATCATGAAAAAGGGACAAGTTACCATTAGGGACATAGCCTTAAAGCTTAAAATCAGTATTTCCACGGTTTCTCGAGCATTGCGCAATTCACCAGAAATAAAACTGGAAACCCGGCAAAAGGTCATGGCCATGGCTGAAGAGCTCAATTATACCCCTAATGTGGTAGCGCAGAGCCTTAGGGTAAACCGGACAAAGACTTTAGGGATTGTGGTGCCGCAGTTAGCCTCCCATTTTTTTGCCTCCAATATCAGTGGTATTCAGGATACCGCTTACAAAAGAGGCTATAATGTAATGATCTGTCAGTCGAATGAAAATTTCGAGCAGGAAAAGTCCGATATCAGAACTTTGATTTCCACAAGAGTAGATGGTCTTTTGATCTCTCTATCTAGGGAGACAGAAAGTTATGAGCACCTTCAAAATCTAATCGACAGAGAAATTCCCTTTGTACTTTTTGATAGGATTACAGAAGGTTTTCCGGTGTCTACTGTAACAGTGGATGATACTTTAGGAGCTTATAAAGTCACCAAGCATTTATTGGAACAGGGTTGTCAGCGCATAGCATTTATTTCTGGTCCTGAAGGTATGTATATCTGTAAAAAGCGGATGGCAGGCTATGTGCAGGCTTTGACAGAGAGTGGTAAAAGCATAGAGAAGGATTTGATCGTTTACAGTGATCTTACAGAAGAAACGAATAAGCGGCTTACAGGACAATTATTGAATCTGAAGGAAAGACCAGACGCCATTTTTGCCATCAATGATCCAGTGGCCATAGATGTGATGAAGTACCTGAAAAGCAAAAATATTAATATCCCCCAGGATATTGCACTGGTTGGTTTTACCAATATGCCGATTTCTGATGCTTTGGAGCCTTCTTTAAGTACAGTAGACCAGCCCGCTTATGAGATGGGGAAGATTGCTGCTACTAATTTGTTGGATCAGTTGACGGATCCAGCATCATTTGAGCCAATGGATCTTGTCTTAGACACAGAGTTAGTTGTTAGAAGCTCTTCTCAAAAGTAAATATGTCTTGAGAACGTTTTCGGAAACGTTTTCTTACAAAATATCCCTGACAAAGCCTGTATAACATTTTTTTATCCATTAATTTGGTGTGAAAATTCAAATTGATGTCAAACCAACCCGGGATAACCAACTATTTAACTTCCTATGAATTCAATTAAAACAGAAAAGACCTTGTTTGGTCAAACTTCCTCAGGTAAAGAAATATGGTTATTTACCCTGAGCAACAAAAATGGAATGAAAGCAAGTATCACCAATTATGGGGTGACACTTACCCATCTAATCGTTCCAGATCGTAATGGTAAGGATACGGATGTTGTTTTGGGCTTTGATACATTTGAAGGATATCAAAGCGAAGGGTATATGAAGGCCTATTCTTATATGGGAGCTACAGTAGGGAGAGTTTGTAACAGGATAGATGGAGGGAAGTTTAAGTTGAGGGGGGAAAACTACGAGGTGGATAACTCTAAGGGAGGCCATCACCTGCATGGGGGAAAGGAAGGGTTTGACAAGAAAATTTGGACTGCAGAGGAAATTCCAAGTGGTGTAAAGTTCTCTTATTTGAGTCCTGATGGAGAAGAAAATTATCCCGGTAATTTAAAGGTAGAGGTGACTTTTACCTTAGGTGATGATAACAGACTTCTGATCAGTTATGCCGCTGAAACGGATAAAGCTACAGTCGTTAATCTTACCAATCACAGTTATTTTAATTTGTCTGGGGATTTTTCAAAGACCATATTGGAGCATGATCTGAAAGTCAATGCGCCTTTTTATGTTTCAGTCAGGGAAGGCAGTATTCCAACGGGAGAGATTTTGTCTGTAAAAAATACTCCATTTGATTTTCTCAAAACAAGAAAAGTAAAAGAAGGAGTGTTTTCAGATCATCCACAAACACTTATTGGAAATGGGCTGGATCAGACTGTGGTTTTTGATAAAGAACAGCCCAGCTTGGAGCTTTCTGAGCAAGGCTCAGGAATTAAATTGGAACTGGAGAGTTCAGAGCCGGGGATTCAGCTTTATACCGCCAACTATTTTGATGGCACGGTAAAAGGAAAGGGAGTGTATTATCCTCAATATGGGGGGATTGCTCTAGAAACTCAACATTTCCCGGATTCTCCCAATCACGCACACTTTCCAAGTGTGGAATTGCAGCCTGGGGAGAAATTTGCCAGTTACACTTCCCTAAAGTTTTCAGTAATAAAATAATCAATTAAGGATATTAATTTATGAACCCTAAAATCATTGCGTCAAAGTTCACTGAACTTTTTGACAAGGAAGCTATTGTCGTAAAATCTCCGGGAAGGATCAATCTGATCGGAGAACATACAGATTATAACGAGGGATTTGTATTGCCTGCGGCCATCGACAAGGAGATTGTCATTGCAGTGGCGAAGAACGATTCCAGAGAGTGCCATTTGTTTTCTTATGATTTCCAGGAGTCATTGAGCTTCGATTTGGATGATTTTGAACGAATGCAAGGTGGCTGGGGCAACTATGTGATGGGTGTTGTGGCCCAGTTACAACAAGCTGGATATGAACTGGAGGGTTTTGACTTGGTGTTTGGTGGGGATGTTCCGGTAGGTGCCGGTCTGTCTTCATCTGCAGCAGTAGAAAATGGTGTCTGCCTTGCCCTTTCAGAACTATTTGGTTTGAACCTGGAACGCATGGACATGTTGAAGTTTGCCCAGAAGGCAGAGCATGAATTTGCTGGTGTTCAATGTGGTATAATGGATCAGTTTGCTTCTATGATGGGCAAGGATAACCATGCTATCCGCTTGGATTGTAGGTCATTAGAGTACAGTTATTTTCCAATCGACTTAGGCGATTATCAAATCATCCTTTGCGATACCCAAGTAAAACATTCGCTAGCAGATTCAGCCTATAATGATCGTAGAAGAGAATGTCAGGAAGGTGTTGAGGCTGTGCAAAAGCACCATGCAGAGGTGAATAGCTTGCGAGATGTGAGTTTGGATATGCTTGATGAAGCCAAGGAAGATATGAGTGAGCTGGTATATACGCGCAGTAAATATGTTATTGAGGAGAATGAGCGCTTGCTGAAAGGTTGCGAGCTGTTGGAGAAGGGGGATATCAAAGGTTTTGGCCAGCAAATGTATGGTTCCCATGATGGACTTTCCAAAATGTATGAGGTAAGCTGTAAGGAATTAGATTTTCTGGCAGGCTTTTCAAAATCAAGTAAAAGTGTGGCTGGTGCCAGAATGATGGGAGGTGGTTTTGGAGGCTGTACCATTAATTTGGTAGAGAAGTCTGAGAAGGAGGTTTTTGAGAAAGAGATAGCTACAGCTTATCAGGAGGCTTTTGGCAAAGAATTGAAAATCTACGAGGTCAATGTTACTGATGGAACCCGTGTAGTGGCTAATGCCTAATGTTTGGCATATAAAGTTTTACATTAATTGCTAAAGAAAAACTATCAAACCTATTAATACCTAAAACAAATTATGTCTGATTTTAATTTTGAAGACCACAGTCACAGAAGATATAATCCATTTACTGGAGATTGGCTACAGGTTTCACCACACCGAGGAAAACGCCCTTGGCAGGGGCAGGAGGAGAGTACCGCTGAAGACCAGAAATTAAGTTATGATGAGAGCTGTTACCTTTGTCCTACCAATACCAGGGTGAATGGAGAACAAAACCCTAACTATAAGGGTAGCTTTGTTTTTCAGAATGATTTTGGTGCTTTGACGGCTGATATACCTGAGGGAGAAATGTCCGAAGGAGAGTTCTTTAAGGCCAAAAGTGAGAAAGGGATTTGTAAAGTAATTTGTTTTTCCCCTCGCCATGACTTGACCATTCCTGAATTGGATGTGGATGCCATTACCAAAGTGGTAGAACTTTGGAAAAAGGAGTATGAGGAGCTAGGAGAAAAGGACTTTATCAATTATGTGCAGATTTTTGAAAATAAAGGTTCTGTGATGGGCTGCTCCAATCCTCACCCACATGGTCAGATTTGGGCTCAGGAATCAATACCAGTCGAACCATCTAAAAAGCAGCATAAATTTGCCGAGTATTATGGGAAATACGGCAAGAGTATGGTCGTAGATTATATTCAGGAAGAACTGAAAAAGGGTGAACGTATTCTTTTTGAAAATGAATATTTTGTGGGAATGGTGCCATTCTGGGCGGTTTGGCCCTTTGAAGCGATGATTGCACCAAAATCCCATATTGCCTCTTTGGCAGAGATGAATGCTTCCCAAAGAGAAGCGTTGGCAGATGCTTATAGGCAATTGACCATCATGTATGATAATGTATTTAAGGTGTCTTTCCCTTATTCTGCTGGAATCCATCAAGCACCAACCGATGGTAAAGAGCATCCAGAATGGGATTTACATATGGTTTTCTATCCACCTTTATTGCGTTCAGCGACCGTAAAGAAATTTATGGTGGGCTATGAAATGCTGGCTAATCCTCAGAGAGATATCACGGCAGAATCAGCAGTGAAAATCTTGAAGAGCCAGCCTAAGGAGCATTATAAGTTAAGTTAATTATAATTATTGAACCCGCATTCTGCATTAGCCTATCTATTACGACCTGAAACTACTTTAAAATCAGCCGCTTCGCTGCTGTTTTCGATTTCACCATAGCGATGCTATGATTCAATCTCCAAACAGCCTGATTTTCTTGTAGTTTCAGTTCTCATAACGATTCCAAATGCATAAAGCGGGTTGAACCTATTTTACCAAGAAAAATCCAGTGGATTGCCCACTGGATTTTTTTATATATAATATAAGTACTCTAAAACAATCGGTAGTTTTTGACTTGGTCTATAAAATGCACAGCACTGCTGGGGGATAGAATGAGGATAAAGGCAATACCAAACAAGGCCCCATAAAGGTGGGCATCATGGTTAATGCTGTCATTATCCTGTTTGCTTTTAATATAAGAATAGGCCAAGAATATACCGCCTAGGATAAAGCCTGGTAAGCATAAGATGCCAAAAATGCAAATGTCTGACATGGGCACAAGCACGATACTGGCAAAAACTGCCGCTGCAGTTCCGCCCGAAGCGCCTAAAGCTTGATAATGGGGATTGTTTTTCTGTTTCAGGTAGGTAGGAATATCAGCTATAGCAATGGCAGCCAAGTAGAATAACGCAAAAATCATGATACCAGTCATAAGGCCAAATCTATAAGTCAGGTATTGTTCCACCAGACCTCCAAAATAAAAGAAGGTGATCATATTGAATAATAGGTGGATGCCATCTTTATGGATAAATCCTGAGAAAAGGAAACGGTCAAATTGCTTACTTTGACTTATTAGGTAAGGATTGAACATGCTTCTACTAAGAAAAGCAGGTTTTTTCCATGCGTAATAAGAAATCAAGACAGTTATTATGATGATGAATATAGTGGCAGACAATTCCATTATAATATGATTAAGGACAAAAATAAGATCGGGATTTATTGTTCCCGATCTATAAGGTCTTGGGTAAGGCCTTTTAAGGCCGCCAACATTTCCTTATTTGAAATATTAAGATCATCTAATTGGGCGAAGCCTAGGTCAAAATAGGAGGTCATTTTAGTCTCGGCTATAGCTTTGATTCCCAATTTGTCATAGAGTGCAGTTACTTCTTTTACCTTTTGTTCTTTTTCAAAAACTGTTTTAGAAAGCCATTCGTCCAGCCGCTTTTTATCGTCTCCCTGAGCCAATTCTTTGGCTTTGATCAAAAGGAAGGTTTTCTTATTGGCAATGATATCTCCTCCCACTTGCTTACCAAATTTAGCTTTGTCCGCATAGACGTCCAGCAAGTCGTCCTTGAGTTGGAATCCAATGCCAATATTCACACCAAAATCATAGAGGTGCTGGCCGTCTTCTTTGGACGCACCGGCCAGTATGGCTCCAAATTGTAAAGCAAAGCCCAAAAGTACCGCGGTTTTTTGACGGATCATTTCAAGGTATGCTGCTTCGGCCACTTCATCCATGGTTTCAAAGTTCATGTCTCGCTGCTGACCTTCACAAACTTCTCTAGCGGTTTTGTTGAACAGCCTAAGACATTCTCCCAACTTATCTGCAGGTACATCCGCTAAGATTTCATAGGCTTTTACCAGCATGACATCACCTGAAAGAATGGCGGTATTGGTGTTCCATTTTTCATGAACAGTGGTCTTGCCTCTTCTAATAGGGGCTTCGTCCATGATGTCATCGTGCATTAAGGTGAAGTTGTGAAATACTTCCACCGCCATGGCAGGAGTTAAGGCATTTTCATAGTCTTCTTTATATAGGGAATAAGCAAGTAAAGCCAATAAAGGTCTGATACGTTTTCCCCCTAAGCCCATAATATAGGTGATAGGTTCATAAAGCTCTTTAGGGGAGGCTCCATAGGAAAAAGCCTGTAAATGTTCTTCCAGTTTTACCAGTATCTCTTTAGTCAAATCGGTTTTAATCGTTGTCATCTGCAAATTCCAAATCTATGGTTCTTCTATCAATATCCGTGTTGGTGACACGGACCTTCACTTGGTCTCCCAAAGTGATCATTTTTTTGTTTTTTGAGCCGATAAGACGCATGTTCTTCTCATCAAATTCATAATAATCATCACGCAAATCTTGCAGACGAATCATGCCCTCACACTTGGTCTCGGTAATTTCCACAAAGATACCCCATTCTGTGACTCCTGAAATAATTCCCCCATAAGCTTTGTCTTCGGCCAGGGACATAAACTCTACTTGCTTGTATTTAATAGAGGCCCTTTCGGCATCTGAAGCCCTTTTTTCCCTTTCAGAGGAATGGATACATTTGTTTTCCCATTCTTCATGGTCTGGTGACTTTCCACCATCCAGATAGTGCTGTAATAAGCGATGTACCATCATGTCAGGATATCTCCTGATAGGGGAGGTGAAATGGGTATAATGCATAAAGGCCAATCCAAAGTGGCCTTTGGGTTCAGTAGTGTACCTGGCTTTTGCCATGCTTCTGATGGCCAATTGCTCTAAAAGGTTTTGTTCAGGCTTTCCTTCGATTTCCTTCATCAGCTTGTTCAATGTCGAAGAAACATTGCTTTCATCTCCAATGGTAAGTTGATGACCAAATTTTTTGGCAAAATTGGCGAAGGTCTCCAAACGCTCCAGATCAGGGTGGTCGTGAGTACGGTAAACGAAGGTGTCTTTGCCTTTGTTCTTTTTGAAAATAAATTCTGCTACTGCCTTATTGGCCAGGAGCATGTATTCCTCGATCATCTTGTGGATGTCCTTTCGTTCTTTGATGATAAGTCCCAGAGGAGTTCCTTTCTCATCCAGGTTGAATTTTACTTCTACTGTCTCAAAGTTTATAGCGCCATGGGTAAAACGCCTTTTTCTAACCTTTTTGGCAATATTGTTCAAAAGGGTGAGCTCTTCAAAGAAATCTCCGGACTGTTTGTCAATGTTTTCCTGGGCTTCTTCATAGGCGAATCTCCTATCAGAATGAATAATGGTTCTTCCAATCCATTGATCAAGAATATCACCGTTTTGGTTGATTTCAAAAACACAGGAAAAGGTCAGTTTATCTTCATTTGGTCTAAGGGAACAAAGTCCATTGCTCAGTCTTTCAGGTAGCATGGGGATGGTCCTGTCTACCAAGTAAACAGAAGTGGCCCTGTCATAAGCTTCTTTTTCCAAAAGTGTCTTTGGTTTTACATAGTGAGTGACGTCTGCTATGTGCACTCCCAGCTCAATGTTTCCATTTTCCAAAGGCCTGTAGGAGATGGCATCATCAAAATCTTTGGCATCCACTGGGTCAATGGTAAAGGTGGTTACCTCCCTAAAGTCCTTTCTAAGCTTGATCTCAGATTTGGAGATGTTTTCAGGGATGGCTTCTGCTGCAGCTTCCACTTCCTCGGGGTATTCAAATGGAAGACCAAACTCAGCCATAATGGAGTGGATTTCCACTTCATGGTCCCCCGCTTTTCCCAGTACTTGTGTGACAATACCTGTTGGGTTTTTGTCTTCTTCCCTCCATTCAGTCATTTTTACCACTACCTTTTGGTTGTGCTCAGCACCGTTGAGGTCACTTTTCTTGATGAAGATATCATGGTGCATCTTCTTGAAATCGGGCACTACAAAAGCAAATCTTGGAGAGATTTCCACTTTTCCCACAAACTCTTCACGCGCCCTTTTTACGATTTCCAGTACTTTGCCCTCACGTTTTTGGCCATGGCGTTTATTCGGGTAAACCATTACCCTCACCTTATCATCATCCAAGGCATTTTTCATGTCTCCGGCTTTCACTAAGATGTCCTCTTCGTGCTCCCCTTTATTGTCAGGAACGATGAAAGCAAAACGGGGATTGACATAATCCACGGTACCTTCAATAAAATCGGGTTCCTTTGTGGAGGAGTAGTGATTCCTTGGGTTCTTAGAAACAGAACCTCCTGCAACTAATTTATTCAACACGGGCTCTACGCCACCTTTGGTGACGGCATCCCTGATGGCTAGTTTCTTAATGATCTGCTTTGAGGAATATTCTTCTCCATAATGGTTGTCCAAAAAGTTCAGGATACGTTCTGCCAATTGGGCAGAATTCATTTGCTTGCTTCCTTGCTTTTTTCCTCGTGAATGTTTTTTTGATCTTTTGCTCATAAAAATTTAATGTTTTCTGTTGCAGCCTGCGTGCTGCTGATTTTTTTAAAATGTGTGGGTTTTGGGTGATTGGTTTTCATGCTTTTGTCAGGCTAGCCGCAGTTTCTTTAATAATACTATTAAAAAACTGAAAGGGTTTACAAAGTAACTCAAAACTTATCAATTGATTTTCTGATTTTCATCCAAGTTGATGATTTTTATATCCATTTGACTTGGTAAGCCTTGGTATGCTAAATATATTCTTGCGGTAACCTCTACATCTTTTAAGCAATATTTTCTGATACTTGACAGGTCGTCATGGTGATAATAATACATATTGACTTCAGCTCCATTGATATCGTCTTTAGAGCTTGGTATGTCAAATAGCGTAGCTAATAGTTCTAAGCGGGTGTAGTGTTTGTAATCTCCGAATTTCCAAAGTTCCAAGGTGTCCAGGTGATGTATCTCCCAAGGCTTTTTACCGGCCATTTGAAGAACATCAGGAAGGGGGATTCGGTTCACCAGCATTCTCCTGCAAAGGTAAGGAAAGTCAAACTCCTTGCCATTGTGAGCGCATAAGGTCCACTGCTTTTTTTCCAGGATTTCCCTAAAGTTCAGTAGTGTATCATGCTCAAGCTCCTCCGCAATGGACTTGGTTCTGAATTGAAGTTGTTCTTGTTCAGGATCATACAGGAAATAGCCCATGCCTATACAGGCAACTTTACCAAATTCTGCATAAATCCCTGCTTTTTCGAAGTAGCATTTTTCAGAAGTCATATCTTCCTTTGTTTCCAGAAAAGAAGATTTTTTCAGCCATTCTTCTTTTAGTCTGTCTGGAAGTTCCTGTAAGGAAGCTGTTCCGGACACGGTTTCTATGTCCAAAAAAAGGATGTCTCTAATATCACTCAAAAAATCTGCCATAGGCCGTCAAGGATGTAAAACGCCCTCGAGATCCAGGTCAGGAATGTATTGAATATTGTTTTTGTCCATGCTGCCCTCTACGAAGACGAATTTTTTGTCAAATATCTGATCTAAGATATAATAACTTACCCAGAATTCATTGTTGAGGGAGAACAAATTTGGGTCGATGGGTTCAACTTTTGCGATACTTTGGGGGCCAAGTTCCTCGATCATATGTCTCAATGTAGAGGTTTTTTTTTCTTCTCCACCGATCGTGCCATAACCTTTGGAAGTAATCATCAGGTTTTTTAATTCGATCATGTTCAGATTGATGATATATACGCCCCATTCCGTTTGGCCATTTACTTCCTCTTTGGCTATTGCGAGCTTCACTCCCGTTACTGGGTGAAATTTGATGTCTTTTTTCATTTTATGTTCTCTTAATCCTCATTTAAAAGGCTCGGGCTATCAATTTTCCCATTCCATTTCAAAAAGTTCTGCAATGTGATTTTTTACTTTTTCCTTCACCTCGGCTTCATCCACGGCTTTTCCCAGTTCCAGGTGCATGGAAGTTACGGCCTTGTCAGAGATGCCGCATGGGACAATATTGTTAAAGTAGGACAGATCTGCATTTACATTAAAGGCAAAACCATGCATGGTAACCCAGCGGCTGGATTTTACGCCCAAAGCACATATTTTTCTTGGGTTTTCCTGTCTTTCATGATCGAGCCATACACCGGTTAAACCTTCTATCCTTCCAGCGGAGATGCCATAATCGGCAAGGGTCAAAATAATGGCTTCTTCTAAATATCGAAGGTATTTATGAATATCTGTAAAGAAATTGTCCAAATCTAGTAGAGGGTAACCCACCAACTGTCCAGGGCCGTGATAAGTGATGTCTCCCCCCCTGTTGATTTTGTAAAAGGTAGCCTTTTTATCAGCCAGTGCCTGTTCATCCAATAGCAAATGAGAAAGCTCACCGCTTTTCCCTAAGGTGTACACATGAGGGTGCTCTACAAATAGGAGGTAGTTGGGAGTGACCTGCTGCTGTCCAGGGCCATTTTTACGGTTTTGGATTTTTAAGGCCACTGTATCCGCAAAAAGTTCCTCCTGATAATCCCAGGTTTCTTTATAATCTTTTTGGCCCAGGTCTATAAATTTTACTTTTTTATTGATAATTTGATTCACTGTCAATCTTTTAGGTGTTGGTCCTAGGTAACACCGATGATGGTGTTTGGGTTCTTTTTTGATGGTGAGGTGCTCTTTTCCATCATTATTTCACCGAGGAGGAAAATTTTTGTCAAAATTAATAAATTATTTGGTCATGGCACAGCATAATGACACAGGTAGGGAAGCTGAAAAGTTGGCGGCTGATTTTTTGGTATCCAAAGGCTATACGGTCAAAGAACGTAATTACCGGCACAAGTACGCTGAAATAGATTTAATCATGGAATATGGGGGCTTACTTATTTTTGTAGAGGTGAAATTCCGAAGTGGCACTGGCTATGGTTATGCAGAGGAATTTGTGGATTATCGTAAGCGGCAATTGATCTTAAGGGCGGCAGATCATTATATCTATGAAATTGATTGGAAGCAGGACATCCGTTTTGACATTGTAGGGGTGTACCGAGATAAGGAGGGTGTTTTTCGATATAAGCTGTTTGAGGATGCATTTTATTGACCGTTAAGCCTAATTGCTACAGACTTCTTGGGTTTTTGAAAATTAGAGATCCATTTTGGTCCCATTCAGATTTAATGAAAGGTTTAAAACCTTTGGTAAAAGGTTCTTCTTGGTATTGGATTTCCCTTTTGCGGATGGTTTTGCCTCCTTGTGTATTCCAGAATTCTGTCCAAAGTCCTACTTTTTCACCATAGTGGTATTCTCCCTTTACGGCTAATTGTCCATTTTCATAGAAATGAAAGAAGTTACCTTCTTTCAGCTCATACTCGATGGGGATGACTTTTTCCAGCTTCTGTTCTTGTTGGTTATAGTAGCTTACCCTGGAGTCTTTTGGCCAGCCTTCATAATAATGGGATTTATTGGTGAGGATGTTCTTGGTGTTAAAGCTCATCCATCGGCCATGTTTCGTGCCAAAATAATACATGCCTTTTTCTACCACTTGGTCATCAATTCGTTTTTCATAGGGGCCGTGCAGTAAGTATCCCCTGTTTGGGTCAAAACCTGAAGTCCGGATGACTTTATCATCTGTGTCCAACCAATATACATCTCTGATATATGGATCTACTTCCTTGTTGCGGAGGGTATAATTAAATAATTGATATTGTGTTTGTCCTTTGATCTCCGTTCTCAAGAAAGATTTTCTGGTTTTTTCACCAAAGTACACGTTTTTATTTCTTTTCTTTTTCTCTTCCTTCCTTTCTTCTTTTCTTTTGGTATCATCAAAAAGCAAGATAGGGGCATTTGTAGGTAATAGCTCATTTACCACCACTCCTGAAGTGTCCTTTGGAGTAATGGTAGTAAGTGAATCAAAGCTTTGCGCCTTGGTGATTCCTGCAAAGGCTAAAAACCCTATGGCCAATATTATCTTTTTCATAGCTTAATCAGGACAAACTAATGAAGATTTTCTGTCAAAACGAATTTATCTCAAGAATATGTGCTCTAAATAATCGAAAGGTTTAGAATTAACAAGCATAATCCTTAATTTTGCCCAGTTATTGTTGAAGACGCGCTCCAAATGTGATGTTGGAATGGCCAAGAGGCGTTTGTTGGGTGTTTTCGATTTAAATCTGTGACCATAGAATAAACAATTATAAAGCAATGAGCAGTATCTTATCAGACCGTATTAACAATATGGAAGAGTCAGCTACGCTGGCAATGGCCAAAAAAGCCCGTGAGCTTAAAGGTCAAGGAATTGACATCATCAGTTTGAGCTTGGGAGAGCCTGATTTTAAAACGCCACAGCATGTTCAGGATGCTGCTAAGGCCGCTATCGATGAGGGGAAATACTTTTCATATCCTCCCGTAGCAGGGTATCAGGACTTAAGGGAAGCTATTGCCAAAAAGCTGCAAGTTGAGAATAAAATCACAGAAGCGAAGGCAGAGAATATTGTGCTTTCAACTGGTGCCAAGCATTCCATTGCCAATATATTTATGTGTTTGTTGAATGAAGGTGATGAGGTCGTGATTTTCTCTCCATACTGGGTAAGTTATGCTGAAATCATCAAGTTGGCCGGGGGTGTGCCTGTGCTGATTGAAGGTACGCTAGAAAATAACTTCAAAGCTACTGCAGCACAGTTGGAGGAAGCTATTACAGATAAAACGAAAGCAGTTATCTATTCTTCTCCTTGTAATCCTACAGGTTCTGTATTCAGTAAGGAAGAATTGGAGGCCATTGCAGAGGTAGTGAAGAAGCATGATGATGTTTATGTGATTGCTGATGAAATTTACGAATTGATTAACTTCACTGGTCAGCATGCCAGTATGGCAGCCCTTGATGGTATGTATGATAGAACCATTACTGTAAACGGATTCTCTAAAGGTTATGCGATGACCGGATGGAGAGTAGGGTATATCTGTGCTCCTCTTTTCATTGCCAAGGCATGTGAGAAAATCCAAGGTCAGTTTACTTCAGGTGGTACTGGTATCGCTCAGCGAGCTGCTTTGGCGGCAATCACGGGTGATCAGACACCATCTAAGGAAATGGAAAAGGCATATCATGACAGAAGAGCCCTTGTATTGGAATTGTTAAGAGATATACCGGGAATCAAGACGCATGTGCCTGAAGGTGCATTCTATTTCTTCCCTGATGTCACTGCTTTCTTCGGAAAATCAGTGGGGGATCAAAAGATTGAAAATGCAGATGATTTCTGCTTGTACATCCTGAATGAAGCCCACGTATCTTTGGTTACTGGTGCTGCTTTTGGAGCGCCAAATTGTGTGAGACTTTCTTATGCTGCCTCTGAGGCCGAATTGAAGGAGGCTTTGAAGCGGATCAAAGAAGCTGTAGCTAAATTAAGCTAATTCATTAATAGATAAGAAAGGAGCTTGTTTGGGGATCTGTATCCCTGGCAAGCTCTTTTTTCTTTAATTCAACAGAAATATGGCTCAAGTACTTGTTATCACTCCTGTCAAAAACTCCATTGAAACTACGCTGGAAACGGCCAAGGCCATTCAGTCTTCAACGGTTACTGTGGAATATAAGATTTTTAATGATTTCAGTACTGCTGAAACCAAGGCCGAGCTGGATAAATATGCTCCTGAAATGGGGTATAAGGTATTGCATTTGGAGGAGGTGACTGACACGCCATCGCCCAATTACAAGCTGGTACTTCAATTGGCCCAAAAAGAGGCCATAGAGAAAGGTTTGCCCCTGTTGGTAGTAGAGTCTGATGTTACTGTGGAACAGGATACAATAGCCAAAATGTTGGATTTTTACCAACAAAATAAAGCCATTGGACTTATTGGAGCAATTACCGTTGGTAATGATAAAAAGGTAAATTTTCCTTATTTAAAATTCAAAGATGTCAAGGATGAGGTGATAGCTACCAAAAGGAGTTTGAGTTTTTGCTGTACTTTGTTTACAAAAGAGTTTTTGGCCGCATATGATTTTATGGAGTTGGATGATACCAAAGATTGGTACGATACTTTTATTTCCAAAAAGGCGATAGAGCTGGGCTTTAAAAACTATGTTTTGATGACTGCTCCTGTATTACATCAACCACATGGAAGCCGACCTTGGAAGCAGCTCAAATACAAAAATCCCCTGAAATATTATTTCCTGAAATTCTGGAAGGGGCTGGATAAGATTTAATTTTTGTTAAAGAATTTGTCAAATTTCCCTAATGGTTCTTTTAGGGCTAAAGTATCTCTACCAAAGTTTTGGGTTTTATAGCCGTTTTGATGTAATAGGTCGAAGCAGAAATTTAAATCATTTTCTGGCAGATTTTCGTTTTCAAAAATAATTGCATTTGGTTTTGTTTTAGAAATATCAAAAATTTTAATTACTTCAAGATCGAACCCTTCAGCGTCAATTTGTAGGAGGTCAATTTTTGATATATCATACTTTCGAATAAGTGTCTCAGGAGAAATTACAGAAACTTTTTCTGCTACAATTTGCTTATCAGGATCTTCAGGGATTTCAATTCCCAGCTTATTACACCTTTTTTCAACGACTCCTTCAGTGAATTTTTCTCTCACATTTTCATAATTGAAAGAGGCCAATCCTGTTGCCCATCTCATGTTGCAAAATCCAATTTTATATAAGTTCTGCTCACCATCTTCATACCCAATAGCAGCACAAAGTGGGTGTATTTTGGCGTCTTTTTGATATATTTTTGTTAAAAAATCTCTGTAAACATCCGGTTGAGGTTCTAATAAAACACCTGCCCAACGGTCTCTTTTAATGAATTTATGAATTGGGTCATGGGTAATGCCATCATTTGCACCTATTTGTATGACAAAAAAATCGTTGATTTTTGATCTGGAATACAAATCAAGAAAATCAGATAAACTACCGTTTTTGGGGTTGTAAAAATATTTATAGAACCCAATAAATAAAGGGTTGTTTGAAGAACTAAGATAAAATCGAAATGATTTCCAATATTTTTTAAATAAAGGCTTAATTTTGGATTTAAACATCTTTGGGGTTAGTGTGTTAAATGGGCTGCTTCCTATATTATATAACTTCCAAAACTAAATAAATTATTGAGACTATATTGAGTGAGAAATTATTTTTTGTTAAAAATTTAAATTAGTCTTCTATTTGTCGATTTGGAGAATTGTATGAGTAAAAAATTATTGTATACAGTCGTAACAAATAATTATGATAATCTTAAGCCTGTAAAAAAATACAAAGGTTTTGATTTTTGGGTATATACCGATGATGCGAATTTGAATGTTGAAGGATGGGAGACCAAGCTGTTGCCGGTATCCAATGATCCAATTAAGCAGCAGAGGTTGATTAAAATTAATAGTTTTAAGTATTCGGAAGGATATGATTTGTCTATTTATGTAGATGCCAATATTGAGCTTGTTCAAGATCCAAATAATTTTGTCAATGAGCAATTTGAAAAAGGAATGCTTACGAGTATTCATCCTAAAAGGTCTTCGGTAAGAGAAGAGAGCAAGGAGATTTTAAAGAAGCATAAGGATACTTTTGAAAGTGTTCAAGAGACCATAGAATTTGCGAAAAATTTAGGCTTTGATGATCGCATTGGACTTTTTGAAACGATGATCATAATAAGGGATAAATCGGATCAAGTTCAAGTTTTAGAAAAGAAGTGGGCAGAAATTCTAGCTGCATATTCTCATAGGGATCAAATTTCTTTGCCTATAGCGTGCTTTTTAACTGGTGTGAAAATCCACTCCATTCCAAGAAAAACAACTTTTAAGTATATGAAGAGGAATAGGGGGCATAATGTCTCTTTGAAGTTCAAGGATGGGGGAGTAAGGTATATTACAGTTTTTTCGAATTTCAAGAATAGTTTAAAAAAGAAAGTCAAGTTTTTTTTTGGTAAACATTAAGGCGTCAAGGACCGAATTGACTGTTGGTTTTGGTGAATTCCTTGGTGCTAAAAGGGGATGACTATGCTTACTTTTTGATTTAAATTCCTCCATAAAGATTACCAGTGACTGCGGTTTTATTGGTGATAAATATGGAAAGGTCTAAATTAAAGATGGGCTGAGAAAGCATTTTAATCGTTAATTTTTTCTTGCAAAGGAGGAGGTTTTTAAACTGCTCCATCGAAATGTTTACAGATTATTTTAAAATTATTTATTCGCGGTTTCATAAGGGTATAATTGGTTGAATTGGCTTTTTATTGGCAAAAAGTATTGGTTTCTATGTTTAATTGTTAATATTCCGTTAATAAATCAAATAATTCCATGATAATAAGCTTGCTTTATCTGAAAAAATAATTGTACATTTGTTTTGGGTGATTAAGCAACTTTTTCTACTTATGACTTTTAGTGTGTGTAATTGAGTTGGAGGTAATTTTATGGATTACTTTTTATTAGCCTCCGTAATATGAAACTATGGTTTAAAAACAAATACCATCTTGGGGGTTCAGGATGGTATTTATCTTTGGTGGCCAAATTATTCTCTATATGGTTTTTTTAGGATCAACCAATATTTCTGGGGGGATGTGGTTTCAAACTTAAATTTTGTCTACCCTTGTCAGATCAAGCGTAGTTTAAGTAATCAACCTGCCTAGACAGTCAATCGCGTTAAAGGGTAAACAAAGATGTATTAAAAATAAGCATATCCGTGTTCATCTTTATCCATCTGTGGTTATAAATAGCGCAAATCAAAGCTAAAATAGACTGTTTTCTCCCAGCTTTTCGGCTTGGTCCTTTTTTTACAGTTGCATAGTGTAGGTGTATTATAAGTCAAAATGAAAATTATTCATTGCTTGTTTGCTCTTACTTCTTTGTTAACAATAAGTTAATTTTGAGCTTAGCGGAAATGTTTTCGAATTGGTTAAATTGTATTTTGATTTAAAATACGAAGTATCAATGCTCCAATTTATAGCTAGTGGAATCTTTATCTTTTTGATTTATATGCTGGGAATAATGTCTTTTTTCGATTATTCCCAAAAGATGAAAATGATTATGGTCAAAGCATATGTGTGGTCTGGAACCTTGGCCTTAGTAATTACTTTTTTGTACATGCATTTTTTTATACAGTAAGTAAATTGTTTATTCACGGGCAATAAGCTTTCTTTCAAGTAATTTCTGTAGATATCTATGCCCAAATTGTTTTCGTTCAGAAAAGAGGCCTTGTGCTTATTGATTTTTATTATTGCTTTTCAGATTAAGGGAAAGGAAGTATTTGGGCAATCAAAAATTGTGCATGATTCAAACGGTTATGTTATGAAATTTCCAGGATTAATTACTGGAAGGCTTTATACTTCAAGGAAATTTACGGGAGTTAAAATATATGATAAATTAGGGCAGGTTCCTTTTCTACATTATTCACCCAATACCACCCTAAATTTGGGTGTTGGGGCGAGTTATGATGGATTGAATTTGAATTTGGCTTATGGTTTTGGCTTTTTGAATCCAGATATTGGAGAAGGAGAGACTAAGTATTTAGACGCTCAATTACATATGAATCCCAAGGGTTGGGTGGTAGATGGCTACCTTCAGTTTTACAAGGGTTTCCACTTGAGGCCAGAAGGGACCTTTGCTGGAGATGGTCAGGTTTTTTATTATAGGCCAGATATGAAAGTACGGGAAATAGGTGCTTCAGTACAATATTTACTGAATAAAGAAAAGTTTTCGTATAAAGCAGCTTTTTATCAAACGGAGTGGCAACAGAAATCTGCAGGCAGTCCACTTTTGGGTTTGGAAATGTACGGAGGGACCGTGCGAGGGGATAGTTCGTTGATACCTCATCCAGAACTGCTTGATGCAGAAAGGGATTTTTCCAGGGTGAACTTCTTTGAATTTGGACCGAATGTAGGCTATGCTTATACCTTGGTGATCGTCAAACACTTTTTTATCATGGGCTATGCTTCAGCCAGTCCTAGTTTTGGCTTTACACAAATGAAAGGGGATGGAAGGACCATGGCTTGGAGTTTGAATCCCAATTATCTTTTAAAAGGGAGCATAGGATATAATACAAAAAGATGGGCTGTCAATGCTAATTTCATCTATGAGAATGTTAAGTTGGCCAAAGCTAAGGGGTTTAGTACAGAGGTGTTTACAGGTAATGTTAGGGCCAACTTTATTTATCGATTTATTCCTGGGCCAAAAACCAAATCCCTATTAAAGTCTATTCAGCCTGTGTGGTGAATAGTTAGCAAAAAACATTTTTTAGCCGCTGTGCAAATGATTTAAATTTTCTCAACCACTGAAAACTGTCATTTGCCTTCCATGTTTTATTTGCAGCTAGTAAATATATTATTGATTTACTTTGTTAAGTAAGCATAGAGGTGGGCTAAAGGATAGTTGACCTAGATTAGAAGGATTTTCTATAAACTACTAATGAAAAAGCAGACAAAAATCGTTTTGATTTTGGCCATAGGCCTGGTGATTGCCATTATATTTTTATATCCAAGGATGAATTGGGACAATAGCGCACGTGTACCCTCCAGCATTGAGGCAAAAGCAAATGGGACCTCCTTAGGAGATCTCTTGCCTGTGGATGTTATGGAGATTAAGACAGCGCGCTTAGAGAATAATTTGAAAGTTACCGGAAATGTCCTTCCAAATGAGTCTGTGGAATTGAGACCTGAAATCAGTGGATTGGTCGAGTCGATTAATTTTGATGAGGGACAGTTCGTAAAGAAAGGTACTCCGCTTGTTTATTTAAATGATGATGAGTTGAGTGCTCAATTGGATAAATTGGAGTTTACCAAGAAGCTTTATGAAGGGCAAGAAAACCGTCAGAAGCAGCTGTTAGAGCGAGAAGCCATCAGTCAGGAAGAGTATGATGTGATTTTGAACCAATATAATACCACATTGGCGGATATCCGTCTTGTCAAGGCCCAACTGGACAAAATGGTAATTCGGGCGCCATTTGATGGGGTTTTAGGTTTGAGGAGGATTTCGGTAGGGTCTGTCATTGGTAGTGCAGATGTCATTGCTAATATTGTCAATATTGACCCCATAAAGATTGAATTTTCTATTCCGGAACGGTATGCTAACCAAGTAACAATTGGTTCTACCATTCAGTTTTCGAATAATGAATCCCAAGGAATGGAAAGTGGAAAGGTATATGCTTATGAGCCGATTATTGATGCCAATACCAGGACCTTAAAGTTAAGGGCGATAAGTCCCAATAAGGAACGAAAGTTTTTGCCCGGGATGTTTGTGGGAATTCAGTTTAACTTAGATGTAGAAGAAGAAGCTATTTTGGTGCCTTCCGAGGCTTTGATTCCAGAATTGGAAGGGTATAAGCTCTATTTGGCCAACAAGGACGGGGTTGTAATGGAGCGCAAGGTCTCCATAGGCATGAGGACAGAAAGAAATGTACAGATCACTGAAGGCCTTGAGCCCGGTGAATTGGTATTGACTACTGGAGTTTTGCAGGTAAAAGATGGTATGAAGGTGAAGATGAATAAAATAAACTGAAATGTCTAGTTTATCTACAGTTAGTATCAGGAGGCCAGTTTTGGCCATTGTGTTTTCCCTGACGATTCTTCTTTTCGGAATTATCGGCATGAGTTTTTTGGGGGTGAGGGAATACCCCAGTGTGGATCCGCCAGTGATCAGTGTAAGGACGACTTATGTAGGCGCGAATGCGGATGTCATAGAAGCCCAGATTACAGAGCCTTTAGAGGAGTCTATTAATGGTATATCAGGTATTAAATCCCTGACTTCCACCAGTAATGACGGTACGAGTAATATCACTGTTGAATTTGAGGTAGGTGCAGATATGGAGGCCGCAGCCAATGATGTAAGGGATAAGGTGGCCAGGGCCCAAAGAAACCTTCCTCCAGATGCAGAGCCTCCTGTAGTTTCAAAGGCTGATGCTGATTCGAGTCCAATTGTGTTTTTAAATGTTCAGAGCAATGAAAAAAGCTTGCTAGAGCTTTCGGAGATTGCAGACAATGTTTTTAAGGAGCGATTACAGACCATTCCAGGAGTAAGTGAAGTGCGGATTTGGGGGGAAAAGGAATATGCCATGCGTTTGAGGATGGACCCTATCCGAATGGCATCCTATGGGGTAACTCCTTTGGATGTACTCAATAAAGTACAGAGTGAAAATGTGGAATTGCCTTCAGGAAGAATAGAAGGTTCCACTATCGAATTATCCGTAAGGACGAAGAGTAGACTCACTACGCCGGATGAGTTCAACATGTTGATCATCAAAGAGGATAATAACAATATTGTACGGTTTCAGGATGTGGGAGTGGCGGAACTGGCCCCTCTAAATGAAAGGACTGTATTGAAAAGAGATGGTGTTCCCATGGTGGGCGTGGTATTGGTGCCATTGCCGGGTTCCAATAGTATAGAGATTGCAGATGAGTTCTACAAAAGGCTAGAGTTCATCAAAAAAGACCTGCCGGATGATGTGATGCTCGGGATTGGTTTTGATACTACCAAGTATATCCGTAGCTCGATCAGTGAGGTGCAAGAAACCATAGTGTTGGCCTTCTTGTTGGTGGTAGGCATTATATTTTTGTTTTTGCGGGACTGGCGGACTACTTTTATTCCGGTCCTTACCATTCCTATTTCACTGATAGGTGTCTTTTTTATCATGTACCTGATGGACTTCTCTATCAATGTATTGACCTTATTGGGGATAGTGCTGTCCATCGGTTTAGTAGTGGATGATGCGATTGTAGTACTGGAGAATATCTATTCCAAAATCGAGAAGGGGCAAAATCCGGATACCGCTGCAGAGCAGGGAGCTGAGGAGATTTTCTTTGCAGTAATTGCCACCACCATAGCTTTGGCGGCAGTATTCTTACCCGTAATATTTTTGTCCGGTACGACGGGGAGGTTATTCCGGGAGTTCGGAATTGTGGTAGCTGGAGCTGTTATAATTTCCTCTTTTGTTGCCTTGACCATGACTCCTATGCTGAGTGCCAAATTGCTCAAGAAGAGGGAAAGTCATAATTGGTTTTATAATGTGACGGAGCCCATTTTTGTTTGGTTGACAGAAAAGTATGAGATTGTCTTGCGGGCATTTATGAAATTCAGGTGGACTTCATTTTTGATCATTGCCGCTATGGGTTTTGGGATTTACTTTTTGTTTATCTCTATTCCATCTGAATTGGCGCCTATGGAGGATAGGGGCGAGTTTAGGATCAATATGAGTGGCCCTGAGGGTGCTACTTTTGATTATATGGACAGGGTCATAGATGAGTTGTTGGTAGAGATCATGGAGGTAGTTCCAGAGGAGTATAGGAGCAGCTTGATTTCAGTGACTTCACCTGGTTTTGGTACGGCCAGTACCAATTCCGGTATGGTCATCGCCAGATTGGTAGATGCTGGGGAGCGAGACCAAAGTCAACAGCAAATATTTGAGACCGTTTCTGAAGTGATCAAAAACAAAACTGAGGTGAGGGCCTTTGCCTCCCAGCCGCAATCCATAGGTGATCGCAGGGGAGGTTTGCCTATCCAGTACGTTTTGCAGGCACCGAGTATTGATAAACTGAAGGAGGTAATCCCAACTTTTATGGACCGGGTAAACCAAAGTGATATTTTCGCCTTTTCTGATATCAACTTGAAGTTTACCAAGCCGGAAATTGAGGTAGAAATTGACCGTGATAAAGCGAGGAATATTGGTGTTTCCGTGCAGGAAATAGCCAGGACCTTGCAGCTTTCCTATTCTGGACAGCGTTTCGATTATTTTATCATGAAAGGAAAGCAATATCAGGTGGTAGGAGAGATGCAGCTGGAGGACAGAAATGAACCTATTAACCTGAGGATGCTGTATGTAAGGGCGGAGAATGGCCAATTGGTACAGTTGGATAATTTGGTGACCATTAAGGAAAAGAGCACACCACCACAGCTCTATCGGTATAATCGTTTTGTCAGTGCAACTGTATCGGCGGGTTTGGCAGGGAAATATACCATTGGGGATGGATTGGATGAGATGGATAGGATAGCCGATGAAGTACTGGATGATAGTTATACTACTGATGTGGCCGGGGTTTCCAAAGAATACCGACAAAGTTCCAATAGTTTGGTGTTTGCTTTCTTGTTTGCCCTGATTCTTATTTATTTGGTCTTGTCTGCACAGTTTGAAAGCTTCAAGGATCCTTTGACCATTATGTTTACCGTGCCTCTTGCATTATGTGGTGCCTTGCTATCACTTTGGCTGTTTGATTTTACCCTGAATATCTTCAGCCAGATCGGTATCATTATGTTGATAGGTTTGGTGACTAAAAACGGTATTTTGATAGTGGAATTTGCCAATCAAAGAAAGGCGCATGGCCATGATATTGATGATGCGATTATCGGTGCAGCCTCAGCAAGGTTTAGACCTATATTGATGACCAGTTTGTCTACCATTTTGGGGATCCTCCCGATTGCATTGGCTTTGGGAGCAGGAGCAGAAAGTAGGATGCCAATGGGGGTAGCTGTCATTGGCGGGCTGGTATTCTCCACGATTTTGACCCTATTTGTGATCCCTGCCATATACACTTATTTGACATCTAAATCCGGAAGATTAGCGAGAGTATGATGAAGTATTGTTTAATTGTTTTAATGGCTGTAACTGTCTCCAGCCAGGTATTTGCACAAGAAGAACTTTCCTTTGAGAAAGCGGTGATGATGGGTTTGGAGAATAACTATGATGTCAAAATAGCCCTTAAGGAAAAGGAAGTTACCGAGATAGACAAGAAGATAGGTTTGGGTGCATTGCTTCCCAGTCTGGACGCCAGCTATGGCCGGACAAAGAGTGTGGAGGATGTGGAGCAGCAATTTGTCAGTGAAAATGAGCCTAGGCTTATTGATGGCGCTAATTCTACGGGTGAAAACTTTAATTTGGATGCTATTTATGGCTTTAGGTATGATGCCGTAGTGGCTATGAAGAGGCTGGGGAAATTGAATGAAATCGGAGAGCTTCAGGCTAAAGTTGTCATAGAAAATACCGTAGCCGCGATCTCTACTGGTTATTACCGTTTAGTGTTGGAGCTTGAGCGTAATGATCTGCTAAAGGAAACCCTTGAGTTATCCAAGCAGCGACTTGATATTGTAAAGGCACAGTATGAATTAGGCGGAACTTCAAAACGGGAATATTTGGCTGCTCAGGTGGATTATAATACTGACATGTCCCAATTGATTTCCCAAGAGCAGGTGATCAGAAATGCAAGGATCAATTTAAATGAGCTTCTGGCGATAGATTCAGATACTGAATTTGTCATTAATGATTCTATTCAGATTAAAGAGGATCTTAAACTTGGGCCATTATTGGACAAGGCCTTAGATGATAATAAAATGCTTTTGGTGAATAGGAGAGAGCAAAATGTGGCTTATTTGGAGATGAGGGAACTTCAGGCACAAAGGTTACCCACCTTGAGCCTGAGTGGCAATTATCGCGAATCTGTATCCAAGTCAGATGCAGGGTTTTTGATCCAAAATAAGCGTAACGGTTTTAACCTTGGAGCGACTTTGGGGATCAATCTTTTTAATGGCTTTATCCTGAACAGGCAGGTGCAAAGGGCTAAAATCAGACAGGAAACCCAAGCCTATGTGCTTGAGCAATATGAAACCCAGCTGAATGCTGATATTTATAGGGCATTTAACGTTTATGAAAACAGTAAACGCAGGCTGGAAATTGAAAAGGATAATTTTTTGGTGGTGGGTGAAAATACCGATATCGCATTTGACCGATTCAAGTCAGGTCTGACCAGCTTCTTAGAATTTCGTGATGCACAGGTAAACAGACTTGAAGCTGAGACCAGGTTGATAGAGGCTGTTTACTCTATCAAAGTGGCTGAAGTGGAGTTGTTGAGGTTAGCTGGGGCCATTTATTATGACAGTAACTCCAGCCCTATTTTGAATTAATTTACCTTTATATAGGGAGCAATGGTAATATATCCTTGCTCCCAACTTAATGTTTAGTGCATTTTTCAATTTATTTCCTGATATTAAAGGTCTAATTTATATGGCTTTATGAAGGTGGGTAAATTGATAAAATACTTTTTGGTGTTAAATGTAAATTTAGCGTTCGGCTACATATGTATGCTGTTTTTTTCTTTTGCGCCCTTTTTTGCTTTAATCGCTGCAGATGATTTTACTCAGGATAATCGTTCTGATTCCAGTTTTGTAGATAAGGCTGGGGCGATTGAAAATGCAATTCAACTTTCCCGAAAGATCCATCAAGAAAGTCATGATGATGAATTGGAATATGCAGAAGCCGAGAAAGCTTTGAACTTATCCCTGGAATTGGGAGATAGCCTTTTATATGCTAAATCCTTGGATAATATGGGGCTACTGTACCGGTATCATCAGCGTTATTCGGAAGCGACTGCCTTGCATGCCAAGGCGTATGAATTGATAGCAGAAGTGGATTCCGCTTTTTTGTCCAAAATGATTTTTGCGAACAATGCGGGTGTTTCCAGTCGATATGGAGAGGATTTTGACAATGCTGTATTTTACTATTTGGAGGCGCTAAAAATAGCCGAAGCCCAAGAGGATCTCCGGAATATAGCTATTTCCTGCAATGGTCTGGGCAATACTTTATTGCATATTCCTGGCAGGGAGGAAGATGCCTTGAGGTATTTTGAGCGCTCTTTGGATGCTGAAAGGGAGAGAGGAAATACATTGGGGATTGCCATGAATTACTTATCCATTGGGGATTATTTCACGGAAAAGGGAGATTATAAAAGAGGCCGTACTTATCTGGACAAATTGCTTGAGATCAATCAAAAAAGAAATGATGACTATGGTTTGGGCATTACTTATGAATATTTTGGGCATAATTATATAAAAGAGGGTCTTGCCTTGGGACAGGCAGCGGATTATTATAAAAAATCATTGGCTATATTTTCTAGGCTAAATGATACGCATAAGCAAGCAGATCTATTGAAGGCATTGGCAGATGTGTATCGGTTGAATAATCAATATGATCTGGCCATAGATTATTATCATAGGACTTGGAATTTGGCCATAAATATTCCCAATAAAAGTCTGATTCAGGCATCTGCCGCCCAATTGTCCTCCATTTATGAATTGCAAGCAAAGCCAAGTTTGGCATTGAAGTATTATAAAATTTCCGATCAATATAAGGATAGCGTCAATCTGATCAATCAGGAGACGGAAATTGCTGCGATTGAAAAGCGCTATGCATTGGAGAAAAAGGAATCACAGATAGCCTTATTAGAAAAGGACAAGTCACTGCAACAAGTGCAGTTGGACAGTCATGTGGAGGCCCTTAAGAGCCAGCGGATCATTTTGGTGCTTTTATTGATGTTTTTAGTGGCTATAGCAGTCATTGCACTTATGCAATTCAAAAATATCAAGTCCAAGAAAATGGCCAATTTGATGCTAATGAGACAAAATAGGCAGATAAGTGAGCAGAAAAACCAAATTGAAAGCGTCAATGAACAATTGGAGGCGACTTTTAAGGAATTGATGACGGAGCAGAAAAATAATGAAGAGAAACGGGTAAAACTGTTGGAGAGTAAGTTTGAGAACCGTATCCAAAACTTGGCATTGCAGTCACTGGAGTCTCAAATGAATCCACATTTTTTGTTTAACGGCATGAATGCTGTGCGATGGTTGGTCATGAAGAATAAAAATGCTGAGGCCAAAGAATACATAGATACTTTTGCACAGCTTTTAAGACTTAGTTTGACGAATAATCGAAAGAATTCTATTTGCTTGGCAGAAGAATTAAAAGCAACGGAGCTTTACTTGAAAATTGAGAAGTTAAGGTTTGATGGTGGTTTTAATTTTGAAATTGCTATTTCACCAGAGGTGAATCCCCATCATGTAAAAGTACCTCCAAAGATACTTCAGCCTTTAGTTGAAAATGCGATCAAACATGGGCTTTTGCCCAGTAGGAAAAGGGAGAAGGTTTTGGATATAAAGGTATTTGAGCAAAATGAAGTTTTGGTCATTGAGGTTTTGGATAATGGTGTAGGCTATAAGCAGCCATCGAATAAAAAAGAAGCAAGTAATATATATGGGACACATTTGGGTTTGAAACTGATTGAAGAGCGCTTGGCAATTTATAATCAGCAAAGCCATAATAGGGTGGATTTTGATATTCAGGCTAGGCAAGATAGCGATAAAGGGATCATAGGAACCAAGGCAAAAATCAGTATTATGATGGAAGAAGCTATTGATTCTGTGGGATAATTAGTTTTTGAAGTCGTTTAGGAAATAATTCTGGCCCAGCAATTTGTTTGTTTTCTGTATGGACATAGCTATTTGTTCCACTTAATTTTGCCGTGATAAATAGTTCTTCATCAATTCTTATACGAATTTTTATGGCCTTGGGGTCCGTTGCATTTCCTATGCAAAAATAAGAAGTATTATAGTCCAATAATTGGTAATTTGATTCGCCATTTACAAAAACTTGATATCCGCTTGTTTTGATAGTGTGACTAATTATTGTTTTTATCTTGAACACTTGTTCCTTTTTGTCTGGGGTTAAAAGTACTTTGCCAATTGTGACTTCATCCTGATGTTCTGGCTGGTGTTCGTTATTTGTCGTAACGATAAGATTGTAGGTGATTTGGTTTTCAGAGTATTGAGTTTTACTTAATGGATTATTGCAACCTACTAATAGGATGAAAAAGCAACAGATATTTAATTGACAGTAAGGTCTCATTGTTCCAAAATTTTATCTAAACTTGGATGAAAATTGGAAGGTATTTTCCTTTATTTTTCCAAGTAGCTCACCAATAGAGGGAAGCATTGATCAATGTTCTAAAAATAGACTTAAAAGTCAGTTTGAATTTTGAATTAAGATAGATAATAATTTGATCTGATTCCAGAGCAAAATAGCAAGTTTACTTTTTAGATGAGCGTGTTGATATTTTTAATTATTATTTGTATCTGTCTGAATTTAGGATGGTTGTGAGTTTTTGTTTTGGCATATAAGGATGTTTGTTATCTTTAATATTAGTTTGGTTGCGATAAATGGAAGGGATATGAAAGTAGGCATTATAGACGATGAACTTCATTGCATCGAAAGTTTAAGTTATGAATTGGAAGAATTGGATTTACCTATCGAAATCGTTTTCCAGTCTTCTAGGGTGGATGAAGTAATAGAGGTTCTTAAAGTGCATGAAATAGATTTATTGTTTTTGGATGTGGAAATGCCCCGAATCAATGGATTTGAACTGCTCGATTTGTTGGGAGACTTTGATTTTGAAGTGGTATTTACCACAGCATATAGCCAGTATGCAGTTAGGGCTTTTCAATATAAGGCCTTTCACTATTTGCTCAAGCCTGTTGGCAAGGATGATTTAAAGGAAGTGATAGAGAAGTTCTCCCAAAGGAAAGGAGTGGGCGGCCACAATTCCGGCAGTGAGGTTTCAGCATTGATAGACCTGCTCAAGAAAGAAAATATTATCAAATCAAAGATTGCTGTTCCTGTAAGCGATGGTCTTGAGTTTATAAAGGTGGATGATATACTTTATGGACAAAGCCAAAACAATTATACCTTATTATACTTGTCAGATAATACTAAATTACTTTTTAGTAAAACGCTCAAAGAAGTGGAAAAGGCGCTGAAAAAGTATTTTTTTCTGAGGATCCACCAGTCATATCTGATCAATCCCAATTATATGAAGAAGTATCTAAGAAATGACGGAGGCAGTGTACTCATGGAAAATGGAGAACAATTGCCCATCAGTCAAAGGAAGAAGGAAGAGGTGGTCACTTTATTTGAAGCGATAGTAAAAAGTAAATCTATGTAAATGAAAATATAGGGCAGAAATCGGAGGTCCAGTGGCATTTTTGGTTTCAGTTGGACAATTGGTATAATTATACTAATATTGACCGGAACCATTGCGCATTTGCGTACTAATAGCCCATGAAGGGAAGAAATTTCATTTTAATCCTTATTAGTTTTTGTTTCTTGGCAATTTCTTGCAATCAAGGAACCGAGCGCAGAGAAAAGCAGGAGCCATTCTGGCAAAACCCGGTTCAGTTTGATTTGAGAGCAATTAAAAAAAGAGGCTTTATCAGGGCAGTGGTTGATAATTCTTCGACCAGTTATTATATCTACCGGGGGAGACGAATGGGCTATGAATATGAGCTACTGCGGAACCTGGCTAGGAGGCTGGATGTGCAACTCAGGTTGATTGTAGATGCTGATATCATGAGGGCATATAAAATGCTGAATAGTGGAGAGGCAGATATTATAGCGATTAATCTTTTTAATAATGAGGAGAGGGAGAAATATGGAGCATTTACAGCACCGTTGAATTCTTTTTCGTCCGTGTTGGTACAGCGTGATGATGGGCCTATCATAAAGGATCATTCGGAATTGGATGGAAAATCCATATACGTCCGCAAGTCTACTGTTTACAGTGCCCAGTTAGAGGCCATTCGGGATAGTCTTGGCATTAAGATGGAGATCGTTGAACGAGACAGAAACTCAGATGCTCTGGTGGAAGATGTTGTTCGGGAGGAAATCGATTATACTGTAGTCGACAAAGATGTGGCCTTGGTCAATTCTACCTATTATGATAATCTTGACATAGATCTGGAGATAGGGCCAGCAGCAGATGTGGCTTGGGCAGTAAGGAAGAATGCACCTAATTTAAAAAAGGAAATAAATGATTGGATCAGTAGGGGCAAAAGGTCCACGTATTTTGCGATCTTATATGGCAAATATTTTTTGAATAAGAAGAACAGTTATTTTAGAAATAAGAGTCCTTTTTCCTCTATTTCTGGAGACCGGATTTCTGTATATGATGATATTATCAAAAGAGGATCCACACTGATTGGTTGGGATTGGCGTTTGTTGGCTTCATTGGTTTATAAGGAGTCCCGGTTTGACACTGTAGCAACAAGTTATGCCGGTGCGAAGGGATTATTACAGTTAATGCCGGTTACCTTGGAGCGGTTTGGTGTTGAGAACCCTAATGACCCCTCGGAAAGTTTGATAGGAGGTGTGAAGTATTTGAAATACCTTGATAAGTTTTGGCTTGAGCGGGTACCAGAAGTCAATGAAAGGATTAAGTTTATTTTGGCCTCTTATAATGTAGGCCATGGCCATGTGAATGATGCATGGAGGTTGGCCCTTAAATTTGGTATGGATACCCAAAATTGGGATAGTGTCGCCTATTATTTGGAGCGGAAATCGCAACCAGAGATTTACCGTGACCCAGTAGTGAAGAGTGGCTATGCAAAGGGGCATTTGGCAGTGGCCTATGTTGAGGATATTTTGAGTATTTATGAATCATACCGGATTTTAGTATCTCCGTAGATGTTGTTTGTTTATGTAAAATAGTATTTTAAATACTAAATAAAGTCGTACGTGTTGTTTTCATGGTTTTTATCTTATATATTTGATAAAAAACATTTTAAACATTATGAAACAACTATTTATGAGTATGCCCCACTTCAAGGAATTAGGGGTGTTGATGATTGCACTGCTTTTTTCCTGCAATCAAATAGAAACTTTTGAAATACAACAGGAATCAGATGAAGTTTTTTCCGTGATGGCCGGGGACAATTTAGGGAACTGCGAATCGGATTGCATTGATTTATCGGCGGAAGATGTCCGGTATTATCCCATTTCAGGAACACAAAGCCAAAGTACTGGCAATGGTGGAGGAAACCCCAATAAGGCAAGTGCCAATGAGAATGGCAATACAAATACCAAAGAAGTAAGCTTTTCTGCATATAATACCGAAAATGAATTTATTGTTGCGGTGACCTATAATATTACTGAAGGTAACTCCAAGGCTAAGGCTACCATTACTATTAATATAGCAGGTGATGAAGTGGAGTTAGATGAGGTTGCTTCAGGAAGTACGGTTATGCATAGTATTGCTCTGCCTGATGGATGGGAAGCCTGTGATGTTATTGATTTTTCTATTATCCAAGAAGGGCTGGGATCGATAATTACCTTTAATGAATCCTATAATTTGATAGGAGTATGTCCTGATGAATGTGAAATCAGAACAGCCTCCGCCTATGCAGGAAATAAAGAGGGTGAGAATAATGGAGAACCTTCAAAGGGTTTTAATAACGCATGGTGGTACGTTTTTGATATTGAAGCTGGTACCCAAGATGTATTTGCCAACCAGGATGAGGTTATTGGTACGGTAAGCTATGATGAGTTGGAAGGAACGATCACCATTGATCTAGGCGACTGGAGCTTGCAGGAAGGTGAAGAAAGTGTGAAATGGTATAGCTATGCGGAAGGTGAGCTTCCTGATGCAGGAAGGCCTATCCCTGGACAGGCTCCTAACAAATCCAATTCATTGGTAATTGATACAGTAGAGGGGGGCAGGTATTATGCCATTCACTTGGATGTAGAGATTTGTGAATGATAAAAAATGACCATAAAAAAGAGCGTCCAGAAAATTTTCTGGACGCTCTTTTTTTACAGCAGATTTTATGAATTAAATCTGCTCAAATATATTTTTAAAGCTTGTTGCCTCGGCAAGTTTGCCATGAAGCTCATCGATATGTACACGTTCCTGCTCAGTGGTGTCCCTATGGCGAATCGTAACGGTATTGTCCTCCAAAGTTTGATGGTCCACAGCAATACAGAAAGGCGTTCCAATCAAATCCTGACGGGTATAACGCTTTCCAATGGATGCCGCTTCCTCATATATGATGTTAAAATCATATTTTAATTTATCGACGATTTCCTTACCCTTGTCCGGTAAACCGTCTTTTTTGGTCAAAGGAAGGATAGCCGCTTTGACTGGTGCAATGGCCGGATGGAATTTCAGGTAAGTTCTGGTTTTGCCTTCTTTTTCCTCTTCAGTGTAGGCATTGCAAAGTGTCATTAGGAACAATCTATCCGCTCCGATGGAGGTTTCGATCACATAAGGGATATAATTCTGGTTGATCTCAGGATCAAAGTACTGCTGTTTCTTCTTAGAGAATTCCTGATGGCTTTTCAGGTCAAAGTCAGTTCTGGAGTGAATCCCCTCTACTTCTTTGAAACCAAATGGGAAGTCAAATTCAATATCCATGGCTGCATTGGCGTAGTGGGCCAATTTATCATGGTCATGGGTTCTTAGTTTTTCCTGTGGAACACCTAAGGCTTTGTGCCATTTTAGTCTGGTTTCAGCCCAAGTTTTGTACCAGTCCAACTCAGATCCAGGACGAACGAAATATTGCATTTCCATTTGTTCAAATTCCCTCATTCGGAAAATGAACTGTCGGGCTACAATTTCGTTTCTGAAAGCTTTACCAATTTGGGCAATACCAAATGGGACTTTCATCCTGGCCGTTTTTTGCACATTAAGGAAGTTGACAAAAATTCCTTGGGCAGTTTCCGGTCTAAGGTAGATTGTAGAAGCATCTTCTGCCACAGAGCCCACTTGAGTAGAGAACATCAGGTTAAACTGTCTTACATCGGTCCAGTTGCTCGTGCCGCTAACAGGACAAGTGATTTCCTCATTGATGATAAGGTCTCTTACTCCATCAAGGTCTTCTGCCTCCAGTAATTTTCCCATTGCTGCCAAAAGGCTTTTAGCCTCTTCAAGCTTGCCCTCTTTTTCCAAAACAGCTGCTTTCTCTTCAATAAGCACATCAGCACGGTAGCGTTTTTTGCTGTCCTTATTGTCAATCATTGGGTCGTTAAAGCTGTCTACGTGACCTGAAGCTTTCCAAGTGGTAGGATGCATGAAGATAGCTGCATCAATGCCCACGATATTGTCATTTAATCGGGTCATTGATTCCCACCAAAGTCGCTTAAGGTTGTTTTTAAGCTCTACTCCATAAGCACCATAATCATATACTGCCTGTAGTCCATCATATATTTCTGAGGAAGGATATACAAAACCATACTCTTTGGCATGTGAGATGATATCTTTCAGTTGTGCGTTTTCAGTTACTTGTTCTGTCTTTGCCATAGCCGCAAAAATAGGGAAATCTATTTAAATTTGAGAATGAAAAAATGGTTTAGTTTTCATGGTCAGCCCATTATCTGCAGACAAGTATGGAAGTGTTTGTAATGATAAGCGCGGATGTTTTAATTATGAATTCAAGACTTGGATTTTATTCTGAACAAAAGAAAGCCTAAAATGGCTGTGCTGAGAAAGAAAATCAGTGTGGTCCACTCGTAAGTCCTTTTGCTATTGGCTTCTGCCACTATTTCTTCGTCTTTTTGTTTAAGGGCACGCTTGAGCTTGTTGATGTCCTGCTCCTGTTTTTGGGCGATAAATTTGTAATCATCCTTTTCGTATTTGATTTCAGTGGTTTCGATGTTTTTCAACATCTCCAATTCATCCATGATGAGGTTGTCCTTGAGGATGATCCTTTCCATCCAATCATTGGTGGCGATCATGTCTTTTTTTGTTCTATTGCCAAAGATGCCAGACTTTTTGGATTCAGAAGCTTTCCAACGACGGTGGAGGTCCTGTCTTTCATCGACTAGCTTTTCTAATTTCTCCTGAGAAAAGGCATTTGAAGCTAGGGAAAACAGAAAAGCAATGAGTAAAATGTTTTTCATGATTTTTGGTTTTGTCCAAAAAGCTCAAATAATGTGCCGTTTAAACAAATGCTTATAATTTGTACTTTTTTTCTTTGCGCCGCTTAAATTGGCCTTTCCTCCGCTTATTATTGGTATAAAAATTATAGAGGAAATTAACGGCCAATGCCGTAATGGTCAAGGGGACAAATAAGCCAGGAAGCATTCGTTTGATTCCCAAAAGGATGAGGAAAGTAGCAATCATACCAATTTTGAAGCTGGTGTGGCTTTCTGGATAGCTTTTGCCAATTAAAATCAAACTGAAAATCTCTATGATCACCAGAAAAAGTATAAGGTAGGTCATTAGTTTCTGGCTGCTTAGGTCTCCGGAAAAAACAGCCCATGCGGCCATGCCTCCTACAGCAATTAGACTTAAAGAATGTAAGGATGTGTTTAGTCTTTCTTTCATGGAAATTTTGGGTTGAGTACTGAACAATATAACTGCTTTTGCCTTAAAAATCAATGTGTGACTTGATGACAAAATAAAAGGCCTTGGGAAAAAAACACTATTCTCTCCCAAGGCCTCTCAAAATTATCTTATGAACTTATTTCTTACAGTTTTCTTTTGATAAAATCAGTCATCAGGTTATAAAGGTGCCAAGTGGTATTGCCACCGTAAATACCGTGGTTTCTATTTGGATAATAGAAAGTTTCGAATTGCTTGTCTGCGCTGATCAAAGCATTGACCAAATCTACTGAATTTTGGAAATGGACATTATCATCACCTGTTCCATGGATCAATAAGTAGTTACCTTCCAATTTGCTCACATGGCTGATTGGACTGAAATCATCATAACCGCTAGCGTTTTGCTGTGGCGTTTGTAAATACCTTTCAGTATAAATAGTGTCATAGTATCTCCAGGTAGTCACTGGAGCTACTGCAATGGCCGTTTTGAATACATCATGGCCTAACATTAAAGAAAGTGAAGACATATAACCACCATATGACCAGCCCCAAATGCCGATTCTGCTGGCGTCCACATATGGGAGACCTCCTAAATATTTTGCTCCGGCGATTTGATCCTGCGTTTCAAGATTGCCTAATTGTGCATAAGTGGCATGTTTGAAGTCACGCCCTCTGGCGCCAGTTCCTCTGTTGTCTACACAAACAATGATATATCCTTCAGCAGCCAACTGATGGTGCCAGAAATCGCGGGTTCCACCCCATGAGTTTTTAACGTTTTGGGAACCTGGGCCACCATATACGTACATTAAAACAGGGTATTGTTTACTTTGGTCAAAATCAGCCGGCTTAATCATATAAGCATTTAACGGAGTACCATCTACAGTTGGGAATTCGAAGAACTCTTTTTCGCTTAATGCATACTCACCTAATCTTTCTACCAATTCACTATTGTCTTCCAATACTTTGATGGTTTTGCCTTTTGAAGTATTCAAGGTAATGTGTAGGGGGCTGTTCGCAGTAGAGAAATAATCAATATAGTATTTGAAATCTGGGCTCATATTGATGGCGTGGGTGCCTTGGGTGGGTGTGAGCTCGGATTTGCCTTTACCATTCAATTTGATAGCATACAGATTTCTTTCTAATGGTGACTTCTCGGTAGAGATATAGTAGATCTTTTTTGACTTTTCGTCTACGCCCACCATTTCAGTTACTTCCCAATTTCCCTCAGTAATTTGTTGGATCAATTTACCGTTCATATCATGGTGGTAAATATGTTTATGACCATCTTGTTCGGAAGTTCTAATAAATCCTTTACCATCGGATAGGTACAATAGGTTGTCATTATAGTCCATATCCACATAGGTTTCCGAGGTCTCAGTCAAAATAATCTTGCTTTTACCGGTGGTGGCATCAGCATGGAACAAATCCAGCTGGTTTTGAAGTCTATTTAGCCTGATAAAGGCCAGTGTATTATTTTCACCACCAGTCCAGTAAATACGAGGGAGATAGATATCTTTTTCTTGTCCTGATTCGATAGTTACAGTTTCTTCTTGGTCCAAGTCATATACATGAATACTTACCTCAGAATTTTTCTCACCTGCTTTCGGATATTTGAACTTATAATCCTTAGGATAAAGCGGTCCCCAAAGCTGCATATTGTATTCAGGTACTTCTGATTCATCAAATCGGATAAAGGCGATCTTCTTTCCGTCAGGAGACCATTTAAACGCTTGCGCCATGGAGAATTCTTCTTCATAGACCCAGTCAGCTGAGCCATTGATAATATGGTTCCACTTTCCATCACGGGTGATCTGGTGTACAGTATTGTCCTCTAGACTGATATAGTAAAGGTTATTGTCCTTTACAAAGGCGACCTTGCTATTGTCAGGAGAGAGTGTGGCATAAGAAATTTTTTCTCCATTCATCAATTTTTGGCTAGCACCTGTAGCTAGGTCAATTACATAAAAAATGCCTTTGGTAGATCTTCTATAGATACTTTCTACTTCAGTGGCTACTAGTGCTTTGGTTTCATCATTATTGAAGGAATAGCTGGTGAAGTTGATGCCCAGTTTTTCACCGTTGATCAATACGGCTTCTTCTTCTCCGGTGGAAACGTTGATTTTTACCACTTGAGGGGCTCCATGTTCTCTTTTGAGGGAGCTATAATATTGACCATCTTTCATCCAGTTGATTCCACCAACTGATTTTTGTGCAAAAACACCTTCTTTGAAAATGGATTCTAGGGAGACCTTTTTTTGTTGTGCAAGGCCTTGATAGCACATACCCATCACTATAGCCATAATGGCAAATAATTTTACTTGGTTCATAATTATATTCAGGATTTTTATTCTGCGGGCTAAATATAATGAAAAAGGCATGAAGAATAAGTTTGGGCTGGATAATTGGCTGTATTCAAAAATGTTAGCCTCTGAATGAATCATGGAAAAAATTGGAATATACGGAATATTCTTTTTAACAAGAGCAGCCATTAGTTATACCATTTTTCAAAACTTACATTTAACTTTACTGTTATGATGAAGAAGAAAATTGCATTGGTAACTGGTGGGTTTACCGGTGAAGCAGTGGTTTCTCTGAAAAGTGCCGCTGTAGTTGAAAAAAATATTGATTTGGATAAATATGATGTCTACAAGATCATCATTGAAAAGGGGCGCTGGTACCATGAGGGAGAGACTGGAGGTCGAGTTCCTGTGGATTTAAATGATTTTTCCATTAGCCCTAATGGTGAGAAAATCACGTTCGATGGGATTTTTAATATTCTTCATGGTTCACCCGGAGAAGATGGTAAATTGGCAGGTTATTTTGATATGCTAGGGTTGCCCTATACCACCTGTGATGCGATTACTTCATCCATTACCATGAACAAGGGATATACCAAGGCTATCGTTCAGGATATAGAAGATTTGAACGTGGCCAAGTCTTTACAATTGTTTAAAAATAGTCCAAAGAATACCCAAAGAGTAATAGAGGAACTGAGGCTACCATATTTTGTGAAACCCAACAGTGGAGGAAGTAGCATAGGCATGAGCAAGGTGAAAAAGCTGGATGAGGTTCAGGAAGCTTTGGATAAAGCTTTTGCAGAAGACAGCCAAGTGTTGGTGGAGGAATTTGTGTCTGGGAGGGAGTTTTCTATAGGAATCTATATGGTGGATGGGAAGGTGATAGTATTACCTGCAACGGAGATCGTGAGTTCCAAGGAGTTTTTTGATTTTGAGGCAAAGTACACTGCAGGGGTGACTGAAGAAATTACGCCTGGAAGAATGAGTGAAGAAGAAGTGGAACGGGTGAAAAAGGTGGCGGAAAAAGTATACCTCAAGCTGAACTGTAAAGGTGCGGTGAGGATGGATTATTTCATAGAGCATGAAACTGGAAAGATATTCTTTATCGAAATCAATACCGTTCCCGGGCAAACAGAGACCAGCTTGATTTCCCAACAGGTAAGGGCAATCGGAAAATCCGTGAAGGAGTTTTATACGGAGATCATTGAGGAGATGTTCAAGGAATGATGGGCTGTGCTATCTATAAAGGTATAGGCTAAAAAAAATCCAGATTTATGGAATTGGGGATAAAAAAAGCGGCCCTCGAGCCGCTTTTTAAAATTATAACTTAAATGCTTTTTTGATCGTATCTACAAAATCCAATTTCTCCCAAGTGAAGAGTTCCACGTCCAATGTGATGGAAGTCCCATCAGGAGACACAAAGGTCTTTCTCACTACTTCATTGGTTCTGCCCATATGGCCGTATGCGGCAGTTTCTTCATAGATGGGGTTTCTTAGTCTCAGCCTTTGCTCAATGGCATAAGGTCTCATGTCAAATATTTGCTCAATAAGCTTGGCAATTTCTCCATCTGTCATATCGACTTTGGCTGTGCCATAAGTATTGATATAGATGCCCATTGGTTCAGCGACACCGATAGCATATGAAACTTGCACCAATACCTCGTCAGCTATGCCTGCAGCGACCATGTTTTTGGCAATATGTCTGGTAGCATAAGCCGCAGAGCGGTCTACTTTGGAAGGGTCTTTTCCTGAGAATGCTCCACCACCGTGAGCACCTTTACCTCCATAAGTGTCCACAATGATCTTTCTTCCTGTCAGCCCAGCATCACCATGAGGTCCACCAATCACAAATTTCCCCGTTGGATTAATGTGGTAGGTGATGTCATCGGTAAACAAAGTCTGTATTTCAGGAATCAGTTGTGCTTTTACCCTAGGTACCAAAATATTGATCAAGTCTTCCTTGATTTTGGCAAGCATGGTTGGCTCATCGGCGAAATCGTCATGTTGGGTAGAAATAACAATGGCCTTGATTTTTTGGGGAACATTGTCATCACTGTATTCTATGGTTACCTGAGCTTTGGCATCTGGCCTCAGGTATTTGATTTCTTGGTTTTCTCTTCTGAGTTTGGCCAGCTCCTTCAACAGCCTGTGGGATAGGTCCAATGCCAAAGGCATATAGTTCTCGGTCTCATTGGTGGCATAGCCAAACATCATTCCTTGATCACCTGCACCTTGCTCTTCAGGACTGGTCCTGTCCACGCCTTGGTTGATGTCTGGAGACTGTTCATGAATAGCGGAAAGCACTCCACAGGAATTACCGTCAAACATGTACTCTCCTTTGGTGTAGCCGATTCTATTGATCACATCCCTGGCAATTTTTTGAACATCCAGGTAGGTGTCAGACTTAACTTCACCTGCCAATACTACCTGCCCGGTAGTGACCAATGTTTCACAGGCAACCTTGGACTTTGGATCAAAAGCTAAAAAGTTATCAATGAGCGCATCAGAAATCTGGTCAGATATTTTATCAGGATGTCCTTCTGATACAGACTCCGAAGTGAATAGATATGGCATATATTGATGTATTTAATAATTACTAAGTATAAATGGCGTGTAAAATTACAGGATAAGCAGGAAATAAAAAACTTTGGATTGTGATAAAATACAAGTCATCATTACACTGGCTCCTAGAGGGTTTACAAGGGGGCTGTTTTATTCCGAAGTCCTAGAAATTAGTGTCCAGAACAAATACTGTTGGAATTTTGTGCAAGTCCAATTTGGTCTTTCTCCATTCAGCAATGGTCTTGGTGACGATCAATTCATCTTTTCCGCTGATGTTCTTGGCTACGCACAGCTTGGTATTGGGGTTTAAGTGTTGTTTGAGGTCATCCATCAGATGGTTGTTTCTGAAAGGGGTTTCCATGAAAATTTGCGTTCTTCTAAACTTGCCGGAATCAGCTTCCAATTGTTTGATGGCATCTATTCGTGCTTTTTTGTCGATGGGGATATAGCCCACAAAAGCGAAAGATTGCCCATTGAATCCAGATCCCATCAAAGCCATAAACATGGAGGATGGACCGGATAAAGGTATGACCTGTATGCCCTTTTGATGCGCATAGGCTACAGCCACTGCTCCTGGATCAGCAATGCCAGGACAACCTGCCTCAGAGATTACCCCCATATCATGTCCTTCAAAAATTGGTTTGAGGAGTTGTGCCACCTTGGTGTCCTTGGTCTTTTTGTCCAAGATTTCAAACTGTAATTCCTCGATGGTAAGTCCTAATCTCAAACTAGAAATATACCTACGAGCGGTACGAAGATTCTCGGCCAAGTAATGTTTTGTGTGTTTGATCACATCCTTTACCTGCGGGCTGATGATTTCCTGGGCGGTTCCTTCTGCCAAGACATTGGGGATAAGGTATAGTTTTCCTTTTTTCATATGGTCAATCTGAATAATTGCTTTCCTAGCCTAAAAATGCCTTGATGGTTTCAATTACGGCTGAAGGTTGTTCTGCATGGAGCCAGTGTCCGGCATTTTTAATGCTGATCAACTTGTACTCAGGGAAGAATTTTTCCAGGTCTTCCTTGTCGCTGTCTTGAATATATTTTGAATTGGCACCGCGCATAAAGAGGGTAGGGCCTTCAAATGATTTATTGCCAGAGAGTGCCTCTCCCACATTGTCGATTTTTTCTGTGATCACGGGCAAGTTTACCTTCCATATAAATTTCCTTTCCTCATTTCTTCCGAGGCTCTTCAAAAGGAATTGGCGAATACCCATTTCATCGATGTACTTTGCCAAGGTATCATCTGCTTCCTTTCGTGACTTTAGTTCCTCCATATTGATGGCGTTCAGGCCTTGAAGGATTTGCTGATGGTGAGGAGGGTAATACCTCGGAGCAATATCAGCAATGATCAATTTATTGACCTTACTGGGGTATTTGAGTGCAAAGTTCATGGCTGTCTTTCCTCCCATGGAGTGTCCCATGATATCTGCAGATTCCAAACCTTGAGCGCTCATAAAAGCTGCCAGATCATCTACCATGGCCTTGTAGTCCCAGTCATCACTCTTAGGAGAATCTCCGTGGTTCCGTTGGTCTACCAGGTACATGGTATAGTGATGTTCAAGTTCCTTGGCAATGCTCAGCCAGTTGTCCGCAGATCCAAAAAGCCCATGTAATATGATCAATGGTTTTCCTTCTCCGACTTTCTTAAAATTCAATTTCATCCTAAGGTATTGATAACTGTAATAGATTTTGATGGATATGGGGTCAATCTTCCTCTAGTTGTCTTCTGTACATTTGGATGGTGTTTTCCAGTCCAAAATAGAGGGCATCGCAGATAAGTGCATGTCCGATGGATACCTCATCCAAGAAAGGAATACTTTGTTTGAGGAATTTCAGGTTGTCCAAATCAAGGTCATGGCCGGCGTTTAGTCCCAAGCCTAAGTCTTTGGCCAATTTTGCTACTTCTACATAAGGTTTGACCGCAGTATGTTTGTTTTTATGATAATTGGTTGCGTAAGGTTCAGTGTAGAGTTCCACCCTGTCAGTTCCAGTCAGCTTTGCCGGTTCGAAGTATTTTGGTTCGGGGTTGATGAAGATGGAAGTCCGGGTGCCATATTCATGCAGCTCAGCGATAATGTCCTTGAGTTCTTCCTGGTGGGCAATGGTATCCCAGCCTGTATTGGAAGTCAGCACATTTGGGGGGTCAGGCACCAAGGTCGCCTGGGCTGGCTTGGCGATTCGGATGATTTCCATGAACCGTTTGTCAGGATAGCCTTCTATATTGAATTCTGTGGTCACCACATCCTTGAGTTTCATGACGTCATCATAAGTAATATGTCGCTCATCAGGCCTTGGGTGAACAGTGATGCCTTGTGATCCGAATTTTTCTGCATCCATTGCCACCTTTACGACATCTGGATTATTGCCTCCCCTGGCATTCCTCAAGGTAGCAATCTTGTTAATATTTACGCTGAGTTTGGTCATTTTAATAAATTATACTCTTAATTTTGTTCAAAATTACACCTTAATTAACATAAACATAAAGATAATGAGTTTAAAGCAAAGTATAGAAAGCGAAATTAAAAAGGCCATGTTGGCCAAGGATAAGGATAGGCTGAGAGCTTTGCGGTCAATTAAGTCACTGATTATGTTGGAGGAGACTAAGGGTGGTGAAAAAGATATGACAGAAGAGGATGAGCTTAAACTCTTGACCAAAGCAGCCAAACAAAGAAAGGATTCTGTGGAGATTTACCAGCAGCAAAACCGTGAGGACCTCGCAGCCACTGAATTGGCAGAATTGGAGATCATCAATGAGTTTTTGCCTAAGCAGCTTAGTGAAGAGGAATTGGAAGCTGTTTTGCAGGAGATTATTGCTGAACTTGGGGCTGAAGGACCTAAGGATATGGGCAAGGTGATGGGCGTAGCCACGAAGAAGTTAGCTGGAAAGGCTGATGGGAAGATGATTTCCCAAAGAGTTAAAGGACTATTGGCATAAGGATTTTTGGGCGCGATAGATATTGTCATACTGATATTACTGGGTATAGGTGCTTATAGCGGCTATAAACAGGGCCTGTTTATTGGTATTTTATCTATCGTGGCCTTTATATTCGGAATTGTTTTTGCTTTCAAGTTTATGCACTGGGGGGCAGAGATGTTGGCAGAAAGGGTAGAAAGTTTGACTTTTATGTTGCCTTTTGTGTCATTTTTAATCATTTTTTTCATCGTGACATTGACGATTAGATTATTGGCCTATTTGGTTAAAAAGACCCTTGACCTTACTCTCTTGGGTACATTTGACAATTTTGCCGGAGCTGTCTTAGGGATATTGAAATGGGCCTTTATGATCAGTTTGTTGATATGGGCGGCCAATTCATTTGGAATTGAGTTTCCTGAGGAGGACCTGAAAGCATCGAGATTTTATAATATACTGGAGCCCTTTGCACCTTTTGTGATCAATATCATTGGCAGTATCACCCCAATCATAAAGGAAGCCGTAGATAGGATCAATGAACTGGTAAATAGGAGTCAGGATGTTATTGTTAATTGATAATTTCGATTCTTTCTCCCATATACTGGCTGACTATTTTCTTCAGACCAATATGGAATTGAAGATAGTGAGAAATGATACTCCTCTTGCCTTACTTAAGGAAGACAAGTATGAGGCAGTGGTGCTTTCACCTGGTCCTGAAACTCCAGACAAGGCGGGCAATCTAAAGGAAATACTGGCTTACTATTATGATAAATTGCCGGTTTTGGGCGTTTGTCTGGGACATCAATGTATTGGTGAATTTTTTGGTGCAAAACTGGTGAAGGGAGAAAAGCCAGTACACGGAAAAGTGTATAAGATAAATAAGGTGGCAGATCATCCCGTTTTGAAAGGACTTCCTGACAGCTTTATGGTTACCCGTTACCATTCATTGGAGCTTAAGAATTTGCCCAAAGACTTGGAGGTAGTATTGGAAACTGACAAGGGAGAAATCATGGCGATGGCCCACAGGGATCTGCCTATTTTTGGTATACAGTTTCATCCAGAAGCTTATTTGACGGAGTTTGGCCTGGAACTTATCCAACAATGGGTGGATTTTTATTGTAGGCGAACAAACCTTGAAAGAGACAAAGCTTAAAGGTGATTTTTTTATTAATGCCCGGATTCAATGATATAATTTCAAAAGGCAAACTTGTTTATAGAAGGATTCGTTTTAAATATTACCTACAATTTAATATCTTTAAAACATGCAGGCGTACGAATTTATCAATAATATGATCCCACCTTTGAAATTGACAGACAAGGTCAAGATGGCACTGTCATGGATGGAGGAAATTCGTACAGATGTTTTGCCGGTGGTGGAGCAGGGAATGTTCAAAGGCTTTGTGACCGATGAGATGATTTATAATTTCAACAGGGAAGATATTTTGATTGCTGATTTGCCATTGGAAGCTGAAGGCTGTTTTGTTTCAAAGGAAAAGCATATTTATGATGTGTTGAGAGTAGCTTCAGAATACCAGACCAATATGGTGGCAGTGGTGGACAAGGAAAATATATATCATGGGGTGGTGACTTTGGAAGATGCCATTGCTGCTTTTGCGGATTCCATGGCTATACAGGCTCAAGGAGGTGTTTTGGTTTTGTCCATGTTTATGACGGATTATAGCCTGTTCGAAATTGCCCGGGTAATTGAATCCGAAAACGCTAAGATACTGAGTAGCTTTCTCACCAGTGATCCTTTGGATGACAGCAAAATAAAAGTCATCCTTAAGATTGATAAAACAGAATTGAGGCATGTCAAGGCCACCTTGGAAAGGTTTGGCTATAAGGTTATCGACCATTATCAAGAAGAAATGACCCAAAGTGGGGAGCAAGACCGACTGGATAACCTGCTTAGATTTTTGAATATTTAAATGGACCCCTTTCAATGAATATAACCATTCATGGGATCAAATTTCAGCGGGAATTTGTCCCATATATTGAACAGCTTATCAATGCGCTTCATCAGCATAACGCCAATATTTTCCTTACAGCCGCTTTTCAGAAAAACTTGAAAAAATCCGGGGCCAAGGCTACCGGATTCACTTTATTGCCCAACAGGGAAAAACTGGAAGAAATGGATTTTGTGATTTCAGTGGGAGGAGATGGAACCCTCTTGGATACGGTGTCCATGGTAGGGGAGTATGAAGTGCCTATTCTGGGAATCAATACCGGAAGGATGGGCTTTCTGGCGACTATCGCCAAGGAAGATGTAGAAAAAGCGGTGGAAGTACTTTATGATGGGAAGTTTACTATACAGGACAGGGCGTTGATCAATCTGGAGGCTGATCAGCCATTATTTAATGGTGTTCCTTATGGTTTGAATGAATTTACCATTCATAAACGGGATACTTCTTCCATGATTACGGTGCATACTTATATTGATGGAGAGTACCTGAACAGTTACTGGGCTGATGGCCTTATTATCGCCACGCCTACCGGATCCACAGGGTATTCCCTGAGCTGCGGAGGTCCTTTGATCTCTCCATTGGCCAAGAATTTTGTGATCACTCCGGTAAGTCCGCACAATCTCAATGTAAGGCCCATGATTGTTTCGGATGAAAGCGAGATTACTTTTACTATTGAGGGAAGAAGTGAGAAGTTTTTGATTTCGTTGGATTCCAGATCAACGGCCGTGGATGCCTCCGTGAAATTGACCGTGAAAAAGGAAAAATTTGTCGCAAAGTTGGTTAAGTTCCACGATTACAGTTTCTTTGATACTTTAAGGAAAAAGCTGAATTGGGGCTTTGATATGAGGAATTAGTTTTAACATAAATTAACCCTGAGAATACCTTAGAGGGTTTTTTATTCGTTAGGTACTTTATAAATTGCAGCGTCTTGAAAAAAGTCAAATTTGAAAAATTGTGCTTGATCTTAGTCCTTGGGCTCTTCTTGAGTATTCCCATTGTACCATTGCAAGCGCAGCAAAACGAATATGGCTTGGGCCTGGGAGTAGCCACCTATTCTGGTGATATCATCAGGAGATTGGACCCGGAACAAATTGGCCTTCAAGGAACGTTTTTTGGCAGACGAAATTTTGACAATGTTTGGAGCCTTCGCTTTGGATTTTCCATTGCAGGTTTAAATGCGGCAGATAGTGTGCGTCCATTGGATGCGATGGCCCAGTCCCGGAATGCTTATTTTAAAGGATTGCTGGTAGAGGGACATGCATTGATGGAATACCACTTTCTGGATTATCTGGCACCACATTCTACCTTCAGGTTCTCTCCTTATGGTTTCTTTGGATTTGGCTATAGCTTTTTCTCTGGAAAAGGCCAGGCCTATCAGGGAGAAATTCCTCCTGATGATGAAGGGAAGTATTCCCTTTCCACACCGGTCATCCCTTTTGGTTTAGGCGTAAAGTACAAACTAAAAGAAAGACTGTTTCTGGCTGTGGAGTTTGGTTTCCGGCCAACGGTGACGGATTTTCTGGATAAGATAGAATATAACGAAAATTATATATCGCGGTTCCCTGACCCTGATTATGTTCCCGATCCCAACGATCCCAATGATATCCCACCAGTTTATGGACTCAACTATGGGAATAAGTCTGATAAAGACTGGTACTATTTTTTAGGTGTAACCCTTAGTTATTCATTTCACCAAGTAGAATGCTTTAATTATTAATTAATTGGAGCTTGGGATAGATTATTAAAAAAGAAATAGCATTTTTGTACCTCCAAAAAATTAAGTTCGGATAATACTGGAATGAAGGAAGTGATTCACAAGGAGAACATACCCACGCATATAGCCATTATTATGGATGGAAATGGTCGATGGGCGCAGGGCAAGGGGGCCAAACGAGTTTTTGGACACAGGAATGCCATTACTGCGGTGAGAGAGACGCTCACTGGAGCAAATGATTTGGGCGTGAAATACCTTACGCTGTACACCTTTTCTACAGAAAACTGGTCTAGACCGAAGTTTGAGGTCAATGCAATCATGGAACTTCTCATGAACACCATGACCAGTCAGCTCCCCGAATTGATGAAAAACAATGTGAAATTGACCTATGTGGGAGATTTCGAGAGTCTTTCGGAGCGTTTTCAGAAAAAGCTTAACGATGTAATGGAAGCCACTGCGGCAAACACAGGGATGACCTTGATTCTGGCCTTAAGTTATAGCGGAAGGTGGGAACTGACCAAGGCGGTGAAAAATATTGCCAAAAAAGTAGCTGACAAAGAAATTGATTTGGAAGCAGTGACAGAAGAGTACATCTCTTCAGCTTTGCTGACCAAAGATATACCTGATCCGGAATTGCTGATCAGGACAAGTGGAGAATTACGGATAAGTAATTTTCTGCTTTGGCAACTGGCCTATACCGAACTGTATTTTACAGATGTGTTATGGCCAGACTTTAGAAAAGAGCACTTGCATGAAGCCATAGTTGATTACCAGAACAGGGAAAGACGATTTGGGAAAACAGGTGCACAGATTAAATCATGAGATTAATGAGAAAAAGCTTACTAATAATTTGTTTACTTCTTTTTGCCGGTATCAGCCAAGCGCAAATTAGGCTAGGCCAAAGCAGGTACTCGGTCCAAAAACCAGTGGACATTCTTGAGCTGAATTACGTTCAGCCAAAGAATTTTAAAATTGCCGAAATCAAGGCGGTTGGATTGTCGACCTTGGATGAAACGGCCATTATTTCTTTGTCTGGGCTTAAGGTTGGGGATGAGATAAGCGTGCCTGGTGATGCGATTTCAAATGCCCTGAAGAAGCTATGGGGCCAGGGGATTATAGGGGATGTGAAGATATTGGTGACCAAGATCGAAGGGGATGAAATTTACCTTTTATTGGACCTAACAGAAAGACCAAGGTTCAGTGTGGTCGAATTTAGCGGAGTGACCAGGACACAAGAAAGTGAGCTAAAAGATAAAGTACAAATCAGAGGAAGGGTGGTACGTGATGATGTGCTGAATACTTCCAAAAGAAATATCACACAGTATTTTGTTGAAAAGGGATACCTTAATACAGATGTGAAAATCATCCAAGAAAGGGATACCACTTTTCCCAATAGCGTAAAGCTAAGATTTGATGTGGACAAGAAGTCCAAAATCAAAATCAATGAGATCGCCATTTCAGGAAATGATAATATCTCCGATGGTAAGATCAAAAAGAAAATGAAAAAGACCAACGAGCATGCCCGTGTTCGTATTTTTAAGGATGTTTTCCAAAGATTGAAAAATGCCAATGGGGAGAATATCAGCAATGCCATTAAATATAGGAATCCTGTTTCTGATGAAGAGGTAAAGACTTATATCAATAAAAACTTCAAGCTAAACTTCTTCGCTTCTTCAAAATTCAATAAGAAAGAATATAGGAACGATAAGGATAATGTGATCAGCTTTTACCAAAACAAAGGATACAGGGATGTGGAAATCATCCGTGATTCCATTTATAATTTTGATGAAAGAACGATTAATATAGAACTCGATCTAGTAGAAGGCAAACAGTATTACTATAGGAATATCACTTTTACGGGGAATTATATCCATGATGATGAAGAGCTATTGCAAAAGCTTGGAATCCAAAAAGGGGATATCTATAATAAGGAAAGACTGGACAAAAGGTTAAATTATGATCCTTCTCGAGGGGACGACATAAGTTCTTTGTACCAAGATGATGGTTATCTTTTCTTTAATATAGATCCGGTAGAGGTCAATGTGGTGGGGGATTCGATCGATATGGAAATGAGAATACTTGAGGGGCCCCAGGTGACCGTAAATTCAGTGTCCATTGAAGGGAATGAAAGAACTTCCGATCATGTGGTGATGCGTGAGATCAGGATATTGCCTGGTCAGAAGTTCAACAGGGCTTTGTTGGTAAGGACCATCAGGGAACTTTCCCAGATCGGATATTTTGATCCTGAAACCATTAATCCTGATCTAAGGCCAAATTTTGAAGATGCGACAGTAGATATCGTTTTCCAACTGGAAGAGCGGCCAAATGACCAGATAGAATTGTCTGGGGGTTGGGGTGGATTCTATGGATTCGTAGGTACCGTCGGACTGGTGTTTAATAACTTTTCGGTAAAAAATATTGGTGATTTCTCTAAGTGGAGACCGCTTCCTGTGGGTGATGGTCAGAAATTATCTCTAAGGGTGCAGGCCAATGGTAAAAGCTTCCAGAACTATAGTTTCTCTTTTACGGAACCATGGTTTGGAGGGAAAAAACCAAATGCATTGAGTGTGAGCTTTAACCATTCTGTCCAAAGACAGATTGATATTTATAACCAAAACAATTTCGGTGAGGAGCTGGGCTTCTTTAAAATTACCGGTGTGACTTTGGGCTTGGCCAAAAGGGTTACCTGGCCGGATGATTATTTCAGTATAAGTAATTCTCTTCAATTCCAGATTTATGAATTTGATGAATATGGTAGAAGCTTCGGTTTGAGTTACGCTACAGGTAAATCAAATAGTTTGACTTATAATATTACGGTAAGTAGGTCCAATGTCGATCAGCAGATCTATCCTAGGGTAGGTTCGAATATTTCCTTAAGTGCCAACTTTACTCCTCCCTATTCGGCTTTGAATAAATCAATCACTGCTGAAACGCCTGATGAGGAAAAGTATAAATGGTTAGAATATCATAAATGGATGTTTGATGCAAAATTCTATACGCCTATATTTGGCTCCAGTAAATTTGTGATCAACGCCAGGACGCACCTTGGATTCTTGGGCTCTTATGGAAGTAAGATAGGGATTATTCCTCTTGAGCGATTTGTGATGGGTGGTGATGGTATGACCTTTAATAACTTCTCATTGGGACAGGATATCATTGGTCTAAGAGGCTATGAAAACCAAGTAATTACTCCTGGAAGATTAACTAGAGGACAGGAAGGTGCCGATCCATTCGGTGGTGTGGTTTATAATAAACAAGTGATGGAACTGAGGTTTTTGGTTTCTCCAAACCCTTCTGCAACCATTTATCTGCTTGGATTTGCTGAGGCAGGAAACAACTGGGGAAGCTATGCGGAGTTCAACCCATATGACTTGAAGAAATCTGCAGGTTTTGGTGCTAGGATTTTTATGCCAGCTTTTGGCTTGCTAGGTATAGACTGGGGTTATGGCTTTGATCCAGCTCCAGGTGCAATAGAGCCAAGTGGTGGAATGTTCCACTTCACAATTGGTCAACAATTCAGGTAATACATGAAAAAGTGTCTGAAATTAGTACTTTTACTATTTTTGTTCAGTCCCGCCGTCATGGCGCAGAAGATAGGCTATGTGGATTCTGAATACGTGCTGAATAAGCATCCTGATTATAAGGTGGTTCAGAAGGAATTGAAGAGTTTAGGAGATACTTGGAAAAAAGAGGCACAGAATTTGGAGAATGAGATCAAGGAAATGTACAGTGCGCTCAAAGCGGAAGAAGTCCTGCTGACAGAGGAAATGTACCAAGAGCGGCTCGATGAAATCAAAGGAAAGGAAAAAAATGCCACAGCATTTAATACCCGGGTTTTTGGACCCAATGGGCAATTTTTCCAGAAACAGTCCGAATTGATGCAGCCCTTGCAATCCAAGATATTTGATGCCATTGATAAGGTAGCTAAACGTAATGGCATAGCCATCATGTTTGATAAAGCGGCTGATTTATCGATGATTTATACAGATCCGGTACATGATTATTCGGATTTTGTGATAGAAGAATTAGGAATAGAAGAAAACAAATAACTTAATTAAACTAAAATTATGAAAGTAAGAATTATCCTTTCAGCCATTGCAATGTTCGGTTTATGCCTTGTAGCACAAGCCCAAGATGTCAAAATTGGCTATACCAATGTAGAGGTGTTGATGAGCTTGATGCCGGAAATGCAGCAGATCGATGCTGATATGAAGGATTATGGTACACAGTTACAAACAAGTGCCCAGACCAAAGAGCAAAATTTACAAAGAGAATTTCAATCATATCAGCAAGCTGCCCAGACGATGACAGATGAAGCTAGAGCAGCTAAGCAACAGGAATTGCAAAAACTTCAAGAAGAATTTCAAAAATATCAACAAGATGCCCAGGTTTCTTATCAAAGGAAATTAGGCGAATTGTTGGAGCCTGTTCAGACCAAGGTTTTCAATGCCATTAATTCAGTAGCCGCTGAGCATAATTATACGCATATCTTCTCTGAAACTGCGGGCCAATCTCCAGTATTGCTTTACACTAAGGAAGCAGACAAGTTTACTGAATTAGTAGCTGCCAAACTAGGAATTGAGCTTCCTGAGCAAATGCCAGAGAATGCTGAATTGCCTCAGTAATTATTGAATAAGATCATTTGAAGCCCGGCCATCAGCCGGGCTTTTTGTTTTATATATATGTTTGATTATCCTAAATCATTTCAATATGGCTAAGAAAAAGATCAAGGACATTATCAGGCAGTCCAATGAGGCGGTGTTGGTAGATTTTTATGCAGATTGGTGCGGGCCATGCCAGACCATGGATCCTGTTCTAGAAGAAGTGATAGATGAGCTTTCAGGAAAAGTCAAGCTATTAAAAGTTAATATCGATAAGAACAATCAGCTGGCCCTAAATTTTGCCGTCAGGTCAATCCCCCATTATATCTTGTTTAAAAAAGGAAAGATCCTGTGGCGCAAAGGCGGTATAATCACCAAAAGAGACTTGCTCAAACAACTTAAGGGAGTAGTCTAAAGCATATTGTTTATTTTTTCATGTTTATAGATTAAACTATCTATAATTGGCTTTATCTCATAGGATTTTGTGCAAAACCATAACTAAATGAATTCTTTTATGGTAAAAACCTGAATAATTTGTAACTTAAAAAAATAACGATTACTAAATTAATAGACCTTTTATGAAAAAAATTAATCTATTATCTATAGCTTCTGTATTCGCTTTTCTGTTCTTTGCTTTACAAGGAACTGCTTTTGCTCAAGGAGCGACTAAAGACAATAATTTTACCGATGAGGACTATGAGAAGTTTGTAGATATCAATGTAGCTATTATTCCAGTTCAACAAGAAATGCAGGGCAAAATGGTAAAAGCCATAGAAGATGAAGGCCTAGAAATTAATAGATTTCAGGAATTGGCCAGGGCGCAGCAATCCGGTAATATCCAGGATGCATCAGATGACCCCGCTGAATTGGCCAAATTCAACCAAGCTGGACAAAAAGTAATGGAAATGCAAAAGGATGTTCAGGTCAAAGTGCAGGAAATGATCGAAGAGGAAGCGCTTAGTGTGCAGAAATTTCAACAAATATCCATGGCTTATAATCAAGATCAAAAAGTGAAAGAAAAAATAGATGCCTTAATGCAGGAAAAAATGAACAAAGAATGACTTGCTTAAAATGTAGGTTGAATAAAGCGGGCTGAGAGGTCCGCTTTTTATTTTGTAATGAATTTGAAATATCAGTCTTTTTATTTGATGGGAAAGATTGATCCAATAGTGCTGATTTGGACGTACTTTTATTGTTTCATAGTTTTTGTCAATCTTCAGTTGATTTAATCACTTAGCAATTTATAACAATAGGTTGTAATTTTGGTTCTCTTTAAAAGCAATGCGATTTATGAATAATAAGGCGAAAATTGGAGTGCTGTTGGTGAATTTGGGAACTCCAGACAGTACTGCAGTAGCAGATGTAAGGAAGTACCTGAGAGAATTTTTGATGGATGAGCGGGTAATAGACATTCCCTTTATGTCCAGGTGGTTTCTGGTGAATGGTATTATTGCACCTTTTAGGGCACCTAAGTCTGCTGTAGAATATAAAAAATTATGGACGGAAAGAGGTTCTCCATTGTTATTTCATACCGAAGACTTGAAGGCCAAGCTTGTCCAACAGTTGGATGCAAAGAAATATCATGTGGAAATGGCCATGCGGTATCAAAGTCCCAGTATAGAAGAAGGACTTAGGGCCTTGCAAGAGGCTAAGGTCCAAAAGATCATTGTACTGCCTTTATTTCCCCAATATGCTTCTGCTACCAATGGTTCAGTAATCCATAAGGTCATGGAGGTCGTAAAAGATTGGCAAGTGGTCCCCGCCATCAATTATGTAGCAAGATTTTTGGACCATCCATTATTTTTAGAAGCTTGGAAGGAAATTGCTGATGAAAAGATGCAGGGACAGGAATACGATGCTTATTTGTTTTCCTATCACGGGCTACCGGAGAGACAGATTAAGAAAGCTTCTTGTAATGGTTTCTGTCAGCTGAATGATAAATGCTGTGCTGTACAGACTCCTTCGAATCAGTATTGTTACAGGGCACAGTGTTTTTATACTACCCGACTATTGGCGGAGAAATTGGGATTGCCCAAGGATAAGGTGCATACAGCTTTTCAGTCCAGATTAGGGAAGGACCCATGGGTACAGCCTTATACGGAAGATAAGATCAATGAATTGGCCGGGGATGGGGCAAAGAAGGTTTTGGCGTTTTCTCCAGCCTTTGTGGCAGATTGTTTGGAAACCACTGTTGAGGTGGGAGAGGAGTATAAGGAAGTATTTGAAGCAGCGGGTGGTGAACATTGGGACTTGGTGCCCAGTTTAAATTCAAATGATACCTGGGTGGATTGTGTAAAAGACATAGTACTTCAAAATTCCTGAGGCTCCGTAAGGGCTGCCAAGAAAAGTTTGAGATGGGCTGTATGCATTAAATAGATGTTGTTCTTTTTAATTTTAGATAGCAGATATTGTAGAGGAAATGCATAAGCAGGAAACTACCAACCTATACATATGAATAGTCAAGAAGACAAAATGGCCAAATGGTTTTTGGTGTTGGGAATAGTATTGGTGTCATTTTGTCTAAGACCTTCTTTGACTTCTATTGGGCCGTTGATACCTATGATCAGGGAGGATTTAGGCTTGTCCAATGGTTGGTCTGGATTTTTGACCACACTTCCCTTATTGATATTTGCAGTATTTTCCTTGTTTGCCAGTAGGATTGGGGCTTATTTGGGCAATATAAGGGCGATTCTGTATGCACTGGTGATACTGGCTTTGGGGATTTTTATTAGGGTGCAGAGTGGGGTTTTTATACTGTATTTTGGGACTGCTTTAACGGGAGTGGGGATAATACTATGTAATGTTCTATTGATTCCCTTGATCAAGCTGAAGTTGCCCGGTAAAATGGGGATTATGACGAGTGTATATACCACAGGAATGTCGCTTTTTGCAGCGATAGGATCAGGTCTTAGTGTTCCATTTGCGATTGGGATGGATTTGGGATGGAGAGGAGCCTTATTGGTTTGGTTGCTGCTGATTGTATTGGCCATTATGGTTTGGATTCCTCAGGTAAAGAAACATAAGGTCCAAGCTCCTGATGAAAGTGCCTCATTTGGAAATAATGTCTGGAAGTCCAGGTTGGCCTGGGAAGTCAGTATTTATATGGGCTTGCAGTCATTAATGTTTTTTACCCTGGTGGCATGGCTTCCTGATTTGTTGATCAGTAAAGGTTTTTCTGTAGGTAAAGCAGGGTTTGTGCTGAGTTTGATGCAGGTGATTGGATTGATAGGTTCATTTTTGGCGCCTTTAATAGCTGTGAAATACAAATCGCAAATAGGGATATCGGTTTTGATAGGCTTGGTATTTTTCTTGGGCTACAGCTTTTTCTTTGCCAAAAGTTTGGCCTTGCTTTATATTGGTTTGACGATTGTTGGACTTTGTTTGGGGGCCAGCATTAGTTTGATTTATACTTTGATTGGTTTGAGGACGGAGGGAGAAACTACGGGCAAGCTTTCCGGTATGGCCCAGTCTGTGGGATATTTTTTAGCTGCTTTAGGACCACTTCTAGTAGGTCTTTTATTAGATTTGTTTCAGAACTGGAACATGTTTATTGGCATATTATTGGTATGTTCAGTTGTTCTGGCTTATTTGGGGAGTAGGATAGGTAGGGATGTGAAAGTATAAGACTATAGGCATAATAAAAAGGTTTTACCATGCAGGATTTCTTTAATACATTGGGCTTTGATGACAATTTATTTACCTATGTCATCATGCCGATTTTGATATTCTTCGCTAGGGTGGGGGATGTTACCATTAATACCCTCCGAATTATGTTTGTGCTAAATGGCAAGAAGAATATAGCGCCCATTTTGGGGTTTTTTGAGGCCTTGATCTGGTTGCTGGCCATTGGGCAGATATTCCAAAATATTGACAATCCCCTGTCTTATATCGCTTATGCGGGAGGCTTTGCTGCCGGCACCTATATGGGGATGGTGGTGGAAGAGAAATTGGCCTTAGGAAGGGTGTTGGTTAGGGTGATTACCAAAGAGCCCATGCCGGAGTTGATAGAATTTATGAAGGAAAAAGATTATCGGTTTACAAGTGTCGGAGCTGAAGGGAGGTATGGCAAAGTGAATTTACTTTTTACGGTCATGAAAAGGGATGCCCTAAAGGAATTTGTGGATAAGGTGAAGCGATGCAATGATAAGGCATTTTATACCATAGAGAGTGTTAAGAAGATCAGTGAAGATGATTTTAATGTAATGGAAGATCGTCCGAGGTTTACCACTAGACTTTTTAATAGGGAAAGAAAATAATAGTAGGTGATCACATTATAGCGTTTCACCAAAAGACTGTCAAATAGTGTTTTGTCTTTGATTAGTCGTTGGCCGTTATTTGGGTTTTGGTAATTTTTTGATTCGGTTTATCGACTCCCACAAGCATAGGTCAAGTGAGCTCAAGTTCCCAAGTTAGGGAGACAATAACAGATTGTTTTGTTACGGCTTCTTTATAGTTTTATGTATATCCGCTTTTGTTCTGGTCGTCAAATAGTAATGCATCTATTAAAGCCCAATGCTGCAATTTGACCATGTGAGGATAGAGGCCTAAGAGTTTGTAGAAATCTGGTACAAGAAAGAAAATCATATCTGAACTATCCTATCCCCTATGCATTCTAAAAATCAAATTAGCCACTCAGCTCCTTTACACAATAGTAGAGGAAATGTTGGCTTATCGAGATGAAAGAAAGCAGGGTTCTTAAGCTTCTTATAGTAAGGATATTTAAAGGTATGTCCCCATATACCTCTAGAGTTTAAGGTGGGGGCAAGTCCAAGATGTCTCTAAGATATCCCTGGGACAAGCCTAAGTTTCTGATAAAAGAAACACGGCTAAAACACGGGGTAAACACGGCTTAACTAGGGGTTAAACATGGGTTAAAGCAAGGACGTTAAAAATGTTAAATTCATTAATATAGGATCATTTTTACTTCAGTTATCTGATTTCCCAAAGCCTGCCCAGCCAGTGTCGGGGATTTTCTAGTTCTTGCTGGTGATGGGCTAGTTCAATCAATTATTTCTGGGGGATCAATGCTGTCTTTGAGAGCGTGTTTTGAAGCGTAAAATATACTGGTGCCAAAGTGGATATGTGGAATAGTCTTTTGTTTTTTTTAGCAAGGCTAGATAAAACCGATGGTTAATTTATCAGTCCTCAGGAAATATAGATGGCCCATTAAATTTCAAATATCAGGTCATTAATGTTCTAAACTTAGAATGAAATTTAACCATGGATTTGTGGTGGGTATTTTTGAAACAGCCTATTCTGGGCGTAATAGAGCGCATGCCTAGGCCGTATACAGAGAGCGTCAGATAGGTGTGGGTGCAAGTACTTTGCTTGGCCTGCTTGTGCAGGGCGGTCTTGGCGTGCCTAAAGAGATTCGTTGTGCCGTTGGTTGAATCCTTCTATACCTTGTAGCCCGCCAGAATGGATAAGCATGATCTTACTGCCAGAAGGGAAATAGCCTTTTTGAATCAAGTCAAATACCCCATAGAATAGTTTTCCAGTGTAAATGGGATCAAGAGGGATTTGATATTGGTTGTTGAAGGCTTTAATAAAGTTAAGGAGCTCAGGTTTATGTTTGGCATAACCACCAAAATGGTATTCGGTAAATATTTCATAAGCACATTTTGGCTGAACCCCATACTTTGCCAAAAGGTGGTCGATTTCATTGAGAATAAAGTGGCCTTTTAGAGAGGAGAAGCCCAGGACTTTTTGTCTTTCAGAAGCTGCTCCCAATAAACCAGTAATAGTTCCCCCAGTGCCTATGCTAGCGCAGATAAAGTCCATTTGTCGGTCTTTTTCATTGATGATTTCCTTGCAGCCTTTTATGGCCAGTTCATTGGTGCCGCCTTCTGGAATAAGGAAGAATTTGCCAAACTGCTGATGAAGGGCTTCGATAGTCTCTTTAAGGTCTTTTTTACGGTAGCTTTCCCTGTCCATATAGGAGAGCAGCATACCGTTTTCTTCCGCGGTTGCCAAAGTAGGGTTGAGTATTTTTTGTTTTTCTCCCCTGATGATTCCTATGGCTTTTAGCTGGGCAGCTTTGGCAGCTGCGGCACTTGCCTGTATGTGGTTGGAATAAGCTCCTCCAAAAGTTAGCAGGGTGTCATGCCCTCTGTGGACTGCCTCTATTAAGTTGTATTTAAGTTTAAAGAATTTGTTTCCACTTATCAGGGGATGGATCAGGTCCAGTCTTTTTACAATAATTTCCAGATTTTGGGAGTGGCTTTCTGGGCTAATGATCTTTTGATGAGGGTATGGATAAGGACTTATCAAGGGCGGGTATTTTTTATTTCATTCAAAATTATCAAAAACTTTATGATTAGTCCTGTATTTTTGCATTATGAGAGAAGAATTGGAAGACGAAATTTTTGAAAATGATGAGGCAGGTCTTTTTGAACACTTGAGGATAGAAGTGGATAAAGGGCAAACAGCCATACGTATTGATAAATTTTTAACCGATAAGGTGGCAAATGCTACCCGAAACAAGGTACAACAATCTATAGATGATGGTTTTGTCAAGGTGAATGACAAAACCTGTAAATCCAATTATAAGATAAAACCTGGAGATGTCATCACTTTGAGTTTGGCTGCTGAGTCGAAGGAAACGGAGGTCATACCAGAAAAGATTGACTTGGACATCGTCTATGAAGATGATCATCTCTTGGTAGTGAATAAACCGGCAGGAATGGTGGTTCACCCTGCTCACGGTAATTGGACGGGGACCTTGGTGAATGGCTTGGTTTACTATTTTAACCAACTGCCGGAGTTGCCAGGTAATACAGGACGTCCTGGCTTGGTACATAGGATAGACAAAGATACCAGCGGACTTCTTGTGATCGCCAAATCAGAAAAAGTGATGACGGATCTGGCCAAACAGTTTTTTGACCACAGCATTGAGCGGACTTATATTGCTTTGGTATGGGGTGAGCCCGAAGCTGAGGAAGGAACCATCAATGCGCATGTTGGAAGGAGTACGAAGGATCGCAAGGTCATGAGTACTTATCCCGAGGGAGAATCGGGTAAGCATGCCATTACACATTGGAAGGTCTTAAAACGTCTTCGGTACGTTTCTTTGCTGCAATGTAATTTGGAAACTGGCCGTACACACCAGATACGAGCGCATATGAAATTTATGGGGAACCCTTTGTTCAATGATCAGATGTACGGAGGGGATAAGATCAGGAAGGGAACCCAGTTCTCTAAGTACAAGACCTTTATCCAGAATTGTTTTAAGGAGTTGCCAAGACAAGCTTTACATGCAAAATCTTTGGGCTTTGTTCATCCTATCAGTAGGGAGTTAATGCAGTTTTCTACCGATTTGCCAAAGGACATGCAAGTGGTGGTGGAGAGATGGGAGAATTATGTGAAATTTGATATTTAAGAGGTTTATTTGAAAAATCTGTAATACTTAAACTTTATTGTTGATTATACGTTAGTTTTCTAAGAGTAGATTGAAAAATTGGATATTGGAAACTCAAAATTGATTATTGAGTTTTCAACAAACAGCTTAAATTAAGGCTTGTAAAGGCTTGAATGATAATGCTTAGCCTTGTTTGTTGAAAAAAATGTAAAAATATGTTAAAACTTTTATAAAATTTTAGGTTTAAGAAATCTTAGCGTATCTTTGTAGAATATTAAAGGAGAGGAAAAGCTTCTCTACATATTATAAATTGTAAGGTGAAAAAATCACGAAAGGAGGTACATAAGTACTTGAAAGGTTCGAATCCTTTTCTTACAACAGGTTATTTTGGGTTTATTGTTAATTGACTAAAGCTATGAGATTCTATTTCATAGCTTTTTTTGTTGTAGTATGGTAATGAAAGGTTTGGTTTTGGATCAGTCCTAAAAGTTGGGGGACAAGTAATATTTCTGGGGGTGAATAATTTCACACTTAAATTTTGTTTTCCCTTATTAGATTAAGCCTAGTTTAAGTCACAGACCCGCCGAGACAGTCAATTGCGTAAAAGGATGAACACAGATGTATTATAAATAAATATTCGTGTTCATCTTTGTCCATTTATGGTTAATAAATAGCGCATATCAAAGCCAAAATAGACTGTTTTTCCCCGGCTTTTCGGCTTGGTCCTTGGTTTTCTGCTGAAGTGAATAGACATGGCTTGGTTATCAGTTTTTACCATAATTACATCCTGAAATTTTGATAGCTCGATTAACTTGTATTGGATGCATGATCGACTACTATTGGTTTATTCTTAATCTCGCAAGCTTACCTGTAATATTAATTAATGAATAGTTAGTTATCGAGTGGTTTTGTTGAAAAATATGCAATAATAAATAATTTTTGTTGTAGTATTTGTATTTTATTGTACGGTGTGTTACCTTTGTATCATAAGGAAGAGATAAAAGGTCTTTTCATCTATACTGTAGGGTGTTGAAATTGGCAGACAAGCCCTCCTGTCTCGGGGGTGGAGAAGCTGGGATAAAGCAAATAGCGAGCTCGTATTTTGCCTAACTACTCCGTGGAGGTTCGAGTCCTTCTCCTACAGCAGGTTATTTTGGGTTTATTGTTAATTGACTAAAGCTATGGAATGCTATTTCATAGTTTTTTTTATGTCATAAGTTTTTTGTTTTTCATATGGCTCTTTCCAAATAAAAATATTTGTGTTGGTTTAAGCTGGCTTTTTGGTTTGGCAAATTTGCAAATTATAGCTATAAAACCTGCTTCGTTATTAAAATGATAAAATTTTAGTTTAAAACACATGTTTGATTAAGTAAATGTTAATTTGAGTCGGTGATTAGTGGTAAATGTGTAAATATTGATATAATAAATTGTTTATATTTTAAAATTTAAAGGACTTTATTACCTTTGAGGCATCAAATAAGTCAAACGCGGCTTTTATACTGTAGGGTGTTGAAATTGGCAGACAAGCCCTCCTGTCTCGGGGGTGGAGATTCTGGGATAAAGCACACATAGAGCTCTTGTGTTGCCTAACTTCTCCGTGGAGGTTCGAGTCCTTCTCCTACAGCCAAGTGTTAAATTAATTAAAAGAGAATGCTTTTATGACAAGGAGAATGGGAGACCATCATGCATAGAAGCCTTCTCTTTTTTGTTTTTATCAGATGGGTAATTTTATCATTTGCGGCTTCTTTTTGAGATGAATTAATTATAATTTGCTATCTATACGGTAGTATATGGCAGAAAAGAAAAAAGATAAGAAAAAGCTGAAACGGTCTCATAAGCGAATTATTCGCATTTTTTCCATTACGCTTTTTGTACTAAGCATGCTTCATGTGGTGGTGTATTTTGGATCAGACCTCCTGCTAAGAAATTATGTTCAGCATAAGGTGGAAGAAGTCTCAGGGGGACTTTATGAGATCAGTTTTGACCGCTTTCATCTCTCGATATTTGAAAGAGGTTTTTACTTTTCAGGCTTTGTACTTTCCCCTACCGATGTGGCAATGGATTCAATGGGCAAAAAACCTATTTATAAGATCCAGGCCCCAGAAATTGCGGTGAAGTCCATAGGTTATGATTTTTCCAAGAAGGTATTGGGTATTGGAGAAATCCATTTTGTAGCACCATCCGTCCAATCCAAGCAAGATTTGGAGTTTATTGATGAGCTTTCTACAGAGTCAAGATTGGAACAATTACTGGTTGAAATCAAGCGCTCTGTTGAAAATGTAAGGTTAACGGAAATCATTATTGAGCACCTATATGTGGAAAAGGCGGATTTGCTGATTGAAAATTTTGTGAGTCAAAAGTCGATCAAAGCTGAGAATACCAATATCCACATTAAGGATATATTAATGCTTACCCCAAGATCAAAGCCTACACCTTTTAATGCGGCTGGCTTCAATTTTACCCTGGAGAATTTTGAGATGTTGCTGGCAGATAGTGTTCATAACCTCCAGGCTAGTGAAATACAGGTCTCTTCGCTAGATAATTATATCCAAGCCAAAAGCGTCATCCTAAGTCCTGACCTGAGCAAGGAAAGGGAGGTCTATTACAGTATGGTACTGGATAACCTGGAGTTGACCGATGCCGATATCAATCAGGTATTTTATACTACAGATGTTAAGGTGGGAAAAATGACCTTGAGAAACCCCAGTTTTTTAATGTACTCTGAGCTTTCTCCGCAGTCTGATAAGGTCCTACAAGATTATAGTTTGTATCCTCTGATCAAGGATATTTTGGCTTCTATCAGTATTGATGATTTGACCATCAAGGACGGTGTGTATCTCCAAAGGGGTGTGAACGATGAATATAAGAACCGAATTGAGGCTGATAGAATAGATTTTCAGATGAAGAACGTCTATATAGGGCAGGAAGAGGAGACCGATCACGAAAAGTTTTTTTATGCAGATGATGCAGCCTTGGAATTGTCCAGTGTTAAGGTAGTGTTGGCAGATGGTGTTCACTGGATTACCGGTGATAAGGTTAGAATTTCTTCTTTTGAGGATAGGGTGGATGTTGAGGGGGCGAAAGTGGAGCCTTTCCGGGATGCGGGAAAAGATGTTACTTTATTTGAGGTGGACATCCCTCATTTCAGCTTGGAGGAAGCCAATTTAAAAAAGGTGTACAATGAAAGTGTTTTGGATATAGAACAACTTTTGATCAGCCAGCCTTTTGTGAAGTTTGTCAATATCCAAAAGAAAGAAGATAAATTCCAAGCAAATACCATTAAGGAGCTGAGTAAGGATTACCTCAGGGCCATCTATATTCAGAAACTGGAGCTACAGGATGGAGAAATGGTCCTGGATAATAAAATGGATATCAACAAGGACAGCATTTCTTTTAGAAAGGTCAGTTTTGTGATGGAAAACTTTGCCGTGGATGAAAGCACAGAAAAGGACAGTACGACCAGGTTTTTTATGGCGGAGGCTTTGCAATTGGAATTGGATGATTACGCCATGAAACTCACGGATGATATTCACCTCTTCAAAGCGGATAAGATTTTCATTGATACCAAAGCCCAAAGTTTGCATGTAAAGGGACTTGGCTTTGAACCATTGCATCCAGAAAATGTCCAAGAAAACCTCAGAAGGGTCAACAAAAAGTCTGTGTTGGACCTCGCTATTCCAGATATTTACCTTCATGGAGTGGATATAAGAAAGGCCTATTTTGATGAGAAATTAGAGGTGGAGCAAATCGAGGTTAACAATCCCAATATCAAGCTGAGCCGCTTTTTGGCAAGACAGGAAGAAAATGAGAAAGAGAGGATTTATGATATTTATGATTTAGCTACTAGTTATTTCTCTCATATCATTGTGGACTCAGTCAGCTTGATCAACGGATCCATTGCTTATGATAATTATGTAAGGGACCGGATTAAGACCTTCGCTGAGAACGATGTATTTATCCATATCAAGAATTTCCATTTGGATAAGGATGTGTCGCCTAGGATGGCCGGATCATTGTTTGCAGAGGAACTGGATATAAGCTTAAATAATTATGTTTTTAATGTGGCCAATGGCAAATACAGCATGAGTGCTGACAGAATTAGCTATAATTCTTCAAAGGATGAATTGGTAACGGCCAATGTCAGGCTGAGCCCAAACCGAAATTTGGGTATGAAGCTGGCACTTAGCGCAAATATCCCCAGTCTAAGCTTTAAGGGGGTGGACATGGAGGCCTTTCTCTTTGAAAATTCCTTGTCCCTGTCCAAAGTGAAAATGGCTGATGCCCAAGTCAATTTATTTATTGATAAACAGGCGGAACTGGACAGTGCTAAGACGAGAGATCCAGGCGTGAAGAGCAGGAAGTTGCCCAAAAAGATTGATTTAATAAGCATAGATACCGTGGAAGCTTCTAATGCCCATTTCAATGCTTTCTACAGCAGTGAAGGAGGGGAAAGGGAGCTGATCAATACCGGGGTAAACCTGTCTTTTCATGGATTGCTGCTGGATTCTGCTAAATTACAGGAGGGAGATATTGTGAGTTTCTTTGAGAATATGTCCATGGAAATTGATGATTTTTCCTTGACCCTGAAGGATAGTGTGCATACCATTAATTTCAGCAGTGTGGGATTGGATACTAAAAGTGATGAGATTACCTTTCAGGATTTTAGGGTAAATCCCTTGGAACTGAATGGCGGTTTTAAGGGGCCTATAGTGGATGCTTATATTCCGAGGGTAAGAATAAAAACATCCTCACTGACGAGTTTTCAGGAAACGGGACGGCTTGATATTGACGACCTGGAATTGGACCAGCCTGATATCCATTTGTACTTGGACAAAAAATCAACTCGGGACAAAGAAAACAAAAAAGCAGAAAAAGCCATCCAGGATGTGATCAAACAGTTGGAGATTGATGATTTTAGGCTTAATGGAGGTGTGTTAAGCATCAGGGAAAAGGATACGACCGGGAAGGTGCAGAATTATTCCGGTATCAATATGGTCCTGAGCGATCTTTCCTTTGATCTTAGTAATAGCAAGGGGTTTGATAAAAATATGGTGTTGAACAAAGACTTTTTGATTGAATTGCCAAATTATATCCTGAAACTCCCGGATTCTTTGAATGTCTTGGAAGTGGGACTGGTACTGCTTTCAAATGAGCGGATGGTATTGAAGGATGTGGAGCTGAAGCCTCGCTATGGAGATTACGAGTATTTGGATAAGGTAAAGTACCAGACAGATGTGATCCATGCCAAATTGCCAGAAGTGGTTTTTGACAGTGTTGATGTAAAAGGGATCCTTGAATCCAAGGATATCAGTGCAGTAAGTATGACGATCAATAGACCTGTGATCAATGTCTTTAGGGATAAGAGAATGCCTTTTGATTCCACGCTCGTACGACCGATGCCGCAAGAACTGATGAAATCATCCGGCATAAAGATGGAGTTGGATACCATTAAGGTGTTGAATGGCAAAGTTGTTTATAAGGAATTTCCTGAAAAAGGAATGGTGCCTGGAAGTATTGCCTTTGATTCTTTAACGGTGACCATCAGTCCCTTTTATTTAAATAGGGCCCTAGAAGATCCTTATCCAGTATCCTTAAGTGAATTGAAAGCTTTTGCATTGATAAATGGTGTGGGAGCTGTCAATATGAATGCAAAATTGCATTTCGATGATCCATATCGGATGGATGTAGCGGTGAATTTGGGTGAGTTTCAGCTAAATACCATCAATTCTATTTTGGCTCCCAATGCTTTTGTAAGGGTGCTTGAAGGTGTAGTAAGACCTTCTGATTGGACTTTCCAAGCCAATAAACATGAGGCATTTGGAACCATGAATTTCAGGTATAATCAGCTAAAGGTAATGTTGCTCAATGAGCGGACTTTGAAAAAAGCCAGGGGAAGAACGGGCATGCTGAACTTTGTGCTCAATGCATTTGCGCTCAGGGGCAATAATCCTAGAAAGTTTTTTAACAATATGGTGCAGGCACCTATTTATTTGGAAAGGGATGTCAGCCGCTTTATTTTCAATTATTGGTGGAAGCTGAGCCTTTCAGGATTAAAGGGCAGTATGGGCTTGGGGGCAGCAAAAAAAGAAGATGAAGAGGAGTAATTTGGATACTTACCCCATTCAGACAAAAGCAATCGGATATTTATGTGCACATTAATTGATAATATTTTAGATTTGCATTCCTAAAACAGAAAGTATTTATGCATCAGGATAAAATCGAAGCATTAAAAATAGAAATTGCGCAAGCAGATGCTAAAAATCCAGAGGAGCTGGAGGCATACAGAATGCGTTATATCAGTAAAAAGAGTGTGGTTGGTGAGCTTTTTGCCGCAATGAAGGACATTCCCAATGAGGAAAAGAAAGCTTATGGGCAACTGGTCAATGGGGTGAAAGTAGCTGCAGAAGATAAGTTTAAGGAGCTTATCGATAAAGTGAATTCAAATAGTGGTTCATCCAAAGCCTCGGATATTGATCTTACTTTGCCTGCTACCAATATCCCTGTGGGCGGGATTCATCCCTTGACATCCACCAAGCAACGCATCATAGAGATATTTGAAAGGATTGGTTTTAACCTTTCTGAGGGTCCAGAGATTGAGGATGACTGGCACAATTTTACTGCCCTTAATTTTCCTGAAAACCACCCAGCCAGGGAGATGCAGGATACCTTCTTTATCGAAAAGAATCCGGATATTGCTTTGAGAACGCATACTTCATCTGTGCAGGTGAGGGTGATGGAAAATGAAAAACCACCTATCAGGACTTTGTCCCCGGGTAGGGTTTTTAGGAATGAAGCCATTTCCGCTAGGGCACACTGTATCTTTCATCAGGTGGAAGGTTTATATGTGGATGAAAATGTAGGTTTTGCTGACCTGAAACAAACACTTTATCACTTCGCCAAGGAAATGTTTGGCAAAGAAACCAAAGTAAGGTTTAGGCCTTCTTATTTTCCGTTTACCGAGCCAAGCGCAGAAATTGACATCTCTTGTTTACTGTGTGGAGGGGATGGCTGTAATGTATGTAAAGGTACGGGCTGGGTAGAAATCGGTGGCTCGGGAATGGTCGACCCCAATGTCTTGGAGAATTGTGGAATTGATTCGGAAAAATATACCGGCTTTGCCTTTGGGATGGGCATTGAGAGGATCGCGATGTTGAAGTACCAGATCAAAGATCTAAGGTTGTTTACAGAAAATGATATCAGGTTCTTAAAACAGTTTAAACCCTTGTTATAGGAAGTCTTTTGTTCATTTTGAAAGCAATAAAAAAGGGAAGTTGACCATATCAACTTCCCTTTTTTATTGACCAGCATTAGTTGGTTAGTCTTCTTCTTTAAGGGCATTGCAGCGGTCATAGGCTGGATCAATGTCTATAAAGACTTCTTCTTTGGCAATTTTGAACCATTTTTCCAGAGCCTCGGCTTCTTTCTGTTTTTTGGTGGCCGCTTTTAGCTTTTCATAATCATCCTCTAAATTGGCCCTGTGGGCGGGGTATTTTTCTTTAAAATAAAGGAGTCTTACGGCTTTTTCCGCATCGCCGGTTCTTTGGTTTTGTTCTTCATAGCGTAATGGCTCGCTCAAGGTGCCAACTTTCATGGTGTCAATGGTAAAATAGAGGATGGGGTCTTCAAGTGTTCTTAGCGTAAGTCTGTTGGCTCCTGTGCTAGGGTCTGAGAAGAAACCGCCATTATCTGAGGTGCTTCTGTCGTCAGAGAATTCCTTGGCTGCTTTAGCAAAGCTCATCGTGTCTAGTTGGATGAGATTTCTCAAACTATCCAATTCCCTTTCTGCTGCTTCAATGTCCTTTTCTGAAGGTTTGGGCTTGATGAGTATATGACGGGTATTAAAAGAATCACTTCTTTTTTCTAGCAATTGAATCAGGTGAAAACCGAACTGTGATTCCACTGGCTCCCCAATCTCGCCTTGTCTAAGACTCAGTGCCATCGCCTCATATTCTGGAGCCAATTCCCCCCTTCCGAAGAAGCCTAAATCGCCTCCTTGGACTTTCGATCCGGGGTCTTCGGAGTACTTCCTAGCCATACTGGCAAAGTCTACTTCACCATCCATGATTTTTTGTTTGATATCTTTTAGCTGCTGAATGACTTTGTCCTTTTCTTTTCTTCCTGGCTCAGGTTTTTTGACGATTTGTCCCACTGATACCTCAGCGGAGAAAAATGGTAGGGAATCACTTGGGATCTGGTTATAGAACTTTCTCACCTCGGCAGGTGAAACCTGTAGGTCCTGCACAATATTTGCCCTCATTTTTCCAATGATCTTTTGCTCTTTAATCATATCGTGAATTTCAGACTTTAGCTGCTCAGATGTCTTTCCGTAGGCTTTAACAAGTGTTTCTTCGTCTCCACCAAATTGCTGCATCACCATGTTGAACCTTTGATCTGTCTCCAAAATTACTTCGGCATCCGTTACAATAATGGAGTCAATAGCTGCCTTGGCCACCATCAATTTGTTGATCAGTAATGACTCAAAAATATCACATCTGGAAGGTGCTTCAAAGCCCTCCTGCGATTGGGAGACAGCCTCGAGATAGGCTTTTTGAAGATCAGATTCAAGAATAATATTATTGTCGACTTTAGCGATGATTTTGTCCAAGATCTGCCCGGAAGGCTTGGCTTTGGTACTGTCCGCATCTTGGGCTTGTAAGTGAAATGAAATCACTGTCATTAGGCCTGCAGCCAGCATTTTTGTAAACTTACTCATATATCTTAAACTCATTGTTTTCTTGTGCTCGTTTATAAACGTTGTTTTGTAATGTTTCCGCAAGGTTTACTTTCCTTTTATTGACAATAATCCTGGAAATTTCATCTTTTACAAATTCAACAGGGGGGATTTGATCCTGAAGTTTATATTCCAGAATGTTAAAATAGTAGTTAAATTCCTCATCTTCTACTTTGATCAAATTATTTGACCTGTTGAGCAATTGAACTTTATTATTGTGGTTGCTCAAAGGTGTGTTGAGGATGATGTCTTCAAATTTAATCCATGTGGAATCTTCCAAGAAATAGTTGCTGGCAGATTTTATGGCCAATTCCCTTAAGGTTTCTTTGTCTTCAGGCTTATTCTGTTTAAGGAGCTTTTCCACTTTTGAATTCTGGGAGAGGTTCTTTTCCATTTTGATGAAATTGGTCCTGACGATGATTTCTTTTAAGATAAAATTGTCTTGGTTTTCATCATAATACTGCTGGATCTCCTCATCAGTAACCTCTTTGCTCAGGTGTTCTTCTATATATTGTTTCTCGTATTCGTAAACGATCAGGGCGTACCGATAATCCAATAATTTTTTGTCAAGTTCTGCTTGGCTCAAGGTAATGTTCTTGCCAGCTTCTTTGATCATGAGCTGTTTTTTTACCCACGATTGTACGTATCTGGTAGCGAGACTGCTACTGTCTTCCTTAGTGGAGGTCTCCTTGGTGATAAAGGCCAAGTCCGCTTTCCGAAGAAAGTTATTGTCCACAGCGGCCACCACCGGATTATCTTTTTCTTCCTCTTCTGTGTTTTTTATCTTAAACAGATCGCAGCTGCCTAAAAGCAAACAGAATAGGGAAATGACAAAGCGGTTAATTATGTGCAACGACGATATTTGCAATTTTCTTTTTCTCATCCTCATTTATCTGGATGATATAGTTATTTCTTAATAAACTAATTAAATCAGTGTTCAGTGATTCTTGATAGTCCTGTATGACCTTTCCTTTGGTTTCATTGAAGGTTTTGGGCATTTCAGGGTAGGTTTTTCCTATGATTACCAAGTGTGTTTTGCCTTCATATTTCAGCTTTTGTAGGTTTTTGTCCTGAATGTTTACATCCTTCAGTACGGGGTGATGCTCATATTCGAAAGTTCCTTGCTGTAGCTTATAGGATATAGGAGATGCATCTATGAATCTGGCTGTAATGTATTCATTCAAGTCCTCACTATAAGGTTTGCTTTTTAGCAACTTTTCGGCAGGACTGATCAATTCACTTTGGTTGAGCCTTAGTATCAATGCATCAGCGCGTTTGGCCCATCTATATTCTTCCTGATGTTTTTTAAAATAAGCTTCTTGACCAATAGTATCAAGCAATGCTTTTTGCCATACCATTTGGTTCATCAGGTCAAAGAGCAGAATGCCATCCCTATATTCTTTGATCAGTAACCTGTATTCTTCATTATTGGCTATCAGGTCATCTTCTTCAGTAGATGTTAGGGAAGTTTCTATATACTTGTTTAACCAAGGTTGAAAGAAGTTTCTGGGCTTAATATTGACCACTTCACCACTGCTTTCCATGAAGCTGATCAGGTCACTGACTTTTCTAGGTTCAGATTGTATGATAAACAATGTGCTGTCCATCATTCCTTTGTCTTCAAGTAAACTTTTGATGGTATTGATCTCATAAACCTGATCACTTAATAAGGTCTTGGTTTTACTGATGTTCTCTGTGTTTTCTTGGTAATGGTATTTGGATTTTTGTATGGCTTGGGCTTGGGATTTGATCAGTGTTGATCTGCTGTCTCTAAGGATTTTTGATTTTAAGCTTTCTTCCATCTCCTCATAGGAAGGAATGGGCTTGGTATCGATCAGCTTTATGATATGATAGCCATAGGCCGTGCTGATCGGTCTGGAGATTTCTCCGATTTCATTTAAGGAAAATGCAGCTTGCTCAAAATCCTTTATAAATGAACCAATACCGAACCAAGGTAGCTCTCCTTCCTTATTTTTAGTATCCTTGTCCTCGGAATAAGCTTGGCAGACTTCTGCCCAAGTACTCCCTTCTTTTTGGAGTTCGGTATAGATATCTGCAATTTTTCTTCTAGATCTGTCCGCAGACAGTGGGTCCTCAGCATCAGTTCTCACTAAGATATGGGCGACCTTTATTTGGCCGGGGTTGGGCTTTCTGTCTACCAGTTTGATGATATGATAGCCGAAATTGGTCAGTACAGGATCTGATATGGTGCCTTCTTGCAGGTTATATACGGCGTCCTCAAAGGCATAGACCATTTGTAATGAAGTGAAATAGCCCAAGTCTCCTTTATTAGTGCTTACGGATGGATCTTGGGAATACGCTATCGCCAGCTCTTCAAAATTTTCTCCGGTTTCTGCTTTTTCTTTGATCTTTTGGGCCATACGGAACACGGCTATAGAATCTTCTTTGCTGGCATTGCGGGGAAACCTCAAAAGGATATGTTTGGCATGTACTACTTCTTGCATTCGGGCATAAGCTTTTCTAAGCTCTCCCTCCTGAAGGCTGTTTTCAAGTAGGTATGGTTTTTTTAGGTCTTCTTTGAAAGCATTGAACTCTCTCTTGAATTCTTCTGATTCATGCAGGCCCAAAGCTTCAGCTTCTTTGACCTTTAATTTATAATTAATGAATAATTCCAGGTTTTCCTCAAATTCTTCCGGACTAAGTTTGTCCTCCGGTGATTCGAAGTCGCGGTTTTTTGATAGCATGTATAAAAATTCGGCAGACTGAATCGGCTCATTACCTACTTTAAGTAAGTATGGGCTTTCTTCACTGCTCGGAGTATTTTGACTCAATTGGCCAGAAGGAGTACAAGCTATGATAGTGCCCAATGCGAAAAGGCACAGATATGTATATTTCATCGTCGTTTGCATGCCAAAAACAATAGTGCAATGTTACAAATTTTAATGAAGAATGTGTGGTTTCCTCCTTGATAAGTAGCAATAATTAACAATTATTTGGAATTCAATTGTTTGATCAGGCGGCAGATATTATGGGAGTTTTTGCTTTCAATTTCTATGGTATCCATGATCGTCTTTACCAATTTGATGCCAAGTCCACCTTTTCTTTTGTCCTTTATGACATCTTTTAGGCGGGGTTCTTCATAGGTCAACATGTCAAAAGCCTCTCCTGAGTCAATGATTTCAAAAATTATACGTTGATGAAGTTTCTTTACTTTGATACGGAGATGATTGGAGGGGTTGCAGCCATGGGAATGGATGATGCGATTGGCACAGACCTCTTCCACTGCCAAAATCAATTCGTTTTTGACCACATCAGTTAAACCGGAAGTGCTAAGCTCCTTATCAAGAAAAGTCCTCAGCTCGGCTAATTTGTTCTTTTCGCAGTATAGGGTTAGCTCATGCTTCATGGATAGTCTGCAATGCCTCTTCTTTGTTTGCCTTAATGGTAATGAGCTGGTCCAAGCCAAGAATATGGAATACATTGATCACTTTCTCGGAAAGACCATAAATTAGAAATTGGACTCCTTGTTCTTCAAAATCCTCCAAATAGGACATGAAAACACCAAGTCCGGCTGACGAAATGTATTCTAGTCTGCTTCCATCTACTAAGATCTTTTTATGGTTCTTATTTAGTAATTCACCAATTGCTTCATCAAGCTCAACCGAGTTACTCGCATCGACCTGCCCCCTTAATATTAAGATTGTCTGATCTTTTTCGGTTTGTTTGTTGATTTCTAACATATGTGATTATACGCTTAGATTTATCTAATGTTTACTTGTCAAATTTAACTACCAATAAGGAGTAATCGTCGTCAGTTAGGCATGATGCTCCAACGAAACTATACACCTCATCGATGATTTTTTCTTTTATCTCATTGGGCGTCTTTTTATGGGAAATGTCCAGTATTTGCCTTAATCTATCATAACCAAATTCTTCCCCGTCTTGGTTTTTTGCCTCAATAATGCCATCGGTATACATGACCAATACATCACCTTTTTGATAGTTGATGGTTTTTTCTTTCAGATATTTTCCAAATTTTTCACTCCTTACGATTCCCAGTCCAAGGCCTTCTACTTTTAGGTAGGTAGATTTTCCTTGTTCAGACTTATAATATAATGTAGGACAGTGACCAGCCCTGGAAAAGGTGATTTCATGCTTGTCAGTGTCCAATATATAGTAGGTAGTGGTGATAAAATGGTTCTTGGCAAGGCATTTACTCAGGGCACTATTGGCGCGTGTCAGAAATTCTTTAGGACTAAGGTCTAGTTGGGCTAGGCTATGAAAGATGCCTTTCATTTGGGCCATGTTAAAGGCAGCGGAAGTTCCCTTTCCTGAAACATCTCCAATAATCAGTGCAAAGCGATGCTGGTTGAACTGATAAGTTTCGTAATAATCTCCTCCGACTTCGTCAGCAGCCTCTGAAAAACCCACGATATTGAAACTTTCATTATGGTGAAGCTCAGATGGGAGAAGGCTGCGCTGTACCCTCTGGGCAATTTTAAGTTCTTCTTTGTACCGTTCGTTCCTGATAGCTTCGTTCAGCAATCTGTGGTTTTCCACGGAAATGCTGGCCTGGCCGACAAATGTTGAAATGATATTCAACATTTCTTTGTTGAAGCCATTTTTGACCTCTTTCAACAGAAAAATATTGCCTAATAGTTCCTTATTGGCACGGATGGGGATGATAAGGACTGAATTGAATATCTCATGGTCCAAAGGGCCATGGATATGTTCCAGATCGATCTGTTGATTGTCCTTTAGATAATCAGAAAAAGGCTTGTTCTTTTCAAGCATTTCTTTGATATCCTTCCGGTCTTTATTGGTAATGAACCTTTGGTGTAGCGTTTGGAAATGATTGTTTTCATCCTTTACTTCCAACCAAGCAGCATCCACATAGGCTGCACTCATACAGCTGTCCATCAAGATATCCAGTACCTGGCTTTCACTTTGCCCAGGTTGAATGGATTGGCTGAGCTTTTGGAAGTTGATGGCCTCAGTGAGTTTTTGTTCAAAAACCGAAGATGTAGGAAGGTTAAAGAGTGTTACCAAGAAGCTGAATAGCGCGTAAATAAATACAAATCCAAACAGTCCTAGCAAGAAAAGGTTGTCGGTCAGGTTGACCAAAATAAATCCTTTCTCACTATAAGAAAGCATTTGGAGAAATAAGCCAAGACAGCTGATGATAATGATGGCAAAGAACAAAATGGATTTCCACTTGTCCTTAAAAGTTAGGTAGGGGATCCATTTTAGGTTTACCGAAATGATGATACTGAATATCAATAAGAAGAGCAAACCAAAAAGAAAAGTGAAGTCAAAGCTGTTTTGGTTAAAATAAATGAAAAACATGCTGACTGTGAGCATGACTTCATATATTTGCCACTGTTGGACCACATTTTTGTTTTTCTGGTATAAAATGAGGTGTTTCCATAATAAAGTACAAGAAATCAGAAATATGGTGGTCATGCCAAAATTGACATGATAGAAGAAATTGGCCAATAAAGGGTCTCTTGACAGCCTGGTGTTATTTAGGGAATAATAGAAAAGTTGGATCAATAAACCTGTGCCCAAGGCCATTAAGCCGGTGGAGGCCCCCCTCCAAATCAATTGAATGAAATTGTTGTTTTCATTTTGGGCCAAGGACCGGCTGATGAAAATATATATCAAGATGAAAAACATGATTTCCAAAGACCAAGTGATTTCAGGGGCAATGCCCAGATTCATTTGGTTAATGGTTCCGAAAAGCCTTAAAAGGTCCACAAAAAGCATCCCTAACCAAGTGAGTATGGTCACGAGGAGAGTGATCTTTCCGATATTTATATTGGGGAGTTTAAACATTGATCAAAAAACATTACAATAATACATAATGTCATTCAATTATCAAGATGCATTTATAAAGCATATCATATAACCTTTAGTTTAGAAATGAGAATTATTAGTAAAATTTTTGGAGTCTTGTCCACTTTTATCTTGATCAGCTGTACAGCTTCTGAGGTAAATAAGTTTATCCAAGGTGCCAGTGAGGCTACTTTATCTGAAGCAGATGTAAGTGCTGGACTGAAAGAAGCCTTGGTGCAGGGCATTTCGGAAGGCGTGGAAAGTGCTTCATCTACAGATGGTTTCTTGGCCAATGATTTGATTCGCATCGCCTTGCCGGAAGATGTCCAAAAAGTAGAGTCCACACTCAGGAGGTTTGGTTTGGGAAATGAGGTAGATAAGGTGATCACGACCATTAACCGTGGAGCAGAAAATGCAGCCAAAGAGGCAAAGCCTATTTTTATCAGTGCCATTAAGCAATTGACGATTCAGGATGCTTGGGACATTCTCAAGGGAGGGGATGATGCTGCTACGCAATATCTGAAAAGGGCCACTTCTGATCAACTGACCCAGCTCTTCAAACCTCATGTCCAGGAATCATTGGATCAGGTGGGCGCGACAAAGCATTACAGTGAATTGGTCAACGCATATAATAGGGTGCCGACCACACAAAATAAATTGGATCCGGACTTGAACAGTTATGTTACCAATATGGCAATTGAAGGGCTTTTTAAATTGGTAGCTGAGGAAGAAAAAGCGATTAGGGAAGATCCTTTGGAGAGAAGTAGCGTGTTGTTGAAGCGGGTGTTTGCAGTGCAGGATTAAATAAAAGAGGTAGGGGATATCACAAAAAAGTAATGTCCTCTATCGCTCCCTTGCCAAATTTGTCTTCTATGATCTGAAGGACCTTAGATTTGTTCATCATCAATTCTTTTTTGATGGGGCCAGAACTTAGTTTGACAAAAAGCTTTTTGTCCTTGGCATAAACACTGGTTGTTCTGCTCGCAATGGATTTGCCCATAAGCTCTCCCCAAGATCCAGCAATTTTCTTTTCATTGAATCTGTCTTTAAGTCTATAGGCCTGTAATAGTTCTTCAAAGGCCTCTTTGAGTGGTGTGATTTCTTTTTTGCGTGGATTGTAATCCTGATACTTCTTCATGGTCATAAAGGTACTAAGTATTGCTCACAGAAATAACTTTCCGGCGATATAGTCTGCCAAAAGTTTTCCCTCTTTGGTCAAAACCAAATATTGATCTTTGAGTGTAATTAATCCGTCTTCTTGGAAATCATGAATGGCTGATTTTTGTAGGTCCAATAGAGATACATCAAATTGATTTTCCAGTTTTTGAAGGTCTGTTCCCCAAATAGTTCTTAAGGAAGTCAATATGTATTCATTGATCAGGTCTTCTCTAGAAAGCAGGTCTTTTTCGAAATTGATCGATCCGTTTTCCAATGATTTGATGTATTGGGCATTGTTGGCAATATTATGCTGTCTGTTTTTGCCGTCAAATGAATGGGCGCTTGGCCCAATCCCCAAATAGGGGATACCCTTCCAGTAATTGGTATTATGAACAGCAAAAGCATGGGCTTTGCCAAAATTAGAGATTTCATACTGAATGTATCCGGCTCGTTCCAAGTACGCTTGCATGATTTCAAATTGGTCGGCGCTAAAGTCTTCGGAGGCAGGGAGGAATTTACCCTTTTGTGTCCAGTTGCCCAAGGCGGTTCCTGGTTCTATGGTAAGGCAATAACTGCTAATATGTCCGGGGTCAAGGGTGATGGCTGTTTGAAGGTCTTTTTTCCAAAGCTCGTGGTTGGCCTGAGGAAAGCCATACATCAGGTCTATGGACAGCTTTTCAAAACCGGCCTTTCGCGCATTTTCGATTACCTTAAGGGATTCTTTGGCATCATGGCTTCTGTTGTAGAACTGAAGTACCTCGTCGTGGAAACTTTGGATACCGATGCTCAGGCGGTCGAATTGGAGCGATTTAAGCTCTTGTAGTTTGGCAGGGGAAAGGTTATCAGGATTGGCTTCGATGGTCAATTCTTCAAGGTCTAAATTATAGTGAAGGCTTATGGTCTGGAGAATGGCCGAAATTTCCTCCTTGTTCAATAGCGATGGTGTCCCGCCGCCAAAATAGATCGTTTTGATCCTGCAATCTTTGCCCAGATAGTCTTTTTGGAGTACCAATTCCTTACAGATCATCTCCACCATTTTTGATTTTAGATCAGTCTGTGTGCTGAAGTGAAAATCACAATAGTGACATGCCTGCTTACAAAAGGGGATATGAATGTATATTCCTGCCAAAATCATTACTTTTATACACACAAAGGTAAGTAATTTCAACGTCTGGCTATTTGAAAAAGGGAATCATTACATTATTAATATTGCTGGGGGCTGTTTTTCGAGTGACTTTTGGTCAGGACAGCCTCTCTCTTAAAATGATCGTCAGGGGGGGGATTAATCATACTGAGTTGAAGGGTTTTTCTACAGAAGCAGCCCAAGCGTTTTTTTTGAAACAATATCTGGTTTCATTGGGAAATAATGGCTTTTTGATGGCTGATACAGTGTCTGTGACGAAGAGGGGAAATGTTAAAGAGGTACTGGTTGAAACAGGTCAGCGATATGAGTGGCTTTACCTTTCAGAAGGCAATATTCCCTTATCAATTCTAAGCAGACTGGGCTTCAACAGCAAGAATTTTGATCATCGCCCTGTCAATTTTGAAGCGTTACGGGTATTGATCGATAAAATTATTGGACATTATGAAAACCACGGCTATCCCTTTGCCACGGTAAGGTTAGATAGCATTGCTCAGGAAGGAAAGTCATTTTCGGCAAATCTTCATCTGAGTCAGGGCCCTCTGATCAGTTTTGATAGTTTGAGAGTGGTGGGCAGTTCCGACGTGAATGAAGCCTACTTGGGCAGGTATTTGGGGATTGGCCCAGGAAAAGTATATGTACAAAATAAGGTGGATGAAGTGGTTCGGCGTTTGAAACTCCAGAAGGCATTTATGATTTCTGACAATCCCCAAGTAAGTTTTCAAAATAGTGAGGCTACGGTCTATATCCCTCTGAAGGATAGGAAAGTAAATACTATTGATGGGATCATAGGTCTATTGCCCAACGAGACAGAAAAAAGCAAGATGCTTGTTACAGGTCAGTTTGACCTAGAGCTTTTCAATGTGAGTGGCAGAGGGAGAAATTATGGACTTCACTGGCAAAGGCTCAGTCAATATTCCCAAAATCTGCGAATCAATGCAGAAGAGCCTATGATTTTAGGATCGGGCATAGATGTAAAAGCTTCTTTTTACTTATTGAAGGAGGACACTACTTTTATCAATAGGAATTTCAGAATTGATCTTGGCCATCAATTAAGTTCTTCATTTTATATCAATTTTTTTTCCATGCGGCAATCTGGGGATTTGTTGTCAGTCTCAGTGGAGCAGGATGAAAGCAGTACTTTACCGGAAGTTTTGGACTTTAGGTTCAATAGCTATGGTGCCCAATTGAGCTTTTTTGCTTTGGATAATATTTATAATCCCAGACGGGGCTGGCAGGCCAGCTTTGAGTCTGCGGTTGGAAACAAGAAAATACTGATGAATACAGCGATTCCTGAGAGCCTTTATGAGGGGATTGATTTAGCTGCTTTACAATATTATGGGGAGTTTTCGGTTGAGAATTATTGGAGATGGACTTCGATGTTAACGGCTATGATCAGGTTGAGGGCAGGAAAGATTGCAGGAAATAATGTTTTGAAGAATGACATGTTCCGGTTGGGAGGTTTAAGAAGTATAAGAGGTTTTAATGAGAATTTCTTTTTCGCAAATCAGTATGTTTATGCTAATTTTGAGCCAAGGTTTTACTTCGAGAATGGGTCCTACTTTATGGGCTTTGTGGATGTAGCGGTGTTGGTGGAGGATGGATTGATAGGAGAGCGGAGCATAGATAGGCCGATTTCATTTGGAGGTGGTTTAAGTTTGGATACAGGTCAAGGGGCATTTCAGTTTATTCTTGGAGTGGGAAGATCAAATGAGCAGCAGTTAGGCATGAACTATGCGAAAGTACATTTTGGATATACAGGGAGGTTTTAAGTAATGATGATAAAAACAGTGGTAAGGATAGTTTTAGGGGCATTTTTGTTTTTGTTTTTTCTCAAAACTAATGCACAGGTGTTGGAGAATTACAATCCCCATATCACTACTGTAAAAAAGCATGAGTTTTCATTAAGCCCCATCATGGCTTCGGTTTCCATTGATGTAGAGGGGTATCCGAAATCTACTTTTGAGATGAAATTTCCCACCTCTTCTGCGGTATTTGTAGCTAATCAATTGTGGTTTTATACCAAAAGTGATACTTCTTTTTTGCTGCCCTTGCCAGCCTTCAAAAGGCAATTTCCTGAATTATCGGGGAAAGTAGATATAGAAGTTTACCGGTCGGGTATCCGGGAGGAAGATATTTCGATTAAAAAAGGAGTTTTTAGGACAGGAATTGAGATAGATGGGGGCGAGGGTGCAACTGGGCCGAAATATAGGATCAAGGACTATGTCAGGGATTTTTTGATTTTGGCATTGGTGATCATTTTGGCTTTAATAGCCTTGTTCAAAGTGACCTATCCCCTGATGTTTAAAACCGCCTTGCGTCCCGTTTCTATTTTTTCCGAAGATTTTTCCGAACCTGGGACAGGAGGGAAAGTTTTTTCATCGGATATGATATTTAATATTTTGGTTTTTAGTATGCTAGTGACTTTGTTCATCATGTCTGGTATACATTTTACCGAAGTGCCTTTTTTGGAAAAATACTTGAAGGGGGATATTAATTTTTTGTTTCTTGTCTGGCTGTCAGGTACAGCGGTGTTTATGATATTGTCTGTCTTTAAATATTTGTGGATCAAGCTTTTTGCTTCTGTTTATCAGATTGAACGTTGGGATTTTAGGCAGTTTTTTTATTTGATGCGGGGATTAGTTATCCTCATGTTATTATGTTTTGTGGTGATTATTGTCTTCTATATTCAGGGGTTCACGGAAATGGATTTGGTGTTGAATTATGCCGTGTCTTTATTTTTTTTAGTGTATTTATTGGGCATATTTCGACTTTTTTACATCATGTTAAAAAAAGTCCCATTTAAAAGTTACCATTTATTTTCTTACATTTGCAGCTCTGAATTGGTTCCCTTCTTGGTGATGGCCAAGATAGTCTTGGGCTGATTCCTGGAAAAAAAGATTAGAGAAAACAAAAGTAGAAAACAGACAAAATGACTAAATCTACAAAAGACAGATTTCGGCCGGTTAAGAGTATTTTGGTTTCTCAACCTAAACCTTCGGACACAAAGTCTCCTTATTTCCAGCTCGCTGAGAAATACAATCTAAAGATTGATTTCAGACCTTTTATTCAAGTCGAGCCCGTTGGTATCAGAGACTTTAGAAAGCAAAAGATTGATATTTTGAAGCATACTGCCGTAATTTTTACAAGCAGAAATGCTATTGATCACTTTTTTAAGATCTGCCAGGAACTGAAGATTGAAATGCCTGCGGACATGAAGTATTTCTGTATTTCTGAGCAAACTGCCCATTATTTGCAGAAATATATTGTCATCAGGAAGAGAAAGCTTTTCGTGGGGGTAAGAACAGCTGCTGATCTTTTTGATTATTTCAAAAAACACAAGGGAGAGAAATACCTGTTCCCATGTTCCGATATCAGAAAGAACGATATTCCGGATTTTCTTGAGAAAAACAATATCGAGTTTACCGAGGCTATCATTTACCACACAGTGGCTGCAGATCTTTCAGATTTAAAAGATATCAAATACGATATTTTGGCTTTTTACAGTCCATCAGGTATCAAGTCATTGATCCAGAATTTTCCGGATTTTGAACAAGGGTTTACCAGAATTGCAGCTTTTGGTCCTACAACTTCCAAGAGTGTGAGGGACCAAGACTTGATCTTGGACATTGAAGCACCTATGCCAAATGCGCCTAGCATGACCGGTGCCTTGGAGCTTTATATTAAAAAGGTGAACAATGTCTAAAAAAAGTTAACATTTATAGGGTAAATTCGATTATAATTGTGTAGACTAGTTATATTAAGCATAATGTACTTTTGATGCACATGAAAAATAGAATTTACCTTTATTTTGTTATTTTTTCCAGCTTAAGCATAATACTGTTTAGTGGACAAACTGCACATGCACAGCAGGATGCTCAATTTTCCCAGTATATGTATAACCGACTATTTTATAACCCCGCATTTTCAGGTTTGCAGGGAGGTTATCAATTTTCAGCTCTCCACAGGAGTCAGTGGTTAGGCTATACTACTTCTACGGGGCAAGGTGGCGCGCCCACTACCCAATTGCTGACGGCGACAGGAAGGTTTTCCAATAAACCCTTTGGTTGGGGATTGTCATTTGTCAATGACGATATAGGTCCTACCACCAGTCAAGATGTGAACATTTCTTTGGCTTATCATAAAAATATCAGAAAGGGAACTTTGAGTTTGGGGCTGTTTGGTGGCGTGTTCTCCAATACCATCAAATATGGAGAGTTGGATTTGGTGAACCCAGATCCCAATGTGCCGGTATCTGGTGATGAAAGTCAGATGAGCTTTAATTTTGGAGCAGGTATACTGTATAAAACAGCCAATTATTATCTGAGTTTAAGTAGTAGGAATATCAATGAGCCTAGTTTTGATTTTGGAGATGGTACCTTTGACAATACGTTGAAAAACCACAGTTACTTAATGGCCGGCTACGAATTTAAAACCTTTGCGCAAATACGATTTAAGCCAAGTTTATTAGTTAAAACTGTTGGCTTGAATAATTTTTCTTATGATATTAGCGTTATAGCCACACATAATGATAAAGTTAGCGGTGGTTTGGCCTATAGAGGAGAAGAATCCGTATCCGTGCTTTTAGGTTATCAATTATTGAAAGATAAATCCCTTCGATTAGGGTATGCATTTGATTTGGTAGTTGGTGGGAACGAAGCAAAATCACCTAGTTCCCATGAACTTATGTTGTCGTATAATTTGCCAACTATAACACGGAATTTACAGAAAGCCATACAAAGAACACCTAGATTTAGATTTTAATAAATCATTTATTTTCGTGCTTTCGTTGCGTTTTTTTGGTATTTTCTGTTAAATTTCGATCTTGGTAAATAGACGTGTGTCTAGAAAATTGGGAATTGTCAACTAAAGTGTCTTATATGTACAGAAAAAAAAACTCACGATTTTTGACAGGAGTCGTGATGCTGATAGCTTCAGTACTTCTGCAGAGTTGCGGTCTTTTTGGCAGTAAAGGCTCAGCAAGTGAAAAAGCTAACAGGTCTGGTGAGGTAACGGGTGTGCCGAACCGATCTGGGTGGCAGCAGGTTTTGCCCCATGAGATGGTGCCCGTAAAAGCAGGTACTTTTTGGATGGGCCAAGCAGATGAGGATATTGCTGTCAGTAAATCCTCTCTGAACAGGCAGGTGACGATATCGGAGTTTTATATGGATAAGTATGAGGTATCCAATAATAAATATCGTCAATTTTTAGAAGCGGTAAAAATGGGCGAGTTGGCCTTATCTACCCCTACAACTTTGAAGGACCCTCCTCAATTTAATATTGATGAGCTGGTTCCGGATACTACCGTGTGGTCTCAAAGTTTCACCCACCATTATGGAGACCCATTGATGGAATATTATTTTGAGCACCCTGCATTTGACGATTATCCAGTGGTAGGAATCAGTTGGGAGCAAGCAAGGAAATTTTGTGAGTGGAAAACTTATCATATGAATGCCAATGACAAGTCGGAATATGATATGCCTCGCTTTAGATTGCCTTCTGAAGCTGAATGGGAATATGCTGCCAAGGGAGGTAAAGAAATAGCCAAATACCCTTGGGGAGGTCCATATTTGAAAAACAGAAGAGGCTGTTTAATGGCCAATTTCAAACCTGGTAGAGGTAATTATATAGATGACGGATTTGCATATACGGCACCAGTTGACACTTATGCCCCTAACGATTTCGGAATTTATAATATGTCAGGAAATGTGGCAGAATGGGTAATAGATGCATATAATCCTGCAGGCAGTGCTTTGAGTTGGGATTTGGATCCGAGATATGAAGATGAAAATGAATCTAGAAAAGTAGTCAGAGGTGGCTCTTGGAAAGATATTGCCCACTATTTGGAAACTAGTACCAGAACCTACGAGTATCAAGACGTAAAAACAGCACATATTGGCTTTAGAACGGTCATGACTTTTATAGGAAGATCAGGTTCTATGGACGTAAGGGCATCTAAAAGAAGAAGACGTTAATTACTCATATTATTAAACTACACACACACACTATTAAAAAACCATACTTTTAAAATCTATGTCAACAAATAACGGAAATTCATTTGCTCATAAGTTTTATGGCTCAGTTATGCCAAAAATTTATGGGATTGGTGCCTCAGTAGTAATTTTAGGGGCAATGTTTAAAATCTTGGATTGGACAGGTGCTTCACTAATGATCGGTGTGGGGCTTTCAACTGAGGCCATTATTTTCTTTCTATCTGCTTTTGAACCCAAAGCAAAAGAGCTTGATTGGAGCAAAGTCTACCCTGAATTGGAAGATGAAAGTGCTCCAGCACAGGGACGTAAAAGTAGAGTTGTGGCCAGTACAGGCGATGGTGTTTCACAACAATTGGATAAAATGCTGTCTGATGCTAAAGTGGGGCCTGAGTTAATCGAAAGCTTAGGGAAAGGATTGGATAAGTTGGCCAAGTCTACAGAGAAGATGGGTGAGGTATCTGATGCGGCTGTAGCCACTTCTGAATACGCAGAGAATGTGAAAGCTGCATCAAAAACTTTAGTTGATATCAACCAATCATACAGTAAAACAGCAGCAGCTTTGTCTGAAATGTCTTCCGCATCCCAGGATGCAAAAGAGTATCATGGACAGGTCGTAGCTGTAACCAAAAATCTATCTGCATTGAATGCAGTTTATGAATTGGAATTGCAGGATGCTAACAGTCATGTTAAAGTTCTTAATAAATTCTATTCTAACGTTACCGCAGCTATGGAAGGCTTGAATGAGGCAGGTAAAGAAACTGAAGCATTCAAAGCTGAACTGGCTAAATTGAACAAGAATGTTAGCTCTCTCAACAATGTATATGGTGGTATGTTGACTGCCATGAAGGGTTGAGGTTAAATTTTTCTTAGAACTTTAATTTAACTGGATATATGGCCGGTGGAAAAGAAACGCCACGGCAGAAGATGATCGGGATGATGTATCTCGTTCTGACTGCTCTTTTGGCATTGCAAGTAAGTAATCAAATATTACAAAAATTCATTTTGTTGAATGATGGATTGGAGAGAACTTCCAAGAACTATATTCAAAAGAATGAATTTACAGTAAGTTCAATACAAAGTACGGTGGAACAGCAAGGCAATAATGCTAAAGATGTTCCTAAGGTAGCAGCAGCTCAAGAAGTAAGGGAAAAGACGGCAGAGGTCTTTGCTTACTTGGAAAGCTTAAAGCAGGAACTTATCACCAGCTCCAATGCGCTGAATGATGAAGGACAGTTTCAGAATAGTGCCCTAAAGAATACTGATATTCCAGGTAATATCTTTAATAACAATAAGAAGGGCTATGAAATGCAGGAAAGGCTCAATGCATATCCTGAAGAGGTTTCAGCTATATTAAGTGGTTTGGATATTCCCTTGACCTTTGATAAGATTGCTAAGGATGCCAATGAGATCGATTTGTTCAAAAATGATCCCGATGTTAGTTATAAGGATTTCGTGAACTTGAATTTCGTAAAATCTCCAGTAGGGGCGGTACTAGCGATTATCAGTCAATATCAAAATGAGGTTTTGAATATTGAATCTGAGGCACTTTCAGCAATAACTAGCTCTTTGGGTTCGTTTTATTTCAAGTCGGATGTATTTGAGCCAATGGTTTCAGCTAATTCAAATATTGTAGCTGCAGGTACTAAGTTCGAAGGGAGTTTGTTTATCGCTTCTTCATCCTCTTCTGTACAGCCAAAAATGACGGCAAATGGAGCTGAAATTCCTGTAGAAAATGGCTTTGGTCAAATTAGTTTTCCTGTAACTCCTGCTGGTAGCTATGATGACAGAGGATTGGCCAAAAAGACATTTACTGGTGAGGTGGTGATCAATATCAATGGTACGGATAGTGTAATGCCATATTCCTATGATTATTATGTGGCTAATCCAACTATTGAAGTTACTGCAGAAGCCATTCAGCAGTTGTATGCAGAATGTGCGAATGAATTGAGTATTAAGGTACCTGCTTTGGGTAATAATTATGCTCCTGAATTTGCCATCAGTAATGGACAGGCAATCAAAGGGAGCAAACCAGGTGATGTAACTATCATTCCTGGAAGTTCTGGAAAGGTAAATATTGGAGTAAGCAGTGGTGGAGTGAAAATAGGTACTAAGACCTATGATATTAGGCCAGTTCCTGCGCCGACAATTAGACCTTTTGATGCTAGGGGCGAAATTGATTTAAGTACTCCATACCCTGCTCCGGGTCCTTCGACTTTGATGATCAAAGCTATTCCAGAACCAACCTTTGGAAGAACGATGCCTAAAGACGCCAAATTTGAAGTGACTGGTGGAGTTGTCAAATTGTTAAGAAATGAAGTGCCAAGGGATCAGGTGAATATCACTGGTGAAAATGTTTCTATCAGAAATCTGCTAGCAGCGGCTAGAACAGGAGATAGATTGGTGATTCAGGTGACTGAGGTGACTAGAACGAATTTTAGAGGTAATAAAATTAGGAGTACTCAGAATGAAATTATGAGCATTGCTATTAAGTAATTCAGAGCTGAGACGCTTAAGTTTGAAGAGCAAAAAATATTGTTATGAAACTATTTAATAAAATCTTTGGATCGCTGCTGGTTCTACTTGTTATGGCAAGTGGGGCCGAAGTCCTTGGCCAAGGAGCGGGTGCAACCAGTGTTGACCCTTCCAGCTATGGAGATAGGCAGTTTGAGATAGATACGGTCTTTTCTGCCCACCCAATCAGGGAGGATGACAAAATGTATCAGATAGGTGTTTGGAGAAGGATTGATCTGAGAGAAAAATATAACCATCCTCTTTATGGTACTGGAGATACCAAGAGAAATGGTATCATCAACAATATTTTTAAGGCTGTGGTAGAGGAAAATGCTATTGAGGTGTTTGCAGATGAGAAATTTACAGAACCTCTTTCTATAGCTGATTTCCAGAATAATTTCTGGATTGCTGCCAATGGCGATAGTATTTTCGTGAAAAACCTTTATTATTTGGATCTGAAAGAGGATTTTCTTTTTGATAAGCATCATTCCCAAGTGAAATTTGATGTGAAATATATCCACTTGGTGATGCCTTCAGAGACCAATTCCAATGCAGGACAGAAAACCATTGCTTATATCAGGTATAAAGATTTCTATGAATATTTTAAGGACCATCCTGAGGCGAGATGGATAAATTTTAAGAATACTTCTAAAGATTTGTCCTATAGCCAAGCATTTGATTTGAGATTGTTTAAATCTGTGGTAAGGAAATTCTCTAATGCTGATGATGCCTTGATAGCGGATTTGGTAGATCCTACACATCCAAATCCGGAATTACAGGCCTATCTCAATGGCTTGAAGTTTGAGTATGATCTGTTGGAATTTGAAAATAGCCTTTGGGAATGGTAATTCTTAAGGTAGATGATAAAAAAATAGAGGCTGTAAATATTTACAGCCTCTATTTTTTTATAAATGCTATTATTTTATTTCCCTTGTCTTTACCAATTAATTCAATGATTTCTTCTTCCTTGGCTTCTTTGATATTTTTGATAGACTTGAAATGTTTGAGCAGTTTATTGCTGGTCTGAGGGCCTATGCCATCGATTTCATCTAGTGCTGTTTTAAAGGCATCCTTACTTCTAATATCCCTGTGGAAAGTAATCGCAAATCTGTGGGCTTCATCTCTTATTCTTTGGATCAAGCGAAGGGACTCAGATTTTTTATCGATATGCAAAGGATAAGAGTCCTCAGGGAAATAAATTTCCTCAAGTCTTTTGGCAATTCCTACAACAGGGACCTGTCCGTAGATGCCAATAGCTTTCATGGCTTCCACAGCAGCTGATAGCTGGCCTTTACCGCCATCAATTACTATCAGGTTAGGCAATGACCTGTTTTCATTTAAGAAGCGCTTATAACGTCTTCCGACTATTTCTGTCATACTTGCAAAATCGTCCGGACCTACCACTGTTTTAACATGGAAATGTCTATATTCTTTTTTGGCAGGTTGGCCATTGATAAAGCATACCATGCTGGCAACGGGATAGGCTCCTTGGATATTGGAGTTGTCAAAACATTCGATGTGCTCGGGAATGTCTTTGAGAGACAGGTCCTTCTGGAGTTGGATGAGGACACGGTTCTTTTTTTCTTTGGCCTTGCCACTTAGTAATGCCTTTTCCTTTTTGTAATACATGGCATTTTTAAGGGAAAGCTCAATTAATTTACGTTTATCGCCAATTTTTGGAACGACTAAGTGCAGTCCCTCAATTGGTTCTTCAAGGGGGATATTACTGATGATTTCTTTGGAGTCGCTTTGGAATTGGTCTCTTAATCGGAAGAGTGCTGTTAATAATAGCTCCAGATCAGTTTCATCCAGTTTCTTTTTGAGTTCTACGGTTTTGGTTATATGAATTGCGCCATTTTTAATTTTGAGGTAATTTACAAAGGCGAACTTCTCATCCGAAACAACAGTGAAAACATCCAAACTGGTGATTTGGGGATTAGCTACAAGGGATTTGGCCTGGTATTTTTCCAGCAATTCCAATTTGTCCTTAAATCGCTGCGCCCTTTCAAATTGTAGGTTTTCCGCGGCCTCTTGCATTTTTGCTTTAAAGAAGGCCCTTGGAATCCCTAAGTTTCCTTTGAGGATGTTCTTGGCATGGTCTATATCCTTCATATAGTCCTTTTCACTCTGAAGGGCCTCACAGGGGCCTAGACAGTTGCCAATATGGTACTCCAGGCATACCTTGTAATTTTGTTCGGCGATCTTGTAAGGGTTGAGGTCAAGTTTGCAAGTTCTTATTGTAAACAGGCTTCTAATTAATTCCAAGACATTGTTCATGGCTTTTACACTTGCAAAAGGGCCATAGTAGGTGCCTTTGGATGGGATTATTTTTCTAGTTGGGTAGATTTGGGGGAAGTGTTCATTGGTTAATAGCAGGTATGGATATGTCTTGTCATCCTTAAGTAGGATATTGTATTTGGGTTGGGATTTTTTTATCAAGTTGTTTTCCAAAAGAAGTGCATCAAATTCGGAGTTCACCATGGTGAACTCTATTTTATTGATTTCCCTGACCATTCTTTTGGTTTTGAGGTTGAGACCAGCACTTTTTACGAAATAGCTGCTTACTCTTTTCTTTAAGCTTTTGGCCTTGCCCACATAGATAAGCGTCCCCTCATCATTAAAATATTTATAAACTCCGGGTGAATCGGGAAGTTTCAGATATTCATCACGATTGTATGATGGTGTTTGCATAATAACAAATATAAAAAAGCAGCTCACCGACGCGAGCTGTTTTTAACTTTTTTAAAGTGTCAATTATAGAATAGCTTGCTTAAAAATCATTGCTGCTTCTATCGTAATCAAAGTCTGAATAGTCATCTGTTTTAAGATTGTATTCGTTACAGTTCAGCTCAACACTTAACGGTCTTTCAGGTTTTTGGAATGGACCTTTGGTGATTCCTAAGCTGGGGTCGTTATAAACCTTTGTCATGTATTTGACCCAGATAGGGCGGGCTGTTCTGGCCCCTTGACCACTAATCCAACTTCTAAAGTGTACAGCACGATCATCACCTCCAACCCAAACACCACTAACCAGGTCTTTGCTGAGTCCAATATACCAGCCATCTGATGCATTTTGTGTAGTCCCCGTCTTTCCTCCTAATTCATTGTCTGTTCTTAGACTCATCGGAATGCCTTGGCTAGTACCACCTGTTTCCTCAAAGCCTCCCATAAGCATATGTAGCATCAGATAGGCATGCTCTTCGCTCATAGCTGGTTTTTTCCTAGCTGGGAATTGGTGTAAAACATTGCCATTCTTGTCTTCAATCCTGTCGATATAATAGGGCCTAATGTGTTCTCCTTTATTGGCAAAAGTACCCATGGCTCCTACCATCTCTAATATAGAAACATCACTGGTTCCTAGCGCCAATGCCGGTACAGGATCCAGTTCACTGGTGACACCCAATCGATGTGCTGTTTCTACTACTACCTCAGGACTTATTTGTTTCATCATATAAGCAGTGATGGAGTTGATAGACCTTGCCATGGCCTGCCTAATAGTCATTTTTTCATAAGAGAATTTTCCATCCGCATTGCTAGGTATCCAAGCTGGTTGGCCGGGGATATTGATTTCTACAGGCTGATCGACTACGGTATAGCAAGGGCTATAGCCGTTTTCAATGGCTGCAGCATAAACAAAAGGCTTAAAGGTGGAGCCAGGCTGTCTTTTTCCTTCTCTAACATGATCATATTTAAAGTACTTGTGATTTAAACCACCCACCCAAGCTTTGATGTGTCCAGTGTGGGGGTCCATGGAGACAAAACCAGTTTGAAGAAAGGTCTTGTAATATCTTAGGGAATCCATGGAGCTCATAAGGGTATCGATTTCACCTTTCTCCCATGAAAAGACTTTCATTTTTTTCTTTTCATTGAGCTTTATGTCAATTGAATCGGAACCTGCCCCATATTTATTGGCTAATACCCGATATGCTTCGGTCCTTTTGATCATGGTTTCTAGGAAGTTAGGGATCACCTTGCCATTACTGTCAATCCATGGTTCTCTTCCTCTAAGTTCTTGCTTAAATTTGGCCTGAAGTTCCCTCATATGCTCATCCACTGATTCTTCTGCATATTTTTGCATACGGCTATCAATGGTAGTGTAAATCCTTAATCCATCTCCATACAGGTCGTATGGTTTACCGTCTACCTTTAAGTTTTCATTAGTCCATTTGATCAGGTCGGCTTTAACAATTTCTCTGAAATAAGTGGCCAGACCACGGTTGTGACTTTCTACATTATAGTCCAGTTCAAGAGGTAAGGAAGAAATAGAATCATATTCTGCATTACTGATGTAATCATATTTTCTCATTTGGTTGAGCACCGTGTTTCTTCTCCTAAGAGAGTTGTCAGGATTATAAACCGGGCTATAATAAGTAGGGGCCTTGAAGAGTCCTACCAAAACCGCGGATTCTTGAACAGCAAGATCTTTTGGAGCTTTGTTAAAGAAAGTCTTGGCTGCAGTTTTGATGCCAAAGGCATTACTTCCAAACTCTGAAGTGTTCAGGTACATAGTAATGATTTCATCCTTAGTGTAAGCTTTTTCCAGTTGGGTCGCTACTATCCATTCTTTGGTTTTTATAATGAGCATGCGGAGACCGGGTATGCTGCTGAGTGACCCTTGAGATTCTGCTCCCCTGGTTTTGAATAGGTTTTTGGCTGTTTGCTGGCTGAGTGTACTTCCTCCACCTGCGCTACTTTGTCCAAGTAAGATGGTCTTGAAAAATACCCTGGCCAATCCTTTTAAATCAATACCTGAGTGATCTTCAAAACGAATGTCTTCCGTAGCCATCAATGCTTGGATCAAATTGGGCGAAAGCTCATTGTATTTTACAGGAGAGCGATTTTCTCTGTAGTACTTCCCTAGCAATACTCCATCTGCTGAATATAACTCGGATGCTAGTTCGCTATCGGGATTTTCTAGTGTTTTAAAATCAGGAAGGTCCCCATATAATCCCAAAAAATTAACACTTACTGACCATATAAATATTACAAGACTCAAGAGTCCTACAAAAAAAATAATCCAAAGTGACTTCACTATCTTACCTGCAAAACTGCTACTTTTCGTGGTTTGTTTCTTTTTACTCATGACTTTATTGATAAGAAGCTTTGTAAAAAGCTTCATATTCCGCGATGTCTTTCCTTTTGTTTAACTGTTGAAAGTTTTCTAATGAAATTACAAAACTACTCTTTTTTATTTCCTCTGATAAAGCTTGTGAATTAAATTCTGCTAAGAACTTATTTCTATAATCCAATGCCTTGGCTGCGTTGGAAAAAGGACTTACCAAAACAATAGCATATTCCCTTGTAAATGCTAAACTGCCCGTCCTCAATCTTGAATTGGGGTAGTTCTTGTTATGAAAATTTTCCATTTCGGCAGTTAGATTTTTTGATTTATCGATTTGCTCTGGAGCTACTGCCAAGATAAATATATGCGTTTGGTCAGGGTTTAGTTTATAAATAGTTTCTTTTTTGAGACTATCTGTATTCGTTGTTGCTTCTGGTTTTGGATCTTGATTGGCTAGTGAATCTGTAGTGGCCAATTTGTCTTTGTTGGCTGTCTGTTCAGTTTCTGTTTCGCCTGTCAAGGCTATAAGCATATTCCTTGCCATTTTTTCCAAATCATCACTTTTGGTAGTGCTTATGTATTGCTCTAATCTTTTTTGGTAGATTTCCCGATCATCCATTTTTCCTGTGACCATGATGTCAAGCAGTAATAGTTTGTCTGTTACCGGGGTTAGAGGATAATTGTCCAGGGTGCTGCGGATAATTTGCCTCGACTGCATATAGTCACTTGATAGATAGAGATCATAAGCTTTGCTATAATTTGCTGAAGCATTTTTGTTGGCAATGGTGCCTGAAGACTTATCCACAGGGTTGTTGACAGACTTGGTAAAAGGAGATGATGGAAATTCCTTGTTTAATTTATTGGCATAGTAATCTGCATTGCCCCCCGTCTCTTGCTCTATTAAGTATAAAGTGTAATATGCTTCTGGCATCTTATCCGAATCTGGATATTTTTGAATAAGGTCATGCAAGTATTCCCTTGCCATATCCGGCCTTGACAAATCGAAAAACAATACTTTTCCTAGTTCAAAATAGGCATTTTCCAATTCATCATTAAGTAGCGCAATGGCATTTTCGTCTTTTGGAATATTGGCCAGTAGGCTTTCTTTGGATGGGAGTGAAGAACTGATTTGGGCACTTATGTCTTTGGTCTCCACAGTATCAGTGCTTGTTTCGGTATTGCCGATTCCAGCGCCAGCCTGATAACCACTGGACTTTCTTCTCCAGTCATCAGCAAGGGCTCTATTTCCCCAGCTTCTGAAAAACTCAATTTCCCCTTGCTGTATTGCGGTAGGATTGTCAAAATAAAACGAAGCTACAGATGTATTTCCTCCGAAAGCCAAGAGATTATTGAAAATACTTGCACTTTTTTTGTCGGCTTTTTTCTCAGCTTCAGCCAAAAGCCTGGCTTCTTCTCTTTCGAGGTATTTGTCTGCGATTTGTTCTTGCTGTGCAGGGCTTAAGCGACTTAAGGCAATTAAGCTGTCGTTTTTTTGGATGATTTCATAGTTGAAGGTGAAATTATCCAGGACTTCTTTTTTGTTTAGCAGGGCATTATAGCTGTTGTCTGTCGGTTTGAAATATTGTAAAGCACTGTCTAGATAGTATTTGGAGGATTGGTAATCTTCTTTTTGATCGAAATATACTTCAGCTAATTTCTGATAGATATAGCCTTTTTGTTTATTGTTTTTTCCCTGTTCTTGTGCTGCTTTGTGTAGGAGCCGGATAGCTTCAGCTGTTTGATTTTGCTTTAGCTCAAACAGGGCTTTTTCATAAAGCACTACATCTCTTAGGTCAATGTTTTTTCTGTTTTTGTACAGTTCATCATAATAGGCACGTACTTTTTTGAAATCCTTACTTTTTTCTAATTCCGCAACTTGCTGAGAGTACAATTGGGCGAAAAATGCCCTTTCATAGGGTGGATTGCCATCCTTGGCATTTTGATAATAGGAATAAGCTTGTGCATCGAAGCCTGCTCTTTGGTATAACTGTGCCAAAGTGAAATACAGTCTAGAGGATTCTTTGGAATCCGAGGTGTGTTCCAATGTCTTTTCCAAGGCAGCGATCAAGCCGTCCTTTTCGTTTCTTACCTCATAATAATAGGCCAAGGTTTTGTAAAGGAGCCTTTTGTTCTCTTTACTAATTTCTTCTTCCTTGGAAAGGAAATCAATGACATATGCTGCATTATCAAATTTTCGTTGATCTATAAAGATTCTCAACAACTGAACGAGGGCCCTATGTCTGACTTCATTGTTTTTGCTCTCTACGTTAAGGTATTTGAAGGTATTTATGGCATCGTCGGTTTGGGCCTCGTAATAATCTATCAATCCAATGAGATAATAGCTGTCATCCACCCAGTTACTGATCCGGTGCCAATCGATAGCCTTGGCGGCCAATTCACGGGCCTCTTCTAAAGTTTCTTCATTTTGATCCACTGTAGTACTATCAATGGGCAAGAATACAGGCAGTACTTGGCTATAATCTTCTTGGTAAGCTTCGGTGAATTTTTTTTCAGCTTCATTAATTTTTTCCTTTGCAAGAAAATAGGCGTTGAAATGAGCCGTTACGTTATGGTATAAGCGATTGGTAAAAGTGTCTTTTTGAGAGGAGCACCCAATGGCGATGATCATTAAAAAGATGAATAAATAGGAATGATTTCTCACTTTCGCATTTTCATTATTGTTATAAAATCCCAAATTAGTGCTTTTGAATCAATAATGTAAACGCTACGGTTTAATATTATATTTTTGTAACTTAATATATTGGGAAAATAACAAACACTTGAGCCTACAACAGAAGATTAGAAAATGGATTGATAATAAGTACCTCTTCGTAATCAGAAGGGAAGAGGACTTTTCGGTGATCACTTCTTTAAGTATCAATAAGATTAAACTCGGTTTTATCCTAGTTTTTACCTTATTGTGTTTTTTCTTGATTTCCTTGATCATGTCCAAAACGATTTTAGCGAGTTGGTTTGATCCAGCATATCAAGAATCGGAAAATATGAAAAGGATTTTTGCACTTTCACAGACTGTTGATTCATTGATGGTGGAGGCTGAAGCAAAAGACAAGTATATAAAAAATATTCAGCAGATTATAGCAGGTGAAAATATAGCAGATTCATCTATCGTTGCAGTGGATGATTCAATAAATCAAAATAGTACGGCTTTCAGCGCCCCAAAGGAGGAAGAGTTGTTTAAAAAGGGCGAAGCTTCCCAAAAGGTGATTGACGAATTTGAGACCATGCCTCCAGGAGAGGGGAGCTTTGAGCGAATTTCAAGCAGCTCTTTTACGGAGACTTATTTTTTTTCACCGCTTACAGGAGTGGTGACCAGTAGCTTTGATCTGGCCAAGGACCACTTTGGAGTGGATTTGGTGTCAGAAGAAAACGAGCCAGTTAAATCTGTTGCAGACGGAACGGTGATCATTGCTAGTTGGACTTTGGAGACTGGTTATGTTATCGGGATACAGCATTCGAACGAATTGATTTCGATATATAAGCATAATTCGGTATTATTGAAGTCAGTAGGAGAGCCAGTAAGCGGCGGGGAGGTCATTTCTGTAGTGGGGAATACAGGTGAACAAACTACAGGACAGCATTTGCATTTTGAACTATGGTATAAGGGGAATCCTTTAAATCCACAAGAATTTATAACCTTCGATTAAAAATGTTTACTAAAGCAGAAGAAAAAAAATCAGTAGCGGAGATGGTAAACTCCAGTAATGTAATTGCCAAAGAAACCACGATAAAGGGGGATATTATTACTTCCGGTAATATTAGAATTGAGGGCACGGTAGAAGGGACGCTGAATTCCAAAACTAAAATTGTTATTGGTGAATCGGCACTTCTGGAAGGAAATATAGAGACCAAAGAAGCGGAGATCGCAGGCCGAATAATTGGTACCGTAAAATGTAATGAAATCTTGTTTTTGAAGAAAACAGCTGTGATTGATGGTGATATATACACCAAAAAGCTGATCATAGAAAACGGAGCGGTCTTCAATGGACTTTGTAAGATGAATGAAATGGAAGCCGGAGATCCTGTAAGTGGGGGATTAAAGAATGGTGTCGTCAAAGAGGAAAAAGTAGGGACAAGAAAAGGGAAAGAAGTTGTCGCAGGATAATTACCCTGGATATGTAAAGTATATTGGCCTTGCCTTTCAGATGTGCGCCATCATTGGATTGGGAACCTGGGTAGGTCTAAAGGTGCAAGAGCGAAGCCAAATGAAATTCCCTGTTTGGCTTCTTCTTTTTTGTTTTGTGTCCATCTCCATTGCTTTTTACAGTTTATTTAAATCCATGAAACAGGATTAGAGCGGAAACCCAAAATATTGTTTTATTTTTGCGGCCAATAAAAATTAATAGAAATGAGGTTTATTAAGTCGCATATAGGATCATTGGTGGTGCTGACCCTATTTATTGTAGTTTTGACCTTAATGCTACAATATTTCTTGCCCAGCCTGATTCATCCCCGGGTTTGGCAGATTATTATTTTTTATTTTGTGCTGATGTTGTTGAGTGGGCAGTTGATTCAATTCTTGCTAAAACAATCAGAAGAAAATTCTGTAGCGATAACCCTGGGGGCTACTATTCTGAGGTTTTTGGCCAGTTTAATTTTTATTGCTATTGTGCTTTTTACCAAGTTAGATGCTAAGATTTTGTTTTTTGCTGACTTCTTTGTGATCTATTTGTTGTATTTGTTGTTTGATATATACAGCTTAATAACTAACTTGCGCCCTCATTCTAAGTAGGTCTATAATAAATTAGTTGATGTTTCGTAAGTTTCTGTGCATAAGCACCTTGTTATCAGTGTTTTTACTGGTAGTTTCAACTGCGACTTTTGCCTCTTCTGAGGAAGGCGGAGAAAATAAGACAGGTTTCATCATGCACCATATTAAGGATTCGCATGAATGGCATTTTGCTACAATGGGCCATACCCATGTGACTTTGCCTTTGCCTGTGATTATTTATTCAGCTGATCGTGGGCTTGAGTTTTATTCCTCTTCGGATTTTCAAGATCACGAAACGCATAAGTTCGGGGTTGAACACAATGGTTATTATATCAATGAACACGATAAGCTACATGCTGTAGATGAAAATAGATCTTATATTGATCTATCGATTACTAAGAACGTGGCGATGCTAATAATAGTTCTTGTAGTTGTGTTTTTCTTGGTGTTTTCTGCGGTTAGTAACTACAAAAAGAATCCAAACGGAGCGCCAAAGGGAGTTGCTTCCTTTATTGAGCCTTTGGTTTTATTTGTAAGAGATGAAGTGGCCAAGCCAAACATCGGGCCGAAATACAAGAAATTTACTCCTTATTTATTGACCATATTTTTCTTTATCTGGATAGGTAATTTGCTTGGTTTGGTGCCTGGAGCAGCTAACCTGACAGGTAATATTGCGGTGACAATGACCTTAGCGGTATTCACCTTTTTTGCTACCAACCTTAATGGAAACAAAGATTACTGGAAGCACGTAGTGGCCACACCTGGGGTGCCTTTGCCGCTTCTTATAGTAATTGTCCCAGTAGAAATTATCGGTTTGTTTACTAAGCCGTTTGCCTTGATGGTCCGACTTTTTGTTGCGATCACTGCGGGTCATATTGTAATCCTTAGTTTCATCGGTTTGATCTTCGTTTTTGAATCTTATGCAGTAGGTGTAGCGAGTACTGTGATGGTAGTGTTCATCAATTTGATCGAATTGTTGGTGGCCACTATTCAGGCCTATGTATTTACTTTGTTCTCTGCGATGTACATTGGTTCAGCGGTAGCAGAACATCATGATCATTAAATTTCTTTGTTCAATTTATAAATAATAACACGTATGTTAACTTCATTATTATTGACTGCTGGCATCGCCCTTTTGGGTGCTGGTATCGGTGCTGGAATTGTAGCGATAGGCGCAGGTCTTGGTATCGGTAGAATCGGTGGTCAGGCTATGGAAGGTATTGCAAGACAACCTGAAGCAGCTGGTAAAATCCAAACTGCCATGTTGATTATTGCAGCCCTTATTGAAGTGGTTTCCCTATTTGCGGTAGTAGTTTGTCTACTTATTGCTCTTAACGAGAACATCACATTCTAAGAAGTACAAAGATTGGGGGCAAATGTTAGGTTTGTCCCCTCCTTTTAAAATTTGGACAAAACAAATTAAAATTTAATAGAGATGGATCTTATAATTCCTGGTTCTGGATTAATCATTTGGCAAATTATTGGTTTTGGGATTTTGTTAATTATCCTAGGTAAATTTGCTTGGAAACCAATTCTTTCTGCTCTGGAAGAGCGTGAAAGTGCCATCGAGGGAGCGCTTAAGGCAGCTGAGAATGCTAGAAATGAAATGGCTAACCTTAAAGCTGAAAATGAAAAGTTGCTTCAGGAAGCAAGACTTGAGAGAGATCAGATTTTGAAATCTGCCAATGAGACTTCTGCCAAACTTATCGAGCAGGCAAAAGAAGAGGCTTCAGCTGCGGGTGCAAAGATGATTGAAGATGCGAAAGCGGTAATTGAAACAGAGAAAAAAGCGGCTTTGTCTGAAGTGAAAAACCAAGTGGCTTCATTGGCTTTGGACGTAACCGAGAAATTGTTGCGTAAAAATCTAGATACTGAAAAAGAACAGAAGGAGTTGGTAGAAGAGTTTGTAAAAGATCTTAAGTTAAATTAACCAAAGCAAATGTCAGCAAAAAGAGTCGCTTCTCGATATGCTAAGTCTTTGATAGAATTGGCAGTAGAAAAGGGAGTACTGGAAGAAGTACACCAAGACATGCAAGAGTTCCTTTCTTTGGTTGCGTCTAGCAGGGAATTTGGGCTTTTGTTGAAAAGTCCAATTCATAAATCAGAAACAAAGCTTAAAGTGATTAAGGAATTGTTTTCTAAATCATCCCAAGAGCTTACCTTGTCTTTTTATACTATCTTGTCTAAGAAGAACCGAGAAAATATATTGCCAGAGATAGCAAGCGAATTCCATGAACAATATAATAATCATATGGATATTCAAGTAGCAGATCTGACAACCACTTTCAAAATAGATGATGCTATGAGAAAGAAATTCGAAGAAGCTGTCAAAGAAATTTCCGGAAGAAGCAAGGTGGAATTGGTAGAAAAGATCGATAAAGATATTATTGGGGGATTTGTGTTGAAAGTCAATGATCGTCAATTAGATGAAACCATGGCCAGTAAGCTTAAAGCCCTTCGTTTAGAGTTTTCGAATAATCATTTCGAAAAACAATTTTAAAATAACATAGCAGAAACTATATAACTATATTCAAGAATGGCAGAAGTAAGACCTGATGAAGTTTCGGCGATATTGAGAGAACAACTCTCTGGCGCTAAAACTGAAGCTGAACTGGAAGAAGTAGGTACCGTCCTACAAGTTGGTGATGGTGTAGCCAGAATTTACGGACTATCAAAAGCCCAATCTGGTGAGTTGCTTGAGTTTGATAATGGACTTAAAGCAATGGTACTTAACCTAGAAGAAGACAATGTTGGTGCAGTACTTTTCGGCGACTCAAAAGGAGTTAAAGAAGGTGATACTGTAAAGAGAACCAAACAAATTGCCTCTATCAAAGTAGGTGAAGGCATGTTGGGTAGAGTAGTAGATACCCTTGGTCAGCCAATCGATGGTAAAGGACCTTTAGAAGGAGATCTATACGATATGCCATTGGAACGTAAAGCTCCTGGTGTAATCTATCGTCAGCCGGTAAATGAGCCTCTTCAGACAGGTATCAAGTCTATCGATGCCATGATTCCAATTGGACGTGGACAGAGGGAATTGATTATCGGTGACCGTCAGACAGGTAAAACTGCTGTGGCTATCGATACCATTCTTAACCAAAAAGAATTTTATGATAAGGGAGAGCCTGTTTTCTGTATTTATGTAGCCATCGGTCAGAAGGCTTCTACAGTAGCAGGTGTGGTGGCAGCTTTGGAAAAAGGAGGAGCCCTTCCATATACAGTAGTAGTTTCTGCTTCTGCGGCTGATCCAGCTCCTATGCAGTTCTTTGCGCCATTTACTGGTGCTGCTATAGGTGAGTTCTTCAGAGATACTGGACGCCCTGCTTTGGTGGTTTATGATGACCTTTCTAAGCAAGCCGTAGCTTACCGTGAAGTATCTCTACTTCTTAGAAGACCTCCAGGACGTGAAGCATATCCTGGTGATGTATTCTACCTTCACTCAAGATTGTTGGAGAGAGCAGCAAAAGTGAACTCTTCTGATGCAATTGCTAGAGAAATGAATGATCTTCCTGAGTCTATCAAACCATTGGTAAAAGGCGGAGGATCTTTGACTGCCCTTCCAATTATTGAAACTCAAGCAGGTGATGTTTCTGCTTATATCCCTACCAATGTGATTTCAATTACTGATGGTCAGATTTTCTTGGAAACTAACTTGTTTAATGCTGGTATCCGTCCTGCTATTAACGTTGGTATTTCCGTATCAAGGGTAGGAGGTAATGCTCAGATCAAGTCAATGAAGAAAGTTTCTGGTACGCTTAAGCTTGACCAGGCCCAGTTCCGTGAACTGGAAGCATTTGCTAAGTTTGGCTCTGACCTTGATGCTACTACCAAGAGAACTATTGAAAGAGGTCGTAGAAACCAGGAGATCTTGAAGCAAAATCAGTACTCTCCAGTAAGGGTTGAACTTCAAGCTGCCATTATCTATGCTTCTACAAAAGGTTTGATGGATGCGGTTCCAGTTGAAAGAGCTAGAGAATTTGAAAAAGAATTCTATAACCTATTGACAAGCCAGTATCAAGATTCATTGACAGCTTTGAAAAAGGGTGATTTGGATACCGCTGGTAAGTTGTTGGAAAAAGCAGCAAAAGAACTTACACCTAAGTACGCAAAATAATTTATATATCCACTTCCCTATTTAGTTAGGGGAGTGGAATCCTATATTCTCTATTAGTAAATATGGCTAACTTAAAGGAAGTAAAAGAAAGGATCAACTCCGTAGTTTCTACTCAGCAAATCACCAAAGCTATGAAAATGGTGGCTGCAGCAAAGCTTAGGAGAGCTCAGGATAAAATTACCCAAATGCGTCCTTATTCTCAGAAATTAACTGCCATTCTAAATAATGTTTCTTCTGGAAATGAGGGTAGTAGCGATTTAGTATATGCTGAAAAGCGCGAGGTAAATAATGTACTTATCGTTCCTGTAACTTCTGATAAAGGCCTTTGTGGTGCTTTCAATACTAATATCATCAAAGCCAGTATGGCTGCCATCAATACTGAGTTTGCAGGAAAAAATATCACAGTGCTTCCTTTAGGGAAAAAGGCGTTGGATATTTTCAAAAAGCAGGATTATCAATTGGTAGATGATTATGCCAATGTATTTGCTGATGTTTCTTTTGATGCGGTGAGAGAGGCTGCTGAGCATGCAATGGAAGGATTTACAGCTGGAACCTATGATAAGGTGGTTTTGGTTTATAATGAATTCAAAAATGTGGCTACCCAAGTGGTTAGAAACGAACAGTTCCTTCCTATGGAGCAAGAAGCTTCTGAAGAAACTTCTACCACTAATGTGGATTATATCATGGAACCATCCAGAGAGTATATTATTCAGGACTTGGTTCCAACTTCATTGAAGATACAATTCTATAAAGCTGTTTTGGAAAGCAACGCTTCTGAACACGGCGCTAGAATGACGGCAATGGATAAAGCAACAGAAAATGCAGGTGAATTGCTGAAGGAGTTAAAATTGATGTACAATAGAACTCGTCAAGCAGCTATTACAAATGAAATACTTGAAATTGTTGCTGGTGCTGAAGCATTGGGAGGCAATTAATAAAATAGAAAGTAAAGCATAAAAAAACTCTCCATGAAAATGGAGAGTTTTTTGTTTTATACATTAACGTGTCTTTCTGCATGGTAGGATGACCTTACCAAAGGTCCAGATTCCACATATTTGAGGCCTCTTTTAAGTCCTTCTTCGCGGTAATGATCAAACAGGTCAGGATGAATAAATTCAGCAACTTCGATGTGCATTTTAGTTGGCTGAAGATATTGACCCAAGGTGAGGATGTCACAGCCGTGTTCAGCAAGGTCATCCATGGCTTTGTAAACTTCTTCTTTAGTTTCTCCTAATCCCAACATGATACCTGTTTTGGTTCTCTTGCCATATTCTTTGGTAAGTTTTATTTGTTCAAGGGATCTGTAATATTTTGCCTGAGGTCTTACCCTACGGTAAAGGCTTTCCACAGTCTCCATATTATGAGAAACTACTTCCTGTCCGCCGTCGATCATCCTGTACAAAGCATCCCAGTTGGATTTGACATCAGGGATTAAGGTTTCAATGGTAGTTTCTGGGGAAAGCTTTTTAGTTTCTACTACCGTTTGATACCATATTTCAGCACCTCGGTCTTTTAGTTCATCACGGTTTACTGAGGTAATGACAGCATGCTTTACCTTCATCAAATGAATGGCTTCAGCAACCCTTCTAGGTTCATCTTGATCATATTCAGGTGGACGTCCTGTTGCTACAGCGCAGAAAGAACAAGATCTAGTACATACATTGCCCAGGATCATAAAGGTAGCTGTACCGGCTCCCCAACATTCACCCATATTGGGACAATTACCACTTTCACAGATAGTATGTAATTTATGTTCATCTACGAGTTTTCTAACACTCGCATATTCCTTACCGACAGGCAACTTAACTCTTAACCAATCTGGCTTTTTGCGTTTTTTGGACTCTTCTGAAATTACGGGTAGTTCAATCATCTCTCTATCTTAACTTAACGCGAAATTAAGGTTTTACACATTCAAAACCAATTTGTACTCTATTTCCTGAAACCATAGAACAAAGTAAAATATACTGATTGGAAAACCTGGCGGTTCTCTACAGTGGGCATGAGTTCTATTTCTTTAGTAAAACCTTCTAATTGATAGCCTAGTTCCACACCAGTGACATTTGATTTAAATACACCAAATTCAAATGATAAAGCCGCTTTTGCATTGGCACCGATGGCTAATTCCGACTCTCCTATGCCTTCAAATAATCTTCCTGGTCCCAAGAAGTAATTTAGTGTTTGGTGAATTTCAGGATCGTATTGGGCCCTGGATACTTCTGTCCTTACGGTAGAATATTCTATATAGTAAGGGGCAATGATTCCAAGAGTAGGCCCTATAGCAGATAGAACGGATATTTGAACGCCTTTTTGGGGTGCTTTTTTGAAGAGTATCAATTCCCTGCCGTATTGTGGTCTTATGCTGTAGAGGTAGTTTGATTTTCCATATATAAAACTATTTCCTAGACCTGTGGTGTATCTGCTCTCCCTGGGATTTTTGACGTTGGCCAACTCTAAAGAAAAAAACTGAAAGTTTTCTTCATTTATTCTGGAGCCAATTTTGAGGTAAAGACCGCCAATAAGGCCCCCGTTAGTGTTTTTATTGACCCCAAATAATATTTCTTTATCATAGTCATAATCACCCGCTTCCCGGCTTTGAGCCATTAAGAAAAGGGGACAGGCCCATAATAGTAATGTTAAAAGATATTTTGTTTCTTTTGCCATATTTCCTAAGAAATTTAACGCTAATTTTGGTGTTTAAGTTAACAAACTATAAATAAAAATAAAGGTTTATGGCTACTATTAAAAGCACCTATCTCGGAAATATCCGGACGGAGGCAGAACATGTACGGTCAGGGAAGCATATTATTACAGATGCTCCTGTCGATAATAATGGTAAAGGGGAGTTTTTTTCTCCAACGGATCTAGTGGCTGCTGCACTTGGAAGCTGTATGGTTACGATTATGGGAATTGTGGCAAATAGGGAGAAGGTGAGCCTTGATGGGTTAAGTTGGGAAGTGACAAAGATCATGAATGATCAACCTAGAAAAATAAAAGAAATCATCATAGATTTTCATTGGGAACAGCCTAATGGAGATAACAAAATTTTACAAAAGCTGAAAAATGCTGCAAGGACCTGTCCGGTGGCCCTTAGTTTATCAGAGGATGTAAAGCAAACAGTGAATTTTAATTTCTAACAAATACATTTTTTTTGTTATTGGATGTAGCATTTTTTTTTGTCTCTCCGTCTTATTAGTAAGCATAGCATAAAAAGCCATTCATTTGGATCAACAATTAATTGAGGAAGCCAAACTGGGTAGACCCAAAGCTTTGGAAACGCTCTATAAGCATTTCTATGGCTATGCTATGAGTATAGGTTTGAGGTATTCGAATTCCAGGGAGGAGGCTTGTGAAATTGTCAATGATAGTTTTATGAAGGCTTTTGACCGGTTGGACCAATATTCTGATACCAGTTCATTCAAAGCTTGGTTTAGAAGAATCGTCATTAATACGGCCATAGATAGTTACCGGAAAAATCTGAAGCATTATGCTGCAATGGACATTGAAAAGGCCAGTGCAGAAAGCTACGATCCCAATATCATCGATGAATTGTCGAGGGAGGACATATTAATGGCATTACGGGAATTACCCGAAGTGATGAGGGTGATATTTAATATGTACGAAATAGAGGGCTATTCCCATAATGAGATTGGTGATACGCTTGATATTCCGGCGAGTACAAGTAGGACCTATTTGGCTAGGGCAAAACAAAGATTGAGAAATAAGATAATTGAGTTAAATAAAATAAAAGATGAAGGAGCAATTCGATAAGCGACTTGTGGAGAAGATAAGGAACTCCTTCCAAGATGATGAGGAGGCCTTTGACCCACGAGAGTGGGAAAAATTTTCTCATGCCTACTTTAATAATCCTAAGAAAGGCAGACGAATAGCTTATTGGCCTTTTTGGGTGTCAGGAATTGCAGCTTCTTTGTTGTTGCTTTTCTTCTTCTTGCCTTTTCAGAAGGAAATCGATGAAGGTATGACAGCGTTAAGGGAGGAACCTGCTATTGTGCAGGGCTTAGCCCCAAGAAATATAGATGAAGTTCCTACTGAGATGGATGATGAATCGGTTTTAGATATAGAGTCTAAGCAGCCTTCTTTATCATCAACTAAGCCATCAAGTTCTGAAAGTAAGCTTTCGGAATCGGTTTCTAGCAATGCAGATAGAACAATCTATCAAGAAGTGCAGAATGTTAGCAAAAATAATAGGGATAACATCATTTCTTCTGACTTATTCTCTGACAAATTTGATTTTCCAAAAAATGGCCTGACTCCTGGATATGCTGTTTCGGATGCCAATGCGATGTTGGCAATAACCAGTACCGCTCCTTCAGACGAGATGGAGGAGGAAAAGGCACAGGCTTGGGTAGAGCAATGGAAAAATGGAGAGGAAGAGGAGAAGTCTAATGCTGAGACAATAATTAAACAGGATAAGGATCAAAATCTATTTAGATTGGGGGTTATAGGAGGACCACAATCGGCTTCCAACCAAATATCAGGTATGCAGTTTGGTGGGGGAATTATTTCTGAATTTTCCTTAAATGATAAGCTCAAAATTGATGTCGGGGTGACTTATGCTCGTCAAAGTATAGAGGCCAATAGCAGTGCTGAGCTTCCTGAAGCTATGACGATGAGAGCCTCTATGGCTGCAGATGCCAATTCTTTTACCAATAACTATATAGGGTCAGAATATACACTGAGCTATTCAGGTTTGGATATTCCCATTAATTTGAAGTATAAGGTATTGGACAAAAAGAATACTAATATGTACCTCATCACCGGGCTTTCCAGTATGGTATATCTGGACCAGAAAGGGCGAGAGACATTTTCAGTTGACTCCAAATTCACCAGCAATGCCGTTGGCGATCTTCAGTTTGCCAGTACGGTGCAAGAGTACACGGAAAATTACAGTCCAATCTCTGGTGATTCAAATGTGGATTTGGGCAAAATGCTTAATCTGTCCTTTGGGTATGAATATAATTTAACGAATGGTACCTTTCTTTCTATTGAACCGTTCTATAAACTTCCATTGGGAAGTTTGACTTTCACCAATCAGCAGTTTTCCATAGGTGGAGTGAACCTGAGAATGAATTTTCAATTCAAAAAATAAATTAAACTAACCAACAATGAAAAGATTTTTAACTACTGCTTCAGTTCTCGTGATGAGTGCAATGATGTTTTCTTGCTTGCAAGAGAAAGAGACAGAATTTGAAAAAAATAAGAAGAGAGACGATCTAATTCTTTCAGAATACATTGCTGCGAATGGTATTGAGGCTACAGAGACCACAGCAGGCTATTACTATAAAAAAGATGTGGAGAACGAGGATGGTGCTAGGCTCAACGATGGAGATATTATAGGTATCTATTATGAAATGGAAAGCTTGGATGGTTCTTTTATAGGGGCACATACAGAGGAAGATGGAGATCCTATTCTTTTTCAATATGATATCGAAAGACAAACATTGGCACCGCTTGCCATTAATTTGGCAGTAGGCTTGTCCAATGTTGGGGAAACCTTGACTCTTTATGTGCCATCCTATAATGCTTTTGGGGACTTTGGTTATGGTCAATTATTCCAAGCCCATACCAATATGGTCATTAAGGTTACTTTCGTTAAAATTTATCCTAAGCAAGAAGTAGATGCAATGGAGGATGATATGATCAATGCTTATATTGCTGAAAATGAACTAGAGGGTTTTGCAATGAAAGAGAGTGGTGTTTACGTAAAGGTGGTAGAGGAAGGTGATGTTTCCACGGATAAAAGCAAGAATGGAAATGATGTTTCATTTACCTATGAACTTTTTCAATTGGGCGAAGAGGATCCCTTCTCAAAAGTGGAAAGCAATCCAATAAGCACAACTTTAGGGCACACTGATAATATGGGCTTCTTAAATATCGGACTCAATGATTTACATAAGGATGCAGAAGTAGAGGTTATTGCGCCGTCAAGTCAAGCATATGAAGGCACAGCTCAAGTTATTCCATTGGAAATTAGAGATGAATACTTTGAGCTAGGCTATTTGACTAGTATAGTTAAACCATTTGAACCGGTATTATTTAAGGCGAAAGTGACTGCAATCAATTAAACTATTATTCAGTATAGTTGTCAAAGCCTTTTGGGATCATTCCAAAAGGCTTTTTTTATTATCGTATAAAGGTCTGACTTGTTTGTTTTATGCGCTTCAATTACCAAATTTGTTCTAAATATAAACCCGAGTAGAATGAGTTATTTATTTGAGAATTTTAAAGGATGGAAGGTCTATTGTGAAGATAGAAAACAGAAGTTGTTTGAGCCGGTCTTAGAGTACGAAATGGACCAAGGTGATAAGTCAGAGGAAGAAATTTGGTCTGGTTTACAGAATGCATTTTCGGTAATGAAGGAGGCTGTCAATACTGGGTTAAAAGATGAAATGAAATCCAGGTCAGGGATGATCAATGATGGTGCGAAGAAAGTATATAATCACCCTTTGGCAGTATTGTCCCCTGAGTTTCAAAAGTTGGTCTCAAGGGCCCTTGCGGCTAAAGAAGTCAATAGTTGTATGGGCAGGGTGGTAGCAGCGCCTACTGCCGGGGCTTCAGGCATATTGCCAGGAACTTTATATACGCTTCAGGAAATCCATCAGCTGGAGGATAAGAAAATTTTGGAGGGGCTTCTGGTAGGTGCTGGAATTGCCTTAGTGATAGAACAAAATGCTAGTCTTGCTGGAGCTGTTGGAGGTTGTCAAGCTGAAACAGGTTCAGCCGCAGCTATGGCTTCAGGAGCAATGGTTTATTGTTTAGGTGGTGATATTGATCAGGTGTTTAACGCAGTAGCGATTACCATTCAATGTACCTTGGGTCTGGTTTGTGATCCTGTAGCAGGTTTGGTGGAAGTACCATGCGTAGTAAGGAATGCCAGTGCGGCAGCGATCGCCAATAGCTCTGCTCAAATTGCTTTGGCGAATGTGAGTGGGGTTATCCCTGTAGATGAATGTGTAGAGGCAATGGGTGAAGTGGGAGCTAGCATGGAAAATAAATATAAAGAAACGGCTTTGGGAGGCTTGGCCGCAACCCTTACAGGTAAAAGTGTGGCCAAGAAGGTGCTGATCAATGATATTGAAATATTACCTGATGATGAATCATCCGATTAAATTATTTAAAAACGGAATGGCCATAAGTCGATTAATGGTCAAGCCAAAGAATAAGGACCAACAAATGGCACTGACGAGCATATAAGAAAAGATCCTTCTCCTCTTTACACCAAAGGATGTCATAACTATAGTACCGCCAATTGGAGTGAGAATTAGTGGGGTGATTGCAGCAACGCCCCACGCTCCAAATTTCTGCCAAATTTGAATGATTTTCCGATTTTTGGAGGAAAATTTCTTGCTTTTTTTTTGAGACTTAGTTGCCCATTTTTCCTTGATCCATTCTCCCAAAAATGTAAATACCAATACACTGGTCATCATTCCTGAGACAGTTACAAATACAATTTCCAGTACGGTGTAATTGGCGGCGGTACCTAGTACCGGTCCGCCTATAAACTTAAACAGGCAGACAATATATATGGCCAAAAACTGTAAAATGTACTCAATCATTATAGTAGAAATATTAAATAGACAGCATAAGCTCCCAGTAACAAGACACCTTCTCCTCGACTTATTTTATATCCTGATCGCATCAAAGGAAAAAGCAGAAGGGTGAATCCTATCATCCAAAGGAAATCACTTTTTAGAAAAAGCTCACTTACTTCAATGGGCTTTATAATAGAAGTAACACCTATTATGGATAGAATGTTCTGCAAATTACTGCCTAAAATATTACCAAGTGCTATATCTGTTTCTTTTTTTATGGCTGCCAAAACTGAAGTCGCAAGTTCCGGTAGGCTTGTGCCAATTGCAATGATGGTTACTCCAATTATCCGTTCGCTGATTCCGTATTCCTTTGCTAAGGTAATGGAATTATTGACCAGTAATTCAGAGCCATAATATAAGCCTACAATACCTGCTAGAACCCAAATAACGGCTTTGAATAGGGGTTCTTTTTTAATTTCTTCAGCATCGTCATTACCAAATTCCTCTAAATCATGATCTACCTTTTTGAAGAGAAACCAATTGACAAGAATTAATAAACCAAAAAGAATAATTCCCTCAATAGTGCTGACGATATTATTGAGTGAGAGTAGATAGAAAAGTATGGCGGAGATTAAAGTAAAACTAAAATCCCATTTTAGTGTATTGGATTTTAATAAAATAGGATATATGATCGCGGTGGTTCCGAGTACCAATGTGATATTAGAAATATTGGAACCAACCACATTTCCAATAGCAATATCATTGGTGCCTTTTAAAGCAGCTGTAATACTTACTAAGAGCTCAGGAGCAGAGGTGCCAAAGGCCACTATGGTCATGCCGATGAGGCTTGGGCTAAGCCCTAGTTTGGCAGCAATGGCCGAAGCTCCGTTTACTAGTATTTGTCCTCCTGTCAATAATATGACAAATCCGATAATCAATAAAAAGTAGATCACTATTATACTATAATTTAGGTCCGAAACTGAGGTCACCAGCGTCACCAAGTCCCGGGACGATATAAGCTTTGTCATTGAGCTTTTCATCCAAAGCTCCTATCCAAAGTTCAAAGGGCTGATTGAGGTTTTTATTGATGTATTCTATACCTTCTGGAGCTGCAATGGCTGCTGCAATATGGAATTTTTTAGGTTTTCCATGTCTTTGCAAATGATTAATTGTAGTGATTAAGGATTTCCCAGTGGCTAACATAGGATCGATTATGATTACCTCTTTTTCCTCTAAAGATGGTACGGCGAGATAGTTAAATTCAATGCTCACCTCATCTCCAGCATCTTCTCTTCTATATGCGCCAATAAAGCCACTGTCAGCCTCATCAAAATAGTTAAGGAAACCATTATAAAAAGGCATGGCGGCTCTAAGGATAGAAATCAGTACAGGTTGGGATTGCAGCTTTTTACTTATGGTTTCAGCCAAAGGCGTCCTAATGGTGTGTTGCTCATAGTTTAAACTCTTGGAAATCTCATAAGCTAATATTTGGCCAAGTCTCTCAAGATTGCTACGGAATTTTAGTCTATCCTTTTGGACAGTTATATCTCTAAGTCCCTCTAAAAATTGATGCGCTATGGAATCGTAATTGTTCAGTATAAACATGGTAGGACAAAGTTAAGCAAAAAAAAACCGACCTGTAAAGGTCGGTTTTTAAATTTATGTGTTTTGAAGCTTATTGAACTTCGAATGAAGCTCTTCTAGCCAACTGACGAGCATCTTTAGATTGCTTGTCTACGCTAGTATCTTCACCGTATCCTTTGTAAGAAATTCTAGAAGCGTCGATACCGGCAGCGATTAATAGATCGTAAACGGCTTTAGCTCTTCTTTCAGACAATTTGATGTTGTAATCTTCTGGTCCAATTTCATCAGCATAACCTTTAACTTCTACGTTAACGCCAGGGTTTCTCTTCAAGAAATTAGCTACATAGTTAACTGAAGATGAAGAATAACCAAGTGGTTTAGCACTATCGAAAGCATAGTAAACATTTACATAACCTTCGTTGATAGCTTTCTTGAAGAAGTCTTCTTCTTCAACATCTTCTACAGGGCAACCGTTGTTAGATGCAGGACCAGGAACGAAAGCACATTCGTCAGAATGATCAGGAATACCGTCACCATCAGAGTCTAAAGTTCTACCGTGAGAATCAACTCTTGCTCCAGCAGGAGTGTTAGGCTCTTTGTCTAGGTAATCAGGTACACCATCACCGTCAGAGTCTTTCAACATGTCTTTGATCTCTCCGATTTGGCTTTCCAATTCGTCTTTGGTAGCATACTTGTCATCTCTGATGTACCAGTCAGCATGAGTGCTGTGACCACCAAGGTAGAAAGAAAGACCAAGTGTACCAGTCCAAGAAACTGCATTGGCACCATAGTAACCATTCTCAGTTCCGGCATTGATAGAAGAAGCTCCATCAAAAGCTACATCTTGACGACCAGCAATAACGGTACTGATGTCACCATTAAGTGCTACTCTGTTACCAAGTTTTACTTGTGCTGTCAATCCTGTGATAAAGTTATAAACATTATCCTCAAAATCGGCCCAAGTATTAGATTGAGGAGTCACTCTTCCGAAACCAGCTCCAAAATGACCCAATAAACCAATGCTTCTTGAGAAAGTCTCAAAGTTCATGATTCTACCAAGGTTAGCAACACCTTGAAGGTTCACTCTGTAGTAATTGGTCTCAAATTCGGGAGTCCCGTCAGCTTCTTGATACTTACCAAATCCGTAATCAAGTTTAGCACCAAATTTCTCATTGAACATGTATCTAACGCCAAGGTCAGCATGTCCAAGATTCAAAGATGGAGAATAATAACCTGGCGTAATTGGAGCCATTGGTTTATTAAACCCACCATTAACGTCGATTGACCACTTGTTGAAGTCATTCTGTGCATTAGCTCCAACTGCTAAGGCACCAGCCATTAATGTTGATAGTAATAATTTTTTCATGATTAAAAAAAAATTTTTTCCAAAATTAAGTGTTTAATTAATTTAAATCCAAACTTAGTAACTATTAACTGTAATGCAAATGTATATTTTTTATTCAATAACTATAAACTTTTGACTATTTGTTTTTAGCTATTAAGTCTGAAATTTGCAAAATAATTTACTCATAAACTATGCCAACATTGGATATTTTACTCGAAATCCTCCAAAAAAGAGGTGTGTCAGGAGACGAATATGAGCTTTCTGCATTTATTGTTGATTATGTACTTGAACGAAAAGCTGAGTGGAAAGTTCAGCCAGAAGTCTATCATGGTGGAATATTTCAAGATAATATTATACTCAAGTTTGGATCGCCTAGGACAGCCGTATTTGCGCATATTGATACCATTGGTTTTACATCAAGGTATGATAATCAGTTGGTTGCGATAGGTGGACCAGATGTAAATGATGGTGATGAATTGGTGGGTGAGGATGCTTTAGGCCCAATAGAATGCAAGGTAAAAATTGTTGATGACTTTTTGATACATGACTTTAAACGTGGGATTATTCCAGGTACCAATTTGTCTTTTAAACAAAATGTTGTTTTAAATGAAGAATTTATTCAAGCAGCATATTTGGATAATAGGCTCGGGGTGTACAATGCACTCAAAATTTGTGAGGATCTGGAAAATGGCGTGATTGTTTTTTCCACTTATGAAGAACATGGAGGGGGGAGTGTTCCCTTTTTGATCAAATATATTTATGAAAAGTGGGAGGTACGACAAGCGTTGATATCCGATATAACTTGGGTGACCGAGGGTGTAAAGCATCATGAGGGCGTTGCGATTTCGTTAAGGGATAAATTTATTCCAAGGAAGGTCTTTACAGACAAGATCGTTGCACTGGCGCAGAGAAGTGGCGTTCCCTTTCAAATAGAGGTGGAAGGGGCCGGGGGAAGTGATGGAAGGGAAATTCAAATGAGTCCGTATCCTGTAGACTGGTGTTTTATAGGGGCTCCTGAGGATAATGTTCATACCCCATATGAAAAGGTGTCTCTTAAAGATTTGGCAGCAATGATAGATCTCTACAAATACCTAATGACTCACCTTTAAGTCTTTGGCTTCCAAATTAGGAAGGTGAGGCTAAAATTTTCTATATTTGTATCGCCCTAGTTTTAGGGCTTTTTTATTATTAATGATGAAGGTAAAGGATAAAGAATTCACCCCGTTTATCTCTGCTGAAGAGTTGGATGAAAGGATTAATTGTATAGCCAAAGACATATCCAAGGATTACAGGGGGAGAAACCCATTGGTGTTGGGGGTGTTGAATGGGGCTTTTATGTTTGTCTCGGATTTGATGAAGAAGGTGGATATCCCACTACAAATGTCCTTTATTAAAATTTCATCATATCAGGCCATGAATTCCACTGGGAAGGTAAGGGAATTGATAGGGGTGTCTGAGGAGATTAAAGGCAGGGAAGTGATTGTGGTGGAGGATATCGTAGATACGGGAGTTAGTATGACGCATTTGTTAGAAACGATTTCCGAAAAAGGGCCTGCAAGTATTTCAGTTGTGAGTTTGCTCTTTAAGCCAGCTGCTTTGAAAAAGCCAGTCATGCTTGATTATGTAGGGTTTGAGATCCCTGACAAATTTGTGGTAGGTTATGGGTTGGATTATGATGGTTTCGGTAGGAATTTAAAAGAAATATATCAACTTAAGTGACCCAAATAGCATGGGGATCACAGCACAAACAATATTCATATTATGCTAAATATAGTTTTATTTGGACCTCCTGGTGCAGGCAAAGGGACACAAAGTGAAAAGTTAATCTCCAAGTACAACCTTGTTCATATTTCTACTGGAGATTTGTTTAGAAAGCACCTTGGTGAAGGTACCGAGTTGGGTAAGCTCGCTCAGAAATATATGGACGAAGGAAGATTGGTTCCTGATGAAGTAGTGATTGGGATGGTGGATGATAAGTTCAAAACTACTGAAAATGCAAATGGGTTTATCTTGGATGGTTTTCCGAGGACTGTAGCCCAGGCAGAGGCATTGGACAAATTATTGGAAGATAAAGGAGAGGCTATTTCTGGAATGATCGCCTTGGATGTTCCTGAGGAAGAGCTGAAAGAAAGAATTCGACATAGAGGTAAAACTTCAGGTCGTGTGGACGATCAGGATGAGGAAAAGATCAATACCAGGATCAAGGTGTACAAAGATGAAACCCTTCCTGTGGCGGATTATTATGAAAAGCAGGGTAAACTATCCACTATTCATGGAGTGGGAGGGATAGAAGTCATCTTCGAGAAAATTTGTGCAGAAATAGATAAGTATTAATCTAGGAAATAAATAGTATCTTTGCAGAAGATTTAATGGTTGGCTAAGAATTTTTCTTAGCCAATTTTGTTTAGGGATGAAATAATAAATATAGCCGTGGCAGATTCTAATTTTATTGATTATGTGAAGTTTTGTTCCCGTTCGGGTGCAGGAGGGGCTGGTTCTGCCCATTTTAGGCGTGAGAAACATGTGCCCAAAGGAGGTCCTGATGGAGGTGATGGAGGTAGAGGTGGGCACATAATTTTGAGGGGGAATGCCCAGTTATGGACTCTTTTACACCTTAAATATAAGAAGCACGTGATTGCCCAAAATGGTAAAGGAGGTGAAGGAGGAAGAAGGAAAGGGAAAGACGGCGGTGATATTATTCTGGAAGTTCCACTGGGTACTGTTGCCAAAGATGCTGAAACCAAAGAAGTTCGCTTTGAGATCACAGAGGATGGTCAAGAGGTGATATTGACCAAGGGTGGACGAGGTGGCTTAGGAAATGATCATTTTAAGACTTCCACTAATCAGGCTCCCCACTATGCCCAGCCTGGAGAAGAAGGGATAGAAGAATGGATTATCCTTGAGCTAAAGCTATTGGCAGATGTTGGTCTTGTTGGTTTTCCCAATGCTGGTAAATCCACATTACTGTCAAGTATCTCAGCTGCTAAGCCCGAAATAGGCGATTATCCGTTTACTACCTTGGTCCCCAATCTTGGAGTGGTAAGCTATAGAGATGACAGGTCTTTTGTGATGGCGGATATCCCGGGGATAATAGAAGGCGCGGCTGAAGGAAGGGGGTTGGGACTGCGGTTTTTAAGACATATTGAACGAAACTCCATCCTTCTGTTTTTGATTCCTTCGGATGCAGATAGTATCAAGGAACAGTATCATGTGTTGTTGAATGAATTAAAGGAATATAATCCTGAATTACTGGACAAAAGGAGAATTTTGGCTATTTCTAAATCTGATATGTTGGATGAGGAGTTGATGGAGGAGATGAAATCAGATGTGCCGGAAGATGTGCCATATTTGTTTATTTCGTCTGTAAGCCAGCATAATCTAGAAAAACTCAAAGACCTAATTTACAGTGCAATAATTGCTTAATGCCAGTTTGTCAGGAAAACCATTGTGGCAAACTAATTGTTGTTGCAGACTAGAGTGAATTAATTTTGTATTTCATTTAGGATAATAGAAAATATAGTTAAATAAGGTATGAATAAGGATAAAGCAGCGACCGAAGAGCCAGTGGAATCAGAAGATCAAGCACTAAAGCAAGAAAATGGTGCTGAAAGCCAAGAGGAGAAAGTATCTGACGAGAAAGCAGCTACTGAAGAATTGTCAGAAGAAGATAAGTTGAAAGCAGAGAATCAAGAATTAAAAGATAAATACCTGAGGTTATACTCAGAATTTGAAAACTACAGAAGAAGGACTTCTAAAGAGAGGTTGGATTTGATCAAAACAGCCTCAGAGGACGTTTTGAAGGATTTGATTACTGTGGTGGATGATTTTGAAAGAGCCATCAAAGCCGAAGAGAGCGAGACTGGGAATCAAAAAGTTCTGGAAGGAAGTTTATTGATCTATCATAAGTTGACCAAAGTACTTGAGGCGAAGGGCTTGACTCAAATGGAAGATGTAATCGGTAAAGACTTTGATGCGGATAAGCAGGAAGCCATTACCCAAATACCGGCTCCATCTGAGGATCTTAAGGGTAAAGTAATCGATGTGGTGGAAAAAGGCTATATGCTTGGCGAAAAAGTAGTTAGGTATGCCAAGGTAGTCATTGGATCTTAATTAGTTATGGCAAAAAGAGACTATTACGAAGTATTAGGAATTTCAAAAGATGCAAGTGAGGGTGAAATAAAGAAGGCTTACAGGAAAATGGCCATCAAGTATCACCCTGACAAGAATCCGGATGATCATACTGCTGAGGAAAAGTTTAAGGAAGCAGCGGAGGCCTATGAGGTATTAAGTAATCCAGAGAAGAAGGATCGATATGACCGCTTTGGCCACCAAGGTGTCAGCGGTAATGGCGGTTTTGGTGGAGGAGGTATGAACATGGATGATATCTTCTCTCAATTTGGCGACATCTTCGGAGGTGGAGGTGGATTCGATTCCTTTTTCGGTGGCGGAAGTAGAGGTGGCCGAAGGGTAAGAAAAGGGACCAACTTGCGTGTAAAGCTTAAGGTTAACCTGAAAGAGGTGGCCCACGGAGTAGAAAAGAAAATCAAAGTCAAACGCCATGTTGTTGCTGACGGGGTAAGTTTCAAAACTTGCTCAACATGTCAAGGATCCGGACAGGTAAAGAAAGTAGTGAATACCATGCTGGGCCAAATGGTTTCAGCAAGTGCTTGTCCAAGCTGCGGAGGGAGTGGACAGATTATTGATAAAAAGCCTGAGAATGCGGATGCCAATGGTTTATTACTTAAAGAAGAAGTTATTCCTATCAATATTCCAGGTGGCGTAGCTGATGGTATGCAGTTGAGCCTTTCTGGAAAAGGGAATGAAATACCTGGAGGTGTAGCGGGGGATTTGCTTATTGTTATTGAAGAGATCGAAGATGAAATTCTCCAAAGAGATGGTAATAATGTGGTTTTTGATCTTTATGCCAGCTTTATTGATGCGGCTTTGGGAGCGCAGATTGAAGTGCCGACCATTGATGGTAAGGTGAAAATCAAGTTGGAGCCAGGTACTCAAAGCGGTAAGATATTGAGGTTAAAAGGAAAAGGTGTAAAAGACCTCAATGGCTATGGCCGTGGGGATCAGTTAATCCATGTTAATGTTTGGACGCCGAAACAATTGACCAAGGAAGAGCGTGAAAAATTAGAATCACTAAGGGCTTCTGAGAACTTTATTCCTGATCCAGGAAAGTCTGAAAAGACCTTTTTTGACAAAATGAAGGAATTCTTTTAGTCAGACAGTCAGATAGATATTTGAAAAGCCGGGGATTTTTCCGGCTTTTTTCGTGATTAATAGAACCTTTTAGATAGTGAACCGTAATTTATTCGTATGTTGAATAAATTGTGCTTACTCCTGTTCCTCTCTTCCTGCTATTGTTGGGCTGTTAAAGCCCAAATAATAAAGGAATTTAATGTGGAAGAACAGCCTGGGGTAGATTTAGTACGTTTGGATTTTTCTTCATATAAAGGTGTATCCCAGATAAAGCGGATGTATTCTTCCGATCCGATTTTGATTCATACCCATTTAGCAAAGGTGAATATTCTTCCTGAATTTAATTATGAATTGGAGAACAGGGTTTTGCATGCCAGTTTGAGCCATCATAATGTTGAAAATGATGGTTTTGGTAAAGACTTGTCCTCAAAACTTTTTGCCAATAGTGCAGGTGATTTTGATCATACTTGGGAGGTGGGGCTGAGTGAGGATTATACTTATGATATGGATTTTCACTTTGGGATAGGGAAGGCCAACTTGGACCTTTCAGGCTTGAGGGTAAAGAAATGCAAGGTGAAGACAGCCACGGCAGATGTGGATTTGAACTATGTTAAGGATGCCAGTAATGGTGTTGAGATGGATACCCTGATGGTAAAGGTCAATATGGGGACTGTGAAAGGTGTAAATATAGCTTGCGCCAAAGCAGATCAAATGATCTTTGATGTTAATTATGGTAAGATAGACCTGAATTTTAAGGATGATTTTGACATTCTTAAGCCATGTAATGTTTCTGCAACAGTTGGAGCAGGGTCAGTATATATAATACTTCCTGCAAGCCGCTACCCGTACATTGTCAAGATAAACTCTACTGCCATGTGCAGGACAAGTGTGCCGAGCCATTTGTCGAGTATTGATAGTGAGACTTTTGCAAGTAAAGGCTATCATGAAGATGCTGATAATATTATGACTTTTGAGATAGACGTTTCTGTTGGTTCACTTACACTTAAATAAGTAATTGTTTTAAGAATAAATCTAATGTTGTATTTTCTCTTATTATTACCAAGGATAAAAATTTTCTGTTTTGGGTATTCTTAAAATTGAAGGGCTTTATAAAAGCTATGGATCACAAGCCGCTCTTACCAATATCGATTTGGAAATTCCCGAAGGGAAGGTGTTTGGTTTATTAGGACCAAATGGAGCGGGAAAAACTTCCTTGATACGGATTGTAAATCAAATCATAGAAGCAGATAAGGGCGAAGTATTGGTGAAGGGTGAAAGCTTAGCACCAAAACACATCAAACATATAGGTTATCTTCCAGAAGAGAGGGGCCTGTACAAGCGAATGAAAGTAGCTGAACAGCTGTTGTATTTTGCACAGCTGAAAGGACTTTCTTCCTTTGATGCTAAGAAGAAAGTGGGCCATTGGTTGGAAAAACTGGATATTGCGGCTTGGAAGGACAAGAAAATCGAAGATCTCTCAAAGGGCATGGCCCAAAAGGTGCAGTTTGTGGCCACCGTTATTCATGAGCCAGAAATATTGATATTAGATGAACCCTTTTCGGGTTTTGATCCTGTGAATGCGGAGATTATCAAAAATGAAATCATAGAGATGAAAGACAGTGGTACCACTGTTATGCTGTCGACACACAGAATGGAATCGGTGGAGCTACTGTGTGATCACCTCGCTATGATCAATAAGTCACATAAGGTGCTGGATGGCGCTGTTCAGGCAGTGAAAAACCATGCAAGGTCCAATACTTTTTCTGTGATGCTCGGAAAGGTAAACGGAAGCTTGCCTGATGGTATATGGGATTTTAAGTTGACTGATGAGGGACATCATGAATTTAAGATAAAGATGAAGGATGATGATCATAATATTTTTGTTTCCGAGTTGATGAGTTATGGTGAGTTGTTGAGTTTTTCGGAAGTAATTCCTACCATAGAAGAGATTTTTATTCAAAAGGTAAAAGAAAACGAGCATGAATAAGGTTTTTTTGGTTATCAAGAGGGAGTATCTGGCAAGGGTTAGGAAAAAATCTTTTTTGTTAGCTACACTGATTACGCCATTGGTGTTTCCTGCGATATTGGGAGTCTTTCTTTGGATTTCCTTGAGCGAGGAGAGCGAGGAAGCCCTTAAAATCATAGAGGTTGTAGATGAAGGGGGGCAGTTTTTTATGGAAAGTAGCGGGCAATATGCCTTTTCCTACTCGGGTTTGCCTATAGAGGAAGCCAAGGCTATGGTGCAAGACGGGAGGAGGTATGGCTTTTTATATATACCAAAGCTAGATATAAAAGATCCAAAAGGGATTGTGTTTTATTCTGAAAGCAATACGAGTGTGGGTTTCGTGGATCATTTAGAGCGGGAGTTAAAAAGAAAAATTGAAGATATTCGACTTTATGATTCTGGCATTGATCCAGGATTTATAAAGTCTATAAAGACCGATGTTACGATCAGCGCCATTACGCTTGGGGAAAAGGGTGAAGAGAAAGTGGCTGATGCGGGTGTTAATTATGCCTTAGGCTTTGTGCTGGGGATATTGATTTACACTTTTATATTTGTATATGGGACCCAGATTATGCAGGGGGTGATAGAGGAAAAATCGAGTAGAATTATTGAAATTTTAGTGTCTTCCATCAAGCCTTTTCAGTTGATGCTGGGAAAGATCATTGGTATAGGGGCTGTTGGGTTGACACAGTTTTTGATTTGGATAGTGTTGATCAGTGTGGTTTCCACTGTGGTAATGGGCTATTTTGGGATGCAAATGCCCCAGCAGCAAATGATGGAAATGACGAATCCGGAAATGGCCCAAGCCATGAGCCAATCGAGTGAAATGAGTAAAATAATCCAAGTATTGCAAGGAATAGATTTTCTTCAATTGGTATTTACCTTCTTGTTTTATTTTTTAGGGGGCTATCTGCTTTATGGGGCCTTTTTTGCCGCTATTGGTGCAGCGGTAGATTCCCCTTCGGATGCGCAGCAATTTATGTTTCCAGTGACCATTCCCTTGATGGCCAGTTATTTTGGTCTGTTTGTGTTTATTTTGGATGATCCGTCCAGTAATATTTCCTTTTGGCTTTCTGTAATTCCATTTACCTCGCCCATTGCGATGGTGGGCAGGGCTAGTTTTGGGATTCCAGCCATGGAATTGATTCTTTCAATGTTGTTTTTGATCGGAGGCTTTTTCTTCACGACTTGGATTGCAGGAAAAATCTATAGAATTGGGATATTGGTGCACGGAACCAAGGTGAATTATAGGACCCTTTGGAAGTGGATCATACAAAATAACTAGTGGGAAAAAATAGTTGTAAAATACAAAAACAAAAGAGGCTGATCAATCTGACCAGCCTCTTTTGTTTTTATCTTAAGTATGCCGAAAGCATCCAAATAACTTTTTCTTTCGAGGTAATATAATCGCTCATTAGGGCTACTGTACCTTCATCTCCTTGGGATGAGGCAGTTTCCAATGCTTCTCTTTCTAAGGTCAATAGTGTATTGAGATTGTCCCTTACGGTTTGCACCATTTGTTTAGGAGAAGTGATTTCTAGGGCCTCTGTAATACTAGAATGCTTGATATATTCAGAGAATGCGCTCAATGGACGTTCGCCTAAGGTTAAGATTCTCTCGGCAGTTTCGTCTATTGCCTCATTGGCCTCATTGTATAATTCTTCAAATTTTGCATGCAATTCAAAGAAGTTAGGTCCAGAAACATTCCAGTGGAAATTTCTTAAATTTTGATAGTAAATTTCATAATTGGCCAATAATTTATTCAATTGTTCTACCAGTGCTTTACTATCTGTTACTTTTAATCCTATCTCGTTAGTTGCCATGTTTTTTTGTTTTGTTTATTTAAAAATATATTCGAATTTACAGGATTGTTAGGTTTAAGGCAAACACTTAATTTCTATGATTGATAGGAAATATCTATGATAAATATCAGTTGTATTAAATAAGTGTTTGGTTTCGAAGGATGGATTTAAAGTAAATAATGAAGCATAAATTCCAGGATCTGGCCATGCTGGACCTATATCATAATAGAGGAAAAGTCAAATGGCTTATTTTTATAGCCTCATTGATTATAAGTGTAGGGTCTATTTATTACACCAATACACTGGTCAGTGAATTAAAGGAAAGGGAGAAAAAGCAGATCACCCTCTATGCCAGCGCCATGGAGTATGTCGCCAATAATTCTGATAATCTCACTTTTATTCATCAGGGTATTATTCAGGAGAATCATAATATCCCAGTTATTGTGGCGGATGCTTTTGGGAATCCTATTGATGGGCAATACCGGAATATCAATTTCAAAAATAATGTTACCGAAGAGGAGATTGACAAAAAATTAAGGGCAGAGGTGCAAAGGATGAAGATGGATTATGAACCCATTCAGATTGTTGAGAATCAATACCTTTATTATACCAATTCAGAATTGCTGACCAGGTTAAAGTTTTACCCCTATGTTCAGTTGTCCGTTATTTTGGTTTTTGGGATTTTGGCTTTTGCAGTCTTCAATCAGTCCAAAATTGCTGAGCAAAATAGGGTATGGGCAGGTTTGACGAAGGAAACAGCACATCAGCTGGGTACCCCAATAGCTTCTTTGATGGCCTGGATCGACTATTTGAAGAATTCCCCGGTTTGGGAAGAGAATAAGGAGGTCATTGTGGAATTGGACAAGGATGTATCGAAGCTGAGGATGGTGACCGAGCGTTTTTCCAATATTGGGAGTTCTCCTGTCATAAAAGAAGAGAATGTTTATCAAGTTATCGATGAGGCGGTAAATTATCTCAGACCAAGGATTTCCAGTAAAGTAAGCATCAGTCTTAATACCCACGCGGAAGATGTGGAGGCGATGATGAACAAATCGCTTTTTGAATGGGTGGTGGAAAATATATGTAAGAATGCGGTGGATGCAATGAAGGGCGAGGGAAAGATTGCTATCAATATTGTCAAGGACAGCGAAAAGTTTGTTCATATTGATATCACTGACACCGGGAAGGGGATTGACAAAAGCATGTTTAAAAAAGTGTTCAATCCTGGATTTACCACCCGAAAGAGGGGCTGGGGCTTAGGACTTACTTTGGCTAAAAGGATCATTGAAGGATATCACCAAGGAAGGGTTTTTGTTTACCAGTCAGAGATTGGGAAAGGAACTACTTTTAGGATTGTGTTACGGGGCAATAAGGAAAATACTTCTGAATTCAATGTGGAGGATCCTTTTATGAGTTGATGGCGTTTTAGTATTGGGTGATTTGTTTGGTTGTTGCGGATAACTTTCAATCTTTCATGCAAAAAGCCTACCTTTGCATCTTGCAAATAAAGGAGCCCTAGAAAGATGAGTTTGACCAAGGAAATTCAAAAAAGAAGAACTTTCGGGATTATTTCCCACCCCGATGCCGGAAAGACGACCCTCACAGAAAAATTACTGTTGTTCGGGGGAGCAATTAAGACGGCAGGTGCTGTAAAATCCAATAAAATAGATACCCATGCCAAGTCGGATTGGATGGAGATCGAAAAACAGAGGGGGATTTCTGTGGCGACCTCTGTAATGGGCTTTGAATACCGGGATGTTAAGATTAATCTTCTGGATACTCCAGGTCACCAGGACTTTGCTGAGGATACCTATAGGACCCTTACGGCCGTGGATAGTGTGATCATGGTGATTGACTGTGTGAAAGGCGTGGAGATACAGACAGAGAAGTTGATGGAAGTGTGCAGAATGAGAAATACGCCTGTGATCTGTTTTATCAATAAACTTGATAGGGAAGGCAGGGATCCTTATGATTTATTGGATGAGGTAGAAGAAAAGTTAAATATCAAGGTGCGTCCCTTGTCTTGGCCGATCTCCATGGGTAAGACCTTTAGAGGAGTGTATAACCTATATAATAAGTCTCTTAATTTATTTACCCCGTCTCAAAGGAAGATTTCCGATGAGATTGTGGCCATTGAGGATCTTGAGGATAGCAAGCTGAATGATTTGGTGGGAGATGGGAATGCGGCCCAATTGAGAGAAGATGTGGAGTTGATTGAAGGGGTTTATCCTGAATTTAGTAAGGAGGACTATTTATCTGGAAAGGTGGCGCCAGTGTTTTTCGGGTCAGCAGTGAATAATTTTGGAGTGCAAGAGATGTTGGATACATTTATTGATATCGCTCCAAAACCAAAAAGTAGGGTGACAGAAGAAAGGGAGGTATTGCCGGAGGAAGACAAGTTCAGTGGTTTTGTGTTTAAAATTCACGCCAACATGGATCCGAATCACCGAAATAGGATTGCCTTTTTAAGGATCTGTTCTGGGAAATTTCAGAGAAATAAACCCTATAACCATGTGAGGGGAACCAAACCTTTGCGATTTTCCAATGTGACCTCTTTTATGGCACAGGACAAGGAAATTATCGATGAAGCTTATCCTGGGGATATTGTGGGACTTTATGATACTGGTAATCTAAAGATCGGAGATTCTTTGACTGATGGGGAGAGCCTTACGTTTAAAGGGATACCAAGTTTCTCACCTGAAATTTTCAGGGAAGTAATCAATAAGGATGCTATGAAGACCAAGCAATTGGAGAAAGGGCTTAAGCAGTTGATGGAAGAGGGGGTAGCCCAGTTATTTACTTTTGATATTGGTGCCAGGAAAGTGGTGGGGACCGTTGGGCAGCTTCAGTTTGAAGTGATTCAATTCCGTCTAAAAAATGAATATAACGCCACCGTGGAATTTGCTCCGATGAACTTATATAAGGCTTGTTGGATAAGTAGTTCGGACAAAAAGCAATTGGATGAATTTGTTCGTTCGAAGAATAGGCACATTGCTCATGATAAAGACGGTAAACTCGTGTTTATGGCTGAATCAAGGGCTTGGCTACAGATGGTTCAGGATAATTATCCGGATATAGAATTCCATTTTACTTCGGAATTTTAAAAAAATAAGGTGGTCTTTGATCACCTTATTTTTTTAAGCAACAGCACCTATGGCTTTCTGTAAATTTTCTTTTACTAACTTTGCAAAGATAAAATTGATTTTGATATGTCACAACGGCCATTTACGGTAGTATATGAAGATAATCACCTGTTGGTGGTGAATAAAAGAGCGGGTGTTTTGGTGCAAGGGGACCGCACGGGAGATAAGACCCTGACGGATTATTGTAAAGATTATATCGCCAAGAAATATGATAAGCCTGGAGCGGTGTTTTTGCATCCCGTACACAGGTTGGATAGGCCTGTAAGTGGTTTAGTGGTGTTTGCAAGGACCTCAAAGGCTTTGGAGAGGATGATGGTGCTTTTTAAGAAAAGGGATATACATAAAGTGTATTGGGCCATCGTGAAGAAAAGGCCAAAAGAGGAAATGGCTAAGCTGACTCATTATTTGGTGAAGGATGAAAAACGTAATGTGACCGAGGCTTTTGACCATCAAGTGGAGGGCAGCAAAAAAGCTGAGTTAAGTTATAAGCGTCTAGGTAAGTTAAATGATCATTGGTTGTTGGAAGTTAGGCCTGTTACTGGTAGACCCCATCAAATCAGGGTTCAACTGGCTTCTATAGGTTGTCCTATTCGTGGGGATTTGAGGTATGGTTTTTCCAAAGCCAATCCGGATGCCAGTATCAATCTGCATGCTTTTCATTTGGTTTTTGTCCACCCTGTGAAAAAAGAAAAACTGTATCTAAGGGCTGGTCTGCCGGAAGAGCCTTTCTGGGAGCAGTTCCTGGATTTTGAATCAGTAAAGGCAAAGGATCAGCACATTGATAACTCCTTTAGTGGTTGATATAAGAAGTGTTTATAAACTAAAAAAGGCCGTCAATTGACGGCCTTTTTGATTGTGTTTTATTAGTTTCTCCAAGGTTTTTGGTTTTTTCCTTTTGGACCAGTAGGTCTGTCGATTGGTTTGAGGTCTTGGGAGATTTCAACCAAGCTGGTGCTTAATTCTCCTGGTCTTTGATTTTTGTAGGCAGGCCCTGTAATTGACTCTTTGTCAAAATTCACCACTATAGTTCCTTTTCTGGCTTTTTCCTTCCAAGGTTTATAATTTTTTGCTTTTGGACCTTTCAGCTCACGGTGTTTCTTGTCTTCTGTTTCCAATGTTTCAGCTCCAAAGAAACCTGCTGCTACCATTAATGCTACCTTTACCATTCTAGTATCGTTTTGTTGTTTAAGTCTTTTACAGAATATATACGGTTTTCCTGTAAAAGGTTGTGAGATTTTTAGGTTATTATGTTGCTTATGTGTTGAAATGTAAAATATTGTATTGCGGAGGTCTTATTTTTAGCTTTTGGTGAAAACTAGGTTTAGCTTTAATTTTGTAAAAATCAATGAGAAAGGGTGGTGAAGAGGGGTAGTTTCAGGTTAGTGGCTGAAAAAAAAGAAAACCACGCCTTTTTTCAAAGCACGTGGTTTTTTGCAAAAAATTTCAGTTTGTCAGTAAAAAAATTAGAATGAGAATACGGCTGCTAGTAAGAATGATGACAAACTTTTGCTTGCTGCTAGGTCATGGTTGAAGAAGAAATCATCTTCTGACATTGAATCCAGTCTTACTTCAGGAATCAAAGTTAAGTTATCAGTGATTTTCGCATTGCCTGAAAGGGTTACTGCAAATACGTTTCCGTCACCTTCGTCAAGACCAACTACTCCATCAAGACCAGAGTTGAAGACATTAAAATATTCACCTCTAAGTCCTAAAGAGAATTTCTCTGAAGTAGCTGCTTGCACATATCCTGCTACACCATAGAAGCCTGCTCCATCGCCATCTACGTCAGAAATGCTTGTTCCATCATAAGTTTCACCTGCTGCAGTGGTGTTGTAAGTTGCGTTTAGTCCAAGATAAACTATTTCAGAAACGTCATATCCTGTAGTTAAATCGATTTGGAACGTGCTTCCTAAAGATGACATTCCTGCAGGCATAACATTGTCTCCGTCCAATTTTCCGTCCTGGTCACCGTAAAGCAGGTTTAACCAAGTTCCGCCATTGTCATTTTCATATCCTAATTGCAATCCTGCGGTGTAGGTCCCTGCTAGGTTGAATTCAGTCATATCAGTTGGGTTCATTACCGCTGCCATCAAAGACCAGTTGTCAGAAAGTGCTATATCTGCTTTCAGTCCTGTATGAGAGAAAGGGCCATAAGAGAACATGTAAGAAGTCGAGTAGTTGAAGTTTCCTGTTGGAGAGATTACTTCGTAACCTAGATAGGTGTTGAAGTTCCCCATGGTAAGCGTAACAGCATCGCTTACGTTCCAGTACATATAAAGTTGGTTCACTATTTGGGAAGATCCTGCAAAACCTCCACTATAAAGAGGAGAGCCAAAAACAGCATCTTCACCTCTTGGGCCAAATACAAGATCTGCTACAAATCCTACTTTTTCGCCTTCATAAGCTGCGATGATATTGGCCATGCCAAGAGAAAAGCCTGGAAGGTTAGCAAAAGAGGTTGCTGGGGCTTGGATGCCCATGGATTCTCCTTCCGCATCGGTCATGTCTTTATTAGGGGCAGAAAGGTTGGCACGATAGTAAGCGTCTACTGATCCAGATAGGGAGAATTTTGATTCTTCTTGGGCATTAACTACAGTTAATGAACCCAAAAATAACAGTACAATTAGTAGTTGAAGTTTTTTCATTTTACTTTTAATTATTAGTTGATTTGTTAGGATTGGCTGATAATTTGACCCTGCCCAAACTGAAGAGATTGGCGTTTTTTCGAATGGGCAGGGTCTTTTTGGTTGTATAGTGGTTGTGGTTTTTTTATTCGTCGTATACGATGGTGTAACCTCTGATTCCGTGTTCGTGGGAATCCAATCCGGTTTTTTCGTGTTCTTCGGAAACCCTGATGCCGACAGTTACTTTTAGAAGGTAGAAGATGGTGAATGCGCAAACAAAGGCGGTGATTCCACAAATTACTACCCCAGTAAGCTGGGTAATGAATGAATGATCAGGGTTGGTAGAGAAAATACCTACTGCTAGTGTTCCCCAGATTCCGCAAGTCAAGTGTACGGATACTGCACCTACTACATCGTCTAATTTTAGGCTGTCTAGAAGTACAGCTGAAAGTACAACAAGAATACCTGCAATAAAGCCAACAATTAAAGCTGGTCCGGGGTTGATGACATCAGCACCGGCAGTAATGCCTACCAATCCGGCAAGTATACCGTTCAGTACCATGCCGAGGTCAAGTCTTTTGAATACAAAGTAACCTGCCAAGAAGCCTCCAAGTCCACCGGCACATGCAGCTAGTGAAGTGGTTACTAGTACAAAGGATACTAAGCCTGGGTCAGCAGAAAGTACAGATCCACCGTTGAAACCAAACCATCCTAACCATAGCAAGAATACACCGATTACTGCCAAAGGAACACTGGCGCCTGGTTTGTCAACGGTTTTGCCATTAACGTATTTACCGATACGTGGTCCTACAAGGATAACGCCTGCAAGTGCTCCCCATCCACCTACGGAATGAACAAGTGTAGAGCCGGCAAAGTCATAGAATCCCCAATCGTCAAGGACTCCACCGCCCCATTTCCAGCTTCCGATGATAGGATATACTATGCCTACATAGATAATGGTAAATAATAGGTAGGCCCATAATTTAACCCTTTCGGCAATGGCTCCTGAAACGATGGTCGCGGCAGTTGCGGCAAACATGGCTTGGAACAAGAAGTCAGTCCAGTAGGTGTAGCCTCCATCTGCATAGCCGGCAGATACGTCAGCGTCTCCCGGGGCAAACCAGAACATGCTCCATCCTGCACCGTCAAATCCGAACCATCCCGGTACGTCAAAACCAGGGTACATCAAGAAAAATCCACAGATAGCATAGGTTACAATTCCTATGATTGGTGTTACTGTGTTTTTGAAAAGAATGTTTACTGTGTTTTTGGCTTGGCCAAACCCAGCTTCTACTCCGGCAAAGCCTAAGTGCATGATGAATACTAGGGCTGTGGAAAGCATCATCCACACGTTGTTTGTTGTTAGTAAGTTTTGGGTAATGTCGGCAGATAGATCTGCTCCCTGTGCAAGGGCTTCGCTACTTACTTGAGCGAGCTCGTTAAAACTCCAGTTCATACAGTTGAATGTTTAGATAGACTTATTTTTCGAAATTTTTTATGGGTTAGCGTTTAAATGTTGTGTTAAAGGTAGATATTTTTTGTGTAAAAAAACAAGCCTATAATTAAGAAAAATTCATAAAAATTGTATTTCAATGGTTAAAAATGAATCATAAAACCTTAAGATCTTGTTAAAAATGAAATTTTAGGTGTTTTTTTAAACCGATATGTTTTTTAATATTTTCTGCTAAAAAATCATTAGTGGCAGGTTTTGTGATATAGAAAAGTGTTATGTGCTTATGAAAAATTCTATTTTTTATTCTTTTACCAATATTTATGGTTTGTTAATGAAAATGTTCTGTAGGTTTGATCTTTTACCTTAGATTGTTTTGGTTTGTTCCGTTGGGATGGGGAGGCTGGTGTAATGACCCCTGTTTTTTGTTTTTTGCAGGAAAAAGTGAAAAGTACAGGGTGTTTTTGATGTATGGGTATAAAAAAAGCCGGTCAAATTGTCTGATCGGCTTTCGTTTGGAAGGTGCGAGTGCTTATTTTTGCAGTAAAGCAAATTCTTTGGCGAAATAACTTAAGATAATACTGGCTCCAGCTCTTTTTATGCTTAACAGTGACTCCATCATGATTCTTTCACTGTCCAGCCATCCTCTTTCTCCCGCTGCTTTTATCATGGAGTATTCTCCACTTACATTATAAGCAGCAATGGGGAGGCGGCTATTTTGTTTGAGCAGTCTGATGACATCAAGATAGGCCAGTGCAGGTTTGACCATCATAAAGTCAGCTCCCTCTGCTTCGTCCAGTTCTGCTTCAATAAGTGCTTCGTGGAGATTTGCTGGGTCCATTTGGTAGGTCTTTTTATCTCCTGCCTTTGGGGCGGAATCTAGGGCGTCTCTAAAGGGGTTGTAAAAGCCACTTGCGTATTTGGCTGTGTATGACATAATGGAGACGTCTTTGTGTCCATGTGTATCCAGTTCATTTCTTAAGAACGCTACCCGGCCGTCCATCATATCAGAAGGGCCTATGATGTCGGCTCCGGCTTGTGCTTGTGCAACGGCCATCTTTCCTAGAATATCCAAAGTCTCGTCATTCAGGATTTTGCCATCCTCTACTATACCGTCATGTCCATCGGAGCTATAAGGGTCCATTGCTACATCTGTCATGATACATGCTTCAGGGAAGGTGGATTTGATTTTGTGGATGGCCTGTAAATAAAATGTTTCAGGATTGTGTCCTTCGGTGGCGTATTTGTCCTTTTTGTCTTCAGGGTAGGCAGGGAAAATATCGAAGGCCTTGATGCCAAGATTCATGCATTCTTCAATCTCCTTTAGTAATAGGTCTGTGGAGTGTCTGTAAATTCCAGGCATAGAAGCAACTTCTTCTTTTTTGTTGGTTCCATCAATTACGAATATAGGGAAGATGAAATCCTTGACAGAAAGTCGGGTCTCTTCCACCATTTCTCGAATGACGGCTGACTTTCTGTTTCTTCTTGGTCTTTTATTCATTGAAAACATATCTGCATATTTTGTCTTCGCAAAGGTAAGAAAAAGCTGTGGCTAAATGGCTTGTTTTAAAGTTATCATTAGGAGGATGAAAAATACTTGTAAGCTGGTTAAAAACAGCAGGGTCCTTTTCTTTATGGTAGGACCCTGCTGTTTTTTTACTGTTGAAATTCCGAAAGGGATTTTTCTATGATGTCGCAACATTCATGGATTTGCTCTTCTGTAATGACCAAAGGAGGGGCAAATCTAATGATATTTCCATGGGTTGGCTTGGCTAGTAGTCCATTTTCCTTCAGCGCTAGACAAATGTTCCAAGCGGTATCGCTGTCTTCGCTGTCGTTGACTACGATGGCGTTTAGCAGTCCCTTTCCTCTGACCAAGTTGATCCAACTTGATTTGTCAATAAGCTTCTGCATTCTGTTTCTGAATATTTCGCCCATTTTTTCAGCGTTTTCGGCGAGTTTTTCTTCAGTGATGATGTCGAGAGCAGTCATGGCGACTCTTGCTCCCAAGGGGTTTCCACCAAAAGTAGAGCCATGTTGTCCGGGTTGTATTACTTCCATGATGGGATCATTGGCCAATACTGCAGATACAGGGTAGAAACCACCTGAAATGGCTTTTCCTAATATAAGCATGTCTGGTTTTACATTTTCATGATCGCAGGCAAGTAGCTTTCCTGTTCGGCCAATACCGGTTTGAATTTCATCTGCAATAAACAATGTATTATGCTTCTTGCAGAGTTCGGCAGCTTCTTTTAAATAGCCGTCTTTTGGGACATAGACGCCGGCTTCTCCTTGGATGGGTTCTACTAGGAAGCCTATTATATTCTTATTGGATTCCAGTGCGTCCTTCAGGGCTTGGGTGTCATCGTAAGGGATGGAGATAAAGCCGGGGGTGTAGGGGCCAAAGTTTTTTCTTGCGGTTTCATCATTGGAGAATGAAACAATGGTGGTGGTCCGGCCGTGAAAATTGTTTTCGGCTACTATGATGGTTCCTTGGTTTTCGGGAATGCCTTTTTTCTCATAGCCCCATTTTCTGGCAATTTTTATGGCGGTTTCTACGCCTTCTGCTCCAGTGTTCATAGGTAATACCTTGTCATAGCCAAAATATTCACATACAAATTTTTCGAAAGTTCCCAGCACGTCATTGTGAAAAGCCCTTGAGGTCAAGGTAAGGGTTCCTGCCTGCTCTATCATTGTGTCCTTGATTCTAGGGTGGCAGTGGCCTTGGTTGACAGCAGAATAGGAAGAAAGAAAATCATAATATTTTTTCCCTTCTACATCCCACATAAAAACGCCGTCTCCCTTTGAAAGCACTACGGGTAGGGGGTGGTAGTTGTGTGCTCCGTACTTGTCTTCTAATTGAATGGCTTGTTTACTTGATGTGATTGGTTCCAACATAAGAATTTGATTTTTTTATTTGTATATTTGGGTCCTGTAGTTAAACAAATATAAGAAATGCGCTATGCATATAATAGGTAGTGCAAAAAAGTTGCCATAAAGCCAACTGGATAGATTTTCTTGAAGGAGAATTGCTAAGCCGGATGAATTACAATCATTTAGCTAATTATTTTTGGTTGCTCTTTTGGTTATTCACGAAAACTTCCGATATTTGCAAACTCAATTAGAAAAACGTCTTAAAAATTACGATCATATATCATGGCAAAAGTTTGTGACATCACCGGTAAAAGACCTCGAGTAGGTAATAATGTATCGCACGCGAACAACAAGACCAAGCGTAAGTTTTATCCTAACTTGCATAAGAAAAGTTTCTATGTGCCAGAAGAGGATGCTTGGATCACGTTGAAAGTTTCTACAAAAGCATTGAGAACTATCAATAAAAAAGGTATCAGTGCCGTTTTGAAAGAAGCTCAGGCTGAAGGACACATTATCATTAAATAATCATTTCCAAATCGATAAATAGATAGAGCGATGGCTAAGAAAGGAAACAGAGTTCAAGTGATTTTGGAATGTACAGAGCACAAAAACAGTGGTGTTCCAGGCACTTCAAGATATATCACGACGAAAAACCGTAAAAATACTACAGAGAGATTGGAGCTTAAGAAGTATAACCCAATCCTTAAGAAAGTAACGGTTCATAAAGAAATTAAATAATTTTAAGGAGATGATAGCTCGGGAGAGGTGTCAATAAAACCTAAAAGATATGGCTAAGAAAGTAGTAGCAACCCTGAAAAAAGAAGGTGGTGTAACGTTCGCAAAGGTGATCAAAGCAGTTAAATCTGAGAAAACCGGTGCATACACTTTCAGAGAAGAGATGGTACCTACCACAGAGGTAAAGGATACCCTTGCAAAATAATTGCCTTGCTTTAATCGTAATGCAAATAGGATAATCCCTCTCGATTGAATTCGGGAGGGATTTTATGATTATATTCAGGTCAAAATTATTAAAGTGACTATGGGAATTTTTGGATTTTTTTCTAAGGATAAAAAGGAAAGTCTTGATAAAGGACTTCAAAAATCCAGTGAAAACTTGTTTTCTAAGCTTGGCAAGGCCGTAATAGGCAAGTCCAAGGTGGATGATGAGGTCTTGGATGAATTGGAAGAAGTATTGATTACATCTGACGTAGGGGTAGATACTACTATTAAAGTCATCCAAAGAATCGAAGAACGTGTGGCCAAAGACAAATATGTCAATACCGCCGAATTGGATAAAATCCTTAGAGAAGAAATAGTTGGTCTCCTTGAAGAGAGCAATATGGAAGACCTGAGCAATTTTGAATTGCCAAAGGACAAGAAACCTTATGTCATTATGGTAGTGGGGGTGAACGGAGTCGGTAAAACCACGACCATTGGTAAGCTGGCACATCAGTTTAAGTCGGCAGGAAAGTCGGTGGTGCTGGGGGCAGCAGATACTTTTAGGGCAGCAGCAGTGGACCAGTTGATTCTATGGGGTGAGCGAGTAGGTGTGCCAGTGATTTCTCATGGCATGAATGCGGATCCTGCTTCTGTGGCATTTGATACGGTAAAAAAAGCCGTGGATATGGATGCGGATGTGGTGATAGTGGATACTGCAGGAAGGCTGCATACCAAAGTGAACCTGATGAATGAGCTGAGCAAAATCAAGCGGGTGATGCAAAAGTTCATTGACGATGCTCCGCATGAAATCTTATTGGTCTTGGATGGTTCTACTGGGCAGAATGCCTTTATACAGGCCAAGGAGTTTACCAAAGCCACGGAGATCAATGCCCTTGCTATTACGAAATTGGACGGGACTGCAAAAGGTGGAGTGGTAATCGGTATTTCAGATCAATTTAAAATTCCAGTGAAATACATAGGTGTGGGAGAGAAAATGACCGATTTGCAGGTGTTCAACAGAACAGAATTTGTGGATTCCCTGTTCAAACAGCGGTTAAAAGACTAAGGACTGACAGAGGTCGGTTTTCATGATATTTTGTCCCCGAAGTTTAACTTTGGGGATTTTTTTTGCTCTTTTTTTCTTTGTTAATTTTCTTGCTTTTTATAGCTTAGGTGAATTACTAATTGTTTCGTTGATGGTTTATAGGTTTTTTCTCTTTGTATTAGGGCTGTGGAGTTTTTGCTCCTGTAATGAAAATACTTCCTCACATTCTAATCCTGAAGTGTTCTGTGTTTCCATAGAAATATTGGATTCTTTGGTGTTGGATTATATGGGACAGGTGTATCTTCAGGATATTTCGCCTGATGGTAGCAGGTTCTTGGGGTATGATCTACCTATGAAAAGATTCATCGTTTTCGATGATAAGGGAGACTTGATCAGTGAATTGACATTGAATGGTGAAGGGCCTGGTAAATATGGGGATTATCATATCGGTAAACCTGTATTTCTCGATGAGGAAAGTTTTTTGGTGCTCTCGGACAAAGGACACTTCATGTACGATCTGGAAGGTAGGCTGATAAAGCATTATGGGCCGGATTTTCATGGTGGAAGCCGTTTTATTGTTTCTTCAGGTAGAAATACGGTAAAGATTGGGGGAGATAAGGTAGTTTCTTGGTTGCAAGGGCGGTCTAATGACCTTGGTTTTTCCATTGAGCGACAAATAAAGTCAAGGCAGTTGGAAATGCTGAATTTAGTTACTGGAGAATATGAACCTATTGTTCCTTTTCCCAAGGAAAGTATATTTTCCAGTAATGCTTATCTTTTTCATGATGTACATACTCGTCCTATTTTAGCGAGTTCAAAGGAAGAGCTCTATGTTTCATTTAGTAGTGAACCTAAGGTGTTTACCTATTCAGGAGTTGCTTTTAGGGAGCCTAAAAGCATCGTCTCTCTTCCTTTTGAGGTATTTCATCAAGCAAAAGGAGTAGAGCAGGAGATGGGAGATGGAGCATTTGATATTACTGATTTTTATTACGGGCAGATTAGGAGTTTGGACTATATTGCTGACAATCGTTTTTTGATAGGTTACGCAGAGGGTGTTCCGCTTGATGAAGTAAAAAGTTTACATGAGCAATATAAAGATGATATGAGGAAGTTTTTTGAAGCGATAGGAAAAATGAATAAAGTACATTTAAGGGTTTGGGATGGGGAGCAGCTGAGCAAAGACCTGGAAGTGCCGCAGTATTTTGGTCAATTGGCGAAGGTTGAGGGAGAGGAGCTTTGGTATGATGTGGACTTTCAAAAAAGGGAGAATGACTATACTGTTTTTTACAAGGTTAAATTAATACACGAATGAAGATGTTCTTTATGAATTTGATCTTTAGGTGGATTGCAATTTTATTAATGCACATGGAGATGTGCAAATGCTGTTCTGTTATAAAACAGGAACTTGGCTGAAAACTTCCTGTCATTGTCGGATCGGTCCCAAAAGTTGGGGGCAAGCAATATTTCTGAGGGGGAATAATCTCAAACTTAAATTTTGTCTATCCTTGTCGGATTAAGCGTAGTTTAAGTCACAGGCCAGCCTAGACAGTCACTTGCGTAAAAGTATGAACTCAGATGTATTATAAATAAATATCGGTGTTCATCTTTATCCATCTGTGGTTAATAAATAGCGCATATCAAAGCAGAAATAGACGGTTTTTCCCCGGCTTTTTGGCTTGATCCAACCTTGCCCCAAACTAATACCAAAGTAATACCAAAGCTGGGGCAAAGCTGTATCAAAGTTGGGGTAAAGCTGGGGTAAAGCTGGGTTTAGCCCTCTTTTTTGTTCATAAACTCCCTTTCTGATCCAGATTTGCTATCTGGATCCATAATAAACGGCATTTGCAATGCCGTTAACCTCAAACAATTCTCCAATTCCCCCTTAAACATGGATCATTCCCAAAAGTTGGGGGGCAAGCAATATTTTGGGGTGAATAATCCAAACTTATATTTTGTCTACCCTTGTCAGATTAAGCGTAGATTAAGTCACAAACCTGTTTAGACAGTTAATGGTGTAAAAGGATGAACACTGGATGTATTATGAATAAGCATATCGGTGTTCGTCTTGATCCATCTGTGGTTAATAAATAGTGCATAGCAAAGCAAAATAGACTGTTTTTTTTCAGCTTTTCGGCTTGGTCCTCATTGTCCCACGATCATTAAAATACAGCAAATAAAAAGGCACTGATTTGCACCAGCGCCTCTTTTGAAAAAGTAAAGCAAGGAGTTGAAAAAATTTCGTTTGCTGTACGAGTACCAAAAGTAGTTATTTATTTAGCTTTCCTTAAGTATGTATCGTTATGAATAGTTTAAATCAAGATCATACAATTAATATTTAATTAATATAAAAAGGAGCCCAAAAGGGCTCCTGAAGTTACTATAAAGGCTTTGGATTTAGTTGTATCCAGTGTTTTGCTTGAGCATTGGTGTTCCGTCTTTTACGCTCAGGTCGATTTGACGCTGAGGTATGGGATAATAATTATTTTTTGGAGCACTGAATTTACCGTCTTTTACATCTTGGGTAATGTCACCCTGGTAATCAAAATAGGCATTTAGCTCCTGTTCAGCAATTCCCCATCTCACCAGGTCAAAGAAACGATGGCCTTCCATTGCAAGTTCAAGCTTCCTTTCAAAATATATAGCTTTTAAGGCAGCATCAGGACTGGAGAATTGTGCAGCAGTATAGCGCCCGATGGTGTAATTGGCAGCTGGAGTATTGGTAAAACCTTCCATAGGGGAACTTTCATCGATATAGGTTTTTAGAAAACCATCAGGATTCATGGCTCTTGACCTGATTTGGTTGACCAAGTTCATAGCCTCAATGAGGTTGCCAAGTTGCGCTTCGGTTTCTGCGCACATCAAAATCACATCAGCATAGCGGATGACATGGACATTGATGGCTGTGCCAGGAGCCCAAGAACTTTGGTCTGCATAAAGATCTTGGGTAGCCTGCCAATAAATGGTTTTCTTAGGAGCATATGGACCGCCGTAAGATTGATCTCTGACCCATTGTTGTCCCGGGTGGTGTCCCCAGTCATGATAGGGAATGCCCCTTCTGCCTACTGTCCAATCTAGTCTCGGATCAAGTGAACCAGTGTAGGGTTCAAAGGATTGTGAGGAAGTGATCCCCATATCGGACTTGACAGGATTTTGATTGTAGTTGTCCAAGTCCGGAAGTCCTGAAAGAGGATCGGTTTTGAAAGAATTGACCAATTCCTGGGTAGGTTGGTAAAAGCCACAACACCTAAAAGGACTGTTGTAGGGGAAGTTGAGCATGTTTCCAGAGTTGGAATTGGATATAGTTCCTGTGCCTGAGTTGGCCACCATTTGAATATCAAAGACTGTTTCTGAATTATTCTCTTTGGCAGCGTCAAAGTTATCCGAAAATTGGTCAAGCAGAGCATATTTGGTACCGGCAGGATTAACGCCAGAGGAGATAACTTCTTTAAAGATGGTGTTTGCTTCTTGGTACTTTTTCTGGTAGAGATAAGTTTTTCCCAGATAGGCCGCTGCTGCCCATTTATTGGCACGGGCAAACTCCGCTTGTGTGGGAGGAAGATTATCATAAGCAAACTGAAAGTCTGCTTCTATCATCGGCCAAATATCCTGGTCATTTGGCTGGTTTGGATCCTCTGTGGTTTCATCAATCCATGGCACCATATTGAACATCTTTTTTAGCTCAAAATAGAAGTGACCTCTTAGAAATCTTGCTTGACCAATGATGTTCTGCCTTTCACTGTCGCTTAATTCTTCTACATTAGGAGCCAGTCTTAAGACATTATTGGTCCTTTTTATACCTTCATAAGTAGCTTTCCATTTGGTATTGAAAAAGCCGTTAGATGGACTTGAATAGAAATTGACAATCGGGTCAATGGCAGGTTGGTCACCTGCAAAGCTGCCTTTTGAGGCTTCCCCGCCTGCGACAGTGCCATAGATCCAGTTTTCGGGTGCTGCTTCCCAGCCATTTCCACCACCAAGGGCATCTGTACCTCCTTCTCCTTGGCCATCAAGTGAGGCGTAAGCTCCGATAAGGAGTTTATTGATGCCATCGCGAGTGGCAAGCACATCATCTCCCAAGGCACCTAGTGCTGGCTGATCCAGATATTCTTCCGAGCATGATGAGAGGGTAGTGACCAGTAAGATGCCCAGTATAAAATATTTGATTGTTGCGTATTTCATAACTGTTATCATTTCAAGTTTAGAAAGTTAAGTTGAGACCAAAGATGAATTGGCGTTGATTGGGATATTGTCCCTCATCAATTCCAAAGTTGGTTGTACCACCAGAAATCTCAGGATCTAATCCAGAATAGTCGGTGATTGTGAAAAGATTGGCTGCCTGTGCGTAGAGTCTCAGGCCACCAATATGGTAGCGGTCCAGCAGGTCTTTGCTAAAGGTGTAGCCGATTTGCGTTTGTCGCGCCCTTAAATAACTGCCATTTTCAACAAAATAGGAATTGGGTACCCCTGCAGTACTGAATGAACCAGTTGTTTCCTGGATTGGGGCAGTGGCATCCATATTGTCAGGAGTCCAGGAGTCATAGAGGGCTGTATGACTTTTGGCTCCTTGGAAGGAGCTGTAGAAGTCTGTCCACCATTTTACATTATTCCAAATGTCATTTCCACTGACGCCGTACAAGAACATACTGAAGTCCCAGTTGCGGTATTCAAGTCCTAAGTTGATGCCGTAGGTGAATTTTGGGTTGGGATTTCCCAGGGCAGTTCGGTCATCCGGTGTGATAATACCATCCCCGTTAGTGTCCTGGTATTTGAACCGTCCTACTCCTATTCCGTCCTGGTATAGCGCATCTGGGTTTTCAGTGATCTCAGCTGCATTTGCATTGGCATTGTCTACTTCTTCTTGGGAGTTCCAAAAACCAACTACTTGATAGCCAAAGAACTCGCTGACAGGGTGTCCTACTTGGTTTCGAATGATATTACTACCGTTGAAGCGTCTTCCTTCTTGGTCAAAATAAGGTACACCATCTGCGATTTTTACGATTTCATTATTGTAAGTAGTAAATGACAGGGTGGTATTAAATGTCAAATCTGGAGCTAAATTGAAGTAAGTACTAGCATCCATATCAAAACCTTTATTGGTCATTTTGGCGATATTGATATAAGGGGGCTCTGCAGCGCCTTCTGTCGCGATGACCTCGGGGTTGTAAAGTAGGTCGTCCACAGTTTTGCTATAGTAGTCCAGGGTCAATTGTACTTTTCCTTGCCATAAACTTGCGTCTATACCGACGTTGGAGTTGATGTTACGTTCCCATTTGGCATCTGGATTACCGATTCTTTTCTCCTGAAAGCCTTCCTGGATATTGGCATTGCTGCCATCTATAGGATAATAGGCGGAATTCCTGTTTCCTTCATAGGTGGAAAATGCATTGTCAGGAGCTACATTGAGTTGGTTACCCATTACACCGTATCCCCCACGGATTTTCAAGTCGTCTATCCAGTTGTTTTCTGGCATGAAGCTTTCTTCGGTAATTCTCCAGCCGGCACTGACCGCTGGAAATACGCCATACTGTTCATTTAGGAACCGTGAGGAACCATCTCTTCTGACTGTAGCGCTGAGGATATACTTGTCATTATACGTGTAGTCTACTCTGCCAAATAGCGAAAATAAGGCGTCCTTATAGACTGAGCTGGAGTGTTGTTGGGTACCTGAACCATTGGTCAGGGTGACATAGTCGGGGTCAAAGGAGAAATATCCTTGGGTAAATGCTTCCATGTCCCTTCCGTTGTTCCGGTAAGCTTCAGATCCTAGCAAAACTGTAAGGTCGTGGCGTTCATTGAATTCCTTTTTGTAGGTAAGGGTATTGGTCCAAGTGTAGTTGAAGTTGAAGTTTGAACCTTCTGTATACTGGTTGACATTAAGGTTTTCAGAGTTTTCATATTCAGGGAATTGAAAACGGTTGTAGGAATTGGTGTAATATTGACCTCCAAAGCTTGTTCTGGCAGTAAAGTGATTTAGAAAGTCCACTTCGGCAAAAACATTTCCAAATAGTCTGGAGGCAACACCGCGGTTGTTTTTGGTCCTTTCTTGGATGGCTACAGGGTTCTTTGCATTTCCAAGACCCGATCCGAATGAGCCTGCAAAGTTCCCCATGATGTCATAAACAGGTATGATCGGCTGTTGTCTAAAGGCCATTCCGATTGCGCTTCCTTCAGTAAGGTTGTCTATTCTAGGGTTTTCCGAAATGGAATAGGTCAGGTTTTCTCCGATTCGGATATTGTCCGTAATATTGAACGAGGTATTTGATCTTAATGTATACCGTTTTAAATAGGTATTGGTCAGTGTGCCTTGCTGGTCAAAATAGCTCATGGAGAAGAAGTAATTCCCTTTGTCATTTCCTCCATTTACAGAAAGATTATGGTTTTGTATCCTCGCAGGGTTAAATATTTCTTGAAACCAGTTAGTGCCGGTTTTATTGGCTTCTACTATTCTATAGAAATTGTCTAGCTCTTGTGGGTCAGTGTAATATGGATTGAGGTTATATAGAGATTCATCGACGGTTTGTGCGCCTACCGGAGCGATGTAGTTAGGTAGCACTGGATTTTCACCACTACCATATTGGTCATCATTGATCGTTCCTCCTGGATTAGTATTCCTCAGTGCCATGAATTTTAAGTCAGCCATTTCTTGGGAAGAAAGGATGTTCCAGGGGTTTCCTCCTTGAACCTGCTGAGAGCCGATGTACATGTTGTAGTTGACTTTGACATCTCCACGGCCTTTTTTGGTGGTGACGATGATGACACCATTAGCGGCGCGAGAACCGTAGATGGATGCAGCACCTGCATCTTTGAGCACTTGCATGGTCTCGACATCATTAGGGTTGATGTCATTGATGTTTGGAGTAGGTACACCATCTACGATGAAAAGTGGTGTGTTATTGCCAAAAGTGTTTACCCCACGGATTTTGATTTGGGGGGCTTGTCCAGGTTGTCCAGAGCCTGTGATGGTTACTCCAGATACACGCCCTTGGAGCTGACTGGTAAGTTGAGGGCTGGGCTGTTGTGTCATTTCTTCCATTTTTACAACAGATACTGCTCCGGTGAGGTCTTGCTTCTTTTGGGTGCCATAGCCCACAACAACTACTTCTTCCAGTCCTGTGATGTCTGTTTTCAAAGAGATATCAATTGTTGATTGACCATTTACGGGGATTTCTTCTGTTGCGTATCCGATAAAGGAGAATACCAGTATAGCGTCCTCGCTTACTTCAAGGGAGTAATTCCCATCCAAATCGGTTATGGTGCCTTTTGTGGTGCCTTTCTGTGAAATGCTCACTCCTGGGATAGATTCTCCATTGTCTGCGTCAATAACCTTTCCGCTTACTTGCGTTGATTGCCCGAAGGCAAGGGATAAGGGGGTGCTAGCACTTATGAAAAAGCATAGGAGTGCCACCCCCAATTGAAAATTGGATAATAATTTAAACATAGGTTTAGTGTTAATTATGAATAAATAAGACTATTGTAAAAGAAAAAGTCAGTTAGCTTGAATCGATACAGCTGTACATAAAATTAAGTTTTGCATAGGATTTTTAGGTTTATTTTAAAAACAAGCAAAATGAGAACGTTTGCATTTTTATGCATACGTTACCAACCTGTCCAAGCAGGTAGCTTCAATGTCAACTTAAGTGAGGTTTGTTTTTAGAATTAGGCCATAAATCAATGGCTCAAAGAATGACGTTTTTCCAAATAAAAGTGACAACTGAGAAAGCTCAGCAAATGGTAGAGTAAAAGTTGCGGTAATTTTTTTCGGTTATTTAGCGGTTGCATTGGTTTAATTTTAGGTTAAAATCGTATCAAGTTTTGGTAAAATATATAATATTATTCATAAAGTAAAATTTCTTATTAAAGTATTTGTCCAGCGATGATTTTTTATCTTAAGTAAAGGGTGGTGAATTATCTAAAGAAAAGGGAGATAATCTAATGGATTTATAGTGCTTGGGAAATAAAAATGCTTTATTTTAGGCTGGTAATTCGATTAAGCAACTAACCCAACAGTTTTATAACCAATGGAAGAATCAAAAAAAACAACAACCAGTAACTCACGCAGAGACTTTATCAAGAATGCGGCTTTGGCCTCTTCTGTGCTTATTGTTCCTAGACATGTATTGGGCGGAGTAGGCTATACTGCACCAAGTGATCAGCTGAACATAGCAGCGATAGGCGCTGGAGGTAAGGGTATCAGTGATATCAAAAACGCTTCTGTTAATGGCCGTGAGCGCGTAGTGGCACTTTGTGATGTGGATTTTTCAGGATCAGCTTCACAATCGGTCAAGAATTTCCCTAATGCCAAATTATATGCGGATTACAGGGAAATGCTGGATAATGAAAAGGATATTGATGCGGTGACCATTTCTACTCCTGATCATGTGCATGGTCCAGCGGCCAAGTATGCTATGGAGAGAGGTGTACATTGTTATGTACAAAAGCCCATGACCCATAATATCCGCGAGGCCAGGATGCTTACCCAAATGGCCAGGGATGAAAAAATCGTTACCCAAATGGGGAACCAAGGTGGTTCTAATCCTTATTTACAGATCGTACAAGATTGGATAGATTCAGGAAAGATAGGTTCAGTATCCAAGGTGCAAATATGGACTAACCGTCCAGTATGGCCACAAGGTAATGCTTTTCCTGAACCTGCACCTAGTAAAAAACCAGATGACTTATCTTGGGATCTTTGGTTAGGCCCCTCTAAGAAGATACCTTATACACCTAATATCCATCCGTTCAACTGGAGAGGTTGGTGGGAATACGGAACAGGTGCCCTTGGGGATGTAGGATGTCACTTGGTGGATATTCCTTTCCGTACCTTGGGATTACATTATCCAAAAGACGCTGAGTGTAGTGTGGGGGCGGTTTACAGCCAAATGTGGACGCCGGATTATCATCCTGAAGGTTGTCCTGCTTCGTCTTTCATTACTCTTCACTTTGATGCTACAGAAAAGAGTAAGTCGCCAATAGAGATGACTTGGAGTGATGGCGGTATCCGTCCAGCTCACCCTGATATTATCCCGGCTGATCATGATATCGGAGGGGCTGAAAGTGCAAACGGCGTTCTGATCATAGGAGACAAAGGAATTATTTCTACGAATATCAATGACAGCTCTCCATTAATGCCGAAGCTGTATTATAACGATGGTACTACAGAGTTTGGTCCACAGACTGAGGACTTCCCAGAACCGGAATATGGTCATCAGCGCAAGTGGGTGGATGCCTGTAAAGCAGGTTTTGGAAGTAAGGAGCACAGAGAACTTACCTCATCATTTGATTATGCCGGCCCAATGACGGAGACGGTATTGATGGGTAACTTGGCTATCCGTAGCTATATGCTGAGAAAAGAAAATGCTAAAGGCAGAACGGAATATTATGGAAGGAAGAAGTTGCTTTGGGATGGTGAAAAAATGAGAATCACCAATCTCGAAGAAGCCAACCAGTTTGTAGGTAGGGAATATCGTCAAGGCTGGGAGGTTTAATTAACCCTAGTACAAAAACTATACATATTTAGGTCATGGCTTATTAGTCATGACCTAATTTTTTTTAAGTACTTTATGGGATAAGCATTTTTGAAATAGCGGCTTCGCATTACTTAAATGGTCAGACATCATGTCTATTGTTTAAGTTTTTGTACTTTTGCAGCAAAGCAGAAAAGATTTGAAGGCGAGAACATTAAAAAAAGATAAGGTGAATATCATCACCATGGGATGCTCCAAAAACTTGGTGGATTCAGAAGTGATGCTTACACAGTTGAAGGGGAATGGGATAGAGGTATCTCATGAGTCTCAGCAAGAAGATAATAATATTGTTATCATCAATACCTGCGGCTTTATAGATAATGCCAAGCAGGAATCTGTAGACACCATATTGCAATATGTGGATGCCAAGGAAAAAGGCTTGGTTGAAAAGGTTTATGTTACGGGCTGTCTTTCCCAAAGATATAAGGATGATCTGGAGAAGGAAATTCCTCAGGTAGATGCTTTCTTTGGTACCAGAGATCTTCCTGCACTATTGAAGAAGTTTAAGGCAGATTATAAACATGAGTTAGTCGGAGAGCGGTTGTTGACGCATCCTTCGCATTATGCCTATATGAAAATCTCTGAGGGCTGTGACAGGCCATGTTCATTCTGTGCCATTCCTCTGATGCGTGGAGGACATGTTTCCAAACCAATTGAGGAGTTGGTCAAAGAAGCGGAGCATAAGGCGGCAAATGGTACCAGGGAATTACTGTTGATTGCACAAGACTCCACTTATTATGGTCTTGATCTTTATAAAAAACGACGATTAGCTGATCTGATGACGTCCTTAGCTGATGTCAATGGAATTGATTGGGTAAGGTTACATTATGCTTATCCTACGGGCTTTCCTATGGATGTCATAGATGTAATGGCTGAGCATCCCAATATTTGTAATTACTTGGATATCCCACTTCAACATGGTTCAAGCGATGTGTTAAAGGTGATGAGGAGAGGTACCAGTCGCGAGAAGCAGGAAGATTTGATACATGCCATCAGGGAGAAGATTCCTGGAATAGCGATCAGGACTACATTGATTGCTGGGCATCCAGGTGAAGGAGAAAAGGAATACCAGGAGATGGTGGACTTTGTGCAAAGAATGAAATTTGAAAGATTGGGCGTGTTTACTTATTCCCATGAAGAAGATACCCATGCTTTTTCCATGGAGGATAATATTCCACAAGAAGAAAAGCAGGCCAGGGCCAACAATTTGATGGAGGTTCAGGAGCAGATTTCCTTTGATCTTAATCAAGAAAAAGTAGGAAAGACCTTTAAGGTATTAGTGGACAAAAAGGAAAATGGGTATTTTGTAGGAAGAACGGAATTTGACTCTGTGGAGGTAGACAATGAGGTGCTTATAGACGCTTCGAAGCATTATTGTAGAATTGGGGACTTTGTAGATGTTAAGGTCAATGATGCTGCTGAATTTGATCTTTATGGAGATGTAGTTTCCTGATCTGAATCCAAAGTATATAGAAATTTATAAAGGGCTGTCCATTGGGCAGCCCTTTAGTTTTTTAAGCTAAAGCCCACTTTTAACCCGGATTATGCATTAGCAATCGTAGTGAGGGCTGAAAATGCAAGAAAATCAGACTGTTTGGAGACTGAGGCATAGCACCGCTATGGTGAAGTCGAAAACAGCAGCAAAGCGACTGATTTTAAAGTATTTTCAGTCCGTAATAGATAAGCTAATGCATATTTCGGGTTTAAGCATCTTTTTGCCTATATTATATGAGAATAGTGCTTCTAGCGATGTGAAATACATTGGATTGGTTGGAAAAGAGGCCTTTTTGAACCCAAAATAGTTTTCTCAATTACCTGGGAAATAGTAAAGCCCAAAGCAATGAAGAAGCTAATAACCTATCATATTGTGACACTTTTGCCCATGATGTTAGTGATGCAGCTATATGTATTTGGGTATATCAGTTTTGTGAATTTTTTGGAATGCTTTGTTATCTATTTTGTGGTTTATCGCCCAATCATTGATTATAGAAGGTTAAAGTCCAAAGGGCTGGTAGATAGAAAAGAGTTTTTGAAAAGTTGGGGGTTTGTTAGATTGAAGTATTATCAGGAATTGATGTTTAAGAAATAATTGCTTTCAGCGGAAGCTTGTCAAAGAGCTTCTTTTTCTTTCCCTTCAAACTCCCTATTTTTAGCCTTTCAAAAAACAGGGAGAAAGATGAACATACTGGAGGTCACCAGTGCCAAAGATGCAAGAGAATTTCTGGACATGGCCGTGCGCCTATATAAAAACGAAGAAAATTGGATTCGTCCATTGGATGATGATATTGAAGGTTTGTTTCATCCGGAGACCAATAAGCTGTTCAGGAAGGGGGCGAAAGCCAAAAGGTGGTTGCTGAAAAACGACCAAGGAGAGACAATCGGACGTATTGCGGCCTTTACCAATCCCAAGTGGAAGGACAAGCAACCTACTGGTGGAGCGGGTTTTTTTGAGTGTGTGAATGATCAAAAAGCAGCTTTCCTATTGTTTGATACGGCCAAGGCTTGGTTGGAAGAACAGGGCATGGAAGCCATGGATGGTCCGGTCAATTTTGGAGAGAGAGATAAGTGGTGGGGATTATTGGTGGATGGCTTTAGTCCAGCCAATTATAATATGCCATGGAATTTTGCTTATTATCGGGATTTTTTTGAAGCTTATGGCTTCCAGATATACTTCAAACAGTATACCTATATGCGTCAGGTTCAAGGCGTGGACTTTGATCCTAAGTTTCACAAGAGAGCAGCTATTACCATAGATGATCCAGATTATGACTATCGCTACCTGAAAGGAAAAGAGTTGACCGAAAAGTTTCCAGAGTACTTTATTACCGTTTATAATAAGGCATGGGCGAGGCATATGGGCAAAACCATGAATATTAAGGAAGCCCAGATGATGCTTAAGAAATTGAAGCCAGTGTTGGACGAGAAATTGATATTTTTTGGTTTTTATAAAAACGAGCCTGTCAGTTTTTTTATCTCCATTCCAGAACTGAATATGATTTTCAAACATGTCAATGGGAAATTGGATTGGATGGGGAAATTGAAGTTTTTGTATCATAAAGTTTTCAATCCGCCCAATAAGATGCTGGGCTTGGTCTTTGGTGTAGTTCCTGATCATCAGGGCAAGGGAGTAGAAAGTGCCATGGTTAAGAAATACAATGATATGAGCGACCAGCGATCTTTTCCTTATAAAACTATTGAAATGAACTGGATTGGGGATTTTAGTCCTAAAATGATGCGAGTATGTGAGCAGTTAAATGCCAAAATCTATAAAACGCATCACACCTATAGGTATCTATTTGATAGGGAAAAGCCATTTGAAAGACATAAGATTTTTGAATAAATAAACTTAAAGGGCCCTCTAGGCCAGATATAATGAAAAAGAAATATGATGTAGTGGGTATGGGAAATGCCCTGGTCGATATGGAATTTAAGGTAAGTGATCAATTTCTTGCCGAAAACGGAGTAGAGAAGGGGTTCATGACCTTAGTGGATGAAGAACGCCAAAACGAACTGATGGGCGTGATCAATACTGCTGAGGCCAAAAAGCAATGTGGTGGATCTGCCGCCAATTCTGTGATCGCAGTAAGTCAGTTTGGAGGGAATTCTTATTATAACTGTCGAGTGGCCAATGATAATTTGGGAAGGTTTTTTGTGGAGGATCTCAAGGCGGCCGGTGTAGATCATAATCTCAATGTTGATCATTTGGAGGATGGAATTACGGGGAAGTGTTTGGTGATGGTTACAGATGATGCTGAAAGGACCATGAATACTTTTTTAGGGATTACCCAGGATTTTTCTATTGCTGATATCAATGAATCCATTATCAATGATGGAGAGTTTCTATATATAGAAGGTTATTTGATTACTTCTCCCAATGGGAAGGCTGCCATGAAAGCCGCCAAGAAACTAGCCGAACAGAGCGGCACCAAAGTAGCTTTGACTTTTTCGGACCCTGCGATGGTGAAGTATTTTAAAGAGGGGTTTGTAGAGGTGATCGGAGCCAGTGTGGACTTGCTTTTCTGCAATGAGGAAGAAGCTATGCTTTATACAGGCAAGGAGAATTTGAAGGATGCTCGTGAAGAGTTGAAAAAGGTGGCCAAGCATTTTGTGATCACGCAAGGGAAAAACGGGGCGATGATTTTTGATGGAGATACTTTTATTGATATTGAGCCTTATCCTACCCAGGCTGTTGATAGCAACGGTGCTGGGGATATGTTTGCTGGGGCGTTTCTCTATGGCATCACCAATGGACACAGTTATGCATCGAGTGGTAAGCTGGCCAGTTTGGCATCTTCCAAAATTGTAAGCCAGTTTGGACCAAGACTGGAATGGCATGAAGCCAAGGAGATTTTGGAAAGATTAAATCCAGAATTATAATTTGAATGGCCGGTTATTCCAGTGGGATAATCGGCCTAATATTTAAAGCCTAGTTCAAAGGCCATTTTGACCAATTCACTGGTTTTATTGCACTGTAGCTTTTTGTAGATATTTTGTTTGTGCTTTTTTACAGTTTCCTCAGATATAAAAAGCTCTTGGGCGATTTCATTGGTTTTTTTACTCTCTGATATCAACAAAAATATTTCCATTTCCCTTTTGGTAAGTGTCTCTAATAATAACATTGGGGCTGTTTGTATGGGCTGATGTTCTTCTTGGGGAACTAAAAGGGAAATGGCATTGAGGGGCTTGCCATCCGCTGATCGGGTGACAGTTTTGGTGGTGCCTATTAGTATGTCCCATTGGCCAGAGGCATTCTTCAATTTGTAAGTTAGGTCCAAAAACTCCTCCTGATCCTCATTGAAGAAAGTGAGTGATTTGAAGAGGGTGGGATAATAGCTCGGGTGAATGGTTTTGATATAATAAATATAGTCCATCCCCCGCAGGAAATTATTTTTGAAGCCATAGAATTTCTTGCAAGCGTCATTGATATGGATGGGGCGGTAATTGGCGATATCATGTAGGGTGAGCATTTCCGGAACTCCCCGGGTCAGCTCATCGTAAGTTTTAAGGTTGATTTTATCCTTATGAATGATGTTTTTTTCTTTCAGTTCTTCAACTAAAAGTTCAAGTTTTTCACGAATCATAGTGGTTAAATATGGTCAAAAATACTTTAAAGTGGGAGGAAATGCTAAAAATCACATTTCTATTTTAGCCAAAGAACAAGGGGGATTTTGGATGGCCATAGGTCAGTAGCTATAAAAGCATTGTATGTTTAAACATATCGCTTAGAGTTTGTATATTTGTATGAAGGGAATTCTCACCAAGGGAACAGTTAGGATAAAGATAGTGAAGGGGACGGCAAGTAATTCGCTTGTTTGATGCTTTGGATGCTTGTTATTTGGCAGAAAAGAACTTCTTTCAACAAGATGGGGATTAGTCTTTTTATGGCTATATTTTAATTCTGTTGTTCGTTATATTGAAGCTTGTTTTTATGTGTTTATCTGTTAAGTAGAATGCATTGATTATAGATTTATTTTAAGAAGCCTTATGAAGGTCAATTGCAGGGCCATGTTTGTACTTGCAAATTGTAGGGGCTAAACAAAAGTTGAAATATGGATTTTAAATTGGATCATGACAGTCCTGTGCCTTTCCATGCACAGATAGAAAAATACCTTAGAGATTTGATTCAGCGGGAAGAATATATCAATGGGGATCAATTTTTACCTAAGGAAACCGCGATGTCCAAGAGTTTAGGCGTATCCAGAAATACCATTAGGCAGGCCATCAATAAACTGGTCCATGAGGGGATTATTGAGCGGAAAAAAGGAGTAGGATCCAAGGTTGTACAAAAGAAAATTTCTACCCGGCTGGACAATTGGATCAGTTTCACCAAAGAGATGAAGAATAAAGGCATAGAGGTGGTGGATTATTTGATGAAAGTGTCCTTAGAAAAAGCAGATCAAGAAGTGAGCAAGGCGCTTGGTGTGGAAGAGGGCAAGGAAGTCTGGGTACTGGAAAAGGTGAGAGGAGATAAGGAGGCCAAATATCTATATTCAGTTTCTTATTTTCATCCTCGGGTGGGCATTACAGGAAAAGAAAATTTCAAAAGGTTACTTTATGAACTTTTAGAGGAAGAGCATGATGTGGTGGTGGCTGTCTCCAAGGAAAAGCTAAAGGCAATTCTTCCCGACGAGAAGATTGTGAAATTGTTGGATTTAGAAGACAATTTTCCTGTCCTAAAAAGGGAGCGTTTGGTATGTGATTTGGGTGATAGGCCAGTTGAGTACAATATGGTTTATTACCATACAGGTTATTTCTCCTATGATATTGACATTAAGAGAGATCTTTAGCTTTAAAAGTGTTTGCCATAGTTTTTTTTAAGATTAGGGGAAAATGTTGTATGATTTGATGGTAAAATCATGTTAAATGGTCAATAAAATTGGGAGGTTTGGCTTTTGTGAAATATGTTTTTGGTTATTATTTAGGACTTTTTTATAGAATTCCTTAATGATAATGTGTTTTGGTTATGAAAATTTAATATTAACTACTTGACTGTATAAAATTCTTTCCATAGGTTTGCGATCTGATGGTAAAGTTTTTTGTAAGAATTCTTTTATCCCTATGTGTAGTCCTGTCCAGTGGATACAGTCAACTGTATGCCCATAAGCATCAGGAGGTAAACACATACACCCCATCTAGCATTGTGGATCTATGCGGTCAAATTAAATCTGGGGTTAAGAATTCCCATGACTTTTTCGTAAAGTCATTGTCATCAGTAGCAGAAAGAGATGGTTTTAAGTTTGACTCTTCTGATTTTGAAGAAGAGGATGACAATATCAGATCATTTAAGAAGTATATGGATAGCAGCAAATATTTTGCTGCTTTATTTTTTGCTAGGGTTTTAAGAGACCTGTTCCGCTATATCAATCCTGATCCAGGCTTACGTTATAGTAAGTCTTTTGCTCATACCGAATCATATAGATTGCATCTTATGATCGAGGTATTCAGGATATGATATTTTTTTGAAAGTAGGCGGTTCAGTCTGTCCTGCTTTATTATTATTTAATTCATCACCTGTTCTTCAAGCGCCTTGAAGGAATAAAGTGAACGTGTATTTTATCTACACACTTCTAAAATCATCATTATTTCCATCCAAAAAAAAGAAATCATCATGAAGAGAATTCTCATGCTTATGAGTTTGGGTGCCCTATTGTGGCATACAAGCTGTACCACCCACGGTGAAGAAAAACACGAGGAGGAAGTTGAGTTCCTAGTTACCAGTCCTGCGAGATTGGACACCACTATCACCGAAGAGTATGTTTGCCAAATCCATTCCATTAATCATATTGAGCTCCGTGCCCAGGAAAGAGGTTACTTGGAAAAAATTTATGTGGATGAGGGACAATTTGTAAAAAAGGGACAACTCTTGTTCCAGATTATGCCTAAGCTGTATGAGGCAGAGCTCCAAAGAGCCAAAGCAGAAGTGAATTTTGCTGAAATAGAATATCAAAATACCAAATCCCTTGCGGATCGGGATGTAGTGGCACCCAATGAGCTGGCCATGGCCAAAGCGAAGTTGGATAAGGCCAAGGCAGAAGAAGCCTTAGCGGAAGTGCACTTGCAGTTTACCGAAATCAGAGCTCCTTTTGATGGGATTATTGATCGTTTCCATGTGAGGTTGGGGAGTCTTGTTGAGGAAGGCGAATTACTTTCCAATCTGTCCGATAACAGTAAAATGTGGGTGTATTATAATGTCCCTGAGGCAGAGTATCTGGATTATAAATCCAATGTGCAAAAGGATAGCTTGATGAAGGTAGGTCTCTTGATGGCCAATAATAAAATGTTTGAATTCCCAGGGGTGGTGGAGACCATCGAGGCTGATTTCAATCATGAGACTGGCAATATCCCTTTCAGGGCCACATTTCCTAATCCCAAGGGATTGCTGCGGCATGGTGAAACGGGTAATATCATTATGGGAGTGCCATTGGATAATGCCCTTATTATCCCTCAAAAAGCCACTTTTGAGGTGCTTGATAAAAAATACGTGTATGTACTGGGAGAGGACAATGTATTGAAGTCAAAACCAATTACCATAGCGGCTGAATTGCCCCATATCTATGCGGTACAGGATGGTATTGATGTAAATGACAAAATCCTACTTGAAGGTTTGCGCTTGGTCAGAGAGAATGAAGAGATCAAAAGCAAGTTTGTAAGCCCGGAGACAGCCCTGTCCGAGCTGGATTTGTATGCTGAATAATTGAGTGTCCTAAAAAGCAAAAACAATGTTTCAAAAATTTATACACAGGCCCGTATTTGCGATAGTCATCTCGGTCCTAATCGTTTTTGTGGGATCCTTGTCGATCAAGCAGCTGCCTATATCCCAGTTCCCACAAATTGCGCCGACATCGGTCAATATCTTTATAGCCTATCCAGGTTCCAGTGCCGATGTTTTGGTGAAGTCTACTTTGATTACCCTTGAAAACTCCATTAATGGTGTTCAGGGGATGCGTTATATGGCCACCGATGCCACCAGTGCAGGAGAGGCCACATTAAGGGTGATATTTGAGCCTGGTACCGATCCCAACCAGGCTGTGATCAGGGTGAAAACCCGGGTGGACCAGGTCATGCCATTGTTGCCAGAACTGGTGCAAAGGGAAGGTGTGGTGATCACGCCTATCCAGCCCAGTATGTTGATGTATGTCAACCTCTATGCCAAGGATAAAAGCTTGGATGAGAAATTCCTGTACAACTATGCCAATGTGAAAATGATCCCGGAGATCAACAGGATCAAAGGGGTTGCCAAGGCTCAGATTTTGGGGAGTCGTAGGTATGCCATGCGTGTTTGGTTAAACCCAGACCGTATGCGGGCTTATGATATTTCTGTTGATGAAGTGATGGAAGCTTTGCAGGAGCAAAGTATCGTTGGGCGGCCAGGTAGGCTAGGTAGAAGTTCTGGTATGAAAGCCCAGTCCTTGGAGTATGTATTGACTTATAAGGGCAGGTATAATGAGCCCGAGCAATATGAAAATGTCATCATTAGGGCCAATGCAGAAGGAGAGAGCATTCACCTGAAGGATATTGGCAAGGTGGAGCTTGGAAGTGAATTCTTTGATATTTATTCCAATTTGGATGGTAAACCCTCTGCTGCCATCGTGCTAAAACAAAATTATGGTAGTAATGCGAGTGATGTAATAGAAGAAGTGAAAAATAAAGTGGAGGAAATGAAAGCTTCTTTCCCTCCCGGAATGGATTATAATATCAGTTATGATGTGTCCAAATTCCTGGATGCTTCTATTGAACAGGTGATTCATACCTTGCGGGATGCGTTTATTCTGGTTGCATTGGTCGTGTTTATTTTCTTGGGAGACTGGCGATCGACCTTAATTCCGATTCTTGCCGTACCTGTTTCTTTGATAGGTGCATTCTTTGTGATTCAGTTTTTTGGGCTTTCGATCAACTTGGTGACCCTCTTTGCCCTTGTATTGGCGATAGGTATCGTGGTCGATGATGCCATAGTGGTCGTGGAGGCTGTCCATGCCAAGATGGAGGAAATACCTCATTTGACCCCATATCAAGCTGTGAAAAGAGTACTTGGAGAGATTTCTGGAGCTATCATCGCGATCACGATGGTGATGGTTTCAGTGTTCCTGCCTATTTCATTTATGTCAGGGCCTGTGGGTACATTCTATAGGCAATTTTCCATTACAATGGCCAGTTCCATTGTGATTTCAGCCTTGATTGCCTTGACGCTTACTCCTGTGCTATGTGCCATGTTGCTTAAAAACCACCATGGAAAAGAGAAGAAGAGCAACTTGCTTACCAGGGCCTTGGATAGTTTTAACAGCGGATTTGACCGATTGACAGGAAGGTATGTGGGGCTGCTCAAAAGTATTGTCAGCCGAAGATGGTTAACCTTTGCTATTCTTTTGGCTTTTGGAGTTGGTATCGTATGGGAAAACCATATTCTGCCATCTGGATTTATTCCGAGTGAAGACCAGGGAACCATCTACGCCATCATCCAGACGCCTCCAGGGGCCACTTTGGAAAGGACGAATAAGGTGGCTCACAAACTGATGGAGATCTGTGAAGAAATAGATGGTGTGGAGTCAGTATCTTCATTAGCCGGTTATGAGATCATGACAGAAGGTCGTGGATCCAATGCAGGTACCTGTTTGATCAACCTTAAACCTTGGTCTGAAAGAGAACATTCTGTGAAGGAGATCATGGAAGAACTGGAGGAAGAATCCAAAGGACTTGGGGCCATCGTGGAATTCTTTGAGCCGCCTGCCATTCCAGGTTTTGGTTCTTCTGGTGGTTTTTCCATGCGTTTGCTGGACCAGACTACCGAAACTGATTATCAGGAATTTGATAAGATCAATAAACAGTTTATGGATGATTTGGGTAAGCGTCCTGAATTGACCGGTTTGTTTACCTTCTTTGCTGCGAACTATCCTCAGTATGAACTGGAAATTGACAATGAGCTGGCCATGCAAAAGGGCGTTTCCATTGGTGATGCTATGGAAAACCTGAACATCCTAATTGGAAGTACCTATGAGCAGGGCTTTATTAAATTTGGCCGATTCTTCAAGGTTTATGTGCAGTCTGATCCAAAGTTCAGAAGGTTACCATCGGATGTACTTAACCTATATGTCAAAAACGATCATGGTGAAATGGTGCCTTACTCTGCCTTTATGAAGCTGAAGAAAACGCAAGGGCCTAATGAGGTTACCCGTTTCAATATGTATAATTCAGCGGCCATAAGAGGACTTCCTGCTCCTGGTTATACCACAGCAGATGCCATTCAGGCCATTCGGGAAGTGGCAGAGCAAACCTTACCCAAGGATTATGACATTGCTTGGGAAGGGCTTTCCTATGATGAGTCCAACAGGGGCAATGAGGCCTTGTATGTGTTTCTTGTGGTACTGGTCTTTGTCTATTTTGTATTGGCGGCGCAGTATGAGAGTTTCATCATTCCGCTGGCGGTGGTTACCTCCTTGCCCGTTGGGGTATTTGGTTCCTTCCTATTGCTGAAGCTGATGGGGCTGGACAATGATATTTATGCCCAGATTGGTTTGATCATGTTGATTGGACTTTTGGGCAAAAATGCCGTACTGATCGTAGAATTTGCTGTGCAGAAAAGGCAGGAAGGCGCTACTATCCTTAATGCTGCCATTGAAGGAGCCAAGGTCCGTTTCCGTCCGATTTTAATGACTTCTTTCGCGTTTATTGCAGGGTTGATCCCATTGGTTATTGCTACCGGAGCAGGAGCCATAGGTAACCGCACCATTGGTGCTTCAGCCATGGGGGGAATGTTGTTTGGGACCGTTTTTGGGGTAATCATTGTCCCAGGCCTATACTATATTTTCGCAAAGCTTGCGGATGGCAAACAGCTGATCCAAGATGAAGATGAAGTTCCTTTAACAGAAGAATATGACCATGAAAATGCTTGATAAAATCATAAAAATAAGCCTGGGAGTGGTTTGTTTGGTGCTGAGCGTCTCAGCATGTAAGACCCCTTCTCTTGTCGAAAGAAAAGTAAATAAAAATATTCCTGCGAGTTTTAATGGCTCGCAGGATACTACCAATACTGCTGAAATAAGCTGGGAGGATTATTTTACAGATCCTTATTTGAATGCCCTAATAGATACTGCCCTGAAAAACAATCAGGAGTTAAATATCACTTTACAAGAGATAGAGGTGGCCAGGAATGAAGTTAGGGCCAGAAAAGGGGAGTATTTACCTTTTGTGGACATCAAGGCAGGGGCCGGTACTGAAAAAGTAGGAAGATATACCAGCCAAGGTGCCAATGATGCCAATACTGATATTAAGCCTGGCAAGGAAATGCCAGAACCCTTATCTGATTATTTGATTGGTGCCTTTGCCACCTGGGAAGTGGATATTTGGCATAAGTTGAGGAATGCTAAAAAGTCCGCTCTATCGAGGTATCTGGCTACGGTGGAAGGGAAAAATTTTATGGTGACCAACTTAATTGCTGAATTGGCCAATTCCTATTATGAATTATTGGCCTTGGACAAGCAGTTGGAAATTGTCAATCAGAATATAGAGATCCAAAGCAATGCCTTGGAGATCGTAAGGTTGCAAAAAACAGCGGCAAAGGTTACTGAATTGGCTGTTCGTAAGTTTGAGGCAGAAGTTTACCATACCAAGAGTCTACAATTTGATATTCAGCAAGAGATTATTGAAACGGAGAATGAAATCAATTTCTTGGTAGGCAGGTATCCACAGCCAGTAAAAAGGAGCAGTATAGAATTGGGGACCTTGATGCCAGAAGATGTCTATGCAGGCGTACCTGCTCAGCTCTTGGAAAATCGTCCTGACATTAAACAAGCGGAACTGGAATTGGCCGCGGCCGATTTGGATGTAAAAGTGGCCAAGGCGAGATTTTATCCTTCTTTGGGGATTTCTGCAGGGGTAGGTTTTCAGGCCTTTAATCCTTCCCATTTGCTCACTACTCCAGAGTCACTTATTTATTCGATTGCAGGGGATTTATCTGCTCCTTTGATCAATAGAAACGCCATCAAAGCGGATTATAGGAGTGCCAATGCCGAACAGATTCAAGCGGTGTATAACTATGAACAAACTGTTTTGAAGGCCTATATAGAAGTAGCGAATCAGTTGTCCAAAATAGGGAACTTGGAAAAGAGCTATGGATTGAAAGCCCAAGAAGTCGCGGCTTTGACTAAATCCATTGATATTTCCAATGACCTTTTCAAATCGGCAAGAGCTGATTATATGGAGGTATTGCTTACGCAAAGAGATGCCTTGGAATCCAGGTTTGATCTGGTGGAAACCCAAATGCAACAGTTGAATGCATTTGTGAAAATGTACCAAGCCTTGGGTGGTGGTTGGAAATGATCACAGGGAATCCTGAAAATAAAAGAGAAATGTAAAAGGTTAATAATTATAGACTTACTAAATAGGGTGAAATCCTCATGGCCTTTGGCTTTGAGGATTTTTTTGTTACTCTTGGTTGCTGCTATGTAATCAAGCAATTTTTAAGAAGCAGTGCAATAGTATCTGCTATGATCCTTCCTTTGATATTACTATACTTAACTATGAGTAGTACAATCTGAATTGTTTTTTTAACCATTAGAGAATTAAGGTTTGAAAGGGAAATTCTTTGTTACTTTTTTAAGTGTCAGGGTGAATCATTATTAAGAAATAAGCAGCTCGATCAAGAATATTAGCGGTCAGTTTCGTGCAGGTTTATATTTCTAAAAAGCATGTATGGAGGTGCAAAGACTTAAATAAAGCAAAAAAGGAATTGGGTAGAGAAAGAAAATTATGCTTTTATAAAATGCAATAAAATCCCGTTGTGTGAAGCTAAATAAAATTTGGACTTCTATCTTAGCGATTCTAAACCCATTTATCAGAAAATTTAATATTTAGAGATTAGATGATGCGTATTGTCAATAGTTTGTTGTTTAAGGTCTTTATGGCCATTGTGCTAGGTATTGTTTTTGGCTTGTATATGCCAGAGTGGTTCAATAGGGTTTTTGCGACCTTCAATGCCTTTTTTGGTCAGTTTTTGAGCTTTTCAATTCCCTTGATAATTATGGGGCTGATCATGCCTGCAATTTCCGACCTAGGTAAAGAGGCTGGCAAAATGCTCTTGATCACTGCCGCTATTGCCTATGGCTCCACCTTGTTTTCGGGCTTTATGAGCTTTTTTACTTCCTCTACGATTTTTCCCTCCTTACTGGAAGAGCATGTCAACTCCGCTTCAAGCATGGCAGAAAGTGCCAAGGAGTTGATTCCTTACTTTTCAATAGAAATACCGCCTGTTATTGAAGTGATGTCTGCCTTGGTCTTGGCTTTTGTGATTGGCTTGGGACTTTCTTACCAGGAAAAGTCAACCTTGAAGCTGGCAGTAAAGGATTTTGAGACCATCATTATGCAGGTGATTGAGCGAGTGATCGTGCCGCTTTTGCCAATATTTATTTTGGGTATTTTTGCCAATATGGCCTATAGTGGTCAAGTTTACCAGATCCTTTCGGTATTTATGAATATCATCGGGGTGATCTTTGCCATGCATATCTTTTTGTTGATTCTTCAATATGTGATCGTAGGGTCCATCGTCAAAAAGAATCCAGTTAAGTTACTGTCAGCCATGCTCCCCGCTTATTTTACTGCCTTGGGTACGCAGTCCTCGGCGGCCACCATTCCCGTGACACTTGGACAAGCGGAGAAAAATGGTGTGTCAGAAAAAGTGGCAGGTTTTGTAGTTCCCCTCTGCGCTACTATTCACCTGTCAGGAAGTATCATGAAGATCACTGCTTGTGCCATCGCCTTGATGATCCTAAATGGGATGCCGATAAATTTCCCGGTTTTTGCCGGTTTTATTTTCATGTTGGGTATAGCAATGGTAGCTGCTCCAGGGGTGCCTGGTGGGGCGATTATGGCGGCCATAGGAGTGCTTCAGGCCATGCTGGGCTTTAACGAAGAAATGATCGGTTTAATGATTGCGCTCTATATTGCCATGGATAGCTTCGGCACTGCCTGCAATGTCACTGGCGATGGAGCCATCGCCTTGGTAGTCGACAAGATCGTGAATAAGGAGGTTCCTAAGCATGAGGTAGCGTAAAAGGAAATGTGTTTTTCCTATGCACTAGCTCTGGTAAAGGTAGATGCCTTTCCTTTTTGATTTTCAGATGCATTAAGCTTCCTATTTCTAATAGGCCTAAAACTTGGGACAGTTCTGCCTTTTTGAAAATGTTTCAAGCCTTGGAAGGTGGCAAAGATTAAAAGCAGGAAATTTTACTTGAAGAATGAACTTATGTAAAAGATTACTAAATAGGGTAAAATCCTCATGGCGCTTGGCTTTGAGGATTTTTTTGTGTTATTCTTAGTTAATTGTCGATATGGGATCAAAGATTTTTTAGGGGCAGAGGAAGTACCCATAGTCCTTTCCTTGATATCACTATGCTTAACGAAGAGTAAAACCTAACTCTCTTATGGTAAAAGCATGGCTAATACACGGGGTAAACACGGCTTAACTAGGGGTTAAATACAGGTTAAACTATGCCGTTAAAAATGTTACATTTTAATATGATCATCTAGTTTTTACATACAAATTATGTAACCACTAAGGCATTAAGGTCATGAGGGGGATATGTTTCAAGGTGTATATAGCTCAGTGCTACTTCTTTGAATTTGCTGAAGGACAAGTAGTATTTTAACCATTAAGGCATTAAGTTCATGAAGGGTTGATTAAAGGTTTACAAGCAGAAGGGATGGAATCTGGTATGGATGATTGGTTCAAGTCAGGTGGTTTGAACTATAATTAGGGCTTTGCAGTGCATTTGACTCGCAAAGTTATAACGGAGTCATACACTCAAGTTTAGTCATCCCTCAGCTTAGCTGTCGGGACAGCGGAGAATTATTATCTCCCTTTTAGCAATTGATTGGATGTGAAAGCAATTTATTGTGTAGAATTCAATTTTGATACAAGGAGCTTGCTTAAATCATTGATTAATTGTTACGGTATAAACATGGGAGCTTGCCAAATAATATATCGAATTGATGGTTTTCTTATAAGCTAGGTTAAGGTTTTGCTAAATCTTTTTAGGGCATAATTAAGCTTGTGTTTTTTTTGAAATTTAATTTGAAATCATTTTCTTTAAAATTGCAATATCCCAGAATAATATCATGATAGTCAAAAGTTATAAGGTAGAGTATGTTGAAGATAGTGCTGTAGGGGGACCAAAAGAAGGGGAGCTTACTGATATTGACTTGTGGAAAGCTTTTAAAAAGGGAAGCAATGCTGCCTTTTTGAAAATTTATGAAAATTACTTTGATAGCTTGTATCGGTTTGGGACCAGAATAACTCCCAACGAAGAATTGGTGAAGGATGCTATTCATGATGTATTTTTAGACTTAAGAAAGTACGGCGAAACGATTGGGGATACCCATCACATCAAGTTTTATTTATTTAAATGTTTAAAAAGAAGGATCATTAAGGAATTAGACAAATGGGTAGGCCGTCAATCCGATTTGGATGAGCATACTCCATTTGAAGTAACTATTTCACATGAACAGGTTTTGATCAGTTCCCAGTTGGATCAAGAGCAATTTAGAAATATTCAATCTGCTTTGGATGATTTATCCCCAAGAAAGCGGGAGGCTATCTACTATTTGTTCTATGAAGGGATGGGGTATGAGGAAATCAGTGAAATGATGGCTTTGTCCAATCCCAAATCAGCCCGTGATTTGGTCTATAAAGCTTTGCGTTCCCTAAGGAATTCCCTTGGTTTTATTCCATTATTTTTTCAATTAGCTAATGTCTGAATTTAATATGGCTTATCCTTATACTAGGTTTTAGAAATTTGACTTCAGTCAGTTACTTAACAGTTTGTAGGAGCGTGATGATCCATTTTTGATTTTTTTTCTAAAAAAATCAAAAATGTAAGACGTTGTTTGGGCTTTGTGCTGCTATACCTCATAGAAAAGCAGCAATAAATCCCAAAAACATGCCGCAAATTAAAGATCTTTTAGAAGATGTAGAATTTATCCGATGGGTAAAGCAGCCAGATGCTGACCTCAACCGGTATTGGCAGCACTGGTTGGAGGCCAATCCTGATAGGTTGGCTGATGCCAAGTTTGCCAAGGAAATACTTTTAAACCTTGAGTTTCCATCTAAGCCGTCCACGGAGGATGCAAAAAGAGAAGTGCTTAACCGCTTGCTTTCCAATAGAACGATTTCAACATCTCCGAATACTGAAGGTATAGCACCTTATACACATAGAACTATTTTGTGGAACCGAATGAGCCAATGGGCGAAGGTTGCAGCTATACTTGTTTTTTCTGTTTTGATTACCTTTTTGACCACAAGGTTTTTAAATACTGATGCAGAGGAAGATCAAATGATAGGCATAGAGTGGATTACGAAATCTACAGCTATGGGAGAGAAGTTAAGTTTTAGGCTTTCAGATGGTTCAGTGGTTTGGCTTAATGCGGGTAGCAGTCTACAGTATCCTGTTAGTTTTGATTCAACAGTACGCTTGGTAAAACTGTCCGGAGAGGGCTTTTTTGAAGTGGCCAAGGATAGTATTAAGCCGTTTAAGGTACTTTCCGGCAATCTAACGACTACTGCATTGGGAACCTCCTTTAATATTCACAGCCATGCATCAAAAGACGTTAAGGTTTCTCTAGTTACAGGCAAAGTAGTGATTGATGAAGCTTTTTCCGGTAAAGCATATTTTTTAAGTCCTGGGCAGGAATTGGGTTTTGATCTTGGGAAGGGGCAAATAGATATTCACCCATTTGATGATGAATTGGTTCAAAGCTGGCGGAATGGCGTTTTGATCTTTAAGAAAGCACAGTTTGAGCAGGTAAAAGAAAAGCTGGAAAGCTGGTATGGGGTTTCCATTGAAGTGAAAGGAGTGATTCCAAAGACATGGCGCTTTTCTGGAAAATTTGAGCAACAAATGTTGGAAACGATTCTTAACAGTATGTCCAATATTGAAAACTTCGACTATAAAATCAAGGGAAAGAAAGTTAATATATCATTTAAACAATAACCCAAAAAACATGAAAACAAAGCGCTATAACAGTTCATGAAAAAAGCCAACCGACGGTTAGTCAGTTGGCTCCTTAAGGGTGGTTTCAGGAAAATCTAAAACATTGGGGAATGTGGATACTCCTGAGAACCAGGTCTAATGAATAAATCAAAAAACCAATCAAAATTATGAAATTAAAACTACAAAAGACAATTTATATGTTGTCCAAGTACTTCCTATACGGGTTTGTAGTACAAATGTTGGTATTCAACTTTGTATTGGCCACTAATGTCAATGGGCAGTATAAGTCCATTGATGAGGTTCAAGTCAGAATTAATAAGAAATCCAGTAGCTTAATTGATTTTTTTAGACAAATAGAAGCTCAAACTTCATTTAATTTTTTATATGATCACGATGAACTTGATGAACTTGCTCAAATTCAGTTCAGCGAAAGAGTGGGAAGTGTGGAAAGCTTTCTAAGAGATGTTTCTTTACAGACAGACCTTAGTTTTAGACAGGTCAATAATGGGATTGATGTGAAGAAAAGGGAAATTGTCAAATTGACAAATACCATAATTCAAGATAGAAATATCAGTGGACTTGTTGTTGACAAGTCTGGGGAAAGCCTGCCGGGAGTTAATATTATTATAAAAGGGAGTACCAAAGGGACTATTACGGACCTGGATGGTAAATTCAGTATCGAGGCTTCCAATGATGATATACTTGTATTTTCCTTTTTGGGATTTACCTCAAAAGAGGTTAGCGTAGGTAATCAGGATTTTCTAAATGTCACTTTGGAAGAGGATCTTTCTGATCTGGACGAAGTGGTAGTGGTAGGATATGGTACCGTAAAGAAAAGTGACCTTACGGGTGCGGTGGCTTCTGTCAAGCCTGAAGAGCTGAATTTGGGCTCACTTCAAAATATTGACCAGATGCTGACTGGTAGGATGCCTGGTGTGCAGATCAATCAGAACAGCGCCGAGCCGGGAGGTTCTGTGAATGTAAGGATTAGAGGGGTAGGTTCTATCAATGCAGGTAATGAACCGCTCTATGTGATCGATGGAATGCCTATTGATAATAGTCCTTCTATATCAGGATCAGGTTCTGGGATCAGCGATAACCGAAATCCGAAAAATCCACTCAACTTGATCAACCCTAATGATATTGCTTCCATTGAGGTGTTAAAAGATGCTTCCGCAACCGCAATCTATGGTTCCAGGGGAGCTAACGGTGTCATCATGATCACGACCAAAAGAGGAAGCAATAAGGGTACTCAGGTAACCTATGATTTTTCAGGGAGTCTTCAGCAAATGGCCAATAAGGTGGACCTGCTGAGCTCTACAGAATTTGCACAAGTGGTCAATGATATTCAAGAAGACAGTGGCTTGGATCCATTGTATGATATGTCGCAAGTTACTGAGCAGTCTGATTGGCTGGATGAGATTACCAGAACAGGGTATATACAAAATCATAATTTGGCTGTAAGCGGAGGGAATGACAAGAGTTCTTTTTATTCTTCAGTAAGCTATTATGACCAAGAAGGCATCGTGATAAGTTCTGGTATGGAGCGCATATCAGCTAGGTTAAATGCCGAATTTAAAGCCAGTGATAAGTTTCGCTATGGTGTTAACTTGACCAACTCCTATGTAAAGAATGATAATGTGCCTTTTGGAACGGGCTTCAATGCCAGTGCAGGGGTGGTCAATTCAGCCATGGAAATCGATCCAACTATAGACAAGTTCAACCCTGACGGCACCCCGTATCAGGATTTTAGTATCGATATGGACAACCCTTTGATCATTGCGGATGTCTTTACCGAAGAGGAGAATACCAGACTTCTGGGAAATGTCTTTGGTGAGTATACCATTATCCCAGACCTGAATGCCAAGCTGACCTTGGGATTTGACAGGCTGAATGCTAGAAAAGACACTTACGTGCAGTCTACCACCAAGACAGGGATTGCCAATGGTAGTGGTATCGGCACGATCATCACGGGTGATAAATCCAATAAAATGTTGGAGGCTACAGTAAACTATAAGAAGAGTTGGTCGACTCATAACTTTAACTTCTTGGCTGGTTATACTTATCAGGATTTTATCAACAAAGGTTTTAGTGGTACGATTGATGGCTTTCCTTCCGATGCACTGTTGACCAATAATTTTGGATTGGGAAATACAGAAAGAGATGAAGTAAACAGCTATAAAAACTCCAATAAGCTGATCTCTTATCTTTCTAGGGTCAATTATGACTATAAAAGTAAATACTATGTTACTTTTTCCATGAGAGCTGATGGTTCATCCAAGTTTGGGGAAAATAATAAGTTTGGTTACTTCCCAAGTATGGCACTGTCATGGAGGGTTTCACAAGAATCTTTTCTTTCCAATTCAGAAGTGGTTACCAACCTGAAATTAAGAACCAGCTGGGGGAAAACAGGTAACCAAAGTATCGGGAATTTCATGTCCCTTTCCACTTTAGGAGCAGGGGGATTGGCTTTGATCAATGGACTACAGCAACAAGGAATTACGGCAACTAGGATTCCTAACCCGAATTTGAAATGGGAAACGACCACACAGTTTGATATAGGAGTGGACTTGGAACTTTGGGCAGGACGTTTAAATTTCGTTGCAGATTATTTTATCCGAAATACGGATGATTTATTGCTCAATCTTCCCCTTCCAAAATCTTCCGGTTTTAATTCCATCTTGGACAATGTGGGCTCTGTGGAAAACAAAGGATTTGAGTTGGCCATTGAATCTTATAATATAGACAGACAAAAGTTTGCATGGACAACAAGCTTTAACCTTACCAAAGTGAAGAATACAGTGACTGATTTGGCCGGAAGTGACCAGATTCTTCAAGGAGGTCTGCCATTTACTTCTGACATTACGATAGTAACCGAAGGCCAGCCGTTGAATAGTTACTATGGGCATATTGTGGATGGAATATGGCAAGAAGGTGAGGATATCGCCAATTCAGCACAGCCAAATGCCCAGCCAGGTTATCCGAAATTTAGGGATATCAGTGGTCCTGAAGGAGTGCCTGATGGTGCCATTAGTGATGCGGATAAAACAGTTATTGGAAGTCCTTTTCCTGACTTTTCTTTGGGCTTAAGAAATAATTTCCAATATGGAAGATTGAATTTGGATGTGTTCTTTGCCGGAGATTTTGGCCAAAGTCTGCTTAACCAAAATCTGTTGAATTCCCTTTATCCAATTGATCCGGGTAGAAACCGTATGGCAGAGCCCTTGTTGAATAGGTGGACACCTCAAAATCCAAGCAATAAATGGCCATCTGGTGTGAACCCAACCTCTTATGGAGGAAGTACCGTGAACAGTCTTTCTGTGGAAGATGCTACTTTCATTCGCTTGAGGAACTTGAGGCTGAGCTATGACTTCAATGTGGCCAATCATAAATTCCTAAGAGGGGTGAACTTTTACCTTCAGGGAAGCAACTTGTTGTTGATCACTGACTATATGGGCTTTGATCCCGAAGTCAATTCCCTTAACAATGGAGCGAATTCAGCTAGGGCTGACTATAACGCCTATCCCAATGCAAGGACTTATAGCGTGGGATGTAGACTTTCCTTCTAAGTTTCTCTGTGAATTAAAATTGAAAACAAATGAAAAAATATAGATTATATATCATTGGACTGTTGCTGTTGACCACCATGAATGCTTGTGAAGAGCAGTTGGTTGAAGAGCCTTATGACCAACTTAGCCCCAGCAATATCCTGAATAATGAGGTGGGATTGGAATCTTTGTTAACTTCTGCGTATGGGTTTATGCAAGTCCATCGATTTGGACTTATCCAATGGCATTATTTAGAAGAAGGCCCTTCTGATCTGTTTTTCGAATCGGGAGGAGGGCAAGCACGGGATGCGGCTTTTATACAGGATTTTACTTTTAATTCTGAGCATCCTTGGATAGGTGGCGTTTATAATGGAAGATGGAATGCCATTAGGGATGTCAACTTGTTTTTAGACAATGTGGACCCGGTGAATTATTCCCTAGCAGATAAAAGCGAGCGGATCGCAGAAGCGAGGTTTATTCGCGCTTTCAGTTATTACCTTTTGACCAAGTGGTTTGGAGAAGTACCATTGACACTGAGCAGTACTCCTGAGCTTTACCCTGCAAAGACCCCTGCCAATGAGATGAACCAATTTATAGAGTCTGAACTACGTGCAGCTGCAGATGAATTGCCGACTTTACAAGTGGAAGCTAATAGGGTCACAAAGGGAGCTGCTTTGGCCATATTGACGAAGTTTTATCTCAATACCAAACAATGGCAGAAATGTACAGAGACTGCAGATGAAATCATTGAATTGGATGTATATGATTTATATCCAGATTATGAAGCGATGTTTGCCCCGGAAAATGAGGTTAATTCAGAGTTTATCTTTGTGATGCCGCAAACACGCGATGCCAGTGGTATGGGTACAGAGTGGCTTTCCCTTTCCCTACCTCCTGCATATCCCATAGAGGGACCAAATTTTGCAGCCCAATTCAGGTATTATGATGCCTTTGTCAATTCTTTTGCGCCTGAGGACAATAGAAAGAACCTGATACTTACCAGTTATGTGAGAAACGATGGACAGTCGGTGCAATTATTGGGTAATGACAATTCCAGAAGTTTCAAGTTTTTAGATCTTAACCGTATAGGGGCTGACCAGGAAAATGATTTTCCTATGGTGCGATATGCGGATATTTTGTTGTCAAAAGCTGAGGCTATGAATGAGCTTCAAGGGCCTAATCAGGAAAGCATAGATTTGATCAACCTTGTCCGGGCAAGGGCTGGTGAGAATATGGAAATGCTACAACTGACCAACTTTGATCAAAGTAGTTTAAGAGATCACATTCTGCAGGAGAGAGCTTGGGAATTTTACTCTGAGACCAAAAGAAGAAGTGATCTCTTGCGTCATGGAAAATTCATTGAAAAGGCCTTGGAAAGAGGAAAGAATGCGAAGCCGTACAATGTATTGTATCCTATTCCACAGGGGGAAATTAATGCCAATGAAAATCTCGTTCAAAACGATGGATATTGAGGGTTAAGGTCAGTCAGTTAATGCTTCTTATTTCGTTTGGGATAGGGGCATTGACTGATCTTTTTGTTTTATTTTATCGATATTATAGACAAGAACAGGACAAAAGATCATGACTATTTATATATAGTATAGCATAGTGAAATTACTAGGAAAGGTCTCATATGTTATTGATATATGAGACCTTTATTTTCTAAAGATTGAATATCCCAAAAAATGAATAGAATTTTTAGCTTATTGTTGTTTACCCTATTGGCATCATGTGCCAGCAAGGAGAGTAAAAATGCTGTCAAAAAACCGAATATTATTGTCATTTAAACTGATGATATGGGGATAGGTGATTTATCCTGTTATAACAGCGGATGGGTCAATACTCCTAATATAGATAAACTGGCTGCCAGCGGATTGAAGTTTAATCATTATTATACAGCTTCTCCCGTTTGATCACCATCTCGGGTGTCTATTACGACAGGGATGTTTCCCACAGAGTGGGGCATCAATACTTTTTTGCATGATCGAAAAGGAAATGCTCGCTGTGAACAATTAGACTATCTTGATGTTTCTGTGCCATCCATCGCTAGGATCCTAAAGCAAGTGGGGTACAAAACGAGTCATGTAGGGAAATGGCATATGGGAGGAGGGAGAGACGTTGATGATGCCCCCCAAATTACTGAATATGGTTTTGATGAATATACAACAACTTATGAAGGTCCTGATCCTGATAAGTTGATTACTGCTTCTAACTGGATTTGGAGTGAACAAGACAGTATTGAAAGGTGGGAAAGGACTGGGTACTTTGTGGACAGAACCTTAGACTTTTTATCAAGAAATCAGGGAGAGCCCTGTTTTGTTAACTTGTGGCCGGATGATATGCATGACCCTTGGGTTCCTAGTGAGGAGTTTTATGATAAAAGGGAAACTTGGCCTAGTAAACCAAATTTCATCCCTGTTTTGGAAGAGTATGATCGTCAGATTGGGAGGTTAATGACTGGACTTGAAGAAATGGGTATTATTGAGAATACCATGATCATCTTTACCAGTGATAACGGAGCTTATCCAACTTATGAACAGATCAGAACCAACAGTCAGCGTGGTGCTAAGAATAGCCTATATGAAGGAGGGATTCGTATGCCTTTCATTGTGAGTTGGCCTGAGGTGATTAGCCCAGGAAAGACAGATAATGAAAGTGTGATTAGCTCTGTGGATCTTTTGCCGACTTTAAGTGCCACAACCGGGGCAAAGCTTCCAGAAGGTTTTGATTTGGCTGGAGAGGATATGAGTGATGCCCTTTTGGGGCAAAAAATTCATCAAAGACTTAAAGATATTATGTGGGACTTTGGCCGGAACCAGTATTTTGGAAGACCACGTCAAACTTATCATCAAAGTCCTCATTTAGCGATTAGAAGAGGTGATTGGAAATTACTGGTTAATTCGGACAGTAGTAGGTTGGAGCTGTATGATATAAAAAAAGATCCAAACGAAACTACCAATATAGCGGATCAGCATAAGGATGTGGCCGGGGAATTAAGTCATGAAGTAATCAACTGGTACATCACAAAAAGGGTAGTTAGGCAGGAGTAAATTTCGGAAAGTAATTATTCTTTTAATAAAATACGGGTAGGGCTGTATTGGGCAGGTTTTCAATTTTATTAATTACTTTGGAAGCTTGTTAAAATGGACAAGATATTAAAACGAAATAGATTACATGAAAACTTATTGCCTGCTTTCACTGCTGATTATTTTTTTTGCCTGTTTTAGTTGCAAAGAAAAAAAGCAAGACTTGAAATCCCCTAACATCCTATTCGTAATCAGCGATGACCAGTCCTTTTCCCATACCAGTTTTGCAGGCAGTAGTTTTGTCCATACACCTGCCTTTGATAGGGTGGCCAGGGAAGGGGTCTATTTTGCCAATTGCATTGCGGGATCTCCTGGTTGTGCTCCTTCAAGAAGCTCCATAGTTACCGGGCGGTACCCTTGGCAAAATGAACAATCTGGCCAACATGCTTCGTCTTGGCTGAAAAAGTATGTGCCTTTTATTGATGTCTTGGGAGAGAACGGTTATGCTACTGGACGAACAGGAAAAGGGGTGGCGCCATTTCAATATGCCAAAAAGCCAGCAGATTCCCTTTGGAGAACTACAGATGCAGGAGGGATTGCCCATTCCAATATTCACTATGGGGATAATAAAGAGGAGCTTGAAGGGTATGCAAAGGGTGTCAGTGGACTGGATTATTTTGAGAATTTTAAATCTTTTATGGAAAATAAAGAAAAGGAGCAGCCCTTCTTTTTTTGGTTTGGTGCATCAGAACCCCATAGAGCCTATGAAAAAGGTTCCTGGAAAAGAATGGGAAAGCAACTAGAGGATGTGGAGGTACCGGACTTTCTTCCTGATAATGACGAGGTACGGGGTGATTTATTGGATTATGCCGTCGAGATAGAGTGGTTTGACAGGCATCTGGGAAAAATGTTAAAGTACTTGGAGGACATCGGAGAACTGGAAAACACCATAGTGATTGTCACTTCTGATAATGGAAAGCCCTTCCCTCGGGCCAAGGCCAATGCTTACGAATATGGTATTCATGTGCCCTTGGCTGTGCGATATCCCAAAGCATTCCCAGGAGGGAGGATCAATGATGCACCATTGTCCTTCGTGGATATTGCTCCCACGATTTTGGAGATAGCCGGAGTATCTGCTGAAGGAATGATGCCTATTACCGGGCAGAGTTTTTTAAATATCCTTACTTCCGAAGACCATAAGGTAAAAGGGCGAGCGATGGACTATGCCCTTTCAGGACGAGAACGCCATTCTTCTTCAAGGTATCAAAACTGGGGTTATCCGCAGCGGGCGATCCGTAGCAAGGATTACCTATATATTTGGAATATGAAACCCGAAAGATGGCCTGCCGGAGCTCCTCAAAAGCATGATCCTAAAGATGATACAAGGCTATTGCCGATGAATGGCATAGGTTCAGATGGAAACTATATTCCTCAAAGTGCTTATACAGATATCGATGATTGCCCTACTAAGACCTATCTGTTAGAGCATAATCAGGATAGCGATATCCAGTTTTATTTTGATTTGGCGGTAGCAAAAAGACCTGAATTTGAATTGTACGATATCCAAAATGATCCCGCTTGTCTGGATAATTTGGTGGGCAAAACGGGATATGCTGAGGTAGAGAAAAGGTTAAATGAGACCTTGGTAATGGAACTCATAAGAACCAAAGACCCTAGAGTGGTAGGTCCGGATAAGGATGTTTTTGATACATATAAGCGATATTCTCCTATCAGAAGTTTTCCTCAACCCTAATTGATATAGTGTGCCTTCTGCTACCTACAGATACGGATTGGGGGTGAATATTTGTTTTGGTATTTTTTTAAGGTGTAAATTGTACTTTTCCTGAAGACCATTGGCTTAAGGCTGGGCTAAACCCAGCTTTACCCCAGCTTTGCCCCAACTTTGATACAGCTTTGCCCCAGCTTTATATATATGAGTCTATCTATTGCGGCCTTATCCGTGACAGATAAAATAAGTCACTATGCTTTAATTTTCGAATTTACCTGGCAGTAGGCACATTCACTTATGCGGTGCTACGCTTAGGTCACTAAACTAATTGTTTTTTTGGCTCCTCAGACCTTCACAGGTAGTGGTTGGGAAAGGCTCTAATGTTTTTCGTGGATAATTCCGGTTAACTCCTTATTTATTCTCGACGATATTGTTGTAATTGTTTGTTTTTCAATTGTTTATTGTTGTATTGTGCATGGGTTTAAATTGGTTTTAAACATCGTTCCACATTTTTTGTACATAAGTGCTACATCCTTCATTCTTCAAAAAGTAGATTTATCACTGGCTAAAACCATTTAGACACTTTTGGATTCATTGTTTAAGAAAGTTTTAAGCCTAAAGTTGATAAATCTATAACCTTTAATAAGCTACTGCAATGACTTAGAAAAACACCGATCGATTCTGTTTTATCGGGTTTATCCAGCTCGTAAAATGTAAGGAAGGTATGCTAATCCATATCATTCCAATTAAAATTAACCCAATCTAAACCTATTTAAAATGAAAAAAACATTACCAGAATCAGTAATTTTTTTTACTGTTAAAAAGTTGTTTTTGCTTCTGTTCTTATTGTTCTTTTTAGGGCCTCCCATAGCCTACAGGGCAATTGGGGCCAGCAATTTTTTTGGAAGCAATCATTTAGCTGTCCCAGGTGATTATCCCAAAATGAGTGATCTGAAAAGTGCCATGGAGCAGACGATCAAAGGAAGAGTCCTTGAAAAAGAAACGGGAGAGCCATTGCCTGGAGTTGCGATTATGTTGAAAGGGACTTCTGTAGGCACCATCACCGATTTGGATGGGAACTATAGTTTAACCATTCCGGAAGGTCAAGAAAATCCCGTACTTGTGTTCCGGTCATTGGGATATTTACCCATAGAGATGGCGGTTAGCGGCAAATCTCAAATAGACGTGGAAATGGCTTCGAGTATGGAAAATCTCGATGAAGTAGTCGTGGTCGGCTATGGGGTACAGGAAAAGGAAAGTTCATTGGCATCTATTTCACAGGTTACGGGTGAGGATCTGCAGAAAAATGGTGCGGTCTCCCTGTCCAATGCCCTTACGGGTAGGGCTCCTGGCGTTTTTACTGTACAAACTTCCGGAGAACCCGGAGCAGATGCTGCCCGGTTACTGATTAGAGGTAAGTCTTCGTGGGTTGATAATAGCCCCCTTGTGCTGGTGGATGGTGTAGAGAGGAATTATAATGATATAGATCCCAATGAGGTTGAAACTATTTCTATTCTGAAAGATGCATCCGCTACGGCCGTATTTGGTGTGAAGGGAGCAAACGGTGTAATTTTGATCACCACCAAACGAGGCAGGGAAGGAGCCATTAAACTCAACTATTCCTCAGAGCTAAGTTTAAAAGACCCCTTGCTTAGGAGAAATATGGCGGGGAGCTATGAGACTGCTTTGGTCATGAATGAAGCCTATAAAAATGATGGCAGTTGGAATTCCCTTATTCCAGAGTCAATTTTGGAGCATTACCGAGTTCAGGATATGCCCTATATTTATCCCAATACGGATTGGGAGGAAATAACGATCAGGGATTATGGTTATGCCCAAAAGCACAATTTGAATTTTTCGGGAGGAACTAAATTTGCAAAAATATTCACCTCCCTGAGTTATCTGTATGATGGAGATATTTATAAGACCATAGAGAATCCATTATATGATCCTGAATTCAAATACAACAGGTATAATTACAGGACGAATATTGATATTGATATTACCTCTTCCACCAAGTTGTCGTTGGATGCCGGAGGATATGTAGGGGTCAAAAACTCACCAAATGAAACAGCAGGAATTAGGATAAACCGGCCAATTTTTATGCTGGGACCAATGGAAATCCCTCCATTTTATCCAGCCTCAGTACTCGATCAATATCCGGATCATGTTTTTCCTGATGAAACCGGCTTAAGGTACTCTACCACTGGAATCATGAATGCCAATAACCCATACAATGCATTGAATAATAGTGGTTTTAGGCAGGTGAAGACAACCGAGCTCAATACCACTTTGAAATTGCGCCAAAAGCTTGATTTTATTACTGAAGGTCTGGCGGTACAAGGCAGGTTAGCCTATAACCATGTGGAAGGATACCAGAAAAACTATAATGTGGATGAGGTGGCCTATAAGCTGCTTCCGGATGGTACCTGGGAAAGGTATAAGGGAAGGGATAACCAAGATAACCACGGTCCCAAACTGCCAATTTCTCCTGGCGATGAATTTATCAATAGAGGGCCTTTTAGGAGCACCTATTATGAGGCGTCTATAAACTATGCCAGAAAATTCAACAGACATGATGTAACTGCATTGTTTTTGGGAAATAGAAGGACTTGGCAAAATGATGTTGATTTCCCACATTATGAAGAAGGAATTGTGGGAAGGGTGACCTATAACTATCATAAAAAATACTTGGTGGAAGTAAATATGGGATTGAATGGATCCGAACAGTTTGCTCCCAAGCACCGCTATGGATTTTTCCCTTCCTATGCTGTGGGCTGGAACCTGCACAATGAAGACTTTGTGAAATCATTATTTCCATTTTTGACCAAGGCAAAAGCCAGGTATTCTTATGGCGAGGTGGGATATGATGGTGCCGGTGGGCAAAGGTGGCTGTACACTTCCACTTATGTCAATGGGGGCACCAATCCAGAAAATTATTTACCAGGCACAAAATCTAATTCAGGCTATAATATCACCCCGATCTTGGAAGGACAGGTGGCCAATATCAATGCTACATGGGAAAGGGCCATCAAGCAGGATCTGGGATTTGAATTTGGCTTTCTCGAAAACAGCATGTTAAGTTTTAGCATGGACTTTTATCAAGAGAAAAGGGATCAGATTCTTTTGAATAGGTTGTCCTTGCCTTCTTGGTTTGGTGTGGATGCCAAGCAACAGAACCTTGGCGCCACTGAAACACGAGGTTATGAATTTGAGCTTAATTATACCAACCATATCAATAATAAACTTTGGTATTGGATCAAGGCCGCATACAGTCGTACAGATAACAGAATTGTGGAGCGTGATGAGCCCTTGTTAAAACCTGAATATCAGAAAATGGCCGGTAAGCGCATAGATGAACGGTTTGGTTATACTTCAGTAGGTTATATTCAGGACGTAGATGACCGAATGGCGGCACCAAGATATGGAAATGGGATTTTTGGACTTGGTGATGTGATGTATGTTGATTTCAATGGTGATGGAAATATTGACCAGATGGACATGGTGCCTATGGCTTTTCCGGGCAATTACCCTTTGAATACGTTTAATTTTGGAGGAGGATTGAGCTATAAGGGCTTTGATCTGGACTTTAACTTCCAAGGAGCCACACAGATGTCCAGAAACTTTGTAGATGCTTATTTGTGGCCTTTGCATCGTTTGGGCAACCAGATTTTTGACTACCAGTTTGATTATTGGACGCCAGATAACACGGATGCAAGATATCCTGCCTTGCATATGGATGCCAATAGGACCCATAATAATATAAAAGATGGAGATAATACCACTACCAGTGTAAGGGACGCCTCTTACTTGCGTTTAAAATCGGCACAAATCGGCTATGTTTTACCAGAAAGGCTGCTTAAGCCATTAAAGATCGACAATCTCCGCTTTTTTCTTAGGGGAACCAACCTGCTTTCCTGGTCTCCAGATTTGCCCATGGGCGATCCGGAAGGGGCCGATGGAGGGAACGGAGCCATCACCTTTGGCTACTACCCGATCATCAGAAGATTCACTTTAGGCTTGGAGCTGTCATTTTAAAAGGAGAAATAATGAAAAATATATTAATATTCGGCATTTTGATTTTGTCCCTGATATCCTGTGAAAGTGATTTCTTGGACAAACAACCCGAGTCAGATGGTTATACATTTGAAAGTGTTTTTGGGGATTCTGTCAATTACAGGAGTTTTGTAGAAGACCTCGTGGCAAGGCCAGCCCTAAAAAGGCATACTGCCAATAATAGCCCACAGGGAGATTTTGATGATATATCTGACAATTCCATCTCCGGGGCCACATTTACAGGCGTACCTTCGGTACAAGCAGCTGTGGGAGACTTTTATGCCCTGCGCACAAACGGAGAAGCTACCCAAGCCAAAAATGGAACTTTTGAAAATTTATGGAGCAAGATCAGGAAGGCCAATGTAGGTCTGTCCAATATAGACTATTATCCCGGAAGTGAACAGACTAAAAATAGGCTTATAGGTATCTGTTATTTCTACAGAGCGGAGAGCTATTTTGAGTTGATTCGTCGATGGGGTGGGATGCCTTATCTTTATCAGCCCTTAAATGCGGATGATGATATGGACCTTCCACGTCTGGGCTATCAGGAGACCATGAAAAGGGCAGCAATGGACTTTGACTCTGCTTCCATGTATTTGCCTGTCAAATTCCCAGACAGCGAATGGGGATTTCCTACGAAAGTTGCTGCTATGGGTATGAAAGCAAGGGCATTATTATATGCTGCCAGCGAATTTGCCATGCAGGATGAGGGGGCAGAAGATCTTTGGGAAGAAGCGGCATTAGCAGCAGACGCAGCCATAAGAGCTTCTGAAGAGGCAGGCTATGGGCTGGTCGAGATGGAAGATTATTATTACTTGTTCAAGGAGCAGATCGAGAGTGTCTATATGAAGGAAGTCATATATGGACGGCGTTACCGACATAATTGGGGATCGAATTCCTATAGAAACCGCTATAGACCACCTGGACAACTCAGTGGTAACTATGGCACCCAACCCAATCAATTATTAGTGGACTGCTTTGAAATGCAGGCTACAGGCTTACCTATCGATGATCCAGAATCCGGCTATAATCCACAAGATCCCTACATTGGCCGTGATCCAAGATTTGAGGAATCCATCATTCATAATGGCCAAAGGATTATGAACAGGAACATGCAGATCTGGAACGTGGATAATACCCAAAGCCCTTCAACCTATGGCTCACCTAGCCTAAAATACCAGGGAGGAGATGTGATAATGGGATATACCCAAACGGGCTATTACAATAATAAATGGATGGGGAAGACATTTGGGTCACATCTGGATATGGTATGGCCTGACCTGAGAATGTCAGAATTGTACCTCAATTTTGCAGAGGCTGCAAATGAAGCCTGGAGCTCACCTGCCATAAAAGATGGTAGGTGCCTGTATTCTGCCGAGGAAGCACTCAATTTGGTTCGTAACCGTGCAAAGATGCCCAATATTAATTCCAAGTTTTTGGACAAAGCAGGATTTAGGGAAAGGACCAGAAATGAAAGAAGGATTGAGCTGTGTTTTGAGGACCATCGATTGTTTGATATCCGTCGCTGGAAGATTGCCCACCTTCCTGAATACAGGGATATCTGGAGAATGTTTATTTCCAAGGTTCCTACATCAGAGGAATATCCCACTGGTTTTAAATATACCAAGGAACTGCTCAAGACCAGGGTGTTCGAAGAAAAACACTACCTGTTTGTTATTAAACTGGACGATGCGAATATCGGGGCCAACTTTAATCAAAATCCAGGCTGGTAGGAAAGAATTTTATTATTCAAATGGTAATAAAGATGAAACTAAAAAAAATCATATATATTTTTTTCGCATTCCTTATCATTCCCTGTTTGACAGTGGAAGCACAAAAAGGAAATGGAAAAAAAACAATTCGTACAGTAGCCGCTCAGGTTGTTGATAGTGAAGGAGAGGCACTGAGTGCACAGGTATATTCTTCTGAGAAAAGGAGAGTAGTTGGTACCAATGCAGAGGGACATTTTACTTTTAAAGTGCCAGAAGGCGATATTTTGGTGATAAGATCAGAGGGATATCATGCCAAAACCTTAGAGATATCCAATGATGAAGTAATTTCCGGTAAAATTGTCTTGACCAAGGCACCCGCATTTTCGGGTGAAAACCATATTCTTTATACCCCCTTTGATAGTACATCGGAGAGGAGAAGTGTGGGGTCTTATTCGGTTGTAAAAGGAGAAGAGCTGGAAAGTAATCCTACTTTAAGTTTGGAAAATGCTTTGGGGGGTCGTTTGACTGGATTATGGCAGTGGCAAGGTAATATGGTTCCTGGATGGACCAGTCAGAATTTGTCAGCTGTTTCTCCCGCATGGGGTGGTTATGTAGTGATCGTAGATGGGGTGGAAAGACCTTTGGATTTTCTAGAACCTGAGATCATAGAAAGTGTACAATTGTTAAAAGACGCCACTTTCAAGTCCATGTACGGAGGTACGCAGGCTAATGGCATTTTGTTGGTAAAGACCAAGCGTGGAAAGGTAAATAGAAACGGAATTAGGCTCAATTTTCAACGGGGCGTACATATTCCGACAAGGTTGCCGAAATACCTAAATTCTTATGACTATGCAAGGTATTATAATCAGGCCCTGGCCAATGACGGTTTTGCTCCATTGTATACAGAAGCAGATTTATCGGCTTATAGGACTGGAAATAGTCCCTATCTCTATCCTGATGTAGACTATTACGATGAGTTTCTGAATAAATCCATGGACATCACCAGGATGAGCACTCAGATGACGGGAGGTAATAAGGACGCCAGGTATTTTGCCCATTTGGGTTATCAATCTAATGGAGGTTTGGAAAAATATACCGAGTATCCACATAGCGAAGATATCGTTACTTTACGGACCAATGTCGATCTTAATCTTAAGGATTTTATTACCCTGAATGCAGGCTTCAATGGCGCCCTGCAAATGAGAAAAACACCGAATGTCAGTGCTGCTGATATTATTCAATCTTTGTCAACGCTTAGGCCAAATGAGTTTCCTATACGCATTCCGGCCGAGCTGGCAGGAGTGGTCAATCGCGAATTTGTATTGGGCGGTACCGCAGAAAAGCAGAATAATCCCTATGGACTGTTGACTGGCCGTGGTTATAGTGAGCGGAAAGCCAGTTATATCCAATCAGATTTGGGACTGAATGTAGACCTTGGCCAATGGGTAAAAGGCCTAAGCATTCGACCTTTTGTAACTTTTGACATCTATAATGTAGAAACCGCCACCAAAGCCCAGACCTTTGCGGTATATGAGCCTTATATGGGAGAAGATGATACCATCAATTTCCAACAGTGGGGAGAATATAGTAGACAAACTGGTCAGAGCAGAAGTCTGGCCGAAGTGACCAGAAGGTTTGCGGTGAACTTTAAGTCCAGTTACCTGAGAACATTTGGCGAACATTCCATTAAGGCCTATTTGAATGTATTCCAGTCACAACTTGAAGTGCGGAATGTTCACCAAAATCCACGTAGGCAGAACTTTGGTACCCACTTGAATTATATGTACAAAAACAGGTATATCGCTGAAATAGATGTGAATACCGTAGGGGTCAATACCTTTTCTCCCGAAAACCGTTATGGTACCTTCCCCGCTTTTGGCTTGGGCTGGATTCTTTCGGAAGAAAGTTTTATGAAGGAGGTATCCTTTCTTGATTACCTCAAGCTCAGGGGATCATATGGCATTTTAGGTTCAACGGGGCAATATGCCAATGGCGGCTTCTTTGCAGATCTTTACCAAGATAGATGGGTTTCTAATGGGACTTATAATGGTATTGGTGGCGATAATTATCGGCTTACCTTGGACCATACAGGAAATCCAGACCTTAGCTTCCAAAAATCCTATGAGTTGAATGCAGGGTTTGATGCATTGCTCTTCAAAGAGTCTACCTTGCTGTCGTTTGGTTATTTTAACCATAAGCATACAGGCTTGTTTTCAACATTGGACAATATGATTCCAGGTGTGATCGGGCGAAATGAAGCCCTGCCTTATGTCAACCACAATGAGGTAAAGGTATTTGGTCTGGAAGGTCAAATTGAACATTCCAGAAGGATCGGTAAGCTGAAAGTGAGTGTAGGTGGTAATGTGACTTATTCGGTGGCAAGAAATGTAAAACCAAACGAGGCTAATTTCCCCGCAGAAACCCATGCTGGATTGATCAGAAAAGGCACCGAGATTGGTAGCATATTCGGTTATCAGTCGGTGGGAACCTTTACAGATCAGGAGGATATAGACAATTCTCCTTTGCAACTCACCGGAAATGTGCGCCCTGGAGACCTTAAGTACGAGGATACCAATGGGGACGGAGTGGTAGATCAGCGTGACCAGGTGGTCATTGGAAACTCCACTCCAAAATTATTCTATGGAGTGTTTTTGAAATTAAGCTACAAAGGTTTTAACCTAGATGCTTACGGTATGGGAAATGGTATGTACAAACGGCTTTTTGATAATTCTTATTACCAGATTTATGGCAATAGAAAGTATTCTGCTGCAGTGTTGACTGGCTTGCCCAATGGGAATCCCCATCCTCAACTGTCTACGATTTTGGCAGATAATAATTTTGTGAATTCATCCTATTGGATAGGGGACGGTAGTTATTTCAAATTGAGAAATGTGGAGTTGGGGTACACCTTTTCTCCTGATAGGATTAGCTTTTTGGGACTGGGAGGTTTGAAAGTTTTTGCCAGGGGATTTAACCTGCTCACGCTTTCCAAGGTCAAGGATATGGACCCTGAAAATATCGGAGCGGGAATCTTTAATTTTCCTTTGGCCACGACTATAACCGGAGGAGCCTCTATATCCTTCTAAATCTGTTTTGAATTCAAAAAAGAAAAAAATGAGAAAGATAAAGCATTTTATAGTAGTACTGTTGGCATGGAGTGGGATGACAGGGTGTACTGAATTCCTGGACCCAATGATCGATGGTACCATCACCGAGGAAGAGGCTTTTGCCAACCATGCCTACTTCAGTGGCTTGCTTAACGAGGTATATTTTAATCTTCCCAACCTGTATGATATTGGAATGGACTGCGCTACTGATAATGCGGTTTTCAACGATTATAGTGCGAATTACCTGAAGGCCAGTACAGGCATGCTTTCCCCGATGTTTAATCCTTTTGATAACTGGGTAGGGAGTTACAGAAATATTCGGCGGTTAAATCAGTTTTTGGATAAAATGGTGCTTGATCCATCCAAACCTTATCTTACACCTGTACGATTTACCAAGCTGGGAACTCCTGCTGATAGCTTGGACAATATCAACACATTCTATAGGCTGTTGGGGGAGGCCTACTTCCTGAGAGCGTATAATGAGTTTCAATTACTTCAAGCCTATGGAGGAGAGGGAGCGAATGGTGAGTTGCTGGGATTTCCTATTGTAACCGAAGTCTTGGAGGTGGATGAAGACCTGGATCTTCCACGTGATAGCTATGACGATTGCGTAAAGCAAATTATTGCTGATTGCGACATGGCGATTAAACATTTACCCATCCAATACAAAGGCAATAATGCGGTGCTGGGTGAGTCCATGAATGGTAGGGCCAGTGGAATTTCAGCCATGGCCTTAAAGGCAAGGACTTTATTGTATGCGGCCAGTCCGGCTTTTAACAGCGGTAATGACCGTTCAAAATGGGAAGAAGCAGCAAGGGCAGCTGGTAAAGCCATAGTAGAACTAGGAGGACTGACCAATCTGGCGGGTGTCAATGAGTTTTATTTTACCCGATTGAATGATAAGCGTTTTGATATTAAGGATCAGTTCCTGAGAGGGGCTGTTTTGAATAATAACAACGCCTATGAAAATGACCATTATCCACCATCTATGTATGGTAATGGCCGGGTAAATCCTTCTCAAAACTATGTGGATGCTTTTCCTGATCATGAAGGTTATCCCATCAGCGCAAGTGCATCTTACGATCCTGCTGATCCATACTTAAAAAGAGATCCACGTTTAAAGCAGTTTGTGGCAGTTAATGGATCTTCTCTGGGACCAAATAATTACCATACGGTGGAAACTTTTGTGGGAGGGGCTGATGCTTTTAATCCATCCAGGAATACCACTAGATCCGGATATTACCTGAAAAAATTATTAAGGTCAGGTAATGTGAGGCTCATTCCGGGTAACCAAAGTTCCACCTCTAGGGCTACGGTGCTTCTTGGACTTCCTGAGCTTTATTTGAATTATGCAGAAGCAGCCTCAGAGGCTTGGGGGGCGACAATGGATCCCGAAGGCTATGGCTTCACCGCTGCCCAGACCATCTCCAAAATCCACCAACGTTATGGTGCAAGTGATATTTATATGAATAAGGAGGCCATAATGGACCCTATGAAATTTAGGGAACTGGTGAGGAATGAAAGAAGGCTAGAACTAAGTTTTGAAGGACACTATTACTGGGATTTGCGTCGCTGGCTCCAGAACGGAGAAGATTTATCCTCTATAAATAAGGACGTGTATGGAGTCAAAATCACTCAGGAGAATGATGGTGCATTGACCTATGATAAGTTTTTGCTTGAGAAGAAGACGTTTGCTTCACCCTTTACACCAATCCCTTATAATTTGCTGTATAGCTCTTCAAGGCTTGTGCAAAACAAAGGATGGAATTAATAATTAACCATGAAACCAATGAAAAAGATACTAATAATAATGTTGGCCCTGCTGAGCAGCTGTGGCTTTGAGGATTATGATATACAATATGGCGTAACTTCTGTATATTTTTATAATCAGGAATATAACAGAAACATTGTTGTGGGTGAAGGGTTAAACCTGAAGGTTGGCTCCATGCTTACAGGTGTGTTGGAAAATGATACCGACCGATTGGTGGAATTTGTCATTAACGGGGAACTGGTGACCGGTTCCAATAAAACATTATTGCCGGGGAGTTTATATACATTGGACAATGCAAGTTCCTTTACTATTCCAAAAGGGGAATTTATTGGCTTTTTAGGGGTGAAGTTGGATTCGGCAGAATTTGTCAATGACCCCAAAGCGGTAACAGGTGAATATGTTTTACCTGTCCAAATCACCAATTGTAATGAGGTGGATTCGGTCAATGCCGTAAAGAATACCATTCTAGTGTCGGTCAGCTATTGGGCAAAGCAACATGGGAACTATTACTATTCAGGTAGGACCATCAGGAAAGAAGCGGGCAGTACTGTGGACACCTTGACCTATAAGAATAACACCACCAATGCAGAAAGTATCAGGCAGCTCATTACAGTAAACGCAAACACATTGGAACTGCGTGCAGATGAAACAGGGGTGAGCAATGATCCTGGAAAGGGCGCTTTTAGCCTTAATATAACCGTTCCTACATATGGAGGAGGTAAAGCGGAAATTAGCCCTTCCCCAAATTCAGCTATTACGGTGGAAGCAGATGGAGAGTCTTCTTACATCGAGGATTCAAAGACATTTTACCTCAATTATAAGTGGAATGATGGAACCTATGATTGCTATTCGACCGACACATTGGTGTTTAGAAATAGGGTCCGAGATGTGCAGGCCGACGGCCAGGGTGTAAACGAATGGAGAGGGTTTTGAAATTATAAATTGAGTTAAAATATAGTAAAAAATGGAATGATAGCGTACTTAACTTTTCATTCCATTTTTTTATGATTAGACTATGCTCAAGCATGGTACAGTTCCAGCTATCACGATGATGTTTTAAGAAATATATGGCTCTAAGCCAAATGGAGATAGCTTTTACATAATCACAGGGCTTTTGGACATCAGTGCTAATAATTAAAGTAAAGAAGCAGTAGCTTTATTTTCATAAAATCCATAATAAATCAAACGTTCTGTGGGAAGTAGGATTATACAACAGCCTATGAACATCTCGTTCAGAACGATGGATATTGAGGGTTAAGGTCAGTCAGTTGATGTTTTGTCCCCACAGGGGAGGAAGCATCGGCTGATCTTTTACCATTTTGGTAGAGGATAATTTATGGCCGTAAAATATATAAACAATTAAGAAAATCAACAATTAATGAAAACTGCGTATTGTACTACAGGATTTATAATCGCCTGTATAACCTTTTTTGCTTTGGTTCCTGCTTATAGTCAGGAAAAGGATGGTGGGCTCCTGTCCTATGAAATGAAAACACCATGGACGGACCAAGTCGATGCCAAAAATGTATGGTCAGGCTATCCCAGACCACAGCTTCAACGAGAGGAGTGGACCAACCTGAACGGCACTTGGGAGTATGCCATAAGTGCAAACAAATCCACTCTGCCGAGCAAATATCAGGGAGAGATATTGGTGCCTTTTCCAGTAGAATCAGCCCTAAGTGGGGTAAAGAAAGTTGTGGGCAGTGAAAATTACCTATGGTACCGAAGAAATTTTCAGATTGATGCATCTAAAACAGAAGAGCGGACACTTTTGCATTTTGGTGCGGTGGATTGGGAGACGGTGCTCTTTATCAATGGCAAGCAGGTGGGAACGCATAAAGGCGGTTATGATGCTTTTACCTTTGATATTTCCCAATATGTAAAAAAAGGGAATAATGAATTGGTGCTACGGGTATGGGATCCTACAGATGAGGGCATGCAAGCCAGGGGCAAACAAGTATCCGATCCCAAAGGAATTTGGTATACGCCGGTAACCGGTATTTGGCAAACCGTTTGGCTGGAATCAGTACCTGTTGATTATATTGAGAATCTTCGTCTTAGTCCTGATATTGATGAAAGAGCCCTAAATGTGTCAGTGGAATATCCTGAATTATCAGGGGATTATATGCTTGAAATCAATGCTATTTCCAATGGTGAAAATATAGCAGGGACTAAAATTTCGGTAAGCGAAAAGTCCAATCATTCCACTGCAAGATTGACGATAAAGGATATGGTCCTTTGGTCACCTGATAATCCCCACCTTTATGACCTGGAAGTAAAACTTTATAATGAGAAGGGAGAATTGGTAGATAAGGTGGATAGTTATTTTGGAATGAGGAAGATCTCTTTGGGAAAAGACGGCAATGGCTATACAAGGATCATGTTAAATAATGAGCCATTGTTTCAATTTGGACTTTTGGACCAAGGATGGTGGCCTGATGGGCTGTACACCGCTCCTACCGAGGAAGCGATGGTATATGATATCAAGAAAACACAGGAAATGGGCTTTAATATGCTGAGAAAGCATGTGAAGGTAGAACCGGCCAGGTTTTACTACCATTGTGACAAGATGGGGATGTTGGTTTGGCAGGATATGCCATCAGGTTTCATTACTGCTGAAAAATCTGTTCAGCATGTAAAGCATGATGCGCTTTTGGACTGGGAAAGACCATTGGCTTCTGCCCAGCAATTTGTGGGTGAGCTCAAGGCCATGATTGATAATTTGTACAATTTCCCATCCATTGTGGTCTGGGTGCCTTTGAACGAAGGCTGGGGACAATATGAAACAGAGAAGTTGGCTACATGGACCAAACAATATGATCCAAGCAGATTGGTAGATGCTCCAAGCGGTTGGGCGGACAGAAAAGTCGGTGATATGATTGATGTTCACCTGTATCCTGGCCCAGGTATGGAGCTTTCAGAAGCGAACAGGGCGTCTGTTCTGGGGGAATTTGGTGGATTGGGACTCCCTGTAAAAGATCATTTATGGTGGGACAAAAGAAACTGGGGCTATTTGACCTATCAGGATCAGGCCGTTTACGAAAATGAGTTCCAGTCCATTATTAAAAATCTGGAGGGATTGATCAGCTGGGGGCTTTCAGCGGCCATCTATACCCAGACTACGGATGTGGAAGGAGAGGTGAATGGAATGATTACCTATGATCGTGAGGTAGTGAAAATTTATCCTGGGAAAGTGAAAAAGTGGATCATGCCCCTTTATGAGCCAAGATGGAAAAAGCATGATTTAGTGACCGATTCGGAGCATTCTCCAGAAATATGGAAAGTCAATTTTGGTACGGTGGACAAGGATTGGGCTGCTCAGGACTATGATGATGCGGGATGGGAGGAGCAGGCCGCGCCATTTAGCGGTGGTGTTAATCCGTTTTTACCCCCTTCGAGTCCTTGGGAAGGAGAAGAACTGCATTTGAGAAAAACATTTACATTACAGGCTGTTCCTGATAATATTTATATCAAATATTATGCACCTCGTTCCGAAGCGAAGGTATTTATCAATGGTCATTTGGTGAAAACCTTAAATGATGGTGGAGGAAGAAAAAGGCATTATACGCATATCCTTTTGGAAGGAGCAGAGGAGTATTTGCAAGAAGGGGAGAATATGGTGTCAGTTGAGGTGAAAACCAAAAACAATGAAGGTGCCTTTGATATGGGATTGTATGCTTCTGAAACCTTAAATGGAGCAAAGACCATAGACTGATCCGATTGATCAGTAAGTAGAGGAGACTGTCTTAAAATTTATTGTTTCCACTGTAGGGAGAAATTCTTGCTTGGTGATGTTATTTGACAAGCAGTAAATAGCGATCTTTCTGGGTAGGAACGGGTACAAGTTTAAAACTTTACCTATCCAGGTGGACCTTTGAGATAGCCTCTTTTTTAAGACATAGATATTAGATGATGTAAATTTATGTTAAACTCGAATTCCAAGATTTGGAATTCGAGTTTAACAATAGCCAAGCCTAAATAACCATTTTTGTAATGAAAAATATCAATAAGACCCTTATTGCCAAATTGTTTGTTGGCATGAGCATTCTTTCTTCCTGCAATCCCAAGGAAACAGTCAAGCAACCCAATGTCATGATCATTTTAGCAGATGATATGGGATTCTCGGATATTGGCAGTTATGGAGGGGAAGTAAAGACGCCCAACTTGGATAAATTGGCCAAAGGTGGCATCAGGTACACACAGTTTTATAACAATGCCCGATGTTGTCCTACGAGGGCATCGCTGATGACAGGGCTTTATCCTCACCAAGCAGGAATGGGATGGATGACCGCTGCAGATCTTGGCACCCCGCAATATCAAGGAGAGCTGAACCAGCAGTGTGTGACCATAGCCGAAGTGCTTCATCAAACCGGTTATAAGACTTATATGTCAGGAAAGTGGCATTTGAGTAGGGTAAGAAATATTCAAGGAGAGGTCAAGGATAATTGGCCCATTCAGCGTGGATTTGATGAGTTTTTTGGTATTGTGGATGGGGCATCCAATTATTTTATCCCGAATGTATATAGTGATAATGAAAAATATCCGATCAAGGAGGAAGGTTTTTATTTTACCCATGCCGTAAGTGATTCTACTGTTAATTTCATAGACCAGCATTTTAAAGAAAACAAGGAGGATCCATTTTTTATGTACCTGGCCTACACTGCACCGCATTGGCCATTACATGCCCTCGAGAAGGATATAGAAAAATATAAGACCATTTATATGGCCGGTTGGGATAGCTTGCGGGCAGAACGATTGGTGAGACAAAAGACACTTGGCATTTTTGATGGGGAGGTGGAATTGAGCAGTAGAAATGAAAAGGTGCCTGCTTGGAACAGTTTGTCCCAAGAAGAAAAAGAAGCCTTTGCCATGAGAATGGCTATATATGCTGCCCAGATTGATGCCATGGATCAGGGGATAGGCAGGGTTATCAAAAAATTGGAAGATGAGGGCCAGCTTGACAATACAATAATATTTTTCTTATCAGATAATGGGGCCTGTGCTGAATTTATCAGTAATGGCAAAAGCAAGGAATTAAATGGTCAAGCAGATACTTGGGAAAGTTATAGAATTAACTGGGCCAATATGAGCAGTACACCCTATAAGGAGTTTAAACATTGGATCCATGAGGGGGGAATAGCGACGCCTATGATTGTTCATTGGCCCAATGGCATCGATAAAGACTTGGAGGATTCTTTTGTAAGAGAACCAGGACATTTGACGGATCTCATGGCTACCATCGTGGATATTACGGGAGCCCAATATCCCGAAGCATTCAAAGGCAATAAAATCATTCCTATGCAGGGGCAGAGTATTGCGGATCAGTTTGAAGGAAATCCCATACAGCGAAAAGCCATTTTTTGGGAGCATGAAGCGAATATAGGGGTTCGGGAAGGCAAGTGGAAACTGGTAGCCAAGACAGCAGAAAATGCTGATTTTGATCCCAGTACCCTAGAACTTTATAATATGGAAGAAGATCCTGCTGAGTTAAATGATCTCTCTAAGGATTATGCTGAAAAGAAAATGGCCCTTTACGAAAAATGGAAAGATTGGGCTGCAGAAGTACAGGTTTATCCCCTGGATACCCGTGATTATGGTAAACGATCCAGAGATTATCAAAAGCAAATTAACGGACAATTCCAATCAGGATTTGGCGGCTGGCAGCGCTCAAATAATAAAGGTATCCGCTATGAACTGATTAAAGAAGAGAGCAACAATAAAGCTTCTATCACATTTTCAAAAGAAGTCAAAGAGGCTACAGAAATATTGGCTTGGCCGTTTTGGGCAGATAAGGGTGAAGTATTCAACGTAGCAATGGTTTTGGAAGGAGAAAAAGGAAAAGAGTTTAACCTTATGGTGGAGACAGTGGGCAAAAAACCAGTGGTAGTTGCCCAAAGTAAGGTGAAATTGACTGATAGCCAATTGAAATATCAAGTCAATGAGGTGATTATCCCAAAAAATGACAGGTATCAATTGTCTCTTTATAGTGTCAGTGCTGATCAAGGAGATCATATTATTGTACACCAGGCAAGCCTTCAGTCAAAGGATTAAATAGAAAACAAACCTATGATTAAAAATATTAGCGCATTGAAAAGAGAAAGAGGCTTATTTAAAGCTTTGGTTATCAGTTTTTTGTTTTTGATAGTGATTTCTTCAGGACTTTTTGCCCAAGGGAAACAGGATAAGAACAAGCAGTGGAATATAGTGCTGTTTATAGCAGATGATCTAAGTGTAAATGATATTGGCCCTTATGGAAATAAAGTGGTGAGAACTCCCTATCTGGATGAGTTTGATCAAAAATCGATGAGGTTTTCCCAGGCTTTTGCAGGATCTCCTACCTGTGGTCCATCCAGGAGCAGCATTTTGACGGGCCTTCTGCCTTTTAGACATGGGGGGCATAGTAATCATTCCGGTGTGAGGCCAGGTACATATTCTATCATCCAGCACTTGAAGCCTTTGGGCTATAAGGTTGCCATAGCGGGGAAATTGCATGTGGGACCGGCGGAAGTTTTTCCGTTTGAGAAGATTGCCCATACAAATGTCCCAGAACCTGGATTTGAAAATAGACCTGGACTCCACCATGACCTGAACTTAGGGCCAGTTGATAAGTGGCTTTCAGGACAAAAGAAAAGTAATGAGCCATTTATGTTAGTAGTAGCCGACCATAGTCCTCATGTAATCTGGCCAGAAGATGCAAGCTATGAACCAGACGAAATGGACGTGCCTTCCAAACATATCGATACCAAGGATACACGGTTTTCCAGGGCGCGCTATTATACAGATATTACAAAAATGGATAAGAACTTTGGGCATCTTCTTCAGTCCATCAAGGAAAATGGCTTGGAAGAGAATACCATTATCATTTTTACCTCAGATCAAGGTCCCCAATGGCCTTTTGCAAAATGGACATTATATGACGAGGGCATTCAGGTACCTTTGATGGTGCACTGGCCTGGGAAAACCAACCAATCTATGCACACCAATGCTTTGGTATCACATGTGGATCTCTTTCCGACATTTATGGACATTCTGGGAGGAGATGTTCCCAAAGATTTAGATGGAAGTAGTTTTATGCCAGTGTTGGCTGGTGAAAAGTTTTCCCACCGGGAATATGTCTATGCTTCCCATACCGGGGATGGAAAAATGAACCGCTCTCCATCCAGGATGATCAGGACGGACAGGTATAAATATATCCTCAATTTGGCACCAGAAATTCTATATACCACACATATGGACAAATCCAAGAACCATGATGGTGGGAAGCAATATTGGAACTCATGGGTTGATGCTTCCTATAAGGATGAACATGCCGCCAATGTCTTATGGAGGTACCATAATCATCCACGCGAAGAACTTTATGATATACAAAGGGATCCTCAAGAAACGGTCAACTTAGCAGAAGATCCCGCATACCAAGCTTTGATGGACTCATTTAGGAAAAATATGGAGACGTGGAGAAAGGGCCAGGGGGACTTTGAAACCGGCCCTGAAGCGCTTGACAATAAGCAGCCAGGTGGCAAACCAGTGGCACCCTATGTTTTTTAGCAGAAAGTAAATTTCTTTATATGATAGGAATAAGCAGATGATGATGAAAATTATAGGATGCAATATGGTGAGATTTTTTACCAAAAGGACATTGATGGGGCTTATCGGCCTTATCTTCTGTTTTTTTGAGGGGCAAGTTTTCGGTCAAGCTAAAGAGCGGCCGAATGTCATCATGATATTTATAGATGATATGGGCTATGGGGACTTGAGCGCCTATGGAAATTGCGATATCCAAACACCCAATATGGACAGAATTGGTGCAGAGGGTGTGACGCTCAACAGGTTTTATGTTGGCTCTCCTATCTGTTCTCCCTCTAGGGTCACCTTGATGACTGGACAGTATCCGTCCAAGTTTAAAATCACCTCTTTTTTGGCCAATAGGGCGAGAAATGAAAAAAGAGGGATGGCCAATTATTTAGATGCAAGTGTCACTACCATGGCCAAGGTGTTTAAAAATGCCGGTTATTCTACTGCGCATTTTGGGAAATGGCATATGGGAGGTGGTCGGGATGTAGGAGAAGCTCCCTTGCCAGTGGCATATGGTTTTGATGAATCTTTGGTGTCTTTTGAAGGTTTGGGTGATCGATTATTGGATAAAGGTCATGGATTGGCAGAAGAAAGTGCAAAATTGGGAAAGGGAAAGGTTACTTGGGTAGAAAAGCATGAAAAGACACCGATCTATGTGGACAGGACCCTTGAATTCATTAAGGAGCAGCGAGCTAAGCCCTTTTATATAGACCTTTGGCCCAATGATGTGCATGATCCTTTTCATCCTAAAGAAGAGCATGTGACCATATTTTCTGAGTATGCCAACAACCATTATTATCAAAAATACCTGGCAGTCATTCACCAGTTGGATAAAGAAATAGGGCGGCTTTTGGATGGTTTGGAGGAAATGGACCTTCTGGAAAATACCCTTATTATTCTTAGTAGTGATAATGGCCCGACTGATTGGGGATATTATTATAAGGAGAATTATGATCCCCCGGGAGATGCGGGACCTTTTCGAGGTAGAAAATGGAGCCTTTATGAGGGAGGCATCAGGGTGCCATTTATGGCGAGGTGGCCAGGGCATTTCCAGCCGGGTACTGTCATGGAGTCCATTGTTCATGCTACGGACATTTTGCCTACGCTGATTGCTTTGCTGGGACTTGAATCAAGCGAAACGGAATTTGACGGGGAGGATCGTAGCCAAGTATTATTGGGCAATGTAGCAGAAAGACGTAAGCCCTTATTTTGGGAATATGGAGGGGAATTTGATATATCACCAGGAAATCCCAGGTACAGGAGCCCCCAGTTGGCAATAATGGAAGGAGAATACAAATTATTGATGAATAAGGATCGTAGCCAAATAGAATTGTACCATATTACTTCGGATATTGCAGAGACAAGGAATCTTGCCGATAGTCAGCCGCAAATAGTCTCCCGATTAGGAAAACTGCTGCTGAACTGGAAAAGCAAGTTACCCTGATCTTACTTGTACTTGATTTTTCGGTCAGAAAGCTTAGTAATAAGAGGTAAAGACCGTTAGTTATTAACCCAGAATGCCATGAAAAGAATTTTACTCAGCCTGTGTATGCTTGTTGGACTGTCGGTGGAATTGATTGGAGGAGTGAAACCTGTGTTCCATAAACTGACCACACAAGATGGGCTTTCGCACAGCACTGTCTACAGTATGGTCCAAGACCATAAAGGTTATATTTGGATAGGTACCAGGGAAGGGCTGAACAGGTATAATAGCTATGATCTAAAAACTTATTATAGCGAGGAAAAAGGAGGCAAAGGCTTAAGCGCTGATGAGGTTCTTTGCGTGGAAGCCGTGAATGATGAGCGACTTTTTATAGGCACCTCTGTTGGTTTAGACCGGTATGATTACAATACAGACAGGATAGAAAATATCCATTACGGAGGAAAGCCTTTGGGCTATATCAAATACCTTTTTGAATCCAGTGATGGGCTTTTGTATGTCTGCTCTACGGATGGGCTTTTTCTTGTAAATCAAAAGAATGAGGTAAGCAAACTGAGACAAGAAGTCATCTTGGCCATTGCAGAGTACAAAAAGGACGTGTTTTGGTTGATGACCGTAGAGGGGGTATATCTGGTAAACAAGCAAGGGGAAACGATTAAGGAATATTCTGATTTCAGGCCGAATAGATTGACCAGAAATAATTTTTATTCCATGTATAAAGATAGCGAAGGTACGATGTGGCTGGGCGCAAGGGAAGGGGTTTTCCGTTATTCTCCCAAAAGGGATACTTTTCAAAAAATCAGCACCTCAGCTGCCGGTCAGGATATTTCCTTGGTCAGGGCCATCAGCGAAGATGATCAAAACAGATTATGGTTAGGTACTGAAAATGGACTTTATATTTATGACAAAAAGCAGGGTGACTTTGAGCATTATTCCCAATCATTTGATCAGTCTCCCTATGCCTTAAGTGATCAATCGGTGTATTGTATCTATAAAAGTAGGGAAAGTATCATGTGGATGGGAACCTATTTTGGGGGTGTTAATTTTGTGAAATTAAACGATACTGGTTTTGTCAAACTAAATGCTGATGGAGGGAAGTTTGCTTTGGGAGGCAAAGCGGTCAGTCAAATCATGGAAGACCAGAAGGGGAATTTGTGGATTGGCTCAGAAGATGTAGGGGTGACTGTTTGGGACAGTAAGCGAGAAAAGTTCAGTTATTTAAAGCATGAGAAAAATAATGCCAGTATCAGTGGTAATAATGTCCACTCTATAGTAGAAGATGATGCAGGGGATATCTGGATGGGAACTTTTCTTGAAGGAATTAACCGATATGATCCATCAAGTGGGAGTTTTAAGGTTTACAAACATAAGCCACGCCAGCCCGGTTCGATATCCCATAATAATGTGTTCTCCTTAATGAAGGATTCAAAAGGCAAGATATGGGCCGGAACCTGGGGAGGTGTCAATATTTATGATAAAGAAAGCGATAGTTTCCATTTGTTTAAACCCCATCAAATAGGTCATAAATTCATCTATGATATGATCGAAGATGACCAAGGGATATTTTGGATTTGTACTCGCAATCATGGGATTTATAGATATGATTCCAATTGGGATAGTCTGACTTGGTTTAATAAGGATTTACCCAATAATCATGGATTGACGGCCAATAAAGTGATCAGTGCATTTCAGGACTCCAAAGAAAGAATTTGGTTTGGGACTTTAAATGGGGGACTCTTAAGATGGGATGATGCAGCACAAAAGTTTATCACCTATACAAAGGATGATGGCCTGCCCAATAATAATGTTTATGGGATTTTGGAAGATAGGAGTGGAGCCCTTTGGATGAGTACAAATAAGGGACTTACGGTATTAAGGCCTGAAACTGGTGAGTTTGTCACTTACGATAAATCAAAGGGCTTGCAGGATGCGCAATTTAACTTTAAGTCCAGTTATCAGGACAAAGAAGGCAGGATGTATTTTGGTACGGTAAATGGCCTCTATCATTTTCATCCAGATAGTATTAGGGCTGTGAATATTCCTCCCAGCGTGCATTTTACAGATATGAAGCTGTTCAATAAACCTTTGCAGGTAGGAGGAAGTGAGGGGATACTGGAAGCGCAGATCGATGAGACGGAAAATTTAGAACTCAATTATAGCCAAAATGTGATCACATTTGATTTTGTGGCAACCAATTATTTTTCACCAGGGAAGAATGCCTATTCCTACTACTTAGAGGGCTTTGAAAAGACTTGGAATAAGCCTGCCGAGAAAAATTCAGCGACCTATACCAATCTTTCGCCAGGGGACTATGTCTTTCATGTAAAGGCAGCCAATCCTAATGGAATATGGTCTCAGGAAAGGGCAATTCAATTGAATGTCAAACCGCCGTTTTGGTGGACCAATTGGGCTAAGTTATGCTATTTATTTATGGTGATCCTAGTGGTATATGCCTATAAAATATACATCAATAGGAGAAGTAAAGAAAGGATGGTTTACCAGTTGGAGAAGGTTGAAAAGGATAAGATGGAGGAATTGCACCAACATAAGCTCAATTTCTTTACCTATATCTCCCATGAATTCAAAACACCCTTGACTTTGATCATTGCGGCTATCGATAAGTTTTTGGAAAACAGTCAGAAAAGTAGTCTGGAGAACCAGGACTTTAAGTTGATCAAAAGGAATGCTGGAAGGTTACATTTTTTGATTGAGCAATTGATGGAATTCAGGAAGGCTGAATCTGACCATACCTGTTTGAAGCCTAGGCAAGGAGATATTATTTTGTTTCTAAAGGACACTTTTGATGCATTTATTCCTTTGTACAATAAGAAAAACATTTTCTTTAATTTTCAGGCAGACAGGGAGAAAAAAGAAATCCTGTTTGATGCGGATAAGGTAGAGAAGATCATCACTAACCTGGTCTCCAATGCCGTAAAAAACACCCCGGAATTTGGTGAGATCAATATGACGGTAGGTATGATTTCATCAAAAGATGGACAAGAGGAATCCATAGAAATACGGTTGGAAGATAATGGAAAAGGCTTGTCCTCAGAGGATAAGGATAAGATATTTCTGCCATTCTATCAGGCCAAGGATAATAAGCTGGGAAGTTCAGGTTCAGGAATTGGGTTGGCATTGGTCAGCAGCCTTACCAAGTATTTGGGAGGAAGCATTGAGGCCGAAAGCATGGAAGATGAAGGTACGCGTTTTACCATTTTATTACCCATTAATATCAAGGCCAAGGATCGGGAAAATTATCAGAAGGTGGTAGGAAATAAGTCCTTGCTGATCGATGAGGATCTCTATGAAATCGATGAGCATGAAAGCGGGGAATCGGTACTGGAAGAGGAGGATCAAGTGGTGTTTGATTTGATGATCGTGGAAGACAATGAAGAGATGCGAAAGTTTCTTGTTGATTATTTTTCCCAATATTACAAGGTTACTTCTGCGAAAGATGGTGTGTCTGCGTTGGATAAAATTAGGAAAAATGTTCCTGACGTGATTATCTCAGATGTGGTGATGCCACACATGGGAGGAGTGGAACTGTGCAAGGTCATCAAGAGCAATATAGATACCAGTCATGTTCCATTTATTCTGCTTACGGCCAAATCGACCTTTGAGAACAAGATGGAAGGTCTGGGAATTGGTGCAGATGCTTACCTGCCCAAGCCTTTTAACCTGCAGGAATTAAGGTTGATCGTCAAGAATATACTGGAGTCCAGAAATAGTCTGAAGCAGCATTTCCTAAAGTTTGGAAGTATCGATAATTATGAGAAACCGGTAAATAACAAAGACCATGAGTTTTTGAAAAAGCTCATAGAGATTGTTAACCAAAATTTGGAAGACCCTTCTTTTAATATTACGGGCTTCAGCAAGGAAGCAGGGGTAAGCAGGACCTTGCTTCATATGAAGCTGAAAAAACTGGTGAACCTAAGTGCAACGGAATTTGTAAAGGCCATTCGTTTGAAGAAATCTACGGTGTTACTGTTGGAGGGAAGGAATGTGTCTGAAGTAGCATATGCGGTTGGTTTCAGTGATCCCAATTATTTCAGCAGGACTTTCAAGGATAAATATGGGGTACCTCCCTCTGGCTACAAGGAAGGGCATAAACCAATTGATAATAATATGAATGATTTTCATGCATTTGTGCAGCACTAAACCCTGAACCAGAAAAAAATATTTCCATACCAAACTGAATTTTAATGAAATCAAGGCATAAAATAATCCGAAAGTTAGTCAACATCCTGTTCGTACCGGCCTCATTTCTAATGATGGTATTCCTTCCGGGTATTGGCTATGGTCAAGCGCGTCCCAATATTATCCTTATACTGGCAGATGATTTAGGATATGGAGATGTGGGCTTTAATGGTAGTGAAATTCCCACACCCCGAATCGATGAATTGGCTTCCAAGGGAATGATAATGGAGAGGTATTATGTGGCGCCCGTATGTTCACCTACCCGTGCAGGTCTAATGACAGGAAGGTATCCTGACCGTTATGGGTTGAGAGAAACGGTGATTCCTCCTTGGCGCGACTTCGGAGTGGATACGGCTGAGGTCTTTTTGCCAGAGATCCTGGAAAAGGCAGGCTATAAGCACCGAGCAATGATTGGGAAATGGCATTTGGGGCATTCAAAGTTAGCTTATCACCCGCTTAATAGGGGCTTTACTCATTTTTATGGCCATTATAATGGAGCCATTGATTATTTTACCCATGAAAGGGAAGGAGAGCTTGACTGGCATGATGACTTTGCCCCTTCTTATGACAAAGGCTATGCTACCGATTTATTGGCAGATGAAGCCGTTGACTGTATCAAAGAATACAAGGGCGAATCCCCATTTTTTATGTATGTAGCCTTCAATGCACCTCATGGGCCATTGCAGGCGAAAGAAGAGGATTTGGTAGCAAGTGGTTTTGATAAAAGTTTGCCCCGGTTTTCTACGAATAAAGGTTATGGAGAAGAGGGCCGAGGAAATACCAAAAAACAGACCTATGAGGCGATGGTAAGGGCATTGGATAGGGGCATAGGGCAAATTATGGATGCCCTGACTGAAGAAGGAATGCTGGAAAATACCATTGTGATCTTTCATAGTGACAATGGGCCAGCTCCAGGCGAAGGGGGCACTGCTGGTAATCTCAGGGGTCACAAGTTCCAAGAGTGGGAAGGAGGAGTGCGCGTGCCTGCTGTGATATATTGGAAGGAGAAATTTGATGGAGGCAAAAAAATCGATCAGGTGATGGGCTTTGTGGATATGTTTCCCACATTAGCAGAACTGGCAGGGTATCAGGGCGAAATGAACAGGGCTTTGGACGGGCTGAGCATGGTGGCTGTGTTAGAGGGTAAGGAGGAACATATTGAGCGGAATTTTTATCTGGGCTGTGGGGCAATGGTTAACCAGAACTGGAAACTAGTGATGGAAAATGGGGGCAATTCCAGCATGAAGCTAAAAGAAAATATACTTTTCAACCTACAAAATGATCCCTACGAAACCAAAAATGTGAAAAAAGCCAACGAAGACGGTTTTTTGAAAATGAAATCATGGATCCAGAAGTATGAGGATATCCAGTCTGATCAAAATGTCCCGGCCTATCATGTGGGCCGAAAGGGATTTAAAGCACCAAAAGAATGGACGATTCAGTAGAAGGCTGCAAAAAATGAATACACCATATTTTTGAACCTATTTTATTTGAAAATATATGATTATCCATTTTGACATCAGGAACCTTATTTCTCACGGATTCCACAGATTTACCTGGCGGAAGACAGGTTTAATTCTTCATTTCGGTTAGACATGGGCTACTTTTGAGAACCTATTTTGAATGGTAATCCTTACTGGTGCAATTACGGATATACAGATAAAAATAAAAGGAGATTCAATATACAGCCCCTGATATATACAGTTAATCCAACTTATCACTTATCAACAGCATACCTATGTGCAGACATAAATTAGTATTATCAATTACCTTATGCTTTTTCTATATCGGTTATTCCTATTGTCTTGGAAAAGACCATCAGGCCAATAAGCCCAATAAAAAGCCTGTAAATATTATTCTCATTATGGCGGACGATTTAGGATGGGGTGAGCTTGGCTGTTATGGCAACTCCTTCAATGAAACCCCTAATTTGGACAAAATGGCCCAAAATGGTTTGTTATTTAGTCATGCTTATGCTGCCGCACCAGTATGTTCTCCTACCCGTGCCAGCTTGATGACCGGACAATATCCCGCCAGGGTGGGCATAACCGATTTTCTTGCGCCAAAGTCAGAACGGTTTTTGGATCCACAGCAATATGTTACGATGAATGAGGCATTGAATGAGGAAGGCTACCAAACTGGAATAATCGGAAAATGGCATTTGGAGACCAATTTTATAAATGGACTCGGAGGACCTCAGAACCATGGATTTGATGAAATCATCGCTACAGAGACCAAATATATTGCTGATGGGGATTACTTTGCTCCATATGATAAAATAGCCAGCCTAGCAGGAGAGGAAGGGGAATTTTTGGCAGACAGACTAGCATTGGAAGCTGAAAAGTTTATCGAACGGAACAAGGAGGCACCTTTCTTTTTGTACTTGTCCCATTATAGCGTACACACCACTTTGGCAGCACCAGAAACGACTGTAAACAAATACAAGCGAAAATTTGATGAGAAATATGGAGTGGGGATGGCTGATAAGCTGTTTGAAAATCAACGCGGGAATCGGCATCGCTCCAAGCATAAGGATAACCCTTATCTCGCGGCAATGCTTGAACATGTGGACCAAGGCCTGGGGAGAATTTTAGAAAAACTGGAAGCTTGTGGTATTGCAGAAAATACCTTGGTAATTTTCTTTTCGGATAATGGTGGAGCAGGCAATGTGGCCAATAATGGTGGCTTAAGGGCCAATAAGACATGGTTATATGAAGGAGGAATTAGGGAGCCCCTTTTGATGACTTGGCCTGGAAATATCCAACCAGGTACAGTTTGTGATGTGCCAGTTTCAAGCATTGATTTTTACCCTACATTTTTGAGTTTGGCTAATGGAAAAAAGAAATATAAGGCAAATTTAGATGGGATTGATTTATCGGACCTGATCACAGATGGCAAAAAGCCAAGTAAAAGGCCTTTGTTTTGGCATTATCCAAGTGAAACAGGAAATTGGGAAAATAGGATGGCAAGTGCCGTGCAATATGAGGGGTTTAAATTGTTAGAATTTTATGAGGATGGTAGGTTGGAACTTTATCATTTGGAAGAAGATGAAGCTGAAACAGAGAATTTGGTCAAGTCCATGCCCCAAAAGGTTGAAGCACTCCAAGGCCTGCTTGAAAAATGGAAAACAGAAGTGAAGGCCGAAATCCCAGTTATTCAAGAAAAGTAAATTACCTTTATCAGTATGAAAAATCAATGTATCTATAATTTCTCCCATCAGCTCAGGATTTTGATATTGGGTGTTCTGGGCTTTTTGAAACTATCTTCACTATGGGCACAGGAAGATCAAACTGAAGTTCTAAAGATGGCCGACCCAAGCATTTTTTATCATGAAGGCAGATATTATTTGTATGGTACAGGTAGAGCGGATGAAGGATTTCAAGTCTATACTTCCAAGGATGCCAAACATTGGTCAGGCCCTGCAGGGAAGCTGGAAGAGGGTTTTTGTCTCCATGAAAAGGATGTTTTTGGGGATCGTGGATTTTGGGCACCACAGGTGTTTGGGGAAAATGGAAAGTTTTATATGGCCTATACAGCCAATGAACATATTGCTTTGGCAGAAAGTGATAGCCCTTTAGGACCTTTTCGCCAGACAGTAAAGCAGGCCATAGAAGGTGGTGGTAAGATGATAGACCCCTTCTTTTATAGGGATCAAAACGGGAAAGCCTATTTGTATTTCGTTAAGGTGGCCGATGGAGGAAACAGAATTTATGTAGCGGAAATGAAAGAAGACCTGAGTGGGATAAAAACAGAGAGCAGCCAACTTTGTATCGAAGCTAGCGAGGCTTGGGAGAATGCAGAGCAGGCAAATTGGACAGTAACTGAAGGTCCGTCTGTTTTATTCCATCAAGGTTATTATTATCTGATTTACAGTGCAAATGATTTTAGAAGCAAGCATTATGCAGTGGGGGTGGCTGTCAGCGAGCATCCTTTAGGTCCTTGGGAAAAAATGGATGGTCAACCTGCTCTTAGCCAAGAATTATTGGGAGTGCCAGGTACTGGGCATGGGGATTTCTTTTCGGTGAAGGATGATTTGTACTATGTGTTTCATACGCACCAATCAGGGGAAAGGGTAGGTCCAAGGAAGACGGCTTTGATTAAAGTCCAATTTAATGATTCTGCTGCTGGACTTGCCACTTTGGACTTTTTACCCAAGAGCTGGAAATATCTATTTGGAGAAGACATGCCCGAATAATGATAGACAGGGTGAATTAATCATTTCTGTTAGATCTGCGCTGTTTTTGACGTTTTGAGGCTAAAAACCTTCTGTTACAACGGCGGACAGACAGATTCGAAAAGCAAAAGCAATGTTTGAATTAACTATTAGTCTATGGCAATAAGAGCGAGGAATAGATGAACAAAATGTAAACATAATTAGGAAAGCATTTGTATCAAATTTTCGAAAATTCTACTTTTGAAAGGTTAATGCTAAGTGTGGATCTCAAGGCTAGCGTCATTTTGATTCATGATCCATTCAATACCAAGGATGTAGCACTGCCTGGCGAAACGGTCCAATAAACATTTACAAATATTTCGTCTATTTACCGTATGGCGTATATGAAATGTAAAGTTCTTGGTATTATTGAAAAATCAGCCAAGTTCAATTAAATGGATATCGCAGGGGTAAAGTTCGGCTTTTGAGGGATTGGAGCAATTAGCAGAAAAAAGGGTGTTTATGGATAGAACAACTTTGACCCCGGGATTGATATTGGTGGATGATATAACGAAATGATTAACTGGTTTTTCAAATTAGGGTACTTGCTTGGTAAATGATGTGCATTTGTCCAGTGCCCCTTTAGGAGTTTGATATATAAATATTCCCGATGCTTGTATTTACTAAAATTCACCTGATAATTTCCTTGATTTTTGGTTTAAGTATCTTGCAGTCTTCCTTTACAGGGGGACTTAAATTCCATGGAAACGAAGAAGCTATTGATCAACGGACTTCTTACAATATTTTTGGAGAGCATGAGGTGGAATTTTCTGATCATTTTGACATCGCATTTAGCTTATCTCTGAGTCCTGTAGATGAAATAGGGTATATCCTCAGGGTTAAAACAGGGGTAAATAGGAGGATTTTCAATTTATTCTACGATAGTCAAGGAGATCAAATTGTGTTTAAATTTAATGAGGAGGGAAAAAGCAATCTTATCGTCGCTAATCTGGATAAGGATCAGCTCTATAATCGTCAATGGTTTGATATGAAGATCTCTTTTGATCTGATTGGCGATTCCATTACACTTTTAATTGATAATAAAAGATTTTCGACCAGGAACCAAGATTTGGCGGATACCTATCAGCCAGAGATCCTTTTCGGGAAAAGTGATCACATTATCGATGTGCCTCCTTTTGCGATCAAGAACTTGTCCATTGCAGGAAAAGAAACGTATGACTTTCCTTTGTACGAAAATGAAGGCAATATTGTCCATGATAAGGAAGGCCATGCTTACGGTAAAGTCATCAATCCGGATTGGTTGAAGAATTATGCCTACTATTGGGAGCATGAGGCGACATTTAGCTCTGCATCTGTAGCGGGTGCCAACTACCATTCCCAAAAAAAGGAAATCTATTACTATAACAGAGATTCCTTATGGAGATATAATGTACAGACAGGTGAAAGCCAAATCACTGTGTTTGAGGATAAAAGTCCAGTGGAGCTTATTTTGGGTACCAATTTTATCGATACGGTGAAAAATAGCTTATATACTTATGAGGTATATTATGAAGGCTCTTATGAAGGTCCCACAGTAGCCAGTCTCGATCTGGACAGTTTTCGATGGACTGAAGAAAGCCATGATCAAGTTCCCAGTCAGCTTCATCATCATGGAGGATATCTGGATCAGAATGCTAATGAATATACGATTTTCGGTGGTTTTGGCAGTATGAAGTATAGCAAGAATTTCTTCACCTTTGGTTTGCAGCAAAAAAAATGGGAAATGACTGAAGGCTTTTCCGGTGATGTGATTACTCCGCGTTATTTTTCATCGGTAGCTTATCTTCCCGAAAACAACAGTGTATATGTTTTTGGCGGGATGGGGAATGAGTCTGGAGAGCAGTCAGTTGGTAGGAAATACTACTATGATCTCTATCAGGTTGATATGGGCACCAAACACATTACTAAGCTTTGGGAAATTCCATGGGAAGATGAGAATGTTGTACCAGTGCGAGGGATGGTATTATTGAACGATTCTACTTTATATACACTTTGCTATCCGGAGCATTTTTCAGAATCTTATCTTCATTTGTATCGCTTTTCCCTAAAGGATGGCAGCTATGAAATATTGGGGGATTCCATTCCGATTCGCTCGGATAAAATCACGACCAATGCTAATCTCTATTATGATAAGGGACTCAATAAATTGTATGCTGTGGTACAAGAGTTTGAGGATGATATTTCTTCTGAACTGAAAATTTATTCTTTGGCATTTCCCGCTATAAGCAGAGCTGAATTGTTCGATTTTCCAAGAAAACAAAATAGCAATGCTAGCCTCATCGCACTGCTAATAGGTGTAGGTGCGATAGGTATGGGAATGGGATTCTTTTTGTACAGACGGTTTAAGCCCAAACCATTAAAAGCAGAGAAAGGTATTGAACAGGAGGAGGTGGATAACTATATGCCGGTTTCTAAGAAGGAGCAGACGGTGCGGCCCAATGCCATCTATCTCTTTGGTAATTTTATGGTCCGTGACTCAAAATCCAGGGACATTACTTATATGTTCAGTGCACAGTTGAAACAGGTTTTTTGCCTCATCTTACATTATAGTATCTCGGAAGATGGAATTACCTCACAGCATCTCAGTAATTTGCTTTGGCCAGACAAGCCTGCTGATAAAGTTAAAAATTCACGAGGTGTTACCATTAACAACCTACGAAAGACCTTGAGTGAACTACAGGGGATTGAATTGGTCCACGAGAAGGGCCACTATAAAATTATCCTACATGAGGAAGCGTATTGTGATTATGTGCGGTGTTTGCAGCTTATTGAGGGACAGGAAATGGATAAAAACAGGGAAGAGTTTGCTGGGATAGTTTCCCGCGGGAAGTTCCTTTATCTATCCGATGATCCCTTATTCGATCTGTTCAAGGAAGAGGAAGAAACCCGGCTCGAACCTATTTTGATATTAGAAGTAGAAAAAAGCTATGATAGCGAATCCTACCCGACGACAATAGCCTTGGCAGAAGCTCTGTTCAATATCGATCCCCTAAGTGAAGTGGCCTTGGTGCACCAGGTCAAAGCCATGCTAAAACTTAATATGATAGAGGAATCCAAGATAGCCTACAGGACTTTTTCGATCGAATATAAAAGGATCACCGGAAAGGATTTTCATCGTACTTATTCTAGTATCAATGCTTAAGTATTGTAGGAGTATGTAGCTGTCATAAAATCAAAATCATAAGAAAAAGTCAAAGGCATGATTTGAAGTCATGCCTTTGACTAAGTAGCTGGTTTTTCGAGATAAAAGAGCAAGTAATGTAGCTATAAGCTTACCAGGACAGTTTTATATGAATTCCCTCCGGATTGTTTTCAAAGCTTAAGAAGCAAGTTTTACTGCCTTCATCCCAGGAGCTTGTGGAGGCTAAGGTAGTTCCAGAACTATTTGTGATCGCTATGCTGTCAGGTTTTCCGGGCAAGAGGATCCTCATCACGTTGGTGGTGTTCAATGGGCTTTTGGCGACCAAGGTATATTCATTCTTGGCCACTTTTTCATCGTAGATCCTTGCGGCTGTAGCCAGGACTTGTGGTGTATTTGGATTGCTAACGCTTTCGATATTGTATAGGAAGGCTTGCTCTCCAGGCTGCACCTGTTTTTTGTCCAAGACAGGAATTTCAGGATCAAATAGATCAATGAACTTGCCTTTGGCGATAAAGGGAGCTGTGTCCTCATTTTCATTGACCACTGAAATGATCTCATATGGACCTCTGGTCAAGGAGAAATGATTTTTGAATTCAAGTTTGCCGGATTTGGCCTCATACAGCTCCTGAATGGTTTGGATATATTCTTCGTCATTGTTTTCTTCCAGGATAAATTCTTTGGGATCCTTACGCATGATGACCACCTTGCCTTTGCCATAGGTGAATTCACCCGCTTCAAAAGGAGCTTTTAGGCCTAACTTTTGGAACAAATCTTCAGAAGGTGCTTTAAACGAGTGAGCGTCACTGTTCCACCATTCTTGAACGCTTTGGAAGACATCTTCATCTCTGCCACAGTAGACCAAGGTACCACCGTTCTTGACCCAGTCAGCAATATGTCCATGTGCTTTTTCTTGCATGGGTTTCATATTGGAGTAGGACATGACCAAGATGTTCAGGTTATCCCAGGTACGGGGGAATGACACATTCTCAATATGGACGGTTTTGACTGGTACACCGCGCTTAAGCAGGGGCAAGGCTTGACCATAAAAATTGGATAATTGCGGATCATCATAGCCTTGGTGGGTAGGGAAACGCTGGAACATTAGGGAATTGGACATCAGTACAGCTATTCCCTGCGAGCCACTTACCTTATTGTCGGAGATAGGCATGTCATTGAGGGTATTGATCATGACCTGCATTTGGGTAGAGTAAAAGCGAGGGATTTTTGCTTTTTCTTCACTATCAGCACTGGTTCTGTAAAGACCTTCATAGATACGGTCAGGCCAAGGCATCACTTCATAGTTGGCTACCATTGGATAAAGCAGCTGTGCGGCAAAAGTGGCCTGATAGTTTTTCTTATAATCAGCCCAGTCCCTTGGCCAATCTTCTATCGGGTCAGTAAGGAAATACATTTTCCTTCCAGTGGGGGCCGTCATAGATTCCATCGAACCATATTCCAGAAAGGCAGTTTCAAACACCCGCTCCTTGGCCTGACCATTATAATAATTCGGCTCGCGTGAAGTGCCTGTCCACACTTGGGCAATATAACCATCCACACTTGGCAGAGAGGCCAGGCTAGCCTCAGGACTGACGATCATCCATTGGGAGTAATTTACGAGTGAATGTGTAGGAACATAGCAGCGTACATCCATCCCTTTGGTTTTGCCATACTCTTTGGCATAGGAAAAGCACTCTTCTACTGCCCGGTAATAGAGGTGGTATTTTAGCTTATTGGATAAATAGGTGTTTTCGGCAGATTCATGTTGGGGCCTCCAGTCAAAACCATAATATTCTTTCCACTCTCTTTTGAAGGCCTCGCTGTAGCCTGATTTGGCCCAGAATTCCGGTTCTTCCAAGTAAATGGCATCAATCCCCGCATCAATGACCCGCTTGATTACTTTTTCTTTCATGTATTGGATGAAATTCATGGAAGGCACTATATAAGGGACCATATGTCCATGCCAAAGGGTATCACCTTTCTGGGTGACTTGTCCTTCGTCCAAGTGCCATTCTCCATCCCATTCACCTGTGAAATAGTCCTGGTATTCTCCCCAGGCGATTCCGCTCATAAAGTGGGTGGTATAGCCTTTTTCTCTCCACGTTTGGACCCGCTCTTCGAAAGTCATATTGGCTTTTCCATGGTGGTCTTTTACACTATAGACAATGGCTACATCTGCCCTTACATCCGTGACGGGTTTCCAAGGGTTGGAAGTTTGAAAAGCCGTTTTTTCACTTTTGGGGCTTTCTGTGTGGTCTTCTTGTTGGCCAGGTTGGGAGCAGGCCTGGGTAAGGAGAATTGGGATAAGGTATAATAAAGCAGTTTTTCGCATATGTTTAAAAATTCATTAAAAATGGTATATAGTGATGTTTTCCATCTGAAATTCAAATAAAAAGCCACCTCGTGAGGAGATGGCTTTTCGTATTTGTCCAATTAATAAACCAGTACTTGACGTGGTTCATTATAGTTCCAGCGTCTGGTACCACTACCTCTCGGTGTGTCAAAATTAATCCTGGCAGCAGCGCGTACAAAAACCATTCTGCCCTCAGGGATGGTTCCATTGGATTCAATGGTGATGGTCTCGCCCAGCATGTCGTTAAAGGAAGATCCTGAGAACTCCAACTGACTGGACCAGCGCTCATCCCTAGCGCGGTAGCCCACAGTGGAAGAATAGCTAACGAACAGTTGTATATCCGTAATATTCTGGAAGCTGTCACTATAACCACCCATAGGCTCTATTTTAGAACGGAATTCTTCTTTGGAAACGCCGCGGGTTACGCGGATTTGGGCCCTTACCTTTCCGTTGATTACTTCTGGGTCTTTTACCCATTCGACCTTTAGAAAAGGCTGTACTTCAAAAGTGACTTCGCTCACTCCTTTGATGTCCACTGTCTGAGTTTCGTCTGCAAGAGGTACTCCACGGTCATCTTCGCGGATTAGGGGAATGAAAGGCCCGTCGATGCGAACATTATAAGTTCCTGCAAAGAGCTTTGTATTTTGGAAGGTACCATCAGGCATACAAAAGAAGTCAGGGTTTGGAGAGACATTGTCGCCCCAGCTCAACTCTGTCAAGCGCACTCGTATGCCTTCACTTCCTTGGTCGGTAAGTATGGGTTCACCGGTCTCCTTGTCCACGACCGTTCCCTTGAGCGTTTCCGCAGGCAGGTCGTAATTGTCCAGTTCAAATAAGTTACAAGAACTGAGCGCTATCAATGTAGATAAAACGAGGTATGTTATATTCTTCATTTTCATAATTTCTAGGTTATTGATCTTGCCTTATCGATTGGGTTGTTGATCGATTACTGGGCTTTTGGATACTTCCCCGCCAGGAATGGCAAAATAGTAATCAATGATATTGTATTCGAAAGTTTTCAAGCTTACCCACTGAAAACGGGCGTCGAAGAAATACTGGCCACTTTCTGTGGACAAGAAAGGATACAGTCCTCTGAAACGATAACGTGAGTTCATGCTAAAGTCTTCTTTTTCTCTTGTTTCACCCCAGAATCCATCTCTTGCTTCATAGTGCTGCACTCTCCATCTACGCAGGTCCCACTTGGACTTGTGTTCAAGTGCCAGCTCTTTTCTACGCTCTTTGCGGACAATATTACGGCTAGAGATATCTCCGGTCAGCATTCCTGAAAGTAAAGTTGCTCCGGCACGTTCGCGGATATCATTGATACCTGAAGTGGCCACCTGAAGCATGTCAGATCCGTCAGGAGAAGATTCTCCTGCAAGTGATAATTCAATGGCAGCCTCTGCTGCATTGAGCAGTACATCGGCATATCTCATCAAAACAAAATGCTGGTCAGACTTGCCTTCACCTGCCTCAAAAGATGGGTCTGGATTTAACCATTTACGGGTGTAAAGTCCGGTAAGGGTGCTTTCTGCATTATTATAGAATGGGCCATTGGCACCGGCTGCAGTGATCTGTCCACCTTGGAAAGCGACTAATTCTTGGCTTCCACCTTCTCTGGCACTAAGAAACAGTTCTTTAGGAGATTGGGTGTAGATTGGCAATTGTTGGTAGCGGGTTTCTGCAGTTGCGTATGAATAATCGCTGAACAAAGGCTGAATAGGTTCGGCACCGGTATATACTCCGGCACGAACTTCGATTTCCTGGCCTTTAAAAATATCCCCAGGGAATATTATATAAGCACGAAGACGCGGTTCGGCATCTTTGAAGAAGTCCATTGGCGTATCATACATCAGGTAATCGCCCTCAGTATTGTTGGAGCCTGTTGTTACTTTGATAGTTCCGTTAGGGTACCTATCAAAACCTTCAAATAGCTCCATGAAATCCAAGGTTGGGCAGGTGCCAGAAGCCAATGGTGCCTTGAAAATAAATGGGGCACTGTAGGCATCATATCCATGAGTAGATACCGGGAAGTCATATTCCTTTACATAAATATTTTCAGGACTGGTAGGGTCACTGAACATGTCCACCATATTCTGATACTGGGCTTCGGGGTTATCTGCTGCCCATTTTTTCGTGTATAGGGCATATTGTCCACTTTCTATTACTTCATTGGCAGCAGTGTAGGCTTCTCTGAAATACTTTTTAGAGGCAGCCTGCGCAGATTCTTCGGCAAAGCCGATCACTCTCACACCTGTCTTCAGCCCAGTTCCTGTAAGTCTTCCTGGAACCGTTTCGTTGTATTTTGCAACGCTACCTGCATATAGCATGTCTTGGGATTTGAAAGAAAGTGCTACGTACTTATTGGAGTACCCTGGCTTAGGGCTGGTAGGTTGGAGTAACTCAATGGCACGATCATAGTCAGCCAATACCTGATCCCAAGTTTCCTCTTCAGTGGAACGGGGGATCTCCAAGGTACTATCTTCAGATGGATAACTTAGTACGCTGGTTACCAATGGTATTCCGCCAAAACGCTTTGCCATGGCAGAAAATACAAAGGCACGAACGAAATAAGCTTCTCCCAAATAATGGTTATAAGTCACTTCAGGGAATGCATCTGCATGTTCAGGCAGGTTTTCCAAGAGGTAATTAGCTTCTCTCAATAAGCGAAAGGCCATTCCCCAATAAGGGGTTCTTTCTCCTGTAAATGCTGAGGTGATTCCATCCCTGTTCACTGCTTCTCCGGTGCCCTCGATTCCTAGGGAACCAAGCCAAGAATTGTATTCCACACCCCACTGGGCCATATATTTAAAGTCCTCAAAGGGCATCTTGCTGTACATGCCAGCAATATAGACGTCCATGCCTGATTCACTGGTCATGAGTGTCTCGTCACCGATTACATTGGGTGGAGGCACATCCAGGTTTGTACAACTGGAAATGTACACTAAGCTGAATATCAATAATATGATTCTCGTTTTCATAGTTTCATTCAATTTAATTTACCAAGGTCTCTCTAGCTTCCATTAAAATGACGCAGTAACCCCTAGGGTGTAAGTTTTTGTCAACGGATACATTCTTCCCAGTTCATCACCAGGATGTTCTGGGTCCACAAATTTCACTCCTGTAAAAGTCAAGAGGTTATAGGCGTTGGCAAAGAACCTGATGTTGGTAGAAGGGCTATTTCTTGGTTTCAGACTATAACCTACTTCAATACTTTTCAGACGCAGATAATCCGTACTAACTCGGTTGAAATCAGAGTTGCCGAATGGGTAATGGCCAGTATAACCGTAATAGCCACTGATCCATTCTGTCTCAGGATCATAGGGATCTGCCACAGGGTCCACAGGGTGCCAACGGTCAAGGTATTGTTCCAGGGCACCACCACCATTGCTACCCCAGATAGAGTATAGCGGCTCTTGGTATTGCATGGAGCCTAATGCGGAACCTTGGAGCAAGATGCTTGCATCAAAATTTCTGTATTCGGCATCGAGAGCCATGCTGAAGTTCAACCATGGTGTTTGGTCATAGGCAAATGGATGCTGGTCAAGTCCATTGATCTCACCGTCACCATTCCAGTCTTCATATTTATAATCCCCCGGTAATATGCCTCTGTCTTTATAGATGTCATAAGACCAGATATCTTCCCAATCGGTATATCTTCCAGCTGCCACATAGCCAAATTGTACGCCTTGGTATCTATCAGTCAGGTTGTCATTTCTCCAACGGTCATATGAATTACCATAAGGGCCTTTCTCTGCGGCAATAAGGTGTTTTCTTCGGGTGATGGTGGCAATACCTTTCACGCCATAAGACACCTCGCCGATTTTGTTACGGTGGGAGAGTTCAAGATCAATTCCGAACTGTCGGTCACTGTTGGTGTTTTCTCTAGGAGCACCTGTTCCCACTACGGTAGGTACATCTCCAGACCGGGTGGAGAACAATCCTTCTCTGCGTCGGTCAAAATAATCCAAGGAGAAGCCAAACTTACCCATCCAAGCTTCGAAGTCAATCCCTACATTGAATGTTTTTGCAGTCCACCAAGAAAGGTTTTCATTAGGAACGACCACTGAAGCGCCATAAACAAATTGGCCGTTGAGCATATATCCTGGAGCATACTGATTGTAATAACCATTCTGGGCATTGCCACTGGTAGCAGGATAAATATAGCCAGGGTACCAATCGTAAGCCAGGGAGCCATCATCCGCAGTCATACCATAACTGGCCCTGAATTTAAGTTGGTCCACAAAATTGAGTGCTGAAACTGATTGGAAAAAAGGTTCTTCAGATAGTCGCCAGCCGATGGATCCTGAAGGGAACCAGCCCCAGCGGTTTGTTTTGACAAATTTGGAGGATCCATCGTAACGGAACTGTACTTCTGCAATGTATCGCTCACCGTAAGCATAATTTACCCTTCCAAACATGGCGGAGTTAGCAATTTCATAAAGGTCTCCTGAGCCACCTTGCATGCCACCTTGTTGATCCTCATTCATGCCGCCCACTAGGTATTCCATGGCAAAGGCCAGGTTTCGCTGGGCATAGAAATTATCTCCTTTGCGGTTTTGGGTTTCAAAGCCCAAAAGCCCGGAAACATCATGATTGTCGCCAAAGGTACGTTTATAATTGATCAGAAACTGTCCCAAAAACTGTTGTTTGTTGAAGAGTTCCCGTCTGATTTGGTTAGGCGAGCTGTTATTGTACAGTTTAGATAGATAGGCATCCGTTACAGGGTCATACATGTACTGATAGTATTCTCTTCTGTAAATGTCATTATCATCCCCTCTAAAGTCGTAGCTGACCAAGCCCTTTACGGATAATCCTTCTAATGCCTCAGAGACTGTTCCCAGGTCATAGTCCAATGATGCTGAAGACTGAAAATATTTTTGTTTGTATTTTCTGTGTCCAGAGACATCAGCGCTCATCATGGCTATCGTGTTTTGCTCCAGGTCCAAGCCTTCATAGTTGAGCATGGTGTTTTCAGGATCGGCATAAGCAGGGAACAGTACCCCTTGTCTCCAGTAATTTCGGATGATTTCTACGGCGCTGGAATAAGGAGAATTTCTCTGGTCTGCTACCCCACTTAGGTTGAGGTTAAACTTCAAGCCTTTGGTTATTTCAGTAGTGATGTTGGATCTCAGGTTGATTTTGCTGTAGTTCATATCTCCAGATTTGAACATCCCTTCCTGATACATGTATCCTCCAGCGATATAATATTGGGTTTTTTCTGTTCCCCCAGTAATACTGATATCATGCTGGCTTTGTGGAGCGTAATCACTGATCAGTAATGAATTCCAATCTGTGGTACGTCTACGGCCCGTTCGGAAAGCTTCAAAATCATCTTCCTGGTAAATCAGGCTCCCTCCGTTGATATTGTTCATGGCTCTTTCGTTATAGAGCGTCATGGTTTCATAGGGGTCTGCCAATTGAGGAAAACCAGAGGGGCTTTGTAGGGTATAGGAGCCGTTATACGTAACGACGGCCTTGCCATCTTCAGTCCCTCTTTTGGTCGTGATCAATACGACGCCATTGGCGGCACGCGCACCGTAGATGGCTGCGGAAGCATCCTTTAGGACGGACAATTCTTCGATATCCGTTGGATTTAAGCGCTGAAAATCAGCCATGGTTCGCTGTATCCCATCTATTACGATCAAAGGAGAACCCAAACCGCGGATATCAAATGCTGCATTGAATGTGCCTGGCTCTGCACTTTTTTGCCAAACACGAACCCCTGCAACTCTACCAGTAAGCATGTTCTGTGGGTTTTCATTCTTGGTTCTGAGCATTTCATCTCCTTTGATATTGGCTACAGAACCTGTCATGGTTACTTTTTCCTGCATACCGTAACCTACGACCACTACTTCCCCAAGCTGTTGGGTGTCAGGGACCATGGCAACTTCGATCACCGATTGTGATCCTACTTCTATGTTTTGGGTCTTATACCCGATAAAGGAAAATGTCAGGATGGTATTGTCATCCGGAACGGTCAATTTATATTTTCCGTCAATATCAGTGGTAGTACCTGTTAGGGTTCCTTTTAGCAAAACATTTACTCCGGGCATTGGGGTGCCATCTTCTGATAATACGGTACCTGTAACGGTTTTGTCATCTTGCTGTGCTGCATGCCTTTCTACTAAAGAAAAGTTGGGGGATAATGATGAAGCATGCGCAGGAGCAATAGCAAAGCACGGTAAAATTATTCCGAACAGGGAATATTTTACCAGTCCTCTGGAAAACTGCTTATATATCTTTTGCATATTTTTTGGCTATTTTGTTTTTATTATTGTCTTGTAAGGCATTTCCTGCCTTTAAAAATTAGCATTCCCATACATCAGGGAATGCTAAAAACATATCATTTGGTCAGCTCATATCGAGATAAGACTGCATATTCTGCTGCAAATGCGAAATTGAACATGCCTTCGGTTCTGTTGTTATTGTCCGTGAGGCTCCAGCCTACCAAGAGGTTAGTGGGGAGGAATCCTTCGTAAAGGAAATTCTCATATCCATAGTCCAGGTTTTTCTGGAATGTGTTTATATAATCAGCTGCAGATCCATAAGCTGGATGTACATCCACATATCCACGCATCAATACCCCGTTGAACCAGTTGTTGAAACCACTGATGTCATATGAGTAATAGCCATCATGCGTTTGGTTGAGTTTGGCGAAATACTCAAAGCTGTCATCTGAAAGGTCCTTGGCATCCTGTAGGTATGTGTTTTCATTGGTAGCCCTGTACAAGTCGGCGGCTCCTGATAGCATGGTTCCAGAGTTATAGGAAATAGCGGGTCCTACTCGGTCCTGACAGCTGATGCCCTTGCGGTACACTGTTCCGTCGATGGTTTCGGTTTGTGGATTTCCAGGGGAGCAGCCTCCTCTCATATCGTCATAAACGCCGTCAGAACGTAACAATTGATCCTTTTGCCAGTCATAAACTTTTTTGGCAAAATCAGCATAGTATTCGCTTTTGCTCATTTGCATGGTCTTTCTGGTCTGTTTGTCTTCTGCATCGATATAACGGTAAGTGATTTCATCTGACTTATCCTTATAGATTTCATGCAGCCAAACCAATGGGCTCACCATCGGTCCATTACTACAGGCATGTTTGGTGACATAACCAGGTCCCCAAGTTATACCGCCACGTTCTGTGCCATCTGGGTTTCTAGTGGTGTCCCATCCATCCAAAACATAAGCAGTCAGGTATTCGGCTTTTTCCAAATAGGCTGTTTCTCCTGTGATTTTGTAGGATTCAAGCAATTCACGTACGAGCCACATTTGGTCGTCATACACATTTTCGATGCCTTCTACTTTGGCTGTTCCCTTGGCATTGCCTCGATTTACCCCATATACCGACCATTCTTTGGTTTGGGTATAGGACACCAGTTCAAAAGTGCCTTGGTAATAATCCAAATTGTCATACAGCTGGGCAAGAAGTTCAGTATACTTATCAAAGTTTTCATCGTAAAGCTTTGCATTACCATGTTCCTTTTGGGCTTGTAGGCCATGTAGGACTGCGTTGACAGCTTCTATGGCCGCAGTATACATCCATACACTGCCAGTCTCATTGGATCGGACTTCAGTGTAGGGGTTATAATACCTGGCCATGGCCATTCCTGCCCCTGTAAAATGGGCAGAAACAGCACTATCGGTCAGTTCCATTGCTCTGAGGAGGTTCTGTTCCGAAAGACTTATCTCGACTGGCGGGTTTTTAGGGTCGGTGTCAGGTGAGTTTTCAGTACATGCTGTTGTAAGCAGCAGGAAGAGGCTCCAAATTGTGATCATCATTCTAATTTGTATCATGTTAAGTTTATTGTATTATTTCAGATCAATGCCGTGGATTACCAACTTGTTTTCGCCTGAATTGGCTTCAACATTGTATACCCCCAAGGCCAGTGTGACGTTTTTGCCATTAAACTGAGATAGGTCATATACAAAAGAGGCATAACCTTCAGGATTGCCGGCACCTCCATCACCGTGTTTGAATTTCCAACAGCCGTCGGCAGCTGCACTGGCTTCGTCTGCAGTATTGGATTGGGGAGCCAAGTGCGTTACGGTGCCATTGTCTTCTATCGCGGTAAGTTTGAAATAGGTGAAATTGTCTCCAAAATTACGGGTGCTTAGTGTCAATTGATTACTGCCCGCATTGATGGCGAATTTTGAGTAAAGATAGGCTTCAGGGACCTGAGTGTTCACATCAGGAGTGTTACGGGTTTTGATCAAATAACCTTCGGATGGAAATACTTCAGGATCTTTTTTAAGTGGAGCAAAGAACCAGTTTGCTGCAATATGGTCCGCATCTCTCCAGGCACGATAAGCATCCACATAGTTGTCACGGTTTCCGCTTATAGGGCTTATTCCTGTAAAGGAGGTTTTGGTGTGTGGCATGGTGGAACGAACGGTTTCTTGGGTCAGTTTCCAGCCTTCGATTACTTCGGTGCCTGGCAGCCAATCCCAATTCTCTACTTTGCGATCTGCGAATCGAATAGCTCGAAGAACCAATTGTTTCCAATAGTCACCAGTGGATTGTCTATAGATCCCTACGGCAATGATTACTTCTTTGCCTACATAGTCACTTAGGTCGAACGTTACATCTCCATAATTTCCGGAGGCATAAGTCCTGTTTTCGCCAATTTTTACGGCAGTAGGCTGAGCTTCCGAGAGGTCTACTACCTGGACACCAAAATAAGCAGGGTTAGCTTCATCTGCATTGTGTGTACTGACTCTTAAGGATAAAATCTTATTGTCTTCGGTGATCATTTTACTTCCGTAGACATAAGAGTCAAAAACATTGAGATCAGCAGGATTGTTTCTGTCGGTATCATTGTTTCTGATCTGAAGGGTTGATCCTTCATTTTGCTCTTGCCAAGCACCACGGAAATCCAGTGCAGACATATAGTTACATGCCCAGTCCCAATGAGGATAAGCATCTGCATTTCGTCCACCACGGTATTCGTTATAATACCATTTTTCTGCGGTCAAAAGGTCAGCATAGGTCAGGCCACGAAGAATTTCACTGCTGCCCATGGTGATGTCCATGGTGACAATTCCGTCCACAAAGTCAGCTTCTGTTACAGTTTTGGTAATGGGTTCATAATTGGCTTTGCTGAAGGTGACAGTGTATTCGTCCACAATCAGGTTTTCCAAGGTGAAAATACCGTCACTATTAGTAGTGGTGGTACCAGCTACCCCAACACTGACATTAACTCCTTCTAGAGGTGCATTACCGTTTCTTCCATCTTTGATAGTTCCAGTAATCTTTGCGGAAGCAAAGATCAATGAAATGTCTGCCGTAGCTACATTTTCACTATTGTATTTTTCAGGATTTACGGTTAGGCTGACTGCGAGCCAGCCCGTCTTGGAAAACTTTACAGCATGTGTCTTTAAAGAGACATCCTCAAAAATATACTTGCCATCACTTCCTGTAGTGACAGCAACTTCTTCTTCCCCTACTCCGGATAGGGAGACATTTACATCAGCAATGGGCTGGCCTTCTCCATCAGTGACCGTACCGGTGATGGTTCCCCGGGGATTTGCCATGGGTTCATCTTCATTGATACAGGAGGAGGTTGCGGATACTAGAGCTGTACCCAGCAATGCGATGTAAACGATCGCTCGTAGTTTTTTTATCATTTGATAGGTTTTTATGGGTTATAATTTAATTAACCAGTTTTAGTTGGCTGAAGAAAAGCATAATCGATTCAGCAACTTTAACAAGATCGAAAATAGCGTAGATATGGTTAATTTTTCGGTTAAATTTGGGTTAATAACCCAGGTTAATTTGCTAATCTGGTGGTGAAATCTTGAAAAGTGAGATTTTGATGATTCCTCTATATGGTTTGGTTTTAGCATGTGTGACTACTAATACTAAGTAGTAGTAAAAAGGAGACATAGAGGGAACATCGAGGAGATATTATGTTTCTGACTGTTTTTTGTAAAGAAATTGACGAATGTTTAATCGGTATATTTGCAGAAATGCAAATATGGAAATCTATATTTGTAGTTTAAGTGATTTTTGCAAATATGGGGTTTTGTATTTGTGGTTGGGACGTAAAAGAGAAGGTTATGTGTTAAATAACCTGATGTATTCCCCAAAGGCATAGATGCGGTTACGTTTGTATCCAGTAAGTTCTTCCAAAATCCCCATTTCCATTAGGTCCTTAATTAGGCGATTTGCAGTAGATGCGTGAACACTTAATATTTCAGCGACTTTGGCTCCATCAATGATCGGGTTTTTATAAAGCTCACTCATTAGTATTTTCGCATCCTGTTGCCGCTTACCTAACTGAATCAACTGTGTAAGTTCGACCCGATCACGTAACTTAACGATATTTTGAAAAGTTTGAATACTGGATTCTGTCGTTTCGATAACACCTACAAGGAAATATTCGATCCAGGTTTTTAGGTCACTTTTTTCTCTGACCCGCATCAGGTTGTCATAATAGTCCCTTCTGTTTCTTTCAAAGAAATCGGACAGGTAGAGTGTCGGTTTTCTTAATAGGCCTTTATCCAATAGATACAAGGTGATCAATAGCCTTCCAATTCGACCGTTTCCGTCCAGAAATGGATGGATGGTTTCAAACTGGTAGTGGATCAGCGCGATTTTAATAAGGTGCGGTACAAATGTGGGGATGTCTGCATTGTCAGCATGAATAAACTCTTCCAGATCGCTCATTAATTCTGGTATTTCCTGATGAGTCGGTGGAACAAAGATGGCATGTTTGAGACTTGGCCCTATCCAGTTTTGACTAGTTCTGAATTCTCCAGGTAACTTTTCTTTTCCACGAACACCTTGAAGAAGGGTGGCATGTGTTTGTTTGATTAATCGGGTAGAAATCGGCAATCTTTCCATTTCCTGAATGGCTTGGTTCATAGCCTCAATATAGCAGTGTACTTCTTTCCAATCATCCCTTTTTTCCGGATCCAAATCTTGCTCTTTGATAAGTGCTTCCTGAAAAGAGGTCTGAGTTCCTTCTATTTTACTGGATACAGTAGCTTCCTTAGTGATATGCATCATGATGAAAAAGTCAATATCTGGTATTAAATCAGAAAAAGCATCCAGCTTGCCAAGACTACGGTCGGCTTGACTTAATAGGGAGGATAATTGAGGGTCTGTTGATATCCACTGATGATTGATCAGTTCAGGGCTGAAGCTTCTATATTCCATTCGCTTGATCCAGTTACCAGATTGAAAACTATTGATATCTCTTACTTCCATATAGAACTTGCAATTAAGTTGTGTTTTATTTGCGTATTTTATCGTTATTGCAAATATAAATAATTGTATTTGCGTTTTGTTAATTTAATGCAAATATAAAATGTTTTATATGCAGGAATTAAGTAAGTAGAAAGTAGATTTAAAGTGGAGATATTGGGGGAGTACCAAGAGACGTCATGAGAACTATCAGGAAAGGTCCAGTTTTATTTGGTGGTTTTGGAAGGAGAATCACTTCTTAAAACGAGAGGGGCTGCCCTGCAGGCTAGCCACTCGCTAAAAGCAGTCACAGACTGTTTTCTTTACGTTCCTCCCCCTATGGATGCTCCCATGCCTAGTATACTCCTAGTATAGGATACGTTTACTTTTGGCTAAATTCTTAGAAAACGTGGTACTTTTTGGAGAGGGTTTAGGTGGGCAGTGTATTCCTGATAGGGTGTGTTTTTTTATCGAGACTCCTTCTTATATTTTTATCAATGATCATCCATGTGCCATTTCGGTACATGATAAGGGACTGTAATGTAAAATGACCAAGGAAAGAAATAGAGGAAAGCTTATGCCTATAACAATATGACAGGGTGTTCTCCATGCCTGACAGGATTATATGCATTTCTCAAAGCATGAACTAATTCTTGATTCGCGAATCAAGAATTTTTTAATAAAGGAAATGAATATCCCTCACTTCTGATATCAGTGTGATAATATCTGATCCCTCATTTTTAAATTAATAAAAGAATTATTTCACCCTACTATGGTCTAGCTGGTGAAATTATCTCGATTAGTAATCGTACCATTTGTTTTGCTCATATTCAAACCAATTTTATCTATGGACTTAAAATTTGAAGACCTCCCAACTGCTATTGCCCAACTATTAGCACAAAACAAATTGATTTTAGAAGCTATACAGGAGATAGCGCTGAGCGAGCAGCCCAGTGGTCAGGTACTTACATTAAACAAGATCTGTGATTTATTCGAATTAAAAAGGCAGACCATTTACAGTTATGTTTCCAAGGGGATTATTCCCCATTATAAGAAAGCCGGAAAACTTTACTTTATCAAAGATGAAATCCTGGACTGGATTACTTCAAAATTGAGCAATCCCAAAATAAGAGGAGTGAGAATTCATGAGAATCGACTTTTTCGGGACAGAGGATTCAACAAAATTTAAAAATATTTTACGGCCCCTTTTTGTGTTCAAATCGTATGCAAATAAAAAAACCACTTACAATTTTTCATTGTAAGTGGTTGATTTTCAGCCCCTTCTATTGGGATCGAACCAAGGACCCTCTGATTAACAGTTATATTTTGGGTTAGTATTATATTTTTAAGATTATACATAAAGAGTTGGTTTTAAGTTGTTTGTAGGATTTTACATTTTTCTACTATAACTTTATTTATAAGTTTTTAGATCGATTTGTGTGCAAATCGTGTGCAAATCCAAACTAGTAAAAAATGGCATCAACGAAGTTTGTACGATCAGGAAGTGAGTTTGAAATGACACTTTACCTAGATTTGAGAAGACCCAAGGAAGACGGATATTATCCCTTGAAGATTAAAGTCTATACACCAAGGCCCAAGCGGAGGAAATACTACCCCATAGGAATGGATATGACAACGGAGATGTATGAAAAGGTTTTTGAAAGTGCTAGGCCCAGAAAAGAAGCAAAAGAGCTAAAGGTTAAATTGGAGCAGGTGCTTTATAATTTCATCGAGGTAGCCAATAAATTGGATACCTTTACATTTGAAGCTTTTGAAAAGGAAATATTCAGACCAGAAGGAGACAGTAAGGACATTTTTCATCAATTTCAGAAAAAGATAGATGTTTTGGACAAAGAAGGTAGGGTGGGAAGTAAAATTGCCTATCAGACAAGTTTAGGAGCTCTTCAAAGATTCATGAAAGATAAAAAGAAGAGGAACCCAAGTGTTCTTTATTTTGGTGATGTTACCCCTAAATGGCTGAAGGATTTTGAGAGCTGGATGATTGAAAAAGGAAATACAAGAACCTCCGTGGGCATCTACCTGAGACCTTTAAGACACATTTTTAATTTGGTGAAAACAGATAATTACCCTTTTGGTAAAGGAAAATATGTTATCCCCAAAGGAAGTAATAAGAAGAAAGCATTGGATAAACATCAACTGAAGGTATTGTTTGAAGGTGATGTAGAAAACGAGTATCAACGAAAGGCCAAGGATTTTTGGTTCTTCTCTTACCTGTGCAAGGGGATGAACATGAAGGATATATTATATCTGAAATGGAAGAATGTAAAAGAGGAACACATTGAATTTGTGAGGGAAAAGACGAAAGATACTGTAGAGGAGCAAGTGGTTATTCGGGTTCCATTGATGGAGCATTCGAAAAAGGTAATCAAATTTTATGGTGGTAAAAGGAGGAGAAGTGAGGATTATGTCTTTCAAATTATTCATGAAGAGATGACCGAAATAGAAAAGCTAAAAGCAAAGCAGAATTTTACTAGATTGGTTAATCAGCACATGAAAAGATATGCAAAAAAAATCGGTATTTCTGAAAATGTAAGTACTTATACTGCCAGACATAGCTTTGCCACTATGGCCATACGGAATAATGCTTCAATTGAATATGTTGGAGAATCTTTGGGGCATGCAGATATCAAAACTACTAGGGCTTATATAAAAAGCATTTTGGATGATGAAAGTGATAAGGAGATGATGGGGAAATTGATGGAGTTTGATTGAACACTTTGGTTCATTTAAAAGTTACTGAATCAATTAAATTTTTTGATGTAACTGGACCAATTTTATTTCATGTGAAATCTGTTCCCAGTGTCATTTTTTTTGTTTAAAGATATATTTTAAACATGGGATCATTTTCAATCTTAGCCATCCAGCTAAAAAGGTACTGTGTTGTGGAGCTGATAAGAGCAAATTTGAACCGTTTAGGGGAGGATCAGTTTGGATATCAATACGGAAACCTAATTATTTAGTGGAAATTTCCCTTCCCTGGGGCTAGCCCCAGGGAAGGGAAAGGACAGAGTTTAGCTAACACTCCCGTAGTTTTAGGTTGATTTAGGACTAATTTAAAATAGATGTACCGTTGAATTTGTACCAGTTTGTTCGAGTGATTTCATAGTTTCAAACTCTAAGCTAAATCTAATTCATAAGAAAGTATTTCACGAGATCCATTCATTGTTATACTATCAATTGGTCTCAATTTCTTAATTGAGACTGATCAGTTTTGCCTTGTTTTTCATTAATTGGCTGTAATAACCAATAGCTTTTAAAAATACCGCTACAAAGAAAAGCCAAATGCCATAAACGGCAATTAAAGGAAATCCATGGTTTTCCAATGGGCTATCTGTAAGGTAAGATGCCGGTGTGATCACCATCGCCCATATGGAAAATCCTTCTAATGGTAGGGTCAGCATAGCTGCCAAATGTAAGGTGAAAGTACTGAAAAGATAGATGAACAAACTGTGATTGCCATATTCCATCAGTAGATCAGTGATGTTGGAGGTTCTGACTTCCAAAAAAGCAATTAACAGGAATAGGCCTCCCATGGTAAATGTTATAAGGCATAGGGAAGCGGGGTATTTGTTAAGGTCAAAGAACGATATTAAGCTAACAGAAAAAGTATTGGTACCCATATTCCAATCAGAAGTCTCTCCATACCAACCTGTGCTCCTCAACAATACAAATACTAGGATCAAAAATAGTCCCAAGGCTTTAAGCTGTCTTTTTCTTATTACAGCGGGGAAATCCTGCTCGAACCACCAGCCCAATGCATACCCAGCCCATAAAAGTGGGGCCCATGGAAGGATCGTATAATTGATAATGAACAGGCATCTCTTGGTTTCAATGAATTTTTGATGGTGAAGTAAAGCCCCTAAGATTTGTAAGGAAGATTGTCCTCCATAATTGATGCCATCAAGGAAGTGGTGCCCCAAAATACCCATAAGGGAAAGGGGAAATAAAATTCTGGGAGGAAGGTAGATCAATAAAGCCAGCAAAAGCAGAGAAATTCCCAGGATGGCTAAAATAAATATCCCCATGGTTCTATAATAAAGATCAAAAGTGTATAGAAAATTATTTATAGCAAATTCCAGCAGGATCAAGGCAACTCCTTTTTTGGCAAGGGTTACCGACATTTTTCTTTTGTGGACGTTTTTACCATAAAAATGACATTGTACCCCGCTGAGAAAAAACACCGAAGGGGCAAAGAAGTGTGAGACAGTCCGGGTAAAGAAAAGAGGCAATGTAGTGGTTTCCATGTCAGTTGGAGATGTATTCCAGTAATGAAAAAAAATCCTGGTATGATCAAGGATGGCCAATAACATGACTGCTCCCAAAGTGACTTTTAATGTCGGTGTTAAAGGAGATCTGGTATTAAAGTCAATCATATAAAGTCCCCGGAATCAAGTGTCCCGGGGATGGAGGTTAGTGGTAATTAATTAAAACTTGAAGGTAAAGCTGGTCAGAAAATGTGCTGGTTTCTGGGGTCTTACATAATACCCATCACTGATCCAATAATGTTCATCGGTCAGGTTGTTGGCTTTAAAGCTTATGCGGTATTTGGGTTGGTTATAGAAAACTGTAGCATCCAGTACAGTATAGGATGGTAGGGTAAATGTATTGGTGTCGTTATAGAATACATCGGATACATAAATGGCTCCAGCTCCAAAGCCCAATCCTTTCAGGTTACCGTTGATAAGGGAATAGCTTAACCATGCATTGGCCACGTGCTCAGGGGTTCCCAAGGCTCTTTTCCCAATTAAATTTTCAGCAGCTTTGATGTATTCATTGTCATTGTAACCGTAACCTGTGACAAAGTTGAAACCAGGAAAGGGATTGCCAATAACCTCTACTTCAATGCCGCGGCTTTGCTGTGTACCATCCTGAACAGTATAGGTCATGCCATCTTCGCGTGTTTCTGCCCGGGTAGAATTGGAGACCTGAATGTCATAATAACTAACGGTCGCATTTAGTTTATTATCAAGCAGGTCCAGTTTGATGCCTCCTTCAAGTTGATTGGCCTGTTGGGGTTTGAAAACACTGATAGTCCCATCGGGCTGCGCAGCATTGCCCACATTTTTGAAGCCATTCATATAGTTGGCAAATAGGCTGACCTTTTCTTTAATAGGCTGGTAAACCAATCCCAGTTTTGGGGAAAAAGCTGTTTGATAATAGCTTCCCGTAGTTTGCTGGGTAAGTGGATAATAGGTTCCTTTATTGGCAAAGCGGTCTGCCCTAAGGCTGATCATGGCGATCAATCTGTCAGAAAGATTGAGCACATCGGAAAAATAGGCTCCATAACTTCGTTGTTTGCTAAGCCTTGCCGGAGTGGCCATTTCACCTAAAGTGTTTTCCAAACTTTGAAGCCTAATATCAGGAGTGGCTTCCATGACATTGACTGTGTCCAGCCAAACATAAGAATACTTCATGTTACGGAATTGGTCGATATAGTCCAAACCTATTACCAACCTATTACGGACAGAACCGATTTTGAAATCTCCTGTAAAGTTTTGTTGGAATTGTTTTCTCCCTGTTTTGTCTGGTGAGAAGACACCCATCGCCCGTCTGACTTCAGTGTTGCTGATCCAGTATTGGTTATTATATAGGAGGTCATTGTATTCTCCATTGGCATAGGCATAATTGGTGGTGGAAGTCCAGTTTTCAGAAAGCTTGTATTCGGCCTGAAGGAATACATTGCTGGATGATTGCTTTCCTACAAATGAATCGTCAATCAAAGAACGCTCATAAGCTATTGGTAACTCATCGTAGGAACTCAAAGTGACTCCACTGTTTACTGCCCAAGCTGTATTGGCCGTGCCTTTGTACTGCTGCACATCGGCATCCAATCTAAGTGTCAGGCGATCATTTACCTGATAGGATAGGCTTGGTGCAGCTACCAAGGTAGTGCCGTGTCCCTGATCCTGGAAATTGTTCTCTTTTTGGAAAGCGGTGTTAAAACGGAACAACAGGTTATTTTCCTTGTCCAGTGGTGTATTGATATCAGCAGTCAATCTGCTGAGGTCCCAGCTGCCCTGAAGATAGGAGACTTCTCCGCCAAAAGCTTGATATGGCTTTTTGGTGACATAGTTGACCAAACCCCCAAAGGATACCATGGAAGAGCCAAAGAGGGTAGAGGAGGGGCCTTTGATGGTTTCCACTCTTTCTACCATTACCAGATCAATTCCGGTCTTCAAGGAAGTGGCCAGACCGTTTCTCAAATTGTCAGAGGTCTGGAACCCACGGGAAAAGAAGGCTGGCATACCCGCTCCAGTCTTGGCAGGGGCAGCACCAGGTACATTTCGGAAGGATTCTTCAAGAGTTAGGGCCATTTGCTCGTTGATCAGCTCAATGTCAACCACGCTGTATACCTGAGGGTTTTCAAGGTTTTTGATCGGCAACCTGGCCACATAAGGGCTTTCCTTTCTGGAAGTGACTGAATATTTGTCCCCGACGACCATAAATTCATTTAAGGTGTTGGAGCTTGCAGGCAGCTCGAAATTAATGGTAATTTTGTCCCCATCTTTTAGATGGACGGTTTTCTTCTTGGATTCCAGGCCTACAAAACTTACCTCAATGGTGTATTCTCCTACAGACAAGCCTTGGAAAGAAAATTTACCGTTATGGTCTACAAGTGTAAACCGATCACCGTTGAGGTTAACTGTGGAGAATTCAGCAGGTTCACCATCACTTGTTGTTACTTTTCCGTTGATATTTCCTGTTTGGGCATAAGAGTAGGAGGTAAGCAGAAAAATTAGCAAAGTCAATGGTGAAAGTTTACTTTTTTTAAGGATAAAGGGTAGAATTGAGTATTTGGTTATAATGTGTTTCATTTTTACTGATTTTAAATAATTGCTTCAAGAAGGAAGCTTGATTTTGTTTAAAAAGAATATTCTGGTTGACTCTGAAAAAGAAGGGTATTAACTATCTAAAAACTAGGGTGGTAAAATAAGCACCCATTAAAAAAGAGGCTGTCTCATAACTATTATTTGAACTGAAGAAATAACTTGAATCACTGTAATTAAAGTGCTTCGTATTCTTTAGTGCTATGAATGATGCAAAAAACTGTTGATGAGACAGCCTCAATAACTACTTAGTAATCCAACTTATAAATAAGTGGTACAGTGGCGCCTTCTACCACAGCTCCAGCTTCTGCTTCACCGGTGGCTAGGTCTATGGCATAGATTCTTGTCTCGGTTTCGGTGGTAAAGCTATGATAAACCACTCCATCTTCAATAAACAATTGTCTTGTCCATTCACCGCCGTGGTCAGGCAAATTGGTAATTGGTGTGATTTCCTTACTTTTCAAGTCTACTATGGCCATTTTGAAGTGTACTTTTGCATCATTTAAAGCACCCCAAATCTCTTGATCATTGTCCAACTCCTTAGGCATATATCGGATAATAGCCCGGTTTCCACCGATATAGCTTCCAAACACCAATCGACCTTGGAGTTCACTGTTTTCGATATCAAAGAAATAATCCTCATCGAATTCATCTTCACCAGATTTTATTCTTAAAATACCAGAAGGTTTGTCCACTTTGGTATAACCGGCAGAGGGGACCTTGTTGTTTCCGGAGGATTTTAGGAAATACGGGTCTGACGTAGCAGTGCGTAAAGCTTTACAACGGCTGAAAGAAAGCGGTGCGGTCAGATCCATGGCTCAGGGAATATATGTACGTCCCAAAATTAATCCGCTCATTGGGGAAGTCTTCCCCACCGCTGATGAGGTAGCCCGTGCAATAGCGAAAAGGGATAAAATCAGGATTGTCCCAACGGGAACGTACGCATTAAACGCATTGGGGCTGAGTGCCCAGGTTCCCATGAAGTTGGTTTTTCTTACAGATGGAGCCCCTAGGGAAATAAAGGTGGGAAAAAGGAGCATCAAACTAAAGAAGTCCGCGCCAAGGAACCTTGCGGCCAAAGGACCGACAAGCGCTTTGGTTATTCAGGGACTCAAGGAAATAGGGAAGGACCGGCTTCATGCCGGGGAGAAGCAACGGATTATCGAATTGCTTAAGAAAGAGAACCCCAAACATCTAAAACATGATATGGATCTGGCACCCGCCTGGATCCGACAAATAATGGAACAAGCATTAAAATAAATTATAATGACTTTTTATGAGCTTAAAGCAGCGGACAAGCTTGATGTCTGCCAAGGCGTGGAAAACGATAGAGGGATTCCTGCTTTTGCCGTTGAGAAAGACTGGTGGGTAGTTCAAACTCTGGAAATCATTTTCGGAATGGACGTTGCTTCCCATCTTGTATTCAAAGGAGGAACTTCACTCAGTAAAGCCTGGAAATTAATTGACCGCTTCTCCGAGGACATCAACCTGGCTATTGACCGTGATTTTCTAGGTTTCAAAGGGGATTTGGGCAAAAACCAAAGGACAAAACTAAGAAAGACAACCAGTAGCTACATAGAGGATGTGTTTTTTCCTGAACTACGGGGCCGGTTTATGGAGAGGGGCATGGAAGATATTGAATTCAGGTTGATAGCGTCAAGCTCAAGTGATCAGGATCCACGGATCATTGAAATTTTCTATCCGAATGCCACCAAATCCCCAGGTTACATTTTGCCAAGAGTTCAGGTGGAAATCGGTTGCCGGTCCTTGAGGGAACCTTTTGAAAATAAAACAATAGCCTCATTTATCAGTGAGCAGTATCCAAAGGCGGATTTTGCAAAAGAGCCTGTTTCAATCCCGTCGGTTTTGCCGGAAAGGACATTTTTGGAAAAGTTGTTTTTGCTCCATGAGGAGTTTCAACGACCGACAGGGAAAATAAGGGTTGAACGATTGAGTAGGCATCTGTACGATATCCATCAATTGTCCAGGTCCCCACATGCGGATAGGGCAATCCATGATCATGACCTGTATGAAGCCATCGTAGACCATAGGCATACATTTACAAGGATGCGGGGTATCGATTATAATTTACACCAGCCTCAAACCATCCAACCATTGCCGATTCCTGATTTAGAAGGTGCATGGATGAAGGATTATAAAACCATGCGGGAGCAGATGATTTATGGTGATTCCCCATCATATCAGGAAATGATATCAGGTATTCAGAAATTCTTAAGTAAGTTAAATAACATGGAATGGACTATGAAGAGCGAATTTCCACGGTTATGAAATGCAACATGACTATGGGTGTTCCACAAAGCCATGTGTCCAAAACCAGCCATGTATTTCGTTTCACTTAAGCCATGAAGGGCAAGCTGCCCAACTCTCTTTTCGGTGTAGTGGGGGCGGATCAGGAAAAGTCTCTGCAAATTGGAGATAATGCCATTATCGAAGGGCTGATCATCCAGAAGGACTGAAGGTTATTTTGGACCGTGGGAATACTTGGTGGTGGGACTTGCTTCAAAAGGATCCAGTTCCACAATTTTCCCATCTTTATATACCACAAGCGGGCTGTTTTTTTGCTTTTTGAATTCGACCATTTTTTTATAGGTCTCTTCCAGCCCCTTTATAATCTTTTCCGTAGTATTGTCAGCTTTGTTCATCATAGTTTTGTTTTAGTGATTTCCATATCCCTTTATCATTAACGTTAAGCTCACCATCCGAGTTTTTGGCAATGATTTCATATGGTTCACCTGAATTGTTGATCAGGATCCATTGGTCAACAATAGGCAAATATAAGTTGAAAAAATTCTTTAATCCATTTACATATCTTCTGTGGATAACATTTTCCGGAATATGGTGTCCTCCTTCCTGAACCCTGACCCTGACCCGTTGGACGGCCAAATCGGATGACCGAAGCCAAAAGAAAAGAAGATAAACTTCAAAGCCCACCTCTTTCGCTTCTTTAATGAGGTTGGTGTAACTTCTGGTAGAAAGGGTAGTTTCAAAGGCAAAGTTTTGGCCGGTTCTGATCAAGTCCTTAATACGCCTAAGCATCAATTTTCCAGCTTGGATATTTGCTTTTTCCGGCTGAAAGGGGGAAAGTCCTTTGGCGATTTCATCCGCATTGACATACTCTTTACAATCCAGTATTTCAGGAAGTATGGTATAGGAAGCAGTTGTTTTTCCTGCACCGTTACAACCCGCTACGATATATAACTTTTTCATGGAATGTAAATATAATTGTTCAAGATAAAAAAGCGGCTACTTTTCATTTCTTATTCAATTACCCCGCAAAGTTAGGCCGGCAGGTCCCATACAGGCCAAGGAACTTCGGCATAAAGCCGTCCCGCGCGGGCCCGCGCCTGTTTATTCCGATCCTCCTTGCCTTTAATCTGCCCTGCGGCCTGGATATACTTTATTATTAAAAGATTCACCAAATCGAGGTTGTAATATTTTCTGATCGCTTCATTGAAAAGAACATTGAACTATCAATTGAAACATTTAGTTTACAAAATATGGTAATTGATACCAGTTATAAATTATATTATTGAATTTTAAACTGTTTAATATATTAATTTTTGTTGTGTTAGTAAATATTAATCAGATGTTAGACTCAAGTGAAATAGGTTTATACTTTTTACCTGTCTCATGGTTTTTATTGTTGTTTTTCTTTCCATGGCCTTTGGGTCGTCGTCTTGCCCCAACAGAAAATAACCTGAAAAAAATCAGGGGTAATAAATTATTATTTGTGCCGATCTATGGAAGATGGGAGTTAAAAAAAAATACTCCTCACTTTTTGGATATAAAACGGATTTTATGGAAAGCAATTGATACTTGGGGGAAAAGTCCTAAAACTACTGTGGTTTTAGCACAAATGTGGAAGGAAATTGAGGATGATCAAATAGCTTTCTATATGGATGATTTAATCAGGGTATTAATTGCTGGAGGAGTAGAAAGGGAGAGGATAAAAGTGATGGAAGGTATGAAAACTCAGAAGGAAATTATCCGAATACTTTCTATAAAGTACCCTGGAACCGAAGTCATATTATTGCACGGGGTAAATGGAGCGAGACGATTGTATTTTAATTTTAAGCAAAAATTCAAGCGGGTTGGTGTAGTTTTACGACTTGACCTATATGGGCTGGGAACATGGGTTTATTTCACTTCAGGTTTATTGAAACTTAAATATTGGAGTAATATAGGGGAGTTGCTTAAGAAAAATGAACCTTGTTGTAGCTTTAAAGAGGAGACAATTTTTATTGCAAGTGACCTTACATCTCCATTAGCTTCATCAATTTCATCTGTCGACACGCTAGGCCAAACTTCGTTAACTTCTAGTCAAAGAAGAATTTTGAAATCTGTAAGGGATGAAGTCCTTTTGGTTAAGGAAATGTTGGAGGATTATGCCTTTTCAAGCAGAGAGGATTATTTGGAAAATGGAAATGATTACAAAGAAATAAGCGTTAAGGGTATTTTGGAAAATGTTGAGAGAAGGATTTTGCCTTCCTCCAAAAAGAAGCAGGTTGGTTTAACCACTATAACTCATGGGATTGAAAACCTCATGGTTTTGACTGATAGGAAAAGGTTAATAAATTCTCTTTTGACTCTTGTTCATTATTCATTGATCTATACCAAACTTGGCTATGTGAAACTTAGGTGTGTGGCAGAAGAGAATGGAAGTCAGGACAAGGAGTGGGTAATGGTGAGGTTTGAAATTGAAGATTCAGGCACACAATTTCCCTACTCCGCCTTGGAACTTTTCGATAGAAGATTGAACAGAGAAAGGGTTTTGGAACCTGATTTGTTGGGACTTCGTACCGCTATCAATAATATTGAGCATTTGGGAGGCGAGTATGGTGTTATAAGTCCATTGAATTCCCTAAATTTTACCCATCCAGGAAATTTGATTTATTTTTCCATTCCTTTAAAAGTCAGTTTGTGCAGTGTAAACAATGGTAATCCGAATAACTTCAAATTTCATTTTTGTTATGGACTTAAGACCGTTTTGATAGGTGAGTCGACACATCAACGAAAAAGACTGAAGTGGCTTTTGGAAAAGGAGGGCTTATATGTACATGAAGTGAATACAGTGAATGGCTGTATTTCATTATTGGAAAAATCGAAGTATAACTTAGTGATGATTGATTTGGATGAACTGTCCGGTTCAATTTCTGATGTTTTACATTTGATTAGGGAGCAAAAGAACCGCAACATGTTCTTTATAATAATTGATTCGATCAATGATACTTGGAACGATTTATCATTGAATGAAAATGGTATTAGTTATGTGATCAAAAGGCCTTTTGATGTGATGGAAATACAGAAGGCTTTGGCTCAAGTTAGCTATGAAAACACCAAAGCCTAGTTAATAAAAAAATAAATTAAGGTTAAATAATTTATTTTAAGAGATATAGTACATTTTAATGGAATTTTTTTCTAAAAACTACCTTTTATTTACATAATGAGGCGTTTTATCATCAATATGGATTTTACCTCTTAACTTTAATGAAAATGAGTAGGTTTATAATTTACGTGGGTGACAGGAGTATTTTGTTACCGATGCTCTTCACCTGATCATCTTTCTGGGTGAAGACCAAATAAAGGGCACAGTTAGTAGCTGTGTCTTTTTTGTGTTCATATCGATCTTAAATGAGGAAAGTTAGTTTAATGGTAAAAAGTAAAGGTGTTTAAATTTGAAATAGATTATTTATGAATTCAAAAAGTAAAGATTTTGCCATTTTATTTGATATTCAGCGAATTTGTCAGTCTGATATCCTGATCAACCAAAAAATTAGTAATACAGTTAAAATTATGGGGGAAGGCCTTGGCTTTTCCGGGGTGTTTTTTTTGAAAGCCAATGGGGAAAAAGTAGCGGGAAATTGGGAAGGACCTCTTTGGTTATGGAAAAAATCAGATGAGGTGGATGGAATTATTGAAAGTATCCGACTGCTGCCATGGGAAGAAAAATGTGAAGGTAAGGCGGTTGGTGAAATCAATACTTCTATTCAATTGAAGGTTTTTGAAACAAACAGCACAAAAAAAAGTATAGACGATCATTTAAAGGATTGGAGAGTAACTGTATCCCCTTTATTGATAGGCGATAAGTTTGAAGGAGGGCTGTTTTTATGTGAGAAGACTCCTTACGGTAACAGGCGTTCCAACAAATCGGAAATCATTCATTTAATTATTAATGAAATTTTTTTTTGGATGAAAATGCTCTTTCAAAAACCCGAAAGCAGTAGGGAAAATCCCCTTTGTGATTTTTTGATACACAGTTTGGAAGGTGGCTATATCAAAACAGACCAAAAGGGAACTATAAAAGAAGTAAATGATAATTTGATAAAAATAACCGGCTATTCAAGCGATTATTTCTTGGGCCAAAAGGTTTGGGACTGTTTTATTGAGGCACCTTTTTTTAAAGATTATCCGAATAATCTGCCTGAATGGGTGCCGGGTGAAGATGGAGAAAGCAAAGCCAGTATGAGACAAAAGAACAACCCAAACGGAATAGATGTTATTTGTAATTTCCAATGGATGGGTTGGGCGAATGAACAAAGAGAGGTTTTTATATACATCACTTTACCTTCCCGAGCAGTAACGGATAAAGGTGTAGGCTTGTGGGCAGACCAGTCACTTTCATCAGATGAATTTGAATTCTTCGTGAAAGGTTGCAGCGATTTATTTTACCAATACGACTTTAAAGAAAATGTAGGGGTCTTTTATGGGAATGATATGGTAAAAATGGGCTTGAGGACCAATGTCCCTATTTCCGGAACTACCATTTGGACAGAAAATATTTATGCCGAGGACCGGGAAAACCTTAAAAAGAGGTTAAATAAACTATTTTCCTCTCTCGATAGGGATGGGCTAAGTGTTGATCATAGAGTGGTGACGATTGACGGAAGTACGCTCTGGGTCAATAATAAGGTACGGCTAAAAAGAGATGCTGAAGGGGCTCCGGAAAAGTTGTATGGTAGATTTGCCGATATCAGTAAAAGGATTAAGCAGAAAAGTAAACTAAAAGCATACAACCTTGTATTAAAATCAATAGGTGAGGCGCAGGAGGGATTGTTTATGGAGAATATTTCTCCTACTGTTTATAAGGCGATCCTTAAAAGAATCACCAGGATAACGGGAAGTAAATTGGGTATTGTAGGAGAAATAGTATACAAGGGGAAAAATAAGGTGTCCTTGGATGTACATGCATCTATAGGTCTTATGGAGCAGATTAGAATCGACCAGGAAGAAAATCTTGATCAAACCGTCGGGCTATCGGAAGTTTTACAACCCGTATTAGAAGGGACATTGGAAATCCAGAACAATGCATCGGATATCAATTTGCTGATTGGCGGGGGACAAAATTCCGTAAACAAGTGGATGGGAATCCCTCTAACCTATCATGGGCATGTATATGGTTTTCTTTTTTTTGCCAATAAGGAAAACCCATATTCGGAGAAGGACTTTAACAGACTCAAACCGATTTTGGAGAGTTATGTGAACTTAATCAGGTCATCTCATTTTATTAAAGAATTAAAGAAAACAGTCAAAGATCTTTATCAGTCAGTGGAATTATATTCCACTTTGGCAAGAAATGTCCAGGATGTTATTTGTCTTCATGGAAAAGACAATAAAATCAGGTACATCTCCCCTTCGGTAAAAGATATGTTAGGCTTAGAGTCCAGTGAGCTGGTCGGAGAACCGATAATGAGAATGTTAGGTGATCATGTTGATTTTAAAGATCTTGCTTTGGGACAGGAGGGAAGGTTTATTGTTTCCACCAATCACCATAAAACCAGAAAATCAGTTTATTTGGAAGTTCTGTTGAAAGCATCCAAGTTTCAGACTGAACGTGTTTTCTTATCAAGTATCAGAGAAATTTCCGAAAAAGTTAAAACTGAAAGAAAACTGCGCAAACTGGTGTCCCAGGAAAAGGAATTGAATCAGTTAAAATCTAAAGTCTTTTCCATGGCCTCTCACGAACTGAGGTCTCCCCTTGCCATTATTATGATGTGTACTGAACTGGCGGCAGACTCAGTGGAGGGTATTCAGGACAAGGCCCTTAAAGCCGAATTTGAAGAGCAGATTCTTAATATCAACAGTCAGGTGAACAGGCTTAAGGACGTGCTGGATGATATGATTGTACTGGATGGCAATAAGGAAGAAACTAAGGAAACCTCAATGTTCTCCTTCAAAGAGTTTTTTCAGGAATTGATTTCTAATAATTTCACAAAGAAAAAGGTCCCCTTAGTGGATTTGTTCGTGGATGAAGATTTAGTTGTTCAATCAGATAAGATATGGATGACGCATATTTTTAAAAACCTTATTGAGAATGCAATTAAGTTTTCCCCTGCAAACGCCAATAAACCGTTTGTTAAGTTGCTTGTAGAAAATAACTGGATAAATATTGAAGTAAAGGATTATGGCTTTGGGATTAGACCAGAGGAAGTAGAATCTGTATTTAATCCGTTTTTTAGAGGAGGGAATTCCCGTGGAATTAGTGGCAGTGGTCTTGGCTTAAGTATAGTTAGGGAATATGTCGATAGAATGGAAGGAAGCGTGGACTTCAAGAGCAAAGTGGGCGAAGGAAGCAGTTTTATGATAAAACTCCCCCTTTCCCTGAAAGTATGATAGAGACTTTCAGGGAAAGGGGCCTAAGCTTTGCCTATTAAATTAATAAAGCTATTCTGGTATTTCAAAGGTAAGGGGAATTCTGATTATAATTCCTGCATGATCTCAACTGCTTCCAATGGACTTGATTCGTCATAATCCAATATGCCTAATATGGAATATTGGCCTGAGGGGAGGTTTTCGGGTATAATAAAATGGACTTCTCTGTTATAATATGGAAATACGGGTGATTCTATAATAGGTAGTTTGGTTTTTTCGCCAGTAGATAATTCAACCAGCTCTAAATGGGATTTACATTGGAGCATTGTTGGCCCGGTGTTTTTAAATTGCAACCTTATTTCCCGGTCCACTTTTTCCATGGAAACTATTTGAGCTGATTTTTTCAAAAGTGTGGGTGGAGTCTGGTACAGGTGAATCCCAAAGCGAAAAATTTCCCGGATCTGGGCACTGAGCTGCCCCTCCGTCCCACTATCCTGATCGGCCTTTGGTTCAATTCCACTTACAAACAACATGCTCCATAACATTTTATCCGAGACCTGGGCCGAGTCCGGAAGGGTTACAGTTATGCTGATTTCTCCTAATGCCCCTGGTTCGATGCTTTCAAATGATTTGTCCAATTTGATATAAGGCCCTAAACTTGTATGTAAACTGTCAGAGGTTAGATATTGATGACTACCATCAATTTTTCTATACCAGTCTCCTATTTCGGTTTCTACAAATACTTCTTTATCCGATACGTTGGTCACCGTAATAGTTTGTGTGCTGCTGTTTCCTTTTGCTACGGAAAAACTTAAGCCTGTAGGGTATACACTGATATTTTGTGCGATTGATTTTCCAGCACCAAAAAAAACAAGTAAACCAATCAAAAAAATAAGGTGCATTAGGTTGAATTTTCTTTTGTTGTTGTAGTATATGTCCATTTTATTTATGTTTTTAAACACTTTGTTTATTTAGGCGATTATCAGGACTATATTAGTTATTTAAAAGGATATTTTCCAAATTTGTCCGCGCGTTTCCATGGAGGGTAGCAAAAAGATTAGTATATGATTCAATATTTGAAAAGACTGTTTACTTCCGCCGGGATAATGATATGGTGTGGGGCAAGTATAGCCCAAGGAAACAGTGAACAGATATTTTATATTAATGTTGTAGAAAACAACCCGGTGGATTACCATATGACAGACATAGCGGATTTTGACCGGGTGTTGGTGTTTGAAAATGCCTTTACTGTGCGGGCCTGGTTGAGAAATATGGATTATTTGGTTAGCGCCAGGTTGGAGCAACCGCCCTCCGGACAAATGATTCCTGATGGTCTTTTTTCGGTCAGATTGTCTGATACCAACAGTGGTGTCACTACAAATCTTCAGATTCCCTTACGGGAGAATACCGATGTGGTGCTATTTCAACAATCCGATATGGGGAACAGAGATTATAACTACACTTATGATTTTTTAATTGGCCCAATAAGTCGTAATATGCCTCCAGGTGAATATGGTGCAACAGTAATTGTTACATTAACTTTAGATTAGATGCTTCCAAAAGTATTCATGTGCTTTCTTATCCTGGTAATTTCCTCCTTCAAGCTTCAAGCACAGCAAAATCGATATTCCGGAGCAATGTATCCGAAAATTACTGTTCACGAGCTTTTTTATTTGAGAATTGAAGGAGGGGATCCTTCTCCTGTAGTGTTCAATACTGCCGGAAGTTTGGAAAATGGAATTGAAAGAACTCCCTTTACGGTTTTGAAAATAGTTTCCAACTCTCCTTGGAGCCTTCAGGTCCAACTAGAAAATTTTGGTACTGCTAATGGTAGGTTACCTTTGGTCGAGGTACGAACCTATTATGTGGATAGCTATGTAGAGCTAGGAGCTATTAGCCAGGTTATTGCACAGGGACTATCCTCGGGCGGAGGTATACCGGATCAAATTGATGTGGATTTACGGATTACTCCAGGATATATCGAGCCTGGGATTTATCAAGGGACCTTGATCTATACTCTGAGCCCTTTATGAAACATATGGGGTAGTAGTATAAGCCTTGCTCTTTTAATTTAAGCATCTTTTTTTAAGTTCTGACTAACGGCAGAAATTCCCCAGTTTATTCTTTAAGCTACAACGCCGTTAACGTACGAAGTCAGCTTTTTTAAAGTAGGTGGAATTCTGACTAACGTTTAGGAAAATTCTATTTATTTCTTTTTAAAATTTCAATTTTTCAAAACTATTTCTACGTTTATGGCCTCTTCCGACCATTAGCCCCAAAAGTAAATGCTAGTAACATATGAGGGATTCTGGCTAACGTTTTTTTGATATAAATGAATTAATTGCCACAATTCGTCATCCCACTTACAACCGTACTCAGTTTCATTTCCCCGTTAGCTCTGATAGTAAATGTGTTTCATATATGGTGGGTTTGTAAATTGTTCTTAGGTGCTGTTTTACCATAATGGAAACAGTAAGCAAATGATCTGAGGTAGAAAGGGTTTAGGACTCGCCGGATGTCTTGTGGACAGGTGCGGCCACTGTTAAATGGCCAGTCAATTTCGCATGATTCTTAATTTTGATGTCATTGGAAATAAAATCCAGAATGATACTGTGTGAGAATCTATTATAACTTATTTGGCGTGAAAATCTTGACTGTGATTTTTAATGGGTTAATTATCAGTTTTTTAATGTAAACATACTGATTTGTTATGATTTTTGAGCTCATTTATTTTTTATTTAAGCTACCTTTTGTGTATATTAATTGTAGTTAAAAAGAGGGTAATCGGCTGTTAAAATGTTTGGTCATGAAAAAGTTAGGTTTATTTCTTTTAATTTTCTTGGCGTTTAGTTCTGGCCCAGAAGTATGGGGCCAAACTAACCAAACTGCCACAAGCAAGGTTATGATTGTGATACATGACATTATGAAGCTTAATGTTCAAAGCAATGTGGGGCCAAGTGCTGTGTTTAATATCACCTCTACAGATCAGATGGATGGAGGCAGTAAAATTGATAACGCTTCCACCATTAGTGTTCTGTCCAATAAACCATGGAAGATTTCCGTGAGGGCGGGGGCTGAAAACTTTAGATCCACAAACTCTAATTCAGAAATTCCTGCGAGTGTACTCAGGGTTCGGGTGAATGGTGGGGATTATATCCCTACAACAATGGAAAATAACCTCCTAAAGGGAGGCGAACAGGGAGATGAGAATAAATTGGGCAATCGATTTGATGTCGATTATCTTACCAGTTTCAACGGTATATATGCAGATCCAGGGACTTATGAAATTGATTTGATCTATACCCTAAGTCAGGATTAAGGAAGGGTGTGCAGGGGTCAAATAGGGGATGGATTGAAGTTAGTTGGAATTGGCAATCTACATTATTGAATGTAGGGTTGCCAATTCCTTTTTTTGATCACTGAAATTCTTCTGTTGTCATAAATTCTTTTAAAGGGGCCTTTATGTAACTTGTCGATGCTCTTCGCCAAGGTGGCTATTCTCTTTTTAGGGTTTATGTTTTTTAAGATAACAATTGGTTTTTTTGTTTACAAAAATATGCTTTTTAAATACGTGTTTTGTTTATTTTGATTAAGTTTGCAGCCTTTAATTCCTAAGTTTAAAGATGAGCTGATTAATGGAGATGATTGCACAAAATTTTGGGAAACATATGATCTGCTTATGGCTGCTGTGCTTTTCATGTTTGGGTAGTGTGTTTGGTCAAAATGAGGCATCACAACAACTGTTTGTTCAGGTACTTGGCGTGTCCGAATTGGAATTTACCCCTTCAGGGAGCGATGTGTATGTTTTTGATAATGCTGTCAAACTTGAAAGTGGAATAGAAAGAATGGCAGGTGAAATTGCTGTTAAATCCAATAAGGATTGGAGGGTAAGTGCATCAATAGACCTCCGGGGGTTTTATTACTTCAGCGATAATGTGGTCCCCAACGATTTTTTTCAAGTGGCGGTAATGAAGAGTTTGGGTAATCCCATATTTCAGACTATCGGTTCCTCAGCTTCTAATATCATTCAGGGTGGTCCTGGAGGTGTTTCGTCAAATTCATATAAGGTGTATTACCGTATCCTTCCAGGCTATAAAATTGCTCCATCTAACTACAAGATGACAATTTTGTTTACCCTTAGCCAAAATTAAGGTCGAAGAAGTGGTGTTGAGCCTTTCCTATAGAGTTTTTACAAATGACCTTTGGTTTTATAAGGTATGTCCAAAGGTTCTGTTTACCCTGCTGGCTTGGTGCGTATCGTTTATAGCCGATGCTCAAGAGCTGGAAGTGAATTTTGATGTTCCCGAGGTGAAAATGGACCAGAACGGATTTGGTTTTAACCGCATATTTATAAAGAACTCATCACAGAAGAAAATCGATTTCAGGATTAAGTCCCCCAAAATTAGCGGATTTCAGCTAATTTCTTCATTCGATAATGCGACAGTTTCTGTAGCACCAGGAAGTGAGAAGATCCTTCCGGTACGCTTTTCCATAAGCCCGAGTACTTTCAGACCGGAAGGCAGAGTGATGTTCCTTTTTATTCCTGATAATGGTGCTGTTCAAATAAACGCAGGTTTTAAAATTTCTGTTCCTGAAATAAGGAGTTGGATGGCTGAGTTTGAAAGTGAGAATATCAGTTTTGTTCAGGGGAATGAGCTGGATATTGGACTGAGGATCTATAATAGGGGGAACGTTGTGGAACTATTTAGGATAAGCTCGGAGAGTAGGCAGTTTCCGTCTCTGGAGGGAGTCATTGAGCTTCTTGTCCCTGCCAAATCGGATAGTACTGTTTATTTTCATCTTGCTCCTGGCCAAACTAGAGGCAATAAATATAACCGTGGAGAGTTAAAGGTGGATGTTGCGGATGAGAGGGGAGCAAATATGACCCTGATCGCCAACATACAGAAAACTGGCAGTGAAATTTTTCAACATCATACAAAATGGTATTCTCTCCCCCTGGAACTAGGTTTTCAATATGTCGGCGCTGGAAGAAGGGGGGGGAGTTATTATTTCAACGCTGTGGGCAGTACGCCCATAACTAAAGATGAAAGCCTTAGTGTAACTGTGAGAAATCAGCTTTTCGGTACAGGAAACAATAAAAACAATATCTATAACCTGGGTTATCAATATAAAAATTGGTCGGTCATGGCCGGATCAATAATTAAATTTTCCGATTTTTTGGTTAACGGAACTGGAATTCAAATATCAAACTTGGGCATGAATCAACAGTACCACAAAGTTTCCTTAAGTAAGTCAAAACATGCTGGTCATTGGCAGCTTGATTATGAAGGAAGGCTGGCTGTCAGCGATAAACTGTTTGCTGAAACCCGCTTGTTTTCCAATATGGGAGGGAAGGATGTCTCCAATAATGTGTTACTTAATCACTCAATAGGGTACCAAGCCAATGAAAAATGGAGTATTCAAGGTAAACTGGGCGTTTCTAAAAATTTTCCGGAATTTGACTTAGGTTATTTGTATGGGTATAATTTTAGGTTTAACAGTGACAAATACCTCTTGGAGAGTGAGATGTCCAATTATTCCGCAAATTACATTGGAATAAATGGAGGTCATCTGAGTCACAGGCATAGGATTCAGGCCCATTGGTCTGATATTCTATTTGGAGCTTTTTATAATCAAATGGCCAGGTATCAGCAGAACTTGGATTCTTTAAATGGGATTAGCCAACAGTCCGTTATGTTTTCTGAATTTGGATTTAGAATTCAGGGTTTGGAGTGGGGCAGGTATAGATTTTCCAGCTCACTGGTTAGGGAAAGGCAACAGTTTGGAGGCTCGGAAAGCCAGCCTGTTGTTTCTGATGTTTGGACTGGAACGGTTGCTTATTCAAATGAGAGCAGGGCTATTAGAATGGGAATGGACCAAAGACTTTTTTATAGCTTCTTTCCGGGCGGGTTTGAACAAAAAGTATTTAGTTATAGCAATCAATTCAATTCAACTTTCCGCAATTTTGGCTTTAATGGCAGCTTTTCTTTTGGGCCCAGATTTTATAACGAAATGGTGTATGGCCTGGAGCAGGGTATCGAACAGAAACGATACCGTTTGGCCCCACATTATCAATGGCAAGGGAAAAAGGGCAAAGTGGTTTATAACAGTACCCATTTGGAGTTTTTTCATGAAGAATCCAATTTCGATCGAACCATGCTGTTGTTTAGGAATTCAATGAAAATGAATTTGGAAAGGTTGAAATTGAGTTTTTCCCTTTCGGTGTCCGTGGATTTGTTGGAAGTTGAAAATAGGTTCGTCAACCTGAAATTGAATAGGCCTCTGCTTCTTAAATCTTATGGTATATCTAAATACCACCAACTGAAACTCATCCTGTTTAAGGATGAGAATGGAAATGGGGTAAAGGACATTGGGGAAGAGGGGGTTAGAGATGGCTTTGTGTTGATCAATGACAGGTTAGGCCTAACCGACAATAATGGAGAATTGACTTACAGAAATGTCGAAAAAGGTGCTTTTGAAATCGACCTCAAACACCTAAATAGCTTACAGGGGTGGCGATCAGCAAAAGGGTATCGAATGGATTTGTTCTTGTCACAAAATGAAACGGTGTATGTGCCCTTTGAAAAGAGTCGCTTTATAATTGGGAAAGTAAATGTGGTGTCTGATGAAACATCATCAGGTTTGTTCAATCCTTATGGCCTAAGGGTCAAGGCAACAAGCAAGAGTGGTGAGGTTCGCCAAACTGTGGTGGATAAAGATGGGGAATTTGGCTTCAATCTTACAAAGGGAGAGTATATTATTTCCTTGGAAGTTGCTGCTATTCCAGCAGAGGGGTATAGTTTGGAGAAAATGAATATTGCAGTGGACCTGGTTAGGAATGAGAAGGCCATGGTTGATTTTGTGATTAGAAAGGCAGAAAGAGAGATTAGGATTCGGAAATTAAATTAATCGCCATGAAAAGCAATGAACTGATTTTATATAGGCGCGTTTAGACGGGATGTGCTTTTGTTTATCGTTTTATGTTTTTGCTTGTTTCTGTTCGTGGCTGTCGCTTTATTGCTTCGGTATGTATCCCAGGTAAAGTTTCAGGTTCTGTACTGGTCTTTCCACTGGGCGGTTTTCCCTTTTGACCTGATGGATGATGATGGTCGGTTATAAGGTAAGTGGTTAAACTTTTGGAAGTAAGGTTGCTTAGTCCGATCCCCTTTTTTTGTTGGTTAGTTTTTTATCAAAGCAGCCAGTCGGCTGCTTTTTTTTGATTAATGTATTTTGCTTTTTACATACCTCTAAGAGCTGTTTGTTTTGTTCGGTGGAATTGGTTTTATATTTTAACCAATGTTGACTTCGTCAAATTAATATTTTGTTTATTGGTATAATTATGTTTTAATATTCTTTTTAATGTTTGATTGATTGTTTTTTGTTTCTTCCTTGTTAATGGGCTCAAAGTGCTGTTTGTTTACTGAAAAATACAATAAATTGCACTATATATCTATTATAAGTACTTTTGTATTGTTAATTAAGCGTTAGGTAATGCTAATCATAAACTAAAACTATTTAATAATGAAAAAGGTAAGCGTAATAGCAGCGGTATTCGGTTTTTTTGTATTTTTGTCAGCTAATGTAAACGCCCAGCAGTCACATGATGTGCAGATTAATATCCAGCAACTTGCCGATTTGGATTTTAGTCTTCAGAACAATCAGGAAGTATTTGATTTTACAACACCGGAACAATTGTCCGACGGGATCGGTAGGTATGTTGGTGATTACCAGGTGAAGAGTAACCGTAACTGGAGAATCAAGGTAAAAGCCCAAGGTTTGCAGAACGTACAAGGTAATGTTCCCAATAACTTCTTTCAAGTAGGCTTGGGAGAAAACCCCGAAAATATCAGCAATTTCATATCTTTGACCAATAGCGACCAGGACCTGGTGCAGGGTAACAAAGGTGCCGGCCAGCCCAATAGTGGCAAGATCAGCTATAAAGTTAATCCCGGTTTTGAGGTGGAGCCCCAATCCTATAACCTACAAGTGGTTTACACGCTTTCACAGGATTAATCCAGTCCTTTCATGATATATATTTGTACCTAAGTGTGGTTGGTTATATATTACTCAAAAAAACCGCTCCAATTATTGGGCGGTTTTTTTTGTTCAACGTCCGAGGCAGTCTTCGCTCCCTCTCAACTTTAAGGTCCTTTCCATATGACGGCATGGGCTTTGCCCATGGAATTCAAAACCGTGCCAGGAGGGGCGCAGGGCTTCGGTTTGCTGGCCGGAAAGCATGCTCTGGAAATTACCGGTCTACTAAAAATGACATATTGGTTACTTTGGAGCCCTATCGTAGGAAGCCCTGTTTAAAAGCATCTCTGTATCTGAAGGTGTGATCTTTTTCAATACTTCCCAAAACTGAATCCGTAATTTTTTTCATTGCTGAACGGAGTACCTGTGATTTTTTTCGGTTTTGCCCCGCTCTTCTTCAAGAACAGCCTGTTTTGGGTACCGGTTGTTTAAACAAAATATGGGGCTGACGACTTTGGAAGTCAGGATAAAAAATATTCTGTACTGGTCTTTCCACTGGGCGGTTTTCCGTTTTGACCTGATGGATGATGATAGTCGGTTATAAGGTAAGTGGTTAAACTTTTGGAAGTAAGGTTGCTTAGTCCGATCCCCTTTTTTTGTTGGTTAGTTTTTTATCAAAGCAGCCAGTCGACTGCTTTTTTTTGATTAATGTATTTTGCTTTTTACATGCTGTTTAGAGTTTTTCGTTATTATTGAGGCTGTTTGTTTTTATATTTTAACTAATATTATCTGATAGAAATTAATTTTTGATAATCTTTATTCTTTTAGTTTATTGTTTTAAAAACGGATATAACAATAGTGTTTTGTTTGGTTATTTTGTTTGATCTTTATCTGCTTTTGAATGCGGTTTATTTACTGAAAAATGCAATAAATTGCGTTAAATACGTAGTTTATCTAGTTTTGTAATAGTCACTCAGATTTCTGAAACAAATAAAACCTTAATCTACTAATAATGAAAAAAGTAAGCGTAATAGCGGCAGTGTTCGGTCTTGTGGTATTTTTGTCAGCTAATGTAAACGCCCAGCAGTCACATGATGTGCAGATTAATATCCAGCAACTTGCCGATTTGGATTTTAGTCTTCAGAACAATCAGGAAGTATTTGATTTTACAACACCGGAACAATTGTCCGACGGGATCGGTAGGTATGTTGGTGATTACCAGGTGAAGAGTAACCGTAACTGGAGAATCAAGGTAAAAGCCCAAGGTTTGCAGAACGTACAAGGTAATGTTCCCAATAACTTCTTTCAAGTAGGCTTGGGAGAAAACCCCGAAAATATCAGCAATTTCATATCTTTGACCAATAGCGACCAGGATCTGGTGCAGGGTAACAAAGGTGCCGGCCAGCCCAATAGTGGCAAGATCAGCTATAAAGTTAATCCCGGTTTTGAGGTGGAGCCCCAATCCTATAACCTACAAGTGGTTTACACGCTTTCACAGGATTAAGACAATACCCCTCAATATATGTTTTTCAATATAGTGGTTGCTGTAGTGCTGTTCAATGAAAAAACTGCTCCAAGTACTGGGCAGTTTTTCTTACAAGATGTTCTCTGGTTTTGTATTATGTTCCAAAAATTAAAATATTGGACTGCTCCAGCATTTGTATGATGTTTTTCGGTCTGACACATTAAGATCTTAGTGTTTTAAATATTTCAAGAGAAATAATATCATTTTTCATGAAATCAAAAGTTTAGCTCTTTGTTGCCCCCATATTGGAATAGCATTTTATTTACAAAAAAACGTCCAATATTTATCACCTATAAACTGTCTGCGGTTTTTTATGGACATTTATTATGTTTTAAAATTGCTTAGGATTGCTGTTTTTTATTTTGAATTTTAATTTTCCATTTACAGAAATGGTATGGTGTCATTGAAAATTTAGAGATATGATATATGTACTTATCAAGCTCAGTGGATTACATTTAAAACTAAATGGTTTCCTTATTATGTATTTACTGGATTATTAAAATGAATCGACATGACAGCTAAAAAAGTGTTTATTTTGGAAGATGAGGAGTCTATTGCCAGAGACTTACCGATCTTGCTCAGAAACAGGGGCTATGAGGTGGCACCTGTAAAAAGAACGATCCAAGAGGCTATCGATTATTTTAATACTAATGACCCTGTAGATATAGCTTTGTTGGATATTAAGGTGGATGGGGAGGGAAATGGAATTGAATTGGCTCGAAGGATCAGGGAAGACTGGGACCTACCCATTATTTTTACCACAGCACACTCCGGCAAGGAATATCTTGATGAAGCATTGAAGGTGGTTCCCGAGGCTTATTTGGTCAAGCCCTTTTCCATGACCTCACTTGATGTGGCCATACAATTGGCTATCCAAAAGCATCACGATGAAAAGGCTGCCAAAAATAAAGGAGAAGAAAAAGCTACCTTTCAAATTCGTGATAAGGGCTATCTGGTAATGTTAGGGGTAGATGAAATTATCATGGCCCAGGCCGATGGGCTTTACACCAAGGTCATTACCCAAAGCAAAAATTATATTACCAGGGACATTCTTAAGGAAGTTGAGAAAAGATTACCGGACACGCTATTTGTTAGGGTTCACAAGTCTTTTTTAGTCAATATCAGTTATATAGAGTCATTCAATTCCAAGGAAATAATTATAAATGGTACAAATATCCCTATCAGAAGAGGATTCTATAAAGTATTAAAAGAGAAATTGACCTAAGGATGTCTATGGCCATTAAGGTTTACGTTTTGCCTGTAGTTCATTTACCTAATAATTCACTTTATTGGTTTTGTGAGGCGTCCTAAAGATATTTACGGGCTAAACGGAACGTCTATAAGATCAGGTTTGGGGCTTCTTTTTGTTTTCAAAGTCATGGGTTTATATAGTTGTAATAATAGTGTTATCCCTTTTGGTATTTTAGGTGTGTTGATCAGGTTAAAAGATTGTTTTGGTTTTTATTTTCCAGAGAGCGCTACTTCCTAAAATGGGTAAGGCAGTTCATAAAATAGGTGGGCTAGTCAGGAATACACCACAACGTTCATGCGTCATTTGGCTACCATCTGAATTTGGATCTTTGGATGTGGGGTGGTGGAAGTTATCCCCCTTTCCTTATTTGAGAAAATTAATTGAATATATATGATAGTTTCCGAACAGATTCCGAGTGTTATTGAAAGTAATAATGTCGATCTAAGATTTGTAGCAAAGGATTTGACCAATGGGTTGAAGTTGTATCATGAGAATCAGGCTTACATCATTGGTGAGTTAGCCCTGAGTGAAGGCATTTCGCCCCATAAGAATATCAACAGCTCGCCCCAGGAAACGGATTATAATCTCTTGTTAAAGTCAGCTTTGTTGTTGAGCAATCAAAAACTTGGAAATCCTGTTACAGTAACCACCGGTTTCCCTTTTTCCACTTTCCAATTGTATAAACAGGAAGCAATGGAAAAATTGGAGAAGGATCATATTATCGAATATGAAACGGGAACTTTTTCCAATGGTGGGAGGAAAAAATTGGTCATTGAAGTGGATAATGCTTTTATCATGCCCGAAGTTGTTGGGTGTTCTACTGCTGTCAGGAATTCCCTGGGCGAAGAAGATAATTTTTTCATGGTCAGTATTGGTTACGGTACTTTCGAAGCCATATTGAGTACCAGAGGAGGATTAGTCCAGCGTTCTTCTGTGTCCACTTATGGTATACGGTATGCTGTTAAATTGATGGAAGCCGAGTTATTGAAATCCTATTATCTTGACCTTAAAAATGAACATCAGTTGGACCAGGCTTTTAGCAAGGGATTTATTTTTCTTAACAGGAGAAGAATAGATTTAGGAGAGCTTAGAAAAATAGTGATTAAACAATATTATGAAGATGTTGTTTCCCCTGCATTACGTAAAGCATTTGATGATAGCGATTTTGCCAAAACGAGTAAAATCTACCTTGCTGGAGGTGGAGCAGGATATCCTGATTTATTAAATGCTTTCAAACAGGAGTTCGACGGTATTCTTGACCTGTTTGTGCCTGAAAATGCATCTGTACTTGCGGCTACAGGGTACCTGTATAATAGCCTGGAGGCTACTGGAGGTGACAAGGGACGTGCAGTAGGAATCGATATCGGCAATGCAACCACTGTAATCAGTAATTTTCAAAAAGATAACGGGTTGATGAATGGGTAGAAGTAAAGAGAAAATAAATGCGGTCACTATACTGGAAAAATCCTTGAAAATCATTGGAGATATCGTTTCCAAAACGACATCAGACTGGAAGGAAAAATAGATGGGAATATCTATACCGAAGGCCGGTTGATACTTGCCCAAGGTGCCTTTGCTTCTGGAAAGCTCACCGGCAAGTTTGTAGAAATTTATGGCGAAGTCGACGGGGATGTCGTAGGCGTGGAGGAGTTAGTTCTTAATGCGACTGCAGTGGTAAAGGGAAATTTATTTACCAATCAGGTGACCATTGAGAAAGGAGCGGATTTTAGTGGAAGACTGCACTCTTCGAAAGCACATAGCCTCTCCGTTGATGGATTGTCGGAAAACCAAATGCAATTCGACCTCCAAATTAAAGAAATATTAAATAATAAGCATTTGCAGGACTCCCAGCCCTATAATAAAGGGCTGCAGCAGGATAAGAAAGCCAGGGCTGGGACTGAACCGAAAAAGGAAGTTAAATCAAAAGATCAATCCGAAGTGGTAAATGGAAAAGTGGAACCTAAAAGAAATGACGGTATTAAAGTCAATAGGTGGTAAAGAATAAAACGTACAGATTGCGGGACCTTAATTAAAGGGAGGAGGAAATAGGGTTGGGATGTAATACCTTGCCTATTTTATGTAGCAAAAGATGAATTTCCCTGGGCTTTTTGAAGGAATAATCAAACTGGTAGGGAAAGTCTAGCTCCTTCTTCTGTTCATGGCCGCTACTATAGCTGAAAACTGGTAGATCTTCTAGACCTTTGCTGCTTCTAATGGCTTGTAACAATGAAAAGCCATCCATCTGAGGCATACAAATATCCGTGACAACTAAATCTATCGATGGATACAGCCTCAAAAGTTGTAATGCATCAGTACCATTTTCAGCTGTTAATATGCGGTAATCGGCTTTTTTTAAAAAGTGCTTTAATAGTAACAAATTGACTTCTTCGTCATCCGCAATCAAAATCGTTTTCATATATATATTCCTTTTAATGCATTTGAAGGTAGTAAAACTGTAATTAGAATATAAATTATTGTAAACCAATGGGGTAATGTTGTAAATGAAAGACTGAAAGCAATAGGCAGTCTTCGGTAAAAATTTCAAACTTATCCAGTTCAATCGGTCAACTATTATTATGAAATCAATCACTACCTGTCCGCTTCAATTAGTGAAGCGTGGGATGATGGGACTATTAATGGTCACATTATTCAGCTCCTGTATTTCCAATAAAAAAATCACTTATCTACAGAACCTGGAAGATCTTCCCCAAGTGCCAGAGGACGAACTTGTTAATTATGAATTTCCAGAGTACAGGTTGCAGTTCAATGACATCCTGGATGTCAAAATCCTTACTCCTGAGGATTTTATCGAAAATGGGTTCAACATGCAGTCTGACCAGGCAACCCAGAGAATGCAAATGGCCCAAGGAGGAAGTGATATTTATTATATGACCGGGTATTCTGTTGATAAAGAAGGATTTATTGACCTGCCAGTTATAGGGAAGGTAAAGGTCATGGGGCTTACCCTTGATGAAACAAAGACCACTTTGGAACAGCACCTGCACCGGTATGTGTCTTCAGATATATTTGTAAGGGTGAAACTCGGAGGGATTCGTTTTTCTACACTTGGAGAATTTAAGCGTCCCGGAAAATACACCATCTTACAGGATCGAATGACCATTTTTGAAGCCTTGGCAGCATCGGGTGATTTGACTAATGTGGCCAAAAGAGACGAAATATTATTGATCCGTCAATATCCCGAAGGAAGTAAACTCCATCGACTTAACCTCAATGACCGGAATATCATTACCTCTCCCTATTATTTTATCCAGCCCAATGACCAAATCTATGCCCAGCCGATGAAGGTAAGGGAGATCGGCGCAGGTGAGAATGCTTCACAGTCTCTGTCGCTTCTGGTTTCTTCCATATCTGCTGTGGTTCTAGTTCTCAATCTAGTTTTAAACTGATTTTTATCCATGAAAAAGCACACCTCACAAATGCCCATGCCCCCTGTATTCCAATTTGATCAGGGTAGCCAGCGTTTTGATATTAAAAAGATCGCTTTCTCCTATCTCCAATATTGGCCTTATATTTCAGGATCCGTTGCTCTGGCCTTGGTATTAGCTTTTTTGGTCAATAGATACAGTGAGCCTATCTATCGTATCGAGTCCTCCATTTTGGTCAAGGATGATGAACAGTCCTCTGGCTTGGACATATTCGAAAGTGCGGGTATAGGAATGATGGGAAAATCCAATATTGAAAATGAAATTGGCATCCTAAAATCGTTCTCATTGGCCGAAGAAACCATTCTTGAACTGGGCCTTGATACAGAGTTTTACAAGGAAGGTGTGGTCAGCAGGACCCAAGTGTATGGCCGGGTGCCCATAGCCGTCGAAATCGATTGGGAGCATCCCCAGCCTACCGGGGGGATGTTCCGGATTGAAGTGATAGATGATCAGCATTTTCAGCTAAAAGTGGAAGAGAATGAATTCTCCATTTTCAACCCCTTGGACCCTATGTATAAAACGGGATTGACCGAGCCGCTGGCACTTTCTTCCAAACGGTATCGCTTTGGTGAAGAACTAAAAGGGGATCATTTTAAATTTACGCTGTATAACACCGGTGCCGCCACTGCGGGAGAAAGACTTTTTTTCTCCATTCGGGACACCCCTTCACTGGCGCTAAGATACAAGGATAAGGTCAATGTGACTCCTGTAAATAAAGAGGCTTCTATCCTTAGTCTGAGTCTTGAATCTCCGGTAAGAAGATTAGGGGAGACTTATCTGAATACCTTGATGGAGGTCTACCTAAAAAGGGAACTGCAGGAAAAAAACAGGGCCTCTGAAAATACCATAGTGTTTATCGATCAGCAGCTAGATGGTATTTCAGACTCGCTCAATTATTTTGAAAACAGGCTTGAAAAATTCAGGGCGGATAATAAAATCTTCAACTTGAGCTCAGAAGGGGAAAAGGTGTTTGAAAGACTACAGGAACTCGAGGTAAAGAAATCGGAAGCGGATATTAGGATGAAATATTTCCATACTTTGCTGGATTATATAGACCAGGGTCAGTATAATGAACTGGTGGCTCCTTCGGTGATAGGGGAAACAGATCCTTTGATGCATTCCCTTGTATTGAACCTCTCCGAACTTCAGGCCGAACGCGTAAGGCTAATGGCCAACTATTCCATAGAGACCCCGGCTGTACGCCAGGTCAATACCCAGATCAAAAATGTGCAGAAAACCCTAGAAGAGAATGTGAGGTCTGCCATGAATAACCTCAGCAGTACGATTGAAGAGATTACAAATAATATAAAACAGGTAGAAGGGGAGGTCAACCTTTTGCCGGAAACCGAAAGAAAACTTCTGGGAATCCAACGGAAGTTTTCTATCAATGAGGATATTTATGTCTATCTCTTGGAAAAAAGAGCCGAATCGGCAATAAAAAAGGCGTCCAATATTCCCAAAAACTCAATCTTGGACTATGCCAGGTCAGGCGTTGTTCCGGTAGCTCCTAAAACCAAGGTCAACTACCTCATCGGGTTATTATTGGGCTTATTGATGCCCATCGGTGTAATCTATGTCAAAAACCTGCTGAATACTAAAATCACTGACCCGAAAGAATTGGAAGAGGACTTAAAAGCTCCCTTGATAGGCTTGATAAGCAGGGAATCTGATAATGAGAAGGTAGCGGTTTTGCAAAACCCTAAGTCCGGAGTCACAGAGGCTTTCAGAAGTTTGAGGGCTGATATGACTTACCTTGTGGCCCAAAAGGAGAAAATGAGCATATTGTTCACATCAAGTATCTCAGGAGAAGGGAAGACCTTTTGTGCAGTCAACACCGCAGCAGTGTTTTCTTTAATTGGAAAGAAAACACTGTTAATGGGACTGGACCTTAGAAAACCCAAAATAGCCCAGTACTTTGACCTTTCCAATGACACGGGAATAAGCACCTACCTCAGCAGGGGCGGTGACTGGAGAAAAACAGTCAAATCCTCCGGCTATCAGAATTTCGATGTTTTATTGTCCGGTCCAGTGCCTCCCAATCCCGCTGAACTCCTTCTTCGGGAGGAGTTCAAAACCATGATGCGGGAAATCAAAGAGGAGTATGAAGTGGTCATTATGGATTGTCCCCCAGTAGGACTGGTGTCCGAAGCTAAAGAACTGCTCCCTTTTTCCGATGTAAGCTTCTTTGTCTTCCGTCAAAATTTCTCCGAAAAGGCCAGCACAGAATCACTGAATGCCCTGGTCGAAAAGGGCGGGGTAAAAAACATCTATGCCTTGCTCAATGATGTCCACATTAAAATGGGCAATGGATATGGCTATGGCTACGGTTACGGCTATGGTTATGGATACAGTTATGGTAACTATGGGGATTAACGGTGACTGAACCACTAATGCCTTACTTTTTGTGTTAAAGTGATTTTTTGAATGATTATGCGCAATGCTCTAGGCTTTGCGCATTTTTTTTACCACTTCGATTTCAATTGCTAAGCTGCCAGCCATACCAAATAACCAATGCCCCCATCTGTATATTAGTTATTGGGCGAAAACGAAGGTCTTCCGTTATACGGCCCTATCAGCTCCATATCCCATCCCTTTTGGAGAGCACGTATTAACTTCATGTTTTAGTGGCTATTTCGGTCTGACCATGCCAGTGATTTCGGTCAAACCGTGCCACTAAGAAAGATCATTTAAAGAAGGTCATTTTTTATTCATTTTTCAAGATTCCCTTTCTCAAAGATTCTCCCTTGAGGTCTATTCTATGGGAAGAGTTTACCAGCCTGTCCAGTATGGCGTCTGCGATGGTTCCTTCCCCTATGATATCGTACCATGTGGATACCGGCAACTGGGAGGATGCAAGGGTTGATTTTTCGGTAAACCGGTCATCAATGATGTCCAATATTATCTCCCTTGCCATTGCATCAAAGGCCTGCAGCCCAAAGTCGTCAAGAATGAGCACATCAGTGTTCTGGAGCTTCCTCAGTTCCCTGAGGTATGTTCCGTCGGCTTTGGAGAGCTTGAGTTTTGACAGCAGCCTTGAGGTGTTGCTGTAAGCCGTCCTGTACCCCATCAGGCACGCCTGGTTTCCCAGGGCCTGTACCAGATAGCTTTTCCCGACCCCCGAAGGTCCGGTAATGATAATGTTTTCTTTTTTGTCCACGAAGCCAAGCCCTGCAAGCCTGGAGAACATATTCCTGTCAAGGTTCCTGTTATGGCTGTAATCGATGTCGGCAACGGATGCTTTCTGTTTGAAGGCGGCCTTTTTGATCAGTCTTGTCATTTTCTTGTGCTGTCGGTCTTCCCATTCGTGGTCTGCCAACAGGGCGATGTATTCATCGGCGGTAAAGTCGGCGAACCTATTGCTGCCGATGTGCTGGTGGTGGAGATCGGCCATGGCGCTGAGCCTCATCTGTCTGAGTTTTTCTACTGTCTGGTTACTGTTCATTATTATTCTGTTTATTGGTAAGTGGATGCACCCCGGATGTTTTCATGGTCGGGAATATGGGACTCTTTTTTGTCCATCTCTTCCGGGGTGACCCTGTCAAGGTTGTTTTCGAGTATGTTTTTGATCCTGCGGTAGGATATTGCCCTGGCGTATATGGCCCTTCCACATGCGGAGTCCAGCCTTTCCCTGCCATAAAGCTTGGCAAGCTTTATGATGCCCTGTGTCCTTTTGTAGGCCGTTTCCGGGTAATCCGATTCGATAAAAAGTTCACTGATACATGCGGCCACATTGGAGCCCAGGGGAGCTGCCAGCTTCCTGAAGTAGTCAGGGCTCCAGTCGAGGTATTTTTTGTGTGTACTGCTGAGGTGTTCCCTGTTGGTATTGTAGCAGCCCTTTGACGGGTTCCTTTTGTGCAGGGAGATCCTTTCATGGTAGTGGTAAACTTCCACGATGTCCCTTGTATAATGGATCTGGGTGGACTTTCCGATATACCTGTAAGGGACGCTGTAATAACTTTTGTCCGGGGAGAAGTAAACGTATCCTATTTTCTGGACCTTTGCCCTTGTATAGTCCTTGAGCTGGTATATACCTGTGGGAAGGGTTTTGAGGCATTCCCTTTCCATGGACTGGAAAAGCTCCCTTCTGCTGGCTTCCTTTCTCTGGAAAAGCATGTTGTTGTAGTTTTCCAACAGCCTTCTTATCTCGCTGTTCAGGTCATCGATCGAAAAAAAGGTCATCTCCCGAAGGGGATAGTATATACGCTGATAACTGAGCTGTACAGCATTCTCCACCAGAGCCTTGTCCTGTGGGCTGTATGCCCTGGTGGGATTGATGACACAGTCATAGTGCCTGGCAAAATCCTTAAGGGAGCGGATGATCTCGGGTTCATATTTACTGGCCCTGGTAATCGCCGATTTTAGGTTGTCAGAGACCACGGCCTTGGGAACGCCCCCATAAAACCACATCATGTTGTTCATGCAGTGGACAAGGTCTTCACGTTTCTGGCTCCAACATGCCTCTACATAGGTGTACAGGCTGAAGGGAAGCACGGCCACAAAGACTTCTGCCTTTTTGACTTCACCTGTATCACGGTCCACGACCTCCATCCTTGTACCCGCAAAATCGATGAACACCTCATGGCCGGGAAGGTGTTCAAGTTTCATGGAGCCCCCTGCATTGGGATATTTTCTATGGTAATGCTCCATGAACTGCGTATAGCTGTAGGGACTGTCCACAAGCTGCCTGTACTCCTGATAATGGTGCAGAAAGGTAAATCCCGGATGGTTTCTTGCTGCTTTTCCCCGTTCAAAATAACGCATCAGGGCATCAAACCTGTCATTCTTTATGGTGGTGCGGGAAGGGAACAGCTCCCTTAATTTAGTGTTGGTAAGGGACAGGACCTCATCAACTTCATAGTCCGAGGCTGCAAGCCAGGAGATGTACTGGTTGACCGTATTGCGGGAAATCCCCAGCACGCCTCCTATCTTCCGGTTGCTGAGCCCGTCCCTGTGTAAACTGAAATCCTGCTTTATATCCATGGGATCAAGTACGTTGGCCATATCGCTCTTTTTTTAGGCGATATAGCAGGTTAAACTTGATCTTTCAAAAGTGGCACGGTTCGAACCGAAATCCGAACTGGAAATGGCACGGTTTAAACCGAAAGGCCTGGCACAGTTTGACCGAAAAGGGTGGCACAATTCAAACCGTTATATCCATTTAGCAAATTTTAATCCGGTGGATATGCTGCCAGGCATGGCTATATAAGCCAATTTTTTTTACATGCATGATATTTTTCACTTCGGGCTTTAGTTGTGAGGAGGATGATCAGTATAGGTATATTTTGCCAGATTCTTATTTAACAAATGGTGTCTAATTAGTAATTAAAAGTATTGTCGTTTTGTAAATGTTCACTTGGTTTACCTAAAACATGCAGTTAGTTTTTTGATGTAGGTTGGAGGCCTTCCATTTAGTAATTTCGTTTTGCCTGAAATGAATGAACCGCATATTTTCATGCATAATATTAATGATAATGCATTTAAAATTGGTTTTTGATGGGATTTATGCTAAGGGATGATTGGATTTTTGGAAATACATTTTCCACGGTTGTAATAGAGGGAATTCCTTGAACTCACTTCATATTGGAGAGATGCTACTATGGAAATACTGGAGATGTATGCAGTGATTCCATACAAAAAGTGATCAGGTAAAAAATACAATAAAAAAGCTTTTATTGCTCGCTGATGTGAGTGACGAGGCGAAGCTGTATCCGGCCCGAATCATCTTATATAAATAGGACAATGAAAATTTTCAATCTAATACTTTCCGGTGGTGTAGGTTCCAGGTTGTGGCCCCTATCCAGAGTGAGCTACCCCAAGCAATATCTTTCCCTTTTTGGAGGGGAGAGCTTGTTCCAGAAAACGGTACAAAGGAATAAAGAGCTGGTGGATGGTTTGCTGGTTGTGGGTAACAGGATGAACTATGAACTGTCCAGAAATGATCTTCGGCAACTTGGTGTATCAGGATACCTGGAATTGGTAGAAGCAGTACCTCGCAATACCGCTGCAGCCATTGCTTTTGCGGCTTTTAGCATGGATCCTGACGACATCCTTTTTGTTACCCCTTCCGACCACCTTATTACCGGTCAAGAGGCTTATAAAAAGGCTGTATATGAAGCTTTTGAAATGGCCAAAGATGGAGCTTTGGTCACATTTGGCGTAAAGCCGGACAGGCCCGAAACTGGGTATGGATATATAGAAGCCATGGGGAGCAAGGTGCTTTCTTTTAGGGAAAAGCCCAATGAAAGTACTGCCAAGCAGTTTATAAAACAGGGGAACTTCTATTGGAATTCTGGGATGTTCTGCTTCCAGGCCAGTGTATTTTTGAAAGCACTCTTTCAACATGAACCGGAAATATTTGAACGGTCCTTAAAGACTTATAATGAAAAGGAGGGCATCTTTATGAATAGGGAATTGTCCGAAATGATTCCTGCCAAATCAGTCGACTATGCGGTGATGGAAAAGGATGAACATATCAAAGTGGTTCACGCTGGATTTCAATGGTCTGATATGGGGTCTTTTGAAGCAGTATATGATTATTTGAAAACACAGGGACATCCGGTGGATGAAAATGGAAATATGGTCATCGGCAGTGACCTGCACACCGAATTTGCCGGATTTCAAAATTCTATTTTAGTTGTGACGGATCAGGCCATGCTAGTACTTCAAAAAGAGTTGAGCCAACAGGTGAAAGATATTTTTGAAAAACTGGCCCATAAGGCCCCGGTTCTGGTACAGTGATGGTTTACCATGTATCCAAATAATTTAAAGTACAAGATAAGTAATGGATAAAACAAGAAGAATATATGTGGCCGGCCATAAGGGCATGGTAGGCTCAGCCATTTGGAGAGCTTTGGAAGCCCAAGGGTACCATAACCTGATCGGAATGACCAGCAGTGAACTGGACCTCCAGAATCAGGCTGCCGTAAGGTATTTCTTCGAAACGCAAAAACCGGAAGTGGTGATCGATGCCGCCGCTCGGGTAGGCGGGATCATGGCCAATAATAATTATCCTTACCAGTTCCTGATGGAGAATATGCTGATCCAGAATAATTTGATCCACTGCGCTCATTGGCATGGCGTCAATAAACTGATCTTTTTAGGCTCCTCCTGTATCTACCCCAAAATGGCACCGCAACCCCTCAAGGAAGAATACCTGCTTACCGCACCGCTCGAGCCTACCAATGAATGGTATGCACTGGCCAAGATCACAGGCGTGAAGGCCTGCGAAGCGATCAAAAAACAGTTTGGAAGAGATTATATCTCCTTGATGCCCACTAATTTGTATGGTCCTTTCGACAATTTTGACCTGGATACCTCCCATGTGCTTCCGGCCATGATTCGGAAGTTCCATGAAGCAAAGGAAGCAGGGAATACCCCTGTCCAACTGTGGGGCTCGGGTAAGCCCAAAAGGGAATTTTTACATGTCAATGATATGGCTGATGCCGTGCTCTTCGCTTTGGATAATGAACTGCCGGGCCAACTTTATAATGTGGGTACTGGAACAGACTTGAGCATCAGGGAACTGGCCGAACTAGTTCAGCACATTGTGGGCCATAAAGGAGATATTCAGTGGGACAGCTCCAAGCCTGATGGTACGCCCAGAAAATTGATGGATGTATCCAAAATGCGGAATGCGGGATGGGAAGCTGCTATCAGATTGGAGGAAGGGATCAGGGAAACCTATCAATGGTTCCTAGCAAACATTGACGCTTTCAAGCAGGTAAAACTGTAGTTTGATGGTTAAAGGTCAAGAGTTAAAGTAGCAATATCCCCTTTGGTAAGGCTGACTAATCTCCGGTGAAGGTGAAAACAATATTCCCAGAAGCCCAAGTTTCTGGTATTATGGCATAGGGCTGACCAAAATGTCAGGATGGTAGGATGAATCCCATACCCTTCTTTACCACTTCCCTCCTTTAGGTGGACTTTTGAACCGCCAACGGGACAATAAGTAATCCACCAAGCCTTATTCAAAATTCATGAAAACGCTTTGTAAATAAATACCTGCTCTAAGTGCTCTGTGAAATAGAAAATAAGAAATACATGGAAAACGGATATCAAAAAAACGCCCTGATCACCGGCATTACCGGCCAGGATGGGGCCTATCTGGCAGAACTCCTTTTGGAAAAGGGCTATAAGGTCCATGGGATCAAACGGAGGTCTTCACTCTTCAATACTGACCGTATTGACCACCTATATGAGGATCCCCATGTAATGGATCCCCAATTGGTGCTGCATTATGGTGACATGACCGATTCGATGAACCTTACCCGTATCATTCAGGAGATCAAGCCGGATGAAATATATAATCTGGCCGCCATGTCGCATGTTAAGGTCTCTTTTGATACACCCGAATATACAGCCAATGCGGATGGAATCGGTACGCTGAGGATATTGGAAGCCATCCGTTTTTTGGGGTTGGAGAAAAAGACCAGGGTGTACCAGGCTTCTACTTCGGAGCTTTATGGGCTGGTACAGGCGGTTCCTCAGAGCGAAAGTACTCCCTTTTATCCCCGGTCTCCTTACGCAGTGGCCAAAATGTACGCTTACTGGATTACGGTAAACTACAGGGAAGCTTATAATATATTTGCCTGCAACGGAATACTGTTCAACCATGAGTCTCCCTTAAGGGGAGAAACCTTTGTGACCCGTAAGATTACCAGGGCGGCAGCAAAGATTGCTTTGGGCTTGCAGGAAAATCTGTTCTTGGGCAATCTGGATTCTAAGCGGGACTGGGGGCATGCCAAAGATTATGTACGTATGATGTGGATGATCCTACAGGCAGAGCAGCCGGAAGACTGGGTGATCGCCACAGGAGTGACCACCACAGTAAGGGATTTTGTGAAAATGGCCTTTGCCTATGTGGGGCTGAACCTGCGCTTTGAAGGCGAAGGAGTGGACGAAAAAGGAATTCTAGTCTCAATTGATAATGAAAAATATGAAGCTGTAACCGGCAACCAGGTTTACAGTTCTACAATTCAACAGTCCATCGGTAAAACCATCGTAAAAGTAGATCCAAAATATTTCCGTCCTACCGAAGTAGACTTGCTGATCGGTGATCCCTCCAAAGCCAAAGAAAAACTGGGTTGGGTACCGGAATATGACCTAGAGGGCTTAGTGGATGATATGATGCAGGCAGATGTGGCCTTGTTCCAAAGAGACCTGTACCTGAAAGAAGGCGGGCATAAGATTTTGACCCAAGCGGAGTAGAGAATGGAGTAAGGGTTAAAGGAGTTAAGGATTAATTGTTTGGTTCCATTAACCAATAGCAATCATATACTATAGTCAGGATTGCTGATCTGAAGCAATACTGTTGCAATTAATCAGTTCAACGATCCATCAATTCAACAAAAAAGATCATGAAAATCACTGTTATAGGTACCGGATATGTAGGCCTGGTATCTGGGGCCTGTTTTGCAGATGTAGGGATAGAGGTCGTATGTGTGGATATCGACCAAAATAAAATCGATCAACTCAAGCTGGGTTTCATGCCTATCTATGAACCTGGTCTGGAGGAAATCGTAATGCGTAACTATAAAAGCGGGCGTCTATCCTTTACCAGCAGTCTAGCTGATGCGATAAAGGGTTCAGAGGTGGCTTTTATTGCCGTGGGGACTCCTCCCGGGGAGGATGGCTCTGCAGATTTAAAGTATGTACTGGCCGTAGCCGATGAGATAGGACGCCACATGGACGATTATATCGTGGTGGCCACCAAGAGTACTGTGCCCGTAACAACCGGTACTAAGGTGAAGGCTGCCATCCAGGCAGCCCTTGACAGGCGGGGGAGGGGAAGTGACTTGCCATTTTCGGTAGCCTCCAATCCGGAATTCCTGAAAGAAGGTGCTGCGGTGGAGGATTTTCTGAAACCGGACAGGATAGTGATTGGAGTGGAGGACGCAAAAGCGGAGGAAATAATGAAGCGGCTCTACAAGCCTTTCCAACTAAGTGGGGACAGGATTATCTATATGGATATCCCTTCAGCCGAAATGACCAAATATGCGGCCAATGCCATGCTGGCCACCAAGATCTCCTTTATGAACGACATCGCCAATCTATGCGAACGGGTAGGAGCAGATGTAAACCAGGTAAGGGCCGGGATAGGCTCGGATCCCCGCATAGGAAAGCATTTTATCTACCCTGGTGTAGGCTATGGAGGGTCCTGCTTCCCCAAGGATGTCAAGGCCATTATCCGTACGGCCAAGGAATATGACTATGACCTTCGGGTGCTGCAGGCCGTAGAAGCGGTAAACGAGGACCAAAAGCAGCTATTGGTCAAGAAGATCAAGCAGCACTTTGGGGAGGACCTGAGTGGACTGACCTTTGCCCTTTGGGGTTTGAGCTTTAAGCCCAATACCGATGATATGCGGGAAGCCCCGGCCATTGTCATTGTCCAAGAACTGCTGGCGGCAGGGGCCAAAGTAAGGGCCTATGACCCCATCGCCATGGATGAGGCCAGGGAGCATTACCTTGGAGATACCATTACTTACTGCCAGGATGCCTATGATGCCTGTCTGGGAGCCGATGCTCTATTGCTGGTGACCGAGTGGTCCGAGTTCCGGCTGCCCAGTTGGAAAGCCCTTGGCCGCCTGCTCAATCAGCCCCTGGTCTTTGATGGAAGAAATATTTATGAGCAAAAGTACCTGGAGGAGCAAGGGTTTGGATATTACGGAGTGGGGTTAAAGGGAGCCATTAAACGAATAGATGTTTAATGATTTATAGGAATTTCTTGAAGTTGCTTATTTATTATATTTGATTTTTCAAAGCAGGTAATGATTAGTATATCAACAATTAAAGAAAAGGCTTTAGAAAGTGATTTTTTAAAAGATTCTTTTTGGGCACTTTTGGGTAATGTTTTATCCAAAGGAATGAGCTTATTGGGAGCTGTTTTAGTTGCAAGATTTTTAGGTAAGGATGTTTACGGTGAATATGGAACGATTAAATCAACCTTAATGAATATTGCCATATTCTCGACTTTTGGTTTAGGGTATACGGCTACCAAGTATGTTGCTGAGTACAGAAACAAGGACCCCAGAGTTTTAAAAACAGTATCTGATTATTCCATGAAAACCTCATTATTGGTTAGTGGAACAATGGCTGTTTTATTGTTTTTTTTTTCTAATTATGTGTCCGTTCACCTCTTAAAAGCAGAACATCTTAACATACCTCTAAAAATTGTAGCCATTTGGATTGTGTTCAATTCTTTAACAACTACACAAGTAGGCATTCTCTCTGGTTTTAAAGCATTTAAACAAATGGCTCGAATTAATGGGGTGGTTGGGGGATTTGCTTTTGTGAGCAGTGCGGTATTTACATATTTCTGGGGCTTGATAGGAGCATTAATTGCATTGTTATTGACACAGGTTTTAAATTGGTTTTTAAATTATAAGGAGGTTTTAAAACTATTGCCAAAAGTAAAAGCGTTAAAAAGTAAAACCTTATTAAAAGAATTATTGAATTTTTCATTGCCGGTGGCTCTTCAGGAGGCTTTATATTCATTGACATCATGGTTATTAATCTATTTACTTATTACAATGGCGGACTATGGGGAAGTGGGAATTTACTCAGCTGCTATGCAATGGTCAGCAATAATTCTATTTATTCCGGGTATATTAAGGAATGTTGTTTTGTCACATTTTTCTGCTGTGTTAAATGATGAAAAGTCTCACAATTCAATTCTAAAATATACATTATGTTTAAATTTTATATTCACTCTTTTACCATTCTTAATTGTTTATTATTTAAAATCAATAGTTGTTCAATTTTATGGGAAAACTTATGGTGTTGGGTTAGAGGAAGTACTTAGTGTCTCGTTATTGTCAGTTATCTTTATGAGTTTATCTAATGTTTATAGTCAAGCATATTTGAGTAGAGGTGAGAGTTGGAGCATGTTTATTATAAGGTTTTTGAGAGATGCGGGAGTGTTGGTTGTGAGTGGCTGTTTTCTATATTTTCAGTGGCTTAATGGTGGAATAGCAGTGGTTACTGCTAATTTGATAATTCAAGCTTTGTTTTTATTCATTTTAGCAATAGTTTATCATTTAAAAATTGATAGGCAACATGCATAATACAATACTGCAAGATTATACTGTTAATTCAAAAGCCAAGAATTGGCTTATTATACCAATATCTTGTACTTTGTTGTCCCAAATTCCTCAAATACTTGAATCAGGATTTAGTAGTGTCCTCCAATTAGCATGGATTATTCCGGTGTTATTACTCATTCATAAAAGGTGTTTTCAATATAATGAAGTTTTTCTATTCCCTATTAGAGTATTTATTTTTTTAACACTTTACTCTTTACTGCTTTATTCAATTACTGGGGGTAATTATTTGGACTCACCTCATTTAAAAAATTTAGTTAAATCATTTTTTGTATTTATTATTGCTTACAACTGTAGTTTTCTATTTAATATTAGAGATTTTCAAGAGACTTTGGCTAAGGTATGCATGATTGGAGCTGTTGTTCTATCTGCTACAGTATTTTTGAATTCGTTTATAACTTATGATTTAACTTCTAGAGTATATGCATATGAAGAAAAAAATTCTGTTTCCCAGATAATTTTTTCGTGTATTGTTATATCTCTTTTCTTTTCAGGTAAAAGACATGTGATTCAAAAAATTATTGGTGTTGGATTCTATGGTTTTATGGTAGTAGTACTCTTGTTACTTAAATCAAGAGCAACTCTTTTAGCATTTATTATTTTGATTGCTGTAATTTTCTACCAAAGAAGTAAGCCCGATCTTCGTAAAGCTATTTCAGTGTTACTTTTAGGCATTTTTGTTACTCTGTTAATTAATAATCAATTACTTGATTTATTAGTAAACAGTATTTTGCTAGCAGGCAGAGATGCAAATGATCTTAATGATGCTTCTTCTGGAAGATTAAATTTTATTTTAGCGTTTCCTCAACTATTTTCTGAAGCACCTTTTTTTGGAAACGGTTATATTTTTAGTGAAAGCTTTCCACTTTCTGTATTGCTAGACTATGGTACGTTCGGGGCATTTCCAGTTTTTATTTTAGTTCTTTGGCCTTTAGTTTTTATCTTAAAGAATGGAAACAGGTATGATCCCTTGGATATAGTTATTGTGATACTTTTGCTGTCTTATTTGTTCAATAGCATTTTTGAAGAGCAAGCACCCATAGGGCCAGGATCAAAAAACTTTTTACTTTGGGCTTTATTAGGGGTTAAGTTGTCTTTTTATCAAAAGTCATGGTTTTTTTTAAATTATTTACAACCGATTTAGTATTGAAATTTTAATAATAATATCTCGGATATCCTCATTATATGAAGTGATTTCAGAAGAGCTCATGGGGCAAGTGTTATTAAAGAGGAAATATTAATAGTTCTTGGCTGTTTTCCGGTTCTTTTGAGTTCTGTATTTTATGATGGTAGTTTTTTCAATACAGTTTTGCACGGCCGTTATTTGGTTTTCTTATTGGGAGATTAGTTTGGTTTAAAATGCTCACTAATGTGAAAATATTACAGTAATATTTATGAAACAGAAGGAGTCAGGAATTTGTTTACTTTACAATTTTGCTCAGCATTATAGATTAGGAGTGTTCAAGAGAATGGAGGAAATTCTAAATTGTGATTTTTACTTTGGAAATTATTCAAATGATATCAAAAGAATTGATTATAACGAGTTGAAGAACTTTAAGGCAGAGTTAAAGAATATCAGGCTTATTAGGCCTTTTTATTTTCAGAAAGGAATCTACAAAATTTTTAATAAGTATGATAAATTTATTGTATTAGGGGAATATTATTGCTTGAGCACGTGGATTTTAGCTTTGTACTGTCGTCTCACTGATAAAAAAATATATTTTTGGACACATGGGTGGTACGGAAATGAAGGTTTAGCGAAAAGAATTATTAAAAAGTGGTTTTTTAACATTAGTAATGGGGTATTTCTGTATGGTGGTTATGCAAAATCATTAATGGTAAAACAAGGTTTTGACGAATCTAAACTTCATGTAATATATAACTCTTTAGATTATGATAGTCAGCTTAGAATCAGATATAACCTGAAATCTGTGGATCTATATAAAAATCATTTTGGAAACAGTCATAAAGTCTTGATTTTCATAGGTAGATTGACAAAAGTTAAGAAATTAGATCAATTGTTAAGAGCGGTACTTCACGCACAATATCAATATGGGCGTTATTACAATATTGTTTTTGTAGGAACTGGTCAGGAACAGGAAAACTTAAAGAGCATTACCAAAATGTTGAAATTAGAAGATAGGGTTTGGTTTTATGGAGAGACATATGACGAACATGAAATTTCTCAATTAATCTATGAGGCAGATATTTGTGTATCCCCGGGGAATGTAGGGTTAACCGCTATGCATTCTTTAGTCTATGGTACTCCTGTATTAACACATAGTGATTTTAAAACCCAAATGCCTGAATTTGAGGCAATAATTAAGGGGGAGACAGGTGATTTTTTTGAAAAAAACAATATAGTAGATTTAGCTAGTAAAATTTTAAGTTGGACAAAAAATAATCATAATAAAAGTATAGTTATGGATAATTGTTTTCGAGTAATCGATAGCTATTATAATCCAAATTATCAAGTTAAAAAGATAAAATCTATTCTTCTAAATGAAGCAGTTAGTGAGAAAAACATATAGAAATATTAGGATGTACACATTACGTAAAATGAAGGGCTTGAATAATGTAGACAAAACATTCTATATGGGAAAAAATGTAAAAGTCTCTAAGGACTTGGTGGCTGGTAAGTATTCATATATCGGAGTAAACTCAATTATTTATCCAAATGTGCATCTTGGAGATTATACTATATTAGCCAATAATGTTAGCATTATCGGAGGTGATCATAAATATACTACACCTGGTTGTCCTATAATTTTCTCAGGGAGAAGTGAAAGAAAAGAAACTAAAATTGGAAAGGATGTTTGGATTGGAGCCCATGTCAAAATTCTAACAGGAGTGTCTATAGGTGATGGTTCAATAATTGCAATGGGATCTGTTGTAACTAAAGATGTTGAGCCATTTTCTGTATATGGAGGAGTGCCAGCAAAAAAGATTAAAGACAGATTTAAAATTGATGAAGATCTTGTAATACATAAAAAAATGCTACAGGAATCTAAATCATTAAAATATGGATTTAAGGATTTGTGTAGGTGATTAGAAATATATTTTAGATTAGTTTAATGCCCATACTTATAATAATTCCTTATAGAAATGTGCTGCAAGTTAATATGTTTTAAGGGAATTTATATTCTAATTTTGTTTCAGACAATAAATATCTTTCTTATCCTATTTATATAATACCTATTGCGATTAATGTATCTGAATAGCGATTGAAATGCCTAAATCATAATTGTGAACCAAGAACACTTTTTTATTTATGAAATATTCACCCCATAAATAGAAATAGGGATATAGACTAAGTGCTGTTTTCGTTTATAGAGGTGCAAATAATGTTGACTAAAGGGAATTCTGGATCACTATGTCAAAGGTCTTGATGAATTGATAGCGTAAAAATGCATCAGTAAGGAAATTAAAACCATTGGATCTCAATTTGGTGAGGATAAGATCAAGACCTACCATCGGGCAGACCTGTTTGTATTGCCTACCTATTCTGAAAATTTTGGGATCTTGTTGGCTGAAGCACTGGCCTGTGGGGTGCCAGTCATTACGACCAAAGGTACTCCTTGGGAGGACTTGTCAATATATGGAGCAGGCTGGTGAATTAACATAGGAAAAGGCGCACTGTCTGATTGTCTTAAGGAGGTATTGGATTATGACCAAGACACTTTAAAACAAATGGGTCTCAATGGACGAGAACTTATAGAAAAAAATTTAGTATTGAATCTGTCGCTTATCAAATGGTAGAATTGTATTCTTGGATACTTTCTGGAGGTCCCAAACCTAATTTTGTACAAGTGTAAAAGTATAGTTTACTGACGCTATAAGAATAGGTGAACTTTTAGAACCCCTAAAAAATCAATATGGATATAAAAAATGTTATAGAAGGAGATTATTGTGTTGGATGTGGTGCTTGTGCTTACAAGTCAGGTGGTAGTATGCGGTTAAATAAGTATGGAGAATATTTTCCTGATTTGGCGGATGATTCCTTTAATGATAAGAATTTGGATAAAATTTGTCCGTTTCTGAAGCCTGAATTAAATGAGGATGTTTTAGCAAATCAATTTCTTGATGGAAGGGATGGGTATCTAAAAGGATTAGGATTTTACAACGCTTTATTTGCCGGGTATGTAAATGAAGGTAATTATCGGAGCAATGGTACTTCAGGAGGAATGGGAACATGGATAGGTGCCGAATTACTTAAGAATAATTTAATTGATGGCATTATCCATGTTAAGAAATTTAACCGATCAAATCAATCTGACCCTTACTATGCTTATGCCATTAGCAGGACGGTTCAAGAAAATCTTGAAGGAGCGAAGACAAAATATCATGTAGTAGAAATTTCTAATATATTAAATGAAGTTAGAAAGTACCCCGGCCGCTATTTATTTATTGGAGTTCCCTGTTTAGTAAAAGCCATTCGTAGAATTCAAACTACTGATGGTGTAATTAAAGAAAGAATAGCTTTTACAATATCATTGGTTTGCGGACACTTTAAGAGCGTAAACTGGACGAAATCCCTAGCTTGGGGAGCGGGTGTAAACCCTCAGGAGTTGAATACCTTTCAATACAGGACTAAAGAAGAGGGTATAGCAGCCAGGAAATATGTGTTTAGGGCCTTTAAGAAGAATAGTTATGTTCAGAAGGATGCTGCCCAAGTGGTAGGAGGCAAGTTTAACCAAGGGGCGATGATGCTAAATGCTTGTAACTTCTGTGATGATGTAGTGGGAGAGACTGCGGATATGACCATTGGCGATGCTTGGTTGCCTCGTTTTGAATCAGATGATAACGGAACGAATTTGATAATTATCAGAAATCAAGAATTAAGGAGAATTATAACCAAAGCCATAAATGAGGAGCGGCTGAAACTTATCGCTATTTCTGAAAAGGAAGCTTACCAATCACAATCTGGAGGTTTTCGTCAAAGAGGTGAGGGGTTATCATATAGGTTAGCAAAGAAACAAAATGCAGGAGAATGGGCTCCCGAAAAACGGGTTAGCCCAGGCGAATTTAAGGTTCCTCTTATTAGGCAAATGGTGTACTCTAAAAGAATGGAGATATCTTCGATTACTAAAAAATCATTTGTAAAGGCTTTGGAGAAAGATGATTTTTCAGTCTATGCGGATACAGTGGAAAGAAAATTAAGGAATCTGAGAAAGATTGAGATAGCCAGCACATTTTTTAGGTCAGTAATTACACATGCAAAAGTGAAAGTATTAAAGAGGTTTAAGTAATAAGATAAGATATGAAAGTAGGCATAATAACCATTTTGAATGTTAATAATTATGGGGCAGAATTGCAGGCCTTTGCTTTGCAAAAAAAGATGATTTCATGGGGACATCATGCCGAAATAATCAATTATCTATATTATAAAAATCCCCGACATATCAGAACAGCAAGGTCTAAACCCTTTGTTAGGCTCTCCGCAGTACAAAAGTTCAAAGAAAAACTTTTTCCGGTAGTGGCAAATTTAAAGGCCATACCTTATTGGAATTCAAAAAAATCAAGGGATCGTAAATTTTCGGCTTTTCATCATGAAAACACCCGTATGTCCATGGAATATCAGAGCATGGATGATTTGTATAGAAATAAAACATGGGACTACGATGTCTTTGTGACAGGAAGTGATCAAGTATGGAATCCGAATTCCGGATCCAATATTGAGCCTTACTTTTTGACTTTCGCTCCTAAAAAGGCAAAAAAAATCGCTTATGCCTCCAGTTTTGGAGTGGACAGTATACCGTCTGAATATCACGGGGTATACAAGGACTATTTAAATGAATTTGATAAACTGGCCGTAAGGGAAGAGTCTGGTGTGGAATTGATCAAAAAGATAGCCAGTAGGGATGTCAACTGGGTACTTGATCCTACTTTCCTACTAAATAAAACGGAATGGGCAAAGTTGGCCGCAAACCCAAATATAGAGGGCAGCTATTTATTGATATATGCCCTCACTGATTCGGATTATATTAAGGAGCTAGCCAAAAATATCGCCACGAAACGTGGCATGAAGATAGTTAGATTATGTAAAAATGCTTCAAAAGAAGATAATGACCCATCCATTATTAATATAATAGATGCAGGCCCCAAAGAGTTTTTGGGATTATTCCTCAATGCATCTTTTGTGTTGACCACCTCATTTCATGGAGTATGCTTTTCCCTTAATTTCAATATTCCTTTTTATTCTATTTTGAAAAAAGAAAAGACCAATAATAGTAGGCAATTGAATTTGCTCGCTTACTTAGGGTTAAGTAACAGGGTTTTGTTTGTCAATGATGATGTACCGGAAGAGGTGGAGACAGGCATAAATTTCAATGTGGTAAATGAAAAATTAAAAGAGAAAATCGAGTCGTCAGAGAATTACCTAAGCCAATCCTTAGCAGATGTCGGATTATCAGAAGTATCAAAATAGATTAAGTACAAGAAATAAAGTAGGGAGATTATTGTGGAATATGGTCTGGATGCTCCTTTTTAGACCTTTTAGTCTTCCTGTTTTCAATTCATATAGAATTTTTTTGTTGCGTTTGTTTGGAGCGCAAATAGGCAAAGGATGTAAAATCAATGCCAGGGTCAAGTTTTGGGCTCCATGGAATTTGAAAATGGGAGATTTGGTGGCCATTGGTTTTGATGCGTTCATTTATAATCCCGGGAAAATATCCCTAGGGTCAAAGATTACCATTTCCCAAAGAGCACATCTTTGTAGTGCCTCCCATGACATATCCAAATCCGCAAATCCGTTGATAACTAAACCAATTCAAGTTCATGACAGGGCCTGGGTAGCTGCGGATGCATTTATAGGGCCTGGAGTAACTGTCGGTGAAGGTGCTGTCGTTGGGGCCAGGGCTGCGGTATTTAAGGATGTAGCACCTTGGACGGTAGCTGGGGGTAATCCTGCGCAATTTATCAAGAAAAGAGAGTTAAGGGATTAAGTTTGTTTTTTTTGAACAATTGAGGTAATATAATATCTTTTTGAAATTTAAATGAAGTCAAGATTAATTATTGGATTTATTGTTATTCTAGTTGGGGTAGAATTACTGTTAAGATATGGTTTAGGTTTTTGTGACACAGTGTTGATGCAGCCTGATCCAGAATTTGAATATATTGCTAAGCCAAATCAAGATAGGAATCGATTTAGAAAACATATAGTTTACAATTCATTTTCCCAGAGAGGTGCAGAACCAGATTCCTCAAGTGTAAAGTTTATAGGGTTTGGGGATTCGGTATTGAATGGAGGTGTTTTGACTGATGAGGATGAGTTGGGGTCAAATATTCTTTCTGAAAAATTGACAGCTTATTTTAAGCAACCTGTTCAATTTTTAAATGTTAGCGCAGGTAGTTGGGGGCCGGATAATTGTTATGCGTATTTGGAAAAGTTTGGTGATTTCGGGGCTGATGTGTTTATCCTATTCGTAAGTTCTCATGATGCATTTGATAATATGAATCATAAGCCCATTGTCGACAAACATCCAAGTTTTCCGAGTCAACAGTATTCTTTGGCTGTTGTTGAACTATTAGATAGATATCTTATCCCTGAAATAGAAAATTATTTTAGCCCAAAGGAAAAGGATGAAAGAACTGAAAGTCTAGGTATCAATAAAAAGAATGAAGAAAGCTATTTTAATATTGGATTTAAACAGTTTAATAGCTATTGTAAGGATAAAGAGATATCATTAATTATATATCTACATGCTGAAAAGAGTGAATTAATAAATGGAGAGTATAATGAACAAGGTCAATTAATTATTGATTTTGCTTCGAAAAATAAACTACCTCTAATTAAGGATTTGGAAAATGGACTGACCCTAGAGGATTTTAGAGATGACATACATATTAATGCTGATGGTCAAAAGAAAATGGCCGAAATAGTATTTAGTTATTTAATAAAGAATCAATATCATAAAGTTGGATTGACACTTATTGATCAAGAGGATGAGAATTAAGCTTTAACTATTAGTATTTTCCCCATCAAAGACGAGGGAAGGCTTAGGAATTTTAAGTGATGGGTATGCTTAATATATTATCCTTACTTAGTAAAAATGAATCTGAACTTTTATAATTGTTTTAAAAGCTTTTTCCTAGGCGGGGTAACTCCTCGATATGACAAGATTAGGATAGGACTTTATCCATAATCAGCTGACGGTGTGTTTGAATAAGCCTAATTTAACCGTTATCCAATTTTAGGAGATGTCAGTAACTGTCGGTGAAGGTGCAGTCGTCGGAGCCAGGGCTGCGGTATTTAAGGATGTAGCACCTTGGACGGTAGTGGGGGGCAATCCTGCCAAGTTTTTAAAGATAAGGGAGTTAAAAGAGTAAAGGGAATTATCTGCGCCATTAATGAAGCCTAGTATTACCACCATCATCCTGACCTATAATGAAGCTGCGCATATCGAGCGTTGTATTGCTAATGTATGGGCGGTTTCAGCCAAAGTGATTGTTGTGGACAGCCATTCCACGGACGGTACCGTGGCCATTGCGGAGCAATCCGGAGCACAGGTGGTACAACATGTTTGGCCGGGAAACCAGGCCGCCCAATTCAACTGGGCACTGGATAATCTTCCTATTCAAACCCAATGGGTACTTCGGTTGGATGCGGATGAGTACCTTCTTCCGGAACTACGGCAAGAAATCGGCTCCCTATTGCCCGGGATAGATGCTTCAGTAAATGGCATCATTTTTAAAAGACGTCATATTTTCCTTGGAAAATGGGTCAAAAAAGGCACCTATCCGGTCAACCTTTTGCGCCTGTTCCGCTATGGAAAAGCCGTCTGTGAGCAGCGCTGGATGGATGAACATATACAGCTACTCGAAGGAAAAACGATCACCGCCCAGCATGATTTTGTAGATCATAATCTACACAGTATAGGCTGGTGGACCAGCAAACATAATGGCTATGCCATCCGGGAGGCCGTCGAGCTTTTGGATGTTGAATTCCATTTGCTCGAGCAGTCCAAGGTACCCGGACAGCTCGGAGAGCAAGCAGTGGCCAAGCGGAAGCGGAAATTGCAGTACGTCAAGCAGCCGCTGTTTTGGAGATCCTTTGCCTATTTTATCTATCGCTATCTCCTGAAAGGAGGGTTTACCGAGGGAAAAGAAGGTTTTCTGTGGCATTTCCTGCAGGGCTGGTGGTACCGTACCCTGGTGGACGCCAAGATCTATGAGATCAAAAAAGCCTGCGGAAGGGACAAGGAGAAGATCATGGATTATATCTATCAGGCATACGGCATAGACCTCCGTCCAGCCAAAGTAGAAGAAAAGTTGGAGCAGGACTCCGGCACCTCCAAGAAATTGATCAAAGGAAAGGCCATGAAGTATTAGCCAGCGTTGATTGAAATACGCTTAAACATACCCTCCGGCGCCATTTTGAAAAATAACCTTTTCAAAATATATGAGCGCTGAATAATGGGTGTCTAGCAGCAATTTTTGGTCAAGATGAGGAGGTGTAAAAGGATTAAGGATTGAACAAAAGACTGGCCATCTTCTTTTGATATGTAGATAATGACCTGGTTTTGGTGGACAAAAATATTTACGGCCATGCTGAGCCCATTGCTGTGGTCAATAGCTATTTTAACAGTAGGACTGAGGGTCCGGAAAAAGTCCACATGGCCAATAGTCTTGGCAGGACTGATCTTATGCGTTTTTAGCAACCCTTGGCTTTTCATACAGGTCGAAAGCCATTGGTCAGCCAAGTTGGATACATCGGAATGGGGCATGCCGGCCACCCAGGGAAAGCCCATTGTGCTGTTGGGAGGAATGACGGCCATTGATCCAGACGGAAATTTGGTGTTCCAAAGATCTTCAGACAGATTATGGCAGGCACTGGAGGGATATGATCCGGAGGAGGGGCCGGTATTGCTCATCAGTGGTGGTGCGGCGGATGGCCCTGGGGAAGCGGGCCTCATCCGAGACTACCTGACCAGACGGGGATGGGAGGGCAATTGCCTCTTTACTGAAACCACCTCCACGACTACTTATGAAAATGCACTCTTCAGCAGAGCACTTTTTGAAGTGCAGGGTTGGTCCAAAGATATTGTATTGCTCAGCTCGGGCTTTCACCTGCCCAGGGCAATACGTTGTTTCGAAAAGCAGGGCTTTCAAGTGACTCCCATTGCGACAGACCCCCTGTATTTTAAGGGAAGCCGCCCAATGGTAATGAAATGGCTTCCTGATGCGGAGGTGGTTATGGGTTGGCATGCCTTATTAAAGGAATGGGCGGGGCTGGCTATATACCAAGTCAGGGGATATCTCTAATTCTTTCTTCTTGAGGAAAAATTGCATCTCAATGTTTTAATAGCTGTTTCCTAATTGGCTTAGAGCCTTGATAAATCAAGTTTTCGATAGAATTTAAGCCATCACCAGTTGAGGGGGGCTTTGCTGATCAAGGCCGATTAAACAGTTTTCCGGATAGCCCTGTCTCTGACCTGTTATAGTAGTTAAACAGGCAGCAGGAAAAATCTTCACTTTTTTACTTCATGGAGATCATTAAGCTTATATGAGGACATGGCGATGATAGAGATGATCTTGCAGCAGAAGAAGACTTAAGCACCTATTATTTAAATACACATCCACAGTTTTTTACCATTTAATAACCCGAAGGATTATGAAAGTATCTATCATTACCGCCTGTTACAATGCAGGGAGTACGCTAGGGAACACCATTGAAAGTGTGGCCGCGCAGGATTATCCTGATATTGAATATATCATCGTGGACGGTGGCTCCCAAGACAATAGTTTGGACATTATCAAGTCCCACGAGGATAAGATTGATCACTGGATTTCCGAACCGGATGAAGGCCTCTATGATGCGATGAACAAGGGAATCAAGATGGCGACCGGTGATGTGGTAGGAATTATCAATGCGGATGATTTTTATCACCGTACGGATGCCGTCAGCAAGATTGTAGAGGGCTTTTCCTCCACTGATGTGCAGGCCGTTTTTGCGGATATCCGGTTTGTAAGTCCAGAAAATCTGGAAAAGACCGTACGGTACTATTCTTCCAAGGACTTTCAGGTAAGCTCCTTTAAAAGAGGCATCATGCCGGCACACCCGACTTTCTTTACTTTCAGGGAAAATTTCGAGAAATACGGGTATTATATGAAAGACTTCCGTATTGCGGCTGATTTTGAGTTGTTGCTTCGGTTTCTGTATAGGCATCAACTGTCTTTTAAATATATCCCTATTGATTTGATGAAAATGAGGACAGGAGGATTGAGCACCCAATACCTGAGGAACAATATTCGAATAAACCGAGAGGATATGAGGGCATGTAGAATGAATGGCTTAAGTACCAATTACATTAATTTATACTCCAGGTATTTTAAGAAAGTATGGGAATTTTTGCCCTCAATATGGTGATGGGTTTTGATTTACCAGCCCTAGGCCTTTATTGAAATAAAAAGGCGTTTATTGTAAATAAACGGTTATAATTACCGGATAATTATACCGTATTTTGTTATGTGACTAAGCTGCTTGAGTAGACTTAATAGACGAATAGTGAAAAATGCTTTGGTTGATTACAGCAATATTTTGTACAAGCCCAAATAACCGATTTTATTCTTATTAAAAAGAATCACTTCAATAATTAATCTTTATCATTATGAAAAAAATTACACCGACTTTTCCGTTTCCTGTCATCAGGTACCTAGGAATGGTAATGGCTATTTTTATGTTGGCCAATTGTGGTACCAAGGATTTGGAGTTCATGGAACCCTATGAATTTGTCAATGACGACTTTGATGAAGTGGAGGATTTGGATCCGGTAGAAGACCCCGATCCGGAAATAGAAGAGCCTGAAACCGGCCAAGTTAACAATTCCGACCAAACGGAGGAGATTCTTACTAATATTTTGAATGCTGAGAAAGAGGAAGATATCCAGCCCGAAACCCAAGAGGCACTGACCACGATCAATACGGTATCTTCTACTGCCCCAGCATCGGTAAAAGAAAAAGCTGCTGCTATAGATGAAGCAACAGTGGACAAGATTTTGGACGTGGAGACTGAGTTGGATGAGGACCTCGAGGAAGTATCCGGTCAATTGGACCAATTATCTGATGAAATTAAAGCTCTTTTACCGGTTATTGATTTTTCGGTTGATACTGAGTCCAATCCAGACGACCGGATTTTGCAAGGGCTTAAGCAGGTGGACATGGATTTGGAAGCATCCATGCGTACAATGGCGGTAGTAGGTCCATGTGCAGAAGCAGCAGAATCCGCGTATAATGAGTTGATGAGCTCCCTTACCGCACAGCGAGAGGATAATCTGGAAACCATTGAGGCTAATTATCAACGGAGGCTAGCGGAGGCGGATACAAGGTATAATAGTAGGCTGACTGCCCAGGTGGATAAATACCAGGAGAACCTTGCGCAGATAAGATCGGTGACGACTAGTTTGATTCAAGCTGCTGTCCAACTGGACTTGCTGGGCTTGTCATCACTGGCTGAAGAAACCCGGTTTTTGGCCTTGTATTATGCGCTGTATGCACGTTTTGAATTGGAAAGGTGGAATAATCAGGCTTTAAATCTATTGGCCAGTAGAAGGGATGTGGAAAAGGCAACAGCACTTGACATCAAGGAAAGCAGGGAAGCAGAGGTAAACAACGCATTCACTGACCGCGCGGAATCAGCTTCGGGCATATACGAAGGAGCTGTTAACAATTGTCACAACCAAGGATCAGGAAATTAAAAGCAAACCACCCATGAAAAATATAAAATTAAAATTTTTATCGGCCTTTGCACTTATGCTACTCGTGATGACAGTGGCAGAGGCCCAAGTAAAGTTCAATAGTATCCAGGCAGGCATGTCCTTGTGGCAAAGAAGCTACGCTGGAGCAGACGAAAGAGCCTTGTTAAGAAATTATCCCGGTGAGGGGGATTTTACTATAGGTAAGGTAATGCCCACCTTGGGAGCAGAGATAGGCTTGTCGGACCATTTTGCGGTGGATGGACGAATTGGGTTATGGAACGGTAAATTTATAGGGGAAGATAATCTTGTCAGTGGATTGGTAATTAGGGAAGAAATAGAACAAACGGTTATTCCATTGTCCTTAGGGCTGAATTATTATTATAATGATCTGGTTATGGACAAACTAAATGCTTTTGCGGGCGTAGGGGTCAACCGGTATTTTATTCAAAACAAAGTCAATCGCTATGTTTCTGAAGGAGACGGTACCGTTCTTCCGGAAAAATATAGCGGTAATAATTATGGGATACACTTCAAATTGGGTGTAGAATATCTGTTGGATGCCAAATTGGGTATTGGACTTGAAGGACGTTATAATACGGGGGCTTACAGCCAGTCCTATACACCTGAAGTGGGTGGAGCTGGCATAAAACAGGATATAAGTCTTCGTGGCATGGAAATAGGTTTGACCCTTAGGTATAAATTTGGTACTTCAAATGGTGCTATTAAATCAGATAAAGGTTCGGAAGGGACTTCTGATGAACAATAATGATTGGTAAGATAAATCCACTATCAATTCTGCTGGCTTTTCTGATGGTAGTTTCCTGTCAAACAATTACCACAGTTCCGGTTTATGCCCAGATGAATTTTCTGGGTAAGCCAGGGTTAATGACAATTCCCTCGGCGGAATGGATTATAGAAAGGCCTTTAGGCCTTTCTTTTTCATATATACCCAAAGAGTATTCAAAATCCATTAATCCCGGTGCCAATACAGCAAGGGGTGACAATACATTGAATTTTTATAGTGTTCGTGCTGGACTTACTGATTTTTTAGAAGTCAATTTTAGTTTGACTTACAGACCCCGGATCAAAGAAGATATCGGTATAGGAGACCGTCAGGTCGACTTTAGGTTTAAGTTGCTCCAAGAAAGCAAGTGGCGGCCCCAAATTGTATTGGGAGTTACCCCACCCGGTTCTGTGGCACCATTTATGGCGCAGGATTACCTCGTGATGACCAAGAATCTACGTAGTAAACATGATCTTTCCTACCAGGTGATTTTAGGCTATGGTTCTCCTTTCTATATTAAAAAAAATCGTCAAAAAGAGGGTTTTTTAAATCAGTTGGAATTGGCAAGGAAACGGGATTTCTACAATGCCCAATACCTGACCGGTTTTTTTTACGGGGGAAGAGTTGCCTATAAAAATTGGGGAGGTGCAATGGTAGAGTACAATACCAATACCTGGAATTTTGGAGGCTATGTAAATATTGGGAATACCTGGCATTTTCAAGTTTATTCATTTGAAGGGAATCACTTGGCATTTGGAGCTGCGGCAGCATTTAAATTGGATGGTAAGCCAAAAGAATTGAGGGCCTATGATTAATTGGATGAAAATTGGGCTACTTGGTCTGTTCCTACTGGTCGTGACGGGTACAGTAAGTGGACAGGAGGAAATAAAACCGCTAAGAAATAAGGGCTTTGAAGTCGTTGATATATTGCAATCAAAAGATACTACCTTAATAGCCTTTGAACACCGTTATTTTCGAAATCCTGCACATAGCATTGAATATGCCAAACGTATTTTGGAGAGGATCCATCCGGTAAAAGGAAATATCCAGTGGGTTCTTTTGCATAGAAACAGGGTGATGGGGGTTTATGACCATTTGACCTATAGTAAAAGCAAAGGGACCAACTTGGTTTCGAAAATAAAGTTTAGCCAAAGTGATTTGGCTACAGCCTATCAGTTTCAGTTTAGGCTCCACCCCACAGTAGAAGCTAGGTTTGGCAGGTATGATAGGCCTCTGGAGACTAAACTGGGCCTGATATTGGATACAAGGGTATTTCTCTTGCGTGGTTTGAGCGTACAGTCAGGGATATGGTTTCCGGTTCAAAATTCATTGGATACCCAAGAGCAAGAAATCAGAATGGCACCTAGCCAATTGAACTATTTTTGGTCAAAGGAAAGCGAGCACTTTGTCGACATCACCTTGGGGACTTTTTATGGTGAACGATATGGTTTGGACCTAGAATATCGGTGGGCCCCCTTAAACCAGGCATTATCCTTTGGTTTTCAGGGTGCATTTACCGGATATTATAATTTGTACGCACATTCTTTTTATTCCACTTCATTGGACGATTTATTGTTGCTCGGTGATATTGAATATTTTACTCCCATTGAGAATGTCAGTCTAAAAATAACCGCTGGACAATTTCTATTTGAATCCAAAGGGGCAAGGTTGGATGTAATTCGACAGTTTGGGATGGTCGATATCGGGCTGTTTGGAGCCCATTCCAATAGAGGGCAAACTTTTGGATTTCAGTTGGCCTGTTCCCTGTTCCCGGGTAAAATCTTAAGTGGAAAAAAATGGGCAGTGCGCAGTTCAGAATCATTTAGATGGCAATATTCCTATAATAATGTTGATCCGGTAGCACTAAACTTCAGAAAAGGACATGAGCGTTTGGCAGATGTGGTCAGGCAATATCGAGGTAGATTTATGGAAAACCAAAGCCATTAGGAGGTTGGTGTGAAGGATCGTTTGTCAATGCTTTTCTCAGCGGCACTCTTTTAGGATTGATCAGCAAACGGGATCCCTAAGTAAATGGCAGAGATGTCGAGGAAGACCCTGGGTGCTTCTTGTGTGTACAGCAATGTCACCAGATGGATCCAGGGTCTTTTTTTGCTGGGTTTCCGTAGTACCTGTTTTTGCTGAATACTGCTTTTAGTACGTTTTATATACTGTTTATGACACTTAATTTTTATTAAGAGGAAATATGTTTTTAGGTAACTAACTTTACAATATCCAAAGGTACTATCATACTAAATCAACTATTTTTATGAAGGATTATAATTTCATCCTGTTTTTTTTGACATTGGTCATTCCATATATAATAGGACTTTTGTCATTTCCTCCTTTGATAAAAATGATCATCAATAAAAATTTGGTGGATGCCCCCGGAGGGAGGAAAGTTCACCAAAACGTTACACCTTCCATGGGAGGGATTGGCATTTTGCTGGGCTTTATGACCGTGCTTGGCTTCTGTTTTTTTCTCTCCGATTGGGAACATATCTTCTTAATTGTCATCGGCACCTTGATGATGGGTTTGTTGGGCTTTTTCGATGATTGGAAGAATATCAGTGCCCTAAAAAAATTAATAGGGCAGCTTGTTATCATTGTGACCTTGATTTGGGCCACCGATATTAGGTTTCAAGGCTTATATGGTTTTTTTGGCATCCATGACCTGCCGTTAGGTTGGAGTTATTTTATTACAGTATTTGTGATTGTGGGCCTGACAAATGCTTTTAATCTGATCGATGGTTTGGACGGATTGGCCGGATCGCTCAGTTTGATATCTTTCTTTCTATTGGGAGTTTGGTTTTATTTATCAGGACATGAGGCTTATACATTGCTTTGTCTTTCCATGGTAGGGGCTACCTCTGCCTTTTTATGGTTCAATTGGCATCCGGCAAAAATTTTCATGGGGGATACCGGGTCATTGTCTGTAGGCTTCCTTTTATCTGTGTTTACCGTTTTGTTTATTGATCTCAATGGTTATGAAATGAACGACCACAATCCCTTCAGATTTAACGCGCCCATAGCAGCGGGATTGACGCTCATGATTATTCCATGTTGTGATACCATGAGGGTGTTTGTCAGGAGGATCAGGAGAGGCAAGTCCCCATTTACCGCGGATAAGTCGCACATCCATCATTTTTTGCTCAGAATGGGATATGGTCACGATAAAGTTACACTCATTTTGTGCACAGTTAAGATTCTTTTAATTGGGTTGGCAACTATCGGCTATCGTCTGTCTGACAATTTTCTCATCCCCCTTTTGGTTTTTACTGTGATCGGTTTGGGTACCTATTTGGATAGGGTAACCCTTAGAAGGATCAAAAGGAAATTCTATGACCAAAATCCTGTCGAAAATCAAGATGAGCAAAAAGCCCTGTCTACATAAGAGTATAGCATTGCATTTTAGTCATCTGAGCAGTTACAGGTAAATATTTTAATCTGAATTTGGTATACTTTAAAATTGAATGAATTTTCAGGATTTATACAGTATTATTATTTTATCTATTCTTATTTATAATTCACTTTGGCTTATTTTTAAAAAAAGTGAAAGATATGCCAACAACCCTTTGTTGGGGATATCCCTTTTTATATTTGGCTTATTTCTTATCATTTATTTTTTGTGGTACCGAACGGGGATAATTCTCAAGTACCCCCATCTAATGCGGGCAATGAGCCCGCTCATGTACCTTTCAGGACCGCTGTTTTATTTTTATATCCGAAACTCTGTGAGGAAAGCCAGAGGAGTGAAAAAGTGGGATTATCTTCATTTTTTCCCGGCAATTATTCATTTATTGGATCTTTTACCCTTTTATGGGATGGGGTATGAGGAAAAGCAGAAAATAGCACAGGCCATTTTTGAACATAACAAGTTATTGTTTTTTATTGGGGGCGGGATAATTCCGATTTCTCTTCATTATGTTTTTAGACTTATTATTTATTTCGTCTATTATGTGCTGGCTTTTAGGTTAATTAAATACTACAACAAAAAAAGTGGACTGCCCCTTAAGAAAAATTGGTTGTTTGTGTCCTTTTTGCTTACAGGCTGCGTCTTGGTCGGATATACTATATTTACCTATGGTCAAATGCTAAATTTGGCTTTTGAAAAAGATTACATTCTTTTTGCCGGAGCTGGAATTTGCCTGTTGGGCGTATTGACCTTGTGCGTATATGTTAATTTTTATATGGAGACAGTTTTTGGTATTCCCTTTAGCTCTTCCCAAAATACTTCCAAGAGTTCCCATTTAAAATTTAAGGGTACACAGACTAACTATGAATGGGAGGAAGAAAAAGTTGATAAGGTGCTGGTCGCTTTGCAAACGGAAATGAAAGCGGAAATCTATCTTGACAATGGATTGTCATTGCAGCGTTTTGCGAAGAAACTTAGCGTTTCAGAAAGATTGTTGAGTTATACCATTAATCATACTTATGGTGAAGGGTTCGTTGAATTTATCAACAAACAACGAATAGAGTTTGCTAAGAAAAAGATCGAGGAAGGTGTTTTAGAAAATCAAACAATTGAGCAGTTAGCAAATTTATGTGGTTTTAATTCAAGAATTACTTTTTTCAAAGCTTTTAAGAAATTTACAGGTACAAGTCCTACTCAGTTCCATGAGCAGAATGATCATGTTTAATCCTGAATTGCATTTTAAAATTAAATGCCTTAAAGTAACTTAATAATTCTGCCACAAGATCAACGTAGCGGTCAACTTCAACGATCATGTTTCGGTGCTGATAAAAGAATTATCACCAATCTAATATTTGAAGTTGATTTTCAACCTTCCGGTTACAATAGCTGGAATCCATGGTCTCTTTCTATTTTTTGTTTTGCTGTGGATCTCAGTTTTGCTAATCATGAGCTATTGAATCGTAGGTTCTGATGAAAATAAGTCTACTTGCCCGCATACAAATCACAGAAACATTGGAATAGTAGAGGCCCCCAGATATTGTATGCTCACCATTTCATTAATTTCTTCCTGTTTTATGACTTATTGCGTATTAACAAATTAATACTTAGTTCTCCCAAATTTGGAAAAAATTACAACCCTGAGATAAAGCTTTGAGCAATTTTAATTTAGAAGGTTATAATTTTTTGGTAAATGTATGGATTGTGCAGAATTCTTTTAATGGTGTGTTTCATTTACATTATAATGTTAAACATGTTTCTATTTATGCTTTTGAAACATGTGTTTTTTGGATATTCTGTTTCTGAATAACAATTTTGGATAATGTTTTTTAAAAAAAGATTGAGAATAATTATGTTTTTAAAGTTTCATTTTACATTGTTTTTGTTGATGATATTTTCCATTTATTCAAAAGGAATGGAAACCGACAATTCAGAAGGAAAGAATGTTTGGAAGAGGCAACTGACCAATACTAAAAAGTTAGAAGTGTCTGATGAACATTTTTTTTTCTCCCCGCCAGTAAGCGAAGGGAAACTAAACAATCCGTATCTCTATCGGATAGAATTTCCCCAAACTTATAGTTTAACTGTAGTTACTAAACCGGATTGGCTGCAGTTGTCTGAGGAATTGCCTAATAAAGCGGAAAAATGGGTTGAATTCCCGATTGGGGTTTCAATAGGAGCTGCTGTGGAGTGTAAGACTGGGAATTGGCTTGTTATTACAATCGATGGAACCACTATTTACAAAGTCAGCAAAGAGGGCGAGATTTCAGTATTCAGGGAAAATCTGGATGAAGGGTTTGTAAATGATGTGGCCGTAATTGATGACTACCTTTACATTCCCAAAGGTAGTCCTGCCAATAAACTTGTCGAAATATCATTAGAAGATGAATCAATAGGGGAAAAAATACTATGGGAATTTCCTGGAGAAATAGTTTCAATTACAAACAAAGAGGATAAGTTATACCTTGCTGATTTTGCCAGATCTTCTATATGGGAATTAAATCCTGGTCAAGTACCAGATGAGTTTCTTAAAAACCTGGGTTTTTCACCTAACGGGATTGAATTCGATTCCAAGGGAGGTTTGTATATCGTAGATTCAGAAAACAGCAGATTAATTAAATATACAATCAATGAGGGTTTTAAAACAATTTTGTCAGAATTTGTTAATCGCCCAACTTCAATAGGTATTGATCCTAAAGATATTCCATTTCTTTCTTTTGAAAATGGGGGGGTTGAAAGATATGATCCAGGGTTTTTAGGAGGGCAATCCATATCATTTGGTTCTGGCCAAAATGTATTTGGTATGTCTTTTTCCATATCCGGTAGTTTAGTGTATCAAAGTTTGGGAGGAAAAGCATTATATAAATATCATCAAGGACCATCATTGAAAGGTATTCCGGGTCAAGAAAATGTTGGTGCTGATAATAGAGTGGTGTTGGAATTCAGCCAGGAAAATGGTGATACTTATCGGCAAGAGTTTAATATAGATGTAAAAGATTTTGAGAAACCTGAGCCAGCCAAGTTCTTTCCTGAGCCTAATGCAGTAAATGTTGCTATTGATACACAGCTTAAAATCACTTTCAATGAACGGGTGGTTTTAGGAGAAACAGGAGAATTCACCATTCATGTCCAAGGGAATGAAAGCAAGTCCCAGGTTTTGGATTTAAATATACCTGAAGACAGAGACTATGTGTCATTAAGTACTGACGGGAAATCCATGGTTATTCAACCAAAAAATATTCTTCCCTACCAAAGTGACCTATTTATTGAAATCTCTGAAGGTTTTGTAAGCGATTTATCGGGAAATGATTTTTCAGGACTGGCAAATGAGGGGGGAGTGTGGAAATTCGAAACGATTGATTTAGTAGAGCAAACGGTCGATTTTCCGCAAATTACTGAAAAGATTTTTGGAGATGAACCATTCGAATTGGGAGCTCAAGTCAGTTCTGAGAATTTAGCCATCACGTATATTTCCAGCAATACGGATGTTTTAACAATTGAGGGAAATTTGGCTACAATCCAAAGTGCTGGTACCGTTGAGATTACTGCGCTTCAAGAAGGAAAAGAGGGGGTAAAACCAATTGAGTTAAAAAGAGAACTTACTGTAAAAAAAAGACCCGTAGTGGCATTTGTAAGCAGTGGTTTTGAAAAACGTTATGGAGATGTACTGCCTGAGAATTTAATTCAATACGAAGGATTAATAAATGGAGACTTGCAGCCTCAAGTTCCAAGTTATTATGTAACTGGTGCTTCAGCTCGAACGGCAGCCCCAGGAAATTATCTGGTTACGATTTTAAGTGGAAGCGATCCCAATTATGAAATAGAAACAAGAGTAGGCTTTATTCGGGTCGTAAAGGCGCCTTTAAAGATTAGTGTGCAGACTATTGAAAAAAATTATGGTCAAGAAGATCCAGAACCCACGGTTACTTATGAGGGCTTCGTCCTGGATGAAGACGCAGGTGTGCTTTCGGGCAGCATTTCCTATGGCCGGGTTCCGGGCGAGGATGTTGGAGAGTATGCCGTTACCGCAAGCGGCCTTTCCAGCGGGAACTATACGTTGGAGTACCTGCCAGGCCGGTTGGATATCACCCCCGCGCCGTTGCGGGTGAAGGTGTCCGATACGGAAAAGGTCTACGGTTCGGATGATCCCTCCTTTACGGCCACCTATGAGGGCTTCGTCCTGGATGAAGACGCAGGTGTGCTTTCGGGCAGCATTTCCTATGGCCGGGTTCCGGGCGAGGATGTTGGAGAGTATGCCGTTACCGCAAGCGGCCTTTCCAGCGGGAACTATACGTTGGAGTACCTGCCAGGCCGGTTGGATATCACCCCCGCGCCGTTGCGGGTGAAGGTGTCCGATGCGGAAAAGGTCTACGGTTCGGATGATCCCTCCTTTACGGCCACCTATGAGGGCTTCGTCCTGGATGAAGACGCAGGTGTGCTTTCGGGCAGCGTATCCTATGACCGTGCTCCGGGCGAGGATGTTGGAGAGTATTCCGTTACCGCAAGCGGCCTTTCCAGCGGGAACTATACGTTGGAGTACCTGCCAGGCCGGTTGGATATCACCCCCGCGCCGTTGCGGGTGAAGGTGTCCGATGCGGAAAAGGTCTACGGTTCGGATGATCCCTCCTTTACGGCCACCTATGAGGGTTTTGTCCTGGATGAAGACGCAGGTGTGCTTTCGGGCAGCGTATCCTATGACCGTGCTCCGGGCGAGGATGTTGGAGAGTATTCCGTTACCGCAAGCGGCCTTACCAGCGGGAACTATACGTTGGAGTACCTGCCAGGCCGGTTGGATATCACCCCCGCGCCGTTGCGGGTGAAGGTGTCCGATACGGAAAAGGTCTACGGTTCGGATGATCCCTCCTTTACGGCCACCTATGAGGGCTTCGTCCTGGATGAAGACGCAGGTGTGCTTTCGGGCAGCGTGTCCTATGGCCGGGTTCCGGGCGAGGATGTTGGAGAGTATGCCGTTACCGCAGGCGGCCTTACCAGCGGGAACTATACGTTGGAGTACCTGCCAGGCCGGTTGGATATCACCCCCGCGCCGTTGCGGGTGAAGGTGTCCGATGCGGAAAAGGTCTACGGTTCGGATGATCCCTCCTTTACGGCCACCTATGAGGGCTTCGTCCTGGATGAAGACGCAGGTGTGCTTTCGGGCAGCGTATCCTATGGCCGTGCTCCGGGCGAGGATGTTGGAGAGTATTCCGTTACCGCAAGCGGCCTTACCAGCGGGAACTATACGTTGGAGTACCTGCCAGGCCGGTTGGATATCACCCCCGCGCCGTTGCGGGTGAAGGTGTCCGATGCGGAAAAGGTCTACGGTTCGGATGATCCCTCCTTTACGGCCACCTATGAGGGTTTTGTCCTGGATGAAGACGCAGGTGTGCTTTCGGGCAGCGTATCCTATGACCGTGCTCCGGGCGAGGATGTTGGAGAGTATTCCGTTACCGCAAGCGGCCTTTCCAGCGGGAACTATACGTTGGAGTACCTGCCAGGCCGGTTGGATATCACCCCCGCGCCGTTGCGGGTGAAGGTGTCCGATGCGGAAAAGGTCTACGGTTCGGATGATCCCTCCTTTACGGCCACCTATGAGGGTTTTGTCCTGGATGAAGACGCAGGTGTGCTTTCGGGCAGCGTATCCTATGACCGTGCTCCGGGCGAGGATGTTGGAGAGTATTCCGTTACCGCAAGCGGCCTTTCCAGCGGGAACTATACGTTGGAGTACCTGCCAGGCCGGTTGGATATCACCCCCGCGCCGTTGCGGGTGAAGGTGTCCGATGCGGAAAAGGTCTACGGTTCGGATGATCCCTCCTTTACGGCCACCTATGAGGGTTTTGTCCTGGATGAAGACGCAGGTGTGCTTTCGGGCAGCGTATCCTATGACCGTGCTCCGGGCGAGGATGTTGGAGAGTATGCCGTTACAGCAGGCGGCCTTTCCAGTGGGAACTATACGTTGGAGTACCTGCCAGGCCGGTTGGATATCACCCCCGCGCCGTTGCGGGTGCAGGTGTCCGATGCGGAAAAGGTCTACGGTTCGGATGATCCCTCCTTTACGGCCACCTATGAGGGCTTCGTCCTGGATGAAGACGCAGGTGTGCTTTCGGGCAGCGTATCCTATGACCGTGCTCCGGGCGAGGATGTTGGAGAGTATGCCGTTACCGCAGGCGGCCTTTCCAGTGGGAACTATACGTTGGATTATTTGACCGGGAAACTCAGTATTACTCCGGCAAAACTGCTGGTGCAAGGAAATGACTTTAGAAAAACATATGGGCAACCTGACCCTTCATTCACTGTGCAGGTAAAAGGGTGGAAAAATCAGGATTCAATGGAGGATTTGAAGGGTGATTTGGAATGGGATAGGGAAGAAGGGGAAAATGTGGGCGACTATGAGGTGAGTTTTTCCGGATTGAATTCATTGAATTATGCCATTGAGTACGTTTCAGGTATTTTATCTATTGAGCCTGCTATCTTGGAGATCACCATAATGAATGCCACCAAACGGTATGGGGCTTCATTACCTGAATTCTCCTTCACGTCTAAGGGGTTACTGGAAACGGATGAATCTATCTTGGACAACTTACAGCTTGTAACGGATGGGGAGGTCAATTCGCCTGTAGGAGAATATCCTATTTCAGTGATGATGGATGAGTTAGACAACTATAAATTGGTTATCAATGATGGAGTTTTAGAGGTTGTTCCGGAAGTCCCTGTATTGGTTTGGGAAGATTTATCCTTTTTTGTAGGTGATAGTGGGGTCGAAATACCTGTTCCAACCAATAACTATAATTTAGAGTTTACCTATCAAATAGAAGATACGGAGATAGCAGAGATTGTTGGAAATGAAATAAGGATTTATAAAGCTGGAAAAACAACCATTACAGCTACTAATACGGATAATCCTAATTTTCATTCGGTGTCCATTAGTAACGGTTTGGAAATTAAACCGGATCCTCTCAATGAGGTGGGTATTTTGCAAAAAATAAGACAATATATCCTCTCCAATGGAGTGTCTGAAATTCCCCTTTTAAAGGAGTATGTCTTTTTGAAAATTATAGGAATAGATCAGTCAAACGTATCTGTTTTAAATGAATTGCTTTTGGCCTTACAGCCAAATATTCAATCTGAAGCGGACATTCAGGAAATATTAAATATGATTTTGGATAATCTGGATACTGATGGTGATGGCGTACCCGATTATCAGGAAATCATTGATGGCACTGATCCAAATGACCCATTGGATTATCAAGATGCTGATGGGGACGGGGTTCCTGATTTCATTGAAGATAAGGAGGGTACAGATTCAGAGGACAGCGGAGATTACACGGATGAGAATGGAGATGGAATCCCAGATTATATTTACAACAGATCAATTGTCGAATTATTGGAGAGTCCATACATAGAATTGGAGTGGGGGGAAACCCTATTGATGGATGACCTGCCTGGATCAATTTTGGTAATGTCAGGTGCCGGTGAACTTATCAATTTACCGGTTTATTGGAAGGTGGATGAACTGGAACCTAATGGCCCCTGGGAAATAGAAATCCAAGGACAGTTTAGAGATTTATCCGGATTTTTTAATCCTTTTGGTCTATACCCAGTCAGCCAGGTCAAAATGAATGGGAAAGAAGCACCACAGGATATTGTTTTGGATCATGATTCATTCGATGTAAAAGGAGAAGCGATGACAGTCCCAATTGGTCAATTTGAAGTGTTGGATGCCCAGGACGATACACATCAGTTGTCATTGGTTTCTGGGATAGCTGATAATGATCTGTTTTCGATTACGGAGGGTATGCTGTACTGGGATTCTTCTGAAATTAAACCAGGACAAAACACTTTTACAATTGAGGTTCAAGCGGTAGATGTAGAAGGAAATAGCTTGAAAAAAAGATTTGAGATAATCAGAAATCGACTAGAGATAGGGAGTATTCAGGTATACAATGCATTTTCTCCAGATGGAGATGGGGTAAATGATTTTTGGAGTATCCCGGAATTGATCTATTACAATGGGGTGGATATCCAGGTTTTTGATAGAGTAGGAAATAGGGTTTTTACTTCGAATGATCCTAGAATGAAATGGGATGGAACCTATAAAGGTAAAGAACTGGCTACGGGAACTTACTTCTATGTGGTTCGCATCGAAGAGGTAGATGAGAATATGAAAGGGTTTTTAATCTTGGTCAAATAATTTAGAAGTTTTTAGAAAAATTTATGAAACGCAGTTTAATAAAAATCACAATACTTGGGGTATTCCTTTTATTGGTAATATTCACAACAAAAGGCCAAAACAGGAAATATCATAGTCAGTTTAATGCGGTTAGAGGTTATACTAATCCAGCTTTAGTAGGTTTGGAGGGAAGTTTAATTAGAGGGGTGGCCAGAAATCAATGGGTAGGCTTTAATGGTGCGCCTACCAGCTACCTGTTCCTGACAGAAATTGATTTACCCGAATTTTTCGGAAAACCGGATTCATTGCCAAACACCAAGAATGCTATTGGCATTAGCATACTTCATGATAAAATTGGAGCGTTCAATGATACTGAAATCAATGCTTCCTATGCGGTCGGTATTAACCTGAGCCAAGAATTAATTCTAAGGCTTGGGGCCACTTTCCAATATAATACTGTCAATTTGGATGGAAATAAACTTAACACCCAGCAGGTGGGTGATCCTAAAATCAACCAATACGTGGGAAGTTTTGCAAGCATGCAGATTTATGATTTTAATCTTGGGGCAGGGTTGGTTCACCCCAATTTCTATTTGGGTTACAGTATTCATCACCTTAATAAAGGGCGGTTCAATGCGGGAGATGTCTTTGTTACCTCTATTCCTTTTTCCCACTTTGTTCAGTCAGGATTTCGGTTTGACTTAAATGATGATATGAAAATAGGAGGAGATTTTCTATTGCAAGAGCAGGTTGATTTGCCAGTAGGGGTCGAATTTAATATTAAAACTTTGTTTAAAGATAAAATTTGGGTAGGAATGGGACACCGAATTGATTACTCAAATAATTTTCAACTGGGGGTATTGCTTTCGGATATTAATTTTAGTTATACCTATGAAATTCCTAGAAATAGGACTTTCCGACTTCCCAATACTACCCATGAATTTGTGGCAAGCTTTAGGCTTTTTTCAAATTCAATCAGAAAGTATCCTGTTTTTAGCTGGTAGCGGTTATTGAATACCCATACTATATACCTATAAATGAAACCAACAATACGATCTTTGCTTAGACTGTTTGAAAGATCCTGAAACTTTCGCTTTTGTTTCTTATTCAATTATCCCGCAAAGTTAGGTCGGCAGGTCCCATACAGGCCAAGGAACTTCGGCATAAAGCCGTCCCGCCCGGGCCCGCGCCTGTTTATTCCGATCCTCCTTGCCTTTAATCTGCCCTGCGGCCTGGGGCAGCTTCATAATTAAATCATTCACCATAAAACGATGTGATTATGAAGCGACAAAGAGAAAAATCCAGCAAAGATGTTTACCAGATCGTCAACGAGAGGATCATGGCCAGTCTGGAAAAGGGCATTATTCCATGGAAACAACCTTGGGGAAGCAGAGGACTGCCGAGGAATTATTGCACCGGTACCGTTTACCGGGGAATCAACCTGTGGCTGTTGATCTCCATGCGGCACAGCCGTCCCTATTTTAGTTTACACACTTTTTGGGATAGTGTCATTTATTAACCTGTGTAACAAAATGTGGAAATCAATTTACATGTAGCAGATCTTTAAAGGCTATAGGACATACCTTACCGTCTCATTTTATCAGGATAAGTAGAAGTAAAATTATTAATACTGATTTTATCCGATCTTTAGATTTAAAAAAGAGCATAGTGATATTGGACGATTTTTCAACGCACAAAGTGGCGTATAGTAGGTTAAAGGACTTAAAATTGTTTTTGGAGCAGGGAGTGATTTAGATCGACTAGAGAATATTAACTAAACTCCTTTGCCCTTTCCAGATAAACTTATTATATAGTTGGATGAACAGTGTTTCCAGTCTTTTCTGGTAGTTTACGACCAGTCCTGCCTGATTTATTGATTTTGGTTTGCTCTCGCTGACGTTTGCGGTTTGATGCCAGTGACATGAAACAGATCCAATTGCAGGGGAAAGGAAGAGGATACTTAATTAGGTTAACGAAGTGAAAAACCATATTCACGGAATAATTCCCTTTATTCACGAGGATGATTGGGTAGTTTCCCTTCAATACTCACTTTTTGCATATATTGTTCGAGAACATTCTTTAACCTAAAACAAAAATTCATATGAAAAATCAAAAGAAAAATGTAATTCCTAGAGTGGTGATGGCTGCTAGCATGATGACTGTGGGGTCTGGTTTGTTCAATTGTTTTGAAGCACAAGCTTCTCCATACGGCTGTGATGGTGGGACAACCTACGCATGTGGTTTTTATGATGTTCTGGAGGTCTATGAAGATTTGGCAAATAATTGTTGCGCTGGCAGCTACCTTTCAGTAACAGATGTGTGTGAAGGAGGCACATACGATTTTTACAGTGATTATGATGGAGTTAATGCCACTTGCAATTAAGAGGATAATTTTATGAAATTAATCTTATTCATAACATTGGCACTTTTTTCCTGTTCTTCGCAGAACGAAAAGAAAGAAGTGTCAATGACTTTTTTGCGCAATGATATAGAAGTAGACCTTAGTTCAGTTACTATAAGTCCTATGTTTGCTTCTTTTACGGTTGTAAATGTGGATGATAAGCTCTATCATTTGTTTATCTATAATGAACGTCAGTTGATCATTACGGATCTGAACAACTTTCGATTAGAAAAAATTATTCCTCTCAAAAGAGGAGAAGGCCCTGATGAAATCAATACAATACCAAGGAAGGCTTATATGATTAGTGAAGATCGATATCTTATTGAATCATTCCGTTTTTGTTATGTTGTGGATGGCAAGGGCTACGTTAAACATCGTGTTTCACTAGACGATCTTCTAAAAGATGAACTTAAAAAAGGAAAAGTCGAATTTATAGATAATCTGCGTGTAGGAGGGACCAAAGGTTCTTCTGTACAAGTAGGGAATGGTGAATACTTGATGACTGTGTTGAGGAAGAATTATTTCATAGGAGAGGATTACCCCTATTTCCCCATGTTCGCGACATTATCTTTAAGTGAAAGTGAAGAGATTAATATAAAAGTTTTACCTGTTACTTTCCCTGAGGATTTGATTTATGATAAGGGGCTATCTTACGGAGCGAGTGAAGTCCCGAACTATACAGTAAGCGGTGACTGGCTTGTCTACAATTTCTACTTTTCATCAAACATTTATTTGTACAACTTAATGACAGGAGAAAAAAGGAAAATTAAAGCAGAAGTGGAAGACGGTAACAATCATCAACTTCCAATAGCTGACAAAACCATACCAATAAGACGATATCTTTCCATATTTTCGAATGTTTTGTATGATAGTCAAAACGAAATTGTTTATCGGAACCACATTACTATAAATGAGGAAGACCCTGCTTTAAGCAGAAATTATATGACGGCTTATACTTTGCAAGGGGAAAAATTGTGTGAGTATTATTTGGGAACAAACAAAGAAGTTAACTATTTAAGAAATCCCTTTTATCACGATGGTAGTATCTTTATGAATCCTTTCTATCCTTCTTCTGATGAGAAGTTGGATTTGGTGAGACTTACTTTAGTCGATGAAAAATAGAAGGGTAATAAAAAAAATCTTTTTCGCCTAACGCTATATTTTCAGTAACGGGACAAGATAGAGCTCATTATAACCAAATCATTGCAAGGAAAAAATGAACAATAATCCTTTAGTATCTGTGATTATGCCATGCTATAATGCGGGTCAATATATTAGTAAGGCAATCAAAAGTATCCTAACCCAAAGCTTGGGCGATTTTGAGTTATTGGTCATTGATGATGGCTCAACAGATCACACAGAAAATCTAGTTAGAAATATCTCTGATATTCGGATTCGTTATCATCGATTTGAAGAAAACAGAGGGAACTACGTGGCCAGGAATTATGGTCTTGACTTAGCCAAGGGGAAATATATCGCCATGGCTGACGCAGATGATGTATCTTTGCCAAAGCGCCTTCAGACCCAATCTGATTATTTGGAAGCTAATTCTGAGGTGATGAGTGTTGGTACTCTAACCGAAGTGATCAATCGGCGTGGGGAAATAATTGGAAAGCTTGACAGACCTCTAAGGTATGAAGAGATAAAAACCGCTTTATTGAGAGATTGTTATCTTTCTCAACCTACCATCATGTACCGTAAATCTTTAATAGATGATGGGTATAGATATGACGAAAATTTTCTCTATGCAGGAGACTATGATTTTGCCTACAGGGTTGCGAAAAAACATCCTGTGGCCAATATAGGAGAATACCTTGTGCAATATAGATTGTGGCCAGGTCATATATCCGTTGTCAGAAAGAAGGAACAGACACTGCTGGCAAATCAATTAAGGGAGCGGCAGTTACAAGAATTAGGAATGTTGTTTTCTGAAGAGGAGTTTTCGCTTCATCTGAAACTTTTGGTCGGAGCCTATCTAGAGGATCATGAATTGCCACTCGCTGAAAAATGGCTAAACCGACTATTAGTATGCAATTCAGAAACAGGAATCTATGATATGAAATACCTTCAAGGTTTTTGCCAGAAATTGGCTGAAATAATGATCAAGAAGAATGCACTAGGTGGTTGGTCGATTGAAAAAACGATGCTTAAGTACCTAATTAATGAATTCTCTTCTGTTAAAGCAGTACTTGAATTTGGTTCGGGAACTGGCACAGAAGCATTGTTGAAATATTTTCAAGTAATAAGTTTGGAAAATAATCCACATTATTTGATAAAACGAGGTAGTAATCATACCCTTCAGTTTGCTCCCATAGAAAACGGCTGGTACAAAAGAACGGTAGTTATTGAGGCTATCACAAGCCAGGATTATGGGTTTATTTTAGTGGATGGACCAGAAAGACATCTCAGGGAGGGGATATTAAACCATATTTCAGCTTTCTCACAGGTCAGATGTCCAATTATTTTTGATGATATCAACAGAAAAAAAGATTTATATATCATGCAACAATTTTGTAGAAAGTTGGAACGAAAATACAAAATCATAGATGGAGAAAAGAAGTCCTTTGCCATATGTGTGCTGTGACTATTTCAATAGTTAGCTATCTGAATAATATATTTTAAAACTAAAATTTCCTATATAGGATTGTCTTTGATTGGTGAAAAGAGTTGAAAATATTTATATAGATTCTTACATTCCCTTCAAATAAATTTTCTTTTTACTCTGATCAAGTCTGAAGAATTTAATCACGTCAAAAAAAAAATCTAGCATTGCAGTTCAGCAATAGCAAGATGTAGTTTTGTATACAAAGCCCTCTTTTCAGCCTCCGAAGTCGGGGGAAAGGTGCTCGGGACTCGCAGCCTTTTGATGGATGGAAATCTAGGCCATAATGGTTGAAATGTGTTGTTGCCGATCCTTGTAAATAGTCAACTTTAACAGTTAAACTAGGATAGGAGAAACGGGGATCATCTGCTGTTTTTAATAACTGTTGCATCGGTATCCACTTCCCCTTTCTGCAAAGATATTCCGGTCAGGAAAACGGTCAAGGGCGAGATGAATGCTTCCTGCTGTCAGCACCCTTGACCTTTATTCCTTCCCGTTATTAGCTGGCATCCAAGAGGAGTGAATGGGGAGGTATGGTCTTGACGGTCATCAAAAAGCAAAAGAGAGCTATTGCAAAGAGAAATTATCAAGGTTTTGAAGGAGTTATTGGGTGTCGTTCTGGACACCAGCAAGATGTAGGATTGTCTGACGCCATTCCCATCTTGGATTCCTAGTGTACTAGGGGAGCAAAATCCTTCGAAGGCGGATTTTTTGTTTTTGAGATAAAGGACAATAAGTGAAGTCCTGTTTTGTGAAATATAGATATTTTTAGAAATAGATTATTTGTCTTTTAATCAGGTAGGGAGGCGCTTCAATCATTACATGTGTTGCTTTATGGAAGCTGATTGATCAACTTGGTGATAGTGGCTGAGGAAGTATTGAATATAAAAGCCAGGTCTTTTTTGGAGAGAAAGGCCCTCTCTTCTTTGTATTGTTCCCAGAAAAAAGGGAAGCCCTCATCGATGGGAAGCTGAAAGGATTTTAGGTATTTGTAGGTCTCTTCCAATAATTCCCTGTTGATCAAGGTACTTAAGCGGCTGATTTCGGGCATTTCATTTAGAAGTGCGATTTCTGCTTCTTTTTTCAATGAAAAGCAAGAAACGTAACTCAGTGCCCTTAGGTAGAAAGGAGAATCGGATTGGTCAAAATAGGCATTTAGATCAGCGGCCACAGTACCTTCCATGAAAATCTTTACTCGGTAGTCGCGTCCTTTCTTGGCTGGAAAAAGCAGGGCAGCTGTACCGGTATAAATAAAATGAGCGGATTGTTCTGGTTCATTCAGCTCACGAATGATTTCTCCTTTTTGAAAGGTGCTGACCTGAAGATAGGGCCTCAGGTTTCTGTATATCTCAGGACGTAATTTTATCAAATGGTCAAAAGCTTCTTTCAGCAATTCGGTCTTCAATACCTTCCCCATAATGCAAACAATTAGGTGAAACAATCATCATCTTTCTGTTGGATTAAAACAGTAAATCATATTCAAAATACTAAGGGAGAGGTTTCCCTTCAAATATTCAAATACAAATTAGGGATGGTTTACCCTCTAAACAAGAAAATAGATTTATGTGGTAATTGATTGTAAATCAATGGTGTAATTTTTTTTTAGGATCGGTTTTAGGTTTTACCTTCAAAAATACAAAGTCAATTGGATGGCCACGTTTAGGAATGATTTCCTTAGACTTTATGGGCAATAAATCGAATAAGAAGATGCATAAAGGATGGATGGTGTTTTGATGGTAACTAATAAGAAGATCAATATAAACTGGTTGGTGTTTCAGGCGGCAGTGATTGCATTTGTTGTTTTATGGACAATGACAGGATTGGAAAAGCTGATAGGTTTTGGAGAATTTCAAGATGCCATACAGAACCAGACCCTTCCGGTCGGGATTTCCAGGAAGCTGGCTCCTTTGATAGTTTTCCTCGAACTATTATTTGTTCCTTTCTTACTGTTCAGGAAAACGCAAAAGTGGGGATTGTTGCTATCCATACTGCTGATGACGGTCTTTTCAACTTATATAGGACTTGTGTGGATGGGAGCATTTCCTAGGGTGCCCTGCTCTTGTGCAGGATTTATTGAATCCATGAGTTGGTCTCAGCATTTATTGTTCAACTTGGCTTTTATCCTACTCGGAACGTTAGGATTGATGATGAATACGGAGGTTGAGAGTTAGATGATCTGATCTCTGGATTTAGCAGGACAACTGATGGAACTACTGAGCAGGAGTATTGAATAGCATATTACTATTAAATAACTAATAAACACAACTCAACGAAAATACTGCCCAATCTCTCGGGAGAAGGTGTTAGGTGAGATTTACTTTTTCTCTGGCAGTAAAAGGAGGAAGCCAAAAATCCTATAAAGAGTAGGCAAAAAGCAACCTATAACCCGAAATATGCATTAGCATATCTGTTGCAGTTTGAAATTGCTTTAAAATCAGTCGCTACGCTTTAGTTTTCGACTCTACCGTAGCGGAGCTACGCTTGCGTCTCCAAACTAACTGATTTTCTTGCACTATCAAACATCACTACGATTCCCAATGCATAAATCGGGTTTAAACGTTAGGGGATTTTGATAGTTAAAAATCCCATTTTCAATAATGAAAAAGTTAATTAATAACATACCGTTGTTGGCATTTGTGCTGACAGCCATGACCGCGTTGACAATCAACCTCTCAGCAGAGGATGTGCAGGGAACCAAAGAGGCCCTGAACCCGAATACCCATACCTGGGAGGATATCACCAATCAGGAATTGGGGGTAGATTACAATTGTGATACGGAGGTCGATACGGACTGTACCCGTGAAATGGATGAGTTGGGACAAGAGGTTCCTGACTCGAGAGTGGAAGGCGAATTCAAGCCCATCTAAATTTAAAAACTATTTCAATTAGAAAAGCCAGAGGCCATGCCCCTGGCTTTTTTCTATCTTGGATTTTGTTTCATATCATTCAGCTGCAATTCATCCATGGGTATGGGATAGGCATATTTTGGACTTCCTGGTTCTAAAGTGTAGATTTCCCCATCCAAGTCCCTCGTGACTGTCTTTTCATATTGACTACCTGACAGTCTCCTCAAATCCTCCCAACGCAATCCACGAAACACCAATTCTTTTCTTCGTTCTTCCAATATCCGCTCCAATAAAACCTCCCCTGAAATCCCTGCTATAGGTTCAAACTTTCCAGCCTCAAACCGGTGTTCCAATAGATAGTTCAGATTCTCCAAAGCCTGCTCATTATTGCCCAGTCTTACAGCCGCTTCCGCCCTGTTTAGCAAAAGTTCATCCGTGGCCACTCCATCAAACAAATAAAGATTACCCATATAGGTTCCCCTGAATTTGACATGGCCATCCTGATTAGGTTGGGTAAAGAACAGTGACTTTCTTAGGTCACCGGCTGCATAACTTTTATAGATTTCCGAAAGGATAAAAGTATCAGAAGAATAACCAATGGAGCCTGATGAAAAATAACTGCAATAGACCACTTCCTCATTAAGCCTCTTGAAACCAAAAGTATTGCCCTGTTCCAAACTGGTATAATCCATCAGTTCATTTCCCAGTTCAAGTGCAAGTGAAGTGTAATCAAACACTTTTTGATAATCCCCCATAGAAAGATAAACCCTTGCCAATAGCCCATAAACCGCTTGCTTGGAAGGTCTGGTGGCAATGGTCGCCCTTGAAGGCAATAAGTCCAATGCCGCTTCCAAATCTCCAATTACCTGGGCATAGCTATCTTCGATGGAAGACCTTTTTACCAGTTTATTAACATCAGCACTTAATTTTAAAGGGATACCCAATTCAGGATTTACCAGATGATAGGGCATGGTAAAAATCCTAAGGAGATTGTAAAAGGCACTTGAACGATAAAATAAAGCAGATCCCCTCAAACGGTCCCAGTCCACTTGCTCATTCGAATCTGGCACAATATCGTCGAGTTGTTCCAGGGCTACATTGGCATAAAAAACCTGTTCATAAAGGGCGTTCCAAGAAACAAACCTGCCTGTTGGAGAGATAATATCCGCCCAAACATGGGCATTACGGGTAATCTCATTCCAGCTTTCCCATTCTTGCTTGCTGATAAAATAATCATCTGAGGCTACCTCGCCCATATCGGAATTTCTGTTCATGATATATTCATTGTCCAATAGGGCTTGAATATCTTCGAGGTTATCAGGAACCACCAAATCGGTACTGGGCTTTTCATCTAGAAAATCCTGACAGGAAGACAATAAATGAATGATGCTGATGATCATAATGGTGAGTATGGGGTTAGTTATGTTTTTCATTTTGGTTAGATTTTATGTTAGATATTAGACGCCAGACGCAAGACAAAAGACTTGTTTACGGATTCTAGGCCGTATCATACCCGTCATTGCTGTTATGGTTTCCATGTCAATTAATTACCCCCTAAATCCCCCTTGAAGGGGACTTCTTGATATCGTAACCAAAATCGGTTCTTCCCCCTTCAGGGGGAGGTTAGGAGGGGGTAAATTCTTTCTTATTTACTCTTTTATCCATCTTGCTACTATCATCTTGCTACTTTCTTCTAAAAAGAGTCCCGGTTTCCCGTCTGGAAACATTTCCCGCTGTATACAAGATGATGTATGATCACATATGAAGAAATTGCGCGGTAAGGGACTCTGTGATAGTAGCTAGTATTTAGTACATAGTAGCAAGACTTGTTCACGTGAGCGAGATCAAACCTTTTCCGTCATTGCGAAGGACCTGCCCTGTCTGACGCCGTCAGACGTGGCGGAGACTGTGGCAATCTCCTATTCCAAAAACGGGACTGCCACTCCGCTTGTGCGGATCGCAGTGACGGAGAAATAGATGTTCTCGCCTCCGAACTCAATCTTTCCTCTTTTTTCTTTATACTGTCTTACTACTATCATCTTGCTACTTTTTACTTAAAGTAAGCCCCGCCCACCAAGATTTGCCTTTAATAATCAATCTGGTTTAAAATAAACATAGATTAGGGCGGACGGAGCTATATCTTTAGTGCTTTAGAAATCTATTTTCACTCCCAGAGCAATGCTCTTAAGTGGCTTTGCTGTTCTGAAATCGGGATCCAAAGGGTCATCTTTTGCCGCTTTCCAAATGATCCCCAGGTTATTGGCATAGGCATATAGGCCCATTCTTTGGAAGGGCAGTTTGGGCGATGTCCTTTGGTCAAAGGTATAGCCCAAGCGGATGTCCTGTAGCCTAATATGATCCCCTTTCTCTACCAGCACCGAAGAAAAACTATAGAAATTATCCCTATTGGCATTCAACCTGCCCGGCATGGAAGGAACATGGGTACAGGTTTCATCCCCCGGGTTTTGCCAACGCAGGGCAAAATCCCCATGTCCCCCTTGGGCATTGAGTACGGTGGAATATCGCACGCTGTTCCTCCTGTAATAATAGCCCAAGCGGTAACTGATATTAAAGGACAGGTTCCAGCCTTGCCAACTGAAATCATTTCTAAGAGCACCAAAATGGCTTGGCCTCGATGGCCCATGGTAAATCAGGCTTTCGGGCGTGGCTCCCGTAATAATGCTTCTATAGTCATCGGAGGGTTCGCCGTCCAGATAGCCCAAGGGATCTCCGGTATCGGGGTCCAATCCTGCCCAAGCATAGCTATAAATAGCATAGAGCGGTTTTCCACTGAGGGGAATGGGCAAATCATGATCTCCACCCATTCCCAATGAAAGGTATTGGTTCACAGGGCCCACCAACTCATAATCACCGACCCTTTCCTTGATCCAAGAATGGAAATGATTGATGCGCCACTGGAAAGCGCCTCTGATCACTGATGCACTGATATTAAAATCCAGGCCATGTGTTTGTGTGCTGGCAGTGTTTCCCCTAAACTCCGTAATGCCGGAACTTGGGGCATAAGGTATATCCCCAATCAGGTCCAGCCCGTTCTTGATATAGTATTCCAAGGTTCCCGAAAACCTATCATCCTTGGTGGCCCAGTCCAGCCCCAGGTTGACGATCTTAATGCGCTCCCAACTCAATGATGGATTAGGCGGGTTGAGGATGATTCCTTTGGGCAGCCCTGTAATATTGCTGTTGCCGTTCCTTATGGCCGTGGTATAGGCAGAGACCCGCTTGTCTATATTGCCATTATAGCCATAGGTAAATCTCAGTTTGGCATAGGGCAACCAATCTTTCATGGGATAGAAATCTTCCTCACTCAATATCCATGCAGCACCCAGAGACCAAAGGGGCACGCCCTTTTGATTGGCATCCACCCCAAAGAGGTTGGAGGTATCCTTCCTGCCACTGACCGAAAGGGTATATTTCCCCTGATGGGTATAGGCAGAATTGAGGTAATAGCTAAGGTAGCGGTCTACTGTCCCACCTACATGGTCCCCATTGGGAATGCGTAAGGAGGCAGAGGGAAAATAATACACTGGATAGGGATTGACATAGTCCATCTGGGCAATATTGCCTACCCGATCATTATAGCCATAAAAGCGGGTCCCAAGACTGGAACTTTCGAAGCTTTTCACTTCTGCCCCAGCTATGGACACCCAGTCCCCTTGCTCCCAGTCCGTTTTATAATTCAGCTGCGCCCGTCCGTTATGGGAAAAGCTTGAATATTGGGAACGGCCCAAAATACCTCCCTCTGGAATGATGCGGGTAATGTTTCCCTCTTCATCCACCTGTGTGTACTGGTTGACCCAGTCACGGGCATAATAACTTTTTGCGCCATAGTGCTGCCTCACTTGCTGCTCATTGGTCCAGTACTGGTAGGATACTTGGGCATTCAGGCCTTTGATGATTTTATAATCCAATCCAAGGTTCATACGGATATCCCTGCCCTCCAAAATATCGGATTGCTCATGGATATCCTGCAAGGGATTATAGCGCCAGTCCAGCAGACCTTCAGCCTCTGCACCATCCAAAAATCCACCCCGGTAGTCCTTGGTGATGGCCATAGGATTTCCATTTTCATCCCTGAACTGCACATAAGGGGCCAGCACATCATTGCTGGATTGCTTGAGTTCACCATAGGCCAGTCCGTTGCGGTCTTGATGGGTTTTGGTGAAGTAGATGCCCGTGCTTAGCTTTAGCCGATCTTTCAGTAGCTTGATCTCCTGCTTGCCTCCCAGTGTAAAGCGTTCCATGCCCCTGTACTTGACTGTCTCCAGGTTCTTATCCCAACCTGCTGTCAGGAAATAACTTTGCCTTTCGCTGCCACCGGAGATATTCAGGGCGTATTGCTGGTTGATACTTTTTCGGTAGAAATCCCGCAAAAAAGCCTCCCGCAGATCCTGCTTTCTATAAGCAGCTATGCGGGCATCTGCTGTTGACTGGTCGATCTCCCCATTCCTTGCAGCGATCAAGGTTTCTACCACAGGACTGAGCGCTGTCTTTCTGGGCGTGTTTTCTTTGGAATTATAAAATCCCCTCTCAAAAAGCATCAGCTCGGTATCGATAAAATCATTTACCGACATCTGGGGCTGGTAATAAGGATCAAAGACCTCCCCAACCGTCACATTGCTGTTTAGGGATACTTGGGGCTTACTTCCTATCTGCCCACTTTTGGTGCTGATCACGATCACGCCATTGCCGGCCTTTACTCCCCAGATAGAAGCGGCAGCTGCATCCCTGAGTACATTAATGCTTTCCACATCATTGGGGTTGATATTTTCTATGGGACCATCATAGGGAAAGCCATCCACTATGATCAATGGGCTGCTATTGGCAAATAAGGTACTCCTTCCACGGATGGAAAGTGCATCCGAAGCGGGGCCATTTCGGTTAAATATCAGTCCCGGTGTCACATCCCCAAGCCGCTCAAGAATACCCGTGCTAACCGGACGGTCAATCAGGCTGCTGTCCAGATGGACAAAGGAGCCCGTTGCCCGCTCCTTGGAAATTTGCTGGTAACCCGTGGAGACCACTTCCACGCCTTCCAGACCCATTGCTTCTTTTTCCAGTTTCACGATCAGCTCCTCCTCCAGGGGAAGGCTAATGTCCCTGCTTTGACTTTGGTAGCCCAAATAGCTGAATACTATACGGAGCTCAGCTTTGGCTACCTGAAGTGAAAAAACTCCGTATTCATCCGTCACCGTTCCCTTTCCACTATCCGCTATCTGTATGGTAGCACCAATCAACGGCACATCCCGATGGTCCAAGACCTTCCCCTTGAGGATATAGGTCTCCTGTGCCATGGCCATTCCAGACCATAGCAAACAAATCATCCATGGTAAAATCTTTTTCATATTTGATATTATTAGGGTTAAAAATTAATTTATTATTGCCCTTGGACCCGATCCCTGATGACAAGCATCTTGATGGGCATGACCTTTTTTACCAGGTCCAATCCGTATGGGACAAGGGTCTTCCTGATGCTTTCCAGATTATTCATCTTGCCCTCCAACTTAATATCCACCTTATAATCAATCCCCGTATCATCCACAATGGGAATCCTCATGAGCTGAAGATGGAAACGCCAGTGATAGGGGAGCAGACCTATTCTCTCATTGTTCAGCTCGAGTCCAAAAGCGTCCATTTCTATCTTTCTTTCTCCACCATCTGTTCTCAGGTCGATGGTTGTATCCGTCCGCACCAAGGCCAATACCTCGGTATCCCTTATCTCCACAGCTGCCCGGTATTCTGGGAACATCCTATCCAGGTCGGTTTTCATGATATCATATTCCTGCCCAGGGTATTGGGGCGAAACGATAAGCTCATAGCAGAAACGATGGTCCAGTTTCCATTCATCATAATTGTTTAGATCGGCATTGTATTTTAGCAAGTCGGGTTCCTCTACTTCCAAAATCCTTCGATTGCGGTTGAAGTCCACCTTCCCCGCACCATAGGCAAGCCCGAAATAGGTGGGCAGGTCGGAATTGGTCAGGAAGATGCGCATCCAGCTTTTATCGGATTCCCCCGTGACCTTGTACATCGCCGGCATGCCCTCGATATAGGGCATAAAAACCGACTGCAGTAGAATCCGCTTGTCCTCATCAAATCCCCTGTTTCCGAAAAACAGCAGTTCATTCCTTTTAAAAAGGGCCTTGGGAGCTGATTTGCTTTCCAATTCTTTTACTCCCTCCAAAACTTGTCTGATACTGTCCCGAACAACAGATTCCTTAGAGGTAAAGGCCATTACCTTACCCTTAGGATCTATCCATACATAGTGGGGCAAGGTCCTGTGCGGAAATAGCTGCCGTAAGGTATTATCTGAAACGGCCATGGGCATTTTGATATCCTTCAGCACCTTCAGTCGTGAAAAGAGCTTGTCCACTTCCTCCTGATCTTGATAGGTTACTGACAGGATTTCCAGCTTCCCCTCAAACTCACTCCGTAAGCTATCCATCTTCGGAAAGCCCTTCACACATGGCGCACACCAGGTGGCCCAGAAGTCCAGGATCAGCAGCTTGCCACGATAATTGGATAGCTGGATTTCCCCTTCAGGATGGTTGATGACATTTTTTACCAATAGGTCAGGCATCTGCTCACCCACCTTAAGTTCCTTCACCTGCAGGGAGACGGTATCGCCTACCGCCCCCGCAGGGTGGGTGCCTGCAACTTCCAATTGATTTCCATATAAGTTGCTTCCGAAAAGGCATAGGTATGCCAGGAAGCATGTGAACGTTGTTTTTTTCATGCTTAATATGCGGTTGTGTAGAAAGTGTACGGTGCTTCGACAAGCTCAGCAACCGAAGAGATAGGAGACGCTAGACGCTAGATAAAAGACTGGATTTCGGAGGCGAGAGCTCTCTCAAACCCGTCATTGCGATGACCAGAGGGAAGAAGCAATCTCGCCTTCTGAATTGTCATGCTGACGAAAGAGCCTGTCCCGATACTTTCGGGAAAGCATCTCTTCCAGTAACATCCTCCCCTAGCCCGCTTTGACGAAGGACAGTTCGACCTCACAAACGAAATCAAGTCTCAATACTCACGACTCAATACTAGCTACTCCTTTTCCTTCTACATTTATAAGAAATTGATTAAATCCCAGCGCTTATAAAGCCCCAGGCCAGACTGCCCTACCAGACGCGAGGGGCGTCCCCCAGGCGAATGCAGCCTCCGAATCGTCGAAAAGTACGGGGTATAAGGTACCCGGTACGATGTATACAACTTAAAATAGGTTTGATGGTATTATATGATTAGTACTCAGTAGCAAGTAATTAGTATAGCTTCCGTGAACAAAAGCTCCAGACTCCCTACTCAATACTAAGTACTAATTTTATATTGGGTTTTTCGGTTTGCGTATAAATAGTATATCAAACTGCGTACAGCTGTTTTGGCTAGTCAGACAATTTGGATTAAAAATATAGGCAGCCGAACCTTCTCTTCTAAAAGAATACCATAATGGATCATGATATGTAAATGATGTGCTACCCATAATCTCTTTTATAATTATGAGCCTCTATGCGATGAAACAAAGGGCAGACAACCCCTATCATAGTCTAAAGTTGCTAGGCCCTGACAAAGCCTACGTTTCATTAAGAAATGCTCCCGAACATTAGACATAAGGAGCGCCCACCCTTATATTTGCAAATATAAGAAAGTGGGGCAACTCACTTACGCTCACTCGGGAATAAACTGTCAGGTTTAGCAGTGAGGCTCGTTAAATCACCCTATCTCAAATTACTTGGTATTTTAAATGTCTTGTTTGCAATATATGAAAAATAAATGTGTTACGCTATACCGTAACACATTTTATTGCAGATTTTTTTGATTCCCACATGGAAAAAAAGGATTTAGATCTTATCAAGGTAAAATTATGCCTTATTGTTTATGAATGTTTATACCAAAACAAATTGCACTATAGAAAGAATAGTAATCTTAATGTGTACAATGAGAGTTCTTTAGCAAGTGAGTTGGGAGTTAGAAAGGCAACTGTTACTGATATTTTATATTGTAAATCTCTTCCAAGCACTAAAACAATCTTTTTGATAATGGAAGCCTTTAAATTGAGTTTTTCAGAATTTGCATCCAAGTTTGAGGCTATTTCTGAGAAAGAAGCATTAAGTCATGCCAAAAATATTTTAAAAAAGATGGATGAACTTAAAAGTTTATGAAATACCTTAGATGAGGTGTCTATTATGTGAGTATTCCGAGCCATAGTATACCAATGTTTCAAGGTATAATACATCAGAATTCTGAAATAATGCAATTTATGTGGATGTGGATGGATATAAACATTATGCGTTTATGCCTTTAACAGTTAGCGGATGATGGCAGTGCAAAAGTAAAATCTTTAGCGTTTTATTTGAAAAAGCTTGCTGGCTAAGGCTTTGGAAGTAGATATGAACACTATATTTATAGACTGATTTAAATAACATTTATCAGAATAAAATGACGGATTTTTTTAATAAACTTGAAAATTTTCTATTTGATGTTTTAGGTCTAATTCTTCCAGGTCTAATTCTTATCATTATTGTAGCTACTCCTTTATTAATGTTTGATTTTAAACATATAACTAGTGAGCAAATTGATCATTCCACACTTTTGTCTACATTTAAATTTTTTTCAAGCCAATTATCAAAACTAACGTTGCTTGATTCAACATATACAATCAGCCTAATTATATTATTTAGTTATATTCTGGGGCATCTAATCAAAGTGTTTTCCATTATATTTTACGACTTTGGCCGATTAATCTTTGATAATTCTATTGTGAAACTTTTTGATCTCATAGCAGGATATATATTTGAAGAAACCAAATACGGTAAAAAACTTAGCTCGATTAAGTATTTAAAAGATTTTGTTTCGCCTATAAATAATACGATTAGAAAAATTCTAACTTTTCAATCATCATCTTATTTTCCAGAAAATGAACCTCTTGTTGAAGAGTGCGTGAAAATTATAAATAAAAGGCTTAACACTAGTTATCCAAATAAGTGGTACTCGATTTATAAATTTTCAGTAGTAATAAACAGTCAAGAAAAGTTAAAATCATTATCAGGCTTTTTTTTGGCAAAATATAACCTTTACAGATCACTTTCTTTTTTATTCGTAGTGACTTTTTTGTACTTTATGTTGTTCTATAATGCAACTGAGTTGGTTCTAGCCGAGGAAGTAAAAAATATAAAAACTCTAATTGTTATTACATCGTTTTTATTATGGTTTACATTTCATGTAAAATTTAAAAGATACTGGACGTTGTGTGGAAATGAAACTTTAGTTTCATTATTTTATTTCTTAAATAGGGGCTTACTTTCGAAAATAGAAACAGATAATAGTGATGCAGGATAAAATTCTTTTCATTGATACGGAAACAGGAGGGCTTAACCCTTTACAACATCCTTTACTTTCAATTGGACTGGTTGTTTGGGAGGACTTTGAGTTGACAAGCTCTAAGGAGATATTAATATTTGAAGAGGGATTAACACCAGATAATAGAGCGCTAGATATTAACAAAATTGATATTAATGATCATAGAAAAAAAGCATTATCCCCTAAAGAAGCCATCAATGAAATAAAAACATTTCTAAGAAAAAACTTTGAATTAGATAATAAAGTTACTTTGGCCGGTCATAATATAAATTTTGATGTTAACTTTTTACGTTTCTTTCTAGATAGAAACAACGATGATTTTGGCAGGTACTTTTCTCATAGATTTATAGATACATCTTCAATTTTATATTTTTTATATCTATCAGGAAAGCTAAAAGAAAAAGCAGTGTCCTCTGACCGAGCGTTTGATTTATTCGGAATTAACTTTAATCAAGAAAATAGACATACAGCTTTAGCCGATGCTATTGCTACTGCCCAGCTATTCAATAATTTATTGAAAACAGTTGCAAAAAAAATAAATCTGCAGGCAAAAGAAACTGGTCAGATAGATTTGTTTACAAATCTTTTATAAACTGAGAGACTTAAATTTTCACCCCCGAATGGGTGGAGTAAGCCATCACTAGGTGTGAGTCTGTGGGTACACCTTCCCATCCTATGAATTTGTAATTTCTGTACCGATAAACAATATCCATGAAAACCTCATCAAAGCCTAGGCTTTATTGTTTTTAGGGGATTGGCAAAATACTCTAAATTGGGGTATTTGTTGGGAATGGTGAGCTAGTTAGATTTAATGGTTGCTAAAATAAAAGTGATTAAAAAAACAGATTTATCAGAGTATATTGGTAGGGTGTGTTTGGGGAAACTTTATGCATATACGTTATGTGCAATTGATTTAGCAAAATGAATTGGAAAGAGTATCAAAATCAAGTTGCTTCTATATTTAACTCAATTGGAGCTTCCACTACCATCGAAAAAAAGGTAGAGGGAGTCAGGGGAATTCATGAAGTTGATGTGTTTGTTGAATTAGAAAAATTTGGAATCAAAATGATTTGGATTTGCGAATGCAAATACTGGAATTCTGCAGTACCAAAAGAGAAGGTACTGGCACTTTATGAAATATCTAAAGATGTTGGCGCAGACAAAGCATTCCTTTTTTCTGAAAGTGGATTTCAATCAGGCGCTGTAAGAGCAGTTAATAACACAAATATAGTTCTTGCAAGTACTGATGAGATAAATGAAATTATAAAAAATAATTTATTTGAACATCAACTTTTGTTTTACTTAAAAGACTTTGAAAGAATCAAATCAATAATAAAAACATCTTGGATTGATGACAATTTCAATTTCAACCCTCTCTCCAACTTAGACTTTGATAAATCAGTTCTAATTGATGGAAATCTGATGTATCTTACCTTAGATATACAAAAAGTACTTAATGGTCAATTACCAATAATACTAAGAGGGGTTAATTCAGAAAGTAAAAAATGTGATACTATGCATGAAGTAATTTCAACTCTCTCAGATTTTCATAGTGAAGCCAAAATAGTTGTGCAAGAATTATTAGTTTCTATCGAAAAGGAAAAAGAAAATATTAAGAAATTAAGAAATAATTTTTGTGAGAATTCCCATTCATTAATTGGAAGTGTTGAGCGTCAAATCCTAGATAATATTGATAATTTTGATACTCAAGTTTGGGAAACGTTAAAATACTTAAAACTAGTTGGTTCAAATGCCGATAATCTTAACCAGATATCTAGAGGAACCCTTAAAATACAGTTTAGGAAAACTATGCAATCCCTAATTGACAACGTTTATCCTTATCTGACAGAAAATAAGGTTTGTCAAAAGGAATGGGAGTTGAAAAAGGATTTAGTCAAAAAAGAGATTAAAGATTTAGAAAACATAGGCGAATATTAAAAGCACATAATCAAGTAAAAGGCAGTGAGCCAAAGATCCAAAGTTAGCCTTTCATACTTTACTTTAGAGGCTTCCAAAAAGTTTTCAGGACAGGAAATATCTGGATGATCATCAAATCAGGTCTTTACTTTGTGAAGTAGCATAACTTAATTGCTTGAAGCCTTTTGTTTATTTGGATTGGTAAAAATACCCTAGTTGGGGTATTTTTTTTGTTTTACGACTTATTTAGTTTTGAGATTAAGATTATTTACTAACGAGAACTAATCATAAAATCTTAACATAAACCATAAATAATATGAGTGGATCAAGTGGCGGTGGGTATGCCCCACCACAAAGAGCGAAATTTGATTGTGACACTGGCATAATTAATTCCACCGTTTCTTCAGTAGATTTGGAAGTACTTTCTAACCATATTGTAGGGGATATTTTAGATGTAATAATAGGAAACAATGGAGCTCTGGTATTAGAAGATGGTAATGGAGAAATTCTTGGGGCTATTCTTCATAGAAATACTACTGATATAATAAACTGTATCAACGAAGGGGCTCAATATGAAGCAGAAATTTTAAATATTAATTCTCCTTCTTGTCTAGTTCAAATCAGCAGGAAATAATTATGATAACAGTAGTAGGAGGAACTTACCGAGAAATTGATTACGACGATATTTCATTGGATATTTTTGGGTCTGGTTTCAGAGGAGCTAAATTTTTACTGGAAAATAATTGCCCTGTTCATCTTTATTCCACTGGTAATGCTGAAACTTTAAACTTTCTTAAAGAGAATCAAAAAGTATACAGTGATTTTACTTTCGAATACACGAATTATGATGACCTAATTACATTCAAATATAGTTTTTCATTGGATCAACCAACTATTTTTCCCAACCTTTTGAACATACCTAAATCAGAAGATATTAAAGTTGATTCTGGGAATATTATAGCTTTTGGGATGCTTGAATCAGATTTCCAATTGACCGGAAATAAAGTAGTCTATGACCCTCAAACATCCTTAAAACCAAAAAGCTTTAGTCAAATTGGTAAGGCGGAAGAATTAGTTTACGTGTTGAATTTAAGTGAAGCGCAATCTATCGCTTCCAGTAAAAATATAAATGACATTAAAGACTACTTTTATAGAAGAGAAAAAGTCAAAGCACTTATCATAAAAAATGGACCTTTTGGTGCCACTCTTTATTCTGATAATAAGGAGTTTCATATACCTTCTTTTGTTACTAATAATGTAAATAAAATTGGTTCTGGGGATATTTTCACCTCAAGTTTCGGTTATTATTGGATGGAAAAACAACTCTCGTTAGAGGAGTCTGCACTAAATGCTTCTAAATCGACCGCTTACTTTTGTGATAAAAAAGTATATGTAGATAGCAGTAATATTGAAGGATTTGAATATCAGGAATTTAAAAAAAGAGAGCTTTCAGGAAAACAAGTGTATTTGGCAGCTCCATTTTTTTCGATATCTGAATTGATTTTAATTGATAAAATACGCACAGCATTTCTAGCTTTTGGGGTGAAAGTTTTTTCTCCTTTTCATGATGTTGGATTAGGTGATGATGTAACTCTTGCTAAGAAGGATATTGAAGGAATTGAAAATTCAGACATTATCTTTTGTGTCTTTGATAATATAGATTCTGGTACTTTGGTAGAATCAGGCTATTCATTAGCGAAAAGGAAAAAGATAATTGGATATCACCGTACCTGTAATGAGGGTGAGCTATTAATGCTAAAACCTGGAGATATAAAAACTTTTAATCATTTAACAACTGCCATATACCAAACAATATGGAACATATAAAAAAGGTCGTTCTGTTATCTGGAGGAATTGATTCAATCTGTTTGACCTATGGCATTAGGCCAGATATTGCATATACAATTGATTATGGACAAACAGTTGCAGAAAGGGAAATATATGTATCTAAATTCATATGTGGGGAATTGGGTATCGAACATAAGGTTATAAATGTTGATTGTAGAAATTTAGGCACAGGGACCTTAGCAAACTCTGAAAATTTGAGTCTGTCTCCATCTGAGGAATGGTGGCCTTATAGAAATCAATTATTGGTGACCCTTGCTTGCATGCAAGGTATAAAGGATAGTGTAAACGAAATGTATTTAGCATCGGTTAAATCTGACAATTTCCATCGTGACGGTACAAAAGAATTTTATAATCATATGGATAAACTTGTATCCTATCAGGAAGGAGAAATTAGTATTAATTGCCCGACTTTAGACTTATATAGCCACGAACTAGCGCATAGATACAATGTTCCATTAGAATTACTTTCCATAGCCCATTCTTGTCATTTATCAAATTTAGCCTGTGGAAAGTGTTCCGGTTGTATTAAGCAGTTAAAAGTGAGATATGAACTAGGTATAGATTGAAATGTAAAGTTATATCGTGGTGCCATCCCTACCTACTACGACTGGGAGAGCTGTTTATTTGCTTTAGGCTTTCTTTAGTTTTAGAGATAGAATAAATAGTTAATGTTTACAAATATTAGTAATCGCTTGTTGATAGATAACTAGCAGTATATTTCCTTGTTGGATGTAATTTGAAAAACTAAATAGTGAATAGAAAAAGAACAATTGATAGGATTTCGGAGCTTATTTCTAGGTTCATAGCTGAAGTAGAGACACTTAATAGTCTAAACTTGTATGACATAAATATTCATGCCGAAAACGTAATTATCCCAATCCTAAATAATACTTATGGGCTAAATTTAAAGAATGCTAATCTTGATGAGAAAAATTATTCAGCAATTGACTTAATTGATAAAGAAAATCGAGTTGCAATTCAGGTCACTTCAACTGCAAATTCAGAAAAAATAAAGCATACTCTTAATCAATATTTAAAGCATAAAGCACGAGATGAGTTTGATACTGTATTAGTTTATATAATAACTAAAAAGCAGAGCTCATACAGCGATGAAAAATTTGAAGAATTGATAAATGGTAGTTTTGAGTTTTCATCATCAGAGAATATACTTGACTTTAAAAACATACTTAATGAAATCAATTCATGGATTTCTCTTCCTAAAATTCAGACTATTCTTGATTTACTTGAACTTGAGTTTACTGACTCAAAACTTGAATTAAGGAAACACAATTTAGAGAATAAGGATAAACTAAGTACTGAAATTTTATATCCTAACCTATTAGAATTAAAGCTGCCTGAAAAAATTTATATTGGTACCATAGGTATCAATAGAGATGAGATTATAACAAGATCTTGGGAGACAAAATACAAGTTAAAAAAAAGTTCAACAGAAAGAAGCGTTGTAAATAGGGCTTTCGAATACCTCGAAATTCCATATTGTAGAGATTGGCACATATTTGAAAAAAAAATAATTTCTTTTAAACCATTAGATGAAACTTCAGAACCACTTAGCAATTTGGTTGAGATAGGTTCTGTGGAAGAGTTTTCATTAGATGAGTTTGCTGAAATTGGATATAAATATGAACTCGCGCTGTCAAAACTTATTGATAATTCAATCCAAGAATTAAACAATAAAAAAGATATTCAATGGCTACGCAAAGAAAGGATGTTTAGGTTTCGTCCACCAAAGTCACTTAAATCAAGAAAAATTCAATGGAAAAACAAAAAAACTGCAACGAGGTCGGTTGTGAAAGAGGTTTGGAATAGGGATGAAACTCAAATCACTCACTTTCAACAATTATCATTCAAAATTCAATCATTCTTGTCAGAAAGAAAATGGTATATTTCTATTACACCAACTTGGAGTTACACCTATAATGGCTACCAAAGTCATAAAAATGAAAGCCAATTAATTACTCAAAAAAAGAAGCTTGAAACAAACAACGCAGTATATCAACATTTTATGTTTATCTCATATTGTTTAAAATACAAACTAAGTGAGGATGAGGAAGAATATAATCTCATTAATTTTAGTGATCCTTTTAGACTTAATTTAACCTACAAAAATTAGTATGGAAGTTAGTTTACTTGAAGAGCCTTTATTGCAATTTAATGATGGGGAACATATATGTCCAAGAACTGGAATGTTCAAATATGGTGTTGCAGATTTTGAAAATGTAAGACCCGACAAAATAGTTTTAGGTTTTGTTGGGAATAGCGATAGTATTGGAAGTTTAATTAGTTGGATAAAATCTTGTCAAAGTCATATTGAGGCTAAAAAAAGCAACCAGCCTAATTTATTTATGAATTTCCCTGGTTTTAGCAATAAAGTTGCTTTTAAAAGCGAAATCTCCTACGACGAAAGTTACGTTCGTAAAATAAACAATTCTGTATGTATATTCCGATGATCTTGACCACCAATCCGGTCATCCTGACCACCCTTTCAATTAGGGTTTTCAGTTACCGTTTGGAGGCTGTTAAAGTTATTGTTTTTTTCTCATTGATTCTCCTTTTAGCTCGATTCTGTGTGCGGTGTGCACCAGTCTGTCGAGAATAGCGTCGGCTATGGTACTGTCACCTATGGTTTCGAACCATTTTGTAACCGGAAGTTGTGATACCACTATTGTTGAAGCCCTTCCATGGCGGTCTTCTATGATTTCAAGCAGGGCCATTCTTGCCATTTCATCCAGTTGCTGAATGCCGAAGTCATCCAGGATCAATAAATCCTGTTTTTCTATTCTCGCTATCTCTTTGATATATGAGCCGTCAGCTTTCAGCATTTTGAGTTTCGGGAACAGCTTGGTGGTATTATAATATTGGGTTCTGACCCCTTGCATACAGGCTTGGTTTCCCAGGGCCGAAGCAATGTAGCTTTTGCCGGCCCCTGTTGCTCCTGTGATCAGTATGTTTTCTTTTCGTTTAATAAAGGACATATCAGCAAGTCTGAGGACCTGCATTTTATCCAGCCCCCGGTTTGGAGAGAACTCAAGCTCTTCAACAGTGGCACTGTACCTGAACTTTGCCGTTTTGTACAGTCTGTTGATTTTCCTGTTCTCTCTTTCTTCCCATTCTGCCTGCAAGAGATGGTTTATAAGCTCTTCGGGATTGAGATCATGATGTTTGTTGCTGTCCAGAATGGTTTTGTATGCTTCCATCATTCCGTGAAACTTCATTTTGGACATCTGGTTCAATGCGATGCTCTGTGTCATAATTGTGTGATCGGTTATATGTTTGATAATTACCTGAAGCTTTCCGCTCCCCTTATGTTTTCGTGGTCAACTGATTTATCGGACTTGTTTTCAGTATCTAAAGGGATTGAATCCATCCCGCTGTTGAGTATTCTGGTGATGACCGAATAATTATAAGTGTTGTAGTGTTTGGCACGTATTACTGCGTTTATGAGCCTTTCCCTGCCTGCCTTTTTATCATATCCCAAAATCCCCAGACAGCTTTTATAGGCCTGTTCCGGATACGGGTAACTGTCGAGGATAACCTGTAAATAATGCCGGACTTCAGGATGTATCCCTTTTGCCCAGTTCAGGAAGAATTCAGGGTTCCAGTCACTTACAAACCTGTGGGCTGAAGGCATATGGTCCTGGACCGTAGTGTATCCGCGCTCCTTAAGGCTTCTTTTATGAAAAGCGATCCTTTCCCCATCGTAGAAAACAGAAACGTAACTGGCTGAGTACACAACCTTGACTTTTTTGCCGATATACCTGTAGGGAATAGAATAATAATGGTTTTCAGGGTTCAGGGATATGTGGGAGGTTTTAGTGACGGTGGCATACTTGAACTGTTTGAGTTCATATCTTTCGGCAGGCAGGGGGGCCAGGGTTCCCTTTTCTTCCCTGTCGAAAAGCTCCTTCCTTGTTTCCGGTCTTTTCTGGAAAGGGGTATTGTTATGGATATTGAGGTAGTGCCGTATATCCGCATTCAGTGTATTGATGTCATGGTAAACTTTGTTTCTGAGCGGGGCGTATATCCTGCTGTAGACAATGCTGACGGTCTTTTCCACCAAGGCCTTGTCCTGCGGCTTCCTGCTCCTTGCCGGAAAGACCACACAGCCGTAATGGTTGGCAAAGTCCAGGAAATCGGGGTTGATGGCCGGTTCATACTTGTCGGCTTTGGTGACCGCGCTTTTGAGGTTGTCGGGCACCAGGGCCCTGGGAACACCGCCCAGGTAATGTAAAGCATTTTCAGTGGCTGCTATGAAGTCTTCTTTTCTTTGGGAGGGAATGGCTTCTACATAGCTGTATTGACTGGCTCCGAGTGTGGCAACATACACTTCCAGATCAGTGAGTTCACCTGTTACAGGATCTACTATGGACAGCCTATCACCCGTAAAGTCTATATAGAATTTATCTCCCGGAACATGTTCAATTCTCATACTGGCAGATAGACCGGTACGCCACTGCCTGAAGCTTTCACAGAACTGTGAGTAACTGTATCCGTCAGGATGTTTTTGTCTGTATTCTCCCCACAGGACCCAACGGTTCACACCGGTCCGTTTAAGCTCCGGTTCCATATAGGGAAAAAAAGATATAAGCTCCTGGTACCGCTCCCCTGAAACATGGTCCGGATCAGAAAGTAGGGCATCAAGCTCTTCGTCATTCATGGACAAAAGCTCTCCGTAAGAAAAACCTTTGGAATCAATCAGCTGAAGGTACTTCTTGACCGTGTTCCGGGCAATTCCCAAGGTTTTGGAGATGGTCTGCAGTGCCATTCCGTTGTCACGGTGGCGAATTATCTGTTTGAGATTACTCATGGTTATCGTTTTTCCTGCCATGCTTTACGGTTGGTTTTAAATCAACCGTAAAGGAAACGATAACTGAAAAATTAAAGGTGGTCAATAATGTCATTCTGGCCATTCTGACCACTTAAAGTGGTGGTCAACATGGCCGGATTGACAGTGGTCAATATCACCGGAATTTTACCCTTCGACAAAAGTTGATACCCAGAAGGGGGGTGGTCAACATCATCGGAAAAAAGTGGTCAGCATCACTGGAACAGGTGGTCAACATGAATCGGAATATACACTGTATTTGAAAAGGTGAAAAAGTCGTCAGAAGATATTGATGATTTAATTATAAAAGGAGTTGATTTATTTCTTACTGAGATAAAATTTTTGGCAAAAAATAAAAAGCCTGACGTAATCCTATGTGTTTTAGATGAGAAGTTCACAAATATGGTTTATGGAACCAAAACTGTTGAAATAGATGAGGAGGAAGATGAAGAAAGTTCTCTTTCAATTGAAATAAATTTTAGGCGCTTGCTTAAGGCCAAGTCAATGGAATACAATATTCCTATACAAATTGTAAGAGACAGAATTGTGAAGCCTTCCAAAGAAATGCAGGACGAAGCTACAATAGCTTGGAATTTTTTCACTGCATTGTACTATAAAGCTTCAGGTACACCTTGGGCTCTAAAAAAAGCATCCACTAACAATACTTGTTTCGCAGGAATTAGCTTTTATAAAAGCAGAGATAAATCAACTACGCAAACAAGTGTAACCCAAATATTCAATGAACAAGGAAATGGAGTAATTCTTAGAGGAACTCCAGTAAAAGAAAGTAAAAAAGATAAGCAACCTCACTTGACAGAGAAACAGGCATTTGATTTACTCTATAGTTCTTTAAAGGAGTATTATGAAGCAGTAAAAATTTATCCACAAAGGTTAGTTATCCATAAAAGTTCAAATTATTCAGAAGAAGAAGTTCAGGGTTTTCAAAGAGTTGCAGATAAGATGAATATAAATTCGCTGGACTTGGTCACAATAATGCCAACTAATTTAAGACTTTATCGTGAAGGGGGCTATCCCCCATTTAGAGGAACCATGCTTAGTCTTGATAAGCAAAGACATTTTTTGTACACAAGAGGCTATGTAGACTTTTATGAAACGTATCCTGGTAAATATATTCCAAGTCCCATAGAAATACGGCTTTTTTCGTATGACGAATCACCAGAACAAATTTGCAATGAAATTCTTTCTCTAACCAAAATGAATTGGAATAACACCCAGTTTGACAGGAAATTTCCTATAACAATAGATTGCAGCAGAAATGTAGGAGAAATATTGAAGTACTTAGATAAAGACCAAAAGCCCCAAATTAAGTATAGCTTTTACATGTAAAAAAATAGTGCAAGTACACCAAATTGGTAATGTATGCCACTTTATCTTAATATCGTGTGAATTTGTATTCCATTTAACTAATAACCTCAGTTAGACGGATTGGTGAGTAAAAATAAATAGAATTTTAAATTTGAACCACTTTAAAATAAATGCATTCTTTTGATGAACTAATATATGATGGTACCACCCATACACTGAAATCATTACAAGAGACTAGTATGGGTATATTTTCTCAATTACAACATAGTGGTAGAACATCTCTGGTCAAAGGCCTTCAAATGATAAACCTGCAAAAGGCGGTTTTGGCGACAGGTATGTTTTCAATTTTTGAAGCAGATTTGCAAAGGGAATTGGATTGTGATCATGGATTCAAAGAGGTAAAGAAAGTGCTCCTAAACAATGGAGAAATTGAGCTGGAGGATCGATTTAACAAGTTCATTTTGGCTATTAATGTTTTAAAGCATGGAAAAGGAAAGAGCTATGATCTTTTGGTGGAAAAATCAGAATCTCTACCATTCAGAATTAAATTACCTGAAGAGTATTTCTTTTTTTGAGGGGGATGTTTCAGAAGTGGCGACACTTATTGAAGTGGATGATCAGTTTGTTTTAAACTGTGCAGAATTAATTACTGATATTTCTAAAGTGATTAATTCATACAAATACTCATAACAGCAAACTTAATTTTTCTTCGAAGTCATTATAATCTTAAAGGTTTTTTTTGATAAGAGAATTAAATATTAGGATTTGATGTAAACCTGATGGAATAATATATTATGTGTATCCGTTTTACTGCACGTATGGGTAAGTGCCCGCAATAACGAGCCTTTCAAAGAGTCCTTTGCCAAAATATCTTCGGTTCAATCTGTAAACAAACTCATTTAAATAGTTCTGTAAATATTTATAAGTTATCATGTGATATACCCCCAACAGGGTTCTTTTAAGATTACTGATTGCTTTGTGTACCCATTTTAAGGTGTCGTTTACGGACTCCTTTCCCGATGGAACGGCCAAATGGGTGGCCACCACTTCCTCTATTTTCGAGTAGGCCGTGTTCTTGTCTGTAAACAGTACCACATCCCCTACGGTATTGGCCCGGATAAAGGCATTGACACTCTCGCAGTCCACTTTGTCCATGACCCTCATTTTGAAATAGCCACAGCGCTTTGTTTTCTGCCCGGAATCCAGGTCTTCCAAGGGTACCGATTCGGCCGCCACCGCTACTGCGGTCTGTTTCTGGCTGCCTTTTCCACGTTTAAGCTGACCCAAGATCTGGTTCTCCTGTACGGTTTCCATATAACACTCGTCATATTCAATCATGTCACTGAGGATATAAAGCTCATCTCGTTGTCCCATGGCTGACCGTATCCTGTGCATCAGACGGAAAGTGGTCTCATATCGGCTAAGCCCCAGTTGCCGCTGGAGCTCAAGGCAGGAAAACCCTTTCTTGGTCGCCGACATAAACAGCATGGCCAATAGCCAGATACGGAGCGGAAGCTTGCTGTTTTCCATTACCGTCCCTGATTTAAGAGAAGAACGTCTCCGACAACTGCTGCATTCGAAAAACCTGCCGTTGGCAAACCAATAGTGTCGGGTTATCTTCTCACAGTTTTTGCACCGTATACCGCTTTTCTCACGGTATTTCTTGATGTATTGTTCACAACTTTCCTCATCTGGGAAATGGCCCGTAAATTCTATAAGGTTCATAGCTTTTCTTGTTTTTATGCAAGAAAACAACTATCCTGATACCTTGAAATTTAATGACACGTATTGTCATATTTTATTACGTGCACTCTTACGGATACACATATAATATATATGAAGAATACACCTATTATTCAAACTATTCAACATAATTGGCTGAATGAATTAAAAAATGAGCTTCGGGATACAAATTGTGTTCGTATAGTGTCTCCATTTGTCACAGAGAATATCGTTCGTCACTTATTAGATAATTTTAGAGGGACTGAAATTCAATTGATAACCCGCTATAATTTGAATGATTTTTATTCTGGAGTTTCAAGTATACCTGCCTTAGAAAAATTGTTGACCGAAAATGCCAAAATCAAAGGGATAAAGGACTTACATAGTAAATTGTATTTATTCGATCAGAAAAGTGCCATCATCACTTCTGCCAATTTTACTAACGGAGGATTCTTTAGAAATAAAGAATTTGGAATCAAAACTTATGCAGCAGAAACGATTAGTGAATCCATCTCATATTTTAACGAACTTTGGGAAATAGATAAAAGTAATCTAAGTCTAGTTGAAATAGAAGAATGGAAAAAAAAGGTTCAAGATATAAGAAATACAACCATTTTCCACAATCCTCTTCCGGATTATGGAAAATCTTACCAACAAAAACTGATAGGATCTAACAAGCGGTATTTTATTAAGTTTTTTGGGAAAAATGAAACTAGAGTTGATCTTACGCATCATTCCAGGAAAGAAATAGAACAAAGTTGTTGTCATTATGCTCTTTCCTTTTCGAGGAAAAGTAATGATAAAAGACCTAGGAAATATAGAAATGGAGATGTAGTGTTTATGGCGAAAATGATTCATGGTAATGACTACGCCATATTTGGCAAGGGATATACTTTAGCTCATGATGACAATCGAGATATAGCTGGTATTGATGATCAACAACATGTTTCTTGGATATTTGATTGGCCAATTTTAGTAAGAGTTTATGATGTTCTGTTTTTAGATACAACGATGTCTAATTGTCCTAAGATGAGTGAATTGATCAGTGATCTTGATTATTCTAGTTTTAAGCGTACAATGGAAAGACATCAAAGGGGCTATGAAAATATTAAGCCCTGGAATTCATTAAGGCAACAAGCAGACATTTGGTTAAGTGATACCGGTGCAATGTGGCTAGAGAAAAAATTCAACCGAGCTTTGGCTCAAAATGGTCAGGTTCCAGATAGCTTTATTAATCAGTTTTATAGAGGAATACCCTTAGATTAGAAATAAAATATCCTCTTTCTTATTAATTAAAGTTTGAGACTGGTCAAAATAGCTATTTAATGAATTGATTATAATTGAATATTTTCAAGAATTAATTTACCTGAAGGCAACGTATCCCCAAGACATCCCCTAGGTATCTATAAGGGAAGTACTAAGTAGGAGTAAAGAGGAGACATAGAGGGAATACCGAGGAGACGTCGTGGGGACGTCTAGGGAACGTCCAAATTTTATTTGGTGGCTTTAGAGGGGGATTGGGAGTTTAATCGGTTAATTGTTGAACTGTCGAATCGAGGGATTGGGAAATTGTGAATTGGGAGGGGAGTTCGGTAAGGGGGTAAAGTGTGTTGATTATAGAGATGAGGATGTAATGGTTTGTAATTCTCAGGGTAGGATAATGGGTTTGATCGGAGTCTGGAGACTCCTACTATATTAAGTTCCAAGTCACCGCTTTGCTAAAGACTTGGAACAGTGGATTGTTTGGGGTTTTTAAATGGTGGATATAACGGTTTGATTGTGCCACCTTTTTCGGTTAAATAGGACAGTCATTAGGGTATCACTGAGTCGAAAATAAAAAGCATGGCCCCCTCTACTTTCTCCCTGAAACCAATCTTGTAAAATGTCAAGTATTTTGCGCAATATACTTGACAAATGCTTGTGCTTTTTTATCTTTACTTTCACTAATCAATAGCCTATCGGCCAATGAAGGTAACAGAGAAAATAGAAAGGAAGATCAATAGGATGCAGGAAGGAACCACCTTCAAGTATCAGCAGCTGGGTATTGCTACATCTGAATACAGTGCTGCCGCCAAAGCCATAGAACGGTTAATCAAAAAGGGGATAGTCAAAAGAGTGTCTACTGGAGTGTTCTACAAACCAAAACAATCAGCGTTCGGTGAGCTGCGACCAAGGGAAGAAGAACTACTTAAACCCTACCTCTTCCAAGATGGTAAACGGATTGCATATATTACCGGAGGATCATTATACAATCGTATGGGCTTAACCACACAGGTCCCAAAAAACATCAAGGTAGCCAGCAAAGTAAAGCGGGTAACCGCCAAAATTGGAAATATACAAGTCAAGCCTGTAAAAAGCTATATAGATGTAACCAATGAAAATTACTACCTACTGGAAATTTTGGACGCACTGAAAGACTTGAAGACCATTCCAGACCTGGACAAGAAGTCATCCATTAAATTACTGGAAAGCAAGATCTGTAAACTATCCGAAAATGATCGATCAAAAATGATCCGATACGTTTTGAAATACCCGCCACGAGCAAAAGCATTATTAGGGGCAATTCTGGAGTTATCAAAGAATAACGGTTTGGAAATCCTAAGAGAAAAACTGAATCCGTTGACTACCTATAAGCTTGGAATTAAAGAAGAAACATTGCCAACGGCACCAAAATGGAATATTAACTGATATGAATTTACACGACGACAAAGAGCTGCTACAGGATGCGATTCTTGCAACAGCGGAGTATCTTGGCATGAGGGATATTTATGTAGAAAAGGATTATTGGGTTACCGTTGCGTTGTATGAAATATTCCATTCAGATATCGCCAGCCAGGCTGTTTTCAAGGGAGGCACCGCACTTTCCAAATGCCATAAACTGATAGAACGATTTTCGGAAGATATTGATATGGTTGTACTCCGAAATGAAGGGGAGAACGATAATCAGTTGAAAAAGAAGATCAGGACAATCGGTAAAGTGGTGGAAAAGGTAATTCCGGAAATAGAAGTTGAAGGGCTAACCAATAAAATGGGCAATATTCGGAAGACAGTTCATGAGTATGACAAGATATTTAAGGGAGGTTTTGGTCAGGTAAGAGAACACGTAGTGGTTGAAGCAACCTGGTTAGGCAATTTTGAACCATTCTCAGAAATGCAGGTCAGTTCTTATATCTATGAAATGATGAAGGGAAAAGGCCAGGAGAAATTGATCGAAAAGTATAAGATGGCTCCATTTAACATTAGGGTATTGAGTAAGCTAAGAACATTTTGTGAGAAGATCATGAGCTTGGTAAGGTTTTCCAGGTCAGAAGACCCCATAGCTGACCTAAGGAACAAAATTCGCCACGTGTATGACATCCACCAAATGCTAAAAGACGAAGAAATTCAGCGGTTCTTTGAAAGTAGTGATTTTGATAAAATGCTTATAAAAGTGGGTAATGACGACATGATCGGCTATAAGAACAATAATGACTGGATTCCTGAGCATCCTTCCAAGGCACTTATATTTGACAAACCTAAGGAAACATGGGAACATCTCAGTACAGCACATAATGGTAACTTCAAAGATCTGGTAACAGGTGAGTTACCTCTTGAAAAAGCACTCATTCAAAACATTAGTACAGTAGCTGACAGACTCAGGGAAATTATTTGGGAAATAAAGTAATGTTTGCCAATGGCGTAGACGCCCCCGTCTGTGAGAAGTATGTCATTTCACGCTACTAAGCTTAGTATTTATAATCCCCATTTCCGGATTTTTTAGCTGTCGCTAGGGTGTTACGGTATATAATATTTCCAAGAAATAATTTACATGAAGGCAACGTATCCCCAAGACATACCCTAGGTATCTACAAGGGAAGTACTAAGTAGGAGTAAAGAGGAGATGTCTAGGGAACACCGAGGAGACGTAGTGGGAACGTCTAGGGAACGTCCAAATTTTATTTGGTGGTATAAAAGGGTAGGGTCTGCCCTGCAAGCTGGCTGCTCGCTAACAACTGGCACTGACTGTTTTCTTTACGTTCGTCCCCCTATGGATGCTCCCATGCCTAGTATACCCCTAGTATACTATACGTTTACTTTTGGCTAAATTCTAAGAAAGTGTGGTACTTTTTGGAGTGGGTTTTGATGGGCAGTATATTCCTGATAAGGTGTGTTTTTTATCGAGACTCCTTCTTATATTTTTATCAATGATCATCCATGCGCCATTTCGGTACATGGTAAGGGGCTGTAATGAAAAATGACCAAGGAAAGAAATAAAGGAAAGCTTATGTCTATAACAATATGACAGGGTTGTTCTCCATGCCTGACAGGATTATATGCATTTCTCAAAGCATGAACTAATTCTTGATTCGCGAATCAAGAATTTTTTAATTAAAGAAGTGAGTATCCCTCACTTCTGATATCAGTGTGATAATATCTGATCCCTCATTTTTAAATTAATAAAAGAATTATTTCACCATACTATGGTCTAGCTGGTGAAATTATCTCGATTAGTAATCGTACCATTTGTTTTGCTCATATTCAAACCGATTTTATCTATGGACTTAAAATTTGAAGACCTCCCAACTGCTATTGCCCAACTATTAGCACAAAATAAATTGATTTTAGAAGCTATACAGGAGATAGCGCTGAGCGAACGGCCCAATGGTCAGGTCCTTACATTAAACAAGATCTGTGAGTTGTTGGAATTAAAAAGGCAGACCATTTACAGTTATGTTTCCAAGGGACTGATTCCCCATTATAAGAAAGCCGGAAAACTTTACTTTATCAAAGATGAAATCCTGGACTGGATTACTTCAAAATCGAGCAATCCCAAAATAAGAGGAGTGAGAATCCATGAAAATCGGCTTTTTAGGGACCGGGGATTCAAGAAAATTTAAAAATATTTTATAGCCCTATTTTGTGTGCAAATTGTGTGCAAATAAAAAAGCCACTTACAATTTTTGATCGTAAGTGGCTGATTTTCAGCTCCTCCTCTTGGGCTCGAACCAAGGACCCTCTGATTAACAGTCAGATGCTCTAACCAACTGAGCTAAGGAGGAATTTTTGTTGTTTTCGCTAACCCGTTTGTTTAACGTGATGCAAACATAGCAGGTTGTTTATTTTTTTCCAAATCCCCAATAAAAAAAAGTTGGTGTAATTTTATTTCTAGCTCGATTTCAGGAGATTAATTTTCGTCTTTTTTCTCATTGTCTCCAGAAGGCTTATTGTTTCTAGATGGTGATTGCCATGCTTGAGGAATGGATTTGATATAAAGGTCTCTTTGTGGGAAGGGGATTTCAATGTTTTCTTCTGCAAAGGCCTTGTATATTTCTTTCATGACCTCAGCTCTCATGTCTACCCATACGTCGAAATCGTGTACCCAGAAAAGTAATCTGTATTCAACAGCACTGTCTGCGAAAGTTTGGAGGTATACATTGGGAGATGGGGTTTTCATGATTCCCTCCCGGTCGAGGATGTTGCGCAAAATGGATTCCACCTTGTCTGAGTCTGATCCATAAGCCACACCTATGATCAGCTCGATTCTTCGTTGTTTGTTGGAGAGGGTCCAGTTAATCAGGTGTTGGGAAAGTAAATCTCCATTGGGGAGGATGATTTCAGATCCATCGTAAGCTTGTATTTTACTGGCCCTGATCCCTACGTCTTTGACTACCCCTGATCTTCCGCCCACTTCAATGGCGTCGCCGATTTGAATGGGGCGCTCAAAGGCCAGTATGATTCCGGAAACAAGGTTGTTGATGATGGTTTGGAGACCAAATCCAATACCTACAGATAGTGCTCCTAATACTATGGCGATATTGTCCAAGGGAATCCCGGCAGCCGTAACAGCAAAAAGGAAACCCACGGTAAACACGGCGAGTTTGATAAGGAGAACTGATGAGCCTAGTCTTTGTTTTCTGTTGGTGGCGACTTTTTGGTCTTTGGCCTCAAAATAATAAGTAAGGTACCTGGCAATAATGGATGAAAACCATATGACCAATAGGAAAATTAAGATACTTCCAAAGGTGAAATTGGTATTGCCTATTGTTCTTTCAATGGAAAGGAATTCTGAAATGATGTTGTACAGGTAGTTATATATGATCAGGTTTTTGGTCAAATAGAAAAGCCAAATAGCTGTGGCAAAGAAGATGAAAATCTTCTGGATTTTATTCTGAATTTCTTGAAAGTCAAAATAAGCAGTGTACTCTTTGGAGCTTTTTTTGCCCACTTCTATTTGCAGGTATATGGCCTCCATGATCACTAATACAAATACATACAGGCCAAGTGCCTGTAGTAAGCTAGTGGTCGCTGCTATGCCCAATATCTTTGCTAAGCTATACCTTCCAAATATGTTGCTGATCAAAGAGGCTCCCTGTATGATTAAAAACACGCGGATTAGAAAGATGATTTGATTGGGATGGGTGAAGTTGGAGCCTTTGATATTCTTGATGATATTATAGGCGAGAGAGATGCTCACAATGCTTAAGGCCAATAATGCCCACCTCTCTTCATATGCTTTTTCAGAATATAGGTTACTGACACTGTAAATAAGGAAAATGAATGAAAAGATCATCCAATAGGTATAGGCTTTCTTATTTACAATTGGGGTGATCAATACTGTGGTGGCCAATATCATTAATATCAATAGAATGACATTTAGGACAATTGGCGGGGAGTGGTACAGAAAAGGGGTTATGGGCAATATGATCAAAAGCGTTGAAAAAATCGGATTGCTGGGGACAAACTTCGTCCTCTTAAGGATGAGATCGGCAAATTCCTTTTCATCTTTAATTCGTCTGATGAGGTATTTGAGCCAGACGAAGGTAAGTATGGCGATCAACGTGGTAAGGAGAAAGGTGGGTATATTTGCGGCCATATACCCTTGGAATATGATTTTGTTGATGGTGTAGGACCGGCGGATGATATGCGGAAGGTCCTTCTCTTTGCTGTAGGAGGTAGGATCCCAGATATAATTGACCTCTTTGTCAAAAAGTTTAGCTTCAATAGATCCTTCCAGTTGGTTGATTTCATCTCTGAAGTCGTCGATATCTATTTGTGCTTTAGATATCCTGCTTTGGAAATCTGCCAGGTTCAGTTGCTTGCTGTAGTATAAGCTGTCTACTTTCTGTATTCGGTCCTGGAGTCCTTGAAGTTGGACATTGATAGCTGGTAGCAGGATACTGTCATAGGCTTCAGGATAGATCACGGGGTCGTTTTGTATCTTGATCAGGCTATCGTAAATGAACTGGATTTCGTGGTTTCTATTATCAACGACTTCTTTCCAGTTTGAAATATTCTCCACTTCATTTTTAATGAAATTTTTGAGTGCTGACAAGTACCTGAGATTAATGTCTGCTCCTTGGTTTTCGAGCCTGTCCCGGATAATTGTGATTCTTCGTTCGATCAAAGGGAGTGAACTGGCTATCAAAGTGGTGTCAATGTCTCTTTCTAGTACCTTGCTGAAGTGGTTTGTGGCAATGGCGTAATTTTCAAGGGTGCCGATGACAGAAGTGACGGATTGGTGGTGATTGGTATCTGTTTCGGTTTTTGTGCTGTCATCGCCCGTGTTCAACAGGGAATCTCCAATATTCAAAAGGTCTGCGGAGGATTGAAAGCCAAATGATGGAGCTGATGTTATGCAAAAGGCGATAAGGGTAAAAATAAAAAGGAGTGGCCTTGCAGGTCTCATATTTGAACTTTAAGTGTTGATTTGATTAAAAGTAATAACTATTCTTATTTTTTTACCATATTTTTTTGATTTTGAAACCGTGGGCATGATAATATAGAGCCTTTGTTAGGTTAAAATTTTACACATTTAATAGTGATTGTGGTAAAAAATAAGTTTTTAATAATGGGTTATATGATATTTTAATTTTACTAAATTTGAGATACAAATGATGATGGTGAAAAAAATGAGAGTTAAATGCAGGGTTTAAAAAAGATAGTTGGATTAGTTTTTTGTGTTGTTATCTTGGCCGGAAAGGTTTTTGGTCAAGATGAGGAAGCATCAAAAATGGAATGGTTTGGTGAAGCCAAGCTAGGGATTTTTTTGCACTGGGGGATTTATTCTGTGAATGGGATAGATGAGTCCTGGTCCTTTTTCAATGATTATATTTCGTATGATGATTATATGAAGCAGTTGGACGGTTTTACAGCGGCTAATTATGATCCAGAAAAATGGGCAAAACTGATCAAGTCTTCAGGAGCAAAATATGCTGTGCTTACGGCCAAGCATCATGATGGTGTTGCTCTTTGGGATAGTAAGGTGAGTGATTTGACAGTCGTGAAGAAGACTCCCGCAGGAAGGGATTTAGTAGGGCCGTTTATGAAGGCCTTAGAAAAGGAAGGAATAAAAAAGGGGATATATTATTCTGTTTTGGATTGGTCGCATCCAGATTATGATCGTAAGACAAGGACGGAGTACCGGTATAAGGATGATCCTGAGCGTTTTCAGAAATTCGTGGATTTTAATTTTAAGCAGTTAGAAGAGCTTTCGTTGAATTGCCAGCCTGATTTGTATTGGTTTGATGGAGACTGGGAGCACAAGGCTGAAGAGTGGAAAAGCAAACAGCTGAAAGAGCAGTTGTTAGCTTGGAATCCTAATTTGATTATTAATTCCAGGATTGGTGGTGGATTGGGAGATTATGATACACCAGAGCAAGGAGTTCCGGTTACTCGTCCTCACAGTAAATACTGGGAGCTTTGCCTAACGATGAACAATAGCTGGGGTTATCAGCATAATGACCATGCTTACAAAAGTCCGGGTGAGCTGTTGAGGGTTTTTGTAGATTGTCTTCATATGGGTGGAAATCTGTTGTTGGATATGGGGCCTAAGCCTGATGGTTCTATTCCTGAGGAGGCAGTGGATATTTTGAAGGAATTTGGCCGGTGGACATCTAAGCATGCCTCTGCTGTTTATGAAACACAGGCGGGAATTCCAGCGGGGCATGTTTTTGCTCCGACTACTTTGTCAAAGGATAAAAAGATTCTTTATATCTACCTTGATTATAAAGTGAATGAGTCTTTGGTGATCAAGGGACTTAAGAATATGATTAATAGAATTTGGGTAGTGGGAAATGGCACTAAGCTGAAGCATAGAGAAGTTGGGAAAATGTATTGGAGCCAGGTGCCAGGTTTGAAGTATATCGATATACCTGATAATGTTTATGATAAGGATATTACTGTTTTGGCTGTTCTGCTGGATGGGGAAATAGATTTATATAGGGAAAAAGGACAGGTGATCGAAAGTAATTGATGTGATGTTTTCTGTGGGAAAAAGGAGCTCAGTAGGGCTCCTTTTTTTATGTTTAAAGAAATGGAGGTGTTTATTTATTTTGGGATTATTGTTTAAAGCGCAGACATAATGTCTGTTTTTCGTTTGGTCCCTGGTGTTTTTAAGACATAATGGCGTGTTTTTTTACTGTTTTGGCTGTTGGTATGAAAATTACTGTAAAGTGATTTAGAATTTAAAAGCAAGAAAAACAATAAAACATACTAATTATGAAACTTGTAAGATATAACAATTTCGAGCCAAATTATCCTACTTCCTTTAGTGGTTTGTTGGATAGAGTCTTCAATGAGTCAGTGAATGCTGAAGCTAATAGGTTCACTCCCTCGGTAGATATTTCGGAGGATGAGAATAGCTATGAGCTAGAATTGGCTATTCCCGGAGTGAAGAAGGAAGATTTTAAAATAGATCTAGTAGACGGTAAATTGACCATTTCAGGAGAGAGGAAGCATAAGGAGAAAAAAGAAGGAAAAAATTATCATTCTGTGCAGAGTCAGTATGGTAGTTTCAGTAAGTCTTTCTTTTTGCCTGATGATGTTTCTTTCGATGAAATAGCAGCAAAGTATGAGGATGGAGTGCTTCATGTCCTTATTCCTAAGAAGGAGAAAAAGGTAGTGAAATCCACCATAGAAGTGAAATAATTTAATAAGTGGGGAAACCCACTTATTTTTTTGAGTTTAATATATTATACAAGTCCCTTTACTAAATTGCAGTAGAAGATACAATAAGATAGCTTTGTTTTGGCTTCTTGTTAAAAGGTGTTAAAAAAGGTGTTTCAGATAGGGAATTGTAAAATATTTGGAAACTAAGTTCATTATATACCGTGTATTTGATACATAAAACAAATTAAAAAAAAGGAGATTAACATGAATAGAAAGCAATTCTTCCTCAGTATTATTTTGGCCTCTGTAATCGGTGGCCTGATAGCAATAGCTGGAGTAAACTTGCTGTCTCCTACCGCTAAGGTGGCTAATTTTGAGGAGAAGCAAAATACCAGTTTTGTGAACTGGCTAAAAGATGATAAATTCAGTATTCCTGACGGGATCAATTTTGTGGCATCTGCTTCTCAGGTTACCCCTGCAGTAGTGCATATCAAGAGTACAGTGACGATGGAGAGTTCGAGAAGAGGCGGGAATCCGCTGGAAGAGTTTTTTGAGTTTAGGTATCCTGACAATGGGCGCCAAGGTCCTCCCAGAGAGGGGCGCAGCTCGGGTTCTGGGGTGATCATTTCAGAAGATGGCTATGTGGTGACGAATAATCACGTCATCGAAAATGCCAAGGATATTAGTATCACCTTGCATGATAATACCAATTATGAGGCTAAGGTGATTGGGACGGATCCAACCACGGATTTGGCTTTGTTGAAAATAGAAGCTAATAATTTACCTTTTGTCCCTTTTGGGAATTCTGATCAGACTCAAGTCGGCGAATGGGTTTTGGCTGTGGGGAATCCTTTTGACTTGACTTCCACTGTTACGGCAGGTATTGTTAGTGCCAAGGCAAGGAATATTGGGATATTAAGAAGTGAAAGTAATAATAACCTTCAGATAGAGTCTTTTATCCAGACCGATGCAGTGGTGAATAGAGGAAATTCAGGAGGGGCTTTGGTTAATCTTTCTGGGGAATTGATAGGTATTAATACCGCGATCGCCAGTCAGACAGGTGTTTTCAGTGGATATGCTTTTGCGGTGCCGAGTGCCATAGTGAAGAAAGTGATGGATGACTTATTGGAGTATGGTGCCGTTCAGAGAGGTCTGTTAGGGGTGTCCATTCAAGATGTAAGTCCTGAATTTGAAGAGTATTTGGGCAAGGATCTAGGTGTTTCACAAGGGGTTTATGTAGCAAGTGTGAATGAAGGAAGCGGAGGTGCAGAGGCTGGATTGCAGGAAGGTGATATTATAGTGGGGATTGATGGTGTTGAGACCAATACTGTTTCTAAACTTCAGGAGATGGTTGCAAGAAAGCGTCCTGGTGATGAAGTGGAAGTGAAATTCCTCAGAAATGGAGAGGAAAATGAGGTGACAGCGACCTTGAAAAATATTTCAGGGACTACGAAGATCGTGAAAAAGGAAGAGCCTAAGGTTGTTGGTTTTGAATCGGTAACTTTCAAGGATTTGGATTTGACATTGCAAGATAGGCTGGACGTCGATGGTGGAGCCGTAATTGATGAGATTGATAATGATAAATGGGAAGAGGCGGGTGCGCGTGAAGGGTTTATTGTTACCCATATTGGTAGGACCAGGATTCAGAATGCCGAAGATTTAAAAAGAGAGCTAGGGAGAAATAAAGGTGAGCAGGTGATGATTTTGGGTATTTATCCCAATGGCCAGAAGTCTTATTTTGAAATCGAGCTTGATAGATGAAATTAGTGTTTAGTTGGTTTATGTATGTGTTTAAAGGTCATCCGCTTTGGCGGATGGCTTTTTTTTTTGTTAGATTTGATCAAATTGAATTAATAAGCCTATGGAAACAATGTTTGATATAAAGGCTCTCTTGGAAGAATTGGGAGTGAAGGAAATAAATAAAGGGACTTGGACGGGTGTGGAGTATGTGGATTTGAAAGGAGAGTGGTTGTCAAGTTATTCCCCTGTGGATGGTAAGGAGATTGGTAAGGTGCAAGAGACTTCAAGGGAGGCTTATGAGCGGGTGATAGACAGGGCTGAGAAAGCATTTAAATCATGGCGAAAAGTTCCGGCTCCACAGCGTGGTGAAGTGGTGAGGCAGATCGGCAATGCATTGCGGGAGTATAAGTCTCATTTGGGGAAATTGGTCTCTTATGAAATGGGGAAGTCGTACCAGGAGGGGCTGGGGGAAGTCCAAGAGATGATTGATATCTGTGATTTTGCCGTGGGGCTTTCCAGGCAGCTTTATGGTTTGAGCATGCACTCCGAGCGTCCGGGGCACAGAATGTATGAGCAGTGGCATCCGCTAGGGGTGGTGGGGATTATTTCCGCTTTTAATTTTCCCGTGGCGGTATGGTCCTGGAATACGATGATCGCTTGGGTTTGTGGAGATGTTTGTGTGTGGAAGCCATCAGAGAAAACTCCGTTGACTTCACTGGCCTGTCAGCATATTGCTGCCAAGGTATTTCATAAAAATGATTATCCAGAAGGTGTGAGTTCGCTTCTCATGGGGAAAGCAAATGTGGGGGTGTTTTTGGCTGAAGATCCTAGGGTGGCCTTGGTGTCTGCTACGGGCTCCACTCGAATGGGAAAGGCAGTGGGGGAAGCTGTAGGGGCACGACTAGGTAGGGTCCTGTTGGAGTTGGGAGGTAATAATGCCATTATCATAACGGAAAATGGAGATTTGGATGTGGCTATTCGCGGGGCATTGTTTGGGGCCGTGGGTACTGCTGGGCAGCGATGTACCAGTACCAGGAGGTTGGTTATTCATCAATCTGTTTATGAGGAAGTAAAGGATAGGTTGAAAGCTGCTTATACGAAGTTGGTAATAGGAGATCCATTGGATGAGAAAAACCATGTAGGGCCGTTGATTGATAAGGAAGCTGTGGGGAATTATCTTTCAGCGATAGAACGTGTCAGGGCTGAGGGTGGAGTTGAGTTGGTGCCTGGTGGGGTATTGGAGGGTGAAGGTTATGAGTCAGGTTGTTATGTGAGGCCGTGCGTTTATGAGGTGGAGAATCATTTTCAGGTGGTGCAGCAGGAAACCTTTGCGCCAATTTTGTATTTGATGAAGTATGGTGATTTGGAGGAAGCGGTTTCTCTTCAGAATGATGTGCCTCAAGGCTTATCTTCAGCTATAATGACAACTAATATGCGAGAGGCAGAATATTTCCTTTCTGTGGCAGGGTCGGACTGTGGTATTGCCAATGTGAATATCGGGACTTCAGGTGCTGAGATTGGAGGGGCTTTTGGTGGTGAAAAAGAGACCGGTGGAGGGCGCGAATCAGGTTCTGATGCTTGGAAGGCCTATATGAGAAGGCAGACCAATACTATTAATTATGGTACTGAGCTACCCTTAGCACAAGGGATCAAATTTGATATTTGATTTAAAAGATATTTGTAATAGGGAAGGGGCTTTAAAGGGTCCTTTTTTTTATTTGTTAGGATCAAGAGCTGGCGAGCCAAGTATGTCCTGGTGTTTGTTTTTGTAGTTCGATTTTTATTGACCATAGATAAAGAGGATGAACATAGATTTATAAGGAACGGATAACCTTACCTTTATCCATCTGTGGTTAATAAATAGCGCATATCAAAGCTAAAATAGGCTGTTTTCCCTCCGTTTTTTGGCTTGGCCAAATTGTTCCTGATATACTATTTTCCAGTCGTTGAATTTTCCGGTAAAGCCTTTGTGGTTCGAATTGTGTTTTTTTACCCTTTCTTCAATAGTGGATTCAGTATGTCTAATATAGAATTTATTAGCTGAATGAGAGAAGATTATGTATACGAAAGCCATGTTTGAAAAAAAATGAGCTGGAGATAAAAGTAAACAACTTCGTGAAAACAAAAAAAGCTAACCCTCGCTGGATTAGCTTTTAAGAAGTGGGAATTGAGGGATTCGAACCCCCGACCCTCCCGGCAGTACTGTCGGGATGCTCTGAAGTCACAGGTCTAAAATCCGATGTTTTTGATTGAGTGTATTTTTTAAAAGTGTTATTGCTTGATGAGTTGTATTATTTTCTTTCTGCTTTTCCAGTTTTTGATTTCTCTTTCCCTGCGGAAAGCCTCCTTTTTGTTATTGAATTGTTCCTGATATACTATTTTCCAGTCGTTGAATTTTCCGGTAAAGCCTTTGTGGTTCGAATTGTGTTTTTTTACCCTTTGTTCAATAGTTGATTCGGTATGTCCAATATAGAATTTATTAGCGGAATGAGAGAAGATTATGTATACGAAAGCCATGTTTGAAAAAAAAATGAGCTGGAGATAAAAGTAAGCAACTTCGTGAAAACAAAAAAAAAGCTAACCCTCGCTGGATTAGCTTTTAAGAAGTGGGAATTGAGGGATTCGAACCCCCGACCCTCTGCTTGTAAGGCAGATGCTCTGAACCAACTGAGCTAAATTCCCAAGAAATTTTTAAACCACTGAAGTTTTTGAACTGCTTTCAAAAAACTTTGTGGGAATTGAGGGATTCGAACCCCCGACCCTCTGCTTGTAAGGCAGATGCTCTGAACCAACTGAGCTAAATTCCCTTGTTTCGCGATCTTTTATCGTGTAATTGGATTGCAAAGGTAGTTGTAAAATTGATAGGTGCAAACATTATAATTAAAAAAATGTGAAGGTGTGTTTTAAGTGGTTGATAATGAATTATAAAAAATGAGTGGTAGAGTTTGTGGTTAAAAGTACGCCATGGTGTGAGCTGTTAAAGAATGTGAAAAAAACTGTAAGATTTTACCATTAAAATAAAAGGATTTCCACTTCATCAATCTTTATGTAAATTTGCCAAAATCATATTAAATACACGATTTATGAAATATACTTTAGAGAAATTTTTAATGCTGTTTCTTGCCCTCTTTTTAGTGCAGGGACTCCACGCTCAAGAAGTGGAAGAGAATAACCAAGGGGATTTTAATGATTTTATGTACCGTAAGGGGAATATTTATCGCTCAGCCTCTGGGAAGCCTGGACCTAATTACTGGCAAAACAAAGCGGATTACAAGATCAATGTTAGCCTAGATGATGAGGCGCACACCATTACTGGTTCTATTAGTATCCGTTACACCAATAATAGTCCTGAGTCCTTGGATTTTGTTTGGTTACAATTGGAGCAAAATAGATTTACAGAGGATTCAAGAGGTACATTGACTACCCCTATTCAAGGAAACCGTTATAACGGCGACGTAGATGGAGGTTATGACCTATCGAATGTGAAGGCTACTGTTGGTAAAAGAGGAGAGGCTTCTGATAAGTATTTGGTAAATGATACCCGCATGCAGGTGTTTTTTGCTGAGCCAATTCCGGCCAAAGGTGGTGAAGCTACCATTTCTATGGACTTTAGCTATAAGATTCCCGTAAAAGGAATGGATAGAATGGGGAGATTGGATGTAGAGGATGGCACCATTTACGCCCTTGCTCAATGGTATCCTAGACTTTCTGTATTTGATGATGTGAAAGGATGGAATGTGGAGCCATATTTGGGTGCAGGAGAGTTTTATTTGGAATATGGTGATATAGAATATGCGGTTACTGCACCGGCTGACCATATTGTGGTAGGTTCAGGAAAGTTATTGAATCCTTCTGAGGTGATGTCCAAAGAGATGCTGAAGAGAATGGATCAAGCCATGAAAAGTGATACTTCAGTGTACATTTTACGTCCTGAAGAGGTGACTGATGTCAGTACTCGCTTAAAGCAAGAAGGGACTTTGACTTGGAAATTCAAGATTGAGAATACCAGAGATGCAGCCTTTGCTTCATCTAAAGCATTTATCTGGGATGCTGCCAAAATAGATCTTCCTAGTGGCAAAAGGATTGTAGCCCAGTCTGTATATCCTAAGGAAAGCGATGGGCAAGCAGCTTGGACAAGGTCTACCGAATACAGTAAAGCATCTATAGAACATTATTCTAATATGTGGTTTGAATTCCCTTATGAATCTGCTACCAATGTAGCGGCCGATATTGGGGGAATGGAATATCCAGGTTTGAATTTCTGTAGTTTTGAAAGCAAAGGAGAGGGGCTTTGGGGAGTGACTGACCATGAATTTGGCCATAACTGGTTCCCAATGATTGTGGGGTCCAATGAACGTCTTTATCCATGGATGGATGAAGGGTTTAATACTTTCATTAATCATTACAGCTCTTTGGCATTTAATGATGGGGAATATGGGTCTGATTTGGATCAAACCAGAAAGTACATTACTTGGTTTAACCGCGAGACAAGAGAAGGTATAGATACTTATCCTGATGTGGTAAATACTAGCAATTTGGGAATGACAGCCTATATGAAGCCAGGGATTGGTTTGATCATGCTGAGGGAGTATATCCTTGGGCATGAGAGGTTTGATAATGCCTTCAGGTCTTATATCAAAACTTGGGCTTTTAAGCATCCGCAGCCTGCTGATTTCTTTAATCATATGGAAAATGTGGCTGGAGAAAACCTAAACTGGTTTTGGAAGAGCTGGTTCTATGGTAATGCGAATGTTGATTTGTCTTTGGATGGTGTTTATCCATATTCTGGTAATTATGTGATCGCCCTTTCCAATAGAGGTGGAGTTCCATTGCCAGTAGTGATTGAAGTGACCTTTAAGGATGGTTCAAGCGAGAGGTTTATGCTTCCGGTTGAAATCTGGCAACGTGGAGATAAGTGGAATCACCTGTATAAGTCTGAAAAAGAGGTAGAGAGCATGGAGATTGACCCAGATAAGGTTTTACCTGATGTGAATATCTCCAATGACAAATGGCCTGCCAATATCTACGAAGAGTAATGGATATATTATAATTAATTGACTTTTACCATTATGAAAGGGAGTAGACAGTAATTCTACTCCCTTTTTTTGAAAACTACTTTTTATTTGAAGCCATAGGGATTTGTTTTTTTATCAGTAGTGAAACTAAAAATAGGGGGATACTCTTTTCTCCCTGCTAGTGAATTCCCTCTCTTCATGCAGATTTTTAGAAAATTGCGACTGGGACCATTCGTTTTTTTGTGATTAACGAATATTTATATATTCCTCTGTTTGGCTTGATATGTAGGTGTTTTTTCATTGATTTAATTTGGTATTGTTAATCAGATACACTTTTTGTTTTTAAAATATTACTGACGGTAGACATCAGTAAATTATTAATAGTGTAAAAATTACATTTAAAATTTGCATTGATATTCTTTTTTACTTTATATTCGAACTTATAATAGGTGTAGAAAATACACTTTTATGAAAAAGGTAGTTTTGGCCAGGCTACTTTTGAGATCAAATTTGATCAATGTGATTGGTACCTGTTTAGAGCAGGTGGGTGATTTTATTCATTCAATAGTAATTATCAATAAACCCCCTTAGTATGAAATTTGAACATTTACACAGAAAATTCACTGTGTTTGTTTTGATGGGCTTGTTATCTGCCCATCAATTTCCAAACCTACAAGCGACGCCCGTCGCTGATCCCCATTTAAAATCAGTAATAACTATTTCTCAAAATGACCAAGTATCTGTTACAGGTACAGTGGTGGGTGAGGATGGAGAGCCAATCCCAGGTGTTTCGGTGATTGTAAAAGGAACAGCTATCGGTGTGGCTACAGATTTAGATGGAAAGTTTAATCTGGAAGTTCCTTCCAGTGAAAGTATCCTGGTGTTTTCCTATCTAGGATATACTCCCCAAGAAGTAACGGTGGGTAACCAAACCAATATGAACATTACCTTAATTCAGAGCTTAAGTGATTTGGGCGAGGTGATAGTAGTGGGTTACGGTGTGCAGAAAAAGGGCACGATTACTGGTGCAGTAGGGGAAGTGAAATCAGAGGATTTGATCAAAACGCCTTCAGTCACTACTTCGGAAGCTTTGGTAGGTAAAATTCAAGGTGTGACGGCCCGACAAGGCGATGCCCGTCCTGGGGCCAGTGCCAATATTCAGATCAGGAATATGGGACAACCTCTTTTTGTAATTGACGGAATTCCATCTGATGCAGGTCAGTTCAATAACCTAGGACAAAATGATATTGAAAGTATTACAGTGTTGAAGGATGCTTCTGCGGCCATTTATGGGATGCGGGCAGCCAATGGTGTGGTGCTGGTAACTACCAAAAAGGGTAAAGCCAATCAACCAGCAGAAATCAGCCTTTCAGGTTATTATGGTCTGCAGAATTTTACCAGGTATCCAAAGCCAGCCAATGCCTATCAGTTTTTGAGGGCGGATGCAGAATCTGAAGTGAATTTGGGTGGCTCGCCAACAATCAGCCAAGAAGAGCTTCAAAAGTGGCAACAAGGAACTGAAAAGGGATACAGGAGTTTTGATTATTATGATTTCATCATGAAGCCAAATGTTCCTCAGTATTCATTAAATGGTAGTGCTGTGGGTGGTTCTGAGAATACCAAGTATTACTTTTCTCTTGGTCACTTGAATCAAGATGCATTGATTGATGATTATTTGTTCCAGAGAACCAATTTTCAGTCCAATATCGATATGACTTTGGCTGAAGGGCTGACCGTAGGTACCCAGCTGAGTGGTAGGATAGAGAATAGGGAGCAAGTAGGTGTGCCAGGATTGGATGATTATTTCAATCCATTCTTGAGTATTTTCACCATGTGGCCGACTGAGCGTCCTTATGCCAATGATAATCCCAATTATGTCAATGGTGAAGTGCATAATATCAATGTCAACCCAGCCACTTATACCAAGGAGGTGACCGGTTATGTGGATGAGATATGGAGATCCATCAAAGGTAATTTTTATGCGCAATATGAATTCGATTTTGGACTTTCCATGAAAGGGACCTATTCCTATAACTATACTACCTTGGACTTTGATGGCTTTGAGTATACCTATGATGGTTACGGCTATGATGAGGACACTGATACCTATTATACAGATCCTTCTATGGGGAACCAAAACCCCTGGAGAGAGCGTAGAAAGAGAAATACTGTGGACCGGGTAGGTCAGTTTCAGATCAATTATGCAAAGAATTTTGGAGATCATAATGTGTCCGCTATAGCAGGTTATGAACGCTGGGACCAACAATCCCACTATATGGTAGTTCATACCGTACCACCAAATAATTATATTCCTTTGATGCTGTTTGCAGATCAGGATTTATTGATCGATGAAATTTACCAAGAGGCAAGGGAAGGTTATTTGGCAAAGATCAACTATAACTTCAAGGAGAAATACTTACTAGAGCTTTTGGCACGCTATGATGGCTCTTTCTTATTCCCGCCAGATGATCGATTTGGTTTTTTTCCAGGTGTTTCGGCAGGTTGGAAAGTGACTGATGAGGCTTTTATGGATAATATCAAAGGAAATGTGCTAAATGATTTGAAATTTAGGGTTTCCTATGGACAGACCGGTAATGATAGGTTTATTGGTAGCAATGCTTTTATTGTAGATCCTTTTAGCTATTACGCAGGATATAATTTTATCGCAGGAGCAGGAGGCAGCTCGGTGCTAGATGGCAATTTCATTCCAGGAGTAGACCCAAGAGGATTGCCAGTAACCAATCTTTCCTGGATCACCAATACCAACTTTAATATTGGTTTAGACGCTTATTTGTTCAATAACAAATTATTCGTTCAAGGAGATGTATTCCAAAGGAAAAGAACTGGTTTGCCCGCAGGTAGATACGATGTATTATTGCCAAATGAAGTAGGTTATGGTTTGCCTTCTGAAAACTTGGAGGCAGATGCCCATAGAGGTGTGGAAGGTATTGTAACTTATACGGGCAAAGCCGGAGGAGTGGACTTCTCCTTAAGCGCCAATGGAACTATTTCAAGATTGAAAATCACCGAACGTTATAAGCCAAGATTTGGTAATTCTTGGAATGAGTATAGAAATGATTTGGAAGGAAGATGGGCCAATATCAACTGGGGCTATCAGGTGATAGGCAGGTTTGAGAATGAAGAGCAAATCGAAAACTATCCTGTGGATATTGATGGTTTTGGCAACAGGAAAGTACTCCCAGGAGATTTTATCTATAAAGATGTCAATAATGATGGTCTGATCAATGGAATGGACCAAAGACCTATAGGTTATGCTGAAGGAGCTACTCCATATATGAGCTTTGGCCTGAATGGGTCGGCTAGCTATAAAGGTTTTGAGTTGTACTTCAGCTTTGCCGGTGCCTCTATGCAGACCTTCACCCGTAACTGGGAATTGAGGTATCCTTTCCAAAACAATGGTACTTCTCCGGATTTTATGTTTGAGGACAGGTGGCATAGGGCAGATCTTTATAATGCAGACAGCGAGTGGATTCCAGGAACCTATCCTGCTATCAGGAGATTTGATGCGGGACACTTGTATAATCATAACGACTTCTGGTTGACCAATGTGAAGTATGTTAGACTGCGTAATCTTGAAATAGGCTACAGAGTGCCATCTTCTTTTCTGGAGAAATATGGTCTGAGTGCTCTGAGGTTGTATGCTAATGGAACCAATCTGTTCTCTATCGATAATGTCAAGGACTTTGGCATTGATCCGGAAATTGGCTCTGCCAATGGTTTGGTGTACCCTCAGCAGCGACTGTTCAATTTTGGATTTAGTCTAACCTTTTAAACCCCGAAATAATGAAACTCTTGAAATTTAATATAATGTTGGCTGTGCTGTTGAGTATGGTCTTCACCTCATGCGAATCTGATTGGTTAGAAAGGGATCCGCCAAATATCCTTTTGGATGAACAGGTTTGGAATGATCCCAAGCTCATCACAGGTGTGCTGTCCAATTACTATGATAGATTGCCTACGCACACAAGTATTACGGGCGGCTGGGTAGACTTTGCCGCTTATGATGAAGCCATGTGGTCAGGTTATTCAGGTAACGATTGGTTAAACAATCTACCTACATATGATTTTGGTCGTTGGGGACTGTGGGATTATGGATTTATCCGAGATATCAATCTGGCTATCGACAAACTTCAGAATCTTTCTGAACTCTCTGAGGATGTCAAAACTCAGTTTATCAGTGAGCTTAGATTTATCAGGGCCTATGTGTACTTTGAGCATGTGAAGCGTATGGGAGGGGTGCCGATTATTACAGAGCAGTTGATTTATGATTTTAATGGTGATCCTTCCTATTTGCAATATCCTAGGAATAAAGAGGAAGAGGTTTATGATTTTGTGATCAGTGAAATGGAAGCCATCTTGCCGACCATAGGGAATAATGGGAGTCAAACAAGGGCAAACAGGTTTACGGCCTTGGCCATTGTTTCGAGGGCTGCCCTTTATGCCGGTTCTTTGGCCAAGTACAATGGGCAAATGGCTTCTCCGATTACACTTCCAGGTGGGGAAGTAGGGATTAGTCCAAGTCGTGCGGATGCTTATTTTACTAAATCCCTAGAGGCATCCAGGGAAATCCTGCAAGAGGGAGGATACAGTTTATATAGGAATAATGCTGATTTGGGTGAAAATTTCTATGAGGCAGTTATTAACAAAGGAGGCAATTCTGAGGTGCTTTGGGCCCAGGATTTTCTTTCTTCTGCTGACAAGAGACATGGTTTTACCTATGACAATATAGCAAGGTCTGTAAGAGAGGATAATTTAGGTTCTTCTGCAATTACACCATCCTTAAACCTGGTGGAGGATTATGAATACCTGGATGGAAGTTCAGGGGAGTTGAAGATCAGGACTGCTGATGATTCAGACTATATTTATTATGATAATGTGGAAGATGTGTTTGCCAATAAAGATGCAAGGCTTTATGGTACAATCATCTACCCAGGTGCTCCTTTTAGAGGCCAAGAGGTATTTATGCAAGCAGGAGTAGCTGTATGGAATGGCAGTGCTTACGATTTTGTAGAATCCAATGGTCTAGGTACAAGCTATGATGATGGAGGAATATTGACTGCCGCTGCTGGTCCTCACCGCTCCATTCAAGAGGTATCCAATACAGGATTCTATTTGAGAAAATATATTGATAATGCTGTTGGGGCGAGTACCCGAGGAATCAGGAGTGAAGTATGGTGGGTAAGGATAAGGTTAGCTGAAATTTACCTCAATGCGGCGGAAGCAGCTTATGAATTGGGGGAAGCGGCTGAAGCCTTAGGCTATGTCAATATTTTGAGAGAAAGAGCCGGTTTTGGCGAGAATAGCCTATCAACAATTGACATGGAGGAAATCAGACATGAGAGAAGGGTTGAATTGGCTTTTGAGGACCATGTAGTATGGGATTATAAGCGTTGGAGAGTGGCTCATGAAAAATGGTCTGGTAGTGATTCGAATCCTGAGAGCATGATTTACAGCTTGTACCCATACCGAGTGGTAAGGCCGGGGCATGTCAATGATGGAAAATACATCTTTGTCAAATCCGTGGCACCGCGTTTTAGGGCGCCAAGGTTCTTCCAGATGGGAAATTACTATTCCTTGATCGGTCAGAATCTAATCGATGCCAATCCTAAGTTAGTAAGAAACCCATTCCATTAAATGCGAGAAATTATGAAATTGAATATAATAAAATCATGCCTTCTATTGATTTTGGGCCTTGCGGCAGCAAGTTGCGAGTATGATAATTTCGAAGAGCCCAAATCAACTTTGACAGGAAGGATTGTTTATGAAGGAGAAGCCTTGGGGCTTAGAAGTCAAGGTGTGCAGTTGGAGCTGTGGCAGCACGGCTATGATCTGTTCCAAAAAATACCCGTATATGTGGCGCAGGATGGTACATTTTCAGCAGTATTGTTTGACGGCGATTATAAATTGACCCTGATAAGAGGAAATGGCCCTTGGATGGACAATACCGATTCGCTGGATGTGCAGCTGAAAGGAAACCAAATGATCGATGTGGAAGTAGAACCATTTTATACACTTTCAGAACCTAGTTATGCGGTCAGTGGTAACACAATGACGGTCAATTTCACTGTAAATGGTGTCAATACAGATAGGGATCTTGAATTTGCCAGGATTTATTTTGGACGTACTTCACTCACTGATGCGATCAGAAATGAAGGTTCTTTCTCAGTGAATGGGGCAGATATCACTTTGGGTGCTCCCATGAGTGTGGAGGTAGAGATACCTTCCGGATTAGTAGGAAGAAGTGATGTCTTCGTACGTGTGGGAGTGAAGACTGTAGGTTTGCAGGAGCAGCTTTATTCTCAGGTAGAAAATATAGTGCTGTAGATGGCTAATGCCGAATATTAGCTATTAATCTTTTTAGATCCGACCATCCTCCTTTGTTGGATGGTCGGATTTCTTATTAAAAAAGTTGAGATGATAAAGCAATATATTTTAGGATTGATAGGCTGTGTATGGGGATTGTTGAGTGTCCATGCACAAACGATTTCTGTACATGATCCTGTGATGATACAGGAAGATGGAACGTACTATCTCTTTTGCACAGGAAGGGGAATTACAGTTTGGTCCTCAAAAGATATGGAAAACTGGGAGCGTGAATCCTCCGTTTTTTCTGAAGCTCCCCTTTGGGCCAAAGAAGTGGTGCCTGATTTTAGGAATCATATTTGGGCACCCGATATCTCCTTTCATAATGGACAATATTATCTCTATTATTCAGTTTCATCCTTTGCCAAAAATACTTCAGCGATAGGCGTGACTACTAATAAAACCTTGGATTCCAATTCCCCGGATTTTGAATGGGTGGACCAAGGGATTGTCATTGAAAGTGTTCCTGGCAGGGATATGTGGAATGCTATTGACCCTAATATCATTACTGATGAAAATGGGGATAACTGGATGGCATTTGGCTCATTCTGGTCTGGTCTGAAATTGGTGAAATTAAGTGAGGACCTTTTGTCTGTCGAAAATGGGCCTGATGATTGGCATACCATTGCCAGACGGGAAAGAAGCTTTGGATTGGATGAACGGGATCCAGGAGATGCTGCACTAGAAGCTCCATTTATCTTCAAAAAGGATAATTTTTATTATCTTTTTGTGTCCTATGATTTGTGCTGTAGAGGGGAGAATTCTACCTATAAAATGGTTGTAGGGAGATCAGAAAAGTTACAAGGCCCCTATTTGGACAGGGATGGAAAAAGTATGTATGAGGGAGGAGGAACCTTGGTACTGGAAGGCAATGAAGATTGGTACGGAGTAGGGCATAATGCTTCCTATACTTTTGATAATAAGGATTATTTGATTTTTCATGGATATGATGCTCAGCAAGATGGTAGACCGATGTTATTTGTTCGTAAGATAAGCTGGGATAAAGAAAGCTGGCCAAGTGTTAGTATAGACTAAATATACAAGGCACTGAAGTGTCAATGACTCTTGTATCATCATCATCTATTCTGGATTAAGTTATGAAGGCACCGCTATGTGGGGCAAAAAAAGATAAATATTAATATCAGATGAATCATAAAATAACCTGTGTCACTTTGATGACAATATTGCTTTTGGGGAACAGGCCCTCCATGGCTCAAGACACCACAAAATCAGTAGAACTGTTTGAATTAGGGCAAGTTTCATTGCTGCCAAGTCCATTTTTAAGTGCCCAAGAGGTGGACAAGGCCTATATGCTGGAGATGGATGTAGATCGTTTATTGGCTCCTTATATGTTGGAGGCAGGGATAGAATGGTCTGCACAGCGCTACGGCAACTGGGAAAACACTGGTTTGGATGGACATATTGGAGGACATTATTTATCGGCTTTGGCCATGATGTATGCCAGTACTGGAGATGCGGAAATCCAAGATAGAATGGATTATATGGTAGAGCAGTTGGCCTTGGCTCAAGAAAAAAATGGTAATGGTTATCTAGGTGGAATTCCTGGTGGTAAGGCCATGTGGGAAGAAATAAGAAAGGGAAATATAGACGCTGGCGGCTTTTCGCTTAACCAAAAATGGGTGCCGCTCTACAATATCCATAAGATTTATGCTGGGCTAAGGGATGCTTATTGGATAGGAGATAATCAGCAAGCAAAGGGGATGTTGATCGAATTAAGTGATTGGTTCTATGATTTGACCAAGGATCTCACTGAGGAACAATTCCAGCAAATGTTGGTCAGTGAGCATGGAGGAATGAATGAGGTGTTTGCAGATGTGTTTGCCATAACTGGTGATGAGAAATATTTGGAATTGGCCAAAAAGATGTCCCATCAGATTTTATTTGATCCACTTGAGGAGAAAAGGGATGAACTGACCGGGATGCATGCCAATACGCAGATTCCAAAAGTGATCGGTTTTCAACGTATCGCCCAAGAGGCTGGTTTGGCTGAATGGCAGGAGGCTGCTGATTTCTTTTGGCATACAGTGGTGGAAAATAGGTCGGTAGCCATAGGGGGAAATAGTGTTAGGGAGCATTTTCATCCTATAAATGATTTTTCTCCTATGGTTTCTTCAGAACAGGGGCCAGAAACCTGTAATACCTATAATATGTTGCGGTTGAGTGAGCAATTGTACTTGTCCAATCCATCAGTAGAATATGTTGACTTTTATGAACGCGGATTATACAATCATATTCTCTCCAGTCAGCATCCGATCAAGGGAGGCTTTGTTTATTTCACCCCAATGAGACCCGGGCATTATAGGGTGTATTCCCAGCCCCATGAAGGTTTTTGGTGCTGTGTGGGTTCTGGACTGGAAAATCACGCTAAATACGGTGAGTTTATCTATGCCCATGCGGAGGATGAACTGTATATCAATCTGTTTATTTCTTCACAACTTAAGTGGAAAGAGCAAGGGATGGAACTAGTACAGTCCACAGATTTTCCAGCTTCGTCAAGCAGTCAATTCTCATTAAAACTTAAAAGACCCAAAAGAATGAAAATCATGCTTCGCTATCCCTCTTGGGTAAGTGCTGGCTCAATGAAGGTACAGGTTAATGGTAGGCCTGTTCAGGTGAATTCAGGACCGGGTACTTATGTGGCACTGGAGAGGAAATGGAAAAACGGAGATGAGATCAAGGTGGAATTCCCAATGGAAATGCAATGGGAGACTTTGCCGGATGATTCTAATTGGGGAGCATTTGTTTATGGGCCAATTGTTTTGGCAGCAGAAGAAGGGAATGACCAAATGCCCGGGCTATTTGCAAACGATAGCCGAATGGGCCATGTGGCATCGGGAAAAATGATTCCTTTGGCTGAAACGCCTTTGTTGATCAGTGAAAGTGACGATCTTACCAATCAAATTGAACCTATCTCGGAAGCAGGATTAACATTTAAACTAAAGGGCGATATTGCTCCTCAGCAAAAGGAAGCGCTTATCCTGAAACCCTTTTATACCATTCATGAGTCCAGGTACCAAATCTATTGGCCAACTGCTAAAAGGGAAGAAGTAGAAGAAGTGAAGGCTGCGATCAATAAAAAGGATGGTATGATGTTGGCCCTGGAGAGACAAACGGTGGATCAGGTGGCCACTGGAGAACAGCAGCCTGAATCAGACCATTTTTTTAAAGGTCAGCAAACACTTTCGGGAAATGTGGATGGCTATTTTTGGAGGAGTACGACTGCTTGGTTTAGCTATGAATTAAATAATAAAGATCAAAAAGCTAAGAAACTGAGAATCACTTATCCCGCTGAGGTGAAGGGGCAAGCCTTTGCCATTTATATCAATGACCAACTCCTTAAAAAAGAATTGTTACAAGATACATCAGGGACTAGCCAATCATTGGACTACACCTTGTCAGAAGATTTGCAAAGGGAAGAAAAGCTGGTAATCAAATTTCAAGCCTTGGATGGAAAGGAAAGTGAAAGTATCTATTATATCAGGTTGTTAAAGTGATCATAAACCCTAACTAAATACATATATAAATGATAAATAACAGAATATTATGGGCGGTGTTGGTTGGCTTCATTTTTTTAGGCTGTCAGCAATCCGAGGATCCAAGATTTACTTCTCCGGATGGGACATTGGAACTGGATTTTAAAATTGAAGATGGTAAAGCCTATTACCATTTGGGCAAAAATGGTGAGGAGGTTCTGGAGTGGTCCCAATTAGGTATCCTGATGGATAAAGCGGACTATTTCAATACTCTTGAATTAAAGTCTATTTCTGATCTCAAACCGATCAATGATCAGTATACATTGGCCCATGGTAAGAAAAAGAATATTGAATATTTGGCCAATGAGCGTATTTATTCCTTAGAAAATACAGACGGGGAAGTAATGAAAATAGCTTTTAGGCTTTCCAATGATGGTATGGCCTTGCAATATCAGTTTGATGGGACAGGGGAGGAAGTTTTCGTAATAGAAGAGGAGAAGACAAGTTATAATTTTCCTGTTTCTGCCACAGCTTGGCTTCAGCATATTGCTGAAGTAAACACTGGCTGGGAGTCCAGTAATCCATCCTATGAGGAAGAATACCAAATGGAAGTACCGGTAGGAACCCCTGCTCCAATTCCAACTGGCTGGGTGTATCCAGCCTTGTTCCATAGTAATGATCACTGGGTTTTGATTTCTGAAGCTGGGCTTGGAGATGATTATTGCGGGAGTAGGTTGGCTCCTGAATCTCCCGAAGGAGAATATGCTCTTGTATTTCCTGGTCCAGAGGAAGTTTTTCCAGGAGGGCCAGCCAAACCAAGCAGTACTTTGCCTTGGAAATCTCCGTGGAGGATTTTGGCAGTAGGAAGCTTGGGGACTGTAGTGGAATCTACCCTTGGGACAGATCTTGCTAAGCCAGTTATTGATATGTCGATGGATTTTGTTGCTCCAGGCCAAGCAGCTTGGAGCTGGGCTTTGGGAAAGGATCAGTCCATCACTTATGATATTCAGAAGGAGCATATAGACTTTGCTGCGGATATGCAATATGAACATTGTCTAATAGATGTAAACTGGGATACCACAATTGGTTATATTAAGATCAAAGAATTGGTTGATTATGCAGAGGAAAAAGGAGTGAAAATTCACCTTTGGTACAATTCAGCTGGTTCTTGGAATACCACTCCTTATCATCCAAGAAATATGTTGCTGACCGATGAAGGCAGACTGGAAGAATTTCAACGCATCAAAAATATGGGTGTGGCAGGGGTGAAAATTGATTTTTTTGGAGGCGATGGACAATCCATGATCAATTATTACCATGATATTTTGACAGATGCTGGCAAAGTAGGTCTTTTGGTGAATTTCCATGGAACCACTTTACCACGAGGATGGCACAGGACGTATCCCCACCTGATGACAATGGAGTCTGTAAAGGGATTTGAGATGATAACTTTTGAACAGGCTTTTGCTGATAGAGTGGCGGCGCATTGTTTGATGTTGCCATTTACCAGGAATGTTTTTGATCCGATGGATTTCACGCCAATGTCCTTGGATGAAATTCCCAATATAGATCGCAAAACGAGTAAAGGCTTTGAATTGGCCCTTTCTGTGATTTATGAATCGGGAATTCAGCATTTGGCAGAATCCCCAGAGGGTATGGCCAAACAGCCAGATGAAATCAAGGAGTTCCTGAGAAAGCTTCCGGGCACTTGGGAGGATATTAAGTTTATAGAGGGGTATCCTGGAGAATATGTGGTGTTGGCGAGGATGTTCGAAGGGAAATGGTATCTGGCAGGGATAAATGCTACCAATAAAAGTAAAGAAATCAAACTTGATTTGACTCAATTTGACAATGAAAACATTTGGCAACTGATTCAAGATAGTGAAGATAATTCAGGTTTTGAAATCAGTCAAGTCAAAGAAAAAGAAGAGATTATAATTAATTTACCCGCATCTGGTGGATTTGTGCTTTTACATTTAAAATAAAAAATGTAATTTAGACACTTAATAATTAATAAACCTCAGAATATCATGAAAAAATCATTTCTTGGTGGGCTGCTAGTAGCTGTGATAATGCTATCAGGCTTCAATGTGCAGGCTCAAAACAAGTTGGTCATCAATGCTGACCAAGGTAAGACCCAAATTAGCCGACATATTTATGGGCATTTCAGTGAACACCTTGGACGTTGTATCTATGGTGGCATATGGGTAGGCCCTGATTCAGATATAGAAAATATCAATGGTTATAGAACCGATGTTTTTCAAGCATTAAAAAATCTTGACATTCCTAATTTAAGGTGGCCAGGTGGCTGTTTTGCTGACGAATATCATTGGACAGATGGCATTGGTCCAAGAAGTGAAAGACCTAAGATGATCAATACCCATTGGGGAGGTGTTACAGAGGACAATTCCTTTGGTACACATGAGTTTTTTGGCTTTGTGGAGCTGTTAGAAACTGAGCCCTATATCACAGGTAATGTGGGCAGTGGTTCTGTAGAGGAGATGTCAAAATGGGTAGAATACATCAATTTTGATGGTGTGAGCCCAATGGCTGATTTGAGAAAGAAAAATGGAAGAGAGGAGCCTTGGCAAATCAAGTATTGGGGTGTAGGTAATGAAAGCTGGGGTTGTGGTGGAAATATGACGCCAGAATATTATGCCAATGAATATAGGAGGTATGCTACTTTTGCTAGGGATTATCCCGGGGCAAAACTTTACAAGATTGCTGGTGGTGCCAATTCTACAGATTATAATTGGACAGAAGTGCTGATGCAGAAGATTCCTTTGCATATGATGGATGCGATGTCCTTGCACTATTATACGATTCCAGGTAACTGGGGAGATAAAGGCTCTTCAACAGATTTCTCCAATGAAGAATACTTGGTGACTTTGCAAAAAGCAGCATTTATGGACGAATTGCTAAATAGGCATGAGACCATTATGGATAAATATGATCCGAGAAAGCGTGTGAAGTTGATTGTGGACGAGTGGGGAACCTGGTATGATGTAGAACCAAATACCAATCCTGGTTTCCTATACCAACAAAATACCCTTAGAGATGCCTTCGTTGCGGCGATTACACTGAATACCTTCAATAAGCATGCTGATAGGGTGCATATGGCCAATTTGGCGCAAACAGTCAATGTATTACAGGCATTGATTTTGACAGAAGAGGATAAGATGTTGCTGACGCCTACTTATCACGTATTTGATTTATATAAACCACATATGGATGCCACGCTTTTGCCAAGCTATGTACAGTCTGATATGGTAGAAGCAGGAAGTACCAAAATGGAAGCATTGAATGTTTCCTCTTCACTGTCAGAAGATGGTACCGTGAATATCAGTATTGCCAATATTGACCCTGAAAAAGCGATTGACTTAGAAGTGTTCTTGCATGGTACTGATGCAAAGGATGTAAGCGGGAGGTATTTGACTGCCGAAAATTTAAATTCTCATAATTCGTTTGAGGATACAGATGTAGTAAGTATCCAGGAATTTGATGATTTCAAATGGGCTAAGGATGTGTTGAATGTGAAAGTTCCGGCCAAGTCTGTAGTAGTACTTAGAGTGAAATAAGTCAATAATTGGAACCTTGGATTTAGTGGTAGATTAACAATAACAAATCAAAAGTAAAATGAAGGATAACTTTGTCATCGGCCTAGATTATGGCTCGGATTCGGTTAGGGCAGTAATCGTCAATACAGCAAACGGGGAGGTAAAAGCGAGTCATGTGTTCTGGTATCCTCGGTGGAAAGAAGGGAAATACTGCAAGCCAACTGAAAATCAATTCAGACAGCATCCGTTGGATCATCTGGAAGGGTTGGAAGTAACCATAAAGGAAGTGGTGAAGGAGTCCGGGGTTCCCAAAGATCAGATTATAGGGATTTGTGTCGATACCACCGGTTCATCGCCCATGGCAGTTGACCAGAAAGGAAAGCCATTGGCTTTGTCAGCAGAATTTGCAGAAAATCCCAATGCCATGATGGTATTATGGAAGGACCATACCGCTATCAAAGAAGCCGATGAGATCAATGAATTGTCCAGAACTTGGGGCGGTGAAGACTTTACCAAATACGAAGGAGGAATTTACTCATCCGAATGGTTTTGGGCGAAAATATTGCACGTGATCCGTGAAGATGAAGCGGTGGCTGAGGCGGCCTATTCATGGATGGAGCATTGTGATGTAATTACCGCCGAATTGATAGGGGCGGAAGATCCGCTATCTTTCAAAAGAAGCAGATGTGCAGCTGGTCATAAAGCCCTTTGGCATGAAAGCTGGAACGGATTGCCACCCAAGGAATTCTTGGGCAAATTGGATCCTCGTTTGGCGGATTTAAGGGATCGCTTATATACAGACACCTTTACCTCGGACTTGCCAGCAGGTAATTTAAGTGCAGCATGGGCAGAGAAACTAGGACTGAACCCTGAGACAGTAGTGGCTGTAGGTACCTTTGATGCACATGCAGGAGCCGTAGGTGGTGAAGTTACTGAGAATACTTTGGTAAAAGTCATGGGAACCTCTACCTGTGATATTATGGTGGCATCCTATGAGGCTATTGGCGATAATTTGGTAAAAGGAATCTGCGGACAGGTAGATGGATCAGTTGTTCCAGGAACTGTTGGTTTGGAGGCAGGACAGTCCGGTTTTGGGGATGTCTTGGCATGGTTCAAGAATTTAATTACCAAACCAACCATAGATTTAATCCAAGCAAGCAAAGCGATCAAGGAAGAGGAGAAAGGAGCCTTGATTGCTGAAATTGATAGCCAATTATTGATAAAACTTTCTGAGCAGGCTTTACAAATTCCTTTGTCTGCAACTGCTCCTGTCGCCCTTGACTGGGTGAATGGCCGTAGGACACCTGATGCTAACCAAGGGCTCAAAGGAGCTTTGATGGGGCTTAGCATGGGCACAGATGCAGCGAGAGTATTTAAGGCTTTGGTAGAATCCATTTGTTTTGGTTCCAAAAAGATAGTGGATCGCTTCAGAGAAGAAGGTGTCCAAATCGATACGGTAATCGGTATGGGTGGAGTAGCCAAAAAGTCTAAATTGGTCATGCAGACCATGGCGGATGTTTTGGATATGCCTATCAAAATCGCTACTTCTGACCAAGCGCCTGCATTGGGTGCAGCCATGTATGCATCAGTGGCTGCTGGAATACATCCAAATACAGAAGCAGCTATTGCCGCGATGTCCAATGGTTTCGATGCTGTTTACGAGCCGATACCTGAAAATGTAAAAGTGTACGAAAAATTATATAGGGAATATACTGAGTTTGGAGCCTTTGTTGAAGGTGAGAAATCAGTTGCTTTAGCTGATTAATAGAAATAAAAATCCCATCGATTTTGATGGGATTTTTATTTTAACTTTAGATTGAAGTATAATATTATCTTCTTCCGCCGCCATTCTTTTTGCGGTTAGCAAAGAATTCCTGTTTGCGCCTCTGTTTTTCTTTGTTGAATTCTTTTTTCTGCTGTGCAGTCATGGGCTTATCCGTTTGGGGGAAAGGGTGATTGTTCACCACACTGACCTGCTTGTTGGCCAATTTCTCAATGTCCTTGAGGTAAGCATTTTCCTCTGGTTCACAAAGCGAAAGTGCGATACCTGCTTCACCAGCTCGTCCCGATCGGCCAATACGGTGGATGTAAGTTTCTGCAGCTTCTGGAATATCAAAATTGATCACATATTTCAGTTTGTCTATATCGATTCCTCTTGCTGCAATATCAGTAGCCACCAATACCCTTATCTTTCCGCCTTTGAAGTCCTTAAGCACCTTCTGTCTTTGGTTTTGTGCCTTGTCCCCATGAATGGCAGCAGCATGGATATTCTTCTTTTTGAGGTCTCTTACAATTCTATCTGCACCATGTTTGGTCCTAGAGAACAATAGTACCTGATCAATCTTTTCATCCTCCAAAATATGCAGCAGCAAGGATTTTTTGCTACTTTTATTGGTATAATAAACATATTGTTGGATGGTCTCAGCCGTAGAGGAAACCGGAGTGACTTCCACTTTTTGAGGGTGATGTAATATTTGCTTTGAAAGGCTGAGAATATTGTCCGGCATGGTGGCCGAGAAGAAGAGGGACTGTCTTTTTGTAGGAAGTATCTTTAACAATTTCTTGATGTCATTGATAAATCCCATGTCCAACATCCTGTCCGCTTCATCCAGGACAAATAGGTCTACAGATTTGAGGCTGATATGTCCTTGGTCAATCAGGTCCAAAAGCCTTCCAGGAGTGGCCACAAGAATATGTACACCTTTTTTTAGTTTTTCTACCTGTTGTCCTTGCTTTACCCCACCAAAAATCACAGAGTGTTTAATTTTGGTGTATTTGGCGTATTGATTGATATTCTCGCCGATTTGAATGGCCAGTTCCCTAGTAGGAGTGACGATCAAAGATCGGATTTTTGGCCAAGGGTCATTGGCATAAGGGGCTTGGTGGATATGTTGAATGATAGGGATGGAAAAAGCTGCGGTTTTTCCGGTACCTGTTTGAGCACAGCCAAGGACATCATTTCCTTGAAGTATAAGAGGGATGGCCTGCTCTTGAATAGAGGTAGGCTCAGCATAATTTTTGTCCTTTAAGGCTTTTAGTATGGGAGGAATGATCCTCAGATCGTCAAATTTCATGTTTTGTGTCATTAGGAACACCTAATGGATGGTCCAATTGATAATTGATTATTTGTGGAGGCTACTTGCACAGCTGCTTTTCAAATCAGCAAAATCCCCAGAATTCGGGAGGTGAATGTTTCTGTGGGAGAAAAGAATACTTTGATTTTAGAAGTTCTCGACAGGCAAAGGTATCAAAAAAAGAGCAGATTAGATGTCGTTCAATACCAATATACTGTGGGACTATAGCCAATTCCTTTTCTCTATTATTTAATGATAGCTGCAAATGGCCCTTTTTGAAATCACAAAGAGACTTATTTACTTAGCAATTGCTCCAAAATATCTCCTACATAATAAGCGACAATGGCTGCTACAGTACCTAGGAAAAGGGTTTCCAAGGCTCCTTTCCACATCTTGGTCTCATTGACATAGGTTTTGAGTATGCCAATTAAAATAAAGCCTGCTCCGGTGAGGACGGAGGTGATGAGAAAAATATCTTGTTTTATGGGCTCGAAATAATCCCATACATATACCATCAGCGGAACTAGACCGACTGAAATAAATGATATATAGGTGAAAAAGCCTATAAAAAAAGGAGACTTTTTATCTTTAATCATTTCCAGCTCCTCTTTCATCATGACATCCACCCAGCGGTCCCTGTCACTGGTGATGGTGTCGACTACTTGTTCCAGAAGTTCCCCTTCAAAACCCTTGTCTTTGTAAATGGCCCTGATCTCTTCCCTTTCATCTTCAGGCATATGCCTGATTTCCCAATATTCTCTATTTCTGTGCTTATGGTAATTGTCTCTTTCTGATTTTGTAGACAAATATGCGCCAATGGACATAGAGAAACCATCTGCCAAGAGGTTGGCAAAGCCCAAGATGATAATAATAGCACTGTCCAGACCTGCCCCAACTGATCCTGCTACCACAGCAAAGGTAGTTACGCATCCGTCAATGCCTCCGTAAACAAATTCTGCCAGGTATTTTTCAAATTGGGAAGGGGCCGCATTTTCCTGTAGTAGGTGTCCTTTTGAGAAATTGCCTTCTTCTAAAGCCATATTTTATATTTGGAAAGATAAAATGTTTCCTCTCAATATAATAAAATTGTGGATAAGGTTTGTCTTGGCACTAGGAGGGGAGACCAAAATATAATACAAAGGCATTATTTTTATGCCTTCATGTTAAATGAGATTTTTACTCTTTCAGCAATTAATAAAGATTTTTGCTGCAAAAGCTCAGACAAAAGTTTTTTGAGAGGATTCTCTCATGTGTAATTCAGTATTGAGGATAATTTTTTTCTGAATAGGGCGACCTTCTCCTATTTGTTCCAAAATTAATTTGGCAGCATTTCTCCCAATTTCATGGGTTGGGTGTGCCACTGAAGTCAGGTTAGGCTCCACTACTGTTGCATGAAACTCATCTGAAAAGCCTGCCAATAGAATATCATTGGGGATGGACAGTCCCCTGCTTTTTATTTCCTTCATCGTGGCAAATATCACCGTATCATTTACACCTAAAATGGCATCTGGAGGGCTTGCTAGGTTGAGCAGTATTTGAGTAGCCTTGGTGGCGTTTTCTGGAGAAAGGTCTGTGTGGATTAAATATTGAGGGTCAAATTCCAGACCGACTTCATTCAGTCCCTTTAAATAACCCTCGCTTCTCTCCTGAACAATATTGAGATGTTTTGGCCCCGTAATATGGGCAATTCTCCGAGCGCCATTTTGATGAAAATGGGTGGTTATACCCTTGGCCATGGATACATTATCCACGACTACTGTCGAGACCTTTTTTTCCAGACAGACCCGGTCAAAGAAAACTAAAGGAACATCGTGATCCAATACTTTTTTGAAGTGTTCGGTATTTTTACTGTCTTGTGCCAAGCAAACGATCAAACCGTCTATTCTTAAGTTAAGTAGGTTATTGACAGATTCAATTTCTTTTTCCATAGATTCCTTGGAGGAAGAAATAACAATATAATATCCGGCCTGTTGCAGTTCTTCCTCAATACCCGATATAATGGAAGAAAAGAAATAAGTGACCAAATCAGGGACAATGACACCTATCACCCGGGTTTGTTGGCGGAGTAAGCCCATGGCCAAAGGGTTGGGGATATAATTCCATTTTTGTGCCAAAGCCTTGATCTTTTTTGTTAGAGTTTTGTCTATATCAGGATGGTCCTTCAGGGCACGTGAAACGGTAGAAATTGACACATTGAGTTCCTGTGCAATGTCCTTTAGCGTGATCCTCTTTTTCTTCATGCCCCAAATTAATTGAAAAAATAATTCACCTGCAAAGCTTTGTGCAAAGCTTTGCAGGTGAATATGGCTGATAGACTGGTTTTTGAAGTGTTTTTATGAGCAAATAATTATTTATATTTCGAATCGTTTTCCCAGGATAACAGATTTACAAATGACATTAAAACCCTTAGGTAATACCGGTATTCAGGTACCAACCATCGTTTTTGGAACCAGTGCATTGGGCAATTTATTCACCGCCCTGAGTCCAGAAGTGAAAGAAGAAATAGTTAAAGAAAGTATAAAATATACCCAACCCCAGACATTTTTTGATTCAGCTGGAAAGTATGGTGCCGGCCTTGCGCTGGAGTCATTGGGCAATGCCTTAAATGCCCTGGAAATCCCCAAAGACCAAGTGGTAGTCAGCAATAAGCTGGGCTGGGTAAGGAGCCCGCTTCTTACACCAGAACCTACTTTTGAAAAAGGGGTTTGGAGAGACCTTAAGCATGATGCAGTTCAAAAGATCAGTTATAATGGTATTTTGGAATGTTTTGAAGAAGGGAATGAATTGCTACAGGGATATTCCACACAGTTGGCTTCCGTGCATGATCCAGATGAATACCTCGCCAAGGCCAGTAATGCAGCAGAAGAAGCAACTTTGTTTGAGGATATTCTGGAAGCTTACAGGGCATTGGAAGATTTGAAGAAAAAGGGATTGGTTAAGGGAATAGGCGTAGGAGCGAAGGACTGGAAGGTGATTCCTCGGATTTATAAGCATGTAAAGTTAGATTGGGTCATGTTTGCTAACAGTATGACCATCATTTCCCATCCGCTGGAGCTGATGACTTTCATGCAGCAATTGGCAGATGATGGTGTGGGGATTCTAAATTCAGCAGTATTCCAATCGGGATTTTTGGTAGGCGGAGATTATTACGACTATCAGTTGATCATGCCAGACACGCTAGAAAATAAACAAAAGTTTGATTGGCGGGAAAGGTTCTTTGCGGCCTGTAAGGATTTTGGAGTTACACCAGCCCATGCTTGTGTGCAGTTTGGACTTTCTGCTCCTGGAGTTACCAGCGTAGCCTTGAGTACCACAGAACCTGAAAAAGTAAAAAGAAATGTGGATTCCACGGTCAATAAGTTGCCTGATGAGTTTTGGGCAGAACTGAAAAACAGGGGATTGTTGCATGAATATAGTCCAGTTTAAGTATTATTATAAATTATCAATATACCCTCATATAAAATGAATAACCAAACTAAATCCAGGCTGGTGTCCAAGGAGACATTATTGCCCTTTATTTTGCTGACTAGTCTTTTCCTGCTTTGGGGACTGGCCAATAATATGACTGATACCTTGCTGGCGGCTTTCAAGAAAATCCTGAGCATGACTGATACGCAGACTTCCTGGATTCAGATGGCCTTTTATGGGGCTTATTTCTGCTTAGCCTTACCCGCAGCGATTTATATTAAAAAGTACACCTATAAATCAGGGGTTTTATTGGGCTTGGGACTTTTTGCTGTTGGGGGATTGTTATTTTATCCAGCCAGTATATTGATGTCCTATGGCTTTTTCCTTTTTGCGCTTTATGTATTGGCTGGAGGACTTTCCATATTAGAAACTTCTGCGAACCCTTATATCATGGTAATGGGACCAGCGTCTTCTGCAACCAGAAGATTGAACCTTGCTCAGTCCTTTAATCCAGTAGGGTCCATTATTGGTGTGTTACTTAGTAAGCTGTTTATCTTATCCCAACTAAATGTTGCTGAAGCAGATGAGAGAAGTCAGATGACAGCTGAGCAGTTAACTCAGGTTCGTCAGGCGGAATTGGATGCAGTGATGAGCACGTATGTCGGTGTAGCGCTTTTCTTGGTATTGGTTTGGATCTTGATCAAGTTTACCAAAATGCCCTCTGCATCTGAAGATGTACAGCAGGATTCCTTGTCCAATGGCTTTAAGCGACTCTTTGCCAATAAAAACTATACCTTTGGTGTGCTGACCCAGTTCTTTTATGTAGGTGCTCAAATTGGTGTTTGGTCTTATACCATTAGGTATATCATGTTGGAATTAGATCTGAACGAGAGTGATGCATCAGATTATTATATGGCTGCAATCATTTTATTTACTGTCAGCAGATTCTTGTTTACCGCTTTGATGAAGTTTATCCGGCCAAGTTTGCTGATGGCCATTTCCGCGATTATTGCTATTGGACTTACTGCTGTGGTGATCCTGAGTAGTGGTATGGTAGGTGCTATTGCATTGGTACTGATATCAGGCTGTATGTCATTGATGTTCCCCACTATTTATGGTTTGGCGGCAGAAGGCTTGGGACAAGATACCAAATTAGGTGGTTCCGGTTTGATCATGGCGATATTAGGTGGAGCGGTCTTCCCTGTAATCCAAGGAATGGTTTCTGATTATTTCCAAAGTATCCATATTTCGTTCTTGGTACCAGCAGCTTGTTACCTGATGGTGGTAGGGTATGGTTTCTACCATTATAGGCACAAAAAAGAAATCCCTGCCATGGCCGGTAATGCCTAATCTGGATTATAATTTTTGAATTTAACTCTGCTGCCTTTTTAAAAGATGGCAGAGAAAAATGGATTGGAAAATGAAAATATTGACTTGCAATAAACCGGGGGAATTTGAGTATGGGGAGGGTGAAAATCCACGAATAGAACCTGGTAAGGCGATTATCAAGGTCAAAAGAATCGGGATTTGTGGTACCGACCTTCATGCCTATGAAGGTACCCAGCCCTATTTTAATTATCCGAGAATTTTGGGACATGAGCTTTCGGGAGAATTGGTTGAGGTAGGTGGGGCTGAAGGTTTTTCCAAGGGGGATTGGGTGAGTATTATACCTTATTTTAGTTGTGGTGAATGTGTGGCCTGTAAGGCTGGCAAGCCAAATTGTTGTGCTAACATAAGTGTTTTTGGCGTTCATGAGGATGGAGGAATGAGAGAATATATCTCTGTTCCAAGTGCTGCCTTGGTCAAAAAGGACGGATTGAGCTTGGAGGAATTGGCTTTGGCTGAACCCTTGGCTATCGGAGCTCATGGAGTGAGAAGGGCAGGAGTGAATCCTGGTGAGTTTGTCATTGTGATGGGGGCCGGTCCCATAGGGCTTGGGGTAATGGAGTTTGCCAGGATAGCAGGTGGAAAAGTGATAGCCATGGATATCAATGAAGATCGCTTGGCATTTTGTCGGGAGGTTTTGGGAATAGAGCATACCGTAAATGCGAAAGGTGACTATAAAGCTGAAATTGAGAAAATCACTGATGGTGGATTTGCTGAATCAGTAATCGATGCTACCGGAAGTACTGTAGCTATTCATAATGGATTTGAGCTGATGGCGCATGGTGGCAGGTATGTGTTAGTGGGGTTGCAAAAAGGTGAAATAGCCTTTAGTCACCCAGATTTTCATAAAAGAGAGTCCACCCTGATGAGCAGCAGAAATGCCACGAGGGAGGACTTTGATACTGTACTCACGGCGCTTAAGGATAAAAAGGTACAGGCGGCTTCTTATATCACGCATGAAGTAGCATTTGATCAGGTAAAGGAAAAATTTTCTTCATGGCTGGATCCTGCCAATAAGGTGATCAAAGCAATGGTTAAAATGTAGAGGAAAGTGGGCTGAACAGTCCATTTTTTTTGTTTATTGATATAATGGGTGTTTCAGTAAATTGTAATTTAAGAATGAAGGTGTATATGATGAAAAGTAAATGGCTCTTGGTCTTTCTCGCATTATTGGTTTTTAGGCCCGGATATGGACAAGTAGATGTGAAAATAATTGAAGCAGGGTTTATTTTTGAGGAGGCCCCTTTTGAGGAATGTCATGCCTCTACCTTGGTAGAGCTTAATAATGGAGATATCATGGCTTCATGGTTTGGAGGGGAATACGAGCGGCATCCCAATGTAGCGATTTGGACCGCGGTGAAATCAGAAAAAGATTGGTCAGTTCCTAAAAAGGTGGTGGATGGAAAGGTAGATGAGCATTTAAGTTATCCCACCTGGAACCCGGTGCTGTTCAAAGTCTCTGATGAAAAATTGTTGCTTTTCTATAAGGAAGGTCCTTCTCCCCAGGAATGGTGGGGCATGTATTTGGTCAGTGAGGATGATGGGAAAACATGGTCCGAAAGCCAAAGGTTACCAGAAGGGTTTTTGGGGCCGATAAAGAACAAACCAATTATGCTGGAAAATGGAACTATTTTGGCTCCTTCCAGTGTGGAGGACGATAAAGGTTGGAGGGCGCATATAGAGATTTCTAAGGACCAAGGCAAAAGCTGGAAAAAGGTGAATATTGATCATGAGGGAGACTTTGATGTCATTCAGCCCAGCATTTTACAACATGCAGATGGGAGATTACAAGTCCTTTGCCGGAGCAAACAAAATAATGTCATTAGCGCTTGGTCTGAGGATGGAGGAATGAGCTGGTCCAAATTGGAGAAAACGGAATTGATCAACCCGAATAGTGGAACTGATGCAGTGACTTTAGCGAACGGCCAGCATTTGATCGTATATAATCCTATGGCCAAAGGTGAAGATTGGTCTGACGGAAGGAATAAATTGAACTTGGCCATTTCAGACGATGGGATTCATTGGAAGGATATCCTTATCTTGGAAAATGAAGAGGAAGGAGAATTCAGTTATCCGGCTATTATTCAGTCAAAAGATGGAAGGATTCATATTTCTTATACTTGGAAAAGAAAGCGGGTAAAATATTTGAAATTGGTTTTAAAATGATTTAAGACCTTGCCACAGAAAATGGGATTTTGGTCGATTTTCTGTGGCTTTTTTAACTGTACAAGAGTTTAATTACCTCAGAGGTGTTTTTGCAGCCTGTTTTGGCCAAGATATTATTCCGGTGTTTGGCGGCCGTGGTTGGGCTAATGAAGAGCTGTTCGGCTATTTCCGTACTTGTTTTTCCTTCAGCAATTAATAGGATGATTTCCCTTTCCCTTTGGGTCAGCTGTTGGAACACCTGGTTTTTTTCCAGGTTTTTACTCGACTTGTTAAAGTTGGCAAATGCCAGGTCAATGGCAATCTGTACGCTTCTTTCATTATAGGGCTTGGTCAAAAATGAACTCGGGGAAGTTTCAATAGCCCTATTTACCGTGATGGGATCCGAAAAGGCTGAGATATAGATGACAGGGACTTCTTTGTATTCTTGAATGGCTTTGACGGTTTCTATACCATCCATTGACCCGTTAATATTGATATCACAAAGGAGCAGATCTACCTTGTTTTTTTTGAATAATTCCAAAGCCCGCTCGCCGGAATTGGCAATTCCTGAATTTTCGTAGCCCATATCCTCCAAAAGGTAGGCAAGGTCCTTGGCAATTAATATCTCATCTTCTACGATCAATACTCTTTTTGTGCTGCTCATTTATTTGCTGCGTTAAAATACAATGTTGATTTTTGTGTTCATACCTTCGGAAATATCCAGTTTTCCGTTAAGCTGCTCTACCAAAGACCTGATCATGCTCAGGCCAAAGGATTTTGATTCTAGAATCAATGATTCTGTGAGTCCTTGTCCATTGTCGGAAAATGAAAAATGAATCAAGCCTTTCTTTTTACTTAGTTTTAAGTAGATAATAATTTTATCCTCTTGGACATGTTTAAATGAGTTGGTAATGAGTTCATTTAAAATAAGCCCCAAGGGGATGGCTTTGTCCAGTCCCAATGAAAAGTCATCTGCCTCGAACTCATACTCAAAAGATTTATAATTGCTTTTGAAGGCCATTTCTATTTGGTCGAATAAGTCCTTGATATAATTTTTACAATTCACTTGGGAATCGATATCCGTTACATATAACTTCTGGTGTAAAAGAGAAAGTGCCTGCATGCGCATACGGCCATCGGTAAGGGCTTCTTTGGCATTGAGGTCCTTTACACTCCTGCTTTGTAGGTTGAGGATGCTGGAGACGAGTTGCAAATTGTTTTTTACACGGTGGTTGAGCTCTCTTAGGAGGTTTTCGATCTTTTGGTTTTTTTGCTGTAAAATAAGGTGTTGTGCTTCTATCTTATCTTTCTGAAGCTGTATTTCAGAAACCCTTTCTGCGACAATAAGCTGAAGTTTTTCTCTTTTTTTGTTTAGGCTAATGAATTGGTGTAAAACGATGCCGAGGAAGGACAGTGTAAATAAAGTCTTGAACCACCATGTCCTGTGCCATGGAGGAAGGATAGATACCTCGAGGGATGCTTTTTGACTGGCCCAGTGCCCATCATTATTGCAGGCCATTACCTGGAAGGTATAGCTGCCCGGTTCCAAGTTGGTATAGGTGGTAGAACGGTCATCTGTTACTGGCCTCCAGTCTTTATCATATCCTAATAATCGATATTGGAACTTGTTTTTGTGGCCATTGATATGGTTAATGGCTGTAAAGTGGAAAGAAATAACCGATTGTTCATGGTTGAAGGTGACAGCCCTCGTTTGTGCGGCTGCTTGTTGCAGGATTTCGCTGGAATCACCCGGACTTATGGGTTCGTTAAACAAGTCAATCCTGGTGATTATTACTTTTGGCTCGAGTTTGTTTTCGGGTATTTGCTGAGGATCGAAATATTCAAGCCCTGTTGAATGGCCAAAGAAAATTTGGCCTTTGTCATCCTTATAGGCAGCGCGAAAGATAAAGTAGTTATCTATTATGCCGTCCTGGTCATTATAATTTCTGAAATTCCCTTCCGGAGTTTTTTGGGAAATCCCCTCCGCCGTGGCTATCCAAAGGTTCCCTTTGGCGTCTTCTATGGTTGAACTAATGACATTTGAAGGCAAACCATCCACGGTATAAAAATTAGTGAATGTACTGTCCTGGATGTTGAACCTGCTCAGTCCAAGCTCGGTACTGATCCATAAGTTGCCCATATGATCTTCAGATATATGGTTGATTTTATTGTTACATAAACTGCTGAAATCACCTTCTATATGTTGGAATTTTTGGAATGTTTGACTCTCCTCATCCAAGAGATTAAGTCCTCCTTGACTCCCTACCCAGATATTGTTTTTACTGTCTTCAAATATATAAGAGATGAATTCGTCATGATTTCCCTGATTGACGAGTTGGTTATTGATCGGAAAGGGGTCGGCTTGTTGGGTCTCTTTGTTCCAGATAAATAAGCCTCTTTCTGAATTTCCTATCCAGATTCTTTTTTTGCTGTCGCATAAGATGGGAAGGTTGAATTCGGGAAGGAACTGTCCCTTCGGGGTTTTGTGGGGAAGTGGTTTTAGGCTTCTTGTTCGATGGTTCCATTCATAAATAAAGCTGCTCCAAGTGCTTATCCAATAGATGTTATCTGAAACCTTGGTGATCATGGCCAGTCGGTTTACACTGTTAGGGTCACCTTTTTCAATTTGGTATTTTTCAGTTTTACCAGTTTTGAAGTTTTTGACAAAAAGTCCAGAATAAGTGGTGAAAATATATTCATCCTCATCGTGTTGGATCATGCTTGAAACCCTGGAGTAATATTTGTCAGAGGCATCTGTAACCAGCTTCAAGGAATTGAACTTGTTATAATGAGGGTGGTACTGGAATAGTCCCTCATTGTAAACAGCTACCCAAAGGCTCCCATCTCTGCCGGGACTGACTTTGTAGATATTGTCTCCTTTGAGCTTATTGGGTTTGGTCTTGTCAGACCAAATGCGTTGGACTTGGTCAGTTTTGAGGTCCAAGATGTTTAGGCCGTTGAGTGTGCCCACAAATAGTTTATCTGGATGATTCTGGTGCTTATTGATAGAGAAGATAACATCATGACTAAGGCTGTTTGGGTCTTGATTAGACCTGTAATGTGTGATGGTATGGCTTTTCAAATCCAGTTTATCCAGACCCGCTCCAGTACCTAGCCAAAGTGTGCCTTTGGGATATTCTAAGAGATCATAAAGGTAAAAGTGACTGAGGCTGTTGTCTACATTTTCCTGATGGGTTATGGCGGAGAACTTTCTGGTTTTCAGGTCCAGGATGTTTAAACCATTCCCCGTGGCAATAAAGAGCCGTTGCTGGTCTTGGGATAATTTGATCTGCCGGACAGTGGTGCTCAACAGACCGTCCTCGGTATTGTACCTGATAAATTTTCCAGTTTCGGGGTCCAGCATGGAAAGCCCATTGTCCGTGCCCAGCCAAATATTACCGCTTGGGTCTTCTGCTATTCCCCTTACCCTATTGTCACTGATCGAATAGGGGTCATCCTTATCAAAGGAAAAGTTGGTGAAATTATCTGTTTTGGAATTGTAACGACTGACTCCTCCACCATAGGTGCCTGCCCAGATATTATTTTTGCTGTCTTCAAAGATCACCCAAACAAAATCATAGGCCAATGAGCTGCTGTCCTCAACATCATGTTTGTACGACAAGAAGGAATTACCGTCATATTTCCAAAGCCCATTTTCTCCAGCTACCCATACATAGCCACTTTGGCTATGAAGTACGTCATAGGGAAACGGTTGGTTAATTCCGTCTGTTATATCGTATGCCCTAAAATTCTCGAAAAGTCCTTTTGCATAGAAGGGGCTAGATACTGATGACAGCAATAAAAAGATACAAAAAGATATAAATCTAAGCATACGCAAAAATTGTCAATGGCCTTGGTTAAAGCAATACCTAATTTAATGTATTTATGCACTAATTAATAATAGATGGTGATTTTCGTGTAGGAGAGATGGATGTGCGGTTACGCTGACTTAGAAAGTCGATCTTTGAAATAATAAGTGTAATAAATACAGATATTATTTTTAACTTGTGCTGAAGAATTTATTTACCTTAATACCAAAGAAATTATAAGATAAAACCAATAGACCAATGAGTAAATATTTGGAGTTAAAGAGAGAGTGTTATGAAGCCAATATGCAGTTGCCCAAGCTGGATTTGGTAGTATATACTTTCGGCAATGTAAGTGCCGTGGATAGAAGGGAAGGGGTTTTTGCGATTAAGCCCAGTGGCGTGGCTTATGAAAAACTGCGACCAGAGGATATTGTGATCATGGATTTTGAGAGTAAAGTAGTAGAGGGAGAAATGCGTCCTTCTTCTGATACCAAGACCCATGCCTACCTTTACAAGGAGTGGAGTCAAATAGGAGGGATAGTGCATACACATTCCTTGTACGGGGTTTCTTGGGCGCAAGCACAGATGGACATTCCTATTTTTGGGACTACCCATGCGGATCATTTGACCAAGGATATTCCCTGTGCACCGCCCATGGCCGATGAATTGATCCAGGGGAATTATGAGCATATGACCGGTAAGCAGATTTTGGATTGTTTTCAAGATAAAGACTTGGATTATCAGGAAGTTGAGATGGTTTTGATAGGTAATCATGGTCCCTTTACTTGGGGAAAAAGTGCTGAAAAGGCAGTTTACAATAGCAAAGTTTTGGAGGAAGTTGCAAAAATGGCTTATCTTACGCTCCAAATTAACCCTAATGCACCTCGCCTTAAAGATGCTTTGATCAAAAAACACTATGATCGCAAGCACGGCAAGGATGCCTATTATGGGCAAGGTTGCTAATTTATAACTAAAAATAAACTCTATGAACCTATTGAAATCGAATCTTTTGGGGCTGTCAGTTATGGCTTTGGCCTTATCTTTTTATGCTTGTTCTCCCAAGTCATCAGAAAAATCCGAAACTACGGAAGAAGTTCAGGATCAGGACAAGGGCTTGGAGGTGACAGTGGCAAATGCTACTGTGGAAGGCAAGGAAGCCCAGATCTATACCCTTAAAAATGCCAATGGAATTGAGGTGGATGTTTCCAATTACGGTGGGGTAATCCCAAGAATGGTTGTTCCTGACAGGGACGGGAATTTGGAGAATATAGTCCTGCATTATGAGGATTTAGAGGGATATAGTACCAGCACCAATTATTTTGGTTCTACAGTGGGCCGTTATGCCAATAGGATTGCAAAGGGAAAATTTTCTTTGGATGGAGAAGAATATACATTAGCTACCAATGATGACACCAATCACCTTCACGGAGGTGACAAAGGATTTAACAAAGTTTTCTGGGAAGCCAAGATTGAAGAAAATGAGGATATTGCTGGTCTTACTTTGACCTATGTGAGCCCCGATGGAGAAGAAGGTTATCCAGGAGAGCTGACCACCAATGTGACCTTTGAATTGAATAATGATAATGAATTTCTTATTTCATTTGAAGCAGCTACTAGTAAATCAACAGTGGTAAACCTTACCCATCATGGTTATTTCAATCTTAGTGGCTTGAAGGAAACCATCTTGGATCATGAATTGACCATTTTTGCGGATCATTATACACCTGTGGATGCTACTTTGATCCCGACTGGTGAAGTGGCTCCTGTGGAAGGAACCCCTTTTGATTTTACCAGTTCTCATAAGATTGGTGAGAGAATTGCCCAAGTGGAGGGAGGATATGATCACAACTATGTAGTGAAGAAGGAGCATGACGGTAAAATGGCTAAAATGGTGGAGTTATACCATGAAGGAAGCGGAAGGGTATTGGAAGTTTATGCTGATTCTCCTGCCGTACAGTTTTACAGTGGTAATTTTTTGGACGGCACCATTACGGTGGATGGCGTTACTTATGATCAATACTATGGTTTGTGCTTGGAACCACAAACTTTCCCGAATTCGCCTAATGAAGAAAGTTTTCCTTCTGCAAGGTTGAATCCAGGAGAAACTTATACGCACAATATCAAGTATCACTTTGGGGTGAAGTAATTTCCCCAAATTGAATTTCATTATTAAACCACAGTAAGACTTAGAAATGTCTTGCTGTGGTTTTTCTTTTTATATCCACTAGTTTTGACCATCTTAAGTTAGCAAAAGTGCATATGAAGTCCATATATCCAGAGCCTACGGTAGGTGCAATTATTTTTAATCCCAAAGATGAAATATTACTGTGTAAGTCTTCAAAATGGAATGATCAGTATGTCATACCAGGCGGGCATATTGAAAAAGGCGAAAAAATGGAAGACGCCTTAAAGCGTGAAGTGCTGGAAGAGACAGGCTTAGAAGTTTATGATGTAGAACTGGTAAGTATCCAGGAAAGTGTCAATTCGGATAAATTTGAAGAGGAGCGTCATTTTATATTTATAGACTTCTGCTGCAGGACGGACAGTGTAGAAGTGGTACTCAATGATGAGGCGGATGAATATGCTTGGGTAAGGCCAGAAGAGATCCTTAGCTATAATCTAGGAGGTTTTTGTCGGCAATTTTTTGAAGAGTGGCTGAAAGGGGAAGATTCAGTGTTTAAGAAAGGTGTGTATTATGGTTATGTAGAAAAATTAGGTGGTATATAATAATCTTTGTAGTTATACTGATAAAGAAGACTTTGGTTGTGCCGAGGGCTTTGCCCCGGCACTAATAAAGTTGAGCCCGGCAGAGAAGGATAGGCCTCAGGCTTAATATTAATGGTTCTGTTGCTTAGCTGCTGGAACAACAGAAAGAACTTTAGGTCAAGTTTATAGCCATTCCGACGAAAGGAGGAATCTCATTAGTAATTTATTATTGGAAGAGATTCCTCGATACCTTTGAATGACAATAGTATTAGAATATAATTTTACTCAGCCGGATCTACTCCTTCTGAGGTCATTATGACGCGCTTCATGGTGCCGTCGGGATTATAATAGAGGTAATCCACGCATACCGACCTTCTGAAGCTGCCGCCATCGGTAGGGATACTACCGTTGTGGTAGATGAAATAGTCTTTTCCTTTGTATTCTATGATGGATTGGTGATTGGTATTGCTGTTACCTGCCACTTCATTAAGGATACCTTTGTATTCCCAAGGGCCAGTTATACTCTTGCTCATGGCATAGGCGGTTTTTTCAGGGAATTTATACGCATAGGAAAGGTAATAGTAGTCCCCTTTTTTGTGGACATACGGTGCTTCCGTAAAATGGGGAAGGTCAATGTACTGGATCTCGCTGTCCAGTTCGAGCATATTGTCCTTTAATTTGGCATAATAGCAAATCGTATTGCCCCAAAACAAGTGAGCAGAGCCGTCATCATCGATATAGATCGTTGGGTCAATATCATCCCAACTGATTTTGGCATCGGTGGTCATGTCATTGGTGATCAGGGCATGGCCCAAGGCATCCTTCCAAGGCCCCACCGGGCTGTCCGCTACGGCAATCCCAATGGCCTTGCCATGTATGTCTTTATGGCTTACTGTGACAAACCAGTAGAACTTCCCGTCTTTTTCGATCACCTCCGAAGCCCAGGCATCATCTGCGGCCCATGAAAAGGTTTCCTTGACATTGACAGCAGCCCTTTCTTCCCAACTGACCATATCGGTGGAAGAATAGATCAGCCATTCGTGCATTTCGTAGCCATGATGGGGCGGTTCTTTCTGGTCATGGCCAACATAAAGGAAGACGGTATCCTTATGAACAATGGCTGCAGGGTCAGCGGTATATTTTTCGGTGATTACCGGATTGCCTGGGGCTTCAGGAATGATGGTTTTATTGCCACTTTGTGCAAAGCTGCTGCAAGTAATGCCCGCTATCAAGCTGGTGAATAGAAAATGTTTGATTTTCATATCGGGGGTTATTTTTGGTTTTAATGTTTTTATTGATGCTATACCTTTCAAAAATAGTACAGCTTTTCCTGATAAAAAATAATAAGTGTAAAAAATACATTATAAATTTATTTAGCCTAGATCAGCTTTTTTTACTATTAACTAATTTCCTTAGTTTTAATAGAAGGAAAAAACTAGTTCTTCCCATCTTCAATTAAGCAGCAAACTTCCCCATGAAACTCCAAAACAAGCAAAAATGGCAGATCATTAGACAGTATATTGTTGGTTGGAGTTTGGCATTGGTGTTTTTTAGTGTGGTAAGGGGAGAAGGAACACAGGAATTGGGTTCTGTGCAGTTTGAGGTTTGGAAATCCATTTTGATCTCCTTGGTGGGAGGAGTGATTTTTGGAGCAATTTCTGGATATGCCCAAATTTTGACAGAGGAGCATGGGTATCAGAAAATGTCCCTTAGGGGTTTATTGGTGCTAAGGATTATCTATGTGCTGCTGTTTTTGATCACCATGGTGTCCTTGGCCTACCTGATTTTTGGAGAGGAAATCACTTATCTTGAATTTGCTTTTGAACCGGGAAGTTTTGCGATCTATTTGTATATCGTCTCGGTGGATATTTTTATGTTTGGCCTAAGGCAGGTCAAGCTCTATTTTGGTGGCAATAACCTTTGGCAACTATTTAGTGGAAGATTTTATACCCCACGTGAGGAGGAACGCATTTTTATGTTTTTGGACCTGCAGTCTTCCACTGCCCATGCCGAAAGACTGGGGCATATCCAATACAGTAAATTGATTCAGGACTGTTTCAATGATTTGGGAATCGTAGCGGAAAATGAAGCAGATATCTACCAATATGTTGGCGATGAAGCCATCCTGACCTGGAAGCTGAAAGCGGGATTAAAAAGCCAAAACTGCCTGAGGGCCTTTTTCAATTTTAAGCAGCAGTTGCTGAAAAGAAAGGACTATTACACCCAAAACTATAATTGCTTACCCCATTTCAAAGGAGGGCTCCATGTGGGAATAGTTACGGTGACCGAGGTAGGCAAATACAAAAAAGAGATTGCCTATCATGGAGACACCATTAACACTGCCGCCAGGATTCAGGGCCAATGCAATGCCCTGCAACAAGAATTACTGATATCCGAGTCTTTAAAGGGATTATTGGAAGACAATGGTTTTACTTTTAAGCAAATGGGAAATATTGCGCTTAAAGGAAAAGAGCGGTCCATTGTCCTTTATGGTGTGAAAGTTGGTTAGATTAAGTTTGGGTAAGTAGGGTTGTTTCATAAGACCCTGTCATTTAGAGAAGTCAATATTTTTTCAAGTATAAAGGGGCTGAATAGGGTAAGCTCTTTGTCATTCCGAAAATAAGTGGGATCTCTTCAGTAATTTGTTGTTGGAAGAGATCTCTCAATACCTCGGGATAGCATAATTCACCTCAATGGTAGCGAAGACGAAGTCATCTCATCATTCGAAGATAAGAAGGCTTAGTTGTTTCTCATACCGATGACGGAATTAATTATGGTGTGATAGCCTCGTTTTATGCGATTTGCCTGATCATTACATAATTACTTCCCCATCACAAAAAATCCATTTCCCCGTCAAAACCAAAAAGCCAGCAAATCTTGCTGGCTTTTTAGAATGCTCTGTCCTTCTTAAAGGAACCATTTATTAAACTCTCTCCAATAAAATAGGATAGGTCTTTTCAGAGGCCCACTGGGGAACAAATATATTTTCATCCTGGTCGATGCAGACATCATGTGGATTCATAAATGTCTGTCCAATATGACTGCTCGATTGGAGTTTTCCGTCTACATAAGTTGGCTTGGAGCCTCCTGGAGAAGAAATGGCCTTATTGTTTTTGTCTAGTATCAAGACATGGCCGTCATATTCTTTCCAGCTTTTAGTGACAATTACTGCAAAGTATAAATTTTTTCCTTTAATCACAGGACGACAAATCCAGCAACCGGGAGTTTGGATAGTTTCCAGGTGCTTTCCGTCCAAGCTAAAACGTTTGAATTCCTGTGCAGCCCTAGAGGTAACTAAAAGTTCTGGCTTGCCTTTTTTTCTAGTGTCCAAGCATACGCCATGGGCTTGTTTCAATTGATCATTGGCATCGCCCTTACCTCCGAAGTGGCGGATATATTCACCTTTGGCAGAGTATTGGATCACGAAACTTTTTCCGTATCCATCCGCAACATAGATATCACCATTTGGACCAATGGCTGTTTCTGTAGGCTTGTACTGGTCAGCACTTTCATACATGCCTGTTTCCTTTGGATAATCCAAGGTCAAGAGGATCTTACCATCCAAGGTGGTTTTATATACTTGGTGACGGTTGTGGTCAGTGATATAAAGGAATTCTTCACCACCTTCTTCATGGAGCGTCAGACCGTGTGCGCCGGGGAAATCATGGCCCCAGGTTTTTAGGATCTTTCCTGATCTGTCATAGAACATGACATTGTTTTTGGTTTCATTGGTCAAAAGGATCAGTCTACCTTTTTTGTCCTGAACCATTTCATGACAGTCCTTTACAGGATATTTGGCCGGGTCTTGGTTGCCCCATTCTTTCTTTACTTTATATTTGAAATCACCATGTCCGATGATTTCATCATCAGGGTTCGTACCCTTTCCAAAATTGATATTGGGCATAAGAAAACTGGAAGTGACTAGCGCTGAGCTATATTTTACAAATTTTCTTCGGTCAAATTGGCTGTCTTTTTTCATGTTGAAAATTGTTGGCGGGGATGGCTTGGTTCCCCAGATATTGAAACTCTTATTAATTTTTGTTTATGTTAATATGGGCAAACACTCCTTTGTTCTGTTCCTACGTTAGGAAACGGATGTTTCTCTCTAGATAAATTACATCCATTTATCGAAATATTTGTCCTGTATCCCCAGTTATTTGGCAGCAATAGCCGTACTGTCCTCTGTATTGGTTTTTGCTTCAAAGTTTTTGGGCAGTCCCTCCGCGATGATCAACAATTCTGGATGCGTTTTTTGCAGACTTTCTCTACCGTTTTCACTGACTTGGGTTTCCCATAAATATATTTTTCTGAGCCTTTTTAGGCCTTTCAGCTGTTCTATACTTTTATCACTTATCTCTGTTTGGTAGAGATTGAGGTATTCTAGCCATTCCATTTTAGTTAGGTATTTTATATCAGCATCTTTAACGGCCGTTTTTTCTAAGTGTAGCTTGGTAAGGTGCTTAAAGTCTTGCAAGAAACTGAAGTTCTGGCCATCTTCAAGGACAGTCTTACCCAAATTAAGCCAGGCAGTCTGCTCAGCCACTTTTCCAAGGGTTTTGATTTTTTCATCATCCAAGGCTACACCAGAAATCAAATGGCTGACTTGGATAAAAGGACTTTGGGCAGCAATTGGGGATATTGAGAATCCGAGATCCTGTAATTTTTCTATTTCCTTCTCTGATGGAGGATTGATGTCTTTGGCATATACCGGGCTCAGGTTAGCCTTTTTGGGATTGACCAGTTCATCTAATATTTCTTTGATATCGGATGGAACGTCTACTTCTGCTACTTTTTTATCAAATGAAGCTTCATTGGTCACCCACCATTCCAAAAGTGCAATTTCCTCCTTGCTTAAAGGTTTTTTGCCTTCAGGAGGCATGACATCCTCATGGTCTTTGGATAATTTCACCCGCTTGATCAGTTCACTATGGGCAGGTTGGCCAGGTACTAGGGATGGTCCATTTTCTCCTCCTTTGAGGTACCCTTCTTTGATGTCTAACCTTAGATCTCCCTTTGTTTTTTCTGCATTATGGCAGCTTTCACAGTTATTGTCCATAATAGGTTTGATCAAGTCATCGAAGACAATGGCTTCTTCCAGATTGGTGATCTGCTTGGTCGTTTTTACAGGTTTTGGAGGCATGCCGGCCATAGCACGAAGGCTGTTGGGCATATATCTTAAAAGGTAATCCGAGCCATGGGTAAGGTTACCGCCAAGGTGGCCGGTAAAGGTCAGACAGATAACACTTGCGGATAAAAAAGCAAAATAAGCAGTACGCACTTGTTTTAATTTGAGTACCAATGCAATTATTGCAAATGCTAAGGTGGAGAGTCCTAACCAAAGATGCCAGTCAAGGGTACTGCCTTGGTATTCTCCACTTAGGGATAATAGATAGCCAAATACAGCGGCACCGACTGAGGTCAATATACCCAGAAATAAAACAAAGGATACACTTTGTTCCAGATGGCGGAATTTGGGCATTTTGGCCATCAATTCCATCAGGAAAGCCAAGAGGATAAAACCAATGGGCAAGTGGACAATCAATGGATGAAAACGTCCTATGAACAACCAAAGGTCGGAGGGCTCTTCAGTAGCATCCAGGCCCTGTGCATATAAAAAAGGGGTACTGATTATTTGTAGAAATAGTATTAAATAAATGTTCTTTCTCATATTGATTTGGGCATATCGTTATTGACCAGATAAAGATAAAGTTTATCGTAAATTATCGACCGTTTCACTTAAGCAATGATTTTTTTGACCACTTCACCATGTACATCCGTTAATCTAAAATCCCTGCCTTGGAAGTGATAGGTGAGTTTTTCATGGTTCAATCCCAACTGGTGAAGAATGGTAGCCTGTAGATCATGCACATGGACACGGTCCTTGATACCATAGTAGCCTATCTCATCGGTTTCACCATAGGTCATGCCTGGTTTGATCCCACCGCCAGCCATCCAGGTAGTAAAGGCTTCCAGGTGATGGTCTCTACCCACGAACTTCATTTCTTTTCCACCCCTGTTTTCTCGCATTGGAGTTCTGCCGAACTCACCGCCCCAGACTACCAAAGTATCATCCAATAATCCCCTTTGTTTCAAGTCTTTCAATAAGGCTGCTATAGGTTGGTCCACCTCTTGACAACGGTTTTTGAAGCCATGGTTGATGGCTTCGCTTTTTGCTGCACCATGGGCATCCCAGCCCCAGTGGTAAAGCTGTATAAAGCGTACGCCCTTTTCTGCCAGTCTTCTGGCTAAAAGGCAGTTATTGGCGAAAGAGGACTGTCCAGGTTCTGTACCGTACATTTTATGGATATATTCCGGCTCATCCTTGATATCCATGGTTTCCGGTACTGAGGTTTGCATTTTGAAGGCCATCTCGTATTGAGAAATCCTGGTCATGATTTCGGGGTCACCGATTTCTTCAAATTGCCTTTTGTTCAAATCATTGATGGCATTGATGGATTGTTCCCTGAGGGCTTTGCTCATCCCTTTAGGATCAGAAAGGTATAATACTGGATCTCCCTTTGACCGGCATTGTACACCTTGGTAGACAGTGGGCAAAAATCCACTTCCCCAGATACTTTTACCGGCACTTGGGGTTTTTCCACCCGATACCAATACCATAAAGCCTGGGAGATTTTGGTTTTCAGAGCCCAGTCCATAAGTAACCCAAGACCCCATACTAGGTTTGCCCAATCGTGCACTGCCTGTTTGTAAAAGCAACTGTGCAGGAGCATGGTTAAACTCATCCGTATGCATGGCTTTTAAGAATGTCATGTCATCTACACAATCAGACAGGTAAGGTAATCTGTCAGACATCCAAGCCCCAGACTGCCCATATTGCTTGAAGTTAAACTGTGGACCAAGCATTTTGGGAGTCCCCTTGATAAAGGCAAATCTTTTTCCTTCCAAAAGAGAAGGAGGGCAATCCAATCCATCCAGCTTTTGAAGATCAGGTTTATAGTCGAAGAGTTCCAATTGGGATGGTGCTCCCGCCATGTGCAAGTAGATCACGCGTTTGGCTTTGGGAACAAAATGGGAAGGTAATGCTGCCATGGGATTGGCGCTGTCCCTGAGCATTCCTAGTCCATCGGAACTTCTTCCGCAGCTGGAAAGGGTGCTGCCCATTAAAGAGCCAAGGGCAATTCCCCCCATTCCAGATATACATTTTCTTAAAAATTGTCTACGTGTATTTAGTTCAGCCTGTCGGTATTGTTCTTCCTCAAATATGTTCATCTTATCTTGCTTTAAGGGGCTTAATTTCTAGTGATAAAATTGTCCAGGTTCATGATGGCATTGGCCACTACGGTGAGGGCATTCAGCTCTGGATCAGTTATTGTTTTATCCATGTTTTCCAATCCTTCTCCTGTTTGATCAAAATGGGATTTGGCATTGGTATACAAATTCATTAAAATCTCCATATCTTTTTCTGAAGGAGACAGGAGAAGGGCTTTTTCGTAGCCTTTGGTGATTTGCTCCTGGGCAGTGCTCCCTGCTGTTTTCATCTTTTTGGCCAAGGCTTGTGCCGCTTCTACATATACTGCATCGTTCAGGGTAACCAAGGCCTGAAGCGGTGTATTGGTGTCTATTCTTCTGTTAACACAGAATTCCCGTGTAGGTCCATCAAAAGCTATCATGGAAGGGTAGGGACTTGTTCTTCTTAGGTAAGTATAAACGGCTCTTCTGTGCTGGTCTTCACCTTCGCTGAGGTCCCAGGAGCTGCCATTATAGACCGCTTGCCAAATGCCTTCAGGTTGATAAGGCATGACCGAAGGACCATACATTTTATCACTCAATAGTCCACTTACGGCCAGTGCTTGGTCACGTACCTGTTCGGCAGATAATCTTACCCTAGGTGCTCTGGATAGATAGTCATTGGCAGCGTCTATCTCAAGGGCTTTTGGACTTACTTCAGAGGATTGTCTATAAGTGGCTGTCATTACGATTCTCTTGATCAAAGCTTTCAAATGCCACTGGTCCTTTTCCATCCACTCGATGGCTAGCCAGTCCAATAACTCAGGGTGGGTAGGCGCAGCACCTTGGGAGCCAAAATCCTCCTGGGTTTCCACGATTCCTTTACCAAACAATCGCCCCCAAATTCTGTTGACCGTAACTCTGGCAGTCAAGGGGTTCTCTCCGCTGACAAGCCATTTGGCCATACCAAGGCGGTTGGCTGGAACACCCTCTGGTAGGTTTGGCAGTGAACCAGGTACTCCAGGATAGACCTGTTTTCCATGCGTCGTCCAATTGCCTCTTTCAAAAACAAAGGTGGATCTTTGCTCTTCTTCAGGGAGCTCTTGCATAATAGGAAGCCGGTATTGTCTGATTTTCTCCAACTCGTTTTCCTTTTCTTCGATCATGGAGGCCAATCGATATGGACTTGAATGATTTTTTACCGAATCTATCCAATGGGTCAAAGCGGCTTTCTTGGCCAAGTCTATTTCAGTGTAAACGGGGAGGATGGGGCTATCGCTAGGGTGATCCTTGTCAGCAGTATTGTTCAAAAATGCATAAAACTCAAAATATTCCTCATGCTTAATGGGTTCGTAGGGATGGCTGTGACATTGCACACAGGCAAAGGTGATGCCCTGCCAAACTTCCCAAGTAGTATTTACCCTATCCAGCACTGCGGCAACACGAAATTCCTCGTCATCGGTACCCCCTTCGTCATTGGTCATGGTGTTCCTGTGGAAACCAGAGGCGATCAACTGATCTTTGCTAGGCTCGGGGAGCAAGTCTCCTGCCAGTTGTTCAATGGTGAACTGGTCAAAAGGCATGTCTTGGTTAAAGGCCTTGATTACCCAGTCCCTGTATTTCCACATGTCACGGTGGGCATCTTTTTCATAACCTTTAGAGTCCGCATATCTGGCCAGGTCCAGCCACATGCTGGTCCATTTCTCGCCATATTGAGGGGAGCCCAATAGTTCATCCACGATTCTTTCATAATTTTTCAAAGAAGGATCGGATTCCAAGCTTTGTATCATCTCCTCACTTGGTGGTAGGCCTATGATGTCCAGACTTAACCTACGGGCTAAAGTAGGAGCATCAGCTTGCGGTGAAGGGGAGAGACCCTTCTCTTCCATCTTCTTAAGTATAAAATGGTCAATTGGATTATTGTTCCAGGCTTCCTTGTCCACTTCTGGTACATCTGGCTTTTCTGGTGCTACAAAAGACCAATGGTCTTCCCATTCAGCTCCCTGATTGATCCATCTTTTCAAAATATCTACCTCTTCTTTACTGAGAGCAGGTCCTTCGGGAGGCATTCTTTGCTCAGGGTCTTGTGCCAATATTCTTTTGATCATTTCACTGCCTTCCGCATCTCCAGGGATGATGGCTGGATGGCCTGATTTGGTGGGGGACAAGGCTTCCTCTTGAAACAATAAACTGAATTCTCCCGATTGTTTTACCCCGCCATGGCAGGTAATACATTTGCTGTTGATAATGGGACGGACTTCAGCATTAAAATCGATTTTTTCTTCGCCGGGGCTGCAAGAAGCAATACCCAATATGCCTGCATAAAATAAGCCTAAAAATCCAAGTAAATATTTTCTCATAACATTTTTAGTAAAATGCTTTTGCTAATAAATTATATCTTTCTTAGTCAGATAGGATAAGTATTTAGAAAAGACCAGAGACAACCCAAACATCCAATGTAGACATGAGCTAATGGCTTTCCAGATTCACTTTACCCAAACACAAATATGTTCAAAATTCAAATGTTTCTCTTTTCTGATCGTCCCAAATCAGTTGTTTATTTGTTCCAAACGGCCTTTTATGGTAGTTCTGGGTGAGTTTTCAGGCTGTTGCTGTTTTTTGTTTTATGAAAAGTCAAAAAGTCAGATGGCGTTTTTCCATACTTAGATTGGAAAGATTTACTAAAGTGGGAGGCAGATTTGAATCCTGATAATTGGTGTACTTCTGCTATGGAAAGGTCACCTTTTGAGAGTAGCTGTCTAGCTCGGTCAAGTTTTATTTCCCTAATATAAGACGAAACTGTTTCTCCATTATATTCCTTGAATTTCCGGTACAATTGGGTACGGCTGGTGCCTATTTCTTTACAGAGCATGTTCACATCAAAGGCCTCATTTTGGAGATTGGAAAGTACGATGTCTTTTATTTTTTCTAGAAAGTCCTCAGTCTCTTCAGTGTCCTTTGTTTCAGCTTGAGGGGGTAAAGTGATTGTGTCATCTGTTTTGGATGGAGTGGAGGTATGCTGGGCTTTCGTCCATTTGTTCTTCCGGATGAAAAAGACCACTCCAGCACCTATTAAGATCAAAGCAGTAAGTCCTAATGGGGATCCTAAATTAAATCCATTATGCTGGACCTCAATTTTGATGGTTTTGCCCTTTTGGTTCCAGAGACCGTCATTATTACTGCCTTTTACTTTAAAAGTGTAAATTCCCGGAGGTAGGTCCACATAGCTTGCTTTGCTGTCATGGCCATAAATCCAATCTTTATCATATCCTTCGAGTCTATAGGCAAACTGATTCTTCTCAGGTTTTATATAATTGAGGCTGGCAAAAGAAATACTAAAATCATTGCTGCCCTGAGGCAAGGTGATTTTATCTGTTTGATTGATTTCTTTCTCTAGGATATCTTTAGTTCCTTGGTCGATTTTTTTGTTGTCTATATATAAATCTGTAAAGGCGATTGGAGGAATATGGGGGTTGGAAAGGAGGCTGTCCGGATGGAAAGTACTAAGTCCTCCAAGGCTTCCAAGTAGATAATTGCCGTTTTGGCTTTGAGCAATGGCTCCTTTGGAGAAAATATTTCCTGGCAGGCCATCAGCTGATGTGTAGGTTTTTTGTATTGCGATGGAATCACCTTTGAGATGGGCCTTATATAGGTTTTTATCTGCCGTCATCCATAAATCATCATTTCTGAAAAAGAAGTTGCTGATGAGTTGACTTTCTAATAGGGGAGCATTTATTTTTCTAAATGCTCCGTTATACAGTTTCCATATTCCCGTCTCTTTGGTAGTTAGCCATATATTTCCCTTGGTATCCTCAGCCATACTGATAATTGGGCTTTTAATGTTTTGGTTTTTAGTATTGGGGAATGGATAAAACTGCTGTTGATTCAGCTCATTGCCATTGATTTGATAAATACCCTTTTGGCATGCCGCCCAAATATGACCTTTTTGATCAAGGATCAAACTGGAAAAGGAATCTTGACTTTCTTCTTTTAAATTGATGATTTCTTCGGGAACAGCATTGATATCATTTAGCTTAAGCAGCCGGTAAGAAGTGGTGAACCAAATGGCATTTTTGTCATCCACAAGCACTGAAGAGATCTCGAGGTTTTGCTCGCTAATAGGAAGATTTATGGGGGTGAATTCCTGATTTTTAATATCAAAAACCACTAATCCGTTCATTTGGGTGTTAAGTAGGAGTTGATTAGAGCCTTTTATCATAGCAATAGATAAAATGGTATTGTCCATCAAAGCCCCCTTTTTATTACTTTTTAGAAAGTGCTTAAATGTTTCCCTTTCTGGGGAAAACTCATTCAGACCTCCGCCATTGGTGCCGATCCAAATTCTTCCATTTTCATCAGAAAGTACTGCGGTAATATGGTCTATGCTTAGGCTATTCTCGTTTTTTTGGTCTTGCCTGAAAGTGGAGAAATTACTTGGATGATTGTCATAAATATTGACACCTCCGTTACTGGTTGCAATTAATATTTGGTTGTCTTTGGTGATAAAATCCGTAAGGACACTGGCTGTATTTCCTTTAAGGTTGATTTGTCCCTTTGTGTTATAGCGAACGAAAGTATCTGTTTTACGATTATAGATACTCATTCCACCCTGCATGCCGCCGATGACCAAGTTTCTGTCCATGTTCTCGGTAATAGAATAGACGGAATTGGTAGCAAGACTTCCCCTATGTGCGCCTTGGGTGTAGTGTTTAAAGGTGTTGGTGTTTTCATCAAATCTGTTTAATCCATTTTTGATGGTACCTATCCATAAATTCTTATAACTATCCTCAAATAATGAAATAATGGTATTTCCACTTAAGCTATTAGGATCATTTGGATCATGTTTGAAATTCGAAAAAGTACCTTCTTCAGGCTTGAAAAGGCTCACACCAGAGTAGTTGGTGCCTATCCAAAGCCTTCCTTTGGAATCTTCAATGATTTGATTTACGCTATTTCCACTTAGGCTGTTGGGATCATCTTCCTTATGGTAGTAATTTTTGAATTGGTCCAATTCTGGGTCATATTTGGAAAGCCCATTATTGCTGCCTACCCATAGGTTCCCTTTGCTATCGAGAAATAATACTTTGATGTTTTTACCTGGGATAGAATTAGAATTAGTGGATTCAGGCATGTATCTCTTAAAAGTGCGGGTATTCCTGTCCAATCTATTCAGGCCATATTTGGAGCCTACCCAAAGTTGGTTTTGCTTATCCTCAAGAATTGTGTTTATCTGGTTGCTTGAAATACTGTTTTCACGGGTATCCTCATGAGTAAAAGGAATGTATTCCTTGCCATCAAAACGGTTAAGCCCATTAGCGGTGCCAAACCAAAGGAAGCCATAATGATCCTGGTAAATGGAAGTGACTTCTACATCACTCAAGCCCTCAAGAGGAAGTTGATAGAGATTTAAAGGTTTTTGGGCAAGTGAGTGGCTAATGAAAAATGGAGCAAGTAAAATCAATGCACAAACACCCAAAAAGCACAGCGACTTTTTTAAGCAGGGAATTCTGGATATTTGTTCGGTTAACTTCATTTATCATTAAGCTTAATAAAGGAACTGCGAGCCTTCATTAATTAAAACTATATCTGGTTAAAGTACTTATTTGATGATAATAGTCAGTATAATCAGCAATTTAATAAATATTAATTATTTGTAAGAATTTAGTCCCACAGTCAATTGAAAATAGGGCTAATTTCTTTTGAATACTTATTAAAATAGAATCCCCTGCTTTGATTCGTTTCATTAATGAACCAAAGCAGGGGATAGGAATATTTGCTTTTTTATGGTTTTATGCAATGATTTTTTCCACGATATTTCCGTGGACATCGGTCAATCTAAAATCCCTGCCTTGGAATTGATAGGTGAGTTTTTCATGGTCCATACCCAACAAGTGTAGTATAGTGGCCTGAAGGTCATGAACATGAACACGATCTTTAATTCCATAATAACCTATTTCATCGGTTTCCCCAATAGAATAACCTGATTTTACTCCTCCACCGGCCATCCACATGGTAAAGGCTTCCAAGTGGTGATCTCTGCCCAGGAATTTCATTTCTTTTCCACCACGATTTTCACGCATAGGAGTTCTGCCGAATTCTCCGCCCCAAACAACTAGCGTATCGTCCAGCAGCCCCCTTTGCTTTAAGTCATTCAATAGCGCAGAAATTGGCTTGTCCACTTCTTGACAGCGCTCATTGAATCCATGATTTAGTGCTTCCTTATAGTTGGACCCATGCGAATCCCAGCCATAGTGGTACAGCTGTATAAAACGGACACCTTTTTCAGCCAGTCTTCTGGCCAATAGACAGTTATTGGCAAAGGAGGATTTGCCTGGTTCTGTTCCGTACATTTCATGGATGTATTCAGGCTCATCTGAAATATCCATGGTCTCGGGAACTGACATTTGCATCTTGAAAGCCATTTCATATTGGGAGATCCTGGTCATGATCTCGGGATCGCCCACTTCTTGGAATTGCTTTTTATTGATATCATTGATGATATTAATGGTCTTTTCTCTCAGGTCCCTGCTGACTCCTTTTGGGTCGGAAAGGTAAAGCACCGGGTCTCCTTTGGATCGGCATTGTACACCTTGGTAAACAGTCGGCAAGAAACCGCTGCCCCAGATGCTTTTTCCAGCACTTGGAGTAGTACCGCCAGAAACGAAAACTACAAAGCCCGGTAGGTTTTGGTTTTCCGATCCCAATCCATAAGTCACCCAAGAGCCGATGCTTGGTTTGCCCAGTCTGGCACTACCCGTGTGCATCAAGAGTTGGGCAGGAGCATGGTTAAACTCATCGGTATGCATGGCTTTCAAGAAGCATACATCATCCACATTATTGGCAAAATGGGGCATTCTGTCGGTCACCCAAGCTCCCGATTGGCCGTGTTGCTTGAAATCAAACTGGGGGCCGAGCATTTGTGGCGTTCCCTCAATGAAGGCAAAGCGCTTTCCTTCCAAAAGTGAAGGGGGACAGTCGAGCCCATTGAGTTTTTGGAGTTCAGGTTTATAATCAAACAATTCCAGCTGTGATGGTGCTCCCGCCATATGAAGGTAAATTACCCTTTTTGCTTTTGGGATAAAATGCGATGGCAAGGCCCTCATCGGGTTGCTGAGGTCTACCCCCGTTGCAAGGTCACTTTTGCCACAGCCGCTAAGGCTGCCGCCCAGAAAGGATCCTAGTGTTAAGGCCCCCATGCCAGAAAGACATTTTTTCAAAAAGTGCCTTCTGGTATTGAGTTCTGCATTTTTAAAAATAGCTTCTTCAAACAGGTTCATGATTGGGTATTTAATTGCTTCTGATTAATCTTTTGTAATAAAACCATCCAGGTTCAATATAGCATTGGCCACCATGGTCAGGGCATTCAGTTCAGGGTCCATCTCTGTAGCCCCCAGATTTTCCAGGCCTTCTCCACTTTCTTCAAAGTGCTGGTAGGCGGTTTGGTATAGGTCCTCCAATGATGCCAACACTTTTTGGTCCGGTTGATGGAACAAGGCCATTTCATAACCTTTACTAAGCTGTTCCTCAATCGCGTCTCCCTCCGATTTCATTCTCTTGGCCAAGGCCTGTGCTGCTTCGACATAAACGGGGTCATTCATGGTCACCAATGCCTGTAAAGGGGTATTGGTTCTGATTCTTCTGTTGACGCAGAATTCTCGGCTTGGGCTGTCAAAGCTCACCATGGAAGGGTATGGGCTTGTACGTCTCCAATAGGTATATAAACCCCTTCTGTGTTGGTCTTCTCCTTTGCTGAGTATCCATTTCTCAGGATTGTTAATGACCTGCCAAACTCCATCGGGTTGGGGGGGCATCACTGAAGGCCCAAACATCTTTTTGCTGAGCAAGCCACTGACAGCCAATGCTTGGTCCCTGACCTGCTCGGCTGTCAGTCTCACTCTAGGGCCCCTGCTCAACCAATAGTTGGCGGCATCTTTTTCAAGGGCTTTTTTGCTTACCTCAGAGGATTGCCTGTAGGTGGCTGACATCACCATCATTTTCAGTAGAGGCTTGAATTGCCAGTTTTGCTCATGCATCCAGTTGGTGGCCATCCAATCCAAAAGCTCAGGATGGGTAGGGGCAAATCCTTGGGAACCAAAGTCCTCCTGCGTCTCCACTATGCCCTTTCCGAAGAGTTGGGCCCATATCCTGTTTACGGTGACTCTGGCGGTCAGAGGGTTTTCTTTATTTACTAACCATTTTGCCAATCCCAACCTGTTTTTTTGATAAGAAGCAGGGAAGTCAGGCATAGATCTAGGAACTCCTGCTTGTACTTCTTCCCCATGCTCCATCCAGTTGCCCCGTTCAAAAACAAAAGTTTTACGTCTTTCTCCTTCTGGCAATTCACTCATTACCGGTAATGGATCCGGTTTTATTTTTTCAAGCTCAGTTTCTTTTTCTTCGACCTGGTGGGCAAACTGATATTTTGCCTGTGGAGCCAAAGTGTTTACTGAATCTATCCAATTAAGAATGGATTGTCTTTCTTTCTCTTCAATTTTAGTATAAACCGGTAAGGTCGGACTGTCTGTCCAAGTATCTGCATCTTTGGTATTATTGAAGAAGGCATAGAATTCATAGAACTCCTCGTGCTTGATGGGATCATAAGGGTGGCTGTGACATTGTACGCAGGCAAAGGTGATGCCTTGCCAAACTTCCCAGGTAGTATTTACCCGGTCCAATACGGCCGCTACCCTAAACTCTTCATCATCTGTGCCACTCTCATCATTGGTCATCGTGTTCCGGTGGAAGCCCGTAGCGATCAGCTGATCCTTGCTAGGATTGGGAAGGAGATCCCCAGCAATTTGCTCAATAGTAAACTGGTCAAAGGGCATGTCCTGATTGAATGCATCAATGACCCAGTCCCTGAATTTCCACATGGGGCGGTGGCGGTCTTTTTGGTAGCCTTTGGTATCCGCATAGCGGGCAAGGTCCATCCACATGGCAGCCCACCTTTCACCATACTGTGGAGAGGCTAGGAGTTCATCTACTATTTTTTCATAAGTATCCAGATCTGGATTGTCCTTTAGCCGCTGAACAAGCTCCTCAGTCGGAGGTAAGCCCGTCAGGTCCAAGCTGACTCGTCTGGCTAGGGTCGCGGGATCCGCTTCGGGTGAAGGGGATAGCCTCTTTTTCTCCATCTTTTCTAATACAAAGGCATCAATTGGATTTTTGGACCAATCACTTTCACTTGTTTCTGGCACTTCTGGTTGTTGGGGAGGGATAAAGGACCAATGGTCTTCCCATTTGGCACCTTGATTGATCCATTTTTTTAGGACATCCACTTCCTCCTGACTAAGCGGAGGACCTTCAGGCGGCATGCGAACCTCAGGGTCTTCATGTAGGATTCTCTTGATCATCTCGCTTTCTTCAGCATGGCCGGGAATGATAGCGGGTTCGCCAGATTTGGTGGCTGAAAGGGCTTCTGATTCAAATAACAGGCTGAATTCTCCAGACTGTTTTACCCCTCCATGACAGGAAATACATTTATTATTGATGATAGGCCTGATCTCAGCATTGAAGTCTATCTTTTCTTCGGCTTTGTCATTGCAGGACAGGGTACTGGCTAAAATGGCCATAGCCCCTGTCAGGCCTAAGGGGATGATTTTTTTCAATGACTTTATGGTTGCCACGGTTATGATGGGTTGCTGTTAATTAATATTATACTCTTTCAAGTTGTACTGGAAAGGTTTGTTCTGAATTCCACTGGGGAACATATATATTTTCATCATTGTCCACACAGACATCATGAGGGTTCATAAAAGTATGGCCATCATATACTATGGTTTGTAGTTTTCCATCTATATACTCTGGCGAAGTACCTCCCGGTGCAGACACCACTTTATTGTTTTTGTCCAGTATTACGGTGAGGCCATCATACTCTTTACGACTTACGGTTCTAAGCACCGAAAAATAGAGGTTGTCTCCCTTGATGACCGGTCTGTTGATCCAACAACCCGTTACTGGGACTGTCTCTAGGTGGTTTCCTTCCAGATCAAATCTTTTGAATTCATGGGCCAGTCTGGAAGTGACGATGAGTTCAGGTTGAGCTGGGTTTCGGGTATCCAGACAGACGCCATGGGCTTGTTGTAAATTGGCATCATTTTCACCCTTGCCTCCAAAATGCCTGATCAATTCTCCCTTTGGAGAGTATTGGACAATATAGCTTTTACCATATCCGTCAGCTACATAAATATCTCCAGTGGGACCGATGGCTACTTCCGTTGGCCGGTATTGTTCAGGTTTTTGGTAAACACCAGTCTCTTTTGGATAATCAATGGTCAAGAGGATTGTCCCATCCAAGGTGGTTTTATAAATCTGATGTCTGTCATGGTCGGTAATGTATAGGAATTCTTCTCCACCTTCATCATGTAGGGTCAGTCCATGGGCGCCGGGGAATTCATTGCCCCAAGTTTTTAATACCTTTCCAGAACGATCATAAAAGATAATATTGTTTTTGGTTTCATTGGTCAAAAGAATCAATCTCCCTTTTTTGTCCTGGACCATTTCATGGCAGTCTTTGACAGGGGTAACAAATTGATTTTGTTTACTCCAATCTTTTTTTACCTTGTATTTGAAGTCTCCATGTCCAATTATTTCCTTTAAAGGGTCAGTGGACTTTCCGAAATTGATATTGGGGAACAGTAATCCAGAAGCCATCAAGAGGGAACTGGATTTTAAAAAGTTTCTTCTATTGTTATAATCTTTTGACATAATTGGTCTTGCTAAATAATTCTTTAGGTCTTTAGCCCTCAATTTACTTTTTATATCATGAAAAGCCAATTAGAGATGCTAATTAGGAAAAGCTAATTATCAATGCTCATAAATGGCAAAGCCTCAATTGGCCGAAAATTGAATTCAGCCAATTGAGGGAATTTTGATTTATGGTTTTTTAATCAATGGGTTCGATAGAGGTTAAAACGGGTACATTGTTTTCAAAACCTGCATAGCCCTTGTTTTGATTGATCTGCCCCTTGGTGTTCGAGTTGATTGCATCTGCTGGTATTGGCCAAAGTACATGATACGGGCTCATAGTGTAAGTGTCCCCATGTTTTGTATAGACGCCTTTGTTATAGTAATCTGTTTTTTCCATAATCCTATCATAGAAGAAATTGTTTTCGGAGAAGCTCTCTTCATTATAGCTTTTACCATTATAGGCTACTTTTCCTGTTTTAGCGAAGAGATAGGAAATTCTGGTCAAAACTGTTTTTCTATGTTCTTCATAATAAAGCTCTCTAGCTCTTTCATCCAAAATAGTTCCGATATTAATGTCAGCAGCTATATAAGGATCGCATTTTGCTCTTGTTCTTACGGCATTAACGTCTTCAGCAGCTTTGGTTAAGTCATCTTTCCAGTAATAAGCTTCTGCTCTTAATAGGTAAGTTTCAGCAAGTCTATAGATATACCAGTCGCTATGTCCTCCCTGTGGTTGGGTCCTTTGTGGGTCAGGGATATATACCTTGTAATGTGGCCAAGAGAACCAACTTCTGATCGTATCAGATACTAATACTACTCCCTCAGAATTTCTAAATTCAAGATTTTTATTGTAATAATCATCACTTCCGTTAATTCCAGGATTGTTATATACCAAGTCTTCCATGTCCATCCAGTTTCCAGGAGCGTGTCTAAGGTCTTTCTCGTCATCCCAAATCATGCTTTGGTGGTACCAAGTCCCCCTAAGGCGACCTATTCCTCTTCCATATTCAGTTACTTGATCGATATCAATCGCATTTTTATCAGAAGTACCCTTATTGCCATTGGGAGTATTGATATTATTGCCCCAAAATGGAACTGCTTGTCGCATACTGGTCATACCTCCTGAGTTACCATCGGTATCTATTCTGTCCATAACCAATAGTATAGCTTCTTTGTTGGCATTGGTGGATTTATTTTCTGGTCGGTGCAAGTCCCAAATGACATTCCTTTCGGGATCATTTGCTGTAGCTCCAAATCGCTCTGTCATCAGGGAATAAACTCCACCGTCGATAAGTCTGGAAGCAGAAGCTATTGCATCGTCAAATTCGCCCAAGGCCAAGTTTACTTTGGTCAAAAGATGCTGAACGGCTCCTTTAGGAACACGTCCTCTATCCACTCCGTCAGGGACCCATTCTTCTGCCCATTCAAGATCTTCTTTTATCTTTCGAAGTATAACTTCCCTATCGGTACTGTAAAAATCTAGTTTAGGCTGGGTGATTTCTTCTAAAATCAATGGAACATCTCCGAACTGCTGGGTAAGGCGATAGTAACGTAATGCCCTGTGGAAATAAGCCGTCCCAAGGATGTGGTTTCTTTCTGCTTCGGACTCATAGTCTTGCGGATCATCAATTCTAGAAACAACCACATTAGCATATTTAATTCCTTTAAATCCCTCATACCAATACCATCCTATACGGTTGGTATTCACGCTATTAAGGTTAGCGTCTGGGGTGATAAGCAGATTAAGGTCTTGCGCGGGTCCAGATTTATCGGTGGTTCCCTCAATGGCAACTTCCGAGAAGATATGCTCTGTCAAAATAGGCGGTCCATCACCGGTAAGTTCATGTCTCATGTTTCGTTCACAGGCAACCATGGCTCCCCAAAGACCACTGGCTTCGTTATAGGTGTTTTCAGGGGCAAAGAATGATAAAGGTTTTGGTTCCAGCCAATCTTCACTACACCCACTTCCTATTAGTAGGCCAGTAGCTAAGGCTAATGTCTTATATATTGATGCTTGAATATTAAATTTCATAGGTTATTTCATTTTTGGATCAACACTAATTACAAAGTAAGGTCAAGACCAAGCGTTACATATCTAGGAGTAGGTCCACTGTTTTCAGGATCAAACCAGTTCCATTGAGGGGCGTAATGTCCCACATTTCTGACATTGAAATAAAATCTTAAATTTTCAATTTTGGCTTTCTCAAGCATTTTTTTCGGAAGTGTATATGCCACTGAAATGTTCTCAAACCTGATAAAGGACCTTTTTCTGTACAGTGAAAAACTAGCACTTCCGTCACTGGAATAAAGCCTTGCCCACTCGTTATTGGGATTGTCCTCAGTGTAGTAGGGGGTGATAAAGGAATTGGTTCTATCCAAAAATCCTTGTCTATTTTTTAATTGATTAAAGGTGCCATCATGTCCCCAATATGAGTATAGCATAAATGAAATATCAAAGTTTTTGTAAAGCTTGAATTCATTTCTTAAGCTCCATCTGAATCTAGGTTCTGTATAACCCAGAAATTGCTTGTCTTCAATTGTATATAAACCGTCTTGGTTGACATCTACAAGTCTGAAGTCTCCAGGGTATTTTCCATACTCTGCGGCTTCGTCTTTATCACTTTCCTGATAAATTCCATCTGCCTTGGTGTCCCAGATTCTATCAATGGCTTCTCCGATAAACCATTGATTTTCTATATCGTCCAATTCATTGCCTTCTTCGTCCGTATCCCCATACAAACTGATGATTTCGTTTCGGTTTAACTGAAAGTTCATTCCTGTTCTCCATGTGAAATTAGGCCTTTGTATGTTTGTTGAGTTTAGAGAAAGTTCAAAGCCTTTGTTATCGACTTGGCCAAGATTATCATAAACAAAATTGAATCCTAGGATGTCAGGCAAACTCCTTTCTACAAGTAGGTCTCTGGTTGACATTTTGTATGTCTCTAAGGTACCGTCCAGCACGCCTTTGAATAAAGAGAAGTCCAAACCAATATTGAAAGAATTGGTTCTTTCCCATTTCAGGTTTGGGTTGCTCATGGTGTTTACATAAAGTTGGTTAACAAAATACAGCTCTCCATTTGGTCTCTGATAGAAATATTTACCTGTATTTAAGTCAGAAAGGGCCGCATATCTACCTATGTCCCTGTTGCCATTACTTCCCCAAGAAATCCTGAGTTTACCAAAGTCCAACCAATCTAAATCAATAAATGATTCGTCTGAAAACAACCAAGCACCAGCTATAGAGTAGAAGGTGGCCCTTGGGTTACTTTGACCAAAAGCAGAATAACCGTCTCTACGAACTGAGATGGTAGTGGAATATTTATCCTTGAAAGTATAGAGTAATCTTCCCATAAGGGCATCACCAGTAGAGTATTGGTCGTTGCTTGAGATAATTGGGTTGATTCCTCCTCCAATATTATGGTAGCCAAGTCTGTCATGAGGCTCAAAGCCGTTATTGCTCATGGTGTTATCCCAACTCTGAAATTTTTCTGCATTGGCCAATAAGGTCATGTTGAAATCATGGATATTATTGAAGTTCTTTTTCCAGGTCAGGATATTGTCGATTTGCCAATAGTAGGTTCTGCTGTTTTGTCTTGATGCATTTCCACCTCTCTGTGACCATTCAAAGTGGCTGGCTGATTCATGATTGAACCTTTCATAAAAGGTGAATCTAGGAGTAAAATTAGTCCTGAAATTAAAGCCAAAAGGTAGGTCCACAGATGCAAAGATGGTAGAGTTCAAAGTGAACTCTTTTTGTTGTCTGTCGATATAACTTCTGTCGTATTGCGGGTGGTTACCTCCACTGACCTCATCATTTGGTCTGTACTTCAAGGTCCCGTCTTCATTGAATTCAGAGCCCCAGGGAGATAGTCGCTGCAGATTATTCCAATCTACTGTCACATTGCCTTCGTCTCTATTCGCAAACTGGGTATTCATTCCTACGGTGAGGAACTTGTTGATTTTACCTTGGATATTGAATCTACTACGAATAGTTTCGAATTCATCTCCAATGATGATACCCTCATTGTTTAAATAACCAAGGGACCAATAATATTGAACATCATCTGTTTTTCCTGATAGACTGACAGTATGGTCTTGCCTTAAACCATTTTGAAAAATCCTGTCATACCAATCTACAAATTTACCGGCTTTATAATTTTTGATTTCTTCAGGTTGCATATTTAAGCGTTGTAGCCATACCGTTACAGGGTCTCCTTCTGAACCATCATATGCTAACCATTCATCCAATGAGATGTCTGAAGGTAAAGTCCTTGGGTCAGAAAACTCATAAGGTTCATATCCGCCTGCATTGATACTTTTGAAAACGTCTTCCCGCCAAGAGATAAATTCATGAGGGCCATAGACATCTTCCATAGCAGCTACAGAGGCTACCCCTACATTTGAATTAATGGAAATACGTGGCCTTCCCTTTTTACCTTTTTTTGTATTGATCATGATTACACCATTGGCAGCTTTGGCACCGAACACTGCTGCGGAACTGGCGTCCTTGAGGACTTCTACAGTCTCAATATCATTGGGGTTGATATCAGAAAGTTGACCATAGTAAATGGCCCCATCCAATACCAATAATGGGCTGGTGCCAGCATTTAGGGAAGTTCTTCCACGAACTTCGAGGCTTCCACCTCCCTTAGCGGATGTGCTCATGCCCACATTCAGTCCAGCTACGTTTCCTCTAAGGACATCTTGAATGGAGTTGGGGTTTTCGTTTTCCAATTTTGAGGCCGTTACTGAAGAAACAGCTCCGGTAATATCTCTTTTAGTCGCTGTACCATAGCCAATTACTACGACTTCCTCCAAATCAGAAATGTCAGAAACTAAAGTTACATTAATGGTAGATTGATTGGCAATAGCTATTTCCTTAGTCTCATAGCCGATAAATGAGAATACAAGAATACCTTCTTTGGGAACATCTATGGCATATTTCCCGTCGATATCTGCTGAAGTACCTGTCGTACTTCCTTTTAAAAGGACTGTAGCTCCGGGGATGGGATCCCCATTTTCTTCACTTATTTGGCCCGATATCCTTATGGTTTGGGCCCAAGTATTCCATTGAAATGCCAACAGGAGCAGGCCTGTTGCCATAAGTAGTTTTTTCATCATAATTATGTGGGTTATTGTTAAAGAATTAAATCAGGTTAATTTGATGAATTGATATGTGATTTTGTTAAATCCAGTTTTGTATATATTAATGATTGATTTTTATGTTTAAGTCATTTTATTATTGTGAATAAGTGTTAAAATCAAGAATTAAATAACTTAAATCAAGAAGATAGGGTTAAATACTTACGGAATCGATTTCGTAAACCCATTAAAAAACCATGTGTAACTATTTTTTTTAGTAATAAGAAAGATTAAAAAGAAATATTTAGTTAAATGAAAGCAAAGGTGTGTGAAATGAAAGATGTTTGAAGTTAAAAAAAGTCTTCACCTTTTAATCAGGGAAGACTTTTTATTGTAAATAATTTTTGGATAATTGAGGCTTAAAATGAGGCTTTTAGCTTTTCAAATTCCTCACGGCTAATGGTAAAAGCTGTTCCATGTCTCGTTCCCTCAGGAAAGTTGATTTGATCAGAGATGTCTTCCCAATTTTCAAAGTCAGCACTGGCAATAGCACCCATTTTATGATTGGTGTATTTGTCAAAATATACAATGCAGCGGCCATCTATCACCAAAGGTGTAGGTCCCTCTGCCCAGTAGTTTCCAGTAATTGGTTTTCCCGCAACAGGGTAACCCTTACTCAGTTTTTTGCTTTTTGTGATTCGGATATTCTTGGCTGGTGGCGTTCTGGTTTCATCTTTGACAAACATGATATATTCTTCATCATGTTTGATGATGGTACCGTCTATAACGTTAAAACCAGGTTCATAAAATAGTTTCGTTTTTGAGAACTTCTTGAAATCTTTTGTGGTGGTATAATACATCCTATGGTTATAGGCATTTTCCAAGCTGTCCTGTGTTTCTGGATATAGTCCAGCGATCGTTGTAGACCAAAAAATCATGTATTGGTCTTTTTTATCATCATAAATTATTTCAGGAGCCCAAGTATTCCGTGCCCCTTCCTCATGTTCCATTACTGGGATAAACTGCTGCTCTGACCAATGGATCAGGTCCTCAGAACTGGCATATCCTAAACCTTTCTCGTTCCAGCTTACTGTCCAAACCATATGGAACTTGCCATCACCCCCGCGGATGATACATGGGTCCCGCATTAACTTGTCTCCACCGGCTGTCGGGGTGAGTAGGCTTTTATTGCCATTCAGGGCTTTCCAGTTTAATCCATCCTCACTGTAGGCCAAATGGAGGCCATCTTCACCATTGCCCATAAAATAGGAAAATAGATAGATATCGTCTGTTTGGGCGATGACCTGTATTATGCTGATAAATAATGCTGAGAATATTAGGGAGATTTTTTTCATGTTTACTGTTAATAATTGCTGGACTAAAATACCTAGCATCAAAAGATAAAACAAAGAAATATTTATTAAAGTGTTTAAATGACAGTTATTTTAAAGGAAAGTCTTATATTGCTTGGACGTTTTAGATATATTGTGCTGAAAATGGAAACCCAGAAATAAAATAACCATGAAAAAATTCTTCAATAAAGGAAGCGTCATTACCGCTTTTGGATTTGGCTTTATTTTTTTGATGATGGCTTGCGGAAGTGCTAATAATAGGGGAACAGCAACTCATTCTGGTGTTCAGGATTCACTTGATTTTAAGGCTTACCTAATGGTCTATTTCAAAGATGATGATCACAGTTTACACATGGCCTTGAGTCAGGATGGTTATAGCTTTACAGATATCAATGAAGGCGAGGCAGTGATCGCTGGTGACAGTATCGCGGAGCAAAAAGGGATCAGAGATCCTCATATTTTCCGTGGTCCTGATGGGGCCTTTTATTTGGCCATGACTGATTTGCACATTTTTGCCAAAAGAGATGGTCTTCGCGAAACAGAATGGCAGCGCCCAGGAGAACAATATGGTTGGGGAAACAACCGCGGCTTCGTATTAATGAAATCCAAGGACCTGATCAACTGGTCAAAAGCCAATGTCTTACTCCATGAGCAATTTGAAGGTTATGATACGATTGGCTGCGCATGGGCACCTGAAACCACCTTTGATGAAGAGGAGGGTAAGCTGATGCTTTATTATACCATGCGATGGAAGAATGGCTTGAATAAAATGTATTATTCCTATGTCAATGATGATTTTGACCAGTTGCTATCCGAGCCTAAATTGATCTTTCAATATCCAAAGGAAATCAATTATATCGATGCAGATATCACAAAGGTAGGGGATCAGTATCATATGTTTTATACGCCCCATGATGGCATGCCAGGAATAAAACAAGCTGTTTCCCAAAAAATCAATGAAAGTTACCAGTACGATTCGGCTTGGTATGATACCGAGCCTGAAGCCAGTGAAGCTCCCAATGTTTGGAAAAGAATAGGTGAAGAAAAGTGGGTACTGATGTACGATATCTATGGGATACAGCCGCATAATTTTGGCTTTCGGGAGACCAGTGATTTTAAGCATTTTAAAGATCTAGGCCACTTTAATGAGGGCGTGATGAAGGCGACCAATTTTTCTTCACCCAAGCATGGTGCTGTGGTGCATTTGACAGCTGGGGAAGCCCAAAAGCTTGCGAATAAATGGGGCTTGGACATGCGTTTTGACTGAATGGCTTATGATATTAAGAAGAGATATGAAAAATATATGGGGAATATGGCTATTGGGACTTTCAAGTTTATTGTTTTCCTGTTCGAGCTCGGTTGAAAAATATGATGGGTACCTATTTGCCTATTTTGAAGGAACTGGTGATGGTGATAAACAAGAGCAAATTCGCTTTGCTGTCAGTGAAGATGCTGTTAACTGGAAGGCATTGAACCGTAATGAACCTATCTTATCCTCGGCTGAAATATCCCAAACAGGGGGAGTGCGTGATCCCCATATTTTGCGGGGATCGGATGATAAAAGCTATTATATGGTTGCCACAGATATGTATACCAAGAGAGACGGTTGGGACCATAACCCCGGTGTGGTGCTGCTGAAATCAGCAGATCTGATAGAATGGGACCACGCATGGATAGACCTAGAGGCCAGCTATCCGAAGGAATTTAAAGATGTAAAATGGGTATGGGCACCTCAGGTTATTTATGATAAGGAGAAGGGAAAGTACTTGGTGTATTTTACCGTAAGGTTTTATTATGATGATCGGCTGGATTTTTACAGTGCCTATGCCAATGCTGATTTTACTGGTTTTGAAGCTGTGCCTAAGCTGATGTTCAAAACCAAGTATGGGGCGATCGATGGTGATATTATAGAAAAGGATGGTGTCTATCATTTGTTCTATAAGGGGCATACTAGAAATAAAGAAGGAGAGGAATTTGAAAACGGAATCCAACAGGCTATCAGTAAATCTTTAGAGGGGCCTTGGAAGGAAGACTTTAAATATTTGGATATATATGCGGGTAAGCCTACGGTAGTAGAGGGATCTTCTGTTTTTAAGCTAAATGGAAAGGAAGAATATTTCCTGATGTATGACCTTTATGCGGATCATCGTTATGAGTTCCAGCGAAGCACTGACCTTGTCCACTTTACAGATACTACAGGAACATTTACCAAAGATTTCAATCCCCGTCATGGGAGTGTAATCAGCATTACCAAGGAAGAAGCCAAAAGGCTAGAAGAAAAATGGGGAGGGGTGCCGGAAGGATTGTTGGAATAGGGAGTATAAAGTAAAGAGTAAAGAGTATTTAGTATTTAGTCTTGAGTCTTTAGATTTTAGAGTCTAAGAAAACGGTTTTTTGCTGATGGCCAAATCAGGGCTCTGTTGTGCTAAATGTTGTGTCTTTGAACCGTTGAATTGGAGTTTCTGATTCCGTTAATTGTATGAAGTCCAGGTCTTAATAGACCTGTTTAACGTTTGAAAAACAATGCGCAAATCGGGATGAAGACATTTGAAAAGGCACCGAAGTTGTACCGAGGGCTGCGCCCCGGTACAAGATAAGGTTGAGCTTTCAGCTCAAGTAATTGAACCACAGGCTCAATTTTCAGGATGCCAGGAGATAGCCCTCCTCATAACTAAGTCGGAGGGAAGTAGAAATAAACAAACTAATTAAAACAATGAAACAAGCTATTATTAGCCGATTTACTACCCTAATACTATTACTACTGTTTTGCAGTACACTACAGGCGCAAAGCCAGGATTCGCTTTTTCGTTTTACGTCCAAAGGTAACCCTATTATTACCCATAAATTTACTGCTGATCCAGCGGCGATAGTAGAGGGGGATACATTGTGGCTCTATACCGGCCATGATTTTGAAGGTGGCCAAAAAGGCTATAAGATGAAAGATTGGCTTGTTTTTTCCACCACAGACATGAAGAACTGGACCGAGCATGCAGTGCCTTTAAAGATTGAAGATTTTACTTGGGCCAAGAGTGGCGATGCTTATGCGGGACATGTACAAGAAAGAAATGGGAAATATTATTGGTATATCAGCACCAATTGGACAGGGATAGGGGTGGCCGTAGCAGATAACCCAAAAGGACCTTTCAAAGATGCCTTAGGCAAGCCGCTTTTGACCAATAAAGACTGTTTTGCTTCTGATCATTCTTGGGCCTGTATAGATCCCGCTACCTTTATTGATGATGACGGACAGCCTTGGATATTTTGGGGTAATGGAGAGTGTTATTATGCCAAATTGAAGGATAATATGGTTGAAATAGCAGGTGAAATTAAGCAAATCAAATTCGATGGCTTTGATTTTACGGAGGCTCCTTGGATTCATAAGAAAAACGGAAAATATTACTTGACTTATGCTACTGGATTTCCTGAAAAAATAGCTTATGCCACTTCATCAAGTATTGAAGGTCCATGGGAATACCAGGGGATCTTAAATGAAATCGCAGGGAACAGTAATACCAATCACCAGAGCATAGTGGAGTTTAAAGGCAAAGACTATTTTATCTATCATAATGGAGGCTTACAAAATGGGGGAAGTAGCTATAGTCGCTCGGTATGTATTGATTTACTGGAATATAATTTTGATGGTACACTTAAGAAGGTGCAAATGACCAGTGAGGCAATGGGCTTGGTAAGATGAAATAGTGGGTGTAATAGCCGGGGTTTCAATTGTTTTATTGGTATTAGAAAATAACATGAACACGCAAAAAAGATATTGGACTGTTTTGATAATGAGTTTGGTGCTACTAAGTGGATGGGTGCCCAAGGTAATTGGACAAAGACAAATTCGACATGATATACCTTTGGACGCTATCCGTTTGAGTGATCCCGCAATTTTGGCCGATTCCAGTAGTCATATGTATTATATGACCGGTACGGGGGGAAGACTTTGGAAGAGTAAGGACCTGAAAAAATGGACTGGTCCCTTTAGTGTGGTGGATATTGATAGCAGTTTATGGATGGGAGAGCGGCCGGCCATTTGGGCTGCAGAATTGCATCAGTACAAAGGAAAGTATTATTATTTTGCCACCTTCACCAATAACGATGTCATTATAGATACCGTAGCGGGAACTGAGGTGCCCAGGAGGGCAAGTTATGTGTTAAGGAGTGATCATCCCGATGGTCCGTACCGCGCTTTTGGGGATGAGGATTATCTACCAGCCGATTGGGCCACTTTGGATGGGACATTTTGGGAGAGTAAAGAAGGAACTCCCTATATGGTTTTCTGTCATGAATGGTTGCAAACAGGTGATGGGACGATGGAAAAAATCCAGCTGAAAGATGACCTAAGTGGAAGTATTGGAGAAAGTAAATTATTGTTTCTCGCCAGTGATTCACCATGGAGCAAGAGAAAAAAGGAAGGCAAGGTCATTCCCAACCAAGTCACGGATGGCCCCTATTTATTTAGGACTGCAACAGGGCGGCTAGGAATGATATGGACCAGCTGGATTTATGATGTATATACCCAAGGAGTGGCTTATTCCGCATCCGGAACCCTGGAGGGGCCTTGGCTTCAGAAGGAGCGGCCGATTACTCCTCCCAATTTTGGTCATGGAATGCTGTTTCAGACTTTTGAGGGAAAATGGTTGATGGCTGCACATAGCCATAGGGAAGAAAATGGAAAGTATATACGAATTCCCCATCTTTTTGAAGTGGATTTGAGTGGGGATGAGCTGAAAATCATTGGCCCATACATTCCATAATATTTATTTGAAGATCATTCTTCCTCCAATACATCCCATAGGAGCAATTCCAGTTCCATGCTGGTTCTTTCTTTTCCTTTCACCAAAAAGATGGCGGTGAAGTATTTTGAGTTATTCAGTAGTTTTCCAAAATTAGATTTTAGCCAGTTAACATCTGCAAACTTCTCTGTGGTAGCTTTTACACCAATATCATGGTCTGAGAAGAAAACAAATTGTTCGGTGTCATTGGGACCTTTATATCGAGAGACCACGGCATGTTCATAGACAGATCCGTCTCCAACACTTAGGTTAATAAGGGTATCGATTTTATTTTCATCGTCTTTAAAGGAAAGCATACCTCTGTTAATGGAGATATTAGGGTTGGCATCATTGAAAAAATCAACAAAAAGATTTCCGTTTTTAATAGCGCCAATATATATGGAGTTATTATCAGTTATATCCTTTATAGAGGTTTGCGAGCTGAATCGAATGGTGAAATCCTTGTTTTGACGATGGAACAGCCTAGAAATATTCATGGTTCCAGTAGCTGCCATGCCTGTGACATAAGGATAGTTTGCAGGACTTATTGTATTTTTTTTGTCAGGATGTGTTTCGATGAATCGGTAATAGTCTTCCAAGTTATTGATATTATAATCCCTATTCCAACCATGACTTCCTGTGGCTGTGGTGCCCATTATACCGAAAAAATCGCCGATAAATAATGTAGTCTCTTTACTGTTGTGAAAATAGTCTTGCCATAATGGAATATGTTGATGTCTGTTTGCTATCCAAAATACTAGCCCTAAAGACACAACAGTTATTCCCGCATAAAGAACATATTTGTTTGTTTTGTTTTGTGGAGTATTTTCCTTGGCATTAATAAAGTTAACAGCGTATTGTCCTTTTTCAATGACCACTTTCCAACCGTCTTTGGAACCTTCTTTCTGATAATATTTTTCCAGTTTTTTCCTTAGATGATACACATTTACCCGAATATGAGCGGCACTCTTTTCATCCTCATAGGATTTGCCATAGAGCTCCATGCCTATGGTGGTTTCTTTGAGATCTCTGCCAGCTAGGGTTGCTTCAGTTAAAAAGCGAAGTAGCACACAACTCGATTGTGATCTTTTAAAGGTGTCGCTGTTGGTGATTCGATCTATTAACTCCAGTTTATCTAGATTGTCCATTATTCAGTTATATGGGGTTTATCTATATTAAGTGTCAAAAAGCCCTTTAATGTGTTTTATTGATTGTTTTTAACGGTTAAGAATACCGTTAAACAAGTGTTAAACTTACATTTTTTATTGTAAATAACCATATTTCAACATTCAAATCATAAGAGGATGGCGGTTATGTCCTTATATCCTTTTGAGGTTTAGTAGGCGGATAGTGGGGTGATTTGATCCCTAATATCTGGTAAACATTAATCAATTAACCCAAAAAAACATGCTCATGAACGTATCTGTTCTTAAAGGAATTCGACCAGGTGGTTGGGTTTTTTCAATACCGAAAACACTAGAATATTTTTTAGTTCAATTATTCAATAACCTTTAATACTTATTTATGAAAACACTTGTACAGCTCAAGTTGTGTTGTCTAATACTGTGTTTCTGTATGGGGATATTAAATTTCTCAACAGTAAATGCACAAGACAATAACATCAAAGTGACAGGGACTATCAAGGACCCTACAGGAGAAACAATCATTGGAGCCAATGTTATTGTTAAGGGGACAGATAGAGGGACCGTAACGGACATTGACGGTAAATACGAAGTAATGGCTCCCAGCAATGGGACATTGGTCTTTAGCTTTATTGGTTTTCAGAAAGTGGAGGTGCAGATTGAGGGGCGTCCAGAAATTAATTTGACACTTAAAGAAGATTTACAGTCTTTGGATGAGGCGGTCGTTGTGGGCTATGGTATGCAAAAGAAAGCCAGCTTAGTAAGTTCTATTACGGCAGTTAATCCAAAAGAACTAAAAGGTCCTACCAGTAACCTCACGACTATGCTGGCCGGTAGGGTCTCAGGGATGATTGCTTTCCAAAGAAGTGGCGAGCCAGGGCTGGATAACTCTCAGTTTTTTATTAGAGGCTTGGGATCATTTGGAGCGGGTAAGGTAAACCCATTGATTCTAATTGATGGGATCGAATCCACGACTACAGACATGGCCCGACTTCAACCAGATGATATCGAATCTTTTTCTGTATTGAAGGATGCAACTGCAGCGGCAGTTTATGGAGCTAGGGGAGCCAATGGCGTAGTATTGATTAATACCAAAACAGGTGTTAGGGGCGAAACCAAGTTTCATTTTCGGGCAGAAAATAGAATTTCAACTAATACGAGGAATTTCCAATTTGCGGATAATATTACCTATATGAATCTGGCCAATGAGGCAGCCTTAACCAGAGACCCCAATGCGGTTTTGCCTTATTCCCAAACCAAAATCATCAATACTGAAGCTGGTACAGATCCATTACTTTATCCAAGCAATAATTGGATTGATCAGTTGATCAAGGATTATACCCTGAATCAAGGTTATAACCTCAGTGCAAGCGGAGGAGGTGAAAAGGCGCGTTTCTATATTGCTGGAACTTATAATGTCGATAATGGGGTGTTGAAAGTAGATCCGATCAATAACTTCAACAGTAATATCAAGCTGAGAAATTATTCTCTGAGAACAAATGTGGATGTGACCTTGACGCCTACTACAGAACTGAATGTAAAAATGTACGGTCAGTTTGACGATTATAACGGTCCCATTGGTGGAGGCGCCGGGACTTTTAACCGCGCCATCTGGTCTAATCCTGTGATGTTCCCAGCGGTATATCCAAGTGAGATGTTGCCATATGTGGAACATCCTTTGTTTGGAGGGGCGATTACTGGGAGGGGGAGCACTACGCTTTTGCTTAACCCCTACGCAGAAATGGTAAGAGGATATCAAACTTATAAGACTTCTATGATCCAACCTCAAATGCAAATTCAACAAGATTTGGGTATGATCACGGAAGGCTTGAGTTTTCGAACGATGGGCTATTTAAAACGTTCGGCTCGATTTGATGTATCGAGATCTTACAATCCATTTTATTACAGTTCCCGTCTAAATCCCGTCACTGGTGAGATAGATCTAACAGTATTGAATGATGGAGGGCCCAGCTCTGTAGGTCAAACTGGTTCCGAATATTTGAGTTTTGATCCAGGAGAAAGAATTGTAACCCTTAGAAGTTATATGGAATCGGCGGTAAACTATAACCGCACATTTAATGATAAACACGCGGTTTCAGGGATGTTGATAGCTATTTTCAATAGTTATGAGGATGGAAGTAAGTATACAGTTCAGGAATCACTTCCTTTTAGAAATACAGGAGTATCTGGCCGTTTTACTTATGGTTACGATGACAGGTATTTGGCAGAATTCAACTTCGGCTATAATGGGTCAGAAAGGTTTGCTCCTAACTACCGCTTTGGATTTTTCCCTTCTATCGGGCTGGCGTATAGGATTTCCAATGAGCAATTCTTTGAGCCACTTAAAGGATTTATTGATCATCTGAAATTACGAGGTACACTAGGATGGATCGGTAATGATGCGATAGGTAGCGATAGTGATCGATTTTTCTATCTGTCAGAAGTAAATCTAAATAATGGAGGTTATGGAGCGATTTTCGGAGAGGAGTTTGGGTACGGACGGCCAGGGGTTTCTATTTCTCGCTACCCTAATAGCAATATTACTTGGGAAAGGTCACGTCAGATCAACTTGGGCTTTGATATGACTTTGATGAATGCTTTGGATATTACATTTGACGCATTCCAACAAAACCGCTATAATATTTTACAGACAAGGTCATATATTGGCTCTACAATGGGTCTCATGGCTATCCCCTCAGCCAATACCGGTGAGGCCATGAGTAAAGGGATAGACCTGACCTTGACTTATAATACCTCCTTAGGACAAAACACATGGGTGAATTTAAGGGGGAATTTCACCTATGCGACAAGCGAAATCCTGAAGGTGGATGAAAATACCTATCCTGATGAATTATCCTATTTATCGAAAGTTGGGGACAGAATAGGCCAACCTTATGGTTATATCGCCGAGCGTTTATTTGTTGATGACCAAGAGGTGGCCAATTCTCCTGCACAATTTGGAGAATATCGGGGAGGGGATATCAAGTATCATGATATGAATGATGATGGAGTGATATCCAATCTCGATAGGGTGCCGATTGGCCATCCAACCACACCTGAAATTATCTACGGATTTGGAGGGACTTTTGGTTTTAAAAACTGGGATATCAGTGCTTTCTTCCAAGGCGCGGCCCGGACTTCTTTGTTTATTAATTCTCAAAATATCTCCCCCTTTGTGATCAACGGAGGAGCACAGAATGGGTTACTTAACGTAATTGCAGAAAGCCACTGGTCAGAAGAAAACAGGGATCTGTATGCATTTTGGCCTCGTCTAAGTGATTATTTTGTGGAAAACAACAACCAAGGTTCTACTTGGTGGATGCGTAATGGGGCATTTTTAAGACTAAAGAACGTAGAGGTAGGTTATACCATGCCAGAGCGTATTCTCAGTAAATTTAAGTTGGAGCACCTAAGAGTGTATGCCAATGGTTCCAACTTGGGAGTATGGAGTAAGTTTGACCTTTGGGATCCAGAAATGGGCGGAAACGGTTTGGGCTATCCTGTTCAGTCTGTGTATAACCTTGGTGTAGTGGTAGATTTCTAAAGCAGTAGCAAAAATGAATAGACTAAAATATAAAATAGCTGTAGGTGCTTTTGGCCTTATGGGCCTGTTTGGAGGGACCTCCTGCGAAAGTTTTGTGGATGTAGTACCAGACAATGTGGCGACTATAGACCATGCCTTTAAGTTGAGAAATGAAGCAGAAAAATACTTGTTTACCTGCTATTCTTATATGCCATATAATGGGGCAACTAATGGTAATATAGGTTTCTTGGCAGGGGATGAAATGTGGATCCCTTACCGTACAAGTATAGAAAGTGCGTCTTTTGAAATTGCCCGAGGAAATCAGAGAAGGGCCAATCCTTTTGTGGACGTTTGGAATGGAGGCATTTATGTGGGAATCAGACATTGTAATATCTTCATTGAACAGTTGGAAAATGGCGCAGTTCCTGACTTGGGTGAGATTGAAAGGAGGAGATGGATTGGAGAGGCAGAGTTTTTAAAAGCCTATTTCCATTTCTATCTGCTGAGAATGTATGGACCTATTCCGATCATCGACGAAAACCTTCCAATTGATGCTCCAGAGGAGGAAGTGAATGTGAAGAGGCGCCCGGTAGACGAGGTAGTGACTTATATAGCAGAATTGCTAGACCAATCTGCAGAGAAATTGCCCGAGTCTATTTCTGATAGGAATACAGAAATGGGTAGGGTAACCCAACCGGTTGCCAAGGGTTTGAAAGCAAAGTTACTTTTGATGGCTGCAAGTCCCTTGTTTAATGGCAATCAGGATATGGCTTCCCTTAGAAATAAAGATGGAGAGCAGCTTTTTAACTTAACTTATGATGAAAATAAGTGGAGAATTGCGGCGGATGCAGCAGAAGAAGCCATTAGCATAGCGGAAGCAGCGGGTCATCGCCTATATGAATTCAACGAGGTGGGCTTAGCGATTACCGACACCACTCGTACTGAATTGAGTATCCGTCAGGCTATTTGTGAAAGGTGGAATGCAGAACATGTCTGGGGCAATTCTAACGGGATTGCTGGATTGGATTTGCAACGTAATGCCATGGCTCCTTTGGCTACAGATCATAATCACAATAATGCCAGGAAAATCCTTTCCGCACCACTGAAAATAGCCAAGCAGTTTTATTCTAAAAATGGGGTGCCAATAGATGAGGATAAAACCTTGGATTTTAGTGAGGTTGATGAACTCAGAACTGCTACCCATGATGAAAGGTTCTATATCGCGGAAGGTTTCGAAACGGCTAGGATTAATTTTGACAGAGAACCGCGATTCTATGCTTCCTTGAGCTTCGATGGGGGAAAATGGTATAAATACGACAGTCCGACCAATTCTGATGAGGGGACTTATACCGTGAGGTCGAAGTTTGTGGATTATGCAGGTAGTAACCATGCCTTTCATACAAATGTGACAGGTTATTTCATTAAAAAGCTGGTTGATTGGAATCAGTCTATGAGTAGTTCTGGAGCTACCTATAGGTCATATGATTGGCCGGAAATCCGATTATCCGACTTATATCTGATGTATGCAGAGGCACTTAATGAAGCAGAAGGTCCTTCAGCTACAGTTTTTGAGTACTTGGATAAAATCAGAGTGCGAGCTGGACTTGCTGGTGTTCAGGAATCATGGCAGAATTTTTCTTTAGAGCCAGATAAATTCTCCACCAAAGATGGATTACGAGAAATTATCCATCAGGAGAGATTGATAGAACTGGCATTTGAAGGACATCGACTTTGGGATTTGAAAAGATGGAAAAAAGCCAATGAAATGCTTAATCAGCCTATTCAAGGTTGGAATATGAAGGGAGAAACCACCAATACCTACTATCAGGTCAATACGGTTTATTCCCAGCGTTTTGTTTCACCTAGAGATTATTTTTGGCCAATTAATGAAGGATCTTTGATCCAGAATCCAAATTTGGTTCAGAATGTCGGGTGGTAATGTGAAATCCAAAATTGTCATACAATGAAAATATTCAAAAAATATAAATACCTAATAGCCCTATTCCTTTTCGTAGGGATTTGGGCCTGCGAAGTGGAAGAGGATCATACTCCATATTCTGATGCTGATGCTGTCCCTTCCCCTGTATTTGAAACGTCCGTTGAGAATTTGCCAGGTAAAGCAAAGATCACTTATTCACTTCCTAGTAATAATGATTTACTTTATGTTAAGGCTGTTTATAATCGTACTAATGGTAAAGAAGCAGAGGTAAAGGCCTCCTATTTTAATAATTCATTAATGGTGGAGGGTTTTGCGGATACATTAGAACATGAGGTGAAACTATATGCTGTAAACCGAGCAGAAATGGAATCAGCACCTGTTACAGTGGTGATAAAGCCAAAGAAAGCCCCTGTTTGGGATGTATATGAATCCATGGATGTAAAGGCTGCTTTTGGAGGAATTCAGATAGATGCGCTAAACCCCAACAGGGAAGATGTGGCCATTTTGATTATGGAAAAGAATGAATACGGGGAGTGGGTAGCTGACCCAAACAGTATCTATACCTCAACCGATACCATTAATTATTCTCTAAGAGGGATGGATACATTAAAGCATGAATTTGCTTTTACAGTTAGGGACAGGTGGTTGAATTACACAGATACTGTTTATTCAGAAATCTATCCACTTTTTGAAACTGCTTTGCCCAAATCCAATTATAAGGGAATGAATTTGCCAGGGGACGCTCCTCACCATCCATCCACCTCTATGGCAGGAATGTGGGATGGAGAGATCATGAACTGGCCTGCAATCTATATGACCCAATCAGTGATTTCTGGTCCACATACCATCACTTTTGATACTGGAAAAGAAGCCAAGATGAGTCGGATAGTGATTTGGGATTACCCAGAGTATTATAATGGGAGAACCTATTATTATTTAGGAAATCTAAAGGAATTTGAAGTTTGGGGATCTAATGATCCACCAGCTGACGGGAGTTATGATAATTGGGTGAAACTCGGTACTTATACTGCTACTAAGCCTTCTGGATTGCCTTTTGGACAGCAAAGTGATGAAGATTATAGGGTAGCAGTAGAAGGACATAACTGGGAGTTTGACATTGATGTGCCCAAGGTTCGGTATTTGAGAATTCGGTCCACCAAAAACTGGGGAGGGAGTTCATATATGGCCATAGGTGAAGTTCAGGTTTATGGAGACCCTAGATGATTTGTTCCATCAAAAAGAGAAATAAAATGAATAAGAATATAAATAAATATATCCTTGGTTTATCCTTTTTGTCCATGACTTGGTGGTCATGTACAGAGATGGATGCCTATAAAGACTTTATCCCTGACGGTGAAAAAACCTATAGTGGAAAGATAGATTCCTTGACCATTATCGGAGGGGATCATAGGGTGATGGTTTGGGGACTGTTTAAAGCAGATCCTAAGATTGAGCAGGCACGAATAAGCTGGAATGCCGGAGCAGAGTCTATTACCGTTCCTATTAATAGAACTTCAGGAGTCGATACATTAAAGCATATTGTAGAAGACTTAGAAGAAAACAATTTCACATTCGAAGTAGTCACTATCGACAATGAAGGTAATGAGTCGGTACCAGTATATGCTACTGGATCTGCTTATGGAGAGCGGTATAGAACAGCATTAAATCATAGACCTATTGCTACTTCTAATCTAACGGTTTGGGATTCCAACACCAAATTGGTATTTGGTGAAATCGATGATACATCGGGAGCCCTTTACTCCGAAGTAGCGTATATTGATGCTGCGGGTGCAGAACATATTGTTAAGGTGCCACTGGATACTGAAGAAGTAGTTTTGGAAAACTATTCAGTTGGTGAGGCTTTCAAAGTAAGAACCTTTTATCGTCCAGAGGCCTATAGTATGGATACTTTTAGTACAGTTTATAGTACTAATATACCTAAGGTGACTTATATGAGGAATATGCAGGTACCGTTTGAAGCTGAGGCAAGAAGTGGAAGGTGGGGCAATCTTGCTCACTGGACAACAAATGATAATGCCAAAATTCATGGTGGATATGGTGGCTGGGATGAATGGAACAACAACATTTTTAACTTGGAATCTGGTTGGGGAGCTCCTGCAGTAAATAATGGTAAGATATATCAGACTTTTGATGTTCCTGTAGGGAGTTTTACTTTTAAAATAAAGGACCTTAGGGATACCAATTTAACTGAAAATGATGACGCTTATCTGGTAGTGGTTCTAGGTGATGAACTTCCTGATGTAGAAAACTTGGATTCGGCGATTGGCTACACTCAAATAATTGCTGGGAAAGCTTTAGGAGAGTTAAAGGTTGATTTTGAAATTGAAGAAGGCCCTGTCCAAATTTCGGTTGGATACCTTACTACCCAGCCTGACGGTTCTCCTGGAAGATATTGCAATATCCGGGCATTTGATTTTACACAACATTAGATATTAAGGGGTGGCAGTTTCCTGCTAAATCTAGGTTTGCGGGGAACTGCTTTTTATTTAAAAAACAGCAAAGCTATTAGTGTAATAATTCAATCGAGATTAAACAATTAATTGTATTTTCGAGATTATCTGAAATTTATTACGCTAGAATAATAAGAATATGTTAAAACTAAGACATGCTGCATTCCTTGCTTTGATCCTCTGTGTAAGTTGTAATACCGGTAGTTCAAAGAACAAAGATCAAGAACAGCCCCAAGAAGAATGGCAAACACTCTTCAATGGCAAGGACCTGAATGGCTGGATACCTAAAATCCACCACCATGAATCAGGAGAAAATTACAGGGAAACATTTAGGGTGCAGGATGGAGCTATCTTAGTAAAATATGATGGCTATGATGAAGGTTTTGACGAGCGGTATGGTCACCTTTTTTATAAAGAACCATTTTCCTCCTTTCACTTGAAGTGGAAATACCGTTTTACGGATGAATGGCTGGAAGATGCTCCTAGCTATACCTATAGAAACAGTGGTGTAATGTTCCATTCCCAGTCTCCCGAAAGTCAATTGAAAGAGCAGGATTGGCCTATCTCTGTAGAATATCAAATGTTGGCCGAAGCTAAAGAAGGAGTGCCCAGGCCCACAGGAAATATGTGTTCTCCAGGAACAGAGGTTTATTTTGAGGGAGAAATGGATCCCCGTCATTGTATCAATTCCACCTCTCAGACCTACCAATGGGATGAATGGGTCCAAGCGGATTTGATAGTTTATGAGGATTCCTTGGTCATCCATATGGTGAATGGAGATACCGTTTTACAATACACCAAGCCACAAATTGGTGGAGGAGTGGCCAACCGCTTTGATCCTGAATTAAAGGTGGATGGGAAGATGTTGACAGCAGGTTATATCGGTTTGCAGTCTGAAGGACAAGGTGTAATGTTCAAGGATATTCAAATTATGGATTTGGCCAAAAAAGATAAATAGGAATATGATTAATAGGAATCGCTTAGCCCAGTTGCTGTGCTGCCCATTGGTGATAAGTTTAGGCGCTTGTTCAAATGGTGAAAGCAAAGAAAGTTCAGAGGCTGATAATTCGGGATATCCCGGTTATGAATTGGTCTGGCAGGAGGAGTTTGATGAGGATGGCAAGCCCAATGAGGCTTATTGGTCTTATGAAAAGGGATTGGTAAGAAACCATGAATTACAGTATTATCGAGAAGAAAATGCCAATGTGGGCAATGGCTTTTTGGTCATTGAAGGAAAAAGAGAAGAGGTCAAGAATGAACGTTATGAGGCAGGTAGCGATGATTGGAGAAAGAACCAGGAATATGCGCATTACAGTTCTGCCAGTATCAATACCCGAGGAAAAAAGGAGTTCAAATTTGGCCTGATAGAGGTTCGGGCGAAGATTGATACTGCCCTGGGAATGTGGCCAGCTATCTGGACCTTGGGGATTTCCAAAGGCTGGCCGGCCAATGGCGAAGTGGATATCATGGAATACTACCGTGTCAATGGTCAGGCAACCATTTTGGCTAACGCTGCCTGGAAGAAGGCCGGTGGGCGATATGCTGCAGAATGGGATGAACAGAAAATTCCTTTCAGCCAGTTTTTAGAGAAGGATCCCGAATGGCCAAACAAATTTCATGTTTGGAAAATGGACTGGAGCGAGGATCATATCAAGTTATTCCTTGATGATGAACTATTAAATGAAATAGACTTAAAAAACACCCTCAACCCTGATGGTTATAACCCATTTCATCAGCCCCATTATATCTTGCTTAATCTGGCAATTGGTGGGAATGGGGGTGATCCCTCCCAAACTGATTTTCCAAAGGAATATTGGGTAGACTATGTCAGGGTTTATCAAAAATCAAGTAGGCATTAGGCCTGGTGACCTTGATCTCTTGAAATGAAGTGTATATTTGAGGGAATTTAATTCCATAAAAAATAAAAAATAATGAAGTACAATTATTGCACAATCAAGTCACTGGCCTTTTTTCTATTGCTTGGAATGTTCTCTACTGTAGTTATGGCAAATCCCAAAGCTTCAGAAGGGGAGAAATCCAGAGAATACTATATCGAGGTTTTGACCAAGATTGCAGATCCTGTTTTGGTTAATTTGAGTGAGAATACATTGAAAACCAATATGCCTGTGGAGGTGACACCAGATGCTTATGGTGGAAGGGACCAAGTCACTTACTTGGAGGCTTTTGGTCGTTTGATTTCTGGAATGGCTCCTTGGCTGGAACTTGGTCCGGATGATACAGAGGAAGGAAAGTTGAGGGAAAAGTATATTCAATTGACCTTAAAATCTATTCATAATGCCACTGACCCGGATGCTCCTGATTTTATGAACTTTAATAAGGGAAGTCAGCCAGTGGTGGATGCGGCATTTTTTGCGCAAGGACTATTAAGAGCCCCAACGCAACTTTGGGAGCGTTTGAGTCCAGAAACCCAACAAAATGTAATTGCTGCCCTTAAATCATCCAGGGAGATCAATCCATTTTATAATAATTGGTTGTTATTCTCTGCCACTGTTGAAGCGGCTTTGCTGAAATTTGAAGGGGAAGCTGACGAGATGAGAATGTCATATGCCATTAATAAACACAAAGAATGGTATGTGGGAGATGGGGTGTATGGAGATGGTGCTGATTTCCATTTTGATTATTATAACAGTTTTGTGATCCAGCCAATGCTACTTGATATCACCAAGGTATTGCAAGAGAAGAAGCATGGTATGGGGAAAAATATGGAAGTATTCCTGAAGCGAGCCCAGCGATATGCTGCTATTCAGGAACGCTTAATATCTCCAGAGGGAACCTATCCAGTAGTGGGCAGGTCTATGGCCTACCGTTTTGGTGCATTCCAAAGTTTGTCCCAGATCGCCCTTTGGCAAGAACTTCCAGAAAAGGTAAAGCCATCACAAGTAAGAGCAGCTTTTCATGCCATTATTGCCAGACATATGGAAGCCAAGGATATGTTTGATAAAGATGGCTGGTTGACTTTAGGATTTTATGGACATCAGCCAGAGGTGGCCGAGCCTTATATTTCAACAGGAAGCTTGTACCTGTGCTCCGAGGTCTTTTTAGTATTGGGATTAGATAAGGATGCGCCATTTTGGGCTGATCCAAATGAGCCTTGGACCCAAAAACGTATTTGGAGTGGGGGAGATGCTACTCGAGATCATGCATTATACTAAAGTTTAATTTACAAAGCTCAAGATTTGGACCTGGGTAGATGGTATCTAGGTCCAAATCCCATAATGATATAGAATAGTAAGGAATTGATGAGAATAACTAAATGTATTTTTGCCTTAGGGCTAATGATGGGGCTTTTGTCAGCCTGCTCTGGAACCAAGCCTTTAGGCTCAAAGATAGAACAAACTGAAGTAGGAGAGGGCTGGGCCAATAATTCCATCAATGCAGTTATTTTTCGTCGAAATTCTATCACGACTTATAAGCAAACCCAGTTTATTGCTTACTACGATCCCGACAGTCACTTAGTGCTGGGCAAGAGAAACTTGGGCAGCGATGAATGGGAAATAAACAAAACAGCCTATACCGGTAATACTGCAGATGCCCATAATACCATCAGCATTGCAGTGGATGGGGAAGGTTTTCTCCATGTAAGCTGGGACCATCATAATAACCCCTTGCGCTATGCCAGAAGCAAGTATCCTTTGAGCTTGGAATTAGGGGAAATGGAATCAATGACTGGAGAATCTGAAAAAGATGTAACCTATCCCGAATTTCATAATCTGCCTAACGGAGACCTATTATTTTTTTACCGTTCAGGAGAATCAGGCAGGGGTAACCTGGTGATGAACCGATATGATGTACAATCCAAAAAGTGGAGACAGCTCCACGATAATTTGATTGATGGGGAGGATGCGAGAAATGCATATTGGCAAGCTTATGTGGATACCAATGGCACCATTCACCTGTCTTGGGTATGGAGAGAAACATGGGATGTGTCCACCAATCATGATTTGGCCTATGCCAAATCTGTAGATGGCGGGATGACCTGGCAGAAGTCAACTGGTGAACAATATGACTTGCCTATCAACTTGGAAAAGGCAGAGTATGCCTGGAAAATCCCGCAAAATAGTAGCTTGATCAATCAAACAGCGATATATGCCGATGATAATGGCTCGCCATTTATTGCTTCCTATTGGAATGAAAACGGGAAAACACAGTACCAGATAATTTTCAAACAAGGGCAAGATTGGGAAAGAATCAGTCCTGACTTTAGGGCTTCTACCTTTCAGTTGGGAGGGGGAGGAACCAAGCGTATTCCTATTTCCCGCCCTCAGGTTTTGGTGGATAATAAGGGAAGTAGCAGCCGTCTTTACTTGCTTTTCAGAGATGAGGAAAGAGGAAATAAAGTGTCCATGGCTTTGACAGAATCATTGGAAGATATCAAATGGGAAATAGTGGATTTGACTAAAGACAGTGTTGGTCAATGGGAGCCTTCCTATGATATTGAATTGTGGAAAGAAAAGCAGCAACTTCATCTTTTTGTCCAGAAAGTAGAACAAAAGGATGGTGAAGGTTTGGCGGAAGGAATTACCAGTCCTGTGAAAATATTGGAAGTAAAGTGATAAGAATTAATCAAATTAAGATAACCAAAATGAAGAAGGGTTTTTATGGTCTAATGCTATCAGCAGGAATGCTGTTGGGAGCCTGTGGACAGAGTAATAATGGTAATGAGAAGGAAATGACTTCCTCAACGGATAAGGAGGTATTGAATGCTCAAATCAGTAAAAGTTTAAGCAGGGCAAATGAGCAATATAAACACATGATGGACTTGCTTCCAGAAGGTAAATTCCCGAAAACTTACCATGCTAAGTCGGACAAGTTCGAAGGGAGTGGATCAGGTTGGTGGTGCAGTGGATTTTATCCAGGAACCCTTTTGTACTTGGATGAATACGAAAAAGATGAAGTACTGAAAAATGAGGCCATTAGATCCTTGGGCTTATTGGAAAAGGAGCAATTCAATACCAGTACCCATGATCTTGGATTTATGATGTATTGTAGCTTTGGAAATGCTTATAGATTGGATCCTAAACCAGCATACAAGGAGATCATGATCCAAAGTGCCCAATCCCTTGCCAGCAGGTTCAGTGAAAAGGTGGGCGCCATCAAAAGCTGGGATTCCAAAGAAGGAGACTTTTTGGTGATCATTGATAATATGATGAACCTTGAGTTATTGTTTTGGGCTACTGAAGCTACAGGGGATTCTACCTATTATGATATCGCGGTAAAACATGCGGACACGACCATCAAAAATCATTTTAGAGAGGATTATAGCTCTTATCATGTGATCAATTATGATCCCGAGACGGGAGAGGTAAACAGGAAACGAACTGCTCAAGGATATGCGGATGAATCAGCTTGGGCTAGAGGTCAAGCATGGGGATTGTATGGTTATGCCGTGATGTACAGGGCAACTAAAGAACAGAAATACCTGGATCAGGCCAAGGCAATAGCCAAGTTTATATTAGACCACCCTAATATGCCAGCGGATAAAGTTCCTTACTGGGATTTTGATGCCCCAAAGATTCCAGATGAGTTAAGGGATTCTTCAGCAGGAGCAATTATGGCGGCTGCTTTATTGGAACTGTCAGATTATGTAGATGGAGAATTGGCTGAAAAATATAATGACAATGCCCAGCAAATGCTGACAACACTGACCACTGATGAGTATATAGCAGCTAAAGGAACCAATGGCGGCTTCTTATTGAAACATGGTGTGGGACATATTCCGGAAAATTCAGAGATCGATGTGCCATTGACCTATGGTGATTATTATTTGGTAGAGGCCATGCTGAGGTATCTTAATAAATAATCCTACTTTAACCCGAAATATGCATTAGCTTATCTATTACGGACTGAAAATGCTTTAAAATCAGACGCTTTGCTGCTGTTTTCGACTTCACCATAGCGGTGCTATGCCTCAGTCTCCAAACAGCCTGATTTTCTTGCATTTTCAGCCCTCACTACGATTACTAAGGCATAATCCGGGTTTAATCGTTAGACTAAAATATATGCATAATATAAATGAACAAGGATTCACTGGCCTTAGGATATATTTTTGCATATATTTAAGTGTTAAAAAAACAATTAAATATATCGACGTCAATTAGCGTTTTCCATAGTATGAAAAACCTGTTTAACCTATCTGGCTTGCTAGCGATGGTGTCACTATTGCTCATAAGCTGCAAGCCCCAAAGCCAAGCCCCCGAGGCTTATCTATTTGCGTATTTTACTGGTAATGGACCGGGAGAGGAATCCGTGCATTATGCCATTAGTAAGGATGGATTTAATTATAGGGCGCTAAACAATAATCAGCCTATAATCAGTGCAGATAGTATTAGCCTCAGAGGAGGAGTTAGAGACCCTCATATCCTTAGGGGCGAGGATGGAATGTTTTATATGGTTTTGACAGACCTGTACGTTCCTGAAGATGGATGGACCAATCAGGGTATGGTATTCTTAAAGTCCAAGGACTTGGTGAATTGGACCCATAACACTGTTCATATTCCTGATTTGTTTCCAGAAGAATTTGGAGATGTTAAGCGGGTATGGGCTCCTCAAACTATTTATGACCCAACCGTGGGTAAATACATGGTTTATTTTTCTATGTTACAGGAAGGCGGGGCCGATATCATTTATTATGCATACGCCAATGAAGATTTTACTGGATTGGAATCAGTACCTAAACAATTGTTTTTTCATCCAGAAGAAAAGTCTTGTATAGATGGTGACATCATCCATCATAATGGCAAATACCATTTGTTCTTTAAAACTGAAGGTCATGGGAATGGGATTAAGAAAGCGGTTTCCGATCAATTGACAGAAGGGTATGTGATGCAAGATAAATACTTGCAGCAAACCAATGAAGCTGTGGAAGGTTCCGGGATTTTTAAGTTGAATGACAGCGAAAAGTATATCCTGATGTACGATGTTTATATGAAGGGGGCCTATCAATTTACCGAAAGCACCGACTTGGAGAACTTCAGTATTATTGATGATCAAGTGAGCATGAATTTCCATCCTAGACATGGAACAGTGTTGCCCATCACACAGGATGAAGTGACACGTTTGGTAGACGCTTTTGGTATTGATGAACAAAATTGGATTATCAGTACCAATAAGGAACAAATTGATGGAAACAATGTCATGCTCGATCAGGACATTGGCAGTATTTATTTGCCGGTCAAGTATGATGTGGCACTGGAAAAGGTAAATCCACAGTTTGAGCTTTTTGCTGGTTTTCAGATCAGCCCTGAAGGTCCTCAGGATTTTAGCAGTGGACCAGTGGATTATATTTTGACACTTCCTGATGGTACCGAGAAAGTATTTCAAGTAACAGCAAGAAAAGACCACAACCCTGTGCTTAAGGGATATTATGCTGATCCTGAGATTATCTACTCTGAGAAAACCGGTAAATTCCATCTTTATCCCACCAGTGATGGATTTACAGGTTGGTCGGGTACATATTTTAAATCATTTTCCTCTGAAGATCTAGTGAACTGGAAGGATGATGGAGTGATTTTGGATTTGAAAAAAGATGTGGATTGGACGAGTAGAAATGCTTGGGCACCCTGTGCCATTGAGAAGAAGATCAATGGAGCGTATAAATATTTCTATTATTTCACCGCTGGCCAAAAGGTGGGCGTAGCGGTTGCAGATGATCCTGCAGGGCCATTTGTGGATTCAGGCAAGCCATTGGTAGACTTTAGACCTGAGGGCGTACGCGGTGGACAGGAAATCGATCCGGATGTGTTTACTGACCCTCAGACAGGGAAGGATTATCTTTATTGGGGTAATGGCTATTTGGCCGCCGTTCCTTTAAATGATGATATGGTCAGCTTTGACAAAAGTAAATTGAAGCTCTTGACCCCTAAAGACGGTACTTTCCGAGAAGGTACAGAGGTGTTTTTTAGAGAAGGGAAGTATTATTTCCTTTGGTCAGAAAATGACACCCGGGATGAGGATTATCGTGTGCGGTATGCTTTTGCTGATTCACCGATGGGGCCACTGACCATTCCTGAAGACAATATGGTTATAGCTAAGGAACCTGAAAAAGGGATTTATGGAACAGGTCATAATTCCGTAATTCAAATACCTGGCAAGGACGAATGGTATATCGTATACCATCGATTTACCCGGCCTCATGGAATTAAAATGGGTAGGGCCGCCGGATACCATAGAGAGGTATGCATCGATAAGCTGACTTTTGATAAGGATGGTAAGATAATACGAGTGGAGCCGACAGTAGAAGGTATTAAAGGTACCATGGAATGAGGCGAAAGTATCAATATGAAAGTAGATGGATAAAAGAATAATGGCTATGACATAGATATGCTCTTTAGCCGTCTTATGTCTTTTTAGTCTATATCTTAAGCCCTTGCTTTTTTTATCATAAATTCAGTACTAGAATTCAAGAATAATACAATTCAACAGAACATAAATTAAACATGCAATTAGCAAAACACTTGATAATGGGGCTGATGATGGTGGCATATTGTGCGCCTCTTTTTGCCCAATCAGGCCAGAATGAATGGGAGAATCCAGGTGTTCTGGATCGCAACAAAGAGGCCGCCAGGACTTTTTTTATTACCTACCTAACCGAGGAAAAGGCCGTTGAGGGAAATAAGGAAACCAATGAGACTTATGAAAGCTTGGATGGCCTTTGGAAATTTTCCTTGGTGAAGCGCCCCCAAGATCGCCCAACAGACTTTTATGAGCTTGATTTCAATGATCAACATTGGGATCAGATCAAGGTGCCTTCCAATTGGGAATTGGAAGGATATGATATTCCTATCTATACCAATGTAACCTATCCTTTTCCTGCAAATCCACCCTATGTGGACAACGAATATAACCCTGTAGGAACTTACAGGCGCAGCTTTACCATTCCTACGAACTGGGATGGAAAAGAGGTGATCCTGAACTTCGGATCTATATCTGGTTATGCCAAGGTCTATCTGAATGGGAAGGAAGTGGGCATGACCAAAGCGGCCAAAACCCCAGCTGAGTTCATTATTACCGACTACCTTCAAGCGGGTGAAAATACCTTGGCGGTACAGGTATTCAGGTGGCATGATGGCAGTTATTTGGAGGACCAGGATTTCTGGAGATTGAGTGGGATAGAACGAACGGTATTCCTTCAGGCAGTTCCTAAGTTGACCATCTGGGATTATTTTGTAAAAAGTGGCCTAGACGAAAGATATAGACATGGTAAATTAGATGCTGCGGTTAATCTGAGGGCATTTGAGGACAATGATATTTCTTCAGCTAAGCTCAAGTTTGAGCTGATGGATGCTAATGGTAAGGTAGTGTTTGAAGAGGAAAAATCAATTAATGATTTTGCACAGGAAGTGAATTTTTCCAGTACGATCAGGAATGTAAAGCAATGGAGTGCAGAGCATCCTAACTTGTACAGGTATATGATTAAGCTGACAGATAGTCAAGGGAAAACCCTAGCTGCTATTAGCCAAAAAACAGGTTTCCGTACCGTAGAAATCAAAGATGCCCAGTTGATGGTCAATGGCAAATCAGTCTTGGTCAAAGGAGTCAACAGGCATGAACATCACGAGACCAAAGGTCATGTTCCTGATCGTGAAATCATGCTGAAAGATATTCAGCTGATGAAGCAGAATAACTTTAATGCTGTGCGAATGAGCCACTATCCACATGCTTCCGAATGGTATGCCTTATGTGATGAATATGGGCTATATGTAGTGGATGAAGCGAATATCGAAACGCATGGAATGGGGGCTGAGTGGCAAGGATGGTTTAATAAAGAGCGACACCCTGCATACCGAGAAGAGTGGGCTCCGGCACATATGGACAGGATTCATAGATTAGTGGAAAGAGACAAAAACCACCCTTCTGTGATCATTTGGTCCATGGGGAATGAGTGTGGCAATGGACCGGTGTTTTATGAGGCCTATAATTGGATGAAAGAGCGTGACGAATCGAGGCTGGTTCAGTTTGAGCAAGCAGGTGAAAATGAAAACACGGATATCGTAGCGCCAATGTATCCCAGCATCAACAATATGAAGCGTTATGCAGAGGCAACGGACAAAACAAGACCTTATATCATGTGTGAATATGCCCATGCCATGGGCAACAGTACCGGTAATTTTCAGGAGTACTGGGATATTATCATGAGCAGCAAGCAGATGCAAGGTGGATTTATATGGGATTGGGTAGATCAGGGAATCCTGACAGAAGATGATAATGGCAACGAATTCTGGGCCTATGGAGGTGATTTGGGTGGTTATTTCTTGGTAAATCAGGAAAACTTCTGTGCCAATGGCTTGGTGACAGCAGATAGAAGACCACATCCAGGCTTGAATGAAGTGAAGAAAGTTTATCAGAACATCCTTTTTGAAAGAACAGAGGATGGACAGATTGAAATTGAAAATTTATTTGATTTTACCAATTTGGAGGAATATGCCTTCAAATGGGAATGGCTGGAAAATGGTGAAGTGGTAGAAACAGGTGAATTCGAGGTGGAGTTGGCCCCTCATGGCAAAAAGACGGTTCAGTTGGATTTACCTGAGTTGGGTGAAGTAGAAACTTTCTTGAATGTATATGCTTATACCAAAAAATCCAGTCCTTTGATTCCAAGCGGACACGAAGTAGCCAGGGAGCAATTTGCCTTTAATGAAGATTTCTATTTTGATCATATTACATCTCCTTCCGGAGACCTTAAATGGGAAAAAGATGGAGAAATCTTGAAATTCTCTACCAACAAAGTGCTAGGGGAATTTGACCTTAAAAGAGGTAGGTTCAGAAAATATACCTTGAAGGATGGTGAACCTTGGCTGATCAGGGATTTTCCAAGTCCTTATTTTTGGAGAGCTCCCACAGACAATGACTTTGGTAACCATATGCCTTCCAGATTGGGTGTTTGGCGATCTGCCCATATAGGTCAAAAAGTGGAGAAAGTGCTTTTGGGTGAGGAGGCTTCAGCAGGCTTACCAATAACGGTGAAATATAATCTGACCAATATTGCTGCGCCTTATACCGTGGAGTACCTTATCCAAAAAGATGGATCCGTAAAGGTAACAGCTGCTTTGGATTTGGAAGGCAGGGAATTGCCGGAATTGCCAAGGTATGGTATGCGCATGCAATTGCCGGGTAGAAATGACAACTTCTCCTACTATGGCCGTGGCCCATGGGAAAATTATAGTGATAGAAAGCATTCCTCTTTTGTGGGGCATTATGAAGATAAAGTGGCCAACCAGTTCCATTGGGAGTATATCAGGCCACAAGAGTCAGGAAATAAAACCGATGTGAGATGGTTGGAATTAAGAAATGATCAAGGTCAGGGTGTGCAGATCCAGGGTTTACAGCCATTGAGTGTAAGTGCTTTGGATGTGAATGCGGAGGATTTGGATCCAGGCTTGAATAAAAAACAACAACATCCTACAGATATCAAAACGCATAATTCAGTTTTCTTACATATCGACTGGAAACAACGTGGATTGGGCGGAGACAATAGCTGGGGACAATATCCTCATAGAGAATACCTCTTGACTGATAAGCAATTTGAATACAGTTATGTGATCAGGTTGGTGGATTGAGGATGGACATGAGACCTGAGACATGAGATTGGAGACAAAATTCAATTGTAGTTCACTTAAATAAATAAAAAAGCCAAGTTTGAATCATATATTGATTTGGGCTTGGCTTTTTTCAGTAATCTATAATTCCCCACTTTTAACTGGTTCCAGATCGGCTAGCTCTTCTTCAGTGAGCATTCGGCTGCGGATCATAAATCTTTTGCCATAGGGGATTTCTAGGGAGAAACTGGCCCCTCGGCCATCGGTGACATCCAAGGTCAGATGGGTGTGTTTCCAGTATTCAAACTGGTCCTTGGACATGAAGAAATCACAACCATGCACATTGCCCATCCAGACATCTGAAGCTCCTGTCTTGAATTCTCCCTTGGCATAGCACATGGGGCTGGAACCATCACAGCAACCCCCGCTTTGATGAAACATCAAGGGGCCATGGTCAGTTTTTAGTTGGTCTATTAATGATTTTGCTGCATCGCTAATTCCTAGTCTTTGATAAGCCATAATTGCTTGTTTTGATGAAAACAAAGGGAGCTGCATCCACTCAGCTCCCTTATTACCCAAACAATACTCCTAGAAGAATCCTAGTTTATTTTTATCATAAGAGATCAGCATATTCTTGTTCTGGCGATAATGGTTAAGCATCATCAGGTGCGTTTCCCTACCGAAACCAGATTTTTTATAGCCCCCAAAAGGTGCATGTGCTGGATAGGCATGATAGCAGTTGACCCAAACTCTACCTGCTTTGATAGCTCGAGGAACCTGATAGGCTTCATGGGCATTTCTGGTCCATACACCCGCTCCCAAGCCATACAAGGTGTCATTGGAAATTTCAATGGCATCTTCCACATTCTTAAAGGTGGTGACGGAACTTACCGGTCCGAATATTTCTTCCTGGAAAACCCGCATTTTATTATGCCCTCCCAAAAGGGTAGGTTGGATATAATAGCCATTTTCCAAACCGCTATTTAAGCTGGCCGCTTTACCTCCGGTCAGGACCTCGGCACCTTCCTGCTTGCCTATATCAATATAGCTAAGGATCTTTTCAAACTGGTCTTTGGAAGCTTGGGCACCCATCATGGTGTTTTTGTCCAAAGGATGGCCCATTTGAATAGCCTCGGCTCTAGCGATGACCTTCTCCATAAAGGCATCGTAAATTTTTTCATGGACGAGAATACGGCTAGGGCAGGTGCAAACTTCTCCTTGGTTGAGGGCAAACATCACGGCACCTTCTATACATTTGTCTAAAAATTCATCATCTTCATCCATCACGGATGGGAAGAAGACATTGGGGGATTTGCCGCCCAACTCCATGGTGACCGGATTGAGGTTCTCGGAGGCATATTGCATGATTAATCTCCCTGTGGTAGTTTCACCGGTAAAGGCCACCTTGGCCACCCTTGGTGATTGCGCCAATGGCTTTCCGGCTTCCGGGCCAAAACCGTTGACGATATTCACCACCCCGTCAGGGATCAAGTCGCCGATCAATTCCATGAGGACCATAATGGAGGCCGGGGTTTGCTCGGCAGGTTTAACGACGGTGCAGCAGCCTGCTGCCATGGCCGGAGCAATTTTCCAAGTCGCCATCAATAGGGGAAAATTCCATGGAATGATCTGGCCGACGACTCCCAAGGGTTCTTTAATATTCATGGATACCGTGAAGGCGTCCAATTCCGCCACTGAACCTTCTTCCGCCCTGATCACACCTGCAAAGTACCTAAAATGATCGACCACCAACGCCAGGTCAGCATTGATGGTCTCTCTCACTGGTTTACCATTATCAATGGTTTCTACGGCTGCTAGATATTCCAGTTTATTTTCTATTCTATCAGCAATCTTGAGCATGACATTGCTCCTTTCTGTTGCTGAGGATGTGCTCCATTTTGGGAAAGCTTTATGGGCTGCATCCAAGGCCAATTCAATATCGGCAGCCTTGCTCCTTGCCACTTTGGTGAATGCTTTCCCATCTACGGGGCTGATGACTTCAAAATATTCTCCTCCCACCGGGGCCACAAATTTGCCGCCGATGAAATTGTCATAGTGGGGTTTAAATTCTGGTCGCGCCAACTGGCTAGCTGGCCTTTCTTGTGCGATAGTGGTCATATCATTTTGGGTTTTTGTACAGCAGCTAATTTGTGAAAGAATCAATGAAAAGTTTTTCAGGATAGTTTCATTGACTAGCACAATAATCTCATTTTGCGCAAAGCTTTGGATGATCGTCCCTTTTTGACTAATTTAATTGAGCAAAAACCATAAGCTCAAAAGAAGTTTAAATGCTGGATGCCATCAATTTAAAGGAGAAATACAAGATCTTCAGCACCCCAAAATCTGAAGTGGAGCACAGGACTGCCCATCAGGCAGATCATGCCGTGCTAAATGTCTATGAAACCAGCAGATTGGCCCATAGTTTTGATCTCCAATTTGATAATCCTGTTATCGTAAGTATGATTCAGGGCAAGAAAATCATGCACCTGAAATCCCAGGATGGCTTTGAATTTTTGCCCGGCCAATCCATCGTCATGCCTGCTTCGGAACTGATGTATATCGATTTTCCTGAGGCCAGCTATAATGATCCCACCCAATGTTTGGCACTGGAAATCAGTGAGGGATTCGTGCAGGAAACCATGGCTTGGCTCAATGAACATTTTCCCAAAGTCGATGAGGAAAAGTGGTCTTGGAGTAAGGATAATTTTTTGTTGATGAACAACCAGCTGGTTCAGGAAAACCTCAATAGCCTGATCAGGGTGATGGTGGACAATGGCTTTGGAAAGCAAATGAAGGCCTCCAATACCACTCGGGAGTTGATCGCCAGTTTGATGCAGACACAGGCTAGGCATTATTTATTGCAAAATGTCAATAAGCTCAGCACCAGAAATAGGTTGGCCCATGTGGTCCGATTTATCCGTCAAAACTTACAGCAAAACCTGGATGTTGATGGCTTGGCCAGTCAGGCCTGTCTTTCCAGGGCCCAGTTTTTTAGGGCTTTCCAAAGGGAATTGGGAGAAACTCCCGTAAGGTTTGTCAATAGGGAAAGGCTGGAGCTGGCCAAGAAGCAAATTCTCTGGAAGGGCAGCAATATCACCGAAGCCTGTTTTGAAAGTGGCTTTAGCAGCGTGAACTATTTTTCCAGGGTCTTCAAGCAATTTGAAGGCATGTCCCCCACAGAATGGAAGGAAAGGGAGTTAGTAAGGAAAAGGGCTTAGAGGGGGATAAAATACGTCAGGCTATGTTATCGATTAGGTTTGTATCAAACGGAGGTGGTGGAGCATGGCTCCGATTTGCCCATTCTTGACTCTTCCTAAACGGGGAATTGCAAATTCCATGGATAGGAAGGTGTAGTCTCAGACTACACCTATGTTGTGGGAATTACCCCGACCATGGATTGACTATAGGCTGTTTTGTATGCAATGCCTGCTCAACTGTTAATTTAAAACATTAACAGTTGAGCAGCTCCCTTTAACATATTAAATACCCTCTCCCTATTGATTGAGGTTTATTGAAATCTTTTCATTTAATGAATTACTTTTTGATACCAATTGATGGTCAACCCAAATACAGAGTTTACTTTGACTCCCTTCAATATCAGGACTCCAATCCTCTTTCCATACAATATCAATATCGTGTCCATGGTACCTGATATTGCCCAAATAAAAGTAATCCCATTGGTCATTTGGTAGAAGCGTTTGCAGCGAAAATTCATCTTTGTGCGTGGCTTTAAAGCCCAGTAAATCTTCAATCAACATATCGGGAAATGTGGAATGGAAGTAATCCTTGACTCCACCAAATTGTTCCCCATTGCTAGGGATGTACCATTCTCCTATATTTCGCTCTTCTCCATGCATATCCACCAGCTTTTTTATCAGGTCATAAAGTTGCTCTTTGTCGGATTCCGTGATTTCTTTTTTATAATTTTTCAGGTAGTTGGCATAGGCTTTATTGACCACGGAATTTTGAAAAGGCCAGCCTCTTCCGTTCCAGGCATAGGCTTCTTCATTGTACAATGGATGCTGTATTTCGGCAGTGGTCATGCCCTTTTCATTGTAAAATCCATTTTGGGAAAAGAGCATTTCCCAAGCAGCATCGTATTTTTTATCATCTTTGGGAACCATATTAAAATACCATGGCGTATAGCCTACAGACTCTCTTACCCTTGATCGTTTGTCCTTGACCCCGTAAGCATTATCGGCAGCGGTATATGAATAGAAAAACTGTTCCTCCTCATCCCAAAGTACCGAAAGTGCTTTCTGCTGCAATGAGTCTGCCCTTTTTAGGTAATTTTCGCTTTTTAAAAGATCTGATTCTTGACCGGATTCATCGGCTTTTAAACCATAAAGATGGCTCAAAGAGCGCAAGTTTGCATAATAATAGCTGTTGATGGATGGGCGAACCAAGTATAATAAAGGGTAGCCATGGGCAAAAGCCTTGGGATAAGCTTTTGTGTGTTCAGACCCTTGGAGGTTTCCAATGGTATTCCAGCCGAGGTAATACTTCTTCCAATCTTGTTCCGTGTAAATCGCATAGGGACCATCACTTTCTATAAGGGGCATGGTTGCTGAAATAGTAAACTCCATGCCGTCATATAGATCAAGAATCTTATATAAACCATTTGTTTTTGCACCTTCTTTGTGGACCATGAATTTTTCATCCCATACTTGTTGGTGTTTTTCCATATAAGGAAGCAAAGCATCGCGCCAGGCATTATCAGGATGAACTTTTAGAAATGCTTCTGTACCATCTATCATCCAACTAGAAAAATGATGGCTTTCTGGCCTTTTAATGTAGCTATGGAAATTGGTCCCTTCACGTTGGTCATGTTTCGAGGCATATCCCTTCATATAAAAATCGATATAGGATTTCATATATTGTGGGTCTCTTAGCCAACGTAGGTCATAAAACTGATGCCCTGCCGGACAAGATATCGCTCCGCTAACACTGCCATGGGCGGGCCATCCAAAGAATTCTGTGAAAACCCAATAGTCCTTGTTTTCCTCAGGGTCTTTCCATGAGCGTAAGTGTTTAGAAATCATCCACCAACGGTAATTGTAGACTTCAGTAAAGTCTTTGTCAGAAGATATAAATAAGGGGATATTGTCCTGCAGAAAAGTACTGTTGTTGCTGCTATTATAAGGCCCGTCAGATGCAGGCCGGTCTTTGTAAGCGTTAAACTCCACGATATCATTCAATAATGAATCTTTAGCTTCACGCTTAAGGCGATTTAGTTCGGCGGTATAATCCGGTTCTGCTTGATTACAGCTAATGATGGCGCATATTATAAGTAATAGCAACAGCACAGGGTAATGGTTGTTTTTGGGTTTTGTTAAATGATATGTCATAATTAGGTCATATTATAATTCCACCATCTTCCCTGTCTTCACAGATTCATCACAGGCAAAGGCTACTTTTAAGCTATTGACCGCGTCCTCCAGATGTGAAGACAGGTCGATGTCCTCTTGGATGGCTTTAAGGAAATAGGTCTGCTCCCGGTCGCAAAGCTCCTGATGGCCGGGTTCATCCTTCATTTCTACCCATTCATCCTTTTTCACAAATTCATTATTGGCATTAATGGCAGCATGGTGGATGCGGATGGATTCTGTTTTGGTATGGTCATCCACAGAATCTGATTTGCCTGCCCCACTGGCCTCCTTGGCCACGATAGAGGCCGATCCCTTTGGTCCAAAAACATCCTTCACAAAAAAGGCCGTTTCGCTGACCATTGGTCCCCAGCCAGCTTCATACCAGCCTACCGAGCCGTTTTCAAAGGTGATTTGTAATTGTCCATAATTATAATTGTCCTCTGGAATATCATCGGTCAGTCTTGCCCCGATGGCAGATACCCTCACTGGCTTGGAGCCGGTCATCTGGCACATCACATCTATATAATGTACGCCGCAGTCCACGATGGGGCTAAGGCTTTTCATCAGGTTTCTATGCACATCCCACATCCTGCCATGGCTTTGCTGGTTGAGGTTCATGCGCATCACCAGTGGCTGTCCCAGTCCCTGGGCGATCTCCGTAAACTTCATCCAGGAAGGGTGATGCCTAAGGATATAGCCTACCACCACTTTTTTATGGGCTTCTTTGGCTGCTGCGACTATCCTCTCAGAACCGGCAACGGTATCTGCTAAAGGCTTTTCTATAAAAATATGGCAGCCTGCTTCCAAGGCCTTCAAAGCATATTCCTCATGGGTGTCAGGATAAGTGGCAATACAAACGGCATCAGGCTTTGTGCTGTCCAAGGCCTCAAAATAATCCGAGTATAATGGGTAGTCTGTGCCCATTTTCTCATTGAGTTCCTGATTACTTTTTCCTCTTGCCACTAGGCCACAAATCTCAAATCCGTCCAATTGGTGGTATGCTTGGGCATGGGAGGCGCCCATATTTCCACAACCTACCACCAAAATTCTTAAAGGATGATGCATAATTATAAATTGGTTTATTCTTTGTCTCTAAAATTTCAAATATAGTAAATCCGGGAGATTTAGTTGAATAATTAAGGCTTGGTCAAATTCATTATCGATATTGTTTCAGATTTCCAATTTGATTTGAATAGTTGCCTCAGGCTAAAAATGATCCCGGTCGACCGGGATTGTCAACTTTGCGAGCTAACTCATTTTTTAACGCCCTTATCAACTGTCTCAAAACCGAATGCTCCAAAGGACGGGTTTATGATTTTGGTTTGACTTGGTCTTGAGTCAGGAATATAGGTGTTTGATGCCCCAAGGGCCACTTTTAAGGATTTTGAATTAAATAAGATTTCAGGAAGTCTTTATTAATCAAAAAATCAAGACACAGCTAAAGCTTCTACCCTCAAGGCCACCGCTGGCCTCCGCCACGGCGGATCAACCTCCCCGCAAATATTCTTTTGAGTAGCCAGTTTTTAAATAGCACAAGGGGTTAAATAAACTCTCATAGTAGATCCGCCTTGCAGGTATTGGGCGTTAAGAAATTAAAGAAGTGGGTAAGCAAAAAGGCAGGCCTGTTTGACGAAATGATGCACTTTAAGGTGAATGGGAGCTTAACAAGAGGAGTTTGCCTGCATGAGGGATGGCTTTAATTTTAGCCCAATAGATGCACAGCGGCGGGGTTTTTTGGTTACTTTTTTGACCTGAAGCAAAAAAGTAACAAAGGAAGGATTGATCTATAATAGGGGGATTAATCTAACAAAAAAATCAGTACCCATTAATAAGTCATAAAGGACCAAAGTATCAAAAACCTTTTGCTAAACTGATTTTAGGACTAGCGCTTACTTCATTTTTTTATAATGTTTTGACACTTAATGGCACTATTTGTTGAGGACTTATAAAGTTTTTAGGCTGAATTTTGTCAAATGTGTAAGAAGAGAAATCTTAACCTGAAAACTATTTCTTTCTTATTATATTTCTAGAATATTTATATAAATTAAATCATGATAATTTTGTTAATGGGGGTTTCCGGAAGCGGAAAGACTACAGTTGGGAAAATGCTAAGTGAGGCCTTAAAACTTCCCTTTTATGATGCCGATGATTTTCATCCTGAAGAGAATATTCAAAAGATGCGAGCGGGAATTCCCCTCAATGATCTGGACAGGAAACCTTGGTTGGAGACACTTTCTGTAAAGTTGTCAGACTGGGAAAAAGAAGGCGGGGCGATCCTGGCCTGTTCAGCCCTTAAGGAAGCTTACAGAAGCATTTTGGTACAATATGGCACCTTGGTAGATTGGTTTTTTCTAAGGGGCCAAGCCAGCTTAATCGAGGAGCGAATGGAAAGCCGTCAAGGTCATTATATGCCTACTGGCCTGCTAGCGTCCCAACTGGAAACCTTGGAAATTCCCCGCTATGCCCAATCAATTGACATTTCACAAACACCTGAAAAAATAGTTAAAGACATTATGAGCAATTTAGAGAATAAGAAGGCAGTATCCTCCTTTGGTATTATTGGTATGGGGGTAATGGGCAGCAGCCTTGCCCTTAACCTGGCCGAGCAAAAGGTCAAGGTCTCTGTCTACAACCGGACCTTGGAAGGAGTGGAGGAGGATGTGGCCAAGAAATTGGTGGATGCGCATCCAGAGGTTTCGGGCATCCTGCCTTTTGACAAATTGGATGAGTTTGTGGAGTCCCTGGCCCAACCGCGAAAGATCTTGATGATGATTCCTGCCGGGCAGATCATCGATCAGCAGATAGCCCGATTGCTGAGGGTAGTGGACAAGGGAGATGTCATTATAGATGGGGGCAATTCTTTCTTTGAGGATAGTAATAAAAGGGTGAGTTATTTGGCGAGCCAAGGCATACACTATGTGGCGATGGGCATTTCCGGAGGACAGGAAGGAGCCAGAAAAGGCCCTGCCCTTATGCCGGGAGGATCAAAAGAGGGGTACGAATTGATAAAGCCTTTTATGGAGAAGATCGCTGCAAAAGACAAGGATGGCAAGCCATGCATGCATTATGTGGGCCCTGATGGAGCAGGACATTTTGTGAAAATGGTCCATAATAGCATTGAATATGGCGAGATGCAGGCTTTGTCAGAGTTATATGCATTTATGAGAAATGGTTTAGCAATGGCCCCTGAAGAGATCATTAAGAGCTGGAAGGCTTGGACCAAGTCCGGCTCGGGCAGTTATTTGCTGGATATCAGTATGGATATATTGGCCTATAAAGAAGAAGGTGAATTACTCTTGGATAAAATACTGGACCAAGCGGAGCAAAAGGGAACCGGTGGCTGGTCAGTAGGCACGGCTTCTAAATATGGCGTGCCTTATGCTCCTCTTACTGCAGCCGTAACCACCAGGGTGATCTCCTCACTAAAGGAAAAAAGGATGGCACTTGCCCAGAGGTTTCCAAGGGAATATACTGCTATAGACAAGGAGAAAGTACTTAACACCCTAAAAGGTGCTTATGATATGACCAGGTTGATTACCCATGAAATTGGCTTTAGCCTGATCAAGAAGGTGGGAGAAAAGGAAAAATGGGATTTTGACTTTAGTGAAATTGCAAGGAACTGGACCCAAGGCTGTATCATCAGGTCTACTTTGATGGAAGAATTGGTGGAAGTCTTTAAGCAAACAGACAGTTTATTGACCGCTCCTGAATTGGAAAAGTCCTTTAAAAAAGGAAGTGCAGATTTGGCAGAGCTGGTAGGGGAAGCCCTAAAAGCCGGCATAGCTATGCCTGTCATGTCTGCTTCCATTAATTATTTCTTTGCCTTGACCACTGCCAATTCATCGGCCAATTTGATTCAGGCCCAAAGGGATTATTTCGGTGCTCATAAATACCGAAAGGTGGGTGAGCCTGAAGACCTGCATTTTCATACGGACTGGAAGTCAAATGCCTAATTGTTTGTAGTTTGGATTGAAAAGAAGATTAACCATAAGCCCAAAGATATATGAATTTAGCTGCGATAGATATAGGTACCAATTCCATTCATTTGGTCATAGCGGAAGTTACTGCCAGGCAGAACATCAAGGTGCTGATTGATGAGAAAGAAATGGTCAAGTTGGGTGTTGGGGTATTTGCTACCAACCAGCTTTCCCAAGATGCGTTTGACCGGGGCTTGGAGGTGATCAAAAGGTATGTGCAATTGGCGGATCAGTTTGGGGTAGAAGAGATCATCACCGCTGCGACCAGTGCTACCCGGGAGGCCAAGAATGGCGGGGAGTTTTTGGATAGGTTGTCCAAGGAGACAGGGATAGTTCCACGAGTGATTTCCGGCAAGGAAGAGGCGAGGCTGATATTTTTGGCCGTGAGAAGGGCCATAGCCTTTGGGGAGGAGAAGGTGTTGGTATTGGATATTGGTGGAGGAAGTACTGAAGCCACCGTAGGGAATCAGGAGGATATTTTCTTTAAAAAGAGTATTAAACTCGGCGTACTGCGCTTATTGGACATGGCTGGGGGTAAAGATACCCTTGATGCGCAGGGACTGATCGACTTGGAGAAACATATACAGTTGGCAGCGGAGGATATTATGAAGGAGGTAGTACAGGAAGGGTTTACAAGGGTAATAGGTACCTCTGGTACAATCAGGACCTTGGGGGAAGCCGCACACTTGGCCTCCAAAGGCAGTTCCATCAGTACGGTCAATGCCGAAGTGGTCAGCACCAAGGAACTGGAGAAGCTATCTAAGAAGCTGCTAAAAATGGGCCCCGATAAAAGAGAAAAAGTTCCCGGCATCAGTAGTAATCGGGTAGATGCCATTCATTTGGGAAGCTTGCTATTGGTTCGCTTGCTTCAAATGGCCAAGGCGGAATCCATAACCCTTTGTGATGCCTCACTCCGGGAAGGATTGATTTTGGATTATTTGGATAGTAATGTAAGTAAGAAGAAGCATTTGCTTTATCCTGAGGGGGATTTACGGCATAGGAGTGTTTCCCATTTGGCCTTGCGGTATAAAAGTGATGTAGAACAAAAAAAGCATGTAGCCCATTTGGCATTGCAGTTATTTGACCAGCTTCAGGAGCAACATGGTTTGGATGAAACACAGCGTGAAATTCTTGAGTTTGCCTGTATGATATTTGAAGTAGGTCATTTTATCGGTTATCCCAAATACCATAAACATTCCCAATATATCATTGCCCATTCCCGATTGCGGGGATTTACCAATGAGGAAATCATGTTATTGGGGCTATTGGCCAGGTACCACCGCAAGAAAGGTCCCAAGAAAAAGCAAAAGCAATTTAAGCGCCTTTCCAAAATCCAAAAACGCATGATCCGGTTTTTGGCTGGAATCATGAGGATAGCCATAGGCTTGGACAAAACCAAAAACCAATGGGTAGAAAAACTGGTTTGCGAGCTTCAAGAGGAACGACTGAGAATTCTCCTTCAGGGGGAAGAAAACCCAGATTTGGAAATTTGGGAATCCATGAGACACCGAAATGTACTGGAAAAGGCCCTGCGCAGAAAGATAGAGATTACGGCTGATAATCCTGTTCCACTGTAGGAATATTGATTTCCTCCAAAAAACATCCCTTTTCATCAAGTTTTATTCCTGTAAGGCAAAAGCCCCTGTAAGCCCCCGTGTCAATATTCCAGGAGTTTGATGCCCCGGTGTACCTGGCTTTTCCCTCTTGGAGTGGGGTGTGGCCGATGACCTGGGTCTTTTCCATATCCTTTAATGGGCTGCGATTCCAAAGTATGCCTTCCCTATGATGAACATCCAAAGGAACGGAAGTATGGGAAAAGCCCGCATGAGAAGCCAGAATATGGTCGTTTTCCCATATTAGGGGACGGCTCTTTATCCAGGCCAAAGTTGCTTCCAAATCCTTTTTTCGCTCATCGAATTGCTTTAATGTTTGGCTGCCTCCATTATACATCCAGCTGTTGCCTGTGGGCTTATTATCCAAATAATCAATCATCATTTGCTCGTGATTCCCACGAAGGGAAATGATTTTTTGGGGATGCTCGATTTCTAATTGTTGGAACAAATCAAGGACTTCTGGAGAATAGTTTCCCCGGTCAATAAGGTCGCCCACTTGAATAAGCATTTCTTTTTCTGGCAGCCAGTTTTCTAGCATTTTCAAAAATGTATGGTAGCAACCGTGGATATCGCCAATAAAAAATAATTGCATAATCTGTCAGATTTTAATGATTTGTTGTGAGTCAATTTTATTTAGAAAGACTTATGATCATGTTACAATTTAAGCATTTCTCTAAAGTACTGCGCATAGCACTTCAGTTGAGGAGGCTTTCTTCAGATCGATTTTAATGGTGATAGCTATCATCAGATTGTCAGAGCAATCTCATTTTTTTTCTTTTGGCCCAATGGTAACTTAAAATAAGTTGAAGAAGGAAGTTTATTAAAAAAGGAAAGGCTGGAGCTTTGGTGGAGGCCTGTGGGGGCTTAAAAAAATGGATGAGCTGAGCATAATTTGACTTCAAAATAAGTTTAATCATGAAAAAGATATTAATACCAACTGATTTTTCAGACTGCGCCAAAGCAGCTGAAAAGGCTGGACTGACAATTGCTGAAAGGGCCCAAGCGGAAATTCATTTTATGCATATTTTGTCAACCGGAATTGATTGGGTGAGGCTTCCAATGGAAAAAGAAGATCTTTATCCAGAGACCAAGGCCCAGATAGCCCATGCCAAGACAGCGTTGGGCGCACTAAAAGGCAAGGCGGAGAAATTAGGTTTGAAATCGGATACAGTATTGTTGTTCGATAAAGGAAGAACTGAAATAGACCGGCAGATCGCCGAACATGAATATGATTTTGTAGTAATGGGCTCCCACGGGACCTCTGGGATAAACAATCTTATTGGCACTTATACCCAAAAGGTCGTTCGCCATTCCCAATCCCCTGTTTTAGTGGTCAAAGAGCATGTGCAGAATTTTAAGGTAGATAGCCTGATTTTTGCGGCCAGTTTTGAAGAAGACATCAAGGCACCATTTCAGAAAATAGTTGAATTTGCCAGGTTAATGGGGGCCCGTATCCATTTATTATACATAAATACCCCCTTTGGATTTAAAGAAACCGATGTGGTAAAGGCCCTCATGGAAGCCTTTAAAGCGGAATGCCATCATCTAGAATGTACCTTAAATATTTTTGATGCGTTTAATGAAGAAAGAGGGATTCAAAAGTTTGCGGAATCCATGTCCACCGATGTAATCGCCTTGGTAACCCATGGCAAATCAGGTTTTATGAAGATGATTTCACCTGGTATTACCGAGCACTTGGTAAATCATTCAGGTATCCCCGTTTTGAGTGTTAATATAAATAGCTGAAATTTAATGAAACGCCTACAGGAGCTTACCAAAGAAATCAATGAACTTACCTTAAAGATAGAGCAAGAGTATCCAGAACTTTATCAGTATTTGGATGAAACGCCCATTACCATTTCGGCGGAGATGAATGCCAAAATGGATACCAAGAACTTCTCTGATTACCTCAACAGTTTAAAGCAACTTCTAAAGCACCATATAGCGGAACATCCACATAAGAAATGAATGGGTAGTGCTTGGAGGAAAGAGGAAATTAATAGTCTATAAATATAAGTGTCCCCAAAATTTTTGGGGACACTTATAATATATGGGTGTTTAATACAACTTTGTAAACAGTAAGCTGTTTCTACTAGACTCTAAACGTGTTGTTGGATGATTTGCTGAAGTTGAGGCCCTGGCACTACACCTGATTGTCTCCACAGCATTTTGCCATTCTTGAAAAGCAAGAGTGTAGGAACACCGCGTACTTGGAATTTTTGTGCTGCAGCGGGATTTTTATCCACATCAACTTTGATGATTTTTACCATGCTCCCAAAATGCTTAGCAGTATCCTCAAGAATCGGATGCAAGGCTTTGCAAGGTCCACACCAAGTGGCATAGAAATCTACCAATACGGGTTGGTCTCCAGCAATCAGGGTGTCAAAGGATTTTTTTTCAGCCATAACTTTTAAGGTTTCAAGCAGCCAGCATTCTTCATACTTTACTGCTTTTATTTGCTTTAAATTATATTGTTTTATTCTACATCATAAGGCCATCTGCCTATGCCTCCAACCAGGTTGTAGACCTTAGTGAAACCTTGCTTATCCATTACACTGGCAGCACTTCCACTTCTGTTTCCACTGCGACAATAGAGATAATACTCCTTGTCTTTGGGGAGGTGTTTGATTTGCTCCATAAAGTCCGCAGACATTAAGTTGATGTTGTGGGCCCCTTTGATTTTTCCAGAGCTAAACTCTCCAGAGGACCTGACGTCGATGATGACAGCATCTTTTTGCTGTATGCCGTTTTTGAAGTTTTCGGCATTTAGATCCTTATAGTTTTTTTCCTGTTTTTTAAAGATATCGAATAGCATATTTATTTCAATTTTTGATACAAAACTACCATGTGCCCGACCGCTTTTCAGTAATTAATGTCACATAGGGAATAAATAGCTTATATCATTATCTGTAAAACCATTTTGACCGGGGATAGGTTTCTCTTATTCTATCTCAATAGTGCCGATTTTTTGATTAGGTTTTTTTATTGAACTATAAAATTGTTCTGGTTCAAATTTATCAGGCCAATTGTTGAATCACAAGCCATCAGGATGCCGTGGGGCTTCAAAAGGTACATGGAGGAAATTGTGAGGTGGTTCAATACCCGGGAGAACATTTAACAGGTTTCCATCATCAACTGCAAAGCAAAGGATTTAGAGGTTGGTATGTGGAGCGGATAAATAGCTTTGTGGCTGAAATTTAGCCATCAATAAATATCTATTGCTCCAATATTGTCATCAGTTTATGGGATAGGTCGCCAATATTACTGGTCAATTTCCCTAAAGCAGATATATTGGACAAAACGATAATGCCATTTTTAGTACGGGTATTAATGATCATCGAAGAAGTGTATCCTCCAGTTCCTCCATTATGCCAAATCCACTCTTCACCAGATGCCACTTTTATCAGTCCCCAGCCCAGACCAATGGAATAGTTGTCTTCGATGTTGAAATGGGCCTGTCTGGTCAAATTCAATTCCTTATTATTATTGTCAAATTGGGCGAGCGCAAATTTTGAAAGGTCCTCAACGGTGGATAAAATCCCTCCTGCTCCCATATGCACGGCCATATCCCAGTTGGGAACTTCTTGGCCATTATCATTGAGTCCCTTTACCAAAATATGTTGGACGTCATCGCGGTTTGTAGTGGAGTTGGTCATGTGATATTTGGAGAAGATTTGGCTTTGAAGTAAATCTTCATAGCTGCTGTTTTCGATCAGGCCTTCCAGATAGCCTAAGAGCCCATAGCCCAAATTGGAATAGGAAGACTTTTCTCCAGGAGCAGCATTCAGTTTTAATTTTTCTGTGAGGTAAATTTCTAATTTGTTTTCATCATAGTCTTTGTACGGGTTTTCCAAATTCAATGTAGGAGAACTTAAACTGATGGGCACTCTGGGCAATCCTGAAGTGTGTGTGGCCAATTGCTCGAATGTAATCTTAATATTGTCCTTTAATTGATAGTCGAGATAATCGTTGATATTATCATCCAGTTTTACCTTGTTTTCCAGGACTTGTTTGGCAAGCAGGGTAGCGGTGAAGACTTTAGTGATGGATCCTATTTCAAAAACTTTTTGGGCATTGTCGATGGGTGTAAGTGAATCATCCTCTTTTTTAACACCATAAAAATTTACCTCTCCATCTTTGATGATAGCTATCGACAGCTGTGCTTGATCAGGGAGTTTTTGGGCACATATTGAAATTAGCTGAAATTGTCCATCTGTAGGGATGGATAATGAATCCACTTGCTGGCCATAAGCAATATTGAAAATCAGTAAAAAGGATAATGCGAATGCGTGTGTTTTCATTATTAAGTAGATAAAAGTTGAACAGATCGAAAAGTAACTGGCTTATTTTCAGCTTCAAATTAATAAATATGATTATCCGTTTTCACACCAGTCACCTTATTTCTCACGGATTCCACAGATTTACACTGATTTAATTCTTCATTTCGGTTAGATATGGGCTGTTTTTGAGAACATATTTTGGACGGTGAACCTTACTGGTGCAATTGCGGACATACAGATTAATAAAAAATAAAATATGTATCTGCAATGTAGCAGGTAACCCTGGGAAATAGCTTTTAACCCGTTTTATGCATTAGGAATCCTTATGAGAACTGAAACTACAAGAAAATCAGGCTGTTTGGAGATTGAATCATAGCATCGCTATGGTGAAATCGAAAACAGCAGCGAAGCGACTGATTTTAAAGTTGTTTCAGGTCGCAATAGATAGGCTAATGCATAATGCGGATTTAAGGTATCAGTGCAAAGATGACAGCCTGGGCTGACTCGAAGGCTAGCCGTAGGACCTCGACTTAAGTTTATCCTGAGCTAAGTCGAAGGGCTTGGTCTGAGCCCTTCTTACCCATTAGATCACAATATTGGCCTAAAGGTGAATTCCCTGGCAGGTAACCAAATTCAATGCTTCTTTTCCTTTATGGATCTTTCTACATTTTATTCAGGTAATGTTTTGTTCTTGATGACCTGAGCTTCAAATCAGTGTCACTCGATGCGGGGAGTGGATCTCTTTAGCTATTTTTTCTGGAAGAGATGCTTCCCCGGTAACGACCTTCGGGTACGTTTTGACTTATGATATAGCCCTATTAAATCTTTGCGTATTCGACACCATATTTTATAAATGTCCTCACTATGTGTTCAAGTTAGGTTAGGGAAAATCAAAATATTCTTCGGATTACTCAGGGATCACTCTCGGATCACCTTCGGATCAAGCTCGGTAATATCCGAGTGAAATCCGAATATAATTTGGGATTGTTCCTTGGTTGATCCAGAGGTAAGTAAAAGCATATATATGATTGATAGAAGGTAATTACCTAACTTGTAGGGGATTGTTATTAGCCAAGTATTACTTTTGAACCTTTTTGATGATGGTAAAAGCAGATGGAATACACAGCAAGATTAAGGGAAAAATAGGGGGGCGTTTTCTATGAAATAAACGGGGAAACCTATGCACGCCAGCATAACGAGCATTCCAAAATAGATGAACCATTCTCCCTTCAGCAACTTTATCAAAATAGATTTGGGATGGCCTAGTGATTCCTCCAACCCTTGAAATACCTATTGAATTTGGTTAACCTAAGAGTTGAAATCAATATAAATCACATTATAGTGTGAAAATTGATTGTAAGTCATTTCATATTGGTGGCTAGGTTAGTATTTTTCATAGTATAATGTGAAAAATATGGTGTGTTTTGATAATTGTCGATTGATACATTCAATTAAGAAAGGGGTATTTCTACTTATCCGCACTGCTCACATAAATCAAATTTAAAGTGATTCTCCCAAAGCAATTTTAATATGGGCAAGGTGATGGTCTACATGCCATGCTGACATCGCTATGGCTTGTGCTTGATTGATGGTGAATTTCCGTACCGGATGATAGTATTGGATCTTCAATGTCGCATCATCTAATGACCTAAGAAGAAACACATATCTTTTATTTATTCCTTCAAACATCATCAATGAATCTTCAACAGGCGCTTTGGTTCCATCAGCGGTTCCGGCCCAGCCATCCATATCAATAAGCGTCACTTCCTTGTAATTTGGCTCTGTCAATGCTTTTTTCATCCTCAAAAAATGAAGCAATTGGATATCCGCTACATGATGGATTAATTGCTGGATAGTCCAACTCCCTTCACGGTAAGTTTTGTTCAGGTCTTCAGGTTTCAGACTTTCGACTATTTTTCTGTACTTGGCGGGTGCAGATTCATTGATGATGATAAGTTTGTTCAATTCATCACTTGAATAAGATTCTTTTTTCTCAAAATGGCCAATAGGGAATTTTAATCGGTTTAAGTCACTTACATTTTCCATGCTTAAAATTAAAAAATACTGTCAGAATATCTTGGTCAATTAAAAGAAAATGGATCGGTTCTTTTTTAGAGTAATGATTAAAAAACAACTCGAGTTCATGGGGTACATTCCCAAGATGCGGGTTTAAGTAAGTGATTTGAAGAGAATGGTGAACTGTCAGGTTTTATGGTTAAATGAGTAGTTGAGGGAGTTTAATCGATTTTGATAGGTTTGTAAATAGATTTTTTTTGCTTCTTCACTCATAAAACTTCTGGAAATTAAATCTTTAACCTCTTTGTGTTCAGTTTTGAAATCCCCTAAAATCTTCAGTGCCCTTGTCTTTAGAATTCCTAACCTTATTCCAAATTCAAGGAAATCATCGTACGCATAAAACCCATTGGCGTTATAGCTTTCGGTCTCATAATCGTTTTTGAAAAGCCCATCTTTTAAAGCGAGTTCTGGGTCTTTTACATGGAGTCGGGAATTTGTAAGGTCATAGGCAGGACTCAATTGGTAATCTCCTGCAGGGGTTTCCAAAAGGCTGAAGTTTTTCAGGTGGGCATCTCCATTGGAAAACAGGAAATTGAACAGTACCAATTTGTAGAAGTTTTCCAAAGCGATGGGAGCAGCAGCGGCATATTGTTTGATAAGGTCTGCAATACCCTCATAACTGTAATTGTATTTGAATTCATCACCATCGGTTTCCTTTGTTTTACCCGCTAGTGTGGCAAAATCCTCGATCCCTAATTTTCTTCCGTTTTTTAATACATCAAACCTTTTGGTGAGATAAGCGGGTTCTCCATTTTGAAAGAATATCAAGGCATTTTCAGCGGTTGTCAATCCATACACTTGCTTGGCTATCTGCATGGTCAGGTGCTCATTTGCGGGAACCTGGTCCACCCTTTCCAAATCCCTAGGGATTGGTTTAAGGATATAAGTGCCCTGTTCACCTGCTTTGGTCAAGCGGATAACTCCTTTATCCCAAATAACAGATAGTTTTTCCTGGACTCCGGAAATGGAAATCCGTTTCCGATTATCCATCAAGGCTGCCATTTCCTCATCATTGCTGGGCTGATGACTCTGGTAAGGGAGAAAATGGCTTGTTTTTCTTCCCTCAAACATATGCCTGATGCATCGGGTACTATAAGTCTCGTGATCGGGTGCTAGTGTGCCAGGGCAGTTTGTAATCTTAATCATGGTTCATTTATGGGGTGGACAGTGATGGGGCCAATGGTTTCTTTGTCAGCGGTGCGCAGTAAAAGTCCAAAATAATCGGATTCATCAAGCTGGTATTGACGGGCTTGGAGCTTTAAGTTTACGCCTTCAGAAAGCATATTGAAAAAGACAGGAAATAGGTGTTCTGATCGATAATCTTTTTGGCTTTTGGGCAAAGTAAGGCTAAGCGCAGGTTTTTGGGGATCATCAAACCAGGTTTGGTCATATGAAAAGGTGTACTTTTCAGGGCCTTCTTTGGTTAGCCAGCCTACCAATTCTCCGTTTCTTAATACCTTGGCCCTTTTCATCGATCAGTTACTTTTTTGACAGCGATTGAAATTTCCAGTCCCAGGATATTGGCAATTTTGTTCAAGACCCTTACCGAAGGGTTTGCCTCACCTCTTTCGATTTTGTAGAGGGTGTTGATGCTGATTTGGGCCATTTCCGCTAGATCTGGTTGGGTGATGTCCAACATTTTGCGACGCTCCCGAATGCTATTCCCTATCTCATTAATTGTCATTATAATGTGATTTTTGATAAAAATAGCAAAATGTTGATTGTAAATCAATACAAATCACATTATAGTGTGAAAATTGATGTGTATCCTATTAATTTGATGGGATAGGTTAGTGTTTTTCATAGTATAATGTGAAAAATAATTTGTGTTTTAATAATTGTCGATTGATACATTCAATTAAGAAAGGGGGTATTTCTACTTATCCTCACTTCTCACATAAATCAAATGACAAGCATCCAAAACCAGGTGAAATACCATGTCATAAAAATAATGGTCACCTTTGAGTTCATAAGAAGGCTTTAAGTCTCCTATTGTGCAAAGACTCCATTCATTCAATACAGTGAGCAGTTTTTTAGGTTTGGGGTCGATAAAAAGCATCTTTAGGTTAAGGAGTGGATCCAAGGAATCTTTAGGGTCGGTGGAATAGGGTAAATAGGGCAGGATATGTGAAAGTTTTCTGCTCTTTTTTAAAACTGCTTTGGGGACCAGATTGGATTTCGAGATGGTTTTTACCTTTAACTGTGGGTGGTTTTCCTGTGAAATCAGAAAGGCCGCTTCAATCAGCTTGGCGAAATCCTGCTTAAAATTAAAAGCATGGCTTACGGACTCCCAATAAGTAACCAGCCCCCCATGGATTATTTTGATGGATAAGGCTCCCAAAGCTGCCCTAGCTTCAGGTAAGGCATATTTTTGGTTAAAAAAATGTGTAAAGAAGGCCGGTAAATCTTCTTTCTCGGATTGGGAGAGGAGCGAGGGGATATAAGTCTCCTCATCTGTGGAAAAGACCTGATCGGCAATAAGGGGCCGACTATTATTCCCAGTATTGAAATTATTGATCACTAGCATAGCTTAAAAGTTTAGATGAAACATGGGGAGAAGTTCATCTTTAATCAGTAGCTAGAAAATTCTCTAAGAGGATAATTTATTTGACCACTACGATCACTTTAGATTCTTTCTTTTACATGTCAGTATATTTTTTGTTATGCCATGTAAAATCGGGTCTGATTTTCGGATTAAGTATTCTGTAGGAGGATATTTTAAAAACATTTAATTTTTCACCTTTTCAAATGAATTAATAGTTTGAAAGAAATTCTTATTTTTTTTAATAGGATTTTTAAGAAACTCATCAAGATGTTTATCCAACAATGTTGTTGCAAACTGAAACTCATTAAATATTTTAATCTGCTCTTGCTCAAACTTACTGTTTAGGTAGTAATAAATGAAGATTCTTTCATATTTCCCCATTCCTGATTCCAGAGTTTCAAAGTATTCTTCTTTCTTGTACTTTAAGCAAAAGTTTAAGATAACTTTCAGTATCCTCCCATATTTCCCCATATGTTCTTCATTGTTAGAAACATCAATAAGATAGGATATGATTTGGAAGTTTATCTCTTCAACCTTCCAAGGTTCTGGACGAGGTATAATTTCTTCTCCATGCTCCTTCATGAAGTTATTGCCTTTATCCGTCCCAGGCTTGGTCTCTGGCCATTCCTTTTCAGCCCAAGAAACCATTCTTGAAAGTCGTGATTTAAAGGCTTTCTCACCTTTGTCGTTTTCTGATTCCCAGTATGATACACTTAAAGCTGCATTCTGATATTCTTTTAACAATTGAAAGAACCAATTATCTACCTTTTGTTCACTATGGATTTCACTTTGCTGAATGAATGTCAAATAGATATAAAGGAAACCAGCCAATGCAGCAAATGGACCTGCAACGCCTCCTACAAATGTCCCATATTCGTAAAAATCATATGAAAATTCTGGATCATATAATTTTCTAAAAATAGGGCATAACATTATAAATGGTACTACCCAAGCACAGGCTTTTGCAAAAAAAAACAATAAGACTATTTTTGTTCAAAACAAAATTTATTGTTGATCCTCAAAATTATTTATTTTTAATCATATCCTTTAACATCTCAATCTGCTCATCTTTCAACCGGATGATCTCCTCATTCAACCTTTTGATTTCTTCTAATGCCTCTAGCCATTTCTCTGCTGTATTGATAGTTGGGTTGATCTGAAATAGTTGCCCCGTGGCATTGTCATTAACAGTGGTTACAGTATTTGCAATAATATTCACTGCCTGCTCCTCATCAAAATTCTGGATGGCCTCAACTGGGATATGAAGGATTTCAGCCACCTGTTTTAGAATATTTTCCTCGATGCTCTCTTTTTGCTCTAGTAGGCTGATTTTCTTTTGGGACCAATCTTCTCCCAGTTCATGGGCCAAGGCATCCTGCTTGATGCCCAGCATTTCCCTAAAGCGTTTGATATTTCGTCCCTGATGGATATTTCGTGCAGCTGAATTGGTCATAACTCTTGGCTATTAAAAAACTAAAAGACAAGTTAAGGAAATTGGTGGAATTTGGGAAATGGTTTTTATAAATGGTTGGAAAAGCTGTTTTCTTATGATTTATAGGATTTTCTGAAATTGATTTATTGGTATAATTTCACCCTAATAAGCTGTTCATACTTTGTTACTTTTTTGCTGCAGGTCAAAAAAGTAACCCAAAAACCCCGCCGCTATGCATCTATTGAGCTAAAATTAAAGCCAGCCCACATGCAGGCAAACTCCTCCTGATATATAGCCTACCACCATTTTGATCTCCATTGCGTCAAACATGCCTGCCTTTTGCTTACCCTCTTCTTTAATTTCTTAACGCTCAATATATGCAAGGCGGATCATCTATCTATACATTTGAGTAATTCCCTTCAGATTTTAGCAAGGTGATTTTCTAATTCATTTAGAGCCAAAAAGGAATTAAGGAATAAGATATTCCTGTAGGAATAGTTTAGAAATAGCATGTTGAAGAAATTGTATTTGTAGCAATGATCCTTTCTAAACACAACAGGTATGAATGATCCAAGTCAATTTAAAGAAGCGCTCCTCGATAATCAGTCGATAGGACATAATATGATGACCTTTAGAAAACTGAGAGGGCATAAGGCCATGGAGCTCGCTTTCCATTTAGGAATTAGTGAGGCTGCTTATACTAAATATGAACGTGGAGAAACGAAAATCACCGTGGACCTGATTAAAAGATATGCCGATTATGTGCAGGTTGATCCCATTCATATTTTGACCATTAAGCCAGGGCAACTGATCGAGTATTTTGATGAACTCGAAAAAAGGAAAATTCAAATGGATAGCAAGCAGTTTTATACCTTACTCGAAATACTCCGAGAGCTCAAAGACAGCAATGATACCTTAAAAAGCCTGATAAAAGAGGCTATTGTTTAAACTTAACAAGAACATTATGATCAATATTCAAAAAGACGAGCTTATCATCAAATTGATCCATCAAGATCTTAAGCATAACCAGTTGGTTCAGGGATTGAATAATTTGGACTTGGATGCCGGCCATCGCCATCATTTGGGGATTATGGATTTGGTCAAGCGGCTGATGGAAGTGCCAGAACATTTGGAGAATGATTTTTTAGATACTTATATGAGCTATATGGGTAGGTGCATTGATTATCCTATTTCCAGTTTAGGTGAAGAGCTGAGGGGGGGGCGGAGGAGTGTTATGATAACCTTTAGGTTGGGATTAATTGTGGTTTTTAGTAAAGTAAAATGCTATAATTATTAAGCCAAAACTTTGAATTTATCTGTCTATTTTGTTGTTTTACAATCTAAACGCTTTTATTCATCTGAAGGCTTACGTTGTACGTAGGAGGTATGTAGGATGAGTTGGAGCGTTTTATTTTATGTTCTTACTGGATGGAATATAATTATGTTCACTTGGTGTGAAAAGCCAGTGTCTATAGGGATGAAAAAATTTGTTTAAGGGATCTCCATCTACGCTAGTAGATACTCCGATATTAAAGTTAGGTCGAATATCTCTGATCTTAGAATTTATAAACCGATAAACCTTTTCTTTTGCAACGGTTCTTTTTCCTCTTCTGTATTGACCTTCTGGTTTGTCTTTATGATGATTATTTAGCCTAAATCCCATAGATCCAAGAATAACATCGCTACATTGAAGAATAATATGTTTTTTTGAATCAACTTCGTAAATGGATTCCTTTTTAATTTGAAGATTTGCTCCCTCCAATTCAGGTAAGTATTGAAGTCCATGAATAAATCCTTTGAATTTTTTATTCTTTTCCTTTTTATCAGGGAGTGTGTCAAAATAAAGCTCTAAATCAATTAAAACATCAGAATTTATGTGTGAAAAGCCAAAGGAATGTTTTATAAATTGATAATATAGTAGGTGATATTCATTTTGTTTGTGGGTGGCTGTTAAGTTTCTTGGGATAAATCTATTGTCGGTGAACATAAGTCTAAATTTAATGATGTTCTGAGCTATGATATTAAAATAAAGTTCCATCATTTCGCAATATGCATCTACTCTATATGCGTTAATATTACTCCACTTAAGTTCTGAATCTTCCATTCCGATATCTTGTTTCTTGCTAACCAAAAGATTGTTTATTTTTTCGTAATCTTCTTTAGCAATCATAGAGCCTCCATAAAAGTTTGAGTAGTATCGATCAGATTTAACTGATTCATCACAAAAAATAAAAAAGCCTTTTTTCATTTTCGATGGTGTTTCTGGGGTTTTCTAGGCTTAAAGATATTAATTATCTTGATATTGGAAGGGGGGATGTCTCTCTGGTAGAGAAAGTTGCTTTTAAATATGATCTTGGTTTTACTGAGAGCTCGTGTGATATCAATATTTTTTTTCTTAGTGACTCTGCACTAGCATATAGCTTTTTTGAACACTTATTTGATGGCTATTAAATTATATGTGTATCCGTAAGAGTGCACGTAATAAAATATGACAATACGTGTCATTAAATTTCAAGGTATCAGGATAGTTGTTTTCTTGCATAAAAACAAGAAAAGCTATGAACCTTATAGAATTTACGGGCCATTTCCCAGATGAGGAAAGTTGTGAACAATACATCAAGAAATACCGTGAGAAAAGCGGTATACGGTGCAAAAACAGTGAGAAGATAACCCGACACTATTGGTTTGCCAACGGCAGGTTTTTCGAATGCAGCAGTTGTCGGAGACGTTCTTCTCTTAAATCAGGGACGGTAATGGAAAACAGCAAGCTTCCGCTCCGTATCTGGCTATTGGCCATGCTGTTTATGTCGGCGACCAAGAAAGGGTTTTCCTGCCTTGAGCTCCAGCGGCAACTGGGGCTTAGCCGATATGAGACCACTTTCCGTCTGATGCACAGGATACGGTCAGCCATGGGACAACGAGATGAGCTTTATATCCTCAGTGACATGATTGAATATGACGAGTGTTATATGGAAACCGTACAGGAGAACCAGATCTTGGGTCAGCTTAAACGTGGAAAAGGCAGCCAGAAACAGACCGCAGTAGCGGTGGCGGCCGAATCGGTACCCTTGGAAGACCTGGATTCCGGGCAGAAAACAAAGCGCTGTGGCTATTTCAAAATGAGGGTCATGGACAAAGTGGACTGCGAGAGTGTCAATGCCTTTATCCGGGCCAATACCGTAGGGGATGTGGTACTGTTTACAGACAAGAACACGGCCTACTCGAAAATAGAGGAAGTGGTGGCCACCCATTTGGCCGTTCCATCGGGAAAGGAGTCCGTAAACGACACCTTAAAATGGGTACACAAAGCAATCAGTAATCTTAAAAGAACCCTGTTGGGGGTATATCACATGATAACTTATAAATATTTACAGAACTATTTAAATGAGTTTGTTTACAGATTGAACCGAAGATATTTTGGCAAAGGACTCTTTGAAAGGCTCGTTATTGCGGGCACTTACCCATACGTGCAGTAAAACGGATACACATATTAAATTAAAATGATTTTACCACTTATGTATTTTTAAGTCATTCGAAATGATTGTTTTCTGTCCATAGCCTAAGAGCAAACACAAACACATTTAAATGTGTTTGAATCAATGGTTTAAGGATTTTTTGGGTGCTTATTTTTTTTAACGTTAGAAATCAATCGAAATATGCGGGTAGAACTTTGTTTGAATCATTACTTCCTGTTTTCTGCTCTTTGGTGTTTCTGTACAGTTGAGTCCAGGTTAATGATGGAAGTAAATGTTGTTTATTGAGTTTTAGCGATATTTTTTTTGATCAATTCTAAACCTCATGAGTTCAAAAATTAACTTTAAGTTTTTTTGACCCTGAAAAAAGCTCATGGCTTTTCAGTGCAGAGGAGGGATTGACTTCGTCGATCCCGTTATGAGGATTTGCAAAAGAAAGCCTATTCGCTTCGTTCATTCCGCTTTTTACATTTCACTATTTCGACGAAAAATTTTCTTAGCAGAGGAGGAGAGGACCGAGTGTTAAGAAACAGTCCGGTGGACTGTTTTAGCGAGGGGCCAGCTTGCAGGGCAGCCCCGACGACTCCAAACGAAAAAACTAGACTTTATGCCTAGCTTTTAAGTGCAGAGGAGGAGGAAAATGAACCTACTATTTAGTGTTTTGCACTAATTGATGTAAGTTGCATTAAATCAGTTGTTTGTGTATGTTTGGTGTGAATATTTGACAAGCTGTGATAGTCTGAATTTGGCCTTCGGGACCCTGAAAAGGACCCTGAAAAAGACCCTGACTTTTGGACTAACTCCTTGATATAAAAAACTATACTAAATGGAAGCATCATTAAGATTTACGCTGCGGAAGGACTTGATCAACAAAAGAGGGGAAATGCCGATTTCCCTTATAATTACATTGAATGGCCAGAAAAGAAAGATATCTACTGGTATATCAATTCTTCCTGAATTGTGGTCTGAGTCAAGTAGAAATATACTGGCTCTGACATTAAAGCAAAGGACCCAATTAGAAAAGATTCATGGAGATTTAGTCCCTCCGAAAGCAGTACTTATCAAGTACGAGTCCGAACTAAACGAGCTTAAATTCAAGATTCAAAAAATTGAGGAAGAATTTAGATTCTCAGGGATTTCATATAGTGCATCAAAAATAGTAGATAGCTACAAGGAGTCCAACGAAGAAAAAGTGGAGAAGCCCGAACCGGAGGGCTTGGTTTATGATTTTATTGACCAATATATTCAAGATAATGAATTGATCAGGGCTAAAGGCAGTTTGGTGGTGTATAAATCCCTGCGAAAGCACCTAAAAAACTTCCAGAAGAAATCCAGAAAGAAAATCCGGTTCGAGAACATGGATTATATTTTCATGCAAGCCTTTCAAAATTACTTGGTAGGATGGAAAGAAGTGAATAAGAAAACGGGAAGGGTGACCACTCTTAACAATGTTTCCATTGGTAAACAACTAAGTACCCTAAAGACCTTTTTAAGTTATGCCAGGAGAAGGGGTATCAAAGTACATGATGGCTACAAAGAGTTTACCATTAAGAAAGAAAGGCTTGAAGTAATTGCCCTTAACCAAAGGGAGTTTGATTCACTGTACAATTTGGATTTGAGAGAGAATAGAAGACTACAACAGGTTAAGGACATTTTCATTTTTAGCTGTGCTACGGGTTATCGGTATTCAGATTTGAGGCAATTGAGAAGAGAGCATATCAAGGGAGATGAGATACGCCTGACCATCACCAAAACCAAAGAGCCTTCAGTAGTGCCATTGAATAGGTATTCCCGGGAAATCTTAGCTAAGTATGAGGAACGCGTAGAGCCGTTACCCATCATATCCAATCAGAAATTCAATAATTATGTAAAGGAGCTATGTAAGCTCGCTGGCATTGATGAGCCTATAGAAATCATCAGGTACCGGGGAGCAAAAAGAGATGCGAAGGTATTCCCCAAGCACGAATTGATAAGTGCCCATACCGGGCGAAAAACTTTTGTAACATTGTCTTTGGCCAAAGGGATTCCGGCCGAAGTTGTGATGAAAATTACCGGGCATTCTGATTATAAGAGTTTTAAACGTTATATTGAAGTGGATGAACAGCGCAAAAGAGATGAAATGACGAAAGCTTGGAGCTAACTAATGTTTTTGATATGAATAATTTTAATAAAGGGATTGGGCTTAAAAGATACATTTTTGGAGAGTTATTTTTACATTATGATGGCCGACCCGGGGTGGAAAGAATTTGGATTTACAGATTTGGGTTTGATATCTTCCAAAAAGAGGATGTTCTACGATCCTGGTACCCAAAGTTGTGTGGATTTAGGCTGGTTTTTTTACCACTGCTTATTTTTTCCTTGCTTATAGGGGCTTTTGGATTGGTGTTTTATGCGTTGGCTCAATTGGATATACCAGCATGGTCCTATCTTTTTGTGTTCCTTGGTGTATTCATATGTCCGGTAGCATTTTTAATGGTTTTAATGTTTGGAAAGTCTGCAAAGAATTTGGTAGAGACGGTCTCGTTTTTCAAGTATCTAAGAGCTGGAAATAACCTAAGTAGATTCTTGTTACTGGATTTAGACGATATGGAAGGATTTGAGGAATTCTATGGTGAATTTTTGAGCCCCGTTTATTGGGGCGATTTCAAGAGGGATAAAGCAAATGAGAATACGCTTAGACAGAAATTAGTATACCTTCATTTGTTGACCTATGAATTCAATAATCTTCATGGTTTGGTTCAATATGTAGCAGACCACAGTGAGAATAAATGGGGTACCGAAAAAATATATCGAGTGTTGCAGGAGATACTGGGTGCCAATAAGGACAATATTAGAAAGGCCCAAGGAAGGATCCATCAGCACCTTGATGACTTTGGTGAGGGCGTTTTTAACAAAGATGGAGAGAAAACTAAAGAGTGCCTGGAAATTGCCAAAACCTTCTTCTCATGCACGGATAAAAATTATGCTAATGGTGTTAACATGCCTCTGATAATTGAAAGGATTGACGATGTGCTGGAAAAATATGGAAATGAGTTATGAGTGAATATCTTATGCTGGGAAAGAATAGTTTAGAACTGTGTATTGGCCGAAAATCACGTTCTAAATTTTTCTTAAACATTACCTAAACAATTAAATGGAAAAGCAAATAGAAATTTATCAAGGCAGTGACGGGAAAACTGAGATTAAAGTAAAGTTTGAAGAAGATACTGTATGGCTAAATAGAAACCAATTGACTTCTTTATTTGGTCGGGATATTAAAACCATTGGTAAACACATCAATAACATCTTTAATGAAGGGGAACTGGAAAAAGAAGCAGTTGTCGCAAATTTTGCGACAACTGCTTCGGATGGGAAATCCTACCAAGTAGATCATTATAATCTAGATGTTATTATTTCTGTCGGCTATAGAGTGAAATCCATTCAAGGTACACAATTTCGGCAATGGGCTACCTCCAGATTGAAGGACTATCTAATTAAAGGGTATGCCATTAATGAAAAAAGACTAGCACAAAAGCAACAAGAGGTTCAGACCTTGAAAAATGGGATTCGGATATTAAGCAGGGCAATTGAAGAAAAAATAGATGATACAAACTACCGTTGGCTAGGCCAGTTTGCGAAAGGATTGGAGTTATTGGATGATTATGACCATGAGAATCTTGATCAAAAGGGGGTAAGCAATGTTCAAGCTATTTATCCAACAATGTCCGAGTACCAAGAGGTTATTGAAATGATGAAAGCAGATTTTGATTCATCCATTTTTGGAAAGGAAAAGGATGCTTCTTTCCAAAGTGCCGTTGCCCAGATTGCAAAAGGATTTGGAGATGAAGACTTCTATCCGACGCTAGAGGAAAAGGCTTCCACATTGTTATACTTGATTGTTAAAAATCATGGGTTTGTTGATGGGAATAAGAGAATTGCAGCAGCGTGTTTTTTACTGTTCTTGGAGAAAAATGGACTTCTGCAAAACGAACAAGAACATTTAATCATCAGTAATGAAGCGTTGGCCAGTTTGACCTTATTTATTGCGTCCAGTAAGCCAGAAGAGGTTGATGTAGTGAAAAGGCTTGTGGTGAGCGTGTTAAATAGAAGTAGGTAGGGATGCGGCGTACTTAATTATAAAATTTAATGATTTAAACCTCCTTTTGGTTGATTGATGATTTGACGATTGAGCTTTTACTCGAAAATGCCAGTAAACAAGTTTTTCTGGCAAAAATGAGTGTTTTTAAAAAATGCCATTATATTTGCTTTATTGGCAAAATTGAGTAAATCAAAAAAATGCCAATAAATTTAAATACTGACAAATCTGAGCTATGTCTAAAATCATTGACCGTCAAATATTGAAGCAATTTAAAAGTAAAGGAAGTTTCGACCGAGATACCCTCAGTTCCTTTTTGACTGATTTGGATCCGGAAATCACCGAAAGTGCTTTAACCTGGAGAATACATGATTTGGTAAAACGAAAAGTAATTAATCAAGTGAAATTGGGGGTTTATGTCATTTCCGACAAAGAAATCTACAGACCATTTGTATCTGATAAACTGGCTAGTCTATCCAAGATTGTAGCCAAGGAGTTTGATGATCTGGATTATTGCCTTTGGAGTACCGAGTGGCTCAATGATTTTACCAGACACCAATTGGGAACCTTCTTTTACATACTGGAGGTGGAGAAGGATTTTGTAGAGGAAGTATTCAATGCCTATTCAGAATCTAGGCAGTACAGAGTGTACTTGGATCCCAAAGAGGACATCATGGAACGCTATGTGGAAAGTGAAGTTTCCATCGTTATAAAGCCGCTTATAAGTCGTTCACCAAAGCAGAGAGTTGCTGTAAAGGAGAAGTCAAAGGATAAAATCTATGTACCCACCTTGGAGAAGATATTGATTGACGTGTATAGCGATGCAGTAACCTTTTATGCTATACAAGGAAGTGAAATGGACACGCTGTTTGAAACTGCTTTAAAACACTATCAGATAAACTTTACCAAGTTAATTACCTACGCTGGAAGAAGAAATAAAGAGAAACAAATTAAAAGCTACTTAGAGAACAACTTTAGTGACTTTGTAAAGGACATTTTAGAATGATAAAAGCACATTGTTTTACAAAAGAATGGATCAACAGCTTTAAGCAGCAAAAGCATTTAAAGCGAATCAATCCTCCGATAATGGAGAAAATGATACAAGCCCTTTCTTTGTTGCAGCAACTCAAAGCCCATGGTCTAGAGTTCACATTTAAAGGTGGTACAAGCCTTGTTTTGTTACTTGCCAAATCAAGACGGTTTTCGGTGGATATTGACATCATTACCACCCAAAGTCGTGAAGAAGTAGAAGCTATCCTGGACAAAGTGGTAGCAAACTCACATTTCAATAGTTGGGACTTACAGGATAGAAGGAGCTATAAAGAAGGTGTTCCCAAAGCTCATTACAAATTTGATTATGAATCCAGTCTCAACCAAAGTGCTCATTTTGTGTTGTTGGATATTTTGTTTGAGAAAATCGATTACCCAAAGCTGTTATCGGTTCCTATTCAGTCGGAATGGATAGAATCAGAGGAAGTATTGGAAGTGGCTGTGCCTTCCATTGAATCCATTTTAGGAGATAAACTAACGGCATTTGCACCGAATACGGTCGGGATATTGTACGGCAAGGATAAAGAGCAGGAAATCATCAAACAGCTTTTTGATATAGGTTGTCTGTTTGATGAAGCAGAAAACGTAGATGAAATAGCTTTGAGCTTTGAGAAAATTGGAACCAAGGAGATCAACTACCGTGAACTTGAAATTGGTTTAACGGATATTCTGGATGATATTTTTACCACTTCCTTACTCATCGCCAAGCGAACTAAAAATACCGTAGAACTAGACAAAACCCGATTTACTGAACTCACCACAGGTATACGGAGGTTTGAAGGCTTTTTGATAGCTGAAAACTTTAAAATTGAAGATGCCATACTAGCTGCAGGTAAAACAGCTTACCTAGCTAAACAATTAAAGAACAAAGACTATTCTGCCTTTGAAAAATTTAACGGTCAGGACATCAGTAAACTAGAAATCACCGGCGAGCTGAACTTCCTGAATAAGCTTAAAAAGTCGAGAGATAAGGCAGCATTTTTCTATTGGTACAAGGCGTTGAATTAAAATGAAAACCGGATTAAAAAATACTATCCTAGTTTGATTAATGGAAGGATGACCATATTGGTATTGTCCACAATCAAGCATTAGAAAACAGTTAGGGGCGAAAATTAAAATGAGCGATAGACCATGAGACCTTTTAACCAATGTTTGGGTAGCATGCTTTGTTGTCTGGATTACAAAAAATTCTATCTCTGGCCCAAGATTTTGCAATAAGAACGAAATGAGTATTTTTGACTTAAAATTGGAGCGTTTTAACATAGCTCTTTTAGGTGGTGAAATTATAAATGACTGGATTTTTGAATATAAAAGTACTTTTTTATGCTATTATCATGTAAAAACTTATACCCTCTCATGCTACTTTTGTGTGTTCCAATCTATGGGGAGGCAGGGGCACAGGAAACGGACGAATTGCAATATAACCAAATAACCTTGTCCGATACTTCCAATACTGTTGATTCATACAAGTCGGAAATTTCAGATCGTATTGACAGCCTACAGAGCTATTATACAAAGGAGCATCCTCGGTACGATAGTTTGCTTTTTTCTATTTATGATGGGTATAAACAGCAATACGTTGACCTGGAATACCAAAATGATACAAAGAAGGCTCTCCAAATAGCACTGGCATGTGAAGCCATTTTTATTGGAGAGCTAGAGGATAAGGAACAGGCCGATCTTATTTACAATATTGCACACATTTACGATAAGGATGAACAATACCTGAAAGCCCTAAATTATTACCGTCGCTCCATTGAACGCTATGAAGCCCTACATGATGTCGAACGGCTGGACTTACGTAATGATTTGGCACTGGCTTATAACAATATCGGTGTGATACATGCCCATACGGGCTTTTTTACCAAGCGAAAGGAATGCTACTTAAAGGCCAAAGCGCTTTGGGAGTCCATGGACGAGGTGGACAAAAGTAACCTGATTTCGTTATATGGCAACTTGTTGGGGTTATATGCCAAATATGGGGATCGAGAGGCTTCCGAGGAGCTGATAACGATGATAAATGACAAATTTGACCAATGGATGGCTGAAGATTCATTTGGCAAGGGAAGGAAGGAGTTGCAGGCTGAACACCCTCCGCAGATTTATCAGGTACAAAAACACAGGTTAAATCTTCAATATTTGGGGTTTACAAACGATAGAACCAGTGGATTGGCGCATTGGGACAGCCTTAGGACGTATTTCAATAGCATGACCCTAAAAGACCAGCAACGTTATTCCGAGTACCTCTTAAATGGCGTTTATCGTGTTGCCACCTTGATGGTAGATCAGGATAATGTCAGCGAGAGAGCGGAGGAAAGGAAGTTTATTGATCTTGGAATGAAGGAAAGCAATAGATTGGGAGATCGGTATTATGAAATGATATTCCATACCCGGCTGGTGACCTTTTATGAATATGCTACTGAGGATTTCGCCAATGCACTCATCCATCTAGATAGCGCACTACAGATCGGAAAGGAAATGGATATCCGCGAGTTCAATTTGCTCAATATTTATCTCAAGAGAGGAGATATACTACAAAAATTGGGACGTTTTGAAGAAGCGGAGGAAATGGCCTATCATGGTTTTTCCCTGTTGTTGGGGGAGCCTGTGAGTGATTTGTTTACAATACAACGAGAAGATTTTGCCCAACGCAATGATATATATTACGTCGATGCACTTCGGGAGGTGGCCAAAATTTACAAAAACCAGTTTCGTAAAGGCGGAAATACTGCACATGCCCAATTGGCCTATCACTTTTACACCATAGCCGCAGACCTTTTTCATGTTTATTACCAAAAGGGTGTTTACAATCCTTGGCTGGACATGACCAATAAGGATATCACCGAAGGGGTGTTGTCCATGCATCTCGCACTTGGGATCACCGATCATGACAAGCTGGTAAATACCTTGGAAAGAAACATGTCCCAACATCTATGGAAGGAGTTTGAGGCCAAATACCAGCAATTCTTATCCGTGCCTGACAGTTTGCTTATAAAACACAATATGCTTAAGGCCAGTCTGGCCAGGGCAAAAAATGATACGATTGTTTTGGCCGAGGAACTAGAAAGGTTGGATAGGGAGCTCTTGGCAAATGAAGCTGCCATCTCATCCTATGATAAGAAATATTTTTCCTTCTTTTCCGGACAATTGGATATTAATGAATTACGGACGCGTCTCTCCGGGGAGCAGGCGATCATTAGGTATATTGCAACGGATAAAAAGCTTTTTGCTATTGTGGTGAACTCTTCAAATGTCAGTGTAGTGGAAATTGGGGAAAAGAAGCCTGTTTTTGAGTTGGTCGAAAGCTATCATGATCAAGTACAATCCATACGGGATCAGGCTGTAGGATTGTCAAGAGAATTGTATGATCGGTTGATAAGGCCGTTAGGTCTGAACGAACAGACTATTAGGCACTTGGTCATTGTTCCGCAAAGTAATCTTAATTTACTGGCTTTTGAGAGTTTGGAGAATTCCAAAACTGGTCGTTTGATGGTGGAGGATTATGAACTAAGTTATGCGTATTCATTAAAGCTTTGGGAATTGCAACAAAATGCGGGAGCATATTCTTCCCATAAAAATAGTATCGCAGCTTTTGTGCCTGAATACCCCAAGTCCTATCTGGCCGCTATGGAAGAGGACCATGTAACCCGTGGCCGGTTGACGTATTTGGAAGGGGCTTTATCGGAAGCCCAATATATTGTAGATAAACTGGGAGGAGATGTTTTCCATAAAGATGCTGCCAATAAAAATCGTTTTATAGCTTCCATAGGTCATTACCAAATTTACCATTTTGCTACCCACGCCATGGTAGATCATACCAATTATGAAAAATCGGGTATTTATTTTCAGGATGGAGAGACCCTTTCCTATTCCGAATTATATCAAATGCGTTTCCCGGCTGAAATGGTGGTACTAAGTGCCTGCAACACGGGAATAGGTGAACTCCATGAAGGGGAAGGCTTGATGAGTCTTTCCCGTGCACTTACTTATGCCGGGGTAAGAACTTCTGTATATAGCTTATGGCAGGTTCCTGATGAAGAAACTTCCATATTGATGAAGTCTTTCTATAAGTATTTGGTAGAAGGATACGGTAAAGAAGAAGCTCTTGCTATGGCCAAAAGGACTTTTTTGGATGATTTTCCCATGAAACGGCATCCGTTTTATTGGGCGGGATTCGTTCTGAACGGGAATTTGGAAGCCCTATCACTTGAGGACCGTTCGGGAAAATTCTGGAAGTGGGGCGGTTATCTGATCATTTTGCTGCTTCTATTGGGGGTAATAGTTTATACTTATCGCAAGAAGAAAGGAACAAGGACAGGAAACTAAGCCTACCGGAGACTTTTCAAGAGCTGGGCAGCTGGGTTGGCCAAGGGGTGACTGGTTTGTTCGACTTTTTGCAAATAGATTTTTGCCTTTGGTATTTGTTGATTGTCCAGGAAGGCGAGGGCCAAGTACCAATGGGCTACTTCGGTATAGCGCCCCTCTAGGGTCCAGTCTTGCTGTTCCAACAATGGAATGGCTTCTTGGGTCCTGTCGGAAGCCATCAGGGAAACGGCTTGGTACAAAAGTGCATATTCTTTACCGCCATCCCGATACAACTGCTCAAATACAGGAACTGCTTTTTCGTATCGACCTTGGTCATATAGGTGAAATGCGTGTGATTTTAAGTCATTCTCTACATTGTCATCTCCACGGACTACAGGGGCCACCACATTAGGATAAGGCTCAAAATAGGTCGTATAAAGTTGGTTTGGTTGGGAATTGATCATAGTACTGGCCAACCAGGTCAGACCAATCAATAATACCACCCCTGCAGCAACATACCACCAACGGAGACTGTAAGTCTTTGTGGGATTGTCCAGTGACTGTAAATCTGCCTTCAAATTGGCCCTTTCTTCACGGATAATGGCAGCTTTTAGCTGTTTTTGGAATTCAACCTCTGATGAAAACTCCTTGTCGATAGCCATCAGTTCCTCAAATTCGTGCAGTTGATGGGGGCTGAGACTGTTTTCAAAATATTTTTCGATCAATTTGTTTCTACTGCTTTTCATAAGCTCCCACAATCTCTTTTAATTGTTTTAAACACCTTGATTTTTGACTTTTTACCGTATCCTTTGAATCATAGCGGAGGGTCTGTTGGATTTCATCCAGTTTTTTGCCCTCGTAATAGAATAGGCGTAAAACCTCTCTGCACTTCTGGCCAAGTTTTCGATATGCTGTTTGAAGTAGGATTGCCTTTTCATCCTCCAAGTCCATTCCATACGGATCAATTTCCTCAAATAGGTTGATTTCCTCTATTGGAATGTTTACGTGAGGAGCCTTCCCCTTTTTTCTCGAATATTCCATGAGTTTATGCTTCCCAATAGCGAAAAGGTAGGTTTTGAGACTGCTTTGCAATGTTGCCAATTTTCCACTTAGGATATTTTCGTACAGTATTATGACACTGTCCTGGTAAATGTCCAGGATCATATCCTCTTCCTTAGTGTACTTTTTGGCAAAATCAACAAATTGGGGCTTGTGTATTGTATAAACCTTCCCCAGGTCCTTTTTATTACCGTTACGTATACGTTGAATGAGTCGCTCCTCTTTATTCATTTATGGTAAAATCAGGTAAAAAGTAAACACTTGGTGGCCAAAACTACAATTTTTTTTCATGTACATGTTTACTTTTTCCAACATTTCACATGAAGTATATAAAGGTTCATGTCGCAATCCCTTGAGCTTTAAAAATGTTTGAAGAGAATCAAGCATGGGCCGATCAATCAAGTTCTTTTTAAAGTAAATCACTTTTGTTATGAAAAAATTAATGATCATTTGCGTGTTTTTGAGCGCCTTTACCTTTAACGCCAATGCCCAAAAGGGAGACCTGGGCCTAAATACAGCGGCTATGACAGGTTTGCCCACTGGTGATTTTGGCGATGCTTATGGTATGGGCTGGGGGGTATCCCTTAAAGGGCTGTACCGTTTGAATTCAGTCGGTCAAGTAACCCTTTCCACCGGCTATTCCCAGTTTGGGCTGAAAGATACCTACGACGAAAACCTAAAAGGATCTTTGGGTATTATACCCGTATTTGCAGGGTATCGCCATCAGCTGGGGGAACTGTACCTCGAGCCCCAATTGGGACTTTCTGTAAACCGCAGTAACCTGAAAGCAGACTTTGGAGATGCCGGAAACTTGTCGGGAAGCGCTTCGGATACTTCTTTCGGCTATGCCGCCTCCATTGGTTATCTATTGGGTGACGTGGATCTTTCACTGAGCTATCAGGGCTTTTCCCTTTCCAGTCAAGGGCTTGGATTCATTGGGTTCCGAGTCGGGTATCAATTTAAACTTAACTAAACCGTATTATGATGAAAATGAAGTATTTATCGGAGGCAAAAATTATTTGCGCCCTTGTGATGGGTTTGTTTTTAGTCCTGACCGCTTGTAGTGACAGCGAGGATGAACAACCTCAGGAGGAAATTCTACCCCCCATTGTGCTGGCCTGTGATTATTTTAATGAAGACCGGGTCTTGGAAAATGATCCTCGAAGACCAGTTGATTATGTCATTGAATGCTGGGCTAACGTTCAGGGAGCCCTTAGAATTAACCCAGGGGTAGTGGTTGCTTTTGAAAAGGACGCAGGGCTATATGTAAACCTTGACAATAATTTGTTCGAAGTAGTGGGGAGACAGGAAGAGCCGGTGGTTTTCACGGGCACGGTCCAACAGAAGGGGCATTGGAGAGGCCTGTTTTTTACCGAAGCCCACAATCTTAACAATACCATAGAGCACACCGTGATCGAATACGCTGGATCACAAAATCTCACGTCCTCTTCTCCGGTTTACGAAGGTTCCCTGGCCTTAAGGGGCGTTTCAGGCACCCCTCCGCAAGCCCTTTCCTTAAGCCATGTAGAAATCCGCAACGGGGGAAGCGTTGGTTTGGACTTTCACGGTGTCAAGACAAATGCGACTGTTTCAGCTTCCAATCTTGTCATTACTGGAAATGAGGGCGTACCCGTGAAGGTGTCCGCAGAGATGGCGCATATATTTGATAATACGTCGTCCTATGCAGGAAATGCATCAGACTTTCTGAACATTACCTCATCCAATTACGAGATTGAAGAAAAGACGGTCACTTGGCAACAATTGGATGTGCCGTACTTGGTGGACAGTAGGGTACAAATTACTACCAATGGCCACTTGACCATAGAGGCAGGAACGGAAATGCAGTTTAGAAGTGAGGCATACCTACAGGTTTCATCTGGCTGGGCAACCGACGCCCCTAGCCTGAAAATCCAGGGTACGGCTAGCGATCCTGTTCATTTGAAGGCCCATAATGGTACCGACTGGGGAGGGATTTACTATGGCTTTACCGAGGAGGACAATGTAATCGAACATGCCGTTATCGAACATGCCAAAGGAGACTTCCCTGTGGGCAATATCCAGAATACTGGAGCGGTCTATATGCATGCCGATCCCATGCTTACCGTTACCAATACCACATTTCAGGACTTGCCCAACTATGCTTTTTTTGCTTATACGGGAGCAAGTTCCTCGCAACCGGAGCTTCCTAACCTTAACAGATCCAGTAACACTTATATCAACGTGGCCAAAGGAGAAGCTGGTTTAGGTTACTTGGGCTGGAACAATAAACCATAATAATTCCAGAAAAAAAGACAAGATTTCTGCCCAATACGATATCTCAAGTATTGGGCAGATCTCTGGTTGCCAGGGATGAAAATATATTCTTCCATATTGATTTAAATAATTATGAAGTTCATGAAACAAAATTATGTAAAAGCAATTTTCCTGCTTGGATTGGGGTTGGCAATGGCCTGTTCAAATGATGATGTCGAGCCTGAAAAGCAAAATGCTTTGGAGGTGGGTGGTTCGATCAGTGGAGTGGTAAATGGAAAAGAGGTGAATTATCCTGAGGTAAAAGTGGTGCTCTATGGTGGCTCCAACACAGTAGGAATCATTGGGAGCGATCAGGTTCACGAAGATACTACCAATCAGGTACGGGTGGTTGTGCCCTTGGAGCCAACTACAGGAACATTTGACCACAGTGATAATGGATTTGATGTGAATTATGAAGTGATCACATTCAATAATGAAAACGGGTATGGATTTAACAGGGAGAAGACCTCCCAAATAAGGGTCACCGATTATAAAGAAATAGGGACCAAACTGGATACCACTTTTTATAGGGTAAAAGGCACTTTTGAGCGTTATGGCATGCGCAATATGAACAGCGAAACCATCAATATCCAAAATGGTGAATTTGACTTCGTCTATGGAATTTGGTTTTAATGTCTCATTTAAAATTGTACGGAAAGAACTTGTTAACCATAACAAAAATGATAAAAACGAAACAACTCATAATATGTCTGATGCTATTGGCCCTTTCCCCGCTGCACTTACTTGCTTGTGGTTATAGTAAGGAGCGGAACAAAACCGATAGCTTGGATACAGAGGAAGCGGTTGAAGAAATGATGGAGGGTTTATCGAGGATGGAGGATTTTGAACCCTCGAAAATTACCGATATCGAAACCGAAGCACTGGCGCAGGGTATCGATATTGGCATTAAGTCCATTACGATACCCGAGTACCCACGTGGCGATTATATTCCCTTCTCCAATTGCCCACAAGATCAGGTTACGAAATTTGAATTTCGTGTGGAAAACAGGGGGGCAGATTTCGACAAAAAAGGCAAGGGCATCTTCGGAGCCGTCCAGGTCAAAAGACTGGAGGATGGAGCGGTTTTGCTCCAAGAAGAAGCAGTACTTGAATTCAGGGCTTTCACCCCCGGTTGGGTACGTTTTCGCTTTGACCCGATAGACCTGTCCCAAGCAGGACTGTATGAAGTCACCGTCGAGTCTTACCTCATTGATCTGTCAGCTTATATCAAAGACAAGTCTTTGAAACCATTGGACACGGACGTGTCGGATAATAAAGTGGTGTACCTGAGCAAGGTCATTGCCCCCGCATCATTGTCGGAAAATTCCTTGCAGGTGTTTGATTTTGAAGGGGCGCAAAGCGAGGTGGATTTGGCAGCACAGGGCTGGAACTACAGCTATTTGCCTGATTCACTGCTAATTTCAAACAAAGGCCTCGGAGGTTCCAAAGCAATTGAAATGTATCTACATCAAGGCGACAAAAACAAGCGAAAACTATTTACGCCCTCGATGGCGATGCCCGAAGCTGCGTACCTGGACTTTCAGTTTAAGCTACTGGATGCCCGGTCAGGGAAAAACGTGACTGAAGAATTAATGTCCTCGGAAGCCTTTCAGGCGGAGATTTCACTCCAGAAAATCTGTGCAACAGGAGTAGAGGTGACCGTTAAACACAAGGTCTCCGATGCCCTAGCCACCGCAGACGGCTTTTTTAAATTCCCCAAAGTGCCTGTTCATCGGGACCCGGGAAATTACAGGGAGCAAATAGCCTTCACGAACCTATCCGATTATCCGGAAATTCTATTGGTCATCGACGAGGTGCGCGTACAGCAATGAAAATAAAATGTAGGGATCATGCCTTGTACTTCCCTAAGTAGAAACAAAAACAAAGGATAGAAAATCGAGATTCTCTACAGACTTTAAAAAAACAATTTATAAACACATGAAAAAGACAATGATTCAAACCCTAATTGGCATGATGGCTCTATGCCTGATGTCCGCCTGCTCGGGCAATGATGAGGACGGTGTCGACCCCATCAATAGCAATGGCGCGCACACTTATGACATTACCTTGGAAGGCGGGGGCAAATTCTCCGGAGAAGTACCCAAGGAAGTGATGGGGACTTATAATCCGGTGATGTTTGTCGAATTCAACGAGGAGGCCAATGGAGAGCTGCTGACAGGATTGTTGATTGAGAGTGGGAAATTTCAGTTAGGTGTAGGACTTTCCCTGGATGATAACGGTCAGCCCAGTATAGAAGGGGATGGTCCAGGTCTAATATTTGGCGCTTGGGGGACTGAAGATAAATATCGTCCCGCTGGACCTGTAAGCATGACTCTGAAAAACTACAAAGAGCATAATATCTCGATGTATGGAGAAGAGGCAACGGCTGCCTCGTACATTTTGACATTTCAGGGGGATTTTAAACTCGGAGATGACGGAGAGGAAGTATTTGTTACAGGAGAGGTTGTCATAGCCGCACCTTAGATTAAACTGTTGAAATGAAAAAGCTAATCGCAAATACATTACTGCTTACGGTTGTCTGGTTTTGTGCGTGTTCCGAAGAACAGAAGCCGGCTCCGCCAGTCGAGGAGGAAGATTTGACCTTGCAGCTTAGTGCCAGTGAAACAACTGTAATGGCATCATCAACGGTTACTTTTAAGGTGATTGCCATGGAAACACAGCAAACGGTCTCAGGAGCTGATATCTATATCGATGGAAATAAGATAAATGGATATCAGCATGTTTTTGATGAAGTGGGTACCCAATCAGTCGTAGCAAAGATACAGGGGTATATGGATAGTGAGCCGGTGACTATCACGGTTCTGGATCAAATGGCCGAGGTGGATGTTTATGTACTTGGGGGTGGATATGACGAAGTTTCAGGTGGCATTAGACCTTTGTATTGGAAAAATGGCGAACCTGCTATTTACAGTCATGAGTCATCTGAAAACATGATTTACAACAAGATGGTGGTGGCAGATAATCAGGTGTATATCGCTGGTGAAAGACAATTTACAAGGGCTATCGCTTCAGCTTTCTATTGGGAAAACGATACCTATGTGGAGTTGTCAGATCCAAATGATTCCGATGATTATGCCATAGCTTACGATATCTGTGTCTCAAAAGGGGATGTGTATGTGGCGGGAATAAAAGCTAAGACAAACAATATGATGGATATTGTGTATTGGGAAAATAGTGGAGAGACGCCTGTTCATGTAGCGAGTGGTACCTTAGGTCAAACAGGAAATAGTGTGGTTACGGTATCCGGCGATGATGTGTACGTAGCAGGTGTATTGAATGCTGCGCCCACTTACTGGAAAAACGGTGAAGCGGTTTCACTGGAAGGAACAGGAACGGTGACCGATATTGCAGTGTCTGACCAAGGCGATGTGTATATTTCAGGTCATGGATCGAATGGAAATGTAACCGTTGCCAAATATTGGAAAAATGGACAAGAGGTTATTTTGGGGACAGGCGAGGGAGATTCGGAAGCTCGTGCTGTTTTTGTGGAAAATGGCGATGTGTACGTGGCAGGGTATGAAAAGGTATTGCATAAGTCGGGTACGGGTACCGTAAATGTGGCAAGGTACTGGAAAAATGGGGAGGCGATAGATTTGACAGATCGATTATACCGAGCAGAAGCAAACGCCATCTATGTACTGGATGGAAAGGTATATGTTGCCGGTATTGATTTTGGGAGTTCCGGAAAACCCGTCGCTGCGATGTATTGGGGAAATGGGAAGGCAATACAGTTGTCGCATGACGACCACCGAGGGCATGCAGCGGATATCTTTGTGGTAAAGAGAACACAGGATTGATGATGGCTTGATAAACAAATTATAGGTACATGAAAACGAAATATTATAGTTTGCTTGGAGCATTGTGTCTCATGATAGTTGTTTCTTCCTGTATAGAGGGTGAACAGGGACCGGAAGGGCCGCAGGGTGAAAAAGGTGAACAGGGCGAGCAGGGTATTCCGGGTGTCGATGGGAATAGTTTGCTTTATGGAAATCAGCCACCGGAACCATCTGACGGAAAGGAAGGTGATTTTTATATCGATACCCATAGTAGTGAACTGTATGGCCCGAAAACCGCTTTCGGTTGGGGTGATCCCACGGGGTTGCAGGGAGAGCCAGGGAAGGATGGTGAGGATGGTTCCAGGATTTATAGTGGTTCCATGTCACCTTCTCTGAACATCGGGGAATTGGGAGATTTTTACTTCCAAACCACAATAGGTGTACTTTATGGTCCCAAGAGAAGTACAGGATGGGGAAGTGGGGTCAGTCTGAAGGGGCCGCAGGGTGAGCCTGGAACTGCGAATGTGATAGCTTCCAATTGGACGGCCTATAATGTCGACGGCTTATCACCTACTAAGGCGGTGGTGTATGCGTACCTGCCCTCAGCGACCAGAAACCTTTTGTTAAGTGTCACTGGTGCGAGCTCTTTACATGATTTTGTGAACAATGAGAATGGGATATTGCTTGTATATCATAGAAATCCAGTGGATGGCCTGTTCTCGTTGCCCAGTTTTCGTCCTATGGGGACATGGGATATAAAATCTAGTCTTTACTGGACTCTTGATGGAACATCGGGTTGGCAAAACCGAATAATAATTGAGGTTGATAACATGTCTGGGGGAGAATATCCCTTTTCCAGCAAAAGTTTGGTATTTGGTACAGATAGGCCAGAGTTCCGGTTTGTTATGGTTCCTCAAGGAGCATTAAATGCTACTGTAAGAAGCAGAATTAACAGCGATCTTTCTGAACTTACCTATAAAGATGTAATAAACCTATTTGGTTTGGGTGATTAATGCTTAATGGTTTTCTGCCTATGTTTGGAAAAAGGGTCAGGCTAAACTGATCCTGGCCCTTCAAAATCCAAATTTAACTGCCAAGATTCCTCAAACCAATCCAACCGAAGATCGTAGAGAAGTGCGAGCGTATCCTTGTCGACAACCTTGAGAAGCAGATCATCGGCATATACGGCCTTACCAGCAGCTTACGGGACATCTCCGAGTATATCAGGGACATGTACGACACAGAGGTCTCCATACAGGTGATCAGCGATATTACCGACCGTGTCGTCCCCAAAGTCAAGGAGTGGCAGAAAAGGCCGTTGGAAGAGGTATATTGCATTGTATGTCTTGATGCCATGCACATTAAGGTACGGGAGGAAGACAAGGTACGCCATAAAGCCCTATACAATGTATTGGGGATCAACCGTGAAGGGAAGAAGGAGGTACTGGGCATGTACCTTTCCGAAAGCGAGGGGGCGAACTGCTGGCTACAAGTACTCAGCGATCTACAGCACCGTGGAGTACAGGATATCCTGATCGCCTGTACCGATAACCTTAAGGGCTTCCCCGAGGCGATCGAGTCTATCTATCCGAAAACAGAGGTTCAGCTCTGTGTGGTCCACCAGATCAGGAACAGTCTGAAATATGTGGCCAGCAAAAACCAAAAGGAGTTTGCCGGTGACCTGAAAAAGATCTATAAGGCCGAGACAAAGGACCAGGCCGAATCGGCATTGCTGGAGTTGGAAGAAAAGTGGGGGAAGAAATACCCTATAGTGATCCGTTCCTGGAACGACAACTGGGAGAGGCTGAGTGCCTCTTTTGCCTATGCACAGCCCATCAGGAAGCTGATCTATACCGCCAATGCGGTGGAAGCCTTTCATCGGCAGGTAAGAAAGGTCGGCAAGACCAAAAGGGCATTTACCAGTGACATGGCACTTCTAAAGCTGGTCTATCTGGCCACCCAGCGGATCGAGAAAAAATGGACGACCCCATTACAGAACTGGAGCTTGACAGTCCCGCAGCTGGCCATTAAATTTGAGGGGAGGCTCCGGTTGGACACCATATATAGAAACCTAATTGCTTAGTGGAAATTTCCCTTCCCTGGGGCTAGCCCCAGGGAAGGGAAAGGACAGAGTTTAGCTAACACTCCCGAGATACGTGAACAGCTTGCAGGTAATTTGAATTGATGGGGGGAATATTATAGCCAATATCCCCCCATAGGTTAAAGGTTACCTTTTTATTCTTATTTTTTTCCTGATAATCCCGTTTTTATGCATGATATGTACATAGTAAAACCCATTCCCCAGATTGCTGACATCAATGGTCGTCCTTGATTCATTTACGGTCTTGCTCATCAGTTCAGTTCCGGAGGGATCGAATAATTTGATGTTTATCTTTTCCTTATCGGAAACAGATTGTTTTATCAGGTCTTGTTCCAGTTCGATATTTATACTTTCTGATGCAGGGTTGGGGTAAACCTTATAATTTAGCGCTGTACCATAGCAATCTTCTGATCTGAAAGCATAATCCTGATAGGAAGTGCCACAATCGTTCTGCATGCTGACTCTAAAAATGACTTCCTGACCGTATTCCCAAAACTCAAAGTTAATGGACATGCTTTCAGCCCCCCCTGATCCCCAATAGGTAATGTTTGGGTCGGAAGTATAGATCATGGATACATTGGAGATCTCAGAACCTAATAATGGAACATCCAAGGTTACCGGGTATAACAGATCGCATACAACATTATTGATCACTGAGATATAAGGGTTGGCAGTTTGATTGGAACCATTGTAGGAATAGGTTGCATTGCCCTCATCAGGAGAACCTGCATGTACGTAAATAGCCTTTTGAATTTCCGTTTCACACGTGCCATTTCTCACAGTATACGTAATGGTTGCCTGACCTGAGCTGTAGGATGCAGCAGGTGTCAAATTGGCCGTTGCCCCTGAGCCGGAAGATGAGGTTACCAAATTGGAAGGACTGACTGACCAACTGATATTGGTGCCTGATGGCATATTACTTAAAGAAAATGAGGTGTTGGAACAGACAATATCTTCTCCGCTTATATTCATAATTCCACCACTAAAGGCACCTCCAACACCTACAGCGTACCATGCGTCGGTGACAGCGCGTACTTCAGGGGAGTTTTCACAATAAATATCTTCAGCAGCATTGATAGCGGCTATTCTGGCATCCGCATATTCGGAAGAACTGGTTAGGTAAATAAGTTCCATTCTGTAGGCTATCAGGGCAGCCTTTTCAATCCCTATTCCATCGACAGTGTAGCTGTCATTATTATCATTGGTACCACTTCCGCCTTGAGACAATAAATAAAACCAGTGGCTCAAGACCGTTGAATTGAAATGAGGCTCTTCCTGAGCATGCCAATAATCTCCCTGGTATGTGTCTGGGTGTTGGCCTTCTGCCGTATTTGTACTTTTGGGGTTTTGCAAGTTTCTTAGACCATTAAATCCTCCGGAGAACACTTCTTCGCCCATTATCCATGTTGCCTTGTTTGAAGTCGCCCAGTCTTCTATGCATGCCGCCCATATGTCACTGAAACCTTCATTTAAAGCACCGGTCTCATGCCAGCCCGGGGTTAGGTTGGCTGTAAATTCATTAATGCCGTGTCCAAATTCGTGGGCACAGATATCCGAAGACGTCAATGGGTTCGGCTGACCTGAATCTCCATCTCCGTATAACATATATCTGGCATTAATACCCCCTTGCCAAAATGCATTGTTGATAGGGTTTCCGTCAAAATTAGGAGTATAATGGACATAACTTAATATCCTGATACCACTGTCATCTATGCTATTCCTTTGGTGTACTGTTTGCCAATAATCTGCGACCATTTCAGCTCCCCAATGAACGTCCAGGGCTTGTTGATCCTGATTGATTCCTGCCCAGTTCCCGCTTGTCCAATTGGTACCTGTATTGGAGAAATCAGCTGCTGTACCGATATTATCGGAATTATTGAGATTTAAGGTAATGATGTCTACACCATCTCTTTCTTCCCTTAAACGAAATCCTCCTGCGAACGAATCGCTGGTGATCGATAAGTTCCCGCTGTACATGGTTTCGGCCATAGAAGGAGTGTTTACTTCCTCGATATTTCTCTCGGTTTCCAACTTTATTTCACAGGTTAAAGAATATGCCCTTACAATATCACCTGATCCTGCATCCACAAAGATCACCTGTTCATCATTAGGGACCATGGATGAGATGAGGAATTTCCATGCTAAAATCATTTCTTCTTCTTTCCCCTCTTTCATTTCATTTTTGGTAATGACCAGCTCGCCTTCAGGGTAATAGCTGGAAGTAGGGTCGCCCGAGTGTTCTCTAAGAAAGGATTGCATGCCCTCATCTTCCCATTTATAGATTTCTGCATCAATAAAACCCAAAGCGTTGGATAGAGCTGCATCTTCGGTTATTTGGGGCTGTACCGAACCGATATCTATAGTTCTAAAGTGTCCATTGAACTTGGTGATTTTACCGTTTTTTCCATGAACCCAATATTCTGAATTCTCGACTTTTATTCCTTTATAGTATTGTTGGAACTTTAAATGACTCATTCCAAATTTGTCATTGATTTCCTTTACCGGTTTAAAATCATCGTGTTCTCCGGCAAGAAGTAAAGCCAGGAGAGCCTTGGCATTTTCCATTTTTTGATTGGAATGGGCTTTGACTCTGGCAAAGGATATATTTCCCGATCTATCATATTGTACATCTGCCGTTTCACGGACTTGGGCATTGGAAAAAGTGGTACTTAAACAAAATAATACCACTACAAGTAACTTGGTAATAGTTCTCATGGTAAAGTAGTTATGGCTAAACAATTGTCTATGGTCTGAACTAAAATGGCTAATTACCAATGGTGCCTAAAACCAGTTCCTAGTCTCTGGAGTAGATTATAGAAGGTTTGATTTATTGCTGAAAATTGGTATTGACCGGTATTATAAAACTTATCGTCTCCGTTTTCTTTATGGTTTGATGGTGTAATAAAATGATAGATATCAATAGCCAATAAAAATTTTCCTTATTGTGGATCATCAGATACTTTTGTCAACCGATAAAAAACTGCATCTGAGGCATTGGTATGGATAATAAGGGTGTCACTATAAATTCCCTCTACCATAAAATCATTGGGATACCCCAGACTATCAAAGTATTTCATGACATAAGCAGAATCAGCATCAGGATACCCCCATTTGTCCTTATACCATATAAGAGTGGTATCCAGCTTTAATTCAGTACCGGAATAACTTCTGATCCTTTCATTATTGGTGAATTCCAAAAATTGGTTTCCATACTCATGATAACATGTTGCACAGATTCCACCTATTCCATAATGAAGCTCCCATTTGCCCTCTAGGGTATCCTGTATGACAGATAAGGGTTGATTGTATAAAGTGATCGTTGATCGGGGCTTTTCTTTTTCTCCGCAATTACTAAATATAACTGTGAGTAGTACGAAAAAAAATAACGTGGGACCGATAGTGGGAGTTTTCATAGTTATCGGTGTTTGTGGCTGTTGGTATATTAAACTAAAGCAGTCTAAAAACCTGATTTTGTTCGATACTAGGTTGCTAATATAGCTTAAACTCAATGCCCTTACATCACTGGTTTCAGTGATTTTTAGATTTAGGTAAAACTACCTGTTTTCGAGTACCGGCCGAACCTCTTTAAAGTAGGGATATGGTATTGGAGGGTAATTGTCGCCATCTCCTGTGGACTGGGCTGTTTATTACGATCTTTTCTGTGAAAAGGATCTTCATGTCCATCCCATGACGGTTTTTTCCAGATAATTTAAAAATGACATCATAAGGTGTTTTTCATTCGAAACGGAACAAAAGGCAGCTAATGTAGTGCGCCCCCTCCCGTACATACCCGGCCAAAAGACTACCGTATAAACACATGCCGGTCTTGTCTTTTTTGTTTGTTCTGGCATTTTTCCTGCCCGCATACCCTTCCTTTATTCAGTTTTCTTTTGGCCTTTCCCGCTGTGGGCTGCACTGGATTCCTGCTTTCTTTTTTTCCGTTTTTTCTTTTGAAAAACAGCGCTTTTCGGAAGCAGACGGATAAAAAGGACGAAATGTAAAACAATTATTCATTCTTAAAAACAGGAATTATGGAAATCACAGGAAGACTGACAGCGGACACAACCGTCCAACAACTGGAAGATGAACGCAAGGTGGTCAATTTCACCGTTGCCATCAATGACCGCTTCAAGACACAAGCGGGCGAAGTTAAGGATGTAGCCACTTTCATTAGGTGTGCATACTGGATAAGCAGCAAGGTAGCCGAATGGCTGAACAAAGGTGCAATCGTACAGCTATACGGGCGCATCGGTGTGGATGCCTATGTCAACGGTAATGGTGAAGCCGTGGGTAATCTCACCTTTCATACCAATAACATCAAACTGGTAGCATCTGCGAACAAAAAGAACGGACAACAGCAGAATGGTAAATCTGAACTTGAAGTAACGGTGGAGGAAACTGAAGACCTACCATTTTAATCCAATTCATCACTTAAACAATAAAAGAACATGTCACACAATATCAATTTCAATGAAGCAACAGGGAAACACAGCTTTTTCTCGGTACAGCAAAAAGCATGGCACGGATTGGGACAGATCGTAACTGACCATCCCACCAGTGCGGAAGCCATTATTCATGCAGGACTGGATTTTGAAGTGGAGAAAAGAAAACTGCTTACCAAAGCCGATAAGTTACTGGCAGGGGATGATGGTTTGTTGGTCGGTTCGGAAGAACTGAACGTACCCGACTATTTCGCCACGGTATGCACTGATAATAATGCAGTATTGGGCGTAGTGGGTAAGGATTATCAGGTAGTGCAGAACTGTGATGCCTTTGCCTTTTTTGACAGTATTGTCGGTGGTGATGGTATCGCCTACGAGACGGCAGGGGCTTTGGGCAAGGGCGAACGCATCTTTATTACCGCCAAACTCCCTGACTATATCCGTGTGGGTAAGGACAGTCGTGTTAAGAATTTCCTTTCCAAAATTTTAATACTATCTGTTCAAAAAATTAAAGGGAACTTTCAAAAAATTAACGGATGATTGGCTTATGAACAGTAATTTAGATTGAAATCTAACTTTTTTTGAAAACTTGGGCATACCCGGATTAACTACCCAAAAGATAGTTTAGGCAAGTTTGGAGCGTAATCAAACAGTTATGCCATGAACGATGTAATCTTAACACAAATTGACAAGGAGGTATTGGTAGATGAAATCGCTGATGCTGTAGTTTCTCGGCTTTTGGACGTTTTACCTGCCCAAGAGCCAGAGGATGAATTGATCCAGATCCCTGAAGTTATGAAGCTTTTGGGTAGGTCGCGCACCACGATCAATAATTGGCGAAAGGAAGGATTTTTAAGGGAGCATGTCTTTAATACCAGGGTTTATTTTAAGAAGTCGGAAGTCATGAATGCAGGTAGGCAAAAGAACGGCTTTAAAAAGTAAAGGCAGGCCTTTTAGAGTCTGCCTAGTCTTTTGTCAGAAACAGTATTCTATGTGCTCGCTATTTAGTACTGTTTTTCCTTCATGTTCAATTGATTAAAGCCGCAATGATGAGACCCCATAAAAAAGTCAAGGAACTTGACGATGGCTCGAATTCTTCCACGGTACGAATGATCAAGTATTTGATGTCCAAGTATGATTTCATCAATAACATTGTGTTGAATGAGGTCTTTGTCAGTGAGAAAGAAACAAACCGTTACCATCCGGTCAATCCTAATACACTATACATTGAAGCGAGGGCAGGAGGTTACAGGACTTCGGTTGGGGAAATATCCTCTTTTCTCAGTTCAGACTATATCCCTTCGACCGATCCCTTTATAGCCTATTTTGAAAAGTACAGGGCATTATGGAACCTGGAAGAGCATGGTGATTATACCGGCCGATTTGCTTCTTATATCCATGCAGAGGATCAGAAGAGGTTTAATGTACAGTTTAAGAAATGGTTGGTACGCTGCGTGGCCTGTAGCATTCGGAATGATTATTACAACAAACAGGCTTTCATCTTTATCCAAGACAAGCAGAACACAGGGAAGACCACGCTGACACGTTTTCTAATTCCTCCCGAATTGGGGGAGTATTATGCTGAAAATATCTCGGTGGACAAGGACAGCCTGATTGCACTCTGCCAGAACTTCGGGATCATCCAGGATGAACTATCCTCCCTTTCCCGTGCAGAGATCAATTCTCAGAAAACTCTGATGAGTAAGTCTTACATAAAAGTTCGTCATCCTTATGACCGCAAAGCAAAGATGGAGCCTAGAAGGGCCTCCATCTGGGGTAGTACCAATAAAGCTGAATTCCTGACAGATGAAACAGGGAAAATGAACCTACTATTTAGTGTTTTGCACTAATTGATGTAAGTTGCATTAAATCAGTTGTTTGTGTATGTTTGGTGTGAATATTTGACAAGCTGTGATAGTCTAAATTTGGCCTTCGGGACCCTGAAAAGGACCCTGACTTTTAGGCTAACTCCTTGGTTAAAATAAAATATACCAAATGGAAGCATCATTAAGATTTACGCTACGCAAGGATCTGATCAACAAAAGAGGGGAAATGCCGATTTCCCTTATAATTGCATTGAATGGCGAGAAAAAAAAAGATATCTACTGGTATATCAATTATTCCTGAATTGTGGTCTGAGTCAAGTAAGAATATTAAGGCTCTAACATTAAAGCAAAGGACTCAATTAGAAAAGACCCATGGGGATTTAGTGCCTCCAAAAGCAATACTTATCAAATACGAGTCTGAACTAAATGAGCTTAAATTTAAGGTTCAAAAAATTGAGGAAGAATTTAGATTCTCTGGGATTCCCTATAGTGCATCAAAAATAGTAGATAGCTATAAGGAGTCCAATGAAGATAAGGTGGAGAAACCTGAGCCGGAGGGTTTGGTTTATGATTTTATTGACCAGTACATCCAGGATAATGAATTGACCAGAGCTAAAGGCAGTTTAGTGGTATATAAGTCTTTGAGAAAGCATTTGAAGAACTTTCAGGCAAAATCCAGAAAGAAAGTTCGTTTTGAGAAGATGGATTATATTTTTATGCAAGCCTTTCAGAATTACTTGGTAGGATGGAAGGAAGTGAATAAGAAAACAGGAAGGGTGACCACTCTTAACAATGTTTCCATTGGTAAACAGCTTAGTACGCTAAAGACCTTTTTAAGTTATGCCAGGAGAAGAGGAATCAAGGTTCATGACGGATATAAGGAATTTACCATTAAAAAAGAACGGCTTGAAGTAATTGCTCTTAACCAAAGGGAGTTTGATTCACTGTACAATTTGGACTTGGGAGAGAATAAAAGACTACAACAAGTTAAGGACATTTTCATTTTTAGCTGTGCCACAGGTTATCGGTATTCTGATTTGAGGCAATTGAGAAGAGAGCATATCAAGGGAGATGAAATACGCCTTACCATCACCAAAACCAAAGAGCCTTCAATCGTTCCTTTGAATAGGTATTCCAGAGAAATCTTAGCTAAGTATGAGGAGCGCTTAGAACCGTTACCTATCATATCCAATCAGAAATTCAATAATTATGTAAAGGAGCTATGTAAGCTTGCCGGCATTGACGAGCCTGTAGAAATCATCAGGTACAGAGGAGCAAAAAGAGATGCGAAAGTATTCCCCAAGCATGAATTGATTAGTGCCCATACTGGCAGAAAAACTTTTGTCACCTTGTCTTTGGCCAAAGGGATTCCGGCCGAGGTTGTGATGAAAATTACCGGGCATTCTGATTATAAGAGTTTTAAACGTTATATTGAAGTGGATGAACAGCGCAAAAGAGATGAAATGACGAAAGCTTGGAGCTAACTAATGTTTTTGATATGCATAATTTTAATAAAGAGATTGAGCTTAAAAGATACATTTTTGGAGAGTTATTTTTACATTATGATGCCTGCCCCGGGGTAGAAAGAATTTGGATTTACAGATTTGGGTTTGATATCTTTCAAAAAGAGGGTGTTTTACGTTCCTGGTATCCTAAACTCTGTATTGCAAGGTTGATTTTTCTACCCCTGATTATTTTTTCATTGCTGATAGCGGCTTTTGGATTGGTGTTTTATGCGTTGACTCAATTGGATATACCAGCATGGTCCTACCTTTTTGTGTTCCTTGGTGTGTTCATATGCCCTGTAGCTTTTTTGATGGTTTTAATGTTTGGAAAGTCAGCAAAGAATTTGGTAGAGACAATCTCGTTTTTCAAGTATATAAAAGCAGGAAATAACCTAAAAAGATTCCTAATACTGGATTTATACGATATGGAAGAATTTGAGGAGTTCTATGGTGATTTTTTGAGTCCCGTTCATAGGACGGATTTCAAGTGGGACAAAGCAAATGAGAATACGCTTAGACAGAAATTAGTATACCTCTATTTATTGACTTATGAGTTCAATAATCTCCATGGGTTTGTCCAATATGTAGCAGACCACAGTAAGAATAAATGGGGTACCGAAAAAGTCTACCGTGTGCTGCAGGAGGTACTGGGTGCCAATAAGGACAATATTAGAAAGGCACAAGGAAAGATCCATCAGCATCTTGATGATTTTGGTGAGGGTGTTTTTAACAAGGATGGAGAGAAAACCAGAGAGTGCCTGGAAATTGCCAAAACCTTCTTCTCATGCACAGATAAAAATTATGCTAATGGTGTAAATATGCCTCTGCTAATTGAGAAGATAGATGGTATTTTGGAAAAATATAGAATCGATCTGTGAGTGAATATCTTAGACAACTGGGTAAGAATGGTTTAGAATTGTGAAAAGACCTAAAATAATGTTCTGAATTTTTATTAAACATTACCTAAACAATTAAATGGAAAAGCAAATAGAAATTTATCAAGGGATTGATGGGCAAACCCAGATCGAAGTTAATTTTCAGAATAATACGGTGTGGTTAAACCAAAAACAAATGGGAGAGTTCTTTGCCAAAGATACAGATACCATTGGGTTACATTTAAAAAATATTTTTAGTGAGGAGGAACTTGATGAGAACTCAACTACCGAGGATTTCTCGGTAGTTCGCCAAGAGGGAAAGCGCAAAGTAAGAAGAACCATAAAATTTTATAATCTTGACGCAATAATCTCAGTAGGATATAGGGTCAATTCCAAAAGAGGTGTTCAATTTCGTTAATGGGCTACCGCCAAATTGAAGGACTATTTAATTAAAGGGTATGCCATTAATGAAAAGAGACTAGCACAAAAGCAACAAGAGGTTCAGACCTTGAAAAATGGGATTCGAATTTTAAGCAGGGCAATTGAAGAAAAAATCGATGATACCAACTTCCAGTGGCTAGGCCAGTTTGCGAAAGGACTGGAGTTATTGGATGATTATGACCACGAGAATCTTGATCAAAGGGGGTAAGTAATGTTCAAGCTATTTATCCGACTATTTCCGAGTATCAAGGTGTCATCGACCTGTGAACAGATAGAACTAAGATATGAGATTAAATTTCTAGAAATCGGTATAGATGCTGACCATGTACACTTTCTGATCCAATCGGTTCCAACGTATAGTATAACCAAGATAGTGAGAACGATAAAGAGTTTAGTGGCTCGAGAGGTGTTTAAAGAATGCCCTGAGGTGAAAAAGAAGCTCTGGGGTGGGGATTTTGGGGGAAAGGATATTTTGTCAATACGATAGGCCAACATGGAACTGAGTAAAAGATCGCTAATTACGTAAAGAATCAAGGGCTGGAAAAAGAATACAAAAAACTGAAGACCAATTATCAACTAAAAATATTCGACTGACCAACAATGCCTCGTGGGCTTGCCCCGAGGATTATTTACTTAATGTCGTATCAGACTAGACTTTTGATTAGTTCTCGTGATTCAATTATGACGGCGATTATCGCTGTTATAGTTATTGGTAGCAAACTGAGTATTTCAAGCTATATTATGGCGATGCTCCGAGGTAAAGTATGTCTCGTTTTGAAATAATGACAGGATTTCAAATAACACTTAAATTCTTTTATGATTTGTGGATTTGATCTATCTAACGCATTTAGATGCTTCGGAAATAAGCATGGTCTAAGGGATAGAACTCTGAAAGTTTGAGGCCATTATCCTAATGTGAATTATATACAACATCCTATTTTGATTATATTCTTTACTTTAGTAGTCAGGCAATCCGAAAAAAAATGTTAAGTTAGTGCGGTAGCATTTTGAAAATATCGATAACATGAAACCAAAATTCTTATCTATAAGTGAAGATATCATTGAGAAAATAAAATCTGGAGAATTACAACCAGGAGATAGGGTGCCCTCTGAGAATGAACTGATAAAACAATATGAAGTAAGCAACACTACTGCCCGCAAAAGTCTTCTGGAAATTGAATCTAGAGGTTGGGCCCAGCGAATAAAAGGAAAGGGGACTTTTGTTTTGAACAGGACCGAAGATCATCATATCCTTCGCACCCTAGGTTCTATTGATTCTACTCGGCGGGGCTTCAATGAAAGTTTGAAGGCAGAAGGATTTAATCCGAAAAACATCGTATTAGAAAAAACAATATTACAGCACGGCGTATCCTCTGAAATAAGTGGAAAGCATTATATCATGGAAGGCCCTATCCTCAAAATACATCAAGTGCGCTACGCCGACGATATTATACTTAAAGATGAAATTAAATACATCTCTCTCAAGCTTTGTCCTAAGATCAATATGATGTCTACCGAGATTTCATATTTCAAGATTTACGAAGACAAATACAATCTTAAGATCTCAGATATTAAACAAAACCTTAGCACAATGATCCTTATGCCGCAAGCCGAGGAAAATAATTTTGAAGTATCGGATCCTTTGCCGGCATTTGTGCTTGACAGTGTAGTTTTGTGTTGTTCTGATACAGTTGTTGAAATCGAAAAATCCTACTATCGTGGAGACAAGTATAAATTTGCCATTGTCGCCAATCCCGAATATTATGGAAATTCAGTTAATACTGAAAGAAAAATATAAAGGTAAAGAATAAATAATTTATTTTTTAATAGATTTTCTTAGTGCGTTAAGTTTGGTTTTTTTCTATACTCGATTTGAGTATTGGACCATATCAGGATAATAAATATCCCATGTTTACAACTTTATAGTTGGCTGTTTCTCTTTCACGAAAAAATATGTTAAAATATTTGCTTTTATTAAACTATACTTCTATTATTGAACAATATACTTAGTGCGTTAAGATTATGAAGGGAAAAATTAGATGGTTTATTCTGGCCTTGGTATTTGTGGCTACAGGTCTTAGTTTCCTCGACAGACAAGTATTGTCAATGACCATTATTAAGATACAGGAAGAACTGAACATTACTGATGTACAATACGGAGTGATCAACACGGGTTTCCTTATTAGTTACGCTTTGATGTTTACCATCGCGGGCCGATTGATTGATAAAATTGGGGCAAAGCTTGGTCTTACACTTTCTGTAGCAATATGGTCAATAGCTAGTGTGCTGCATGGGGTAATGAGTGGCTTTTATCACTTACTCATGTTCAGGTTTTTGCTTGGAGTGGGAGAAGGAGGGTGTTTTCCAGGAGCGGCAAAAACTGTTTATGAATGGTTCGGAAAAAGAGAGCGCGCACTGGCGAATGGGATTGCCATTGGTGGTTCTGCAATCGGCGCAGTAGTGGCTCCGCCACTTACCATTATTATTTCCGGTAACTATGGTTGGCGATGGGCTTTTATTATTCCAGGAGTGTTCGGCGTTCTGTGGGTGTTGGTATGGGGGACAATTTCATGGAGAAAAAAGCGAGCCGACAAACAGCAGCGAGAGGTAAATGTTCCACTCAAACGGGCAGAAGGAATATCATTTCTTGAGATCATCAAAAACAGATCGGCACGAGTCTTTGTTTTAATGCGTCTATTATTGGATCCAGTATTCTATTTTCTCATGTTCTGGGTGCCCAAGTATTTGAGTGAGGAACGTGGACTGTCCTTTGATAGGATCGGGGAGCTTTTCTGGATACCATTCATGGCTCTGGGCATTTCTAATATCATAGGGGGGTGGATATCCGATAAATTGATTGCGAAGAACCTTTCGGTAAATGCTGCCCGTAAATGGGTGATGGGAATTGCTGCCCTGCTCACGCTGATTGCACCTTTTATTACCCGAGTGTCGTCGGTGGAACTGGCTGTTGGGTTCATGGCAATTATGATGCTTGCCCATGGTTTCTGGATCACCAACTATGTCACAGCTATCTCTGATATATTTGGAAAATATGCGACCTCAACGGTAGTGGGACTGTCTGGAACTGCCGGAGCAATAGCTGGAATGCTGGTAAATCCAATAATCGGAATGGTCGTGCAAAAGTATTCCTATGCCCCTCTGTGGTGGGTTGCAGGGATCATGTACCCGCTTGCTTTTATCATTATGGTCATGTTTATTCCTAACTTGAATCCGATAACAGTCCGGCATTCTATTAAAGTAAAAGCATAAGAAGTTTTGTAATATTTAACTTAGTGCGTTAACATTGAATTTTATTATTGAAGCTATGAAACATTTCTACAAACTATTCTTTCTGATGCTGTTCTTCATATGGGCATCAGACGGATTTGCCCAGGAAATTATCCTGAAGGGTACAGTCGCCGACGGTGAAAGCGAAGAAGGCCTTCCTGGCGTAAGTATTTTGTTAAAAGGAACCACTATCGGTACTGTAACGGATGCCATGGGGAACTACAATATAAAAGTACCTGATAGTACCGGGACACTTATATTTTCATTTATAGGGTACCGTACACAGGAAATACCCATCGACGGCCGGGCAGTCATGGATATAGTCATGGAGCTGGATGTTGCCTCTCTTAGTGAGGTAGTAGTGGTAGGCTACGGGACAACAACCAAAAAAGACCTGACAGGCTCCATTGAAACCGTTGAGATTGAAGACGTACAAAAAGCACCTGTCAAGTCTTTTGATGAGGCACTGGCCGGAAGGGTAGCAGGGGTGATGGTTTCAGGTAATGACGGTCAGCCTGGCTCAAATAATAATATAATCATCCGGGGTGTCGGTTCCATCACCGGTTCTACCGCACCACTATATGTAGTTGACGGTTTTCCTATGGAAGATTCCTATGCTAATACGTTGAATATAAATGATATAGAGTCAATGACGGTGCTCAAGGATGCCTCTGCAACAGCAATTTACGGTGCACGTGGAGCCAACGGTGTTATCATTATTACCACCAAGAGAGGAAAGCAGGGAGCTCCGGAGATTTCATACAATATGTACTACGGGATTTCACAAAACCCAAAGCCCATCAAGCTGATGGATGCTTACCAATTCGTAAAGTACCAAAGCGAGTTGAATCCTGAAGTTGCCGACAAAATTTATTTCACGAATGGAAAATCGCTAGAAGACTATCGCAACGTCGAAAGTATCGATCTGCAGGATCAGATTTACCAAAATGCTCCCATCCTTAATCATGACATTTCCATTCGGGGTGGAAACGGCAAAACGAACTATTCTCTTTCCGGAAATATACTCAACCAAGATGGTATAGCTGTCAATTCAGGCTTCAGACGTTACTCAGGAAGGATTACCTTAGATCAGGAGGTCAACAAAAAAATTAACGTTGGAGCAGATATAGTCTACAGCAGCGAGAAGACACACGGAGCTATCATGACCCAGTCTTCTTCCAATTCCCTAACTTACGGAAATTTGAGCCTGATGGCTGCGGTATGGGGATTCCGTCCGGTGGCCGGAGAAAATGAAAATGTAATGGATGAACTATTTGATCCTACCATCCCTTCTACGGATTTCAGGGTAAACCCGATATTATCGGCAAAGAACGAACATCGAATAACGGCAGTTAATAGCTTTAGAGCCAACGGGTTCGTTGAATATGCGATTGTTCCTGAACTTACCCTAAAATTGGCCGGTGGAATTAATAATATTATGGTTAGAAGGGAGGGTTTTTTCAACTCGTTAACAACTGCCGGAAACGATAGAAGAGATCAGAAGCAAAACGGATTCATTTATTTCCGACCGGTAAGCAACTGGAACAATACCAACACCCTTACTTTCAAGAAAACCTACAACAATATTCATAGTCTCAATGCAGTGGTCGGAACGGTGGTACAAAAGCAGGAGGATGGGAATTACGGATTTTCCGCCATTCAAGTCTTAAATGAAGGTACGGCGATAGATGGCCTAGATGAAGCTGCTGAGAATTTTGGGACTTCGGGCAGTTCGAGCTGGGGGCTAGCATCTTTTCTTGGTCGGTTGAATTATAGCTATAAATCGAAATATATGCTTACTTCATCGGTGAGATATGATGGATCATCAAAGTTTGCACCTGGAAACCGCTGGGGATTTTTCCCTTCTGCAGCTCTGGCATGGCGTATGTCGGAGGAGAATTTGCTTAAGGGTATCAGCTTTATCTCAGATGCCAAATTGAGGTTGAGCCATGGTGCTACTGGGAACAACCGGGTATCAGATTTTGCCTATTTGTCCACGCTTTCCATTCCAAGATCGGGTGGATACTCATTTAACAATGGAGAACCGAGTAGGGGAGCTTTGCTTGAAAATTATGGCAATCCAAATCTTAAATGGGAAACTACCGTGCAAACGGACATAGGGTATGACCTAGAAGTATTGGAAGGCAGGGTGGAGGTTACCTTGGATGTTTACCGTAAGATGACCAAAAATGTCCTGCTGAATGCCGATCTGCCTTATTCTACGGGTTTAACGAATATTTATAATTCGGCTTCAGCGTATAAGAATATAGGTAAGATCAGGAACGAGGGGCTGGAGTTTACACTGAATACAATCAATATTCATAAAGATGATTTCGAGTGGAGAACTAATTTCAATATCAGCTTCAACCAAAATGAAGTGATGGAGCTGAACGAAGGGCAGACGTCGCTGCTCGAAAACGTAAGGTTCGATCAGTATTTCAGTAACACACATCCTTACATTGCGCAGGTAGGGCAGCCCATAGGACAAATGTATGGCCTCATCTGGGACGGCGTGTACCAGTATGAAGATTTTGACCAGGTGTTGGGGGAATACATGCTGAAGGATAATATTCCTACCAACGGTCAACCCCGCGCAAATATTCAGCCGGGCGACATCAAATACCGCGACATCAACGGAGATCTTGTAGTAAATGAAATGGATTTCGCGGTGATAGGAAGAGGAAATCCCATTCACACGGGCGGTTTCAACAACAATTTCAATTACAAAGGTTTTGATTTGAATATTTTCTTCCAGTGGTCGTATGGCAATGACATTATCAACGCCAACCGGTTATTTTTTGAAGGAAACGCAAGAAACCTGATCTCACTGAACCAGTATGCAACCTATGAAGACCGTTGGACTCCGGAAAACCCGAGTAATGAGCATTTCAGAACGGCAGGAAAAAAAGATACCTGGTATACTAGCAGGGTTGTAGAAGATGGTTCGTTCTTGAGACTGAAAACGGTTTCTTTGGGATATAACTTCAACGACAGGGTGCTGAACAAGATCAGGTTAAAAAGCCTGAGACTTTATGCATCAGCGCAAAACTTGTATACTTGGACCAACTACTCAGGTTCAAATCCGGATGTTTCCACCAGACATTCAGCGCTAACGCCCGGATTTGACTTCGCCTCTTATCCACTGGCAAGAACACTTACCGTCGGATTATCCACTACTTTCTAATTTTAAAATAGAAAAGTCATGAGCTATAAATCATATATTTTCATTTTCCTCCTAGGGATACTTGGCACGTCGTGCGAAGATTTCCTCAGCACGGAGCCTACCAATTTTATTGCGCCCGAATACTCCACTATAGCGGAGCTCGAAACCGGTCTGGCGGGTGTGTACGATGTACTGGGGAGCCAAGCTACCTATGGCGATGTAATTCCCTACTGGCTAAATGTGAGCACTGATATTGGGTACACTAACACCGGTCAGCTCAATACCACGGCGTACATTTATACCGCTACAGATGCGCAGATCACCAATCTTTGGAAAACCCTTTACCAGGGCATTTACAGGGCAAACCTGGTGCTGGCCAAGGTAGACAATCCTGAGCTGGATGAGGAAGCCAGAAATAGGATCAAAGGCCAAGCTCTGTTCCTTAGGGGGTATTATTATTTTTTGCTGGTAAAAAACTATGGCAGCGTACCTATGCTGCTTACAGACAAGCCAGACATCAGTAATGTAAACATTCCAAGATCACCGGTGGAGGATGTTTACACACAAATACTGCAGGATATGAAGGAGGCAGAGAGTCTGGTGGAGGAGGCGGAGCACTTGAGCGGAGGAGGGAGAATTTCCCGGTCTGCCGTGCAGGGGATCCTGGCCCGCGTGTGTTTAACGATGGCCGGCCATCCGCTGAAGGACGAATCTAGGTATGCCGAAGCACTTGAGTGGGCCCAGAAAGTACAGGAATCGAAAATGCATGAGCTGAACCCAGACTATTCGAATGTTTTCATCAGGTACGCCAGAGATGAGTATGACATCAAGGAAAGCATTTGGGAGGTTGAGTTCTATGGACTGTTGTCTTCGGGTTCCCAGGAGTATACCTACTATATCGGAGCACGGGGAGGTATAAGAAGTGGCGACGAGCAAATCGGATACAGTGGTGGTGCCGTGCTGGCTACCAAATGGCTATTTGATTTGTATGAAATCGATGAAGGAAGTACCGAAACGCCGAAAGAATCTCCTGATTTGCGTAGAGACTGGAACATAGCGCCTTTTACTTATGTAGGCGTGCCCGGTGTACAGACCTACAATCCGGATTTGTGGAGAAGAACCATGGGTAAATGGAGGAGAGAATATGAGACGCTCACACCAAAAGACAGAGTGGTTTCCGCACAGAATTTCCCGATACTCCGGTATTCAGATGTGCTGTTGATGATCGCTGAGGCTGAAAATGAAGTAAACGGTCCTACAGATGTAGCTTATGAGGCCATCAACCAGGTGAGAAGAAGAGCTTACGGCCTGCTGCTTCCGGCTCCTCCCAATCCGGATGTGAATGCGGATCTGCCTCCAGGCCTGAGCAAGGAAGAGTTTTTTCAGGCGATTGTAGACGAGCGCGCAAGGGAGTTTTGTTTCGAAGCTTCCAGAAGGTCCGATTATATCCGTTGGGGTACTTTTGTCGATCGGATGAAGGAATACAAAGACTGGGCTCTGGCCAACGGCGCCGTTCAGGGGCACGTACTGGCCCAAACCAATATTTCCGAACGGAATTATCTACTGCCCATTCCTACAGCAGAAATGGCTTTAAACAAAGCACTTACTCAAAATCCAGGTTATTAAAAGATTATAGTTATGAAGTTTGTATATTTAATAGTACCGTTGATTTCCATCTTATCATCCTGTGAAAGCCTAATAGAAGTGGATACTCCCGACTTTGACGTAATGCTGGAGAAAGGACTTACTTATAATGTTGGCGATACGGTAAAATTCGCATTTACAGGATATGCTGGAAATATTACATTTTACTCCGGTTTGCCGGGATCTGATTACGAATTCCGTGAGAGAAAAGAAATTGATGGTGGTATTCCGCAGATTGAACTCGTAACACAGTACGGTGGTGGCGGTACGCAAATCAATTCCCTGAGACTCATGGTTACCACAGACCTTGAATCCATGGACTCTGCGGGAGTGGTCAATGCCAGCTGGACAGACATTACCGACAAAGCTGATATCGCTCCCAATACCACGATAACGCCCTCCGGTGTTTTGGATCTCAGCGAATATGTGGAGTCCGGAAAGCCCTTGTTTTTCGGGTTTAAGTTCGTGGGAGAAACCAGCACCACGCACGTTCCCGGCAACTGGATCATTCACGATTTTGTGGCAAATACCATTATGGAAGATGGCAGCGCGCTGCCGGTAGTGACGATGCCCACTGCAAGTTGGTCTACGTTTAGCATTCTCAACGATGCCTCTCAATGGATCTTCAGAAACAACAATACCCAGGCCTACATCATTGGTGGTGGATACAACGCGCCGCCGAGCGAAGACTGGATGATCACCAAAGCGCTCAACTTTACTAAAGTTCCGCCGGATACAGGTCTCCCTCTTCAGAACATAGGTACGAATGCGCTGGAAGGATATGAATTTGTATACAATACGCCTGGTACGTACACTGTGACGTTTATCGGATCAAACTATTCAGTAGATGACCATAAAGAGGTGATCAGGCAGTTTACGATCACGGTTGAAGAAGAATAACACACAATATCTCCCGGGTAAAGTTCATCCGGGAGATCTTTTCACTCGCTGAAAGACTCTTTAACAGCAATCAAAGTGTAAAAGAATACAATCACGATTACGGGAATAGGATCAAAGTGTAGAATAAAACTTAGTGCGTTAACCATAAAAACAATAGCTTAAACGAAGAATTATGAATGAACTACTAAAACGGGAACAGGCGGCCATAAATGGCCAGGTGGTAAGAAGGGAGGAAACTGTTCCCAGAATAGGTGTTTTTGGGGTCGGATACTTCAAATACTGGGAACAATTTGACGGTCTTTTGGAGGATCTGCTGGAAAAACAAAACGTTTTTGTTGAAAAATTAAAGAAAAATAAAGTAGATATAGTAGAATTTGGGCTGGTCGATGACGCAAAAAGCGCCTACGACCTGGTGCCAAAGTTAAAAGCCGCCAACCTGGACCTCATCTTCTGCGACATGCTCACCTACGCCACGTCCAGTACATTCGGCGTCATCATCAAGAACCTCGATGTGCCTATCGTATTGGTGGCTTTGCAGCCGGATAAGGCGATGGACTATTCAAAGGCTTCGACTTACATGCAGCTTTACAACGACGACGTTTGCTCGTTACCGGAGTTTACCGGTGTTGCAGTAAGAATGGGTAAAAAAATTCCTGATGTCATCATCGGCACGCTCCACGACGACCCCCAGTCGGAAAAAGAGATCAAAGAATATTGCAACATAGCGAGGGTTTTGCATGGATTGAAAACCGCACGCATCGGTCACATAGGGCACCCCATTGAAGCTATGCTCGACATGCACTCTGATGCCACCATGCTCACGGCACATTTTGGGGTGCACATAGTGCAGTGTGAGGCCCACGAGATTGTCACCAAATACCAGAGAGAGGTAAATGAAAATGAAATAAGAACCGAAGAGCAGCGTATCCTTGCTTTTTTTGATACGCCTGATCCGGTTTCTGACCCGATTTCGGAAAAACTTAAGCCCGAAGATCTGGAGGTTGCGGCAAGCGTATCGGTAGCATTGAAAAAATTTGTGGAAGAAAAGAAACTGGATGGACTTGCCTATTATTACAATGGAGAGGAAAACAGCGACACCCAGCTGGTAATGTCTAACCTCATCGTAGGCAACTCTCTGCTGACGAGCGCAGGCTTTCCCATGTGCGGTGAATCTGACTTGAAATGCTGCCTGGCAATGTTCATTATGGACAGACTCGGCATTGGCGGAAGCTTTGCGGAATTTCACCCGGTAGATTTTAAGGAGAATTTTATTCTCGTAGGGCACGACGGCCCACATAATATTTCCATTGCGGAAGGTAAACCGGTATTGAGAAGCTTGAAGAAATACCATGGCAAGCCGGGCTTTGGTGCCGGAGTGGAGTTTAAGATCAAAGAAGGCCCTATTACCATGCTGAGTATCACTTCCACGTATGAAGGAAAGTTCAAGTTTGTGATAGCTGAAGGAGAATCGGTGGAAGGCCCTATCCCGCCCACCGGAAACACGAACACCCGGGGTTACTTCAAGCCGGATGTAAGGACGTTTCTCACAAAGTGGGTGAAGGAAGGGCCCACCCATCATTTCGCTTTGGGAGTTGGCCACCATGCGCAGACGATCCGGAAGATCGGCGAATATCTAAACATTGAATCGGTTATAGTTGAATAGCATATTGTGAAGACGAAAGCAGGCCTTAAGTTTGAGCCGACCTCACCTTTAAGGGCAGGCTTTGGTCTTTCTGCATTAAAACAATTTAAAATGAACACAGTTCGCATCTTTATTTTCCTTGTTCTTACCATATTTGCCGGCAATTTAGTCGCAGGCCATGGCGATGCGGAAAAACCCTTGCAAAAGCTGTTTTTCCTCGATTTTGAAAAAGGCTTTTCGCCCAATGCAATGGGAGAAAACAACCCCTTGAACAAAAACTTTCCCGAATTGATCTCAGGAGTCGACGGCAGTGCAGCCTTTTTTGAAGGTGGAAAAGTGTTACAATATTCTTCACCCAAAAACCTGAATAAAGAAGAAGGTACGATCAGCTTCTGGCTGAAGCCCGGAGACGAAATGCCGAAACAGGGGCCGCTGACGTTATTTGCGGAAAACGGGCCGAATGATGCAGGCGAAAACAGTTTCCGGATCGAGCTCTTTCCAAACCGTTTTATCCGTTTCAGCCTGAAGGACTCCAGGGATTCCTACATTTATTATCACAAGATTGGCGCCTGGAAAAGAAATGAATGGCATCACCTGGCCATCACCTGGAATGTGAAGAAAGGTGCTTTTATCTACGTAGACGGAAAAGCCGCGTCTACCGGGTGGATGCCCCAATGGGAAGCCAAAGTTTACGACAGTTTCTTTATCGGTGCAGGTAACGCCAACGGAGAAGAGGCATCACATGCTGTCATCGACGAGTTTACCATTTACAATCGCGAACTTACAGAAGAGGAGGCAGGAAAAGAATTTCTTAAATATGGCCATTTCTCTACCCAAATTTCGTTTAAAGACCCATTTATTCCGGCAGGGAAAAAGAATATTCTGATCGCGGAACTCGTCAATCTGTCGGATCGTCCGGTTGCGCTAAAGAACATCGCTTGCGCGCTCACCGACAACGGGGGCAATGAATTGTTTAAGGCTGACCTGGGAGAGCAGTCGCTGGAGAAATTCAGCCACAAAGCCCTGCATATCCCGGTAAAAACAGATAAAACAGGTACTTTTTCCTTCACCCTTACATACCTTGAGAATAACGAAAGAAAACAAGCCGTTACGCCGCTTCATGTCTTTAAAAGTAAAGAAAAGGCGGCAGCGCAGGATTGGAGCTATCAATTAGTTTCTCACGTAAAAGCCGCTGAAAAAGAACCCATAGCAGAAACCGGAGGTACCCTGGTTTGCGAAGCCTCTTTTGGCAAATACCGGGAAGCAGGAGGCCGTTTCAACGACCGGTTTGCGATGGATTTTGACGTGGAGGCAGTGGGCGAGCCGCACCTGGCAGTGGTTACCTATCCGGATGATAAACCGCGAACCATGGAAATTATGCTGCAGCATTTCAATGGCGCCATAGATTTCCAATCGCATACCGGTGTCTTAACCGGTGAGGAATACCCGCTGACGAATACTGCTAAAGAATTTGAGATCGTGTTCTGGCCGCGTTCCAAAAAACAGGCATTTGTTTTCATGACTGCGGAAAAGAATTATCCGGCGGCAGTGAAAGACATCAAGATCTATAAGATCGATAAATTCAACGTCGCGTCTGCAGAGAGTAATTTCCGCGGAAACGTGGCTTCCCGCAGCAGCGGATTGTATTATGAAGACCCCGTGTTGTTCCACAACTTTGGAACGGGCAGAGATCTTCAGGGGTTTGTTACTGCCACCGATCGCCTCGTGCAATACCTGCATTCCCTGGGACAGACGGAGTTTGAATATCCGCTGGCGTGGTATGCAGGGCCGTTATATGGAACGTCGGTCGAACCTTTCCAGCCAGACATCGATGGCGCACAAGGCGGTCAACGTCCTCATCCCGATGGCTACCCCGCATATCTGATAAAGCGCCTGGGCGAGCAAAACATAAAATTTACGGCAGGTTTGCACATCCATACCCTGCCCAGCTTAAATAAATATGCACTGGCAGACTGGGAGAGAATCGACCACGGGGAAGAAACAGTTATCAACATCAACAAAGACGGAAAGCTGTGGTACGGATACTGGCATGGCAACGACCCCAACTTCAATGCTGCAGATCCACGGGTAATGCATGCCGTAGATACCATTGTCATGGAAATAGCGGAGCGCTACGCGAAGGAATCTGCTTTTGATGGAATTTCCCTTGTTATGGCTAAACCAAAGCTTTTCACCTTTGGTTCGCTGGCTTCTGGTTACAACGATTCCAACCTGCAGCGCTTTCAAAAAGCTTCCGGTATTAAAATTCCCGGTTACGTTCCCGGCGATTCCAGCCGGTTCCGGAAAAGCTATGAATGGCTGATGGAAAATGCTGAAGCTAAAAAAGCCTGGATCGACTGGCGGTGCCAAATCTTATATGAACATTATGCTGCCATGGGCAGAAAATTGGCAGTTTATCGCCCGGATTTAAAGCTCAAGCTCAATATATTTGTCCACTTGATGCATAACCAGCGACTGGCAGACTACCTCAATGAACCGCCGGTAGAAGTGATGCGTGAAATGGGCATTGATCCTGCGCTGTATAAAAACGAAAAGAACATTGTCATTAATCATACGCTGGTGCCGGCAGATCTTAGGTGGAAGCGTTCTCATTATCCTCCCGCCATCCCCAACATAGACCGCACGGTAATGACCGCTCCGGAGATGGTGACTTCCATGCAGGGCCTGGAAAACGTCCGCGTTACGATCCACGATCGCTATTGGGAAGATGCGGTAGGGCGGGAAAAACCAATGGAAGGCCTCACCGCAATGGGGGTAAGTGAAATGGTTTGGAGGGCATCAACCTTAAATGCCACCGGCTTTCACAGTCTGGAGCCGTATGTAATTGCGCTCAATCACCTCGATGCTGCAAGTATTGTGAAAGGAGGCTATGTGGTGGGTACTTTCGGCATGGAAAAAGAGCTGTCGCAATTTTCGAAAGCCTTTCAGGCGTTGCCGTCAACGAAATTTGAAGATATTCCCGGTCTTGCCGATCCGGTGCGGGTGAGAAAAAAGGTGGTTGACGGAAAGCTGTATTTCTATGTGCTGAATACTATTCCCGCTCCCGCAGAGATCAGCCTGAAATTAAAAGAACCGGGAGAACTACGGGAACCCGCGACAAATGAGGTTTATGCAAAGTCAAAAACATTAAACCTGAAGTTGAAACCCTACGACCTGCGGGTATTCGTCAGCTCGTCGGCCACCCAGGATATTGCCGGTGGTAAAGTAAAAGTGGAAAAAGAGTGGCTGACCAGTCTTGAAAAGTCACTGACAGATATGGAAAACTGGGCAGAAAAACAGGAGAAGCTCTTCCGGAAGCACAAGCCTTATCTCGAGCTAGCAAGGGAACACTGGAGCAAAAAACATTTCTCGCGCGTGTACTTCCTATTGCAGGAGGGTTGGGGAGAACAAGAGGCTACAGCGGAGAAATAAGCGCATTTTCGAAGAATCATGAATCAATTAAGTTAATTAGAAGAAGGCAAAGACCACAGGACTAATGGCAGGGAAATGACGAGAAATGGTCGTTCTTCTCCAGATGATTTAGTATTTAGTTCCAACCCAAAATAACCTAATGTATGTTTAGAAAATCAGCTTTACTCATCAGTTTGGCACTGCTGACGGTCTTTTACGTTTGCAGGGCCCAAAGCACAAGCGATGTGGTCTTTAAGGACGGCGATAAAGTCAACTTTATCGGTAACAGCATCACCCATGCAGGTGAATTTCACAACTTCATCCTGCTTTATTATGCTACTCGTTTCCCGGAGGCGAATGTTACCTTTTACAACTCCGGCATCTGGGGCGACAATGCCAACAGTTTTCTTCGCCGAATGGATGAAGACATTCTTAACAAACCCGCCCATTATTCGGTGGTAATGGCCGGTATGAACGACGTAAACCGGGCGCTGTATGCAGCCGCTAACCAGGGAGATCCCGAAATTGAAGCCAAAAAGCAACGGGCCCTCAGCGACTATCGCGGCTACATGGAGCTCGTGATCCAGCGTCTCCAGGAGGCAAAAACGGAAGTAATTTTGCAAAAGCCATCCATCTACGACCAAACGGGCGATTTGCCCGCTGAAAACATGTATGGGGTAAACGATGCTTTACAGCAATGTGCCGTGATCATCGACGAGCTGGCCGCGGAATACAACCTGAAGGTGGTAGATTACTGGACCATACTTAATACCCTGAACCAGCAGGTGCAGGCAAGCGATCCAAAAGCTACATTGATCAGCAACGACAGGATACACCCCGGCACCCCCGGAAATTTCGTTATGGCCTACCAGTTTCTGAAAGATACCGGGGTGCCGCGCACTGTGGCCGGCATTAACATCAGCGACGGAAAACTCAAACAGTCCAAGAACTGCAAGATCGACAACTTTCAGGCTTCAGATAGTTTAATTACCTTTTCTTATTTGGCCAACAGTCTTCCATTTCCGGTCGCTCCGGAGGCAGAGCCGGCCCTGGAATTGGTCCCTTTCATGCAGGAGCTCAATGCGGAAACCCTGAGGGTAAAAAAACTGCCCATTGGTGATTATGCATTGACGATCGACGACGTCTTCGTTGCTAACTATTCCAGTGAGGAGCTGGCGGCCGGAGTGAATCTGGCCCTTGAAAAAAATACACCTCAATATAAACAGGCAGAGCAGGTAAGGGTACAAACGGTTCTCTACCGTTCGCTTCAGCGAAAGCTGCGCGACATTAAAAGAGTAGAGATCAACTACCTCCCCGATTCTATAAAAAACGGCACTTTTGAAGACATTAAAAACTATATAGAAACCCTAAAGAACGCGAATGATCCAAAATATACGCACAACAAAAACCTTTTTGACAATTATCTGATCAACAAGCCTGAGGAAAATGATATTGAGCAACAACTGCTCGATGTAAACAACCAGATATATTCCATCAATAAGCCTGTCGCACGGAAATTCCGTCTCAGCGCCGGTGCAATGACCGATCCTGACGCAGATATTACCCATGTCTGGGAATTTGAGGAGCCGGTGGTGAGCAACAAAGTAGAAGGGTGGACCATTGTCAACTATGGCAATCCCGCCACCAGCAATGGAATTCTCAATCTCACAGGCATTCAGACCTACAACCACATCCGCTACGATGTTCCTGCCGGTAATGCCATCGATCCTGTTCAAAGCAAAACGGCCATTATCCGGTTGAAGAACGGGACTGCTAACACTAAAGCGCGGTTCTACTGGTGGGGCAGCGAAGCTACCGCTGCATTTATCGAATTTGATATTTCCGCCAATGATACAGAATTCAAAGAATATAAAGTCGATTTAAGCAGGGATGCGCGATGGGACGGAACCATCAGCATTATTCGTTTTGATGTGCCCAGTCCGTTGCATTCTTCCTCTTTCGGCAAGACCATCGACATCGATTATGTGAAAATGTCGGCAGAAGTGCTGCCGGAGCCCGAGCCCGAGCCGGTACAACCTATGGCGCCCCTGATCCCGTCGCCCTTTGGAGTAAATCTGGCCGGAGCGGAGTTTGGAAAAAACATGCCGGGTGTATATGGATCGGACTATACCTATCCTACAAGCGAAGAGCTCGATTATTTCAAATCCAAAGGTTTGAACCTGATAAGACTACCCTTTAAGTGGGAGCGAATTCAACATCAGCTCAACGGAACGCTTAATGTTGAGGAGTTGAACAGAATTAAAACCTTTGTAACTGCTGCTCGGGCCAGGGGAATGTGGGTATTGCTGGATATGCACAATTATGGCCGTAGGAAAATTGATACCACGGAGTATATCATCGGCGATCCGATTTTACCGGTTTCAGCAGCTGCGGATGTCTGGCGAAAACTTGCTGACGAATTTAAAACGAGTGAAAACATCTGGGGCTATGGCATCATGAATGAACCCCACGACATGTTGCCCAGTACCCCCTGGACTGAAATTGCCCAGGCGATCATTACGGAGATCAGAAGCGTGGATTCCACCACCACAATTGTGGTGGCCGGAGATAGCTGGAGTTCTGCGGAAAGGTGGCCTTCGGCGAGCGATAATCTGAAAAACCTCGAGGATCCTTCCGACAATCTGATCTTTGAAGGGCATGTCTATTTTGATGACGACGCTTCAGGAAAATATGATCAGAGTTATGACGATGAAGGGGCAGATCCAAACATAGGCATTACCCGGACAGCCCCATTCGTCAACTGGGTGAAACAAAACGGTTTCAGAGGGTTTATTGGAGAATATGGTGTGCCTGACGACGATCCACGGTGGTTGGTTACGCTCGACAACATGCTGGCATATCTAAAGGAAAATTGTGTCAACGGCACCTACTGGGCAGCGGGTCCTTGGTGGGGAAGCTACCGGCTGGCAGTAGAGCCTATAGGCGGCTCCGAACGGCCGCAGATGGCGGTACTGGAGCAATACAAAACAGCCAACTCGGAATGTGTGGCAGAGACAGACCCGCAAACGCACATTTGGGAGTTTAACGGAACGGTAGAAAACAACCGGATCGATGGCTGGACGATCGTTAATTACACGAACGCCAATTCCGCAGACGGAATTTTAAACCTGACGGTCTCGCAAACCTACCAGCATATCAAATACGATGTTCCTGCCAGCAACGCAATAGATCCCACCCACAGTAGGTATGCGGTAATTCGGTTAAAGAACGAGACCCCTGAAACCAAAGCCAGGTTTTACTGGTGGGGGCCGGTTGGCGACAATGTAGCCAATTTTATCGAATTCGACATTTCGGCTAATGACGCCGATTATAAAGAATACGTAGTCGATCTGAGCCAAAATACGGCCTGGACCGGCAAGAGCAATATCCGTATCATCCGTTTCGATGTTCCGGCTTTGGCGGGCGCCGCCTCTTTAGGTGAAAATGTACGCATAGACCAGGTGAAATTGCTTTCCTCGCTTCCGCAAATTCAGACTTATACCTGGCATTTTGACGAACCGGTGGTAAACAACAAGGTAGAGGGCTGGAATATTGTGAATTATACGAATGCCAGCACCTCCAACAGTGTACTTTCGCTCACAACTGCGCAAACCTACAACAACATCCGGTTTGATGTGCCGGTTGCGGAACCGATAGATCCTAGTGTTTACAAATATGCCACCATTAAAATGAAAAACGGAACTGGTGATTCGAAAGCCAGATTTTATTGGTGGGGGCCAGTAGGTGACAATGTTGCCCATTTTGTTGAGTTCGACATTTTAGCAAACGATACAGATTATAAGGAATATACCGTGGACCTGAGCCAGGAAGCGTCATGGACGGGAAACAGCCATATTAGGATTATCCGGTTCGATGTGCCCAGCCCGGTGAGTCAGGCTTCTTTTGGTAATGTGGTAGAGATAGATTGTATCACCCTGTCACCGGACAACCCGAAGATCGCTCAGGACAGTGTGCTTTTGAATCCTGTGATTACGGCGATGTTCGATGACAGCACGGAAAGCAAACTGACAGTTTACAAAAATGAAGGAAGAAACATGTCCATGGCCGTAGAGGTTCCGGAAGATACCCAGGGTAGGATTACGGTTACTGATATGTTTGGTAAAAAGCTTGCGGACGAATCTCGCTCTTTTACAAAAGGGCAACAAGCTGTTGAAATAGGGATAGAAGGTAGTCTTCCCGGATTTTATATTGTCACCTTTTATAACAACAAGAGAAAAGAAAAGGTTAGTAAAAAGTTCATGATACGATTACAATAAAGTTATGTTATCAATAAAGAATAGAAAAAAAATCTTAGGATGGGGTTGGATAACTCTTTGCTTTGCGGTATTGTCACATCAGCTCGCCGCGCAACCTACTGTCCGCGGCAGGGTAACCGACGCTATTGAAGGAGAGCCGCTCATTGGGGCCACCATAGTGCAGAAAGGAACCACGAATGGCACGGTCTCAGATGATTCAGGAGAATTCAGCATCTCCGTTCCCGCGAATGCCACTCTGATCTTTTCGTATATCGGATACCTTAGCAAGGAGGTACAGATCGGGAACCAGACTACCGTGGATGTTGCGTTGGAGGAAGATCTTAAGAGCCTGGAAGGAGTGGTGGTGGTTGGGTATGGAACGCAGAAAAAAAGCGATCTTACCGGTGCCGTAGGTACCATTTCCGGAAAGGAGCTTTTATCCATACCTTCTCCAAGTTTCGATCAGATGATGCAGGGAAAAATTGCGGGAACACAGATCACCCAAACAACAGGAGCTCCTGGCGGTAATGTAAACATTGTCATCAGGGGTGTTAGCTCGATTACCGGTGGCAACCAACCGCTGTATGTGATTGACGGTTTTGCCATGGGCGCAGGCGGATCAGGTTCGGATGTCAGCAGTTTCAATGGGAATTCATTTTCCTCCGGGGGGATGGCACAAAACACGGCCAGCAAGATAAATCCCCTGACCAATATAAACCCTGCGGATATCGAATCCATAGAGATACTGAAAGATGCTTCAGCAACAGCCATTTACGGATCCAGGGGGGCAAATGGAGTGGTCATTATTACCACGAAGAGAGGAAAGCAGGGACAATCTAAAATTAACTTCGATGTTAGCAATGGCGTACAAATGATAGCCAATAAGCTGGACATGCTAAATGCCCGCCAATTTGCTGAATTTGTGGCTGATGGAAGGGATAATGCCTGGGTGCTTTCGGGTGGCAACGCTTCAGATCCCAATGAAGTAAGATCTGCCGGTACAAGAGTAAAACCTGAATTCCGAAACCCGGAAGCCATCACCGTAAACACCAACTGGCAGGATGTTATTTTCCGTCCGTCGGTTGTCCAAAGTTACCAGCTTTCGGCTAGTGGAGGTAAGGAAGGGGTTGACTATTATGTTTCCGGTGGATACTTTAATCAGGAGGGAATCATTAAAGGATCGGATTTTAAGAAATTCAACCTGCGATCCAATATTGACGCTTACCTTACCAAAAGGCTCAAGCTGGGGATTTCTATAGCTGGATCGCATTCCTGGGGTAAGTTTGCCAGAGCGGAGGGGCATCTGGGCCAGCGCGGACTAATATCGGCAGCATTGGCCAGCTCCCCAGCGCTTTCGGTTTATGATAAAAACGGAAACTATACTTCAGAGCTGCTGGACCCGTTGGGCGTGCCGGTGGAAAATCCACTGTTGATCATTGATGAGTTTAGTGACACGCGCAGTTCTACCAATGTATTTACCAACAACTATCTGGAATATGAAATTGTCGAAGGCTTAACGCTTAAATCTTCCATAGGGATAAACTACATAGCCGACCATACCAGGCTATGGAAATCTTCTGAAATTGGTGAATGGGGTGCCAAGACCAGTTTGGCCACAGCGGGTGTTCACCAAAGAACAAATCTGAACTGGTTAAACGAAAATGTGCTTAACTACCGTCGATCGATCAATGGAGTTCACGATGTGGATGCCATTGTCGGTTTCACTGCGCAAAAAGACAAAACGGATTGGTTACAGGCAGGCGCCACTGATTTTCCCACCGACCATATCGAATACCTCGCAGGAGGAAACGTAAACGCCGGAACCAACTATGTTTCGGAATGGTCCATGCTTTCTTTGTTGGCCAGGGTAAACTATACTTACAAAGGGAAATACCTGGTTACCGGTACCGTGCGCCGCGACGGAAGCTCGAGGTTTGGCCCCAATAACCGATGGGGTACATTCCCTTCATTTTCGGTGGGGTACCGGATATCTGAAGAGCCTTTTATGCAATCTGTCACCTTTATCGATAATCTGAAAATAAGGGCCAGCTACGGAGTTTCTGGAAATAACCTTATCGGAAATTATGCGCACATCGGGTTGTTGGGCACTACGCGGTATGTTTCAAGCAACCAGGCAGCCCTAGGGATCATTCCCCAAAGCCTGGCAAATGAAAACCTCACCTGGGAAAGATCGCTGCAAACCAACATCGGGCTGGATGTCGCTTTGTTCGACAATCGCCTCACACTTTCTGTTGATGCCTATAAAAATCATAAAAAAGATCTGCTGCTTAACGCCTCTTTGCCAGCGATTTCAGGGTTTTCAGCGTCCACCCAAAACATTGGCGAGCTGGAAAACAAAGGGTTGGAATTCACATTGGATGCCGTTGTCGTCAACACAGGGAATTTCTCTTGGAACTCCAATTTCAATATCGGGGTAAACAAAAATAAAGTGTTGGTACTCAATTCAGATAATGCCAGAATTGAAAATTCTGCCTACCAGTTTACAGAAGTAGGAAGGCCGATTTCCAGCTTTTACATGCTGCATGCTATTGGTGTATTTCAGGATTGGGACGATGTGGATGCCCATCCGAAACAACATCCCGACGTGCAACCGGGAGACCTGAAGTTTGAAGACGTCAACGGTGATGGGGTGATCACCAACGACGACAAAACCTTTGTAGGCGATCCCTGGCCCGACTATACCTTTGGGTTCAATAACCGGTTGGAGTATGACAATTTCGCACTCAGCATAAGTGTGACGGGGTCTCAGGGCAATGACGTGTACTTCCAGGGCGGCGAGATCATCCTCAATGCGGCAGGCGTACAAAATCAATTGGCCGTTACCGATGAGCGTTGGAAATCTTTGGACGACCCCGGCAACGGTTTCACGCCCCGTGCCATCAGGAGTGATTACGCGAAAGGGATAAGCTCCAATTCGCGGTATTTGTTTGACGGATCTTATGTCAGGATCAAGAACATTAATCTTTCCTATACATTTCAGCGGCAAACATTGGAAAAAATTAACCTCTCCGGACTGTCTGTGTACGGAGATATCTCCAATGTCTATACCTTCACAGACTATCCCGGCTATGACCCGGAGGCCAGCTCTACCGGCGACAACATTGCAGCCAGCGGTATAGATTATTTCTCCTATCCCATACCGAGGATATTCACTTTAGGACTGAGGGTGTCATTTTAACCACAAAATATTAAGATCATGAAGAATTACATATTCATACTGCTCCTCTTGCTTGCCTTCACTTCCTGCGCAGATTTCCTGGAGCTGGAGCCGGAAAACCAGATCAATGACAAGAATTATTACCTTACGGAAAATGATTTTGAAACCTCGATGTTGGGAATATACGCCTCTTTCAAAGGCCTGTATACGTCCGAGATGTTTTATATCGGTGAGCTGACGTCAGACAATGCGGAGATTTCCATTTCTTCATCGTCTGCAGCCGAAGTGGAATTTGACGAAATGATCATCACTTCCGAAAACCCGATCATTGAAAATGCGTGGAACAAGGCGCTTTATACAGTTGCCCGGTGCAATGTGATCATCAACCGGCTGAATACGGCTAACATTGATCAGGAAGTAAACGACCGGATAATGGGCGAGGCGAGGTTCATCAGGGCTTTCTGCTATTTCTTCCTCGTGCAGACTTTTGGGAAAGCTCCCGTTGCCGACGTGGAATTTCGTAGTCCGGAAGAAATTTATGCCTCTGATCTTTCGCTGAAATCCAAGGAGGAGGTCTACACGATGATCGAAATCGACTTGAAGGATGCGGAATCGTTGTTGCCGGAAGCCATGAATCCCGACAAAGGATACGTCTCGGTCGGTACGGTGAAAACGCTCCTGGGAAAAGTTTATCTTACCCAAAAGAAGTACGATCTGGCCGCACCAAAGCTTAAGGAAGTGATCGATTCCAAGGATTATTCTCTGGTAGACGATTACAAAAGCCTGTTTTCCGCGGGCAACGAAAATCTTTCTGAATCAATTTTTGAACTGAAATTTATATCCGGAGATAACCTGGGCAATCAATATTCAGTGTTGTTTACACCGGCCACGGTAGGCTTGTTGGCCAACAACCAGCAGGGCTCCGGCAGGATCAATCCGACACTCGATCTGATGAATGCCTATGAAGAAGGAGAGAGAAAAAGAGCATCCGTAGGCGATACGATCGCCCCGGCTTCAGAAGAGAAATTTTACGCTCGTCACGGGTTGAAATTTGTGGACCTGAACTTGGAAAATCCCCGGGATGGTTCTATCAATTTTACGGTTTTGAGGTATGCCGATGTTTTGCTGATGTACGCCGAAGCGCTCAATGAGCAGGGCAAGCCGGAAGATGCCGAAGAATATATAAATGCGGTGAGGGACAGGGTTGATTTATCACCGCACCTTGGGCTTAGCCAGGAAGACATGCGGGAAGCGATAGCACACGAACGAAGGGTGGAGCTGGCTTTTGAGGCCCACCGCTGGTTTGACCTGGTGCGGACAGCGCGCGCGCAGGAAGAGATCGACGACTACTTTAAAAATAAAGGTGTAAATTTCTCAGTAAAAGATCACGAGTTGATAATGCCAATCCCGCAAAGGGAAATTGAGATCAATCCTGAAATGAAACAGAACCCCGGATATTAATCAGTTAATGATATGTTCCTCACCGGGATCAAATCCCGATGAGGAAGATTTTTAGAGAGCAGATAAATTTAAGATTACATATGTTTAAAAGTAAAATTTTAGTGTTGATTTCGCTGCTGCTGGTACTGGAGGGATGCAGCGGCATTTCTAATAAAACACCCGGGCAGGATCCTCGTCCGTTGGTGGAAACATCATTAAAAGGAAAACCGTTCCACAACATTACACTGGAAGCCTCTTTGAAGCCTTTCAAGCAAAACGATGAAGCCTACTTTAAAAAAGTAGCGTCGGAAATGTTTACCCAGTGGCATTCTTTGCTCAGGCACGCCGATACCGTTTCGGTGATGCTCTGGACGGCAGATGGCTCGGAAATACTCGATTATTCGGGAGATCTCAACCAGCCGCTGGAATGGTCCAAATATATCGGAAATCCAAACACAGAACATGAAGTGGGCTCCGGTCCTAAAGAGCTGTCGCTTCACGAGCGGGCCTATTTGTACATGGAGAATCCGCCGGATTTTACCTACAAAGATCTTAAACTTATTGTCAATACACTGAAAGAAACAGGAGAGGCGATTACCGGAAAGCCAGTGAGGATCGGGGCTACTTTCGATCCCGGGCCTGAATTTGCCAAATCGCCTTTCAAGTATGAAAAGCATCCGGAAATACTGGAAGGCAGTGCTATGGGGCACAAATCATTTGTGTTTAGCTATGCTACGCTGAATGCCGATGACGCTGCATACGCTGGGTTTCCGAACGGTATCCCCGGGGGTACGCCTTTTGGCACTTTCTTTGGCCGCCAGAGCCAGCATTTCCTGTCAGACCTGGATTTTGATTATATCTGGTTCAGCAATGGATTCGGGTTTGGCATGGAGCCCTGGGCGTCTACAGGAACTATTTTCACCGGTACTGGTTTCAATGCGGATAAGCTGGAAGATACCCGCAAAAAGATCATCGACTTCTGGAGCCTGTTTCGCAAGGAATGTCCTGGTTTCAGGATTGAAACCCGCGGCACAAACCTCTCCACAGGGGTCGACCTGGCCAAGGACGGCGTTGACCTAAAGGCCATTTATGAAGGTGATTTCAACATACTGCCGCCGCCCAATTCTCCCTGGGCGGCGCTCGACGGCGATTTCGGACTGGAGCTGGTCGGATACCTGTCGCGAATGGCAGAGCTGCCCGATGACCGTTATATTTTCCGGTACTATACACACGATCCCTGGTGGCTCAACAGCCCATGGCTTGATCGCTATGGCCGTGAGCCTCACGATATTTACCTGCCCATGTCGGTGGCCCGCATCAACGGGAAGGGAGAAGTGGCGCTACCCACACATTTGAACTTTTTAACGATAGATGATTCTTATGGGAATATGCCCACCCAGGTTCCGGACGAGGTAATACCGCATATCCTGAAAGCCAGGTACGATGCCCCCACGGCTCCGGGTCCCCTGGTCTGGGTATATCCCTTTGAAGAATACCATCAGTGGGCACGTATGCAGCCAGATCGCCTGTCAGAAATTTACTATGGCGATTGGTTTATCCGCCAGGCCATCAACAATGGGTTGCCACTGAATACAGTGATCTCCACCGGAAATTTTAAGTCTGCTTTACAAAATCAGCCGGATCTATTCGACGAATCGGTGCTGATGACCATTGTTCCCGATGCCGGATCGGAGTATGAAAAACAATTGATGGAATTTGTGAAAAGTGGTGGAAAAGTGATCATCTATGGGCCGTCGGATCGTGCAGGCGAGGAGTTTCTTTCGCTAGTTAATCTCAGGAATGATGACCCGCTGGAGGGAGAGTTTAGCATTACAGGGAATTATGAAAACGATATTTTGAAAAAGAAATATCCGAAAACGATCCGGCACGACGCCTTGTTTTCAGGCGGCGGTTTGAGAAGCCAGGTAAAAGACCGGAAGGATCCTTACACGCGTGTTTTGGTAAAAATGTCGCAGGGAAATCATTCGCGCGATGCGCTCTGGGTGAGGCAGCATCCCGGTTGGAAAGACGGGAAGGTCATTTATTTGCGCGGCACAAATTCCAGCCATTTTGAAGGGGAGCGGTTGCTGGAGCCCGACGATCCCGCAAAATATTTCACCGGGCCTTCTTATTTGCGCTATGCGCTCAAAGAGTGCGGGTTGGAATATGCCGTGGACAAACGCGATCCTGCGGTAAAAAGTCCGGTGCTGAGCATTTCGCGCAGCAACAATGGGTTTTTCTTTGCCGGATACGTGCCGAACACTACGGTGGATCACCGGTTTAAATTTGGTCAGGGAGCGCCAGTGTTGTTGGGCTACGACACGGAATTGGAAGATGGTTTTGCGACCTATTCTTTTCCTACGGCCTGGAATCGCGAGTGCCGTGTATTTGTGGAACAGCAAAACGGCATAGTTTCCTGCAAAGAAATGCATTCCGGCGAACTGGGAATTACCCGGAGGTTGCAGGTTTCGGGACTTGAAAATGCGACTGTAAGGATATATCCCGACGAAGGAATTTCAGAAGATGAGATCAATTTCTACCTGAATAGCGGATATCCCTGGAAAACAGGAAAGATATCTTCTAAAAAAGGAGAAAAAGAGTTTGGTAACAGTTATGTAGCGGAAGGAGTGACCGGCGAGCTGTTGGTATCCTGGTAAATAATTTTAAAATGAGAGTTATAATTTTTGCGTTTTCGATTTTCCTGATGTCCACATGTTCCGTGGCACAGAACCTGAATGTGGCAGATACTGCTACTTATCTTTCAGACCTTAAAAAGGAATTGACCACCCGCTGGCCCAATAACAGGACGATCAACCTGGTCTTTCACGGGCATTCTGTGCCGGCAGGTTATTGGCACAATTCTGAGGTGCACACCCTTGATTCTTACCCTAATATTGTACTTGGTAAAGTAAAACAAATGTATCCGCATGCCGTGGTGAATGTCATCGTGACGGCCATTGGCGGGGAGTATTCCGAAAAAGGGCAGCCGCGGGTCACCACTGATGTGCTGTCTCACAAACCCGATGTGCTGTTTATCGATTACGCGCTGAACGATCTGGGTATTGGTCTGGAAAGGTCCGGAGTGGCCTGGGAAAAGATGATCGGGGAAGCCTTGGAAGCAAACTTAAAGGTGATCCTCGTTACGCCGTCGCCCGACCAGCGGCACGATATCCTGGCGCCGGGCAATCAGCTGGAGCAGCATGCGGAGCAGATCAGAAAACTGGCGGCCAAATATGGCGTAGGCCTGGCAGATCCGTTTGCGGAGTTTCAAAAGAAGGCTCGTGAAGAAGGAGATATTAAAGCCTATATGTCGCATGTAAATCATCCCAATCGCCGTGGGCACGAACTGATCGCCGGTGAAATTGTAAAATGGTTTTGAATGTGCCGGCAACAGCAAAATTGGCTTCAAAATTTGCTGCTTATGTCACCATCAACAAGAAATACCAACATGTAGTTTTCGAAGGATGGACTAACGACATATACTCCGGCCTTGAATTGAATACGTTCAAATGTTAGCATTTTAATTCACAGCCTAGATTTTCCCAGAAGAATCACTTCGAGACTTATTCCTTTTTTATCAAGACAAAAGGAAAGCCTGTCGGGTTTGAGGACAAACGATAAATAGCAACTTACATCTTCTTCTAATAAGGAGATTCTAAATATTAAAAAATGAAATTTTCTAATCATATTAAATACTCAACCCTTTTACTTCTCTCTTCTTTCCTCACTATAAATCTATCCTGTACAACGGATAAACACCCCAGGCTGGGCGAAAGCCCGGTACAGGAAGTTATAGATGCTATGACCATAGAAGAAAAATCGCTGATAGTGACCGGCGCCAAAAGGAGGGAGGTAGTGCCAGTGCCCCTGCCGGGAAGAAAACAGAAAAATATAACAGCAGTGGGCGGTTACACCTATCCGTTTGTTCATTTGGGCATCCCTTCCATTATGTTGTCGGATGGTCCTGCGGGACTTCGAATAGCCCCACACCGCCCGGAAGATCCTGAAACTTACTATTGCACGGCATTTCCCGTGGGGACCTTGGTAGCTTCCAGCTGGGATCCGCAGTTGGTGGAAAAGGTGGGGAACGCTATGGGCCATGAAGCGCTGGAATACGGCGTGGATATTTTGTTGTCGCCGGCCATGAACATTCACCGCGATCCGCTGGGAGGGCGAAGTTTTGAATACTATTCCGAAGACCCGCTGATTTCCGGAAAAATGGGAGCCGCATTGGTACGGGGGATACAGTCGCAGGGAATTGGCACGGCCGTCAAGCATTTTGTAGCGAATAACCAGGAAACAAACAGGAGAACCATAGATGCAGTTGTAAACCAAAGGGCATTGCGGGAGATTTATCTGCGGGGTTTTGAAATAGCCGTGAAAGAAGGTGATCCCTGGACGGTAATGTCGTCCTATAATAAAGTGAATGGCACCTATACGCCGCAAAGCGAAGAATTGCTGGAAATCATTTTGCGAAAAGAATGGGGGTTTGATGGATTTGTACTTACCGATTGGTACGGCGGTGATGATCCGGTGGAGCAAATGAAAGCCGGCAACGACCTGCTGATGCCGGGGTTGCAGGACTGGTCAGATGCCATCGCCGAAGCGCTGGAAAACGGTAGCCTTGAGATGGAGGCGGTGGACAGAAATATCGCCCGTATTCTGGATGTAATCACCCGCACCTCTACTTATAAAGATTATTCCTACTCCAATAAACCAAATTTTAAAGAAAGTATAAAAATTGCCCGTGAAGCTGCAGGAGAATCCATGGTATTGTTAAAAAATGATACTGATATTCTGCCATTAGAACCGGATATTAAAAAGGTAGCGCCTTTCGGAAATTATTCCTACAAACTGACCGTAGGGGGCACGGGCAGCGGAATGGTCAACAACGAGTACAGCATATCCTTAGCTCAGGGACTGGAAAATGCGGGGTACGAGATCGATGCTACCCTTCGCGAACAGTACATCGACTACTTGAAAAAAGGAAAACCGCAGAACCTTGAAGCGGATAGTTTGATTACCGCTATGCCAAAACCCGATAGCATACTGGGTGAATTGCCGCTAGATGCGAGCATGATCCGACAGAAAGCGGAGGAATGCGATATTGCCATGGTTAGCATAATGCGGGTGTTTGGCGAAGGAGGCGACCGGAAGCTGGAAACCTTTTACCTGACGGCAGGGGAAAAGAACCTGCTGAAGAATGTGTCGGAAGCATTTAGGGCAAAAGGGAAGAAAGTAGTGGTAGTCCTGAATATTGGCGGAGTGATTGAGACTGCAAGTTGGAGAGATATGGCGGATGCGATATTGCTGGCCTGGCAACCGGGGCAGGAGGGTGGCAATGCTATGGCGGATATCCTCACCGGAAAAGTAAATCCTTCTGGAAAATTAGCTACAACGTTTCCTCTGGATTACCCCGACGTTCCCACCGCGAAGAATTTTCCCGGCACACCCGCTGAAAATCCGGAGAAAGTGGTGCACGAGGAGGGAATTTACGTGGGCTATCGCTATTACGATTCGTTTGCAGTTAATCCGGCTTATGAATTTGGGTTTGGATTGTCTTACACCGATTTTTCTTATGACAACCTGAAGCTGAGTTCAGAAACTTTTGAAAATGAGATTGAAGTAACGGCAGATGTCAAAAACACAGGCAACAAGGCGGGACGGGAAGTGGTACAGTTGTATCTGGCTGCCCCCGGCAAAGCTATGGACAAGCCGGTGAAAGAATTGAAGAATTTTGCAAAAACGAAATTATTGGCGCCCGGCGAATCGCAAACCATTACATTCGTGCTGGATGCACGCTCACTTGCTTCTTTCGTTTCGGAACGAAGCGCATGGATAGCAGAAGCTGGAAAATATACCGTCCATGTGGGGGCTTCTTCCAGAGATATCAGGAAATCTGCCGGTTTCGATCTTGAAAAAGAACTGACGGTGGAAAAAGTGCACAAAGTGCTTGTTCCGCAGGAAAAAATATCGGAGTTCAAAAGGAAATAAAGAAAATTTGTAAGCAACCATTGATGATCAACAGGTTTATGAAAACGTTATTTTTCACCTTTTCGGCCCTTCTTCTTTCTCTTTGCAGTCTCGCCCAATCGAATCTGACGGTGAGCGACAATGGCCGCTTTCTTGTCTACCAGGATGGGACACCTTTTTTCTATCTTGGCGACACGGCCTGGGAACTTTTCCACCGGCTGAACAGGGGAGAGGCTTACCTGTACCTGAAAGACCGAGCTGGCAAAGGATTTACGGTAATTCAGGCGGTAGTGCTTGCCGAGCATAACGGACTGGAAGAACCAAACGCCTACGGAGAGCTTCCTTTGACTGACAATGATCCCGCAAAGCCCAACGAAGCGTATTTCAAGCACGTGGATTTTGTCATTGAAAAGGCGGCTGAGCTGAATTTGCACATTGCGCTGTTGCCCACCTGGGGAGATAAAGTCTTCAAAAACAAGTGGGGTGTAGGTCCTGAAATTTTTAATCCGGAAAATGCTTATAAATATGGCAGGTTCATCGGCAACCGGTACAAGCACAATCGCAATATCATTTGGGTAATAGGCGGGGATAGAAATCCCAGAGAAGACAGCGACGATGTAGAGATCTGGCGGGCGATGGCCAGAGGGATTGTGGAAACTGTGGGCGGAAATGACAAGGCATTAATGACATTTCACCCGCAGACCGCGTCGTCGACCTGGTTTCATGAAGACGAATGGCTGGACTTTAATATGCTCCAGACCAGCCATTGTGCCGACACAAAAGTATGGGAAAAGATAAGCCACGACTACAACCTGAAGCCAGTAAAACCTACGATGGATGGAGAACCGATGTATGAAGAGATCCCTGTCTGCTTTGATCTGGAAAAAAATGGTTACTCCGATCCGAACGATGTAAGAAGAAAGGCTTATCTCAGCTTATTCGCAGGAGCACACGGTCATACTTATGGGTGCAACAACGTCTGGCAAATGTATGCCCCAGAGCGCAAACGCCACATTTCCGCTACCAGACCCTGGTATGAATCGCTGGATCTGCCTGGTGCCAGTTCTATGACTTTTGTAAGAAAGCTGATGGAGTCGCGCCCGATGCTGGACCGCATACCTGATCCATCTATGATCGTGAGCAGTTCTGATCATTACCGGGAGCGCGTTATGGCTACACGAGGAAACGACTACGCCTTTATCTATTCCTCTTCAGGACATCCCTTTGAAGTTGTCATGGGCAGAATATCGGGAAAAAGAGTAAAGGCCAGTTGGTACAACCCCAGAACCGGCGAAACAACCATCGCCGGAGTTTACAAAAACAAAGGCGTTAGAAAATTCACTCCACCTTCTCAGGGCAACGAGCACGATTGGGTGCTGATCATGGACGATGTAAAAAGGGCTTATTAAAAAAGTCAAATTCGACCCGTACTCACAGGATAAGAACTTAAGGTGGCTATTATTCGTTGGGGCAGAGTTTCTCTACTCGTGACCTTTCATTCGGTCCGTGGTAAGGTGCAGTGAAAACACGGGTCAAGGTTTGAAAATGATCAAATAATAAATTTTGTTTATATTAATTAATGGAAAATAGAGGACTTTATGAAGAACTTTGATATCAAAATCGATGAAGGTTCAAGAGTTCCTAAATATCAACAAGTAGCCAATAGAATTTATTCTCTTATTTACATTGAAGAAATATCCAATGGGGATAAACTTCCTTCAATAAACGAGTTGAGTGAGCGGTTATATCTATCAAGGGACACAATTGAGAAGGCCTATAATTGGCTCCGGAAGAAAGGCGTAGTGATGGCTGAACCTTCAAAAGGTTACTATGTGAATAAAAAGAAAGTCCTACATCAAGTGGGGAAAATACTCTATTTAGTCAATAAAGTAAGTCCTTATAAATTAGAGGTTTTTAAAACAATGCAGGAAGCTCTAAATAAAGATTATGATATTGAATTTCGTCTCTTTTTTAATGATGTCCATATATTTATGGACCAATTAGGAACTTCATTCGAAAACTATGATTATGTAGTGGTTATACCATTATTTCATGTTCCTAAGAAAGAACATTATGGGCTACCTAAACAAATCCTTGAACGTATAGAAAATATCCCAAGGGAAAAGTTGATTGTTTTAGAAAAGAAAATTCCTGATCTAAAAGAAAATTATAGTTGCATCTATCAGGATTTTGAAAAGGATATCAATTTGGCCCTTACTCAAGCGATTAATGAAATCAAGCGATATGGAAAGATCAATCTTATATACCCAAAAAGCTATTTTCATAGCTATCCCATAGAAGTGAAACAAGGCTTTATCACTTTTTGTAAAAAAAATGATTTGGCTTTCGAAGTGTTTGATGTCTCATCTCTGGATAGTTGTTTTAGTGCTGGCCAGGCTTATGTCGTGATTAGTGAAAATGATTTTTTAGAAGTTATGATTCGAGTAAAATCAAAAAAATATGCCTTGGGGCTAGACATAGGTGTAATCAGTTATAATGATACTCCAATTAAAAAATTGTTTAATGTTTCGGTATTGTCAACAGACTTTAAAAAAATGGGAGAGTTAGCAGCAAGATGTGTTTCTGAAAGAAAAATTATTCAATATAAAAATGACTTTTCTTTTATAAAGAGGAGCTCTATATGAAGATTGATTTAGTTTTCCCTTCATTATTTGGTCCAAAAGTTTAATTTATAAAGGCATTTTAGGAAGCCCTACTTTTTGTTGTGGGCATGGCTTCGTTTACAAATGCACTAATAGGTAAAAAAGTTTAGAATTCAATGTTAAGAGTAGATACTTATAGGACAATTTCAAAAGATTAGGGGCATAATTTATTCATTAATCAGATACAAAGTTAGCTTTCGGGCTGCTGTAGCGTGCCAAGAGCGTTCGGCATAAACACTGGGCTGCCCGCTAGGCCTTCATTTATTCCGTTGCCACTTGGCCTTGATTGCCCTCAAGCTGGGATGGTATCCAAATTAATTTCTAACCTTAAAAATGAAATGTTATGGATACCCAAAGCAAAAATATCGTTTCCAACAAAGTAGCCGAAATCGTCCTTAGTTACCGGCCCAAAGTCAAGCTCTCCCAAGTCCCTAAAATCACCTCTTCCAAAGAAGCCTATGATGTCCTTTTGGAAAACTGGGATAAGTCAAAACTGCAGTTCGTAGAACAGTTTAAAGTGATGTTGCTTAATCGTTCCAACAGGGTTCTTGGAGTCGTTGATGTCTCGACGGGCGGAACCTCTGGAACTGTTGCTGATCCAAAAATCATTTTTGCAGCTGCGGTAAAATCGAATAGCTCAGGAATGATTTTGGTCCACAACCATCCTTCTGGAAATAGATTCCCAAGTAATGCCGATAACAATTTGACTGAACGAATGGTCAAACTGGGTAAATTGATGGAATTGCCGGTTCTGGATCATATAATTGTTACCAGTGAATCCTATTATTCCTATGCTGATGAAGGAGGGCTTTAATGGCCCTTTTTTTTCGTGTCATGAATTCTCTTTCCAAAATTTTAATACCATCTGTTCAAAAAACTTAAAGGGAACTTTCAAAAGAGGATCAAGCATGAGATAGGGATCTAGGTAGAAACCTAACTTTTTTGAAAACTTGGGTATACCCGGATTAACTACCCAAAAGATAGTTTTGGCAAGTTTGGAGTGTAATCAAACAGTTATGCCATGAACGATGTAATCTTAACACAAATTGAAAAGGAGGTATTGGTAGATGAAATCGCCGATGCGGTTGCCTCTCGGCTTTCGGACGTTTTACCTGCTCAAGAGCCGGATGATGAATTGATCCAAATCCCTGAAGTTATGAAGCTTTTGGGTAGGTCCCGAACGACGATCAATAATTGGCGAAAGGAAGGGTTTTTAAAGGAGCATGTCTTTAATACCAGGGTTTATTTCAAAAAGTCGGAGGTCATGAATGCGGGCAGGCAAAAGAACGGCTTTAAAAAATAGAAATTCAGGGTACTTCCTACTTCAAAGATTATAGCTATTAGATAGGATGGGCAACTAATAAGAAAATTAATAAAGCCTACCACACCCGCACTGGTAGTATCCGTAGTAATCATGTTTTACATTTTCACCATTTAACAACCTTACCATGAACATCAAACAAGCCAATGACCTTTCCATTATTGGTTTTCTGGAAAAGCTTGGCATCAAACCATCAAAGATTTCAGGGGACAGTTATTTCTATCATTCCCCATACAGGAAAGAAAACACACCTTCCTTTAAGGTCAGTGCCTCCAAGAATCTATGGATTGATTTTGGGGACAATAATTATGGCGGAAAGGTCCTTGATCTGGTCATGAAATTGAAACCGGGCATTTCGGTTTCCGATGCCCTTCATTACATCGAAGATATTACTGGTAACTCTTTTTCTTTTCACCCACAGGAACCCATGGAAAAGGAACAGGATCCAAAATGACCATCCGGTCGGTAAAAGCCATTGGAAGCAATCCGACCTTAACGGACTACCTTCTTCACCGGAAGGTAAGTGTCGAGACCGCATCCAGATTCTGTATGGAAGTGTATTATTCCATAGGGGACAAAAAGTATTTCGGGATCGGAAATAGGAACGAGAACGGCTGGGCCATTCGGAATGCCTATTGGAAAGGAAGCAGTGCCCAGGGTATTAGCTACTATCCAGGAGAAGGCAACAACCTTCATATGTTCGAAGGAATTTTTGACCTGCTCAGTTTCTACGAGCGCAACCAAAAAGAAGTGAAGCCAGATGACTTCTTAGTTCTCAATTCCCTGTCTAATATGGATGCGGCAAAGAAGATTTTGGCAGGATTTCCACGGGTCAACCTTTACCTTGACAACGATATACAAGGCAAGGCCTGGACAAAAAGATTGTTGAAAGACTTCAGCCAATGCACTGACCAATCGGGCAACTATTTGGGGCATAAGGATCTAAACGATTACCATCGAAAGTCAAAAAGCGTTGGCATGCGAAGGTAGGAACGTTTTACAAGTCGGAGCGAAGCAAGCCATGTTTTGGTCAGACCAAAACGGCTTGCTTCGCTCCGCTCAGGCTGAAATTCACTCCGTTCATTTCACTCATGGGAAGACCAAAGAAACCCGCAGACCAGAAGAGAAATATAAAGTTTACTTTCCGGATGACCGAAGAAGAGGTCCGGCTGCTGGGGAGTTTATGCGAGGTGGCAGCGATGCCGGCCGCTGACGTGGTCAGGGCTTGCGTGTTCAAAAACAGGTTGCCCAAGGCGAAGGTCCCCAAACTGGACAAACAGACTTATGTGGAGCTCAAAAGAATTGGTAATAATATCAACCAGATAGCCAAACAACTCAATTCAAAATTTGAGGTGCCAGCGGACAGGATGAAGGCAATTGACGCCATCTCTACAAAACTGGACCAGGTCATCAAACTGCTGCTTCATGATCGCTAAACAGTCCATCGGCAAAAACTTTATGGGAGCACTGGATTATAATCTCAAAAAGATGCTGACCAGTGATGAAAGCAAACGGGCGGAAGTACTGGAAACCAACTTCACCAGTTTGGACAGGGAAATGGTAAAGAAAGAAGTAGAGCTGATGAAGAGTATGAATCCCAGGCTAAAACGGAACACTTATCATGTCAGTCTAAGCTTTGGCAAGGAGGAAAAAATATCAAATGATAAAATGTTGGCCATAGGCAATGAATACCTGAAAGGCATGGGATTCGATGACAATGCCTATTTTATTTTCAGACATCATGATGCCGACCATCCCCATTGCCATTTGTTGGCACTGAGAAACCGATTTGATGGAACCGTGGTCTCGGACAGCAACAATTACAGAAGGAGTGAAAGCCTGGTGCGAAAACTGGAAAAGAAATATGGATTGCAGCAAGTAAAGAGCAGCAAGGAGGCCAAAGTCAAGGCGCCCAATAAGGATGAAATCGAAATGGTAATGAGAACCGGTAAACCCTCAAAGAAAATGGTGCTACAGCAAATAATATCAGAGGCCTTAAAGCGGACCAATACCATTGAGGATTTTATCCATCAAGTAGAGGCTTCAGGAGCCAACCTGTTGTTCAACCAGGCCAGTACCGGCAGGGTATCAGGAGTAGCCTATTGCTATGATGGCTTCAAGGCCAAAGGACAATCCTTGGGTAACCAATTCAAATGGAAGAACATCGCAAATACCTTACACTATGAGCAAACTAGAGATCGCCAAGCAATTGGCCAGGCAAACGCAAGAACAACATCAAAATACCCAAGAGGGCTATCAGGAAATGATGAAAAAACAACTCGAGTTCATGGGGTACATTCCCAAGATGCAGGACAGTCTCCTGCACATCAGCAGAAAGCAGGACAGACTGAACGATCAGATCGAGACCAATTATCAGTGCGGGATCAAAATGAATTCCAAACTCGAGGTGATAAAGATGGAGCTTCAATACCAGCACGAACAGCAACAAAAGATCGAAAAGAAATTTACCTTAGTCATCAAATTGTTGGTGGTACCATTGATATTCTTGATCTGCTGCTTAGGCCTGTTCCTGATACTGGGGAGGTAGGTCAAATTCCTAAGAAGAAAAAAAAGAGACGGAAAAAGGGTAGAAGTATTTAAATTAGTAATTTTAGGTAATGGTTTACATAATTAACGAGGGTAAATTAGATCATTTTTTTACCCTTGTTTTAATAACCAGTGTAAACTCAACCTTCGTTTAAGCTCCCTAATAAGACCATATAACTCCCGCATAAAACCTAACAATCCGCTTGATGTTGGCAAAAGTTCAGACCATGCATTGTAGCCTAGAATTTCTCCAAAACGGAAAAATCCTCCTTCCTCGTGTTTTTCTCAAACCACCTTTTATACCAGAATTCTAGATACATATGCTTATTTTTCCAGAATAGCTCTTGGTCTTCTTCATTCATTTTATCGGTGGTGTTAATGAGTGTTCTGACAGCTTTTAATTCCTTAAACATCTTTTTGATTTCTTTTTTAGAATAAGAGGGTTGACCAAACTGAGCCGTCAGAAAGTATTTCTGAGCAGATTTGGCTTGCTTGTTGGTAGCATCCTTATTTCCATAACATACCATCCACATAAAATCCATTAAGATGTCTTCTGGCTTTACTTTTAGAATGGCACATAGTAACCGGAAGTTACTGGGGATAAATAGGTCCAACTTTCTCCAGCGGGAAGAATACATGTTTCCTATCTCAGTGTATTTTTTGTATTTGTCAACTACAATCACTTTAGATTTTTTCTTTTTCATGGCAGTACATTTTATGTTACGCCATTTAAGGTCGGGTCTGATGATGGGATGAAGTATTCTTGAGGGGGATATTTTAGAATTGGAAAAGTAGAGATTACTTAGGGGCTAAATAAAATCATTTACCTCCAATCAAACGTTCTAACCTAGCCATCATTTCATCTTTTTCCTTCAACATCCTCTCGTATAGCGCAATTTTTTCTTCATGAAGTTGAAGCAATTTGTCAATTGGGTTAACATTAAATGTAGGGGTGTGCCCAGTATTTAAAAATGATCCTTCATTAAAAGTGTTCGAAATAATATTCACCGCTTGCTCCTCATCAAAATTTTGGATGGCCTCAACAGGAATATGAAGGATTTCTGCTACCTCCTTTAGAATATTTTCCTCTATGCTCTCTTTTTGCTCTAGTAGGCTGATTTTCTTTTGGGACCAGTCTTCTCCCAGTTCGTGGGCCAAGGCGTCTTGCTTGATGCCCAGCATTTCCCTAAAGCGTTTGATGTTGCGTCCCTGATGGATATTTCGTGCAGCTGAATTGGTCATAACTCTTGGCTATTAAAAAACTAAAAGACAAGTTAAGGAAATTGGTGGAATTTGGGAAATGGTTTTTATAAATGGTGGTTAGGTGAATCAAGGAATATTTTATTCCTGTAGGAATAGTTTAGAATTGGGAGGGTGGATAAATTGTATTATTGCAGTTCTTAATTTTGAGGATGATACCTTTAAAATAGGTTCGCCTTAGTTTAGAAAGAATAACTTGGGCCTATTATTAATTTGGTAAAACAAACAAATATGCTGGTCCGCCTTGCAGATATTGGGTGTTAAGAAATTAAAGAAGAGGGTAAGCAGAAAGGCAGGCATGCCTGTCTGCCGCCAAAGGTAGATTTGACGAATTGCCGATTAAAAAGTTGGCTGGCAGTTTTACAGGAGGAGTTTGCCTGCATGAGGGAAGGCTTTTATTTTAACCCAATAGATGTATAGCGGCGGGGTTTTTTGGTTACTTTTTTTACCTGCAGAAAAAAAGTAACAAAGAATGCATTGATTATAACAGAGTAATTATGCTATCACAAATAAAGTCAACTAGGATAAAGCGTCATTTAGAACTACTTAATATTTAGATATGAGTGATCCAAGCCAGTTTAAAGAAGCGCTCCTTGATAATCAATCAATAGGACATAATATGATGACCTTTAGAAAACTGAGGAGTCTTAAGGCCATGGAGCTGGCTTTTCATTTAGGAATCAGCGAGGCCGCCTATACCAAATATGAACGTGGAGAAACCAAAATCACGGTGGACCTGATTAAAAAATATGCCGATTATGTGCAGGTTGATCCCATTCATATTTTGACCATAAGGCCAGGGCAACTGATTGAGTATTTTGATGAACTCGAAAAAAGGAAAGTTCTCATGGATGGTAGCCAGTTTGATACCTTAATCGAGATACTCCGAGAACTCAAAGACAGCAATGATACTTTAAAAAGCCTGATAAAGGAGGCTATTGTTTAAACTTAATAAGAACATTATGATCAATATTCAAAATGACGAGCTTATCAGAGAATTGATCCGTCAAGATCTCAAGCATAACCAGCTGGTTAAGGGCTTGGATAATTTGGACTTGGATGCCGGCCATCGACATCATCTGGGTATTATGGATTTGGTCAAGCGGCTGATGGAAGTACCAGAGCATTTGGAGAATGATTTTTTAGATACTTATATGGGCTATATGGATAGATGCCTGGATTATCCTATTTCCAGTTTAGGTGAAGAGTTGAGGGTGTTGGCGGAGGAGGGTTATGAGGGGTTGAACAAGCTGTTTTATTTGAAAAGTCAAAGTGAAAATGACCAGTAAATATAATTCAAATAACTTTTTACCTACCAAATTTTGTGAGAAGTTGAGGTGGATTTAAAAGGCTTCATCTTCGCTGATAGAAATTCCTTTGTAGTACAAAAACTATTTACTGTTTTATTAAGATCCCAGATAAATGATGGGTTTTGTTATTTCTCTTTAAGTTTGATTGAAAGCGGAAGAACCATCAATTAAAAATTCATATAACAAATACAGTTTTCGTTTATTCTGTTGAATCAGTCAATTATTTATTAAGCGTTAAAAAAGCTTGAAATATGAAAAAGGCCAATGTGACACGTTTAATTTTCATGGTATTTTTTATATTTGACTAATTCTGACAAGTCTCAGAAATAATAATAGATTTGTAAAGGATTTTAGAACCTAAATCTGTATCCTATGACCTATTTGGGAAGAAGAATTCGTGAGCTAAGAGAAGCTAAAGGTTTTCTACTTAGACAAGTAGCGGCCTATATTGAAGCGGATACAGCTTTGGTCAGTAAACTGGAGCGAGGGGAGAGAAAGGCTCAAAAGAATCAGCTAAAAAAAATCGCAGCTTTTTTGGAGGTAGATGAAAAAGAACTGGAACTGCTTTGGTTGGCTGATAAGATTATAGATGATATTGACCAAGAGCCACAAGGTTTGAATGCCTTAAATTTTGTACAAGGGGAATTGGCCAAGTAATTATTTTCCTTGTTTGACTTGACCTTTTTGATTGCGTGATTATGATTGACAAGAAAACCCTTTCTGAACGTGATATTTGTACCAAATTCATCACACCTGCCATAGAAAAGGCGGGTTGGGACAAGACCACTCAGTTACTTGAAGAAGTATCATTTACAGATGGTAAAATCTATGTTAGGGGAAGGCTTACCGCAAGGGGAAAAAGAAAAAGAGCAGATTATATCCTATACTACAAACCCAATATCCCTATTGCAATTGTTGAGGCCAAGGACAATAGACATTCAGTAAGGGCAGGACTGCAACAAGCTTTGGACTATGCCGAAATCCTGGATATACCATGTGTTTTTAGTAGCAATGGTGACGGGTTTGTTTTCCATGACCGGACGGCCACTGACGGAAATATTGAGACAGAACTTGATATTGATAGCTTTCCAAGTCCTGAAGAACTTTTAAAAAAGTACAAACAATACAAAGGAATCCATACAAGCGAGGCTCAAGAAGTAGCATTACAGGATTACTATTTTGACGGAAGTGGTAGGTCACCTAGATATTATCAACAAATTGCTGTAAACCGAACGGTAGAGGCGGTTGCAAATGGACAAGGAAGGATTTTACTGGTCATGGCAACCGGAACGGGAAAGACTTACACGGCTTTTCAGATCATCCACCGACTTTGGAAAAGTAGGGCAAAGAAGAGAATTCTGTTTTTAGCAGACAGAACAGCCCTAATAGATCAAACCAGAAGGGGGGATTTCAAACATTTCAAAGACAAGATGACCATCATCAAAAAAAAGGTGGTGAGCAGGGCAGATGGAAAGGAAGAGCTTGTAAGTAATAATAAGAGGGGAATAGATACAGAGGATAAGGCCTATGAAGTGTTCCTGGGCCTTTATCAGGGATTGACAAATGCCAGCGATATAGAAGATGCGTATAAGGATTTTTCACCTGAATTCTTCGATCTCATAGTCATAGATGAGTGCCATAGAGGAAGTGCCAAAGAGGACAGTGCCTGGCGGGAGATACTTCGCTATTTCAATAAAGCGACCCATATTGGTTTGACAGCTACTCCCAAAGAAACCAAAGAGGTATCCAATATTGAATATTTTGGAGATCCGATTTATACCTATTCCCTTAAACAAGGGATTGATGATGGTTTTTTGGCTCCTTATCGGGTGGTTCGGGTCAACCTGAACGTTGATGCTGAAGGCTGGCGGCCGGAGCAAGGGAAAAAGGATAAGGATGGCAAGGAAGTGGAAGACCGTGTATATAACCGGAAGGACTTTGATAAAACACTGGTCATCGATGAGCGAACCCAAACAGTGGCTAGAAAGCTTACTGAGTTTTTGAAAGGTTATGACCGATTTGCCAAGACCATTGTTTTTTGTTCGGACATTGATCATGCTGAGCGGATGCGATTTGCCCTATCCAATCTGAATGCTGATTTAGTGGCCAAGAACCACAAGTATATCATGCAGATTACGGGAGACAATGATGAAGGGAAAAGAGAGCTTGACAACTTTATCAATCCAGAAGAAACATATCCCGTGATAGCCACTACATCCGAATTAATGACCACCGGAGTGGATGCCCAAACTTGTAGGGTTATCGTATTGGATGCGGAAATCAAATCCATGACCAAGTTTAAGCAAATAGTAGGAAGAGGAACCAGGATCAATGAGGAATTTGGCAAAATGTTTTTTACTATTCTGGATTTTCGAAATGTTACTGATCTTTTTGCCGACAAGGACTTTGATGGAGACCCTATAAGAGTAAAACCTGTTTCAGAGGATACCGATTTGACCAATATCGTTGATGAAGAACAAAGCATTGACAGCCTGATCATAGACGAGGAGACAGGGGAAGAGATAGAAATCGGAACAAAGATTCGCTATCCCGAACCGCAGACAAGAACCAGCAAAGTCAATGAGCCCCGTCAGAAAGTGTACGTGAATGGGGTGGATGTATCGGTGTTGATCAGCCGTGAAATGTATTTTGACACCAATGGAAAGCCCATTACCACCAGCCTAAAAGACCATACCAAAGAATTGATCAAAGGTCAGTACGCATCCTTGGATGATTTCCTAGCTCGATGGAACAGTACGGACAAAAAAGAAATCATCATCAAGGAACTGGAAGAACAAGGTGTTTTGGTGGAAGCTTTGCGAGATGCAGTAAACAGGGACCTGCCCGCCAAAAGCCCAGGAAAATGGTATGTCTATGTAATCGAATGTGAAGACGGTAGCCTCTATAAAGGCATGACAACTGATCTTAAAAATAGATGGAGACAACATAAGAATGGGGAGGGAGCTGAATGGACCAAAAACCATAAGCCGATTGAATTAATTCATTATGAGGTATTTAATTCTGAAAGTGAAGCGGTTAAAAGAGAAAGATACTTGAAATCTGGTCGAGGCAGAATTTGGTTGCAAGATCAAAAATTATTAGACAATCTAAACGGCAGACAGGCGGGAGTTGATCTTTTTGATCTTATATGCCATGTTGCTTTTGAGCAGCCCCCACTCACACGTAAGGAACGTGCCAATAATGTTAAAAAGCGGGATTATTTCACTAAATATGGTGACCAAGCCAGGAAAGTCTTAGAGACGCTTTTGGACAAGTATGCAGACGAAGGAGTGACCAATATTGAGAGCATGGATATCCTCAAGGTCAAACCGCTTACGGATTACGGTTCCCCCTTGGAGATTATCAAGCAGTTTGGAAGCAAAGCCAAATATTTAGAAGCCGTAAAAGAATTGGAACAAGAATTATATAATACAGGAGCTTAATGAGTTCGGAAATACTAATTTACCAAACAGAAGACGGGCAGACCAAAATTCAAACCCGATTAGAGAATGAAACCGTTTGGCTGACCCAAGAACAAATCAGTGACCTTTTTCAGCGGGACAGAAGTGTGATCACCAAGCACATAGGGAATGTTTTTAAAGAAGGAGAATTGGACGAAAAAAGCAATGTGCAGATTTTGCACATTAGTGGTTCAGACCGTCCAGTTAAGTTCTATAACCTGGATGTCATCATTTCTGTGGGATACAGGGTGAAATCTCATCGGGGTGTTCAGTTTAGAAAATGGGCCACCTCGAGAATCAAAGAGTACATCGTTAAGGGATTTACCATGAATGACGAGCTCCTAAAAGAGGCCGGAGGTGGTAACTACTTTGATGAACTTCTTGCCAGAATTCGGGACATTAGATCTTCCGAGAAGGTGTTTTGGAGAAAGGTTCTGGATATCTATGCTACCAGTATAGACTACGATCCCAACACCGAAATTTCTACCACTTTTTTCAAAACGGTACAAAATAAAATGCACTGGGCTGCACATGGAAACACAGCGGCAGAAGTAATTTACAAAAGGATAGATGCCGGTAAAAAAAATCTTGGGCTTACTAATTTTAAGGGGGCAAAGCCCACAAAAAAGGAGACCGAGGTAGCCAAGAATTACCTGAACGAGCAGGAATTGGAAATTCTAAACAGGATCGTTACGGCTTACCTCGAAATGGCAGAATTACAGGCGATGAACCGAAAGCCCATGTATATGAAGGACTGGGTATCCAGGCTGGATGATTTTTTGACCATGACTGGGAATGAAATATTGACCCATGCGGGTAAGATCAGCCATCAAAAGGCACTGGGTAAAGCCCATTCGGAGTATGAGAAGTTCAAAGAAAAAACTAAAAATGAGCTTTCTCAAGTCGAGAAAGATTTTATTGAAAATATTGACAAGACTGCCAAGCAGCTAAAAAACAAGAAGAAATAAATGGCCAACTTAAAAGGAATATTAGATAGCATCCGCAAGATCATGTGGCAGGACACCGGACTGAATGGTGATGCACAGCGCATTGAACAGTTGGGGTGGATGCTGTTTCTGAAAATTTTCTCCGATAAGGACAAGGAGCTGGAAGTCATTAAGGACGATTACGAAAGCCCTATTCCTGCTGAGTTTCACTGGGACGAATGGGCTGGGGATGATGAAGGGATTACGGGTGATGAATTACAGGCTTTTGTGGATCAGAAACTCTTTCCTACACTTCGAAACCTAAAGGTGGGAATGAGCGAAGACCTGGCCAACCAAAGGGCACTATTGGTACGTGAGGTGTTTGAGGGCAATAACAATTACATGAAAAGCGGGATCAATCTCCGCAAGGTATTGAACAAGCTCAATGAAATAGACTTCAATATTGCCAAAGACCGCCACGCATTTGGCGAACTCTATGAAACCATTTTGAAGGAACTGCAAAGTGCGGGTAAAAGCGGGGAATTCTACACACCAAGAGCCATTACGGAGTTTATCTGTGAAATGATGAATCCACAATTGGGGGAAAAGATTTTAGACCCTAGCTGTGGAACAGGTGGTTACTTGACAGCAGCTATTGAACATTTGAAAAGCCAGGCCAATAGTGTAGCAGAAAGGGAGAGTATAGCAAAGAACGTGTTTGGATGGGAGTACAAGCCGCTTCCTTATTTGCTGGCCACTACCAACCTGATTTTGCATGATATGGAGGTGCCCAATATCACTTTCCGTGATAGTTTGGATCAGCCACTGAGCAATTATACCGAAAAAAACAGGGTTAACGTGATCCTGGCCAACCCTCCTTTTGGCGGTATCGTGGCCAATAATAACGAAAATAATTTTCCGCAGAATTTTAAGACCAAGGAAAGTGCCGACCTGTTTTTGGTGCTGATGGTGCATTTACTGAAGCAGGGTGGTAGAGCTGGGATTGTATTGCCTGATGGTTCCTTGACAGGGGATGGTGTAAAGCAAAGGGTACGTGAAAAACTGCTTACCGATTGTAATCTGCACACCATCATCCGATTACCCAATTCCGTGTTTAAGCCTTATGCTACTGTGGCAACGAATTTATTGTTCTTTACCAAAGGTGAGCCGACCAAAGAGATATGGTATTATGAGCATCGCTTGCCGGAAGGGCAAAAAAGCTATAGTAAAACAAAACCACTTCAAGTAAAGGAATTTGACCCCATTAAAAAATGGTGGAATGATCGACAGGAAAGCGAGGTGAGTTGGAAGGTGGATATTCAGACTGTTAAGGACAGAAATTATGATTTAGATATTAAGAACCCTACCAAGCAGGAAGAAGAAATCGAACATTCAAGTTCTGAATTAATGACCATGTTGGATGATTCTTTTGATAGAAGCCATGAACTACTAAGTCATATAAGATCTGCGATAAAATGAGTTGGACGAAGAAGACATTAGGAGAGCTTTGTAATATTCAAAAAGGCAAAATTGGAATTCAAAAAGCTGTTCCAGGTAAATATCCTTTAGTGGTAACAGCGGAAGAACGGCTTTCACATAATGAATTCCATTTTGAGGGGAATGCAGTTATCATTCCTCTGGTTTCATCAACAGGACATGGTCACAAAAGCTTAAAGCGGATACATTTTCAATCCGGAAAGTTTGCCGTGGGCAACATTCTCTGTGCAGTAATTCCAAATGATGAAGATATTCTTAGGGCAGATTTTCTATTTCGATATCTAGATCTGAATCGAGAAAATGAATTGGTGAGTAGAATGAAAGGTATGGCCAATGTGACCTTACCATTGAAAGAAATTGCCAAAATTGAAATTCCTGTTCCACCTATTGAGGTTCAAATAGAATTTGTAGAACAATATGGGATTCTAGAGGCTAAAAGCAAAAATCTTAGTGATGAACTCACACACCAACTTGATTTGGTGAAGCAACTCCGTCAAGCCTTTTTGCGGGAAGCCATGCAAGGTAAATTGGTGCCACAAGATCCAAATGAAGAACCTGCTTCGGTGCTTTTGGAGAAGATCAAGATGGAAAAAGAAAGGTTGATTAGGGAGAAGAAACTAAAAAAAGGGAAAGCATCAAGTCAATCGGTTTCAAAAGCTAATGAATGGGAAATACCAAATTCATGGGTGCCAATTAAGGTTGGCGATATTTTTTTTGTAACTAAACTTGCGGGTTTTGAATATACTAAATACATTAATTTCAAGACGATTGGAGAAATTCCTGTGGTCCGTGCTCAAAATGTTCGACCGTTCGAATTAGATAAAACAAACCTACTATTTATCGATAAGGAAACAAGTCTTCTATTAGGGAGGTGTGCTTTGACAAAAGAATCCCTATTGGTGACTTTTATAGGCGCTGGTATTGGTGATGTTGCAAGGTTCAGGGAGAAAGAAAGGTGGCATTTAGCTCCCAATGTTTCTAAATTAGAGCCATTCGAGGAATGTGAAGATTTTTACAATTTAAAATTCTTGAACTATTTTCTTAGCTCACCTTATGGAAGAAATGAAATTTTTAAGCATGTTAAAGCAACAGCGCAGCCCAGTTTGTCAATGGGCACAATTCGAGACATAGATGTTCCCATCCCCCCGCTTTCTGAACAACAACGGATAGTCGCCAAGCTAGATAAGTTGATGGGGTATTGTGATCAGTTGGAGGCCAGTATCATGGAAAGCCAAGTGCAGAATGAATTGCTTTTGCAGCAGGTTTTGAGGGAGGCATTGGAGCCTAAGGAAAAGGAACACCAAATAATATAGTTATGTCTGATAAATTATCCACATATCAGGAAGTCATAGAATCCCTTTACAAAAAGAACAGGGAAAAACATTTGCTACTTGGCAATGGCTTCAGTATGTCATATGACGCTAGCATATTTTCCTACAATAAATTAGCTGAGTTTCTTCAAAACCTTGATAACCCAGTTCTTCAGCAGTTATTTGAAATTATCAAAACAAGCAATTTTGAATTACTTATGGAGCAACTGGAGAATGTTGCTAAAATAGCTAATGTTTTCGGGGCCGATAAAAATGTAGTTGACAAAATAAATGAAGCCTCATCATCCTTAAAACAGAGTTTGATTGAGGCTATTAAAGAACTACATCCAGAACATGTTTTTGCTGTTTCTGAAGAAAAGAGTAAGGCTTGTGCAAATTTTCTAAACTCCTATTTAGAAGGAGATGGAAATGTTTTTACCACCAATTATGATTTGCTTCTCTACTGGGTTTTGATGCGAAATAATTTGGATAAAAAAGGTGATGGTTTTGGAAGGGAGGCAGAAGAATCAGAGGAATGGATTCCTGAAGAGGAAATTCAATGGTCCGAGTTAAGATGGGGTAAGAATAAAGAATCACAATCCATCTACTATGTTCATGGTGCATTGCATCTATTTGATGCGGGAATTAATATTATAAAGGAGGAATATACAAATGAACATGTCCTTTTGGAAAATGTTAAGGCACGAATGAAACAAAAGGAGTATCCCATATTTGTAACTGCTGGAAACGGTACCGAAAAGTTAAGTCATATTAGACACAACAATTATTTATCCTATTGCTATGACGAGCTTTCATCAATTTCGGGTTCACTAATTTGTTTTGGCTTTGGCTTTGGTCCATATGATGAACATATAATTGGTGCGATAAATAAAGCAGCCAAAGGAAGAAAAGATGAAAATGGCACTTTTTATAAACTCTTTAGCATTTATATCGGAGTCTATACTGAAAAAGATTTGAAACATATTCAATCAATTGAAGATAAATTTAAATGTAAAGTGAATTTATTTGATGCAAAAACAGTGAATGTATGGGGGTAATCTAAACAATCAATAAGAGAATAATTCATTACCATTGACTTTAGATGACTGCCAATATGGCGCGTTTTTTTTGATGGCAAAGTTATTGAAATAAAACAAAACGCTTCAGGGTATCTTTATGAAAATTTTAGAAGGCCTGTTGGTGAAAGGTTTAAGTTAAACTGTTGCCTGACAATCCTCAATAAGGATGCCAAGGTGGACAGGATTGCTGACAGATTGTCTACTGAAACTACTCCAATAAACAGGAGTATACAAGGTAGCAAGTTGATTATTAGCAAGATTGACTTCATAGACTTTCGTTTGTTCAATTTTCTCCCTAACCCTTGCAATTTGTAAGGTTTAATACCGCAGATGTGAATCTGGGTTTGATTGTTGTAAGTGGGAACACTGAGTTGCGATCAGGAGTGCGGCATAGAAATATGATCCTGCCAAGGGATGGAGATAGGGTCCTAGTAAGGTGAAACTCCTTTGTGGATTGGGAGACGTGTCATTATACACGGTATCGGTGTTCCGATATGTCCATGGCCCAAGCTCCCATTGAAAATGCTTATGAAAAAGATTTTTACCAAAGAATTGTGGGAAGAGTATGTTGAGAAAGTTGAAGATGGATTTAAACTAAAAACATATCCACAATTTGATCCGTATTTTAATTTCCCAAAAGAAAAAAAACGTCTTTTCCAGCTTTTATCTGATCCATCATTGAAACGGATGGAAAATCATGATTTCATTCCACTTCTAAAAATCCTCCAAAAGACTCCTCGTTACAAATGGCAAGAGGATAAGGAACTAGCAGCTGGAGGGAAATATGATTTAGAGACAAAAATCCGCCCCATTTCTTTTGCCTCACATTTCGATTCTTATATCTATGGATTTTATGCTTATGCTCTGAACAAGACATATCAAGCCTATATACATGCAAATGGATTTCAAGAAGTTGTATTAGCATATAGGAGCGACTTAGATGGCAAGTGTAATATTCAATTTACAAAAGAGGCATTTGATCAGGTCATTAGATCATACTCAGAAAATAGAAAGTGCTCCGTGATTACCCTGGATATCAAGGGTTATTTCGACCATATCGATCATTCCATATTAAAGAAAACTTGGTGTAAAGTTATTGGTGAAAATGTTTTACCGATTGACCAATATAAGGTATATCGATCCTTGACCAAATATAGCTATGTTAACTACTCTAGTTTTTTAAAGCATTTCAACATTAATCTAAAGAAGATAGAAAAGGAACAAAAAAAGAAATACAAAGGTAAAAAGAAAGTCCCCAAAGGCTATCAATCTCTTTTTGATCTGGTTCCTAATGACATTTATGGAGTTACTTTTCATGATAAAATGAAGTTACTTCGAAATCGAAAATTGGTTACAGTTAATAGCGAGATAGATAAAAAAATAAAAAAGCGAATTTTAAAAAGCAAGGGAATTCCACAGGGATCAGCTATGAGTGCTGTTCTTTCAAATATCTACTTAGCAGAATTTGACAAACAAATTTTTGAAAAGGGAAAAAAAGAAGGCTTTGTCTATCGAAGATATTGCGATGATCTCCTTATTATCTGTAAACCAGAACAGGTAAATAGACTGAAAGATTACTTAATGGATCTAATAAATAGCAACTATGGACTTACTATCCAGGACCGGAAAACAGACGTAATCGACTTTAGACCGACTCCAAATAGAAAAATTAGGTCATTCAAGAGAGAGTATGATAAAACTTCAGGAACCTTTAATTCTCTATCCAATGACGAAAAAAACTATAGAAACCTCCAATATTTAGGTTTTGAATTTAATGGAGAAAATGTATACATCCGTCCTGGTAGTTTATCAAGATTCTTTAGAAAAATGAAAGCAAGAATCGGTAAATCGGTTTCGATGGCCTATAGTGAAAATTCGAAATCAAATACAATTTTCAAACAGCAGATTTATAGCAGGTATTCCCACCTTGGTAAGCGGAATTTCCTATGGTATGCAACTAACGCCTCTAAGAAGTATTACAAGAACTCTCAGAATAAAATAAAAGAAGGTTTGGATTCCCCTAGCATAAAAAGACAAATTGCTACACATATGAGAATTCTAAAACAAGAAATCGAAAAAGGAAGTAGTCAGCGAGCTAAATATAAAGATATCGATAATGTTAAGAAATAATGAATTTTGCCGTGTGTTTGAATGAATTTGAGATATTCCTGATAAATCATAAATTCTTGAAATCCTAACTCTTTTTTTAGGTCAATTAGTAAATACAATAGAAAAGTATTTGAACTGATCGGAAATTAAGAACGGCAGATTTCTGTAAATTATAAAAGTTTGAGGGGCGTGATAGTTTGTCAGAGTTATTGCCATGTCAATTACCTGAAATAAGGCATAAAATAATCTTCAAGACCCTGAAAAGGACCCTGGATTAAAAACAAAAACCCTAACTCATTGCTTTTAAGCGAGTTAGGGTTTGTTTATGCAGAGGAGGAGGGATTCGAACCCCCGGTACCTCGCGGTACAACGGTTTTCAAGACCGCCGCATTCGACCACTCTGCCACTCCTCTATATAATGAGCCGAGGTTTTCAAGATAGCAGCAGTATTACTTCCTGCCACCCTGCCTGCCGTCAGGCAGATCCTCTGGGTCTGTAGCGTATTATTTGAAGACGTTTATGTTTGTCTTACGGTTTGCAAAGGTACTACTAAGTTTGATATGTACAATACTTTGCTAAATAAAATTTGTATAAAAATCTTAACTTGCTGATTGTTTGGAGACTAAATTTTGGGCAAATGTTTGCGCTGGGCGGCTTTGTCCAGGCTGACATTGATTTCAAAACAAATCAAGATAATATAAGAGGTGATCAGCAGCCAAAGCATCAAGGCTATCATGGTGCCTATGGAGCCATAAAGCTTATTATAGGACGCAAAATTGATCAGGTAATAGGAGAATAGGAAAAAGCCTAAGGTGATCAGTAATCCCGCCGTAAGGGAGCCTATGGAGAAGAAATGCCATTTGTCATGTACGGCTGGGGCAATCCTAAAGATAAAGGCTGTTGCGGACATAAAGAGGATCAATAGCACCGTAAATCTCAGTGTGGCCACCAGTAAATAAAGGATATTATTGGATACCACGCCATACTCTGTCAATAGGGTCAGCATCTTATTGCCGAATATCATCACCAATACAGCTACACAGATATCCAAAACCAAAAATACAATGATGCCCACCGCGATGGCGCGGGTTTGGAAAAAACTCCTGTTCTCCTTGGTGCGATAGCAGGCATTAAAGGCGCTCATCAGTGAGGCCACGCCATTGGTGGCCAAGTATAAGGCCAAGAAAAAGCCAAAGGAAAGCATGCCTTGTCTAGGCCTGCTAATGATGTCCAGGATGGTGGCTTCTGTTCCTTCGTATAAGGGGCCGGGCATGACCTCTTTGATGAAGATAAGGATGTTTTCCGGGGTAAGCTCAGGAAAGAATATTTCAATAAAAGGCAGTAGATTCAACAGGAATAGCATCAGTGGAAATAATGCCACTGTAAAATTAAAAGCTACGGCATTTGCTCTGTCGTCAATCTCATCCTTATGAAGTTGGTGGATGAATATCTTGCCCACATCATAAAGATTTTGGTCTGGATTTTTAAGGTGGATCCTGCGCAGTTTTTGGGCCTGCTTGTCCAGTTGCTGTAAAAGGCTATGCACTTTCTTTTTGACCATCAGTGCTTATTTTGCTAAAAGTAAGTCTGTAATAAATCTAGTAAATCCTGTGGAGGTCTACACGGTCTATGGCTGTCTTTTTTTAAGAAGGTCAAAATCGTGTGTCCCTGATGGATCAGCTCCTGTTGTTCATTGTGGATTTCATAATCAAAGCGGATCTTCACTCCTGGTACCTTGGCGATATGGGTAGTAATGGTGAGTAGTTCGTCATATTTGCCCGGTTTTAAATATTTGCTGAAGCTTTCCAAAACGGGCATCATGACACCTTCATCCTCCATCCTTTTATAGCTGAAGCCTATACTTCTTAAAGCTTCCACCCTGGCCACTTCAAAGTACATGGCATAGTTGCCATAATAGACATAGCCCATTTGGTCGGTTTCAGCGTATCTTACACGTACTTGTGTTTTGGCGGTAAACATAGCTTATTGGTAGATTTTGGCGGCGTTTAAGGCATTTTGATATTTGCGGGCCTGGTTAAGGTGGTCTCTCAGATTGGTCGAAAACACATGGTAGCCTGAAAAATCTTCTTTGGCGCAGAAATAAAGGTAATTATGGTCCTGATAATTGAGGACAGCGTCTAGGGATGAGATTTCGGGCAAGTTGATAGGGCCTGGAGGTAAGCCAGCATATTTGTAGGTATTATAGGGGCTTTCTATTTCCTTGTGTACATTGAGCACCCTTTTGATGGTGAAGTCTCCAAGGGCAAAAACCAAGGTAGGGTCTGCCTGAAGGGGAATATTTCTTTCCAGTCTATTGATATATACCCCAGCCACCTTTGGGCGTTCATCTCTTTTTGCAGTTTCTGCTTGTACTATGGATGCCAAGGTAGAAACTTCTTCAGGGGTCATGCCGAGTACCCTGGCTTTTTCCTTGCGCTCATCATTCCAGAAATTATTGTATTCCCGGTACATACGATCAAAAAGCTGTTCGGGGCTGGTGTTCCAGTAGACCTCGTAGGTGTTAGGGATGAACATGCTCATGATCGTTTCTTCCTCAAATTCAAACTTCCTGATATATAAGCTGTCTTTTAGTAGACGTAAGAACTGCTCATCCTTCATTTCTAGCTTATTGGTAATCTTTTCAGCAAGATCTTCTTTGGTTCTGATATTATTGAAGGTGAGCTGTACGGGAGTTTGCTTGCCGGATCTCAGTAAGCTTACCAGGTCTTTATTGGACATTTTGGGCTGTATGGTGTAGAGACCGGGTTTGACATTGTCCTGGTATTTCATGATTTTGGAGACAAAACTGAAAGATATCACGTCTGTGATAATCTTATTTTCGGTCAGGATATCTGAAACTTGCTTGAAGTTGGCATTGGAAGGGATTTTAAGGCTGACAGGCTGCTGGGACTCTGTCAGGGTGTTAGGACTGAAAAATACCTGGTAGAAATAGAAAGCGAATGATGAGATCATGACGGAAATCGCCACCATGCCTATCATATAATATTTTTGATTCTTTTTGGTGATCATATGTTTAAATACGGCTCTGATTTTTGCTTGGGCAAAAATAGTTAAATAAAATTAAACCTTGCCTAATCTCCCATTAGGCTTAGAATTCTCATGATTAGGTACTAGCTTTATTGTTGAATAGCTGAAAAGGATGGTTGTTTGCGTGTTAATGATTACTTTTCGGTATTAAAATGAGATTTTTATGGCAGCTGAATTTATTAAAATATACCCCGAAAACCCCAATCCACGTCAGGTCAACCGCGTCGTGGAAGTGCTAAGGCAAGGAGGGATTGTCATTTATCCTACTGATACCATTTATGGGATGGGCTGTGATATTCATAATTCCAAAGCCATCGAACGGATCTGTTTGATCAAGGGCGTTAAGCCACAAAAGCAGAACTTTTCCTTTATTTGCCATGACTTGAGTGGTATTTCTGAATATACCCGGGTGCTGAGTACCCCTGTGTTTAAACTCATGAAAAAGGCTTTGCCAGGTCCCTATACATTTATTCTGGAGGCCAACAATAAAGTGCCCAAACTATTGCATAGCAAGAAGAAGACGGTGGGGATAAGGATCCCTGATAATAATATTCCTCGTATATTGGTGAAAGAACTGGGGCAGCCCATTGTTACGACTTCCATTAGGGATGAGGATGATGTGTTGGAGTACAGTACTGATCCGGAATTGATCTATGAAAAATACCGGGATTTGGTAGATGTGGTGATTGATGGAGGATATGGAAACAATGTAGCCTCTACTGTCGTTGATTGTACAGGAGGGGAGATAGAAGTGCTTCGAGAAGGGCTTGGGGATATTGAGGAAGTGCTTTAATCAGTTTGTAAAGGATGATCGGTCGGAAAGTTGGAAATTCTAATAACGGCCAAAGGTAAAAGCAGTTCGTAATAGGCTTTAAAGCTCAAATGCTTATTTTTGGGCATGGAAAAAAAAGCATTGTTAGTTGATTTGTTTTATCTGCCTCCAATAGAATTTTTTGTGGCAATTGAAGGTTATGATAAGATCATCTTGGAGAAAGAGGGGAACTATCAAAAACAGACATATAGAAACAGGGCACAAGTACACCTGTCCAATAAAGTAGAGACCTTGAGTATACCCGTAGTAGGCGGAAACAAAAAAGTAAAGTACGGTAAGGTCAAAATTGATTATAGGCAGAAATGGCAAAATGTTCATTTGAGGGGAATAAAAAGTGCTTATGGCAAGGCCCCTTATTTCGAATATTACTATCCCTATTTTGAAGATATATTCAATGAACAAATTGACAGTTTGTTCGAGTTGAATCAGAAGTTGCTGACACTTTGTCTGAAATTACTGCAAATAAAGGCAAAAGTAGAAGTTAGCGTGAAATATGAGGAAAGTCCAGAAATGGAAGACCTAAGGGGCAAAATAGTAGCCAAACAGTCTTATGAGGCCAGGGATATTTATTCACCGGAGCCTTACAGTCAATTGTTTGGCCTGGACTTTGCACCTAATTTAAGTGTTATTGATTTGTTGTTTTGTGAAGGACCTGGTTCTTTAGAACTTATCCGACGATCAAAAAAAAACAATTGAACAATCATTAAAAGGATTGTGTTTTTAAAACAAATTCGGTAACATTAGATATAGCAATTATCACAATTCAGAAAGGAAATAAATGGAAGCAAAATTTTCAAATAGAGTCAAGGAGGTGATCTCCCTAAGTCGTGAAGAAGCTTTGCGTCTGGGGCACGATTACATTGGGACCGAACACCTCTTGCTGGGCATGATCCGTGAGGGGGAAGGTGTCGCTGTTTCCATATTAAAGAAATTAGGAGTGCCATTGGATGAGCTTCGCAATTCCGTGGAGCGTGCAGTAAAAGGAACGGCCAATCACAATGTGAAAAATCTGGCCAATATTCCTTTGACAAGGCAATCCGAAAAAGTGCTTAAAATTACTTATTTGGAAGCTAAAATATTTAAAAGCCAGCTTATCGGGACAGAACATTTGTTGCTGTCTATCCTAAGGGATGAAGATAATATAGCTACCCAAATCCTGCATAAATTCGATACTACTTATGATACCGTAAAAGAAATGTTGGAATTCCAAACGGATCAAAGCCCACGCTCAGGAGCCGAGGCGGATGATACAGATGAGGAAAGCAGCAAACTATTCGGTTCATCTGGTGGATCATCAGGAGGTGGGGGAAAAGGTGCTGCAGAGAAATCCAGGACTCCGGTTTTGGATAATTTCGGCAGGGACCTGACCCGCATGGCTGAAGACGACAAGCTTGATCCTATTATTGGTAGGGAAAAGGAAATCGAGCGAGTAGCGCAGATCTTGTCCAGAAGAAAGAAAAACAACCCAATACTTATAGGTGAGCCTGGCGTAGGTAAGACGGCTATCGCTGAAGGCCTTGCTTTGAGAATTGTACAGAAAAAAGTTTCCCGTGTATTGTTCAACAAGCGCGTGGTGACTTTGGATCTGGCATCTTTGGTGGCAGGAACCAAATACAGGGGGCAGTTTGAGGAGAGAATGAAAGCTGTGATGAATGAGCTGGAAAAATCTCCCAATGTGATTTTGTTCATTGATGAGTTGCATACCATCGTAGGTGCTGGTGGTGCCAGTGGTTCTTTGGATGCCTCAAATATGTTTAAACCGGCTTTGGCAAGAGGAGAAATTCAATGCATCGGAGCCACTACACTGGATGAGTACAGACAGTATATTGAAAAAGACGGTGCTTTGGCAAGGAGATTCCAGATGGTAATGGTGGACGCCACCTCTCCAGAGGAAACCATGCAGATCCTTAATAATATCAAGGACAAATACGAAGATCACCATAATGTGAACTATACTCCTGAGGCGATTGAAGCCTGTGTGAAATTGTCTGACCGATATATCTCTGACCGATTCCTTCCAGATAAGGCCATTGATATCTTGGATGAGGCGGGTGCTCGTGTTCACATCAACAATATCCATGTTCCTGATGAAATCCTCAAACTAGAGGAAGAAGTGGAGAACATCAAAGTGGAGAAAAACAGGGTGGTGAAAAGCCAGAAGTATGAAGAGGCTGCCCAGTTGAGAGACCGTGAGAAAAAATTGCTAGAGCAATTGGAAAATGCCAAAGCCAAGTGGGAAGAGGAAAGCAAAACCAAGCGTTATACCGTAGAGGAGGATAATGTGGCAGAGGTAATTGCGATGATGACCGGTATCCCGGCCAAGCGTATCGCCCAAAATGAAGGAAATAAGCTGCTCAATATGGGGGCAGAACTTCAAGGCAAGGTGATCGGTCAGGATGATGCCATTAAGAAGTTGACCAAAGCGATCCAAAGAACCAGGGTAGGCTTGAAAGATCCTAAGAAGCCTATCGGTTCATTTATATTCCTGGGACCAACAGGTGTCGGTAAAACGGAATTGGCCAAAACCTTGGCTACCTATCTGTTCGATAAGGAAGATTCTTTGGTGAGAATCGATATGTCCGAATATATGGAGAAATTCAGTGTTTCCCGTTTGGTGGGAGCACCTCCAGGTTATGTGGGCTATGAAGAAGGTGGTCAGTTGACTGAAAAGGTGAGAAGAAAGCCTTATTCAGTGGTATTGCTTGATGAGATCGAAAAAGCTCATCCTGATGTGTTCAACTTGTTGTTGCAAGTTTTGGATGACGGTATCCTTACAGATGGACTGGGAAGAAGGGTCGATTTCAGAAATACGGTGATCATCATGACATCCAATATTGGTGTTAGGGACTTGAAAGACTTCGGAGCGGGTATTGGATTTGCCTCCAAGGCCAAAGAGGAAAATATGGATGAGGTGATGAAAACCACTATTCAAAGTGCTCTTAAAAAGGCTTTTAGTCCTGAATTCCTGAACAGGTTGGATGATGTAGTGGTATTCAATTCCCTGAACAAGGAGCATATCCACAAGATCATCGATATCAGTTTGGAAAAACTGTTCAGTAGAATCACCGATTTGGGCTATCATATTGAGCTGACCGATAAGGCCAAAGACTTCCTAGCGGATAAAGGCTACGACCAACAGTATGGTGCTCGTCCATTGAACAGGGCCATACAGAAGTACTTGGAGGACTCAATTGCTGAGGAAATCCTAAGAGGAGAGCTTTCTGATGGTGATATTATCAAAGCTGATTACTCTGGAAAAGGAGATGAACTCGATATTACTGTGGAGAAGAAAGAAAAAGCAGATTAACTAAATAATAGACGGATTAAAAAGAGGCCTGGTTTGGGCCTCTTTTTTTTTGAGTGGATTAAAAAATTAACAAGTTTTAAATATCAACTACAGCGGATAAGGTGTTCTTGGCCTTTAATTTGCAAAAGTCATGCATATGAAATTTGTCATGCAATTCCTATTGAAATTATCTTTTCTGGCCTCTTTAATGCCCTATTTGATATCAGAAAAGGTTTTTGAAAAGTTTGAGATCAGGCTCAATCCTATGGTGGAGGATTCTCTTTATACTAGTGGAAAGGAAATGGGCTCGGTAGATCATCGGCTGATTGATGAGGCGAGTGGAATGGCATCATCCAGAAAGCAAGAGAATGTTTTGTATGTGCACAATGATAGTGGTGGCTTGCCGATGGTTTATCAGGTAGACAGTACTGGAAAGATGGTGAGAGAAATAGCGGTCAAGGGAGTAGAAAATAGAGATTGGGAGGATATTGCCATAGGGCCGGGGATGGATAAAGAAAGGTCTTATATTTATATTGGGGAAATTGGTGATAATAAGGGAGTTTACCCCTCTATAAAATTATTTCGGTTCGAAGAGCCCTCAATGGGGAAGGAGAATATAGCGGTAAATCCTGAGGTGATTGAGCTGGGGTATCCAGATGGGCCAAAAGACGCGGAGACTTTGATGGTAGATCCTTGGAATGGGGATGTTTATATTGTGAGCAAGCGGGATTCCAGTAATGTGTTATACCGTTTGAAAGCCGAGGATGTAGAAAAGGACCAAGCAGAACTTGAAAAGGTTCTTGAACTTCCGATCACTATGTCTGTAGCTGGGGACATTTCCCCAGATGGAAAGGAGATCATCATCAAGAATTATTGGGTGATTTACCATTGGGAAAGAGAGGAAGGGGAGTCTTTGGTGGAAGCCCTTTCTCGTAAACCAGTTCAGTTGCCTTATGCTCCAGAACCTCAAGGTGAGGCCTTGACTTTTGGAAAAGATGGAAAACGGTACTTTAGCCTAAGTGAGCAAAGGTTTCGGATAAAACCAATCCTATATCAATATTACAAGAAACCATAAAGTCAATACGGCTCAAAGCATTATTGGACTTTATTAAAAGATAGTAATCTGATGAATTCCCAAGTTACGTCAACGGTTTTGATGGTGAGACCGGCTGCTTTTGGTTTTAATCCAGAGACTGCTAAGGATAACTTGTATCAAGTTAAGGATGACAGGACAGGCTCAGCTATTCAGGAGACGGCACTTGCAGAATTTGATCATATGGTAGCTATGCTTCAGGAGCAAGGGATCAGGGTGCTTGTATTAGAGGATTCCGTTTCACCAGCTAAGCCGGATGCTGTATTTCCTAATAACTGGTTCAGTACCCATGAAGATGGAAGTATAGTTTTTTATCCGATGTTGTCTAGGTTAAGAAGGGCTGAGCGAAGAAAGGATTTGGTAGATAAACTTTTTGAGTTTGGTTTTAGAACCGAGGAGGTAGTTGACTTGATATTTTTTGAAGATGATGGACAGTACTTGGAAAGTACAGGGAGTATGGTGCTGGACAGGGAGAATAAAATAGTTTATGCCTGTGCTTCAGAGCGCACACATTCTGTTCCCCTGCATTATTTCCAGCAATTAAAAGGCTATCAAGTATTGATGTTTCATGCTGTACAGCAATTAAAATACCCTAAGAGGCCGGTTTATCATACCAATGTAATGATGCATGTAGGGACGAAGATGGCCGTTGTTTGTTTGGATAGTATTGAAAGGGAAGCGGAAAAGATGGCTGTGAAAGAGAGCTTGGAAAAGCATGGCAAGAAAATCATTCCCATCACCCTGCACCAAAAGAATGCTTTTGCCGGAAATATGTTGGAGTTAAAAAATATGGAAGGAAAACATTTTACAGTAATGTCTGCCAGTGCCTTCAAAAGTCTTAAGGCAGGACAAAAGCAAATCATTTCAAAATATACGGACCTGATTGTTTCTGATATTCCCACCATTGAGAAATTGGGTGGTGGCAGTGTCCGCTGTATGATGGCGGAGATATTTTTGCCAAGGGTGAAGAAATAAAAAAACAGGCTGTTTCATAAATCCACGTCATTGCGATTGTAGCGATAGCGAAGAGAAGCAATCTCCCTATATGTACAATGTAAGTACTTCGAGATCACTTCGCTTCACTCGTGATGACGTATTTCCGACTTATGAGACAGCCTGTTTCTATGGTCTATGGTTTAAATCCCAGTGTAGTTGAATGGAGTGATTACCTTCAATTCGGCTTTTACCTCATTCGACACATTTAAAGTATCGATAAATTCCTTGATGGAAACTTCAGTGATTTTGCTGTTGGTTCTGGTAAGGTCCTTAAGTGCTTCGTAAGGCTTTGGATAGCCTTCCCGTCTCAATATGGTCTGAATGGCTTCAGCCACCACCGCCCAGTTTTCTTCAAGATCAGCATCAATGGCCGCTTGGTTGAGCTCCAATTTGCCCAAACCTTTTTTCAAAGACTCAAATGCAATCAGCATATGTGCCAATGGTACACCGATCACTCTCAAAACAGTACTATCAGTAAGGTCTCTTTGTAGTCTGCTGACCGGTAGTTTGGCCGCGAGGTGTTCCAATAGTGCATTGGCAATGCCCAAGTTGCCCTCAGCATTTTCAAAATCAATAGGGTTTACCTTATGTGGCATGGCTGAAGAACCTACTTCACCAGCTTTGATTTTTTGTTTGAAATAATTCATGCTCACATATTGCCAAACATCCTTAGAAAGATCCAAAAGGATAGTGTTGATTCTCTTCAATCCATCAAAAAGGGCCGCAATATTGTCATAATGTTCAATTTGAGTGGTTGGGAAGCTTCTTTCCAAGCCAAGGTACTGACTGACAAAGTTATTGGCAAATACATTCCACTCTTGATCAGGGTAAGCCACTTTGTGGGCATTCATATTACCTGTAGCACCACCAAACTTCGCGGAATGAGGCACTTGGTTCAATAATGTCAATTGGCTTTCCAGTCTTGTGAGGAAGACTTGAAATTCCTTGCCCAAGCGAGTAGGGGAGGCTGGTTGCCCATGGGTTTTAGCCAACATAGAGATGTCCTTCCATTCAGCTATTTGGCTTTTTAGCTTAGCCATCACTTCTTCAAGAACAGGTAGCATTACCTCATTTAGTCCCTCCTTAAGCATAAGGGGAGTGGCAGTATTATTAATATCCTGAGAGGTAAGACCAAAGTGGATAAATTCCTTTTGTGCTTCCAGTCCAAGTTGGTCAAATTTTTCTTTCAAGAAATATTCAACGGCCTTAACATCATGATTGGTTGTTTTCTCTATTTCCTTGATCGCAGCAGCATCAGCTTCAGAGAACTCTTCCACAATAGCGCGGAGTTTAGGGAAGATATCCTTAGAAATGCCCTTCAACTGAGGCAAAGGCATCTCACAGAGAGCGATGAAGTATTCCACTTCTACCTTCACCCTGTAAAGGATCAAGGCATATTCAGAAAAATAAGCTCTCAAAGGAGCTGTTTTGCTTCCGTATCTTCCATCCACAGAGGATACTGCGGTCAGCGTATTTAAATTCATGATGATTTCTATTTGATTTGAATGACGCCACAAAAATAATTTATTAAAGTGTAAAAGTCTTTGATTTGGAATTTTTTTACCAAAAGGAGAGGTAATGCATTAAAAAAGGGGATCTCCCTTCTGGAAATCCCCTCCGATTATGCGGTAATAGTCGGTTTTAATAATTTGGATAATTTCTTATCACCTGAAGGCTAAGTCCTTTGTCTGTTTCGGAGGCATTTACATAACCTCTTACCACTACCGTATAGACCCTTTGACTGCGGAGATTAAGATCGTTGGCGGTCAAAAGCACTTCTCCGGTGCTGGCATCGGTTAAAGTGAAATCACTCATCTCTGCATCGATCTCTTCAAAATCGGTGATATCGGTATAGGTGCCGTTTGAAAACAGTGGTGTTTCACTGTCGTTGATCGTAAGATTAACGGCTGGTGCATCAGGAGAAAGGTGTACCAGTCTGATCATGGCATCCCCCTCACTGGGTTCATCCCAATTGTCTTCTGCAATAAGGGTACCCATATCTGAGTCAGCATCTTCTTCAGCATCGATAAAGAAGAAAGAATACGCTTGATTCTCGGCCAGTGTCACAGTAGTGTCCAATAATGAATTGGCGGCATTTCCGCTTTTAAAAGAGAGTGTTCTTTCTCCGGTAAAATAACGACCGTAATTGAAGTAATCCGTGTACTCAAAATTATTGTTGTTATCGAGTCTGCCATCAGCATAAATACTCACATTTCCTGTTTCTGGAGAGCCATGGTAATAGGCTACATAGGCTACAGGGCCATCATAGTAATCTACGTCATCATCATCCAAACAGCTGGTGATCAATAGGGGTGATAGGGCTAGGAAAAAAAGTCCCAGACCTTTTTTCCAATTGTTGAACAGTCTGCTATTCATAATTTGCGTTAACATAATCCTGTTGGTTTAATCTATTTTTTGTTGTTTTTTCTTTGCTTTCCCCCAAAACGTAAGGTCACAAAGAAACGCTACAAGGCCTTGAAATTTTTTTGTGAATTTTTACCAAAGCGACTGCTGTTATTATTTATAGAAAAAGGACTGGTTTTTGAGTTATTATTGTTGGACTCGGGAACATCTTTTTGATTTAAATGTTCTTAAAGGGATTTAAAGCTTGGGAATAAGGGGATTTTAAAAAAATCAGCCTTAATTTTGAGGACGATTATACGAAGTAGATAAACTCAGTAGAAGGAATGTTATTTAGCTTATTTAAAAAGAATAAAGGAGAGCAAAAAAGAGGGAGTCAGTATTTGTCACTGAAGGTGAGGGAAGTCGTGAGGGAAACTTCAGAGGCCATCAGCATATATTTCGAACAGCCAGAACCTTATTTGGACTATAAACCGGGCCAGTTTTTGACCTTGATCTTGGAGGTAAACGGTAAAGAGGAACGCAGGTCCTATAGCTTATGCACATCACCTTATGTGGATCCACATCCGGGAATAACCGTAAAAAAAATTGATGGAGGCCTGGTGTCCAATTATTTGAATGATCATATCAAGCCAGGGAAGACCATAGAGGTCATGAAGCCGATGGGACATTTTACCACGGACTTTCATTCCAAGAATAAGCACCATTATGTGATGATTGCAGGAGGAAGTGGCATCACGCCAATTATGGGCATCAGTAAGTCTGTATTGGTTAATGAGCCCTTATCCAAGGTGACCTTGATTTATTGTAACCGTTCTGAAGAGCAGGTTATTTTTGATCAACAACTAGAGTCCCTTGGTCAAAAATATGAGGGGCGATTTGAGGTGGTCCATACTCTTTCCCAGCCCAAGGAGGATTGGTCTGGATTGAAAGGGAGGTTAAATGAGCAAATGATAGCAGATGTGTTGAAAGAGAAACATTATGCTGATGCAGACAAGGAAATTTATTTCTTATGTGGTCCTGAAGGATTGATGGAAGGAAGTGTGGAGGCATTGCTCAAAATGAATGTGCCCCATGATAATATTCACAGGGAGAGTTTTTATACCTCATCTTCTGAAGAGGCAGAAAAAGCACATGAAGCAGAAAATGCAAATATTGCCCTGACCAGGGAGGTGCGCATTCATTTGGAAGGAGAGGAGCATAGCTTTGAAGTGCCAGCTGGAAAAACAATATTAGAGGCAGGCCTGGATGAAGGGTACGATATGCCTTATAGTTGCCAAAGTGGCTTATGTACTGCCTGCAGGGGTAAGCTGATCAGTGGTGAGGTAAGTATGGATCAGGATGCTGGGTTGAGCAAAAATGAAAAAGAAGCAGGCTATATCCTTTGCTGTGTTTCCCACCCAACAACAGGTGATGTAAAAGTAGAGATAGGTTAATGCTAGAGGTGATGAAGAAAAAGTTTAGGTTACTTGAGCGAAATGTTTTGATACTTATTGCTATCCCGCTGCCCATGTTCGCTTTTGCCTATTTGTATACGAGCAGTAGCAATATGGAACTGGACCTGCCTAAGCTGCCAGAAAATATAAAGGCGGTAGGGCTGGGCTTAGTAGGTGTAATTATCATTGCGCAATTTGTACAGTTTAATCAAGGCTTAAAAAAACTGAGAAACCCTGATATGCCTTTGGAGACTAAACTGGAAAAATATGGTGAGCTCACCATGCTTAGGTTTTGGATGCTATTTGTTTCGGGGCTACTATGTGGAGCGGGCTTACTGCTGTTTGATAGTCCTGGTTATACCATCGGCTATGCACTTACTTTGGGTTTTGTTTCCCTTGGTAAGCCTACCCCGGATAGGATTATCAGATTGCTGAAACTCAAGGGAGAACAAAGGGCAACCGTTGCTGAGTTTGGCAGAAGAGATGATTAAAACAGGATTTCAAGTCTAGAAATTCGGCTACAAAAAAGGCATCAGATATAATTTCCGATGCCTTTTTTGTATTAATATTTTTCTATGGAGATCATTCCTGAACCAATATTCCCCTTAATGGTATAGGCAGCCCCATGGTCAATGAGCAAATGGTCACTTGAAGACTGTTTGCCGACTTTGACCATGCCGCTTCCTGCATTCATGTCATAGTTATAATTGTCGAGCAAGGCATTGGCTTTGACTTTGAACATTCCTGAAGAGCCTGAAAAGGAGGTGTTGGGGCCAAAGCCGACCTTTTTGGCATTCATCATACCGGAAGATAACTTTAGCTCTCCTAAAGTAGATATATCTTCCAGGTCCACACTTCCAGAAGTGATTTTTACATTTAATTCACCCGCAACATGTTTGGCTGTGATCTTACCACTGCTAGAGCTCAAAGAAGTATTTCCTTTAATATATTCCAAGTCCATGATTCCGCTGGTCATTTTACAGTCCACGTCCCCCTCCACATTGTAGGCTTCTATTTTTCCTGAGGAACCTGCAAGTTTTAAATTACCGGAGATGTCTTCAACTTGAATGATTCCTGAACTTGCAGTTAGCATGGTAAGTTCAGAGGCGACACCCTTTATATGCATTTTACCGGAAGAATTGACAGCTTTAAGCACAATGACTTCAGGACCTGTGATATGGATATACCTTTTATTATGGTTGTTATTCCAGTTACCTGTATTTTGGTAAGAGATTTTAAGGGTATTTCCCACTGTGACAAAGATCAGGTTTTTGTCTGCATTCTGATCATCACCCAGATCAGCAGTGACTTCTATTGATGATTGGGAGGGGTTTCCTTCATAGCTTAAGGAAATACTTCCGCCTTGTATTTCCAGCTTTTCGATATGGTCAAAAGATTTTTCAATTTTTGATTGGGCCTGTCCAAAACCAAGGCTAAGCCCAAAAAGGAATAGCAAGAGGCCGATAATACGGAATGGAGTGTTCATGGTTTTCATGTTTATGTTCAAGGAATTATCTGGGAGCTTTTGAGTATTAAAGGATCAACCCGAAACTGAGTGCATTTACTTCAGGACCCTTTCCAGTCTGGAATACAGGGTTGAGGTCATAGTTAAGGTAGAAGTCAACTTCGCCAACTCCAAGGGTCAATCTTCCACCATACCTGAGATCATTACTATACATATTAGACTTCTCATATTTTTTATGGGATTTGCCTTCTGCATCTTTATAGACGAATTTGCCTCTTCCACCAAGTCTATACCCTATATACGGGCCCAGTCCTATTCTGATTTTTCCATTTTCACTATGGTAGCTCGGGATAAGGCTGAGATTGGCATAGGAAGCAGATATTTTGGACTTGGTACCCTCTCCATCTTCAAAGGATTCAAAAAGAATTCCATCATCGGTTTTTATAGGGATAAGGTCTGCATCTTCAAGTTTGAAATTATACCAGCTTACGCCTAAAGCAGGGTTGAAGGTGAAGTTTTTGCCCATGGAATAAATATGCTGATAATTCAAGCCTATGTTCCAGCTTCCCCAAGGTTTTATAGCTGGCAATGAAGGGGCATTTGCCCAAGTGTTGATTCCAAGATCTATATTGAGGCTTTTCTCGTATCTCCTTTTTTTTGCACCCTCTATTTCGACGATAACATGGGAACATTCCTCGGTATTTACAGTCCATGATTTATCTGAGTATTTTTGGTAAATCCAGTGGTTTCCAAAAAGCTGGAATGTTTTTTCTTTCACTACAATCTTTTCATTGCTGTCCTGCGCAAGAGATACCGTAGCGATAAAGACCGAAAGGATAATAGATAAAAATAGTTTTTTCATTATTCAATAATTAGCGGTTCCATAAATTAAAAAACAAGGCCAAAGGTAATAGGGTTAAGGGCTGGTCCCTTGTCGTCTTGGAAGAGCTCGTTAAGGTCATAGGTGGAGAAGAATGTGACCCTGCCTACACCGATTTCCCCTCTGATGCCATACCTGACATTATTGAGATAGATTCCTGTATTTAGTTTGTCCTTATGTCTTCCTGAGCCGTCTAGTTCACGGTAGACATATTTGCTTCTTCCTCCTACCCTGTACCCGAAATATGGTCCAGCGCCAATTTTAAGCCCTTTTTCGCCATTATCATTCATCCTTCCAAAATCCAATTTAAACAAGGTCATGGCAGTAATATAGGAAGCGGAAACTTTGCTCTTAAATCCATCTACATCAGTTCTCTGGATAAATTCCACACCGTTGTCCCCCCTGACAGCTTGGTAGTCACGGTTTTCAAATTTGAAATTATACCATTGTATCCCTAGCCCAAAGTCCCAGTAAAAGCCCTTGGAGAGTCTTTGGCTGGCCATCCAGTTTAATCCCACATTCCAGCTTCCCCAGCCTTTTGCTGCATATGGATTATCTGAAGTAGGAAAGCTGCCATCTTCCAGATAGTTGTTGATACCCAAATCAACATTGAAGTAAGTCCTGAATGGAGGCTCCTCTTTTTTCTTTTTTTCTACCCTGACCTTTGTACTCGGGCCCGATTCATCCACGATGACCTTTATCCTACCTAAAGCAACAGTAGTCTCAGCACCATGCTCTTCTACCCGGACCAGTTCTTTGTCCTCCTTATCACCTTTGCCTATTTCCACCACTGTCAGTTCACCTGTTTCTTCGTCCAGTTCTAAATCCAATTCTCGGATAATCTGGTTCACATCCAAAGCCTTCAGCTTTTCGAAATCCTCCTTGTTATCCACGAGGATGACGATCTTTCCTGAATGTCCATATTCCACGATGATGCTGTCCTTGGCAGCCGGGGAGCCTTCATTGAAAGCAAAAGCTGTCTGCACTAATGCCATTAAAATCATGGCTAAAACATATCTCTTCATATCTTTTGAATTAAGGTATTCGCTTAGTTTTCCTCTTTTTTACTGATCAATGAGGCAAATAAATTGTTTTTTGCATCTTGTAAGTTGGCATAACCTTCGTCTACTTTGCCGAGTAATCCTCCTAGGGTATTGATGGTGTCACCTATTTCTGTGACCAATTTTTCTTTTTTTGGTTTTTCGGAAATTCCACTGGATTTGATTTTTACGGTATAGGTCACTGCTTCTCTTTTAATAGCTTTAGGGCTGTTTTCTACAATTAATTCTTCCGTTTTGGGCGCTTCTTCTCCAAGCCCCTCTACCATATCAAGTTCCTTATTAATGCTGATTTCAGGAGCAGCCTCAAAGCTTCTTTGTTTTGATTCGGCCACTAAAGGACTTTCTTTATGTTTTTCTGTTTCTTGTTCATGCTGTGCAGTAAGGGGAGCCTTTTTTATGACTGATCGAATGTTCTTATCTGGAGTCCTGGTTGATTTACTAACATCATTGTCTTTGTTGGACGTGTTGTTTACTTTTTCTTCTTGCTTGGGGACTTCTGTCGAAGGGAGGTTTTGTTCTGGAATGATTTCTTCTTGAACAACAGGGTTTGTGTCGGTAAGCAGAACCGTATTTTCATTTCTTTGGCTTAGATCACTACGCCAGAGCAGTATAGTAAATACAAATAGAGCAATAAGCATGGCCGCAAAGCTGATCCATATGGGCCTTTTGGATTTCTTTTGGGGGCTTAGCTGAGCATCTAACTTTTCCCAAGCTAGTGTGCTAGGTTTTTCTTGATGTTCTTTCAGCTTATTGCTGAAAAGTGCATCTATAGGGTGTTTTTGCTTATCCATTGATACTCCTTTCTTTTAATTGTAATTGGGCGATTTTTTGCTTGAGCAATGCCCTGGCCCTGCTCAATTGGGATTTGGAGGTGTTTTCGGTGATTCCCAAAAGCGCAGCGATTTCGGCATGCGTATAACCTTCTATTGCATAGAGGTTAAAAACCGTTTTATAGCCTATGGGTAATTCTCCTATCATGTCCATGAGTTCATTGGCTTCCAAGTCCACGAATTCGTACTGGGTATTGTCTGAAACCAAATCATGTTCAAGATGAACTTCCATGGATAATTTTTGATTTTTTCTCAGTGTCAGCAGTGATTGGGTAACGATGATGCGTTTCATCCAACCTTCAAAACTGCCTTTGTGCTCAAACTGTGGAAGCTTGTCAAATATTTTCATAAAGCCTTCAATCATCACATCCTCCGCCATGTCCCTATCTTTGATATAGCGATGACAGATCACTAAAAACTTTCCAGCATACTGATCATATAGTTGCTTCTGGGCATTTCTGTTTCCCTTTAAGCAAGCTTTGATGATGTCAGCTTCTGTTGTAAAAGTTTTTCTTATCAACATGATGTTTGTTTTCCTTCGACAAAGACGGATTTAGAGGTCTCCGGTAATCCGCCATTTTGCTAACACTTGACCAAGGCTATCTCCAATGTGCGGGTTTCAATAAGGTAGATACAATTTACGCAAAAAGGGTTGCACCGCTTTATGAAAAAAATCGCAAAAATTTAAATCTTGGATTTTCAGTCGCTAAAAATGGCTGAGTGAGAACAATAAAAAAATCGCATCAGGAATCATCCTAGATGCGATCCAATTGTTTTTCAGTTAGGGGAAGGTTAATATGTGGCCTTGTAGTTTATTAAAATTTCCATTTGGGACCATTCTCCATCGACCACTTCGACTGGCTGGATAAAGGTGTCCAGGTCAAATACATTGGCAAAGTAACCACCTTCTTCAACTGTAAATACGGAATAGGTGCCCGGAGGAAGTCCAATGACAAAGCTGCCATCTTCGTCGGTTTCAATTTCAGCCACCATTGGGGTTTCAATTTCGGTAAAAAGTAGGTCCCCCATTTTTGCTTTATTGATATGGGTTCGTTCATAGATTCTTATTTTTCGCTTTACCTTTTCTCTAGGAGGTTTTTCCGGAACGGTGTTGCCCTCTGAAATGGAAGGCATCAGGTTACCTTCCACCCAATAGACCTGTCCCATGATGCCCTGGGTATCTACTCTTTGTGCCTTACATCCGAATAAAAATGAAGCAAGGCCAAGGGTTAAAAATGAGTAGGCCATGGTTCTTAAAATTTGCTTGGTTTTCATGTGGTATATGTTATGTGAAATAATGCTAGTTGAATGATTACTAACATAAATTATGCCCTTATGCTAGATTCCCTTAAATATTTCAAAGGATTCAAGATAGTCGGGGACCAAGGTGTTCCAACCATAATTTTCATGGAGGGTGGTGGCAAAGGCTTCTGCAGATTCTTTTTCACCATGAATGACAAATGTCATTTTGGGTTTTTCGGCAATGCAATCCGTCCATTTTAAGAGCTCACTCTCATCAGCATGCGCACTGAGTCCCTCGATATAATAGATAGATGCTCTTACCTCTACATCCAGCCCATACATGTGGGAATACTTGTTGCCATCTAAAAGTTTTCTTCCCCTAGTGCCTTCAGCTTGGTAGCCGACAAAGATAAAACTGTCCTTTTCGTTGGGGAGGCGGTTGTATAAATGGTGAACAATACGTCCCCCCGTAGCCATGCCACTGGCAGAAATGATAATGGCATCACCGCTGAAATGGTTCAAGGACATGGATGATTCCTGACTTTGGTAGTAATGGAGGTTTTTATGGGCAAATGGATTGGAGTTCTCCTCTTGTAAAGAAGGACCTAACCTGTGGTAATGGATATAGTCTTTGTAGAGCTTGGTGACGTCTATGGCCATAGGACTGTCCACATAGATAGGGATCTGGGGTATTTTCCCTTTTTGTTGAAGTTTAAAAAGGTAATAGAGGATCAATTGTGTCCTGCCCACTGCAAAAGAGGGGATGACTGAAACTCCACCTTTTTGATAGGTATCATTAATGGCCGCTGCCAAGGTCAATTCTGGGCTGCCTTCTACATGAAGCCGGTTTCCATAGGTAGATTCAATAAAAAGTATATCGGCTTTGGGAATTCCAATTGGAGGATTTAGGATGGGATCATTATACCTGCCGATATCTCCTGAAAATACAATTGTTTTGCGCTGCGTGTCTCCATGGAGTTTGAGTTTCAAACTGGCAGCACCCAAAATATGGCCGGCATTGTAAGCTGTTAAGCTGACATTGCCCGTTAGGCTTACTTCTTCATCAAATTCTATGGGCTGTAGCTGACCAAAAACATTTTCAGCATCTTCTACAGTATATAAGGGCTCTGGTTTTTCATGTCTTGAATAGCCTTTTTTTCGGGCATATTCCGCTTCTTCTTCCTGGAGTTTTCCAGAGTCCATTAGGAGTATTTTGACCAGGTCCAGGCTGGGTTTGGTTAATATGATCTGGCCTTTGAAGCCTTCTTTGACCAATTTGGGAAGATAGCCGGAATGGTCTATATGAGCATGTGTCAGGAGAACAATGTCTATTGATTTTGGGTCGATGGGGAATTCATCCCAGTTCCTTTTTCGAATTTCCTTGACTCCCTGAAAAAGACCACAGTCCACCAAAATAGTCGTGTCATCAATCTCCAATAAATACCGGGACCCTGTTACGGTTTGTGCCCCGCCTAAAAATTTTACCCTAACATCCATAGTTCTTAAATATTTACTTAAGATAACTAAAAAAACACAAAAAAGAACCAAAATAGAAAAAGCAAGATAGACCCCTACCTTGCTTTTCTGAAATTAAATCAACGCATAAAAGATTATTTATTCATAAAGAATTTCTGTTTGAACCTTTCTTTGGAGGTGCTGTCCGCTGGGGTGTTTTTATGTTCGCTTTCACAGGTCAGGCATAGCATTCCCTCTTCATTGAATACCCAATAATTTTTATCATTGATATCCTTCAGCTTATAACCATTGGCATAAACGGTGTTGCGGATCATGGAAATCAATGATTTTTCTATGATAAATGGCTGGTTATAGGGGATATATAGGGTTTGCCATAAGTTTTGTCCTCTAAACTTGCTCATGGATGAAAATTCCAAAGACCTGTTGAAGTTGATGACTGAGTCCTGTATATCATAATTGTATTGAATGTCCTTGGCATTTTGGTTAGCATCCTGCTTGCTCCTGCCCTGGGACTTGAAGTCTTGGGACAGGTAGGCGAGACTATCCTGTGTGCCTTTTAATTCTATATGAACCAAATCTAGCTCGTTAAGGTCCATTTCATCTTCATTGGCACCTATGACCCAAATGGACGGGGGAAGATCCAATTTTGTTTGGACGGTATGACTTCCTTCACTTTTAAACTGCACAATTGTTTTAGGTATCTGGAAAGCACAAATCATGATACTGAGCAGCCAGATGCCAAAGGTGACCAGCCCAAATCTGGAATCTATCAAGCTTCTCCTTATCAAGACACTGATGCCCAAAAGCGTGATCACGATACCGGGAACCAAGACCACTGTACTTGCTGCTATGGCCAGCCAAACCGGGGCCAGTTCGGAAATCAGTTCTACGGGTACATTGTCAATCAAATGCCTGAAGCTATCATTGGTGAAGAATTCGAAATAGGCCCCCAGAAAAGCCAGTGGTACCAAAGTAATGATCAGGCCGATAAAGAAGATGATCAGCCCAAAGACCACTCGGATCACATCAAGGATGAACTTTCCGAAGGGGCCCAAGGCCTTTCCCAGTTTATCGATGATTTTACCTAGAAAACGAAAGGGAGCTAACCATGCCTTTTGACTTTCTGTGGCAGGACGGATGTCCGGAATCTGACGATTCTGTATGATGGTGCTTTCTATATTGCTCAAGGTGATTTCTCCTCCTTTCATCTTTATTCTTTCGGTAATGGATTTGGCCAGAGGCGTGATTATCCAAAGGATCAGATAAATCACAAAACCGGCACCTCCTGCAAATATCAGCCCCACAAATGCCAGTCTGGCCCAAAGTACCTCTATGTCGAAATAGGCGGCCAGTCCACTGCAAACACCTCCGATAACCCGGTCATCGGGATTTCTGTAGAGTTTTTTGATTTTTTTATCTTCTGGTTCTTCATAAGAAACAGGGAGAATTACCCATAGTACTATATAGGCCAAAACTGCCCACCAACCCAAGGAAATAGAGAAGTCCCATTCCCAAGGAAAGAAATCAAAATTGCTGAAGGAGAATTTTCCACTGAAGAGCAATAGTATGGCCACTAATCTGGTCCAAAGCGGGTCAATGGCCAGGTAATTGGCAAGGCCAGCACAGACGCCTCCCAAGATCTTACTCTTTTCAAGACGGCTCAGCTTTTTATAGCCTGTGGCAGCGCCCTGATCTGGAGGAGTGATGTATTTGTAAAATTCATTGTGGTCCTCCTCTCTTGTGGAATTGTCTCTATTATGCTCCTCCGTTTCAATTTCGTTTTCCTCTACTGCTTTAAAATCAGCGATGGTCCCCATCTTTTCAATGAGCTTGTCCACATTTTCCGCAGTGATAACTTGTTTGTTGTTTTTGAGATTGGAAAGGAATATTTCGGCAATTCGATTTTCTATATCCTTGATGATTTCCTGGTTGTCCTCATAATGCGAGAAGTGCTTGTTGATCGACTCCAAGTATCTTTTCAAGTTGTCATAGCCATCCTCCTCGATATGAAAAAGGATACCGCTGATATTTATGCTGATAGTTTTTTTCATGATCTTAATTTTTGGAAGTGATTAATGTGGTGGATTGAACCAGGTCGTGCCAGGTTTCGTTGAGCTTGCCCAAAAACTCGTTTCCTTCCGGGGTGATTGAGTAATATTTTCTCGGAGGGCCAGACTCTGATTCTACCCATTTGTAGGAAACCAAAGCAGCTGTTTTGAGCCTGTTCAGTAAGGGATAGAGTGTGCCTTCCACCACTATCAGCTTAGCCTCTGTAAGTTCTTCTATCATGTCGGAGGCGTAAACTTCCCCTCTCGATATGATGTGCAATATGCAGAATTCCAAAATTCCTTTGCGCATTTGTACTTGGGTGTTTGATGCTTTCATCTATGTTTGTTTTTATAAAGATGAAACAAGAATGATTGATGATTAACCATTGCTATCTCATGATGTGCATGATCCATTTAACTTCTCTCTACTATACCGAAAAATAATACCAAAGTTAACTAAGCTACCTTGTTATACCTATTTCCTTGTTAAATAAGGATTCTTATTATATATAGATTGTGTGTTAAGTATTTGTTAAATAGGGCTTTAGTGGTTTTTTTGGAGCGTTGAAGCCTTGTGGGGCGATTTTTTTATATACAAAAAATATTTTTTTCACTTTACCTGACCAAGTATAATGTGTATATCTAATGAACATAACTTGTTCGATCGTGAACAGTGTTCATCTGATGATTAAGGGTAGAAATTTGAAAGTTGGATTCGTTTCATATTGAATTATTTTTTACTTTGCATAGGTGGAAAAAAACAGAAAAAAAGGTTTTCAGCATTGTTTTTTGGGGCTGATATTACTTTTGGCTATTGTGGAAGGGAGAGCACAGGGAATCACTCCAAAGTATTCCAATGAATTTATGAATATTGGTGTGGGGGCCAGGGCATTGGGAATGGGAGGGGCACAGGTGTCGGCCGTGAGGGATGTTACAGCTGCTTATTGGAATCCCGCTGCCCTTTTGGGAATACAGCATCAATATGAGTTTTCACTTATGCATGCTGAGTATTTTGCGGGGATTGCGAAATACGATTATGCAGGCTTTTCCACCAATATAGAGGAAGATAATCAAATAGCGATTTCCCTGATCCGCTTTGGGGTGGATGATATACCGGATACCCGTTTTTTGTATGATGCCAATGGCGCCCTTAATTATGATAATATCCAGTTTTTCAATGCTGCTGATTATGCCCTGATGCTTTCTTATGCAAGGGATATCAGTGATGTGTTTAAAGCAGGAATCAATACGAAAATCATACATAGGAATGTAGGGAAGTTTGCCAAGGCATGGGGTTTTGGTTTTGATGTGGGAGGGATGTTCTTTTTGGAGGAATGGAAGCTGGGGATCATGTTGAAAGATATCACCACTACTTTCAATGCCTGGTCCCATAATGCAGAAATGGTACGGGAGGTATATGCAGGGACAAATAATGAAGTACCTACCAATACCATTGAGTTAACATTGCCCCGGGCCATCATCAGCCTGTCCAAGGAACTGGATATACAGGATATGATTACTTTGCAGGCAGCTTTGGACTTGGACATGACCTTTGATGGCCGAAGAAATACCTTGATCCAAACCGACTTGATGAGTATGGATCCCCGCTTAGGCTTGGAAATAGGGTATAGGTCTGTGGCTTATTTACGTGGGGGAATAAGCAATTTTCAGTATACCAGGGATTTTGATGGAAAGAAATCCCTCGCCTATAAGCCGAGTTTTGGACTAGGTGTATTGCTCAGTGAAAAGGCCTCTATTGATTATGCATTGACAGATATCGGAGGTGTATCAGAAACACCCTATTCGCATGTATTTAGTCTAAAGGTAAGCCTTGAGCCTTTGGGTGAAGGTTTCAGGCTTTTTAATGGTTGGGATTAAAAGCATATAAATGAATAAAATTATACTGGTTTTTACGCTTTTACTGGGATGTGCCCGGGTCGCTTTTGGACAAAGTGAATGGATCAACTTTTCCCAAACCTATTATAAAATCAATACAGCCACAAATGGACTTTACCGACTAAGTTATACCACGCTGTCTGCATCAGGTATGAATGTAGAAGCCATAGACCCCAGGAATATTCAGGTTTTTCACCGTGGTTTGGAGGTGGCGATCTATGTGCATGGGCAAGAAGATGGCCGGTTTGATGCAGGTGATTATATTGAATTGATTGGGGAAAGGAATGATGGGCGTTCCGATGTGAAATTATATCCAGAGCCCGATCAGATGGGTAATCCTTATTATAATAACCACAGTGATGCCACTGCATTTTTTCTTACAGTGTCCAATGGCCAATCAGGCAAAAGAGTCAATGAAAGGGTGATAAATTCCCTTGCTCCTGAATTAAGTTCGTACAGGACCGAAATAGTACAAGTTTTTGCAGATCAATATGCATTGGGACAGACCTATTCCTTGGGAGTACATCTCGGGATTTACGACAAAGGCCAAGGTTGGTCAGGAAGAGCAGTGACCCGGAACAATAATATTGACCTTAGTTATAAAGATTTGGGAACTGTAGCCAATCCTTCCCAGCCTAGTTTGGACTTGGGGATTTTGGGTAGGTCTGATGCTCCCCATGAAGTGGAGATCATGGTGGGGCCCAATACCGATCAACTAAGGTTTTTGGAAAAGGTGAGTTTTGAGGCCTTTGAGATTTATCAATTGACTGCCGGTTTGATGGGCAGTGATATTGGGGAAGATGGAAGGTTTGTCGTACGGGCAAGACCGGTAGGAACCTCAGGTTCATCTGATAATATCTCCATAAGTTATGTCAAGTTGACCTATGATAAACAGGTAAGTCAAGTCCCTCAGGATGCGACGCCGATCTGGGTGGGACAGGGAGAAAGTACCCTTTCTTTTTCCCATGAAGGAGAACAAGTCCTGGCTTATGATATAAGTGATTTATATCATCCCATAAAGCTGGAAAAAGAAGAGACCGCTAGCACAGTGAGCATTCCGGCCGGATCTGTTAGTGGGGAAGCAAAACTATTGGTGCTTTCTGAAAAGGAGGTCATAGAGCCCAATGTACTGGAAAAAGTACGGTTCAGGAACCTATTGGCACGAAGTGCCGACTATATTATTCTGAGTCACCCTAGCTTAATGCAGCCTACTTCGATCAATACTGATCCGGTCAAAGCATATGCTGCGTACCGCCATTCCCCTGCGGGTGGAGCTTATGATACCTTGGTGGTCACAGCAGAAGAACTGTATAATCAATTTAATTACGGGGAAAAATCACCTTTGGGTATCAAAGAGTTTATGAGACAATTTTCGGCCAAATATGAACCGAAATTCTTATTGCTGCTTGGGAGGGCTTATGGCATGTACAATGCTGCCAACTCAGGCGGGCAAAGGTACTTTTATAGAGATAGGCCAGAGATTTTCAGTATTCAGGACCTGGTGCCTACTTATGGTTATCCCTATAATGATAATCGGTTTGTCATGGGCTTTGATCCTGAAGATCCGCTGAAGAAAACGATTGGTGTGGGACGGATTCCAGCCAGAACCCCGGAGCAGGTCAATGATTATTTGGCCAAAGTAAAGGAAAAGGATGCCTTGGGTGCAAGTGAAGCATGGCAAAAGGAGATTATACATTTGAGCGGAGGTTTATCCGCTTTCGAGCTTGAAAGGTATTATAATTTTCTTTTGGGCTATAAAAGCATAGCAGAAAGCGTGTTTTTTGGAGGCAATGTGACCACTTTTAGGAAGCGCTCAAATACACCTGTTGAGCTGATCAATATCTCAGAAAAGGTCAATGAAGGAGCGAGTATGGTGACCTTTTTTGGCCATGCAGGTACCTCTACCACAGATATTGATGTAGGCTTTGTTAGTGTGGATGAATTGGGCTATGACAATAAAGGAAAATACCCATTTCTGCTGATGAATGGCTGTGATGCCGGTAATGCTTTTGGAGGAGCCTATACCTTTGGCGAAGATTGGATTTTGACGCCTGATCGTGGGGCTTCCAATTTTTTGGCCCATGCCAGTGTAGGAGTAGATGTCTATTTGAGAAGGTATTCCGAATCCTTCTATCGAAAGGCATTGGCAGATTCCTCCATGAACTATAAAGCTATCGGGACCATAAAGTGTGAGGTAGAGGATTATTTCTACAAGCGATACGGTACCTCCCCCATTAATCAATCACATGCCAATCAAATGGTCATGTTAGGAGATCCTGCAGTAAAGCTTTTTCCAGCGGATAAGGTGGACTATTCTTTGGATGAAAACGAGGTGTTTTTCCGGGATTTTAATGGAGAACCGATTAATTCCCTGACAGATTCCATCGATCTTTCTTTTGTGATCAGGAATATTGGCAGGGTGGATTTAGATACGGTGGATTTTAAGATCAGCAGGACCCTGCCTGATGGGACGGTTATTCCTTATGATGCAGTGGAACTGGCCCCCATTTATTATAGAGACACAGTACATTTTACGGTGCCCAATATTGGCTTGGTGTCTTCAGGTGAAAATGTGTTCAGCCTTACCGTCAATTCCCAAAAAGTGGTTCCTGAAATGACCTTTGCCAACAATACCATAGTGATCAATAAGTTTATTGAATCCAGTGGTACCCAAAATTTGAGTCCTTTGAATTATGCCATACATCAGCAACAGCAGGTAGAAATGATCGCCCAAGTACCTGGGAAGTCCACTGAGGACAGGGTACTGGTGATGCAATTGGATACGGCTCCTGATTTTAATTCGGCATGGCGAAAAGAGTCCCGAGTGACCACTAGAAATATAGCTACCTGGCAGGAAAATTTAGGAGACAAAGTCAGTGGTTCAGATTCTGTTACCTTTTATTGGCGAACCAGGTTTTTGGAAAGCAAGGAAGGTGAAAGTGCTGAATGGACCCGCAGTAGTTTTACTTATATACCTAATGGACCTGAAGGGTGGACCCAGCAGGAATTTGCCCAATTGGGTGAAAATCAAATCAAAAATATGGACTTGGACCAGCAGGCGGGACAGTGGAGATATCAGGGCACCAAGGTGGATATGGATGTGATGACCTTTGGTTCCAGGACAGAGGGCCTGAGCTATGGGCAGGTCCAGATAGAGTTAAATGGGACAGCCTATAATATTGACATGAACCTGAGAAGGTGTACCAATGGCTCCTTTGGCTTGATGGCCTTTGATCAAAGAAGCCTGTCTCCTTATTTGGTTATTCCCTTGACCAATTTTGATGTGTTGGATGGAAAGAGCTGTGGCAAGACGCCGCAGATCATTCAAAATATTAGGAATTCTTGGATAACAGGAGCAGGGCAAACCATGCTCTTGGACTATATAGATGGGCTAAAAGAAGGGGATTATGTGATTATTTTTTCTGTGGGGGCAGTTGATTTTGAAAACTGGCCAGATGAGGCATTTCTGAAAATGAAGGAAATCGGGGCCAATGAAGCAACTTTAAGAAATATGAAAAATGGGGAGCCTTATATTCTATTTGGAAGAAAGGGGATGCGTCCCGGTGAGGCTCAGGAAATTTTGGCCGATAAGGATGCTGCATTGCCTGCTGATGAGCAGGTGATTACTTTCCAGACACAAATGAAGGGCTTTTATGATCAGGGCACTGTGGAAGTAGAGAGAATTGGGCCGGCATCTTCTTGGGATACATTTTATAATCATACGGTACCGGGTAGTTCAATTAATGTGGAGGATTTTGTGTTCGATGTGATAGGTGTAAGCAGGGAGGGAAACGAAGAGGTTTTGTTTGATAATATTAGGGAGGAAGCGCTCAGGCTTCAGGACATCAATGCGGAAGCTTATCCATATTTGCGTTTAAAATATGAGGTAAAGGAATCAGAAACAGAAATCCCACAACAGTTGAGGAGCTGGCAGGTCAATTATACCGGGGTGCCGGAAGGGGTGTTGATTTTGCAATCTAAAGAAGATGAATTCCAGCTACAGGAAGGCGAAGAGGCCACCGTTAAGTTTGAATTTGTCAATATCTCCAACTATGATTTTACAGATTCACTTAAGGTGGAGTATGGGCTTCAAAATAAAACCAATAATACGGTCAAAAAAGAGACATTCAAGATTCCGGCAGTAAAAGCAGGTGAAAGGTATGCCTTTGAGATTACTTTTTCTTCATTGGGAGAGGTCGGAAAAAACTCCATGAATGTTTTTGCCAATCCAAGAGAGTATCTGGAGCAATCGTACAAGAATAATATATTGGACTTGGCAGATTATTTTATTGTAGAAAAGGATGATCAAAATCCCGTTTTGGATGTGAATTTTGATGGGGCCTATATCATGGACGGGGATATAGTGTCGCCAAATGTGATGATTACGGCATTGGTGAAAGATGAAAATAGCGCACTGCTCAAGCAGGATACTACTGGAATGGAAGTGTATTTAAAGCGAAGTTGTGAAGGATGTGATTTTGAAAGGATTTCATTTAGCCATCCAGCCTTAAAGTGGTTTGAAGAATCTGATAATTCTGATTTTAAACTGGAGTATCAGCCAGGACCATTAGAGGATGGGATATATACCTTGAGGGTAAATGCAGTGGATGCTTCCGGTAATAAAGCCGGGGAGAAGCCTTATGAAGTGAGTTTTGAGGTAATCAATGAATCTACCATCACCCATTTTTATCCATATCCCAATCCTTTTAGTACCAGTGTGCGCTTTGTGTTTACGGTAACTGGAATGGCTCCGCCAGATCAAATCAAGATTCAAATATTGACAGTTACAGGCAAGGTGGTTAGGGAAATCTTACAGGAGGAACTCGGTCCGATTAAGATTGGAAATAATATCTCTGAATATGCTTGGGATGGAAAGGATGAGTTTGGCGATCAATTGGCCAATGGTGTCTATATATATCGTGTACTTGTCAGGAAAGATGGGCAGTTTGTGGAGCATAGGGCGACAGCTGCTGATAAGGCCTTCAAGAAGGGATATGGCAAGATGTATTTGTTGAGGTAGTCTTTGAGTATGGCGTCAAGAGTATGGAGCAATCTGATGATTTTTAATGCCTCAACTTAAAAGCTCCATTTTCCCCGTAGAAAGTAAGAGGTGGAATAAGAACGGAATTTATCCCTTGAGGTATCTTCTGCATAAAATGCCTGGACAATAAAGTCTATGTCAAAATCCTGAAAAATATTCCAAGTCGCAAAAGGGGAGAGGAACATGGCTTTGTTTTGTGGAAACAGCATCGTTCCAAATCCAGCATTTATAAGAGGGTGAGCTTGATAACTGGCCTGAATGAATCCGGAATGTTTATAGGGGGAGAGGTTTTTGGCCGTTAATGCTCGGCTATTCAATCTGATCAATCCTTCTGCGCCCAGATCTTTATAGCCTGCTTCATTGAAAAGATACGAAACGTTATAATAAAAATTTCCAATTGAATGATCCAGGGAAATACTGCCCACAAATGCCTTCGGATCTGTTTTACTTTTTACTCTGGGATAAAAGTAGCTCATTTCTCCTTTTAAGCTGGCACTGCCCAAGTTGCCGGCCCAGCCTGCTCCCAAAACCCAGTTTTCTCGGCTGTAGCCTCCCATAAACTGGAAGTCATAATTCCATTTATTGGTCTTGTACATTAAGGCAGAGGAAAAAATATTCATTGCTGTACTGTCCGGATTGATGGTTTTTGAAGGAAGGCTGATAGCCATCTCAAGGCTGGAATTGGTCCCTGTGTAATATTCTGTTCGGAGGGCATCGATCCCAGGCCTTTCTTCATAGTCAAAATCAAAATAGGAATAGGCATTGAAAATATCGTTTGGATTCCAAATGGTATTGATGCCCCAATTGATCCTTTGCCGGCCAAGTTTAACCGTTAGCTTTTCCTTGATCCATTCCATATAAAACCGGTCAATCATCGTGTGGAGTACTACACCATTTTCATTGATAATGGTCCAGTTTAGATCAAAGTAGTAGGTGTCATAATCGATGAAGTCTTCAAAGTTTTCAAGGTATTTGCTGGTTTGACCAATAAATAACCTGGATCTTAAAGCTCCATAAAACCTGATGTTCTCATTTGGATACCATTTAAAATTGAGCCGGTTATGGATGAGATTGTCTACCAATGCGCTGTCTTCAAGGTCATTGAAGGAAACCATTTCTTTGAGATATCCATTGACAAAGAAGGTTTTGGCCTTGTCTTCCTGTGCAAAGCTAGGATCTTGCAGAAAGCCATATATAAGGCAAATCAATATGAGTTTAACGAACTTCATCTTCTATGATCCTGCCATCTTCCAAGGTGACTACTCTTCTGGCCTTGTCAATGACCCTTTGGTCATGGGTGGAGAAAATGAAGGTCATATTTTCTTCACGGTTCATTCGGGCCATCATATCCAATAAATTTCCAGCAGCAGCTGAGTCCAAGTTGGCAGTAGGTTCATCTGCCAGGATAAATTTTGGTCTCGAGGCCAATGCCCTGATTACCGCTACCCGCTGTTGTTGTCCCCCTGATAATTCTGCGGGTCGGACTTGGGCTTTGTCTTCCAAGCCCACCTCTTTTAAAAGTTGCATGGCCCTTTCTTCCATTTCTTGCATTGATTTCTTTTGCAGCAACATGATAAACTCCACGTTTTCTTTGGCTGTGAGCACTGGAATAAGATTGTATTGCTGAAAAACAAAACCAATATGGTGCAGCCTGAAATCTATCAGTGCGGACTCTTTCAACTTTGATATATCTGTGTCTCCTATAATGACCTTCCCTTTACTGGGAGAGTCAAGGCCTCCAATGATATTTAAAAGAGTGGTCTTACCAGAACCAGAAGGACCGACGATTGCCGTAAACTCACCTTCTTCGATCTTCAGGTCAACATCTTTTAATGCCTGAACTGGTATCTTCGACTCATGGTAGGTCTTGGCTAAGTCTTCAGTTGAAATGACAATTTTTTTCCCAATGGTTGTTTCCATAATCTCTTTTGTTTACGTCATATGCAAGGCCTCGCTTGGCTTGAGTTGAATGGCTTTGTGGGCAGGATAAAGGGCTCCGGCCAAAGCAGTGATAATTACTCCAATAGTAACCAATATATAGGTGTCGTTTTCAATGCTAGGGTAGAGGATGCTGTCATAGCCATAGGCTTTTAGTCCTGCTGAATAGGCACTCAAATCAATACCATGAATGCCCAGCCAATTCATGGTAATCAGGCCAATAATAGCTCCCAAAGGGCCGCCCACCAGGGATAGAAATACTGTTTCAATGACGATCATGATATACACCCGCCATTTGTTCATCCCTATGGCCATCAACATGCCCAGTTCTCTATGACGTTCCAATACAGCCATCAACATGGTATTGATAATGCCAAATATGAGCGCTGTCATGATGATCCCAAAAAGCACCCAGAGGAAACTATCCGTCATGGAAAGGAAGAGTTCTAGTTCCGGGGCGATGGTTCTCCAAGATTCTATCTGAAGTGCTGGATGATTTTGTTCAAGTGCTTTCACCAATATGGTTTCATCTTCCGGATGGTTAAGGAAAATGGCGATTTCATGAATGTTATCCTCTATTCCGGCAATTCGGTTCAGGTCTTCCTTCTTTACATAGGCAGTAGCTTGGTTGATATTGGGAGAGGTGGTTTCTATCAAGCCTACTATTCGGAATGCTCCTGCAACCAAATTGTTTTCTTCATCTTGAAAGGTCAGGACTATTTTTGAGTTGATGTTTACCTTCAGATCCTCCGCCAGCTCATTTCCAATTACAACGGGGTTTTTCTGCTTGGATTCAAAATAAGTGCCCTCTGTTAATAAGGAGTCATGGTGGGTGACCCTTTTTTCCAGTTCAGGAATGATGCCGTATATACGCACTCCGCTGGCTTTTCTGGTGGATGAAACCATGCCATTGGTTAAGCTTCTGGGGGAAATCGCGGCTATCCCTGGCTCAGAAGAAAGGGTTTTTTCCAAGGCAGTGCCATTTGGGATGTTGTAGCTTATTTTATAATCTTCTTTGAATTTTGGGTGGTGGATTTGTATATGGGAGATTTCATGCTCAATGGCCCCATTGATATAGGAAACAGTGAAGCCATTCATAAAGCCCAACATAAAAATCAAGGCCCAGATGCCCACGACAATAGCGCCAATGACCACCATGCTCCGGCCTTTGTTTCTCCATACATTTCTCCAAGCGATTTTGATTAGCATATTCATTTACCTTCCTTCTCTCATTGCAGTTACAGGTTCCAGTTTCCAGATGCTATATATCGGGTATCCCCCCAGCACCAAGGCCATAAAAAACACCACCCATGCCTGACTGGTAAATACTACGGGTTCCAGACTGAAAACATAAACCGCTTCGATTCCAAACTTTTCAAATGCTGCCTTGTATTCTTCAGATAAGGAGATGGGATGATGATAAAAATAACTTATGAGTGGGATGCTTAAGGCAAATCCTGCCAATACAGCGATCATAGCCAGCATGATGATTTCTGCAAAGATAATCAATTGCAGTTTGTACCTTCTCATTCCTACGGAAAGTAAAATCCCAAACTCATAAAGACGCTCGGTGGTCATCATCAGAAATGTCCCAAACATACCAAAGCCTATTACCACATAGAGTAGCATGAGCATGATAATGCCAGAAATATTGTCTACCTCTATTCCCTGAACCAATTCTGGCATCATTGTTCTCCAGTTCATGACTTCTAATGCAGTGGTGTCAAGCTCCTCCCGTAAACTGGCCTCAATAGAACTTACATGTTTTGGATGCTCAGTGACTATGGCTAAGGCAGTAAGCAGTTGCTCAGCACCAAAGAAATATTGAGCGGCTGGCAAGGGCATGAAAACTACCTGATTGGTGAGCTGTGGCAAACCAAACTGGACCAGACCACTAACGGTATATTTTCCTGCAGCATTTGCCCCATGGTAACCCTGGCTGATCAATACGATGGTATCGCCAACAGAAAGTTTCAGGTATTCTGCCAGTCCTGTTCCGATCAGCACATGTTCTTCGTTAATCTCAAAGGCGCTACCTTGGACAATCTTATCCTCGACATTGGTGAGTGCGGCTTCTTTTTGAGGGTCAATGCCTATGACCAATGCCCCTTTGGTCTGGGTTCGGTAAGAGGCTAAGGCAAAGGATTCCAGTCTTGGGACCGCTGCTTCTACATCTTCGATTCCTTCGACTTTTTGCTGTAAGTTTGAAGAAGGCTTGAAGGCATTATCAATTACCTGCTCTTCCCAATATCCTTTTTGGTGGATCTGTATATAACCGGTCAAAAAACGCACGCTGTTATCAATCATTCTTTCATAGGAACCCAATTGCATGGAGCGCATAAGGCTGGACAAGATGACAGCAAAAGCAATGCTGACAATGGTGATAATGGTCCGCCGTTTATTTCTCCAGATATTTCTCCAAGCCAATTTAAGAAGCATCAGCGTATACGTTTCATTTTTTGAATAGAGAAAAAACCTTCATCGATGTCGATATCAAAATCAAGATCATTATAGATAATGACTGTCCTTTGGTCGGGGTTTTCCTCAGGGATCATATCCATTTTACTGGGAATTAGTCTTCCATCCATTTCTTTGATGTCTGAAAGAATCATGGTATTGATAAGAAAGCCATCCTCATCAAAGTAGCGGATGAGCAGTTCTATATAGTCCGTTTTGGATACAAATAATTCAATTGATCCCCATACTACTGCGGCATCCTCCTTGGGAATGAGTTCTAGTTTCCAGCAATCATAATTATTGATGATGGTGTCTCCTTTAAGAAAATGGTCATAATCCTCAAGTACTGAAGATTCTTTCACCAGATCATCATTAGTAAAATCTGAGCCCATCCAAGACTGGCTCATCATAGAAGGAGGCAGCTTCACCACCCTATCAATGGTAGGTTGCCAGTTCCAAATTTCTTTATCACGCTTGAGGAAAGCGGTGCCTTGGTCTCTTGCTGGACTGGTGATAAGGATGAGGGAATAGCCGGTTCCTAGGCTCCAGCCTTTCATTGAAATTTCCCTTGACCAATCTGGCCTGATGATTTTCATGGTCATATTGGAGGATGAAGATTTGCCCCTCATTTTCTGATCGACCTTCTTGATGATCTCAGTGGCATCTTGAGCAGCCAGCAAAAGAGGTGTGAAAAGGAAGATGAAGCAAAATAGCGTTTTCATAAAAATGGCGTTAGCACTGGTGCTGTTAGGTCTTGTCCATAATTTAACTATTCCATGAGCATAGTCCAATAGATATGGGGTGGATTTGTTTTATTATCAGTGGTTTATCGGAGGTTTTGGGGCGGTGATATTTCTGATGGTAAGGGTAGGAGCGTCTTTATTAAACCTTGATGATGCTTTGGGAATTATTATAGATAGGCTCATGCATATTTCGGGTTTGACCCTATCAATATCTCATCATTATTAACCACAGGTTTATCTCGGAGGGGGAAATGGCTGTCAATTAGATATGTGTAGTGGGAGGACAGGGCTGTATTTATCTGTAATTATGAAAAAGAATGCATATTCAAGTCAAAATATTCTTGCCCCAAGTATTTCAACCTGCACCACTTCTCTTCCATTCTATATGTAGTCAACGGAGCGAGCAATCTCCTAAACACCTTATATCCCTTTATGTACCCATTATGGATTAGCCTTGGACAAGTAAGGTATCCTTTTCCATATCTCTGGATCAAGCAGGGTTTTTATCCAAATTATCTTCGGATTTAACTCGGAAATATCCGAGCTTAATCCGAAGGTGATCCGAAGGAGATCCCTGTGTGACCCGAAGATAATTTGGTTTTTATATAAACAAAGGTAAAGACAAGCCTAGGAGCTTGTAAGCAGAAATAGGCAATAAGTGCTGAATTGTTACTGGACAGTACTTCTGCATACTCCGGGTTCAACCATCGAATCTTGGTTCATGACCATTCTCAAACCTTAGTATCTTTTGACAGGATTTTAATCAATACCTAAAAGACAGCAAAAATGATGAGTTCATCTCTTTATAGCATAGGGGGATTATTATTAACCTTTTAAAATCTATGAACTGCTTATTTGAGAGGTTGAAAAAATGAAATCTAAGCTCTTAAAGATAAAAAACTGATATTAAAGGTCCTCATGGTTCCAGCCATGAGGACCTTTAATAATATCCCTACCAAATCAAGACTTCCTTGGCATGTTTCCTTTCGTTGGTCCTGAACAGGTTGAATATGGCCATGAACTCGTGGGTATTGCCAGGGAGCAGGTAACTGCCGTTGGTCGGGAACTCATAGACATAGCCTACCTTCACCCGCTTCAAGAGGAAGCCCAGCTGCAAATTGTTCGCATAATCCACCCGGTGCCCTGCCCCTAGCCAGAACCTGTCCATCAACAATGCCTTCAGGTTAAATTCTATATTGTCCGGAAGGTCCTCCTGGTTGCGGTAAAAGAAATTCCCGATTACGGACACCTGATCACTCAGGGCCTCCCGGTAGCCCGCCTGTACAATATAGTTGATCGGCCTGCCTTCCATAAATTCATCTCCGCTGGAAATGCTGCCCCCGTTGACCTGGTGCATGGCATAGGACAGGTAGTACTTTTCGTGCGTCAGCGCCAGGCCTACATTGAAGTCGATGATCTGCATATCGGAAAAGCCGCCGATATACTGGCCCAGCAATTCGTCGTTCTGCTGCTCCACGGTCATGGACGTGCCGTCCAGTTTGACATTGGTATAGCTTACCCCCGCACCCAGGCGCAGGTTGTGCTTTTCTGTCAGCCTGATCCTGCTGGCATAGCCCAGCACCAGGGAGGTTTCCCTGAAGGCCCCGTACTCATCGAACAATAGGTTGAGGCTGGCCGCATTTTTGCCCATCAGGGCAGGATCTTCCTCTCCTTTCATTTCCCCGAAATCCAGCTCCGCACTAAAGAACATGGTCCTTGGCGCTCCTTCAAAACCACTCCATTGGTTCCTGACAAAGCCCCTTAAAGTACTGCCCTCATAACCGGTCAACCCGGGGTTATAGTAACTCTGGAAAAAGTTGAACTGGCTAATGTATTTTCTCGACTGCCCCAGCACCATCAAAGGTGCCGACAGCATGAACATCAATGTATAAACTAAAACCTTTTTCATTTGATTAACTGGCTTTCTATTTCCAAAACAATCTTTAATTACTTGACAAAACCTTTTCATCATTTCAATAAATTAAGGGTGCCTCTTCGTACCTTATCATCTTCCTTGGACTCGATTACCCAGAAATAGCTCCCTACTGCCATTTCCTTGCCCTTATAGGTTCCATCCCACCTTTTTTCAGGATTTTCGGTATAGAAGAGCCTGTTACCACTTTTTTCAAATATCATGATCCTTACACCGGTCTGGTACCTGAGCTCCTCAACACCCCAAGTATCATTGGTACCGTCTTCATTTGGACTGAAGGTATTGTAGATCACGATATCGTTCAGGGATTTTCTCAGCCTGTTGACCTCAAAGACCTTGGAAAGTGTATTGCCATCGGCATCCACCACCATCACCTCGACCGAGAAAGCAGTTCTGCCCGCCAATGCTTCCTGGCTGTCCCAGTACAGGCTGTTGCCAGAAAGGGAGAAATAGCCATTGTCCGCTGCTCCGGAAACAAGTTCCAGAACATGTTGGTTATCCACTGGATCCACCACCGTGATGCTGCCTATCGCTACAGGGCCGTTCTGGGCCTCGAAACTGTTATTGTCAAGGACAAGGTCCACTGGGGCAGGCTTGGCATTTACATTGACAAACATAAACGGTACAGGTAGTCCTTCTCCCAAGATGGTTCCTGGTAGTTGTAAGGTCCCCGTTATACGGTAAGCTCCCCTGTTCCTGGTATCCACTGTGGATACATTCCAATTCACCTCCAGATTAATGAATTCATCTTGTTCGGTTCTCACCAATACTGTTTCAGGCAAAGGTATTTCGACCAAATCGATTCCCCAGTCCACGGTAACCGCAGTAGGTTCGTAAACCTCTTCGATCTTCCTGCCCTGGATGGTAAGCGTGGCCGGCTGGTAGACAATATCATAATTGCCCCCGGCTGACAGGCTGCCCAGCTCAATGGCATAAACTCCGATGTCTTCTCCGGAAACCCTGCTCAGGCTGCCACTAAGGATGCTGCCGTCGTCACCATTGACAAAACCGGAAGCCGTATAGCTCAATACAGGATCTGCGGTGCCATACACCTTGCTCTGGTCATCGGGGGTAACTGTCAAGGCTGCTTGGGTAATCTCAAAGTTTCCATCCACATAGCTGATGGTATAGTTACCGGAAGTATAACCTGAAGCAGTGATCGCATAATTGCCCACATCCTCTCCGGCAGCTCGGCTTACATCCAATGTGCCACCCAAGGCAGTCTCATCATCACCGTTCACAAAACCTGCATAGGAAACGGTCAAGGCAGCATCTGTTTCTCCGTAAACCTTGGATTTATCGTCCGCAGTAACTGTCAGGGCTGCCTGCGTGATCTCAAAGCTGCCATCTACATAGCTGATGGTATAATTGCTTGAAGTATAACCAGAAGCGGTAATTGCATAAGTGCCCACATCCTCTCCGGCTGCTCGGCTCACATCCAGTGTGCCGCCCAAGACAGTTTCATCATCGCTATTCACAAATCCCGAATAACTTACTGTTAAAGTACCATCAGCCTCACCGTAAACCTTGCTCTGGTCATCAGCGCTTACGGTTAAAGTTGTCTTGGTGATCTCCAAGTTACCATCCACATAGCTGATCGTATAGTTACCGGAAGTATAACCAGAGGCGGTAATCGCATAGTTACCTACATCCTCTCCGGTAGTTCGGCTTACATCCAGTGTGCCGCCCAAGGCAGTTGCATCATCACCATTCACAAATCCCGAATAACTTACTGTTAAAGCACCATCAGTTTCTCCGTAAACCTTGCTTTGGTCATCAGCGGTAACTGTCAAGGCTGCTTGGGTAATCTCAAAGTTTCCATCCACATAGCTGATGGTATAGTTACCGGAAGTATAACCTGAAGCAGTGATCGCATAATTGCCCACATCCTCTCCGGCAGCTCGGCTTACATCCAATGTGCCACCCAAGGCAGTCTCATCATCACCGTTCACAAAACCTGCATAGGAAACGGTCAAGGCAGCATCTGTTTCTCCGTAAACCTTGGATTTATCATCAGCAGTGACTGTTAAGGCTGCCTGGTTTATTTCAAAGTTGCCATCCACATAGCTGATCGTATAGTTACCGGAAGTATAACCAGAAGCGGTAATTGCATAAGTGCCCACATCCTCTCCGGCAGCTCGGCTTACATCCAATGTGCCACCCAAGGCAGTCTCATCATCGCCGTTCACAAAACCTGCATAGGAAACGGTCAAGGCAGCATCTGTTTCTCCGTAAACCTTGGATTTATCATCAGCAGTGACTGTTAAGGCTGCCTGGTTTATTTCAAAGTTTCCATCCACATAGCTGATCGTATAGTTACCGGAAGTATAACCAGAAGCGGTAATTGCATAAGTGCCCACATCCTCTCCGGCAGCTCGGCTTACATCCAATGTGCCACCCAAGGCAGTCTCATCATCGCCGTTCACAAAGCCGGAATAGGAAACGGTCAAAGCTGGGTCAGATTCTCCATAAACCTTACTTTGATCGTCCGCAGTAACTGTCAGGGCTGCCTGCGTGATCTCAAAGCTGCCATCTACATAGCTGATGGTATAATTGCTTGAAGTATAGCCGGAAGCCATAATCGCATAAGTACCTACATCCTCTCCGGCTGCTCGGCTTACATCCAAAGTACCGCCCAAGACAGTTGCATCATCGCTATTCACAAATCCCGAATAACTTACTGTTAAAGCACCATCAGCCTCACCGTAAACCTTGCTCTGGTCATCAGCGCTTACGGTTAAAGCTGCCTTGGTGATCTCCAAGTTACCATCCACATAGCTGATCGTATAGTTACCGGAAGTATAACCAGAGGCGGTAATCGCATAGTTACCTACATCCTCTCCGGTAGTTCGGCTTACATCCAGTGTGCCGCCCAAGGCAGTTGCGTCATCACCATTCACAAATCCCGAATAACTTACTGTTAAAGCTGGGTCAGCTGCTCCGTAAACCTTGCTCTGGTCATCAGCGGTAACTGTCAGGGCTGCCTGCGTGATCTCAAAGCTGCCATCTACATAGCTGATGGTATAATTGCTTGAAGTATAACCCGAAGCGGTAATTGCATAAGTGCCCACATCCTCTCCGGCTGCACGGCTTATATTTAAAGTACCGCCCAATGCCGTTTCATCATCGCTATTCACAAATCCCGAATAACTTACTGTTAAAGCACCATCAGTCTCACCATAAACCTTGCTTTGGTCATCAGCGGTAACGGTCAAGGCTGCTTGGGTGATTTCTAAGCTGCCATCTACATAGCTGATGGTATAATTGCTTGAAGTATAACCCGAAGCGGTAATTGCATAAGTGCCCACATCCTCTCCGGCTGCACGGCTCACATCAAGCGTTCCGCCCAAAGCAGATTCATCATCACCGTTCACAAAGCCAGAATAGCTCACAGTTAAACTAGGGTCAGCCTCACCATAAACCTTACTTTGATCTTCAGCAGTTACCGTCAAGGCTGCTTTAGTTATTTCAAACTCAGCTATGCTATATACTATCGTATAATTTGCTCCGGCATCCAGTGTTCCTAGATTGATCGCGTAGATTCCCACATCTTCCCCTACTGTTCTGGCCAATGCTCCGGTGATCACTCCTTCGGTATCTCCGTTTTTCAGGCCTGCCACCTGATAGCCAAGTGTTGGATCTGAATCTCCATAAATCTTACTCTGGCCGGCATAAGCAGTAATACCCAAGGTAGCAGGTATGATCTCAAAGTCAGCACTAATGAAATTGATCGTATAGTTTGGACCGGCATCCAGGGTACCCAGATTGATCGGATGGATGCCCACATCCTCTCCAGCTGCTCTGGTCAATGATCCTGTGAGAATTGTCTCAGTATCTCCTCCTTCGAAGCCATCGGCTACAAAGCTGAATACCGGATCTGGATCATCATAGATTTTGGATTGGCCAGCATCTGCTGTGATATCCAAAGTCGCTGGGCTTACCGTCAAATCTGCAGTCAACACCAGAGTCGTGAAGTTCGATCCACTGATCGTGGCGGTAACCTGCTGGGTGCCAACATCCGTCCTTCCGTTGTTGGTATAATTCACATGGGTTCCCACTGGGAGCGGACCGGTGATGGCCAAAGACTTCTCTGTTCCATCGTATACAAAACTGGCGTCATCAAAGCTGATTCCCGTGATAGTTCCTGGCGTTACCGTCAAATCTGCAGTCAGCACCAGAGTCGTGAAGTTCGATCCACTGATCGTGGCGGTAACCTGCTGGGTACCTACATCCGTCCTTCCGTTGTTGCTATAATTCACATGGGTTCCCACTGGGAGCGGACCAGCTATGGCCAGAGACTTCTCTGTTCCATCGTATACAAAACTGGCGTCATCAAAGGTGATTCCTGTGATAATTCCTGGTGTTACCGTCAAATCTGCAGTCAGCACCAGAGTCGTGAAGTTCGATCCACTGATCGTAGCTGTCACCTGCTGGGTGCCAACATCCGTCCTTCCGTTGTTGCTATAATTCACATGGGTTCCCACTGGGAGCGGACCGGTGATGGCCAAAGACTTCTCTGTTCCATCGTATACAAAACTGGCGTCATCAAAGCTGATTCCCGTGATAGTTCCTGGTGTTACCGTCAAATCTGCAGTCAGCACCAGAGTCGTGAAGTTCGATCCACTGATCGTGGCGGTAACCTGCTGGGTGCCAACATCCGTCCTTCCGTTGTTGCTATAATTCACATGGGTTCCCACTGGGAGCGGACCGGTGATGGCCAGAGACTTCTCTGTTCCATCGTATACAAAACTGGCGTCATCAAAGCTGATTCCCGTGATAGTTCCTGGTGTTACCGTCAAATCTGCAGTCAGCACCAGAGTCGTGAAGTTCGATCCACTGATCGTGGCGGTAACCTGCTGGGTGCCAACATCCGTCCTTCCGTTGTTGCTATAATTCACATGGGTTCCCACTGGGAGCGGACCGGTGATGGCCAGAGACTTCTCTATTCCATCGTAAACAAAACTGGCGTCATCAAAGGTGATTCCGTTGATCGTTCCCTGAGTAATTACAAAATCTTCATCAATAAAATTGATCGTATAATTAGATCCTGCATCCAGCGTCCCCTGATTAATTGGGTATGTTCCAATATCTTCTCCAGTTGCTCTTGCCAATGCTCCGGTGATCACTCCTTCTTTTGTATCCCCATTTTTCAAGCCTGAATACTGATACGTCAATTCTGGATCGACTTGGCCATACACCTTATTCTGACCTGCATCAGCTGTGATATCCAAGGTAGCTGGGGTAATCTCAAAGTTCGCAGTAGCGAAGTTGATCGAATAGTTTGGACCTGCATCTAGTGTCCCCTGATTGATAGCATAAATCCCAACATCTTCGCCTACTGCTCTTCCCAAAGCCCCTGTGATTGTAGAACTTGGATCTCCATTTTTCAGTCCTGAGGCAACAAAGACAAAGGTTGGATCGGCATCCCCATATACTTTAGAATTCCTAATCGCTGTCACATTCAAGGGGGCAGATGTGATTTCAAAGTCCGAACCGGTGAAATTGATGGTATAATTTGGTCCTGCATCCAGCGTACCCAAAGTAATCGCATAAGTCCCTACGTCGCTTCCCGGATCTCTTGAAAGAGCGCCAGTCAAAATACCTACATCATCCCCTGGTTCAAATCCTGAAGCCTGATAAGTTAATACCGGATCGAGATCTCCATAGATCTTGGTCTGACCAGCATCAACGGTCACAGTGAGAACTTTTGGAACCACCACAATAATAACCTCGATATCAACTTCAGATGAATTACCATTTACATCGGTAACAGTGTATTTCACTGTATTGGATCCTTCATCAGTTTTGCTGAAAGAAGTTTTACTTAATACTTGAGACTGAATTCCGCAGGCATCTGTGGATCCCTCATCTATCATTCCAACGGTCAAATCAACTGTTACAAATGCATCCACATTCAGGGTGATTGTTGATTTTGCAAGAATGGCTGGATTTGTTGAATCAATAATATTGACACTTGCGTTCCCAATCCAAGAATTTCCAGCCAGGTCGGTTACAGTAACAGTTACAGAATTAGTTCCGACATCAGAGCAATTGAAAACTGATTTACTTAAGCTTGACTGAATATTTCCTTGTGGCGTGAAATCGTCAAAAATTGCAAAGTACAACAATTCAGATATGGAAAGTGTAGGTGAAATTCCATCTTGGTTCAAAGTAAGGTTAGTGGTACCGGGTTTTAATATGACCGAAGGAGGATTGGCATCAAAAGTGACTGACAAGCCACTAGAGGCAGGACTGTTATTGCCTGCCAAGTCAGCTTGGGTAGCAGTCATGACATGAACACCTTTCGATACATCGCTCCCTGCAGTAAAGGTCCAATTACCGGATCCATTCGCAGTTGTGGTACCCAGTACCCCATCCTTGTCACTGATCACAGTGACTGTACTATTTGCCAATGCTGTCCCTGAAAAGGTCGGCGTTAAATCATTGGTAATGTTATCCGAAGCCGATACTCCGGAATCAGAACCCCGAGTCAAATCCGGAGTACCTGGAGCTGGAGGAGCTGTTTGGTCCAACACCGTAGAATTATTACCTATTGTAGGACCTTTATTTCCACCTGCATCCTGAAGATAAACTTCTACAGTCAAGTGTCCATCAACCAAAGAACTCACATCAACATTGACAACTTGGTTAAGATCAACTACTGCTTTACTACCGGCAACAGTGGCAGTATTGCCATCTCCACTACTGGAAATGGAATAGAATATAGTGGCGCCTACCTCTGCATTAGAGACTGTAAAGAATGTATTTAAGGCCTCAGTAGAATTGATCAAATTATCATCCCAAGCCACTGTATATCCCGAAGGAGGGAAATCATCATTAAGGATCGTAACTATTGCTCCATCTGAAATATCCACTGCTAGACTTGTACTTGCCAAATTGGATTGAGAAACAGTTAAAGTTTCATCCACTTCCTGCACTAAATCAAGGGTTGGCGTCACAGTAAAGGTCTGGATTTCACCTGCGGTACCTGCAAAGGTTAAGGTTTGACCGGTCACGGCAGTGTAGTCATTGTCGGCAACAGTGGCCGTACCATCAGCAGTGCTTACATCTATTGTAAATCCACCTTGGACAGCATTGTCTAATGTGGCCGTTAAGGTTATTGCTCCATCATCTTCATTTCCGCTCACTTCTGCTATAGTAACAGCAGCTTGATCATCATTTGTAATTGTGCCCATGCCGGTACCATCAGTGATCATGACATTGGTACCAGTAGGATTCGAAAGCATCAGTGTTAACGTCTCATCAGATTCTAGAATTTCGTCACCTGCTATGCTTACATCTATGGTTTTACTGGTCTCTCCTTCTGCAAAACTTATTGTTCCACTTGCTGCGGTAAAATCAGATCCTGCTATCGCAGATCCATTGGATGTCGCATAGTCAACAGTCGCTCCTCCTGCCGGAGCGGGATTATCCAGACTTACAGTAAAGGTTAAGGTGCCTGTTCCTGAGTTTCCTTCTGCTATGCTTGCGTCGTCTACAGAGACAGAAACATCAATATCTTCGGTACTTAGTGCAATTCCCCAAACGTCACCCGAGGAAGCATAAGGTATTATTTCCGCTTCACTAGTTCCGTCCAAATTTGCCATTCGGATTCCTGCTGCTCCATAATATACTTTACCTGCTTTCAAATCAAGATCCATTCCAAGCGAAGTTCCAGAATTAGATAGAGTTTCAATGTTGGATCCATCCATATCGGCTCTTCCTAACTCATAATAATCCGTAAAATATAGTTTACCATTTAAAGCATCTACCTGAACTGACCATGGATTGCCTATTTTCGAGACCACAACTTCTTTATTCGTACCATCTAAATTTGATCTGAAAAATTTATCTAAAAAATAACCACTCCAATATATTTTGTTGGTGTAATTGTCAACCCAAACCCCAGTATGACCATTAGCTGATGCAACTACATCTTCCACATTGGAACCGTCCAGGTTGGCTCTTCTTATCCTATTATTATCATATTCCGTCCAGTAAATTTTACTATTGGCAAGATCCAATGCAATTCCGAAAGCTTCAGCTCCGGAAACGATGGTTTCTACATTGGATCCATCCAGATCCGCTTTCAAAATATCACCGCTGAGCTCATTGAAATATAGCTTCTGATTTTCGTGATCAATACGAATTCCATTGTATTGACCTGTTGCAATTGTTTGTATATCCGAACCATCTAGCTTAGCAGATTGTATCTTTTCACGATTAGCCCAATAAATTCTGGTTGCCTTTTTGAAATCATCATTAAAAATCAACCCAGTGCCCATGGCCTCATCAAGGACAACCCCTGTTCCTGTAGGGTTAGAAAGGGTTATGGTAAATGTTTCGCTTCCTTCTACTTCAGTGTCTCTATTTACAGACACATCTATCGTCTTACTGGTTTCTCCCGCTGCAAAATTCAGCGTTCCACTAATAGCTGTATAATCTGATCCAGCTGTGGCTGTTCCATCCGATGTGGCATAATCAACCGTAGCTCCGCCTGCCGGAGCTGGAGCATCTAATGATACGGTAAACCGTAGGGTGGAAGTACCTGCGTCGCCTTCAGCTACCGTAACATCATTGATGGAAATTAAAGTAGGTGTGACCACATCGATATTAACAGTACCAAATGACGCACCTACTAGTCCATCGTTCCCGATTAAGTCAATGGTTCCGGCATTATCCCCTATTACTCCTGGATTGCTGGTAAACATAATAGAGGATGGATCACTCAGGTAGGTGTTTAAGTCTGAAATAGTACCCGAAGTAGTCCAAACTCCAGGAACTGGCTGGCTGACTGTAATACCAACTCCAGGATTAAAAGAAGGTGTTCCTCCCAAAGCAATATATGTGATTCCCAACACATCATCAGGTGCTGCATCTGGATCACCTAAAGTGGATCCTGACAGATCAATACTGCTTGGTACTCCTTCGGTCACAGTAATATCCGTTGGAACCCCCGTCATGAAGGGAGGGATACTGGCCAATTTTTCTGCAATATCTTGGACTGTGGCACCGGTATTATTGAATGAATCCGTCAGGTCCACCGAAAGTGTAATGGTACCATCTGACAATCCACTTAGATCAATATTGGAAATGGTTTGATTAGCTGTAGTAATTGTTCCAGAACCCGAAACGGTACTTCCCCCTGCAGCACTGGTAAATAGATAATTATAGGTCGCGTCTATTTCGGCATTGGTAAAGGTAAAACTGACATCGGATGAATTGGACGGAAGAATCCGGTCCTGATTAATTTCTACGGTATAATCCTTAGGAGCAGCCAAATCCTCATCCTTGATGGTCAAAGTCACCTGATCAGGGCTGCCTTTAATTCCGTTGGTCGGAGCACCCATATCAATAATAATGGTCTCATCTCCTTCTTCTATTCCATCCAAAAGGGATTCCACCCGAATACTGTCCATGGTTTGTCCTGGAGATAGGGTAATCGCGAGATCAGTAGTTTCATAATCGGTTCCTTCAACCGCCGTTCCTGAAAAGCTTAAAGGGATAGTTATCGACGTTCCTGCTACTGCATCAATTTTCCCTCTAACAAAAGCATAACTGCCACTTTCATCAGTAATAGGATTCCAAAAATCCACTACTTCGAGCGAAACTGTTGGTGCGAGATCATCTTCCAAAATTGTAAAAGTTTGTTGTTGAGCACCATTTTCAACCCCATTCGTCACAGAAGCAATATCAATGGTTATAGTCTCATCTCCTTCATACAGGGCATCATGAACCAATCTAATAGCACTCATCCCAAATGTAGTTCCAGGATTGATTATAACTGGGTTTACAAGAACCGAATAATCAACTCCTGACCCAGTTGCCGTACCTCCGAAACCTAGATTCACCGTGACTGGTGCCACAAAAGAATGTGAAAGATTAACCTGGATCATCTTATCTGAGGAGTTTCCTTCAAAGTCTTCTGCCTTAGTCAAATAAAGTGTAACCGTGGGAACAGGGGTAATATTTAATGTCGCTATGTAATTTCCAGTACTATTATCCGTTCCGTCATTCACCTCAAATTGAAATGAAGTATTGGTTGATCCATTTTGAATGTATTGAAGATTTCCTGCATCTAGGTCTGCCTTGCTGATTTGGTCATTGATGCTGACTTCCTCTCCGACGTCATAAACATCATCGTTATCTGCATCAACATATAAGGTTCCCTCATCTGGCAGGGATTCTATTAAGACATGGCTGATAGGATCCCCATCACTGTCTGAATAGCCAAAGCTTGCTGTTGAAAAAGTATAGGTCAAATTCTCATAGGGACCATTGGCAGCTGTAAAGCTGGAAGCAGTTGGTGGTGTGTTCGCTGAAGGTATGGTATAGGATAAATCATCCAAATCGACAACAATATCTACTCCAGAAATTGTGAAGCTGGTGATATTGCTAAAACCTGATTGGGAGGAAAAATTGTAATTTCGATAAAGAGCAAATGGGCCATCATTCGGCGGTAAGATTACATTCCCTCCCGCGCTGGTTGAAAAGTTAACGTTGCCAGTGACCTGAATATCAAATGATAAAGAGTTTAGGCTAAAATTGCCTCCAGAACTAAGACTGATGGTAATGGAACTGATCGTACCCTCTCCACCCGTATCAAATTGAAGAGCATAGTCTGAAAGTCCCCCCTCAGATAGAGAATAAGTACTGTTTGATGTTTTATGGGTATAGGTTGGGTCAGGACCATTAATTTGATACCTGATCCCATCATTGGTAAAATCTTTACTGGTAATAGAATAGCCTGCATCATCATCATAGTTTTCTACAACAGTTTGTCCAAAAGCCACCTGAAATGAAAACAGGAAAATTAATAAAGTGGAAACCCATTTTAAATGGTGATAAGAGTAAAGTTTTTTCATGGAATTTAAATGTAAAATCAATAAGACGTCAGTTTTTTTGGACGCAGTCATAATCTGTGGAAGCCTATATCAGCGCTTTTGGTAGTTTTACAGCAACACCATGGAAACCGCATGAAATAGCTTTTTGAAAGCTGAACCCAGTGTGGAATAACTCCATTTTTTAACAAAAAATTGGAGAACCTATTCGGAATTGAAACCATCAGTTTTTTCTAATTGTTGAATGCTTTCTTCTATCTCTCTTTCCTTTTTCTCAAAAAAACAGTAGACCAAAAATCCAACTACCACCAACAGTAAAATTACCCACCAAAGGATTGATTTGCGTTTTGACATTTGAGAACAAGTTTAACTAAAGCCTTAAACATAGTTCCAAGCTTCCAAAAAATGACATTCTGGGGCGTTACAAAAGCGTTACAAACGAAAAAACAGGCCTTCAGGATTCAGAAACGAACTTTTCAAAAAATTGGGAAGCTGAAAAATCTTTGGGTAAATCCAGCTTTTTTCGGATTCTATACCAGGTCACCCGAAGAGATGCCGGAGAAATCCCCAAGGCATTTGCGATTTGGCCTTTTGGAATTTCCAATTTGGTAAGGAGCAAAAAACGAAGCTCCGCTGGTGAAAGAGCAGGGTATTTATTTTGCATATCTGCAATCAAACCAGGAAAGACTTTGGCGAATTGCTTCTGAAATGAGTCCCAGTCCACCTCTGTCAAAATCGTACTTTCCTTAAGCTCATCCAGTAATTTCTGCTGCACAGCTGTAGGCTGTGATTTTTCCAGCGACTGAATAATTCTAGAATTATCATTGATTTTGTTGAGGTAGGTTTTTAGCTGGCTTCTGGCATTTTCCAATTGCAGATGCGTCTGCTCCAGCTCAACGGTCTTCAACTTTTGTTCTGCTTTGTTTCGTCCATCCTGAATTTGATATACCACCAAAAAGACAACCAATAATAATATCAAGCCTCCAATAATAAAATTTCGGGTCATTTTATTTCTTTCCCCCTCATCTTGTAGTTTGAGAATTTCCCTTTCCCTTTTGCTGGCCATTACTTCTTGATTTGCTCGCATCAGCTTGAGGGCACTGAATTTCTCATTCACTCTTTTTTGGGAAATAAGGGCAGAATCCAGGTAGGTAGTTGCCAGTTGGGGATGATTCATGGCTGCTTCCCATTTGCTCATGACAGGATATAGCTTTGCATATCGATCAGTTTGACCTGTGAGTTGAATATATTCTTTTGCTTTATCGATGTAAGCTCTTGCCAGTGATAGGCCCCCTTGCTGAATGTAGATATCAGCAATCGGAATACATGAACCCGCTGCTAATCCAAAATCTTCAAATTGTTCGGCAATCCGGATGTCGGTTTCTAAGTAGGGAATTGCAGCATCAAATTCCCCTTTGAGGAAATGATTGAAACCCTTATTTCCGGAGGCTATCCCCACCCACTGTTCAGAAGTGGTATCTGCATGCACCAACAGGCGTTCAAAATAATAATCTGAACTATCCAAATTGCCAATTTCACGGTAAGAAAGCCCCAGGTTATTGAATGAATGTCGATAGGCGTAGATATAAAAATCATCCAAGGGCAGCTTCGCCACCCTTCGAAAATAGGAAATTGCCTTTTTATAATCTCCGAAAAAAAAGAAGTCATTTCCAATTTGCTGTAGGAAGATGGCTTTGTCAGGAAATTCCTCAATGCTCATTTTACTGATCAACTCATCCAGCAGAAGGTGCCAATGAATGGATTTTTGAAATTCCATATCCCCCCAATAGACTCCAGCGATGGCATTGGCAGCCCTACTGGCGATGTATTGAAACCCTTTTGCTTTACTTTCCTTTTGAACCTGAATCAAGAGATCCACCGTTCCCAATCCATTAAAGACTTTATAAAAAGCTTCCAACAGATCTGCTTCCATCAACAAGTTGGGGTCTTTTTCTTTTATTGCTAGTTCACGCATCCCTGCTACTGTGTCAGCAAAAGCTTTGAAAGGAAAACCACCATCACTGGCACTATAATATAAATCAGATAATATCTCCTTTTGCTCAACATGTGGTTTATGAAGCAACTTGGAATATTGGGCCTTGACCTGAGAAGAAATCAGTACCAATAAAAGGAATACCAAAACAAAACCCTTCAATCGTGTTGATCGGATGAAAAACGCCAAAATTATTATTTTAAAAAGCCAACTCTTTATGAAAGGTGCAAGAAAATAAAAAAAACCGAATTTCCCTTACTTTTGCAATGGGAGCAAATGATTATTTAATCCAATTTGCCTATTGCGATCAAATTGAACCTCTACCAGCCCTGCAAATTGCCCCCAGACTTAAGGGATTTTTTTGTTAGGAATGATGAGCTTTCATCGCGTTAAAGCTATTGATTTTCGGGATTGCTTTTTCTTTTTCTGCGCAGGGACTCTCCCTGTAATTCGATGCGGTATGCATCATGTACGACTCTGTCTAATTATATCGTCTGTCAGGGTGAATAATTTCAAACTTAAATTTTGTCTACCCTTGTCAGATCAAGCCTAGTTTAAGTCACTGGCCTGCCTAGATAGTCAATTGCGTAAAAGGATGCACACAGATGTATTAAAAATAAATATCCGTGTTCATCTTTATCCATCTGTGGTTAATAAATAGCGTATATCATAGCTAAAATAGACTGCTTTCCCTAGCTTTTCGGCTTGGTCCCTTAATGTAATACGTTGGTTAGAAAAAGCGGAGTAGAAAAGTTGAATATTATGAATTCAAAAAAAAAGCTCTCCAAAAAAAGGAGAGCTTTGTACCCAGGGCCGGAGTAATAACAAATGGATTCGGGTGCTATTTGAATTTCCATAAATTAACTTTAAATGGGATTTTTTGACGCTTTTTTGCTTGATTTAGATAGGAGTGAAGGTAGTATAAAGTTTAAATAAATAGCATAAAATAGTGATTTGGTTTAGCAATGGTTTAGCAAATTTATTAGATTTGATGAATACATATTTCCTCATTCATGGCAAGTATTAAATTTATCATCAGAAGTAAGCTAGATAAGGCAGTTCCGGTTTATGTAGTCGTATCTATCAAAAGAGGGCAAGTCTATTTTTGTAGAACGGGCTTTGTTATTCACCCTAAAAACTGGAGTGAGTTTAAAGGGCTACCTAAGCAAAACGATGAGACAAACAAGCAAATAGCTAAACAGCTAAAGGTTTTGGAATCTTTTCTTACAGATAGGATCAATGAAGCTCAATCTGAAGGAGAGAGTCTTTCAAAGGAATTCTTTGATAATCAAATTGATATTTGTTTTAATAGGAGCAGGGATGAGGATGATCAAGATTTATTTATCAGTCATGTAAATTATATTATTAATAATGCTTCTAGCCGGAAGATAAAAGGAAAAAGTAGAGTGGGCTTATCTGAAAATACAATAAAAAACTACCAAACTTTTAAAAAGATTGTGGAGGAATTTCAGAGATATTCGAAAAAGCCAATCAGGTTTAGGGATATTGATTTAGTGTTTACAGAGCGATTTAAAGGTTGGTTGTTGAATAAGAAGAACTACTCTGTGAATCATGCCGGAAAATCCATTGCATTTTTGAAAAGTATATCCATTGATGCTGAAAAAATTGGAATAAAAGTCAATCCAAAAGTTCATATTATTGAGGCTTTTACTGAATCTAATGAAGATCGAAATATAGTTACGTTAACTGTTGAGGAGCTGGAGAAAATTAAGCAGGTAAAATTGGAAAGAGGAGCTTTGGTAAATGCTAGAAAGTGGCTCCTGATAGGCTGTGAAATAGGTCAACGAGGAGGGGACCTCTTGAACCTTAATGAAGCGATGATTCGGGATGCTGGAGATTGTAGGATATTTGATATTAAGCAACAAAAGACAGGTAAAATCATCTCAGTTCCTATAACTAAGGAGATAAATAGAATTTTACAAGATGGGTTTCCCTATAAGGTTAGTCAAGCGAAATTCAATGAATACATTAAGGATATTGCCAAGGCAGCCGAATTGAATGATTTGATTGATGGAAAAAAGTATAATAAGGAGACAAAGAGGAAGGAGTTTGGAAAATATCCCAAACATATGCTAATTACCTCCCATACCTGTCGCAGGTCATTTGCTACTAACTATTATAAGAAAGTTCCTACAACAATTTTAATGGGGATTACGGGGCATTCTAAGGAGAGTACTTTTTTGGCCTATATCAATAAACCTAAGGATATGGATGAAAATGCTAGGATGTTTTTGAAGTACATGGATTAAAATTTAGACTTAATTATTAATATATTCGATTTTCTTTTTGAAGAAATAAAAAGATATGAGAGATTCGGTTTTCGTAGAAAATAATATCTATACCCAAAGAATTGACAGTTTGAAGATTTTTACAGATCGTGAGTCAATTGATTGGGCGCTCAAGGTTTTAAATAATAAAAAGGAATTACAGGAAATTGCTTCTGTAATATCAAATCTAAAAGAAGAACCGATTTTTGTTTTGGGAGTTACTCCAGATACTATATTTTTAGTTCTTACTCCACTGTTAATCTTTGCCGCAGGTTATGTGTTTTCGTACTTTGGTAAAAAAAGGAATGCAAGAAATGAGGCGATTTCAATTCGAAATATGGTTTCATTGTGGGTAGAATTACATAAATCAATTATTTCGGATCAAATTTCGAATCTAGATAGTTTTATAGCTGGATTAAAATCACTAGATCATATAGATGATTTTCCCTTAATAATTAAAACAATTAATCTCCATAAATTACGAGAAATTCCATTTACAAAGTTGTTGAACGTGTTTGTTATTAATGTAGTAGGAGATGAAAATGAAATAAGAAAGAGTTTTTATAATATGGTTAGTCCTCTGGAGTATTTAAGTGTTGCAAATTCACAGTTAAAAACCCATTATAATAAGTTTACTAATGGGGTTGACAAGCTCAGAAAGGAATATAACTCTCAATTAATGGGTATAGAAGAACATAGAGTTACAATTCTTCGTAAGTATTTGAATCCTGAATCTAAATTAAACGATTTTGCTAATCAAGTTGATGATGTTTCCAAAGTTTTTTTTGAAAGTATTGGGAAAAAAGAAGTAGGGATAGATGTTTGGAATGAGGGTTTATTTTTAAAATTAAAAGAAGTTGCTCAGGTTGAGATTTCAAAGAGTAGAGAAGAAGATGTTCAAATTTTGTTATCTAGAATTGAAAGAATTCAAATTGTAATCCGAGAATGGAAGTCATGGAAAGATGGTTATGGTCAAGTTTTTATTGCTCTTAAAAATCGTATGGATATATCCTATGACACTTTATCATCTGAAACTTTAGCGCTATCGGAAAAGCCTTTAGTTGGATTGATTAAATTTGATTTACATTCTAACTAGAAATTTAGAATAACATGGTGTAATAAATGAAAATAAGAATTCCATTATTTTTTTGTGTTTAAAGGACAGGTGGAAGGCTTAATAGTCTTTAAAAAGGCACCAACTGATTATTAACTCATGTATATCTCTCTGCCACACTCTTATATCACTTTCAATCCCAATAGAAATAATACTACATTCCTCTTCACTCAAATCTTTTGAATCATGCGAAGAATGGTCATAATATTGACCAGATTGATTTTGATTTTCTACCCCTGGATAAACCAAAGCCACTTTCTTGGCTCCATAATACTTCATATACACAAACATCTGCCTGAGGTCCTCAGGTGAGGGATTATAACCGTTTAAGTTTTTCCATTTGGTATCTAGCACAACACAATCTTCCATACCCTTATTAAGAACAATATCAGGCTTCATTTTAGAATGATAGCCATTATTCGGTTTCCAAAAGTTCTTAGTATTCTGTGCCACTATACTGGTAGAACTCCCTTTGTGTTTCCTTAGGCTTACATATACAAACTGCTCCCATAAAACATTCATATCAAACATCAATGCCAATACATTATTTGCCCCCTTTTTTACATCTGGGTGATAATTGAGAAGAATGAGTTTGGCTATTCCTAGTGCATTCCTGTATGGATCAGTTTTCCGGTCGTAAGTAATCTTTTCAAATAATGATTCAGTTACTTTAATATCATACAATTCAGGAAAATCTAATAATAGAGCTCCCAATCGACTATTCAATTGTACATTGGTATTAATATAACTTAACAATCTCAGCGCTTTGTAAAGAACAGCATGAATATTATGCTCTTTGTCATATGTGGTATACTTTACATAAAACCTTTCCTGATGCACCAAGTTTTGATTAATATGCTTCGCAAATTGGATACTACCTTTCAAAGCGGTCCTATTACCCTCTGTTTTTCGGTACTTCTTAACCAGCCCTCTATGAAGGAGATATTCAACCTCTTTGATGAATAGCTCAAAATACAGGTCAAGAATTGAATTAGACCTTAAATGTAAGTCACTTCTACTGGGTGCATGAATATCAAATACACCCACAGCACGAAGCATAGAAACAAGAACACCCCTCCACGTTGATTTAATTTCATCCCCAGTACTTTTTAATTTATCCACTTTTGGCAGAACCTCTATTATGGTTTTGCCAATCTGAATCACTCCAACATACTCATTGAACCTTACCCCATGATGTATAAGAGAATAATAAGGCACTCCATTTTCACCATAGAATTGCTGCAAAGCCTCAAACTGACCAGAGGTTAATTTTTGTTCCCCACGATCAGTGCGAAGCCATTCATGTTCAAAAACGGTGATATTCGATTTCTCCTTTCCCAATTAATTAGTTTTTCTTAACAGTACATTTATGGCCTGAATAAAAGTGTCATCATCCATATCTTGAACATTTCTGAGATAATACACCTTACGCTCTAGCAATGAACCTGAATCATAATCCTCAAAGTGAGCGAAGAACTCATCCTCGATTTGATTGTATTCAATTTCAAAAAAATTGGCACCGATGACCAAACCGATTTTCCCGTAATCACCAAAAAAATATTCCTGGAGTAAGGGAATAATCTTGTTTTGAAAAGCGGCTTTCAATTCTTCCAACCCCTTGACGGATAAGAAATAACTATGACCAACCATATGGTCTTTGTTTAGAAGCTTTTCAATACGTCTGTTTATTGTTTCTAAAAGATCAGAAAGATCTATTCCGTTAATAATACCGTTAACTGCTTTGCCTTCCGATTTAATTATCTTTGGTTTTGGAGGCATTTCGGTAAAGCTAAACCTTCTTCTTAGGGCAGTATCTAATGCTTCCACACTTCGGTCTGCTGTGTTCATCGTTCCAATAATATGAACATTGGGAGGAACCCCAAACCATTCCTTACTGTATGGAAGTTGGACTTGAATAGCCTCTGGATTGCCTAGACGTTTATCTTCTTCAATTAAAGTGATTAACTCCCCGAAAATCTGAGATACATTTCCTCGATTTATTTCATCAATAATAAGTACATATGGATCCCCTGTCTTTCCTTTGTAATCTTCTTTTTTCAAAGATTTGACTACTTGCACTTTATCGTCCCAAGAGTATTTTCTAATCTCCTTTGGAGTTTCTTTAGCTACAGGGGTGTTATTCCTGATAGCGTTTAGTACTGACCAATTCGCTGTAGAGTTACTTCCTCCTATTATCGACCTAAATTGTTGATCTATATTGTTTACATCGTCTAAGTCTGGAAATGCAGCATGCAGTTTTGAAAGCCTCTGTTTAGAAACAGGGTAGGTATTATCTCTTCCTGGATGTTTAATGATGATGTTACCTTGCTGAGAAATACCATCCACAATTACTTTTCCTCCATTTTTGGTATCCAATTCAATGCTTTTTCCTGAGGCAAGGTTCTCTTCAGTTTCTTGGACAAAAATATCGAAGGCTAATGAGAAATCGAGTACATTTTCAGTGGCAACTGATTCTTCCTCCTTGGCTAGTGAAAAAGATGCTTCAATACATAACTTTCTAAAAATCCCTTCCTCTACCCTATAAACGACCGGATCACCTTCCTTTTCGGGTTCAATAGGTTTAATTCCTTCTACAAAATCTTCATAAGTCATGCTTTGATGAAAGGTTGTGAAAATAATTCTTCCCTCATCTACCAATTGTTCAAAGCGATCTTTGATATCAGCTCTACTTAATCCTTTTAAATCTTCGCCACAAAGCTCTAATGCCTTATTTAGCGTATAATAAGTTTTTCCGGTTCCTGGAGGCCCAAAAAGGATCTGATTGAGTTCATTAATCATTTTTTGTTCCTTTTTATTTATTTTAAGTAGATGATCTATTTTATTTATAAAGTCGAGTTGAGAAATTTTATAAACTGTTGTCCTCAATCCTTCAATGTTCTTAAGATTTGGAGATTGTAGTTTCCATTCCACAGGCTTGAAATGTGAAAATATTTGAGAAGAATCATAGTTATATTCATCAACCACTTCTCCTATACCTAAAATATCTGATCCAGCTTGGGCAATAATGATGTCCCCATCCTTTATGTCATTATAGAAATTTAATATTTCTCCTGCCTTTCTGCTGCCAACCTTTTTGTCGTCTAAGTAATAGCCTTCGCTTTCTAAAAGTTGTATTATATCCTTTTTATTTTTTACCTCCTTTTCTCTTAAATCTCCGATTTCTTTCCAACCGATTGAAATATATTGATTGTCTTGCATAATATCCCAATAATTGGATTTATGATCACTTGTTCCAACCCTCCAATAGTTTCTGCCTAACCCTTTTTGTTGATCCAATGTTGAGTACAAAATATCTTGTGCAAAAATTTTATGATTCAAATCTTCATAACAATCATCAGTCAATAATTGCTTTTTTAAATTTAGTAATTCAGAATCTTCTAAAATGTAGTTCTCTACAAAATCCTCCAACAGAGAAAGATAATGAATTAGTTTTTTTCCACGTTTTTCAGGTTTGATACCGATCAACTTGCAATATTTCTGATAGAAAGAATCTTTATAGAAAGCGTATTTGGAAGAATCATAAAAAGCTAAATAGGTAGCCATTGTTCGTTCATCCTGTCTATGAGGTAAATGACTTATTTCTGAATGTATTGCCTCACATCTTTTTTCGAAACTTGACAGCCTGTACTCAAGTTTATTTTCTTCATTGAACAAAATTTTAAATGCCTCACAAAAATCATCGGGTCGATTCTTTGCCAATAAATTTGCAGAGGCAAGGGCTCGAGGACCATCAATTAAATTAGCGAAATTGATTGATAAAAATTCATTGGTAAAATCAGATGAATCTGGATTAGGTCTACCATGGAAAGCTTTCACCAATCGCCATTTATAGAGTTCATCTTTTAATTTCGACTTAAGAGCATGCTCCTTATATCGTTCAATTAAACCGAGTACAGGATCATTGTTTTCCGTCTTAGAAACAATTTTAAAATCAAATTGCTTTAGCCATTTATTAGTGGCTTCTCCTCCACCATATGTCCATAAAAACTCACCATTCATTTCTTGGTGTGCGTACCTCATAATTTCCTTAGGAGGAAAGCTCTGACCATTAATAACCACATTCCATCTCGTGGAGGGATTTAAATCAAGTTTTTCTTGTTTAATTTTTTCAATTGCCTTAAGTATGTGGTCTTTTGTGATTTTTTCGGGTTCAAATGCCATATTTTTAGTACTTAATTACTCCAAAAATCCGCCAATGCCTCAGCCTGCTGCAGTACTGTATCTGTTGCCAGCTTCTGCAAGTCAGGTGGGTAGCCGTATTGGCGAAGTGTTCTTTTTACTATTACTTTAAGTTTCTTCTTTACTGATTCCTTTACTGTCCAGTCTATGGAGGCATTGGCTTTAACCCGCTCTACCAAGACCCTAGAAAGCTTTAATAATATATCATCACCAAGTAGATCCTTTGCACTTTTATTATTGGCTACTGCATCGTAAAAAGCCAGCTCATCCTTTGACAAGCCCATTTTATCCCCTCGATTATCAGCTGCTTTTATTTCCTTGGCCAGTTCGATCATCTCCTGTATGATCTCGGCAGCACTGATCAAGTTATTCTGATAGCGCTTGATGGAAGATTCCAACATATCCATCAAAGACCTGCTTTGAACCACATTATGCCTGGCCCTAACTTTTATTTCATCATTCAACAACTTCTTCAATACCTCCAATGCAAGGTTTTTATGTTTCATATCCCGCATTTCCTCCAGGAAGCCATCATCCAATACGGAAAGCTCTGGCTTCTTAATCCCTGCGGCATCAAAGATATCGATTACCTGCTCAGAAACTATCGCTTGATCCACCACCTGTTTGATGGCCGTTTCGATTTCATAATCAGATTTACCACCTGTGGAGGTTCCTGTATCAAACTTTTGGATTCTCGCCTTTACAGCCTGGAAAAAGGCAATTTCATCCTTGGCATCCATGGCTTGTTCATGGGGCAAAGCAATGGCAAAAGCTTTGGACAGGGCAGTTACCTCTCTCACAAATCGGTTTTTCCCATCTTCCAAACTCAATACATGCTCCACCGCTGATAAAATGATTTCCAACTTTTCTTTTACGCTGCCATCAATATAATCCTCATAGGCAAAGGGCTTCCCATAAAGCCCCTGATCTTCGGCTGCTATTTGAAAACTAACATTGGCTGATTCAGCCTTTTCTTCAAACATCTGAGAAACCACTTCCAACTTTTCTAACATCAACTGCACTGCCTTCTCCTGAGCTTCTGCAGGATCTCCTTTACCTCCACTGTCTGAATAAAAAGACAATGCTTTCTTCAAATCTGAAGCAATTCCAAAGTAGTCCACTACCAGCCCTCCCGGTTTGTCCTTATACACCCGGTTCACCCTGGCAATGGCCTGCATTAGGTTATGTCCCTTCATGGGCTTGTCGATGTACAGGGTATGCATGCTTGGTGCATCAAACCCGGTAAGCCACATATCCCGAACAATAACCAATTTCAATGGATCGGTAGTATCCTTCATTCGATCTGCCAAAGCCCTTCTTTGCTCTTTGGAGGTATGATGTTTCATCATATCAGGACCATCTGAAGAAGCTGCTGTCATTACTACTTTTAGGACTCCTTTATCCAAGTCATCATCATGCCAATGTGGTCGTATGGCAATAATCTCTTTGTACAGGTCCACGGCTATTTGCCTGCTCATGGCCACGATCATTGCTTTACCTTCCAATCCACTATTACTTCGTTCTTCATAGTGGAAAACAAGATCCTCTGCTACTTTACGCAAACGTTCAGGACTACCTATGATGGCTTCTACCTTGGTCCATTTAGCCTTGGCTTTTTGTGTATCGGAAAGCTCATCACTGGCCAGTTCATTGTCCAGGTCTTCAATAAGCTGTTTACCCTCTTCTGATAGGTTGATCTTTACTAGACGACTTTCATAATAAATCGGTACCGTTGCTCCATCCTCCACAGCTTGTGCGATATCATAGATATCTACATAGTTCCCGAATACTGCAGGAGTGTTATTGTCTGTAGATTCAACCGGAGTACCTGTAAAGCCCAAATAGGTCGCATTAGGCAAGGCATCACGCATATACTTGGCAAAACCGTACACTAGGCGCTGTCCAACAACATTGCCCTTATCATCTTTGACCTCTATACTTTTGGGTTTAAAACCATACTGGGTACGGTGAGCTTCATCGGCAACCACAACAATATTGGTTCTGGCCGAAAGTTCTTTGTACTCATTGCTTCCATCATCTGGTTGGAACTTCTGGATGGTGGCAAAAACAATTCCTCCTGAAGCTACTTTTAATAGTGCTTTGAGATGGTCTCGGCTTTCTGCCTGTACTGGAACTTGTCTTAGAAGCTGTTTGGAAGATGCAAAAGTATCAAACAACTGGTCGTCCAAGTCGTTTCGGTCCGTGATAACCAAGACGGTTGGATTGTCCAACTGTAGCACCAACTTCCCTGAGAAAAATACCATTGAAAGGGACTTTCCACTTCCCTGGGTATGCCAGACAACTCCTCCCTTTCGATCACCATCGGAAGAAGCCGCTTTTTTAACCGATTCAATGGCTTTGTTCACAGCATAATACTGGTGATAGGCCGCTACTTTCTTAATGGTTTGTATGTTGGCTATCCCAGAACTATCAATGTGCTTGGTTTCCTCAAATACAATAAAGTGACGTATATAATCCAATAGATTAGCAGGATTCATCAAGCCCTTGATCAAAACCTCTAGCTGACTATTAAGAAGTGAGGCTTCTTTTACCCCATCACTGGATTTCCAGGCCAGATATCGAGAAAAACCAGCAGAAAGAGAACCTGCCTTGGCATCGGCCCCATCAGACAATACACAAAAAGTGTTAAAGGTAAAAAGGCTGGGAATAGTGTCTTTATAGGTTTGGATTTGCTTATAGGCAGATAGCAACGTAGCATTTTCATCTATGGCATTTTTAAGCTCAAACAATACCAAGGGCAGACCATTAACGAAAAGGATTAGGTCAGGACGTTTATTATTATTGTTTTCAATAATGGTGAATTGGTTAACTACCAAAAAATCATTTTGTTCGGGATTGTTAAAATCGACCAACTGAACCCGATCACCTCGCTGAACCCCGTCCTTGCGATACTCAACGGGGACACCTTCTGTAAGCAGTTCATGAAAGGACTGGTTATTGACCATCAATTCCGGAGACACGATCCGCTCCACTACTTTTAAAGCTTCTTGCTGTGCCTCATAGGGAATAGTAGGATTATTACGAGAAATTCCCTCCTTCAATCTTTCTCTGAGGATTATATCTCCAAAAGTATTTCGTTCGGGCTGCTCACCATCTGGAGCAATTAAAGCACCATGGATATAGTTCCATCCAAGGTTCTCCAATTCCTCAATGGCCCATAACTCTATGTCGTTTTCAGTTATTTTGGTCATAACATTTAAGCTTTAAAAATACTTTTCCAATTGATCTCGCTTATCAATTCTACCTCCATACCGCCCCCTTTAAACCTAGGTATAATTAGTTTTCATCTTCTGGCTCCTCCACATTTACCTTCCAAGCCTCATTAATTATTTTTTCCTTTTCTTCAAATTTCTTCTGCTTCTTTTTATCCAAAATAGCTGCTATCTTACCCATTCCAGGTATACCTTCAAGTTTATCTATTACAAGTTGAAATTTATAACTTTGTTCGAGAGCTTCCATCAAAGGATGATCTGAAGCTTCATAGTTTGAAATTAACTTACCAGGATTTTCGGAAGTAACTTGTAAAAAGTTTGCCAATAATCTAAATCTCAACTCTTCTGAATTATCCTTATCCCCCATGTTGGCTATTTGTTTGGTTAGACCTTCATAGGTTCTACTTAACACCTCCTTATGAGAGTATTCCTCTATTAGCCTTTTAGATAGGTTTAGTTTTTTATTTGAAGAATAAGCTAACCACAATATTGGTATATATATAGGAAGTATCGCTAAGACAACTCTGGGCAATTTCAATATTACTTCGTCTAGTGGCACATCCAAAGTAATATAATAATAACTAACAGCTGCAGGTATCATACTAACCAATATCATTAATCCTATTCCAGAAAAAAAAGTAATTCGATGCCACTTGGCTGACATAACCTCATCAGTTTTTTTAGATGAAAATGCAGAACTTAGTCCAGCAGTTAGAGCATTAGGCAAAAGACCCGCTATTTCTTCTGTTATCTGAGTATACTTCTTGTGGTATTCCTTCTCAAAATCTTTATAATTCTCTTTGTAAGAACTATTAAGTTTTTCTAAATCCTTTTTGCCCTGATCAATATCTTCAATTAATTGGGAATAGGCTTCCTCAAGTTCTTCCTTAACCCCTCCTATATGCTGTGTCTCACCTGTTTCATCATTTTCTTGATCGTACCCAAATATTTCGAAATATATTTCATCTACTTCTTTCTTACGCTTGTTAATGTTGTTTAGCGAGGCCTGGGATTTTGAATGATAATCAGTAATCGATTCAGATAGAGTTTCAAGATTATTAAGATGATCGTCAATATTTGGGAATTTTTCTTGGAGTTCTTCAAGGTTGCTTAAGCTTGACTCAGCATTCTTTATTGTGAGCAATAAATCGTCTATTTCCTTAACCTTTTCTTCAGTACTTTTTCCTAGGCCAGCAATCAATTCAACCTCTTTTTCTATATCCGAAAGAAAATCCGTCGCTTCTTTTAATCTTGATTCAGCCCTATTTCTAAATAATGCTGCCTTTTTAGAATGTTCTTTTGCCTCTTTTTCAGAATCAGACGATTTGGCTTTAAGATCTTTTTCCAATTCAGTAATTCGCTCCCAAATTTTTAATCTTTCCTCTTCGAGATAATCAATTCTATCTCCATTGTTACCAAAAATTTTCATATGATAAGGTTTTATATAATATTCGGTCTCAACTCCCCACTCATCAACTTTGGCAATAACGTATCTCTTAATTCGGTGAGGGATTGAATTTCATTTGTATTATTCTCAATTGATTTAAAAATTGGCTTCATCGATTCATCAAAGTGTTGATGAATCTGACTTGTTCCAATCAATACTTCCATATTCCTGAAGTCTGTTTTACTAATCTCAGGAAAGGTGCTTCCTGATGCTAGATTATGAACTGTGCTTAATTTCGTTTTTAGCCAATCATATAGAAAGAATAGGGAAATCTTCTCATTTGGAATAAGTGTTATAAAACCTTGATTAGTACATGCTTCAGATGTGTTTATTGTGATTTCACCCACAGTAGCCCTACTTGTCATCAAAATTGAATAAGCTGGAAATAACTTTGCTGAACTTTTCTGAAGTCCTAACTCAGAAATTTTCTTGCTTGAACTATTCGAGAACATACTATTTGACTTTGTTAGGTCTGTAGGCGAATACCAAAAAATCTCGCCGTTTTCCCAGTAAGCTGGCTCCTGAGTAGAGGGGGTACCGCCTCCCAATGTTTCAACATTTTCTCCGATAGTAGATAACGTCCACCCCTCTGGAATCTCTCCAAGTTCACTTGCTGTCATTTTTCCGCTAGAGCTTTTGTAGGGCTGGCCTACTAAGTCAGGATTGCCCATGGCAGCAGCTTGTTCTTCGGAGATGGGAAACTCAAACTCCACAAACCACCGCTTAAACAGTGTCTGCGCAAGTTCCTCCAAGGTTTGGTTTTGCTCCTGGAGTAGCGTGATTTTTTGGTCGAGGCTAGAAAGTGCTTTAGCTATTTCTTTTTGTTCTGATAGCTCGCAATGAATTACTGGAATACTTTTTAATATCTGAGTATTGATAGAAGGCATGGTTGAACCCACAGCGATGTTGTTTATATACTTTCTAACTCCATAGAGTCTTAGATAGTAAGACAAATACAAAGGATCAATTAATTTCCGATCTGGTCTAACCCTAAGCATTCTACTTGAAAATAGCCAACCAATATTTTCTTTCAATGCAATTGCACTAAGATCTACAGACCCAACTCTAGAGAAAACAATATCTCCTTCTTCTAAGGTGTAGCTTGATAATCTATCTTTATCTTCATCAGTTACAGAGGGATAATCCAATTGAGAAATCCGGAAATCTTTTATGTGCTCTACTGTAATAACCGGGGTTCCTCCTTGAATATATTGTTCATTCAATAATGCACTTCCAAACGGTCCTGTTTTCACCTCTGCAATTTCACCTATGGTTACTTCCTTCCACTCACTCATAACTCAATACCAATTTTAGCCATCTGCTTTTTAATTTCCTGGTCCAGCTCCTGAGCAGTTTGCATTTGTGTCCGCAACTTTTCAGTAATGGCATCAACTTTTTCCTGAAAAGGAATACCATCATCTTCTTCATCGGGAATGCCTACATAGCGACCTGGTGTAAGTACGAATTTGTGTTTTTTGATATCCTCGATGGTAGCTGATTTGCAGAAACCTTTGATGTCTTCATACACTTTGGACTTGCCTTGGTTCTCGACTCCGCTCGAACTGACAGACAACCAATTGTGGTAAGTGTCGGCTACTTTTGCAATGTCCTCTGCTGCAAAGGTTCTGTTTTTGCGGTCTATCATATAGCCCAGGTCGGAGGCATCGATAAAGAGTAATTCACCATTGCGTTTTTTCTTTCCTCTGCGCAAAAACCACAAGCAGGCAGGAATTCCCGTATTAAAGAACAAGGCCTTGGGCAGCATCACAATACATTCCACTAAATCATTCTCCACCAGTTTTTGACGGATCAATCCCTCTCCACCAGTATTGGAACTTAGGGAACCGTTTGCCAAGACAAAGCCAGCATGGCCACCATCCGGCTTAAGGTGGTACAAGAAGTGTTGCACCCAGCCAAAATTGGCATTCCCTGTCGGAGGTACACCATATTGCCACCGGGCATCATCCCTTAATAACTCCCCGCTCCAATCACTCACATTAAAGGGAGGATTGGCAATAATATAATCAGCCTTTAAGTCCTTATGGGCATTGTTCAGGAAGGAACCTTCCGTATTCCACTTGATATTGGAACCATCTATACCACGTATCGCCAGATTCATCCTACATAGACGGTAAGTGGTCTGGTTACTTTCCTGTCCGTACACCGAAATATCATCCAAACGTCCCTGATGGTTTTCAATAAATTTTTCTGACTGTACAAACATTCCTCCACTTCCACAACATGGATCGTACACCCTTCCTTTATACGGTTCGAGCATTTCTACCAATAACTTTACTATGCTTTCAGGAGTATAGAACTGTCCACCTTTTTGGCCTTCAGCAAGAGCAAACTGGCCCAAGAAGTATTCGTACACCCGTCCCAGTACATCCTGGCTTTTAGCCTTATGGTCTCCCAAGGCAATCGTACCAATGGTATCGATCAATTCGCCAACTGTGGCACTACCAAGATTCTGACGACCGTACACTTTGGGCAAAATCCCTTTGAGGGTATTGTTATCGGCCTCGATCATATCCATGGCATCATCGATCAGCTTACCGATATTTGGCAACTTTGCCTGTGACTGTATATAGGACCATCTTGCTTTCTCTGGGACGAAGAACACATTTTCAGCTCCATATTCATCTTTATCTTCTGGATCTGCTCCCACATATTCTCCTTCGCCATTCTTAAGCTTTTCATACAGTTCATCAAAGGCATCGGATATGTATTTTAAAAAGATCAGCCCCAGCACCACATGCTTGTACTCAGCAGCATCGATGTTATTTCTCAGTTTATCTGCGGTCTTCCACAGCTTCTTTTCCAGGGCCACTTCCTGCTCTTGCTTTTTCTTAGCCATAAAGGATTGTACTCTTATTTTTTTCTAATAGAATTTTTTGTCGATGATTTTTGGTTTGTCTTTTTATTTCAAGAACACGTACTCTCATCCAGGATACTTTGAATGAGGATTAGGTAAGCCATAGATTTATTTTGGATTTTCGTTTTCCAATGCATGATCGATGGATAAGTATGTTCTTACGATATAAAAGCATGCTCGGGCAAAAGTTTTTTTCATTCTTAGTATAAAAAGATAGTTTAATGGTAAATATAATGGTATTTGTGGAAAAAGTGTAATCATGAGATATATGTCGCTTTTTACGTCAAAGTTTGTTTGTAAAGTAGCAATATGGCTTGTAATTGCTTAAATTATCGTGAAAACTTTTGTTAATTAATTTAAATCCAAACATATGAATAAGGGCCAAATTTCCACAAAAAATATATTATTTGACCTGATGAGACTCCCCGGTAGACTTAAGATTGTTTTAGAGAAGGGGAATGAATTCAATGTTTTTTTAAGTCCCTTTTTAGAATGTGATTGGGAAAAGGAATTTGGTGATAAAATTCCCTCGGTCAAACAGCTGTCCATCCGATTTAATATTAAATATGACAGGCTCAGAAATTACTTATACGAAATCTATGATGCAGTAATTGATGAGGCGTGGGATGTTCCTTTTGAATTTTCTGAGATTGAATATTGGTTAGAAATCTATTCTCAGAAGAGACAAATAGCAGTAAACCTTTTTTGTAAATCTATTCCTGTTTTACCGAGAGTGGGGGAAAGTATTGATATTCCATTTCTATATGCATATTTTGAAAATTCAAGATACTATGTGCAGAAAATCTCTCACGAGTTCACAGAGAAAAAACAGGTTGTTCATATAGAACTCCATGAGGGGGAATTTAATCCATACTGGCATTTTAGAAAAGCACAAGCGGAAGAAGAAGGAGAGTTGAGCTTCGAAGAATTGATGAATAAAAGTGACTTTGAATTAAAGTACAAATTGAAAATTGGAAGATAAACATGTCTGAATGCGTTTTTTTGATGGCTTACAGACCTGACAAAACTTAACATTTTAAAAGTGTAGTAAAGTTGTTTTCACGGTAAACTATATGGTTTTGTTAAATTTTGATTGTTTTAGTATTTGATAACATGAAACACCAACAACCACATAAAAAGGAGACAGACTGCTTAACAGACAAGGAGAATCTGTTTGTTACATACTATTGTAAATCTTATAATGCTGCGGATGCAGCCAGAAAGGCAGGATATAGTCCCCGTTTAGCCAGGCAGCAAGGTTATGAAAACATGGCCAAACCCCATATTAAGAAACTGATAGAGCGAGAAAAGGATAGGGTATATGAAAGACTAGCTGAAGATCAAGAAAAAGTGTTGCAAGAGCTTGAGACAATTGCCTTTAGTAGGATAACAGACTTTGTAAATCATGATTTTACCCTGAAGTCATTAGGTCAAATTAACCCTTCAAAGGTGGCAGCAATCAAAGATATTCGAGTTAATGAAAATGGCTTTCGCATAATCTTGCATAATAAATTACGGGCATTGAAGATTTTGTTGGACATGATGAACGTTGAATCAGAATGAATGAATTAACCGTGGATCCCAAGTTCTATTACAATAGGTTTTTTGAATATCATTTTGACAATAAGCAGGGGGAAGCTAAGAGTATAGCCTTGCTCAAAGATATAGAATTGGTTTTAACAGCTCTGAGAAATCAAAATTTAGAGGTGTCTGTAAAAGCCAATGAATATGTTAAATTCTTTGTGAAGGGTAAGGAAATTGTTTTTAAGGACTTGAAAGAGGTTGATAGCATGGTATCCTCAATTAACCATTTTATGAATGAAATGGTTGAAAATTTCCAACCTAAACCAAGTAAATCTTTTGAGGATTTCTTAAATGGGTATTCCTTGGCAATAGGGAATAAATTATTAGAGGCGGAGAATGTTGTTCGTAAACTTACTTTTATCCTTAATTCTGAGGAAATGCAAAAGAGAGATGAGGCATTAGAAAAGAAATTAATAGAAGATTACGATTTTGAAAGATTCAAATCTGAACTTGAAATAAATGAATATCCATCAGATAAACTTCTAGAATTAGACTTCTTTGAGAGTAGTCTTAAGTCAGATGAGGATGCGAAGAGGTTAATTCCTGAGATTCGGTTAGATGTTTTGAATGAACTCAGGAAATTAAGAGTGTTTGTTGAAGTGGAAATAGCGACTAAAGAGCGGGCCCAAGAGAAAAATTTTGAGTCAAAGTTGTTTCATAATAAGAATCTGGAAGAAGAAATAGGTAAAGATTCTATTTTGAAAGAAAAGAAAAGGAAATTCAAAAATGTATTTGTTGATGATGGATATTTACTGTTTTGTGAATTAATTAAGAATTCGAAGATAGGAAAATCAAAGACTGATATTGCTTTCATATATAGGATGATGAAAAAGGATGGGTTTATTGTATGCACCCAGGATTACTTTAAGAAGGAGGTTGAGTCAGAAGAAGAGTTTGGAATAGCTGACTTGGGACAATTTAAAACCCTCAAAAATATGGAAACAGATAAAAGATCAAGCGTATATAATATGGTATTAAATCAATTAGAATTTAAAAAACACTAAATTTTATCCATCATACGATTTCGTACTGGTAACCATACGGTCACTTTTTGACCTTGCATGAGTAATCAAAAAAATACTCATGAAAAAACTACAGTTATTTGAAATGACACTTGAAGAGGTGGAAGACCGTTTTTCTGTCCTCTTTTTAAAACATTTCCAAGAGTTAAAAAAGGAATTCAAGCCTGATCAGCCCGAAGAGTATCTTTCTAGAAAAGAAGTGGCTGATATGCTTAAAATTGAATTGAGCACTTTACATAATTGGGTCAAGAAAGGCAAGCTTCAAAGCTACGGGATTGGTAATAGGGTTTATTTTTTAAGGTCGGATATTGAAAAGGCTATGAAGCCACTTAATCATGAGTAGGACGGATAAGCTGGTTTTTGGAAAAACACCATTCTTTTCAGCTTATTATCTCAAATTGTCCACTGGGAAATACCAATGGGCAGAATGGCAAAATATGGGCTTAGATGCTGTAAAGGTTTTTGGGATAATAGAGTCCCTTCCAGATCTCCTTAGTATGTTTGGAGCTAAATATTCGGTATTGATGAGCACAGGGGAATGCAAGGGATCTAAAGTGTTTATTGCACAATCTGAAGAAATTGGGGATTGGTACTCTACTGTCCAATCTCCTTTTCTTTCTTCTTTAGGTTTAAATTATTCCTTGTCTTTCCGAAAAATGAACAAGGATGTTTTGGAATTACGTTTTTATCAAAAAAGAGAGGAGGCTGGGGGTGATTGATGACTTAGTAGTCAAGATGGAAGTTGATTCGCCTAGTATAGTTAAGGAAAGGTTGCCCCAACAGTTTGTATATTATGACATAACTTTCAGTCCCGTTTTTAGGCATGGTATTGTAACCAAATATTTGGGGAATTGGAAAGGGTTGAGGCTTGAAATGAATAGTGATTTCCTTTTGATAAAAAACTCCTGGCATAAGTTTTACCATGGGAATAATTATGGGGACTATACCCATGACGAAATTATAAAGACAATTCAGATTTTTGTACAACGTTTTGGGAAGGAGTTTTTGGATGCCAAAATAATTAGAATGACAATTGGGTGTAACTTAATGGTTGATTCAAATGAGTTCTTTCCATACTGTCTAATGTTAGGTCCTGATTTTTTTGGGGATATGAAGGGTGGCAGGAAACATCATTGCTATGGAAAATATATTAAGAAAACGAATACACGATTTAAAATCTATAACAAGCAATTTGAGGTTTGGGAGCATGATAGGCAGATGATTGGACCAACATTACGGGTGGAGCAGGAAATGTTAATGAGCTATGTCCATAAACGAAAGCATACGCCTATTCATGTGTATAGGCCTGCGGATTTATTGGGTACTTCTTGGATTACACAAATATTATTTGAGTTAATCTTGCTTGTTGAAAGGGTTTTGTTTTCAACTGCTATTGGAGTGACTGTAAACGATGATTTTAAGGATTATCAAATTAAAAGGTTAATGGGGAATCCGGTTGATAGAAAGTTTGTAAAACAAAAAGCTTCTGAAAGCACCTACAAAATATGGAACAAGAGATTTAATCAATTGATGGAAGAATCGGGTAAATTAGAGTTACAAGATAGCTTGTCTAAGCTAGTGGAGAAAAAAATGAATGACTTGATGGAACCTAGTAAAATCACATCATCAAATAAGGTATAAGAACCAACCCTTATTTGGTGATGTAATTCATGGTTGAAAGTAGGCTTATTTTTGCCCTTAATTTTGAAATGTTTAAAGCTGGCATCGAAGGTAGTTTTAGTACGTGTAATATATACTCAAATTAGGGGTGATTTTTTAATATCTTTTTTTCTTTATAAGACCCATATATCAAAAATGCTGGGGTTAAGATAATGTTGGCCCTTGATGAATAAATGAAAGGGATTTTTATTAAACCAAATGGTTAATTGAATACCTTAAGTCATATCTATTGGATACAAAAGGAAAAAAATAAATAAAGTAGAATCAGAGGGAACTATTGAAAGATGATATTTGGTTAATGTTGGTCCAGATGTAGTAGTGAGATTACGTTTGAGAGATATTTTTTCTATTATTTTTTAATTAATTATTACTTTTAAATGAGCGAAATAAAAAGAGAAATCGCTAAATCTGTGCTCTCGTGGGCGCAACATGGTAGTTCGTATAGGTATGAAACGATATGGGGTGCCAAAAAATTCTACCTCGAAAAGGGCTGCAGCTCTGTGAAAGTCGAAGAAATTGATACTACTGGTACCAAGGTCATCGGCAAGGCAGAAACCAAGAGGGGGTTTGTAAAAGTAGTCCACAAGTATCTTTATGGATAACCTTTTGCCAAGAAATTTAGATTTTGGGCTACTCAATTTGTTGAGTGGCCTTTTTTATTTTCTTTTATGGTGAAATTATTAGAATATTGATTATTTAGAATTTACCATGAAAATTTCTCTGAAAGCTAAATGAAATTAATAGGCAAATTAGATTTTTAGCATGTACTTGTTTTTTTGAAATAGAATGCGCTGAATAAAAGTGATATTTTTGATAAGGTTAATAGTGAAAGTCACTTTTATTTTAAGGCAAAAAGAAATGGTTTAGCAATAGTTTAGCAAAAAATAGAAAAACCCCTTCTGATTTCCATCTGAAGGGGTTTTGTGTACCCAGGGCCGGAGTCGAACCGGCACGCCCGAAGGCATTGGTGTTTGAGACCAACGCGTCTACCAATTCCGCCACCTGGGCATATGCTGCGGTACTTTTACCAACAGGGATCAAAATATTTATTTCACAGGCCTTGATCCAAAGCGCCTGCCTGCCGGCAAAGGCAGGTCTATCAATTCCGCCACTTGAGCTTAGTGACATGGTATGTTCAATCATTTTTGTCAAAACATTGGAGTAATTTCTCTCTCGTTTTGTTTCCATTCCTTCCTGAATGGGATGCAAATATGGACAAAGATTTTTTCTTGTGCAATAGCTGGAGCCTAGATATTTTGATTTTTTTTCAAATTAATTTTTTCGATTATCAGATTGTCTAAAGCCGATTTTTGTTGGTTTGATGTTAAGTGTTTGTACACCTGTTGCTTAGTGGTGTTTCTTTGGTTTGGGTAGCTTAAAAATCGGGAGAGAAGATTTTTTTAGTTCAAGTGAAAAGTTTTTTCGGGAAGTGATTTTAATCAAAAAAATGGAAGGTCTTTCGGGAAGGAAAACGCATAGCATAGAAAAAATATGCTATGCGTTTTCAATTAATCTTCTTCTCTGTGAAAGTTAATCATTACGGGACTGTCGTATTTTAGGCCAAGAAGGTCAGCTCCATGGCCATGATTAATTCCGATTTCCAGTAAATCCAGGCTATTGAAAAAAGCAAAGCAATCACCTGGTTCTACATTATCATAGGATTGGTTGATTTTCTCCAGTATCTCGCGGCTAAACTCCAAGGTGAATTTGCCTGGGTTTAAGGTGTTGAATACATCTTTGGGGATATTGGTGATCAGGTTACCATAGTTGTCCACCCTTAATACATGACCGACGATTTGCTTTTTAGTGGCTTTGATCTGTCTGGGCATCATTTTTTTGATTTGCTTCAATGGACCGCCAAAATCATGAATGGCTGCCCCGCTGGCTACTTTTGCTGCAATGGGAGCAAGGATGTCCTTTGCCGGAAAGGAGCTGTCCTTTACATGGATATCAGCAAATTGCACTACAATTCCTGGGTCGTAATCCGCCAACATGCTCAAGACGCCATTATTGGGGCCGATGAAGATGTGTTCTTCTAATTTGATGCCAATAAATCCTGAAGTGATGCTGCTGGTGCTGTTGAGAGCTACGAGGTGAATGGTCCCTTTGGGAAAGTCTTTGTAGACCGACCTTAGTACAAATGCAGCGTGGGCGATGTCATAAGTGTCAATTTTATGCGAAATATCGATGATATTCAGCTGAGGATTGATGGATAACATCTTGGCTTTTACTGCAGGTACATAATAATCACAATCTCCAAAATCAGACAGGAATGTTACTAAGGCCATGGAACGAAGTCAATTAAAATTTTGTACTTTTGTAAGTGTAAACAAAAATAGAAATTTTATTTGTCTAAGAATAATCTGACAAAGCTAAATACATCATATCGGATTGGTAGAAAAGGTAATTACTTTAGAAAATATCCCGCTTTTGGATTTTCTCGGCTCTGAAAATGAGAATATCCGTCAAATAGCTGCGGCATTCCCAAAAAGCAAAATTGTTTCGCGTGGAAATGAAATTCGAATTCAGGGCATGGCACCTGAAATTATTCGGATCAATGATGTTCTTAATATGCTTTTGCAACATTTTAACCGTTTTGGTCAGGTGACCCCGGAGAATGTAAAGGAGTATATTGACCTGGAGGGGGTACCCTTTGAGGAAGAGCATAAAAATGATATTATCGTATTTGGCAATAAGGGCTTGGTCATTAAACCGAAATCCAGTAATCAACGTAAATTGGTGGATGCTGCTTTTAAGAATGACTTGGTGTTTGCCCTTGGGCCTGCCGGTACCGGAAAAACCTATATCGCAGTAGCCTTGGCCGTAAGGGCGCTTAAAAACAGAGAGGTGAAACGGATCATCATTACGCGGCCAGCAGTGGAAGCTGGCGAAAACCTAGGCTTTTTGCCTGGTGATCTTCAGGAAAAGCTGGATCCTTATTTGAGGCCAATTTACGATGCCTTGGGAGATATGGTTCCTGCAGAAAAACTGAAGTTTTACCAAGAAAATAGGGTGATTGAGATCGCTCCGTTGGCTTATATGCGTGGTAGAACCTTGCATGATGCTTTTGTACTTTTGGATGAAGCCCAGAATACGACCAGAGAACAAATTAAAATGTTCTTGACCAGAATGGGGCCTAATTCAAAAGTGATCATTACAGGTGATCAGACCCAAGTGGATTTGCCGAGTAAACAAAAGTCGGGATTGAGAGAAGCACTTCGTGTATTGAAAGATGTGAAGGGAATTGGTTTGGTGAAGTTAGGCGGAAAGGATGTGATTCGTCACAGGTTGGTAAAATCCATTATTGAGGCTTACGATAAAGATGATTTGGAAAAGGAAAAACTCAAAGATGAATATAAAAGTCAAAAAGGTTCAGAATAAAGTGGATCTTGAGCAGGTTTTTAAAATCAGAGAAGAGGTTTTCGTAGAAGAACAAAAGGTAGACAGGGAAGAGGAATACGATGAGTTTGAGGAAACTTCCACTCATTTTTTGGCCAGCTTGGAGGGGCATGCCGTCGGGACTGCTAGGTGGCGCTTTACCGAAAAGGGTGTGAAACTGGAGCGCTTTGCCGTGCTAAAAGCAGCTCGAGGAAAAGGGATCGGACAGGCTTTGGTCGCTGCGGTGCTGCGGGACATTCAGGGGAATTCGCAAGCAAAGGATAAGCTACTTTATTTGCATGGACAGTTGGGGGCTGTTCCTTTATATGAAAAATTTGGTTTTAGAAAGGTAGGGGATATATTTACCGAATGTGATATACAGCACTATAAAATGGAAAAAACATTTTCATAGTTGTTGTTTTGGTCCACTACTTGCTTCGATAGACAGTGTCAATTATTTAATTAATCCATATGAAAAAGTTACTACTAGTTTTAATGTTATTTGGGTTCTTTTTACAAGCTAAGGCCCAATCAGAAGATGAGTATAATAAAAGTGAAATCAAGCTCAATATCCTCAATACGATAATTCAAGGCTCTGTAGAGATTGGATATGAGTATTTTGTTGAGCAAAACCAGTCCATTGGGGTTGAGTATCTTATCAATGATCGTTTTGGGTATAATTCAGAAAATGACTCCAAAGAGTACAATACCAATAGTTTGTTGTTTTCCTATAATTTTTATTTCCTGAATGATTATAGTGATGGGAGCCTATATGTATATCCTTTTTTCAAATACCGTTTTGGGGATTTTCAGGAGGTTAAGGATAATAATCCAATGATGGAAACGGATATGAACAGTGCGATGTTGGGCATTGGAGCAGGTTATAAATTTGTTCAAGGAGACAAGTTTGCCATTGCGCCTTATGTGAATTTAGCAAGAGGTTTTAGTGATGAAGTTAAAGATAGGTTTTCTGCAGTTGAACTGAATGCTGGTGTAAGTATTGGCTATAGATTCTAAAACTTACTATCAAATAAAACCATTGTGTAGGCTGTTCCAAAGTGACTTTTGATAAGTCGGATTTTGGAACAGTTTTTTTTTGACTTGAGATTTATCGAAGGACTTCTTAAATTACAGGTAAACTTTTTTATCATGAAATTTAATGAATTCCCATTTTTGCGCTATTTCGCATTTATTGCTTTAGGTATTCTAAGCTATCCCCACTTTCATTTTTTCAATAATGAAGCACTGATATGGGGGATTGTCCTGTTGTTACTGCTTTATTTCACCTTGGCCATTGGGCAGTTAAGTAAAAGAGGATTTGCCTATAAATGGTGCTATCCCGTCTTGGCTTATTTTATGTTGATGCTTAGCGGTTATTACTTGGCTTATCAAGCGGATGAGCGCAATGAACCCAATCATTTGATGGGGTTTCAGGAGGTAGAGGGGTATATGGCGGTTGTTTTATCCTCAGATCGGGAAAAATCAAATTCCATTGCCAATAAGGTAGCGGTGAAAACAGTAAAAACTCCCCGTGGGTATTTTGAAGCGAGCGGGCAGGTGATGATATATCATCGGCTGGACTCAGTGCTTCATATTGGGGATGTCCTTTGGTTACAGGGGAAACCTGAGAAACTAGCTCCGCCAAGCAATCCAAAAGAATTTGATTATAGGGGATTCTTGGCCAATAAACAGATTTATCATAGTCAATTTGTCGGTAAGAGCCTATCGGTTTTGGGCAAAGTGAACGAACAGCCCATTTATTCATGGATCAGTAACATTCGTGACAATGCCATGATAGTCATTGACAGAGAGATAAAAGATGGACAGGTAGCACAAGTTTTGAAAGCTTTCTTATTGGGAGAGAAACAAGATTTGGACGAAGCCCTAAGTGATGCTTATGTCAAGGCAGGAACCATGCATATTCTGGCCGTTTCTGGCTTGCATGTGGGCATGATTTATGGCTTCTTTTTTCTTTTCTTTAAGCCTGTGCAATCTTCCCAAGGGAAACGGTTGGTTATATTGTCCGTTATTGTACTTTTAATATGGGCTTATGCTTTGCTTACTGGATTGTCCCCTTCGGTTATGAGGGCAGCTAGTATGTTCACCATTTTGTCTTTGGCCCAAGTCATGTCCCGCTCTCCATCCATCATTAATTCTTTGGCTTTATCTGCGGTGGTATTGCTGGTTCTTCAGCCTTTCATTATTTACGAAGTAGGGTTTCAGCTTTCCTATGCTGCGGTGCTAGGTATAGTGGTTTTGCAGCCAAGAATCAGAAGATTATGGTTGCCCAAAAATAAGTTGCTGTATTATTTATGGGAGATAAGCTCAGTAAGTATTGCTGCTCAACTGGCTACATTTCCCATTTCAGCTTATTATTTTCATGTTTTTCCTAATTATGGTTTGTTGGCCAATCTGTGGGCTATTCCTGGAGCATTTCTGATCATGGCCTTGGGGCTGCCCTATTTATTGTTATTGATTTTTGACTTTTCCTTTCCTCTTTTGACCGGTTTACTGGAAGGAGTGGTGAGGGTTTTGAACTATCTTATTTTTAGCATTCAGGACTTACCTTTTGCTCAAACAGAGGGGATATATATAGACCTGGCAGGGATGCTGCTATTTTGGCTGGGAGTGGTTTGTGTGTTTTATGTTTATGAGTATAGAAGAAAGACTTATGCTTTTGTGTTTTTCATTGTTTGTTTTTTGGGCATTGCTCAGTATTATATGAAGTGGTTTTTGAAGGCGCAGAAAAATGAACTATATGTCTATTGTCTTAGGGAAGGTATGGCCATGGACTATTTTAATAAGGGGAAGCTGTACAAAATCAATTGGAATTTACCATCCAAAGAGAAGGAATTTAAAGTCGAGCCCCATAGGGCTTATCTAGTAAATCAAGCTGTTTTTGAATTGAAAAGTGAGGGGCAGGGCGATCAAAGACGGGTGTATTTGCCAGATGGTAAATCCCTTTTGATCAATAAGGGGGTACTTGACTTGAGTACTTTACCGGTAGGGGAATTGTCCTTTTTTGAGGAGGGGGGCTGGAAGGTTTTGGCAAAAAGGGATAATTTGAAATTAGGAGAAAGCGCCTATAAAATTATTTTGGGGACAGGAAATTAAATTTTTGGAAGAACAGCTTACTCCACCTATCTTCAACTAACCAAGACATCTAAATTATGGGAAATCATGTGGTCATAGAGAAACAAGGGCGGATAGCTTATGTCATTATGAACCGTCCTGAAAAGCGAAATGCACTTAATGGAGAAATGGTAGGGCGTTTGATAGCGGCTTTTGATGCGCTAGAAAAGGATGCTGAAGTGAGGGTGGTCATTTTGAAGGGAGAAGGAAAAGTGTTTTGTGCTGGTGCCGATCTTGAAGATATAAAGAATATGCAGCTTAATAATTTTGAGGAGAATTTAGCTGATAGCAGGCATTTAAAGGAGCTCTTTTATAAGATTTATACTTTTCCGAAAGTGGTAATTGCTCAAGTGCATGGGCATGCCATAGCTGGCGGATGTGGCCTGGTATCGGTATGTGATTTTTCCTTTGTGGTTCCTGCTGCTTTTATGGGATATACTGAGGTGAGGATAGGGTTTGTTCCTGCGATGGTTTTGGTGTTTTTACTTCGAAAAATAGGAGAAGGCGCTGCCAAAAGTTTACTTTTGGGAGGAGAATTGGTGTCGGGAGAAAAAGCAAAGGCATTGGGCTTGGTAAATGAAGTGTATGATGCTGGAGAGCTGGAGGAGAAAGTAAGGGGATTTGCAGAAGGTTTGTTAAAACAAAATTCCGGTCAGTCACTTGCCCTGACCAAAGAGATGATTGCAAAGGTTCAGGAGATGGGCCTTGAAGATGCATTGGATTATGCTGCCCATATGAATGCCCAAGCCAGGGGAACAGAGGACTGTAAAAAAGGGATTGCGGCTTTTCTGGAGAAAAAGACAATTGAGTGGTAAGTTGAAAACAAAAGCATTATCAGTATTAAAAAAGGTTTTCGGTTATGATGATTTCAGACCGATGCAGCAGGATATTGTCCTTTCTGTAGCCAGTGGAAAGGATACTTTGGCCCTGCTTCCTACAGGTGGGGGGAAGTCCGTTTGTTTTCAGGTACCGGCCCTGATGCAAGAGGGGGTTTGTGTAGTGGTCAGCCCGTTAATAGCCTTGATGAAGGACCAAGTAGATAATTTGCGTCAAAGAGGGATTTTGGCGACGGCCATTTACTCTGGTATGCGCAAGCGGGAAATTGATACTACATTGGACAATTGCATATATGGTAATTATAAGTTCCTGTATGTGTCCCCTGAGCGTTTAAGGACTGATTTATTTATAGCGCGTTTCAAGAAGATGACGGTCAGCCTTATTGCAATAGATGAAGCGCATTGTATTTCACAGTGGGGTTATGATTTTAGGCCTCCTTATTTGGAAATAGCCAAATTGCGGGAGTATCAGCCAGATGTTCCTTTTATAGCCCTGACAGCGTCTGCCACTCCAAAAGTCAGGACGGATATAGTGGAGAAACTGGCATTGAAGTCCCCCAATTTATTTGTCAAGTCATTTGCCAGAAAGAACCTGAGTTATGCGGTCAGAAAGGTGGAGAATAAGCTAGAGAAAGCCGTTGAAATTCTGAAACGTGTCAATGGGGCGGCCATTGTGTATGTGAGAAGCAGAAAAGGCTGTAAGGATTTGGCCCTTGCCTTGCATCAGTTGGGGATTTCGGCAACCTATTATCATGCCGGTTTGGATAAGGCAAGCCGGGAACTTAGGCAATTGGATTGGAAAAACAACAAAATCAGGGTCATGGTGGCAACCAATGCCTTTGGGATGGGGATAGACAAGCCTGATGTGAGAGTGGTGATCCATGCGGACATTCCTGAGAATTTAGAGAACTATTACCAAGAAGCAGGTAGGGCTGGTCGTGATGAATGGAAGGCGTTTGCGGTCATCCTTTATCAAGACCGGGATTTGGAGCTGCTTCAGGAACGGGCAGAGCAGGCTTATCCACCTATTGAATTTATCAAAAGGGTTTATCAGAGTTTGGCCAATTATTACCGGATAGCTGTAGGCAGCAGTTTGATGGTGAGTTATGATTTTGAGATTACGACATTTACCAATATTTATAATTTGGATGTTTTGCTGACGTACCATGCGCTGAAGATTTTGCAGGAAGAAGGCCTGGTAGAATTGAACGAAGGTTTTTATAGTGCCAGTTCGTTTCATTTTTTGGTAGATCAGAAGGAGCTTTATGGTTATCAGATCGCACAGGCAAGTTTGGATCCATTGATCAAGGTACTGCTAAGGATGCATGGGGGGGAGCTTTTTACCGAGTATATCAAAATCAATGAGGAAAAAATAGCGGGTATCCTGAATGTGTCCGAGGGGCAGGTGGTCAAGCTTTTGGAGCGGATGGAAAATTTGGGCATAGGAGCTTATAATAAGAAAAAGGACAAACCACAAGTAACATTTTTAACGCCCCGTTTTGATGCGGGGAGGTTGCCGCTTAATGTAAAGCGGATCAGTGAAAGGCGGGAGAATAGTGTGGCAAAGGCCAAATCCATGGTCCAGTATATAGAAAATGGCGTCCTTTGCAGGACCCTACAGCTATTGTCTTATTTCGGGGAAGAAAAAGATGAACCTTGCGGCGTCTGTGACGTTTGTTTAGAAAATAAAAGGGCAGGAGACCTAGTAGGGCATCTTGTGGAGATGAGGCAAAAGTTATTGAAAACTTTAAATACAGGAGCTTTGTTTACCTATAAAGAGCTCTTGTCAGAAGCTGGATTTAGTCATGAGGATGATGAAGCCTTAAAACTGCTTCGACAAATGGAAGAGGAAGGGCTTTTGATAAGCTTGGAAGATGGAAGAATAAAGAAAAACGCTGAATGACATTTGTAGAAAATATCTTGAATAAGCTTTTTCCAAAGGATAAGGAGACGATCAGTCATCGGGAAAACGCGAAATATGGCCCTGAGGACAAAGCCAATGTACAGCAATGGATGAGATCAGCAGAGGGGAAAAAGTTATTTGAATCTATTTATTCCAGTTACCATTTGGAGAAAATAGGAGAAGTATCAAATCCTGAAATTCAGATATACCGTTCGCCATACGCCAATGGAATCGCAATTTTTTATGATTTTCCCTTTAATTCCGAAAATTTTTACCAGCTTTTCTTTGCATTTGGCGAGCGAATGTTAGCTTTAGGATATGATCGTGTAAGTATTGAACGATCTGTTCAAGAAAAGAAGCAGGGAATCAATATTACAGAGAAGCAATACCTTAAGCCCAAGCCAACCTTAATGGCGGATCAAACGGAGCAGCTTTTTGGAAATGTTACTATCGAAAAAGTATTGGTTAACCATCAGCCCCAGATGATAAAAATCCTCGTCACGGTTTATTCTGACAGGCTGTATACCAAAGCCAAATCGTTTGATTCCTTTATTGAAGCAATATTTAATCACCCCAATAAACATGAATAGAGAAGGACTTAAGAAAATATTAAACAATTACCGGACTCCATTTGAGGAGGAAAAATCTTTTATCAATGACTTTATAGCACTTGCAGATGATCCAATGGCCTTTTCAAGGGAGAGGTCAGAAGGGCATTTTACTGCGTCGGCATGGATAGTGAACAAAACCAGGACCCATGCGCTGCTGACACACCATAGAAAATTAAATCGCTGGTTGCAATTGGGCGGACATGCAGATGGAAACGATAACCTGATGGAGGTGGCCATGACCGAAGCAAAAGAGGAAAGCGGATTGATTTCATTAAAGCTGGTGGATTCCTTTATTTTTGATATTGATAAGCATTTGATTCCAGCCAATGCCAAAGAGCAGCAGCATTACCATTATGATGTGCGATTTCTGGTGGAAGCTGCCATGGACGAGCCCTTGACCATTAGCGAGGAAAGTAAGGATTTGGCCTGGGTGAGCTTTGAGACTGTTCCTGATGTGGTGAATAGTAATGATTCTATCATTAGGATGTTGGAAAAAACCAGCAAATCAGAATTGGTTTTTTAATAAGTTTATCTTTCATTTTAGGATTTGGGCTGCTGGGCATGCTGTTTTTTTGAGGTTGCTAATTGATTGATTATGACTGGTTGTTAGATATTTGGTAAAGATTGTTCTAATAATCTGTCAGATCATTTATAATTCTTATCTTTGTCTGAAAAATTACCAAAAGTGAGAAAATTACTAATATTGCCTTTGCTGATGTTGATGTTTTGGGCTTGCTCCCCTTCAGAGCAGGAACTTTACGATGCGGGAGTCAAAGAACTGCGAAGTGGAAATTACCAAGAAGCGATCAGTTATTTTGATAAAGTGATCGTGAAAAATTCAAAGAATACCGCGGCCCATAATGCCAGGGGGGTAGCCTTTTTTGAACTGGAGCAATGGGATGAGGCAATAGCTGCTTTTGAGACTTCCAAGGAAATAGATTCTACTTCTTATAAGCCTTATTTGAATTTAGGCAATGCACTCCTGGAAAAAAAGGAGTTTAAGAATGCGGTCAAAAATTATAATATGGCCAGTGCCCTTGACCCCAACCAAACAGATATTTATTATAATCGCGGCCTGGCATTGCTAGGTATGGAGCAATATGAAGATGCTATCCTGGATTTTGATATGGCCTTACAGGTGGATCCCAATCAGGCTTTAGTACATTTTAACCGAGCAAAAGCCCTATTGGGAAATAATAATCCCTTAGAAGCCATTAATGCCTTGGAAAGAGCGGTGGCGCTTGATGACCAAAATGGCCCTGCTTTTTACCTCCTTGGTGTTACCCAAATGAGCGCACTGGGAAAGAAAGAAGAAGGCTGCATGCACCTGAAGAAGGCCTTGAGTCTTGGGTATTCAGATGCTCAGGAATGGATTGATGAATTTTGTGATACAGCTTCTGAATGACAACGATCGGAAAAGATATAACCAAGGCAAAGGAGATCCTAGAGGCAGGAGATCTAGTAGGAATACCTACGGAAACGGTTTATGGTCTCGCAGGAAATGCCTTAAATCCTGAGGCGGTTACTAAGATTTTTGAAACCAAGAATAGGCCTAGCTTTGATCCTTTGATCGTTCATACAGGCAGCGTAGATCAGATCCAGTCTTATACTACTGGATTATTACCTGAATTAGTAGAATTGGCAGATAGGTTTTGGCCGGGACCACTCACGCTATTGTTGCCCAAAAAGAATGTTGTTCCCGATTTGGTGACCAGTGGTTTGGATCAGGTGGCGGTTAGGGTGCCTAGCCATCCATTGACCAGAGCGTTATTATTATCCCTGGATTTTCCTTTGGCTGCACCAAGTGCCAATCCATTTGGTTATATTAGCCCTACCCAAGCATCCCATGTAGTGGATCAGTTGGAAGGTAAGATTCCATATGTGCTAGATGGAGGAAAGTGTGAGGTGGGATTGGAGAGTACCATTGTGGGAGTAGAAGAGGGGCAAATTATCATTTACAGGCTTGGGGGCGTGGAAGTGTCAGCCATCAAAGAGGTGGTAGGAAATGTGTTGATTTTACCGCAGTCTAGCAGTAATCCAAAATCTCCAGGGATGCTAAAAAGTCATTATGCGCCTAGGAAGCCTTTTATTTTGGGAGATTTAGAACAATTGGTACCTTATTATATGGAAAAGGGAAAGCAATTTGGAGTGTTGAGCTTTCAGAAGAAATATGAAGGTATTGCTGAGGGAAATCAAATTGTGCTTAGTGAAAAGGGGGATTTTAAGGAGGCCGCCCAGCAACTATTTGCTGCCATGCGATATTTGGACCAACAGGATGTGTCGGTGATTTTGTCAGAGGAGCTGCCCGAAAAGGGGCTGGGCAAAGCGATCAATGACCGTCTGAGAAGAGCTTCTGCCAAATAGCTTTTTTCAAATTATATTAGAAATTAAAAATCATATTAAAACCTATTTAACCATGAACAGTAGGATAAAATCTGTTGATAACCTTAGCTTTGAAGGTAAAAAAGCCCTAGTAAGAGTAGATTTCAATGTTCCATTGGACGGTGATTTCAATGTAACAGATGATACCAGGATCCAGGCAGCTTTGCCGACCATCAACAAAATTTTGAAAGATGGTGGTGGCGTGATTTTGATGTCCCACCTTGGTCGTCCCAAGGAGGGGCCTGAGGACAAATTCTCTCTAAAGCATATTTTATTGGATTTGGAAAAGGCTTTGGACCGTCCTGTGAAATTTGCGCCTGATTGTGTTGGTGATGAAGCAAAACAATTGGCTGCAGGCCTTAAAGGAGGTGAAGTTTTACTTTTGGAAAACTTGAGATTCTATAAAGAAGAAACGAAAGGTGATGCTGAGTTTGCCCAGAAATTGGCTGGCCTTGGAGATATTTATGTAAATGATGCCTTCGGTACTGCTCACCGTGCACATGCTTCTACAGCTATTGTGGCTGAGTATTTCAATGATAAAGTATGTGGTTATTTGATGCTCTCTGAATTGGAAAATGCTGATAAGGTGTTGGGCAATCCAGTGAGGCCATTTACGGCCATCATGGGAGGGGCAAAAATCTCCGATAAAATCTTGATCATCGAGAAATTGATGGACAAGGTGGATAACCTGATCATTGGTGGAGGTATGTCTTATACCTTTGCTAAAGCAAAAGGAGGAACCATTGGTGATTCTTTATTGGAAGAAGATAAAATGCCATTGACGCTGGAATTGGTAGAAAAAGCAAAGGCAAAGGGGGTTAACCTTTATTTACCATTGGATAATGTGATCTCTACTGATTTTGCCAATGATGCTGAACAAGGAACTTCTAAAAGCGGACAAATTCCTGACGGATGGATGGGCTTGGATATTGGAGAAGAAACTAGGGTCCTTTTTGCTGACGTGGTGAAAAACTCTAAAACAATCCTTTGGAATGGTCCAATGGGTGTATTTGAAATGTCCAGCTTTGACAAAGGCACCAAGGCGATTGCTGATGCAGTTGTGGAGGCAACCAAAGCAGGAGCATTTAGCTTGATCGGTGGTGGTGATTCTGCTGCTGCAGTGAATAAGTTTGGATTAGGAGAAGATGTGTCTTTTGTTTCCACCGGTGGAGGAGCTCTACTGGAATATATGGAAGGCAAAGAGCTTCCTGGTGTAAAAGCCTTGGAACCTTAATATTCTTAAAATTTAGTGACTATAACTGTTAGGGCTGCTTCTTATGAGGCAGCCTTTTTTTGTCGATCAGGTTATTGTAACAATTTGGTGAACAGTTGCTTGCTAATATTTTATCCTGACTGGAACCACTCCATCCCGTATCATGTCGATTCTTTTTGCTGCTTTTTTGGAAAGGTCGATTACCCGGCCGGAGACAAAAGGCCCTCTATCATTAATTCTGACTTTTACCGTTTTTCCGTTTCTAAGGTTTTCCACTGTTACCATAGTCCCAAACGGCAGGCTTCTATGCGCAGCCGTCAATTTGCTGTGATGATAGCGTTCACCACTTGCAGTTTTTCTTCCGTCGAACTTATTGGCATAATAGCTGGCAAGGCCTTTTTCACTTCTTGCGCTATGTTTGGTAATACTGGCGCATGAACTGAAAATCAATAGTCCTATGAGCATCAACAGGCTTATTTCTTTTTTCATTTTTGGGCAATAAATACTAAAGCCAGCAGGTTGGACTAAGTGCTTTCCCGCTGGCCTTACTTGAGTTAGGACTTCAATTACTTATCTAACGAAGATCCATTCGTTTTCCGTGCTTTGTGGAGCAGAAAATTCATATCCATCCACATTAAATAGTTTGATTTTCTCTGGCTCAGTAATTTGGTTTTTGATGATATAGTCAGCCATTAAGCCCCTTGCTTGCTTGGCAAAGATGCCGATGATCTTGTATTTACCATCCCTATGTTCTTTAAAATTTACATTGATCAATCGTGATTTCAAGGATTTTTTGTCAACAGCTTTGGCGTATTCTTGAGAAGCGAGGTTAATGATAGCTTCTCCTTGAGCCAATTCATTTAAGGCTTTGGAAATCTTTGTTCCCCAGTATTCATAAAGGTTCTTACCTTTTTTATTTTTCAGGGAAATACCCATTTCCAATCTATAAGGTTGTATTAGGTCCATTGGCTTTAGCAAACCATAAAGTCCTGAAAGAATCCTAAGGTGCTCCTGTGCAAAGTTCAGGTCTTCTTCGGAATAGTTATCTACATCCATGCTTTTGTACACATCACCTTTGAAGGCCAAAAGTGCCTGCTTGGAATTTTCTACGTTAAAGTCAGCACTGAAATTTTGGTATCTTTCCTCATTGAGCTGGGCAATGTTTTCACTTACCTTCATCAACTTTTGGATGTCTGAGGAGGATTTTTTTTTCATGATGGATACCAAGGCTTTGATATCAGATTTAAAATCAGGCTGGGATGCCAAGGAAATATCAGTGGTGCTAAGATCAAGAGTTTTAGCGGGGGATATTATTGCAATCATATTTTTATTCTACTACTACTATAGCTTTTTTTATGGTTCTCTCTATATTTTGTTCTTCGCTATTAAACTTAATAATGACCGGATAGGTTCCTACGGGGACTTTTTTACCATTTACGGTGCCGTCCCAAGTACAGAAAGGAGAGTTTCCTGGCACATTTTGTTCTATACAATGTTTGATCAATTCTCCCCATCTATTATAGATCAATACACTGATTTCATCAACGAAGTCATTGACGTATACGACAAAGTTTCTGTTGGGATCTTCAGGAATAAGTGCTTCAGGGAAGACGATTCTTAGTCTACAGTCTTCTATGACCTCAAAGGTATCCACAAAAGAGCAGCCTGCAATGTCACTTAACATTAAAGTGTAATTACCTGGCAAGGTCGGGGTGAAAATGGAATCTGTGCTCACCAGTTCATCGTCAAGATACCATTCAAAGGTATCCCAATTACCCAATGAATCTAAAGTTTCTGTCACCCCTTCAATGGCACAGATGGTATAGGTGTCATCTAATATTGGAGGACGGTTCTCAGAGGCCAATACTGTTATTTTATCATTTCCAATAGAGCATAATCTGCCAAATGCTTCCGCTATCAGTCTTACGCGATAGGTGCCCGGTTCAGTTACAGTTATTTCATCCATACCATCCAGCCCTGGTATATAGGTGCTGATATTATTATTGTCTACCGTAAACCAGCGCGTTTCGGCTTGGATATTTCCCAGTTCAGGATAAGTGGCCGTAAGTGTGGCCACAGAATTACCATCACATATTGGGTTTGTCAAGTTAAGTTGGATATCAACGTTTTCTGGCAGCGGCTCCACGACAAACTCGATAGGGGCTTGGGGGCATGGAGTACCAATTTTAGGCTGAACATCCAAGGAATAGTTGCCCTCAATACTTGAAGAAAAGCTTTGGTTTCTACCTACTATCTCTCCAATGGAATTTCTCCAGAGGAAAATATAGTCCGAAGGATTCAGCCCAGGCCCCAATTCAGCAGTGTACAGTGCTCCATCATCACAATCATAATCGGGTGCCGGCAGGGTAAATTGAACTTGGTCATTGATGGTGAGGTTCATTTCCCTGGTTCTAGGGCAATCAATTCCATTCGGATCCTCTCCAAATACCGTGTACAATCCCTCTATATCAAGGATATAAACACCATTGGCTTCGGGCGAAATAATTGTACCCGCTGGTCCTGTAATGGTATAATTTATGCCTACGGCAGGTTCAGGAGTAAAATAGAATGCCTCACAGGCTACCGGATTGGATGGAACGGTAAAGCCTACAGGAACTTTAGGGTCGATCACATAATTTTGTGGATCAGGAACAGCGCAATTATTAGGGTCCGAAACTTCAAGGGCATAGGTGCCATCTGAAAGGGGGACTGTAACGCTGCCTGAGATCGTACCGGTGAGTTGCTCTCCATCATCTTCATTGATGATGGTGTATGATCCGTTGGAGATGTTTCCTGTCAAGGTAATGATCAAACTGCCATTCGCAATGCCATTTGCATCGCATTCTTCTGGATTAGCGGTAACAGTATATTCAAAGCCTGCCGGTGGGTTTTGGTTTTCGATGCTTACTGTTTCGATGAATTTACAGCCATCATTCTCTGCAGTTATGGTGTATACTCCAGGTAAAAGGTCAGTAATGGGGCCTAAAGTTTGGCCGTCAGTTACATTGGTGAAGCTATCTCCTGTTTCTTCTACAGTGACCGTTTGTGCATCTGACATCATGGTGATTTCAAAACTTCCATCTGCTGTGGCACAATCACTGGCATTGTTGAGAATAGTGGTGGTGAATTCAGGTAGTGGGTCCACTCGAAGTTCTACCCTTTTCTCGACCACACAACCCGGAAGAATAGGGTCTTCGGCTCTAAATATAATATCATATAGGTCTGGTCCAGGTAGGCTTTCCACATTTATTTCCCATTCAAATCCTGTTCCCAGCATTGTAGGAGGGTCGGTACTTCCTTGTACCTGATAGGACCATTCACCACTTACAGGGGTGTCGGGAGCAAAGTTGATATAATTTTCCTCATAACATGATTCCTCTGCATCCTGAGTAAGTTCAAAGTCAAATGCAGGCCCCACAAAGACTGATGAGCTGGCCGGGCATGACTGAAAGGTGGAGTCTGCGTCTGCCGGAATGATATGATTGACTGTTACGGTATAGATGCTTTCTTCCGAAACATCTATGGAATTGGACGTACTATCTCCTAGGATCTCACCCTGCGCATTGATCCATTCAAATGTGTAAAGCCCCTCATTGGGATCGTAGCCGTCTATTGCTGTAAGGGTTACCGTATTTCCTGCACAAAGCGTAATGTCATCCTGGAGTGTGATCGTTGGGGGAGCTACCACTTCTATTTCCAGACTGCCAGCATAATAATCAGGATTACCACATCTTTCCACGTCCAATAAGACCGTATAGACGCCTGCTGAGTCAAAGGTATACTCCATGTTTTGAAAATCATCCCCTTCACCACTGTAGGTGAAAATGGTAGCGTTATTGCTATCGGTAATGGTCCAGTTATAGAAGTCAATATCAGGCTCACCAGCTCCTTCAAATTCTACAAAAGCCTGGCCATCTTCCAAGCAAACCCTGTCGGGACCGGCGATTTCAGGATCTGGGACATTGCTTCCCGAGTTTTGGACATAGGAAGGTAGTCCTAGGTTGTTGGTAGCACTTCCATCTAAACTGGTAGTCGGCCCTTGTTCATTATAAAAGCTGGTATTACAGTCATTGCCAGGTTGGATGGTGCCAACCTGTGGTGCTCCGACGACCGAGACATAAATCTGGCCGTCAGGTCCCATTTGCAGGGCACCCAAGTTACTTCCGCTGCTCCCTGAAAGCGTCGTTCTACTGTCTTGTATACATTGTTCTATTGCTGCTTGGCTATTGGCGTTCTCGAAACAATTTGGACAGACACTGGTCACAGGATTGTTTGGGTCAGTATCATCGGTCAATGTGACTCCTTGAATAGGGATTTCTTCAATCCCCTCACCATTTTGATAGGAGACGAAGATTTTGTTGCTATCACTGCCAAACTCCAAGCCATAAACTTCGTCATCACAGCCCAAGTCAATGGTGGCATACTCACTGAGTTCTCCGGTTTGTTCATCAAAGTCAAATACGTCGACTTTACTACAGCCGTTTGCGTCCACCACTGTAACTGCCAGCTTTTCCCCGTCCGGACTGAATTTCATGGCACCTACACCCGTGCCAAAGTCATGGTTACTGCCTACGGAACTATTGATAGATTGTCCTACTCCTTGTGAGGTGACTGGATAGGCACGGAAGGTGTTATTGCCCATTTCATGAAACATTACCCAAGTCGTATCCCCCGAACTGATAGCAGCAGATTGCTCGGTGGCTGGATCGAAGAGGAAGTTGTTACCACTGACTACACTGCCGATTCCCTGCTGGTTTTCACCTTTTATGTCTACTAGAGAGAATTTGACCTGATTTGATCCCCCCGATGCTGATTCTGTAGTGAACAAATAGTACAGGGTTTGTTCTTGGGGAACCTTTACTGCAATGACACTTTGGGAGGCACTGTTGTCGCCACCTATGTCCTCTCCGCCTTGCATGGGATTGCCGTTAAGGTCCCAAACAGTCTGTCCATCCGTATAAAACAGTACTTGGCCTGCCTGATCTGAGATGGTGGTGGTCCCGGCTGGTAAATCCCATGTAAATCCCGGATCTTCTACAGGTCTGGGAACAGGCGCATTGGGGTCGTCTGGATCTGGGTTAAAGTCTAGGCCTGCGCCATTGCCGAAATACCAAATATTATTGGTTTGGTCATTTACTTTTTCATTGGCTACAGGATCCCACATTTTAACGGTGGTTTCCGCATATACATAACATGAAGAACCTGGTTCGCGGGCCAGTACCCAGTATGTACCCGGTTCACAGACTTCATTGGCTCCTTCAGCTATCCATCCCTCTTCTTTTTTATTGGACCAGAAATACTCATAAGTGGAGCCGCCTCCTTGGCCACCTCCTCCGATACCACCTCCTCCGGAGCCACCGCCTTGCCCTTCCTCACCAGATTGGACATCTAGCATTTCATTGAGATCAAGACAGGTCAAACAGGTCGTTGTATCCGAAGGCGTAAAGCTGGCTTGCAGGTTGTTTTCCTGAAAGGTTATGGGATAAGATACTGTTTCCGTACTGCCATCTGCCAAGGTCACAGTAAGGTTTACAGTGATGTTTTGTTCACCCGTTGCGTCAGCAGGCAGTAATAAGTGTTCTTCGGTTAGGTCCAATTCGATTTCTTCACCATCCTGGTCTGTGGGAGGAGGCAAAACTTCCCATGCATAGGAGCTTACGGGGATGTTGGGAGGGTTAAGCAGGGAGGTTAACTGTAAGGGATTATTCATACAGGGCATCTGTGGCATCCAAGTGAAATCCACACTGACATCCAAGTCTGAATTAGGGGCAAATGAAGGGAATATCCCCCCACAAAAATCCGTGCCATTAAATGGGTTTTCATCCACTGTCAAAAGGGTAGGATCTGTTTCATCTGGATTCTCTAAAGTACCAACATAGTATGCGTCGTTATTGGATTCCTGATAGATATAATAAAGTTGTCCATCTGGGCCTACTTTGACATCCATGATCTGCTCAATGGTTTCTGTGTTCGAGCTTGGAGGTGTAGGGATGATTTCAGGTGCAGCCGAAAGATCATCAATAGGAATCCTCAACAACTCATTTCCCTTGGAGAAATAGATGGAATTTCCATCTGGAGAAAGGCTTGCTCCTCCATATTCACTGCTCGGAGCACCTATGGATTGGTCTATTGTTTGAGGGTTTGAAAAAGTACCGGTTCCTGTATCAAAGTCCAAAACTGTAAGGGGGCTCGAAGGGTCACCGGGGATAATAATGAGTTTTCCTGTAGATTCATCAAAAACCATCCTTTCGGGAGTATTACTGATGACTTGGTTATCTGTAATGATAAAATCACCTTCTACGTCATTGATTTCCCTGGACACCAATTCACCTCCTTCAAAGCTGATCAGGTAGCTGGGTGAGTCGGGTGTTTTTACCACTGTGACCGCTCCAGATGCGGGGCCAATAACTTGATCCAAGCTGCTTACTTCACCAGCTGGAGGTGAATTGGCAGGAGCGGAACCTTGGGCATTCATGTCCATCACTGCGTATTGGAGTTGCCCGGATGGACTTAGGTAAAAAGTGTAATAGGTCTGTTCACCTTCAGGGTCATAGTTCAATGGAGCAATCGCCACAGTTTGACTTCCGTCAAAATCACCATTGATACCATTGGGAGCTCCTTGTATGGGTTCATTGAGGTAGTTATAAACCAATTCACCATTGGTGTAAAACAAAGGTTCTCCAGTGATAGGGTCAATGGCGATGGCATTATTGTTTTGGCCTACTACGACTGAGCCTGGCAAAGTGTTTACATTGGGAGTGTCTCCTTTGCCGAAGGAGATATAGTTGTTCTCAGTACCTGGGCCACAGTAACCAAATATCCATTCATTATTATTGTATCCCTGCGAAAAAGAATTGTTTGTAAATAAAAGACATAAAATTATCCCATAGTATATATAAATCAATCTGAAATTTATGTATATAGGAGTCCTTTTCATAATTTAACAGTGGATGTAAACAACACCATTTTCAGGTAAAACGTTTATAATCTTAGTTATTCAAATAAACGAACAAATAATTGTTTAGGTCTTATATAAATATAGTTTTTTGCACTTTAGCATTTACGTTCATCACTAAATATAGTTTTGGACAGGATCCTCAATATAGTCAGTATTATGCAGCGCCACTTTATTTGAATCCTGCTTTTGCTGGATCGGATTATCAAACGCGTATTGGAGCTAATTATAGAACCCAATGGCCAGGCTTGGATGCGCAGTTCAATACATTTTCTGTTTATGCCGATACTTTTTTGGAACGCTATAATAGTGGTTTTGGTCTGATGATCATGAATGATGTAGAAGGGGCCGCGGACCTTAGATCGCTTACCATTTCTGGAATATACTCATATGAACTGAGAATTGCTGAATCTGTTTATTTTCGACCGGGATTTCAGGCTAGTTATATCCGCAGGGATATCGGTTATTATGAAAATTTGATCTTTGCCAATCAGATCAATCCTGAAGACCCTTTTGGTCCTTTATTGCCGGGCAATTCTGATTTGTCTGGATTGGGAGAACCTGTGAATATGTTTTCTCTTTCTTTCGGAGGATTGTTCTATACGGAAAATCTATGGCTCGGAGCCTCCGTGCACCATATTAATCAACCCAATCAGTCTTTTTTGGATGGGGAGAGCCTTTTGCCCAGGAAATATTCAGCTCACGCGGGGTATAGGATAGGTTTGGGACATGGGGCCATGAAAAGGGATTTTACCCATACCTATAAACAGCGGTATTTTGTCCCTACGGTCAATTACAAACGACAAGGCCCATTTGAGCAATTGGATTTGGGGGCTTATTTGTATGCCGAGCCTTTGATTGTAGGACTTTGGTATAGGGGCTTGCCATATAAGCCGTTGAACAGCGAAAGTAACCGGGATGCTATTGTGGCTTTGATAGGAGTGAGTCTTCCCTCTGGTTTGGATGTGGGCTATAGTTTTGATTATACTGTTTCGCAATTGGGTATTCAATCTGGAGGAGCGCATGAAATAAGTATTTCCTTAAGGCTTCCAGATAGCAATCCTGGCGCTCCAAGGCTAAGGGAGACACTATTGCCTTGTCCCAAATTTTAGTAGATTTGCCGCATGAGCGCAGAAGGACTAAAATACCTAATGGTGGGGCTGATTGTACTAGGCTTCTTTTTTGATAAACTTAGCAGTTGGTTGAATGTGCGACAGCAGGTGCCGGCTGTACCCAAAACATTGGCCAATTACTTGGACAAAGCAAAACTTCAAGATTCAAAAAACTATCAAAAGGTAAATTTTAAATTTGGTTTGCTTACTGGCTTTTTGTCTTTTATTGTAACGCTTGGATTACTTTATTGGGGTGTTTTTGGGATGTTGGACACTTGGGTTTGTTCTTGGGTCGAAAATCCCATTTGGCAATCCCTGATTTATTTTGGTTTGCTTTTTATAGGTTCAGACTTGCTTTCCCTGCCATTTGACTATTACCATACCTTTAAAATCGAGGAGGATTTTGGTTTTAACAAAACCAGTAAAAAGACTTTTGTTTTGGATAAGCTCAAGGGATATGCATTGACCATTCTAATTGGTGGCGGTCTTTTGGCATTACTGCTTTGGCTGATCAATGAACTGGGGAGTTCCTTTTGGCTTTATTTTTGGCTGGTGGCAGCCGTTTTTATGGTACTGCTCAATATGTTCTATACTTCATGGATTTTACCACTTTTCAATAAGCTTAGCCCTTTAGAGGAGGGAGAACTTAAAGAAAGCATCTTGGCCTATGCTGCTTCAGTGGGCTTTTCCTTAGAAAATGTATTTGTCATTGATGGGAGTACCCGTTCTACCAAGGCCAATGCCTTCTTTTCTGGAATTGGTAGGCAAAAGAAGGTGGTGTTATATGATACCTTGATAGCGCAACATAGTAAGGAGGAATTGGTGGCTGTTTTAGCGCATGAGATCGGGCATTATAAGAAAAAGCATATTCTACAAAGTATGGTCATCAGTATTTTGCAGGTGGGGTTGATGCTATATATTTTGTCATTGTTTGTAAATAGCGAGATGATCAGTTTGGCAATGGGAGCCGAAAGGGTGGCCGTACATTTGAACTTAATTGGATTTGCCCTGCTATTTTCGCCTATATCTACCTTTTTGGGAATCGGAATGAATATTTTAAGCAGGAAAAACGAGTTCGAGGCTGATCGATATGCCAAGGAAACCTATGCAGGCGAGCCTTTGGCGGCTGCCCTAAAGACCCTATCAGTGAAAACCCTAAGCCAGATTAATCCCCATCCACTATATGTTTTTGTCAATTATTCCCATCCACCTTTAATGAAACGATTGGGAAAATTGGAAGATTAAAGATGTGGCTTGGTTTTTATTTCACGAAGTGATTTTTAATGGTCCTTTGAATACCGGATAAAGAAGAGGGGTGTTTTTGATACATTTGGTAAAAATTTAATTAAATTGGATCAATGCTGTCCTAAATAATTTTTGATAAGCCCTTTATCCAGTGTTTAAATCCAAATTAGGGACATATTAAGGAGTTTGAGCAAACAGATCCCCCTGTACTATATTCTGGGGTGGTTTATCGGGTTCCATGAAGGGGCTGTCGAGCCATTTCTGCAGTTCGATTTTAACAAAGATATTAAGCCGGATAAAGGCGACAAGATTGGACAGGTGCCAGCCGAATTTTGCGGTAGCCTTCATGACTTTGAGCAACAGGATGGTGATCAAAGCCGTCCATATCTGGATCATTACCGCATTTTTAGAGGTTCCGATAAAAGTTTTGATATGCAATAGCTGCTTGATGTCCCGAAAAAACACCTCAATTTCCCATCGTGATTTGTAGAGATCCCCAATGGTCTGAGCGGCCCATGCAAAGTTGTTGGTGATCAGTTCTATGGTCTGCTGGTTTTCCTCATCCCACACGGCCACTCTTCTGAGCCTCCCGGGGTACTTGGCCTTGGACTGTGGGTTTGTCAGTTCGATTTCTTCGTCCTTGAGCACATGTTGAGCGGTTGTTGTGGGCAGTTCCCGTTCTTCGACGGTACTGAAAGCAAGGTTGCCCTTGTGCCTGATCACGAAGAACACCCCTTTGCTGTCCCAGACGTTGAGCATGGGAAAGTCATTGTAATACCGGTCGGCGACGATCACCGACCCTTTTTCCAGGGGGATGTCGTAAGCCCCTTTATTGTCCCCGACACTCCCCTCGGTAATGTTCACGTAAACAGGGAGTTTCCCGTCATATTCCAGCAGGGTATGCATCTTTACAGCTCCCTTTTTGGTACGGAAAGTGGCCCAGTCAAAAACCGAAAGGCAAAGGCTGATCACCGTGGCATCCAGCAGATAAACAGGAACCTTGATCCTGAGTTTGGACCTCTTAATGGAAGCCTGCTGTCCTAAACTTCCCAGCAGGGAATAGTAAAGGTCCCTGAACAGGTCCGAATCCCTTCGTTTGTTCTGATAGCTGATACTTGATTTGGAAGGGGCCCTGGAAATACCAAGATGGTTAAGGTTACCGGTGGCAGACCGGAGTCCGTTGGAAATGTCCCTTACCGAGGTGCTCTTGGCAAAATGGCAGAACAACATCGAGACAAGATGTGTCCAGCTATCGAATCCCTTGCAGCCCTTATCGGTCTGCTTTTTCTTTACCAAATTCTTGAAAATTGATCGGTCTATCTTTTTAATAATTTGTGAAAACAATGTAATATTACCCATGGGAGGTCTGAGTTTTTGGTGCAAACCCAAAATAACTATTTTGGGCAAAAATTAAGACCTCCCATTTTTTTATTTAGGACGCTATTGAAATTGGATAAATTAATTAAAAACTTTACTTATGAACAAACCACTTACCACGACTACATTGTTTTGTTTAATGCTTTTTGTGCTGGGTTTTTCCAGCTGTACTTCTTCATCAGAAAAGGAAGAGCTGGATTTACCCAAGATAGCCATAGCGGGATTGGCCATTGAGTCCAGTACCTTTTCTCCTGCGGTGACCGAAAAGGAAGCCTTTAAGGCCAGAAGAGGAGAAGAAATTTTCAATTATTATCCATTTATGGCAGAAGGGTCAGAGAATAGGAAAAGGGCTGATTGGGTGCCCACCTTGAAAGGCCATGCTATTCCTGGAGGGATAGTGAGCAGGGAAGCTTATGAATCCTTGATGGATGAGACATTGTCGATGCTCAAAGAAAATGGTCCTTATGATGGCTTGTTTTTTGATATTCACGGTGCTATGAGCGTTCAAGGGATTGATGACCCAGAAGGGGATATGATAGAAAGAATCCGTGAAGTGATCGGGGAGGAAGCCATTATTTCCACTTCCATGGACTTGCATGGTAATGTTTCACATAGATTGGCGAAGCATTCTGATATCATAACCTGCTATAGGTTGGCTCCACATGAAGATGCTTTGGAATCCAAGAAAAGGGCCATGGATAATTTATTGGAAAGATTGGAAAGTGGAAAGGGTAAGCCTGCTTATAAGGCTTATGTACCTGTTCCGATCTTATTGCCCGGGGAGAAAACATCCACCCGTATAGAACCGGGAAAAAGTTTATATGAACAGGTAGCGCCAGCGGCAAACCAGGAAGGGATTGTGGATGCTGCGATTTGGATAGGTTATGCTTGGGCAGATGAGCCAAGAAATCACGGGGTGGTAATGGTGACAGGAGATGATAAGGAAAAAGTAGGCAGCACAGCTGAGAAATTAGCGGAAAGCTTTTGGTCAGTCAGGGAGGAATTTGATTTTGTTGCGCCTACTGCTACTCTTGAAGAGGCTTTGGATGCTGCTGTAAAAAGTGATAAGGTACCATTTATGATCAGTGATTCAGGGGATAACCCAACTGCTGGTGGTGCTGGTGATGTGACTTGGACCTTGAAAGAAATATTGGCAAGGCCAGAATTTAAAAAGAAAGATGGTCCTTCATTGATTTATGCCTCTATTCCAGGACCTGAACTGGTGGAAGCTGCTGAAAAAGTAGGTGTTGGTGGAGAGGTTGAAGCTCCTGTAGGGGCAGCTGTAGACGATCGATTTGCTGGTCCAATAACCTTGAAGGGAAAGGTGCTGGCCATAGAAAAAGGTGATAGAGATGCAGATGTAGAGGTTGTTGTAAAGGTAGGCTCGGTTAATGTGATTGTTACCAAAAAGCGAAAGCCGTATCATCATGAAAGTGATTTTACCAATTTGGGCCTCAATCCTAAAGAAACGGATATAGTAGTCGTGAAAATAGGTTACTTGGTTCCAGAGTTATATAATATGAGGGCTGATTGGCTCTTGGCGCTTACTCCAGGCGGAGTAGATCAGGATTTGATGCGTTTGGATTATAAGCGCATTAAACGTCCCATGTTCCCTTTTGATCCTGAAATGGAAAAACCAGATTTATCTGCACGGTTTATTCCTTTATCTCATGAATAAGTAATAGGATTTATACCATACCCAAAGAGCGCCATCTGCATGTAAGGATGGGCTCTTTTTTTATATGGACAGTCATACGGAATGGCTTGAAAATTTTGTTGGAGGAATTTGGCTGGTGTTCTGAATTATAATGAGTAATTTATAATGAAATGGTGGTTTTAAGTATTTGTAAAGCGGCTAAAATTCGTTTGGAATTCCATGAATCAGCGTATTAAGTGTTTTCTGATAATCGCCTCTCTTGCCTTGGCCATAGCTTGTAAAGAAAAAACTAATGAATTTTTTATTCAAACTGTAGAAGGTAGCTTGTCTGTAGATACCTCAAGTCTTTGGTTAAGTCATGAACATTTGCTTGTGGACTTTATTGGGGCTGACAGTATTCGGGCAGATGATTGGGATGATAAAGAGGTAATCCATACCATGTTGCCCTATCTGGAAGAATTGAAGGCTTACGACGTGAGTTTTTTTGTCGATCCTACACCAAATTATCTGGGGAGAGCTCCTGAATTATTGAAAGAATTTTCGCAGCAGTCCGGCATCCATATCATTACCAATACGGGATTATATGGAGCGGTAAACAATAAGTACCTTCCTGAATATGTATATGAGTTGGAAGCAAAGGACTTGGCTGAAATGTGGGAGGATGAATATAGTGATGGGATAGGCGGTACCGGAATTAAGCCTGGATTTATTAAAATCAGCGTGGATAATTCGGATCCGTTGGAGGACATGGATGCAAAGTTGGTTGAAGCAGCCGCCATTACCCATTTGAAGACAGGTTTGACCATTGCCTCACATACTGGTGCAGCGAAGGCACTTTGGCCTCAATTGGAAATATTAGCGCAAAACAAAGTATCTCCCAAGGCATTTATCTGGGTGCATGGGCAAGCAGAATCTGATTTTGAGCAGTTTCTGAGGGCAGCCCAAACAGGCTGTTGGATCAGTTTGGATGGTCTAGGCTGGGAATTGGAAAAACACTTAGAGCAATTGGTTTATGCCAAGAAAAATGGTTTTTTAGGCCAAGTGTTGATTTCCCATGATGCGGGTTGGTTTGATCCCCAAAAGGAGCAGCAGGATATTGTGGGCTACACTCGGATTTTTGAGGAACTTATTCCCCGGTTAAAATCGGAGGGATTTACTACCCAAGATATTGACATGCTTTTAAAAGTCAATCCGGCAAAAGCCTTTGGGATTAGAGCGAGGGAGTTGGAGTAAACCGTTGTTTTTGCATATTATTAAATGTTTCCAATCTTTGTCCATGCGAATTGTTTTAAGCAGAAAAGGATTTGATATGCAATATGGCGGACAGCCCAGTCCTATTTTGCCTGATGGTACCTTGCTGAGTTTGCCTATTCCAGAAAATAAGGAAACCTTGACTTTTGGGGGAATTAGCCATGAGGGACAAAGTTATTTCGATATTATCCAAACATTAAATCCTAGAACTGCTATTGATTCCCAAAGTGCATGTCATTTGGATCCTGATATCGTAAAAGAAGCCATTCCTAGATTGCCGAACTGGCGGCCTTTATTTGGTCAGGCTGGAGCAGCCCAAGGACATTTGGCAAAAAGTGGGGTGGGGAAAGGAGATCTATTTTTGTTTTTCGGAACCTTCAGGCAAACGGAAATGGAAAATGGATTTCTGCGCTATGTCAAAAAAGCTCCTGATGTCCATCTTATTTATGGTTATTTGGAAGTGGGGGAAGTCCATGATCATTTTGAAAGTCTAGCAGCGGATGTGAAATACCATCCCCATGCTCATGAAAGATTTAGGAAAAGTGTCAATAACTGCATCTATGAAGCAAGTGATAGGCTTGGTATACAGCCTGAATATCCTGGGGCAGGAGTATTAAAGTATCACCAAGGTTTAAAACTTACCAAAGATGGATATTCAAAAAGTAGGTGGGATTTGCCTGCGTTTTTTAAGGGGATTGAGATCAGTTATCATAGTGAAAAGTCTTTTCAAGGTGAGTATTTTCAGTCAGCAGCCAAAGGTCAGGAGTTTGTTATGGAAGCAAATGAACAGGTGGTTAATTGGGCTAAAGGTTTAATACAGAAGGGGCGTTGATTGAAAAAAGATCTTGGTGGATATTTAGCCAAATATTTTTTCGTCTATCAGTCGTTTTTTAGTTTTGCCACTTATTTAATTGAAATGTGATGACTTGTACTGCGAAGAGAAAATCAGTTAATAATATCAGTGCTACCAATATTTTGCCCCAGACTCCCTTTTGGGCAAAGGTGAAGTACCAGCAAGGTTTTGTTCCCCAAGGTTTTGAGTTAACGGTATCCAAGGAATTATTGAACCCTTATACGGAATCAGGTAAGCTGGTTCATGAGGATCTCTTGATCTTGATCAAATATGTCAATGAGAAAGACTGTTTTGCTTATGTGCCTTATGGCCCCAAATTGGAACCCAAGTTTGAGCAGCAGGGGATGTTTTTGGAAAAATTATCAGAGGCTTTAAAGCCACATTTGCCTGCCAACTGTGTTTTTATTCGATATGATCTGATTTGGGAAAACCAATGGGCAGAGGATGAAAGTTATTATGATGATAAAGGAAATTGGCAGGGTCCACCTTCTGCCCAAACTCAGGAATTTAGGGTGAATTTTGGCACGGATTACTGGAATCTGAAAAAGAGCCCCGGAGATGCTTTGCCAAAGAATACTTTTTTTCTGGATTTGGAAAAGAAGGATGAAGAATTGCTTTATGAGATGCGGTATAATACCCGTTATAATATCCGTCAGGCATTTAAAAAAGGCGTTGCGGTCAAGGAGTATGGAGTAGAGATGTTAGATGAATGGTTCTTGCTGTATGAAGAAACGGCTCTTCGAAAAGGAATTGAATATCAAAGCAAGGATTATTTTTTAGACCTATTTGCAAATCAGGATGAGCAAGTTCGGGTTTGTTTGTTGATGGCAACATATGAAGAGCAGGTATTGGCTTCTATGTTTTTGGTGCTTTCAAATAAGCGGGCCACTTATCTTTTTGGAGCCTCTTCAAGCCATCAAAAGCAGGTGATGGGAAGTTATGCCCTACAATGGGAGGCGATCAGGAGAGGCAAGGAATTTGGTTGTGAAGAGTATGATTTATTTGGCTGTGCACCCAATCTGGACAAGTCACATCCTTTGCATGGTGTGCATCTGTACAAAAAAGGTTTTGGTGGGGAGATCTATCATAGAATGGGTTGCTGGGATTACCCTTTTGATCAAGGAAGCTATGAATTGATGAAGGCTTTGGAGTTGAACAAATGAAGTGACCAGTCTCCTTTGCTCCAGTAATTTAAGAGAAAATTAAGGGTGAAACATTTTCATGTCTTCACCCCTTATGGTTTGATTCTTAGTTCCAGCTTATTTCGCTCCGGGAATGTTCATCTTCAAAGTATAGACTGCTGTACTGGCAGTGATAAACAAAGTTTTCCTGTCTTTCCCTCCAAAGGTGACATTGGCGGTCCATTTTTTGGGTACTGGGATATGGCCGATTTGTTCTCCTTTAGGGTTGAAGATGGTGACACCATTTCCGGTGAGGTACACGTTTCCTTTTTTATCTACGGTCATTCCGTCTGAACCCATTTCTGCAAAAAGTGCTGGTTTTCCTAAACTGCCATCTTTTTGTATGGCATATTTATAGGTCTTATTATCACCAATGTCAGCGATGTAAAGTGTTTTGCCATCCTTTGTTCCTATAATACCATTAGGCCTGACAAAGTGGTCTGCCACTACCTTTACTTCCTGGCCATCAGGGTTTCGGTAATAGACACGTTGGCTATCCATGTCCATTTCTTGTCTTTCCCAATAAGGGCGTTGATAATAGGGGTCGGTAAAGTATATTCCACCAGCTTTGTCCACCCAAAGGTCATTTGGACCATTGAAATTTTTGCTGTTAAAGCCATCCTCCAAAACTGTTACCGCTTTATTTTTGTCTATTTGCCATAGCTGAAAGTTCTCATCAGCGCAGGCCAAAAGCCTGCCTTGATTGTCGAAATAGAGCCCATTGGCACGGCCGGCATTTTCCATGTACAGGCTTACTTCACCCGTTTCAGTCGACCAACGGTGGATGTTGTTATTAGGTTGGTCGGTGAAATAAACATCTCCACTGGGCGCCACTGCGGGGCCTTCTGTAAAGGCAAAGCCCTCTGCCAGTAATATTGGGCTGTCGCCTTCAGGAAAAAGTTGGGTTTCTGAAGCCTTGCAAGAAAATAGAGCCGTACAGATAGTGAGCATAAAAAGTGATCTGAGTTTCATCTTGTTGATTTTTTTGGTTTGAAAGAAAAAAGCCCAGCTCAAAATATAAAGAGCTGGGCAGAATATTGTTACAGGAAGTCAATATCTACATTGAACGGGTATTTCATGAGGTAATGTAAGGCGTCTTCCACCTTGAAGTCCTCAAAGAGTACTTTGTACAGGTTTTCTGTGATTGGTGCCCTCATGCCTGATCCCTCCAAAAAGGTTTTCATGAGCTTGACGGTATTGATGCCTTCGGCTACTTCTTCCATGCTATTATTGATTTCTTCCAAACTTTCTCCTTGGGCAAGTCTATAGCCTACGGTATAGTTTCTTGAAAGGGTGGAACTACAGGTAGCCACTAAGTCTCCGATGCCAGCTAGTCCTATAAAGGATTGTGTTTGGCCTCCCAGGGCATTGCCCAAGTGAATCAATTCCACCATTCCCCTGGAGATCAATAGCCCTCTGGCATTTTCTCCCAAGCCCAGTCCGGCCAAGGCTCCTGAAGCAATGGCAATGGTGTTTTTCAGTACCCCGCTGAGTTCCACCCCAATGATGTCCTGGTTGCCGTAAACTTGAAATTTATCCGAACGCAATAGTCTTTGTCCTTCTAGGATGACCTCATTGAACCGGCTGGCCACCACGGTGGCGGCGGGCTGGCCTTTTGAAAGTTCTTTGGCCAAGTTGGGGCCGGCCAAGCATCCTACCCGTACCACTACTGTTTCGTTTAGGATAACCTCACTCATGGTGCAGATATTTTCCCTTTTGATCTTGCTGACATCTTCCAGGGTTTTGCCATTGGGTAAGTTTAGGGCCAATCCTTTGGTCCCGTGGATCAAAATATGGTAAGGGTGAAGGTAGGGGGCGAACTTTTGCATGACCTCCCGAAAACCAGAAGAGGAAACCACAGGAAACATTACCTCACATGAATCACAAATCAATTCCGGATCGGTGGTAGCGCTGATGTTTTCATGAAGGACCCTGCCTTCAACGGTATGTTTTTGGTTGATTTCATCAACGATTTCCTGCTTTCGGGCATAGACGATTACCTTGCTTTTGGCTGCAAGTATATTCGCAATGGCCGTGCCGAAGCTGCCTATTCCGATGACTCCAACTGGCTTGTCAGAATTATTTGAAGAGTTTTTCAAGGTCATAACCATCAAGTCTGTTGTGATAAAAATATAATAGGCTCATATCCTGTGTGGTGATTTGTTCTTCTGGGGTTTTGATCAAGGGGCGTTTGGCATGGTACATCCCGACGTTGGAGAGGCCGTGGTTGATGATATCATCAAGTCCCTGTTTGAGGTGTGGGGCTACATGGACCAGGCCTTCGCTCCGTATTTCCATGATGCGATTAAGCACCCTTTGACATTCTGACCGAAAATCACTGTATTCCAAAATAAGATCTTCTTCCGGGAGTCTTAAAAGACTAAAGAGATCCATTTTATTATTGTTTTTCTTGATCATTTCAAAAGCAGTAAAGGCGACCAGGTGGCTGCTAAAGATTCTGTTGATCTTATGGTATTCTTCTACAATTCTTTCTCCCAGCTTTTGTGTGTAAACCTCTTCGCGCTGGGGGTCTTCAGTTACTTTTCCGTTGGAGATAAAATAATCCCTGCAGTCTATGATCCTGTTGTCCTTGTCTAAACTGTTTCCCTCATTATCTACATAGTTACCTAAGATATCCATGGCTTTTCCGATTGAAACAGAAATATCAGAACCCTTTGTGAAGAATTTTACTAAGAATTTGGAGATTTTATAAGACGTAGAAAATTCATCTGTTTCTTTGTAATAACGCTCTTGTCCTGTAAGACTAAGGTGTTCCTTGATCAAGCTGGGAGCTTCCAGTACAAAATGGTAATTGATAGTGACCGGAACAATAAATACTTTTCCGTCAATATCGTTGAGGCCTTTTTCATAGTTGGCTCTTTGGGCACCAATGGCCGTGCTAAGAAGACCAAGTTTAAGTTTGGATTCTATTTTTCCGCTCCGGGACCTGGTTCCGCCAGGGAAGAACAGGCTATGACATCCGAACTGGATGGCCTCACTGGAATAGGTCTTTAAGGTTTCCAGATAGATTAAGTTTTTCTTTCTGCGGTCCACTTTATAGGCACCCAGGGCATTCATAAAGTAGGCAAAAATCTGGATATTGAAGAGGTTGAGCCCTGCTCCATAGATAAAAGGCGGCATTCCTAAGGTGCTGATGGTCCAACCGATTAGGATACTATCCAAATTGCTAAAATGAGTAGGGACCATAACTACTGTGCCTTTTGAGGCCAAGTTTCTGATTTGCTCGGTTTCGCCTATGATCTGAATTTTATCCTCCAGGCTGTATTGTTTGCTGAATATGGACATTAATCCCTTGACCCTTCCTGCATTCAACAATCTGGAAAAGCCAAAGGTGACTATTTTTCTAGTGGCCCTATAATGGCTATGTTTAAAATTACTGGCAATTTCTTCGGCATAGCGGGAAGTGATCTTGTCCAAGATTTCATGATAGCCTTTCCTTTTTGATTCCTCAGTGCTGTTGGTTTCGGAGGAAAGCTGAACCAAAGTAGATTTTACATTGGCCCAAAATTCATCTTCATCATCAGGGTCAACAAGCCAGGGGTTTTGTTTGATGCGAAGTTTTTCCCGGTATAGGGTGGTTTCTAGCTCCTCCTTAAGAAGTTCGATATTGTTGCCCGTAATATTGATGACGCTATCTCGACTGTGAGAAGCGATTCTTTGCACGAATTCTTTTCGGCTTTTGGATAGCTTCACCACTGGCCACTCATCTTTTTTGGGAAGAATCGGGTCGTATTTGTGTTTGATATAATCGTCAGTCAATGGAAATAATTTTGTTGATTTGTCAAAGATAAACAAAAATTGAAGCTTTGATAATAAGGGAACCAATAAGCTAATGAAAACAAAAATGGGATTCCTGTAGGTCAGAATGAAGTTTTTTTGATACTTTGAATAATCTTTTATCCAAAGTAAATCTTGTCCCTTGATTACGCCCAAGTTAGCCCTTGTGATTTCTCTGTTTTTGGTCTTGCCTGTGACAATATGCAGTGCTCAGCAGGCTGCTGATGAGATGAAAAAGCATGAGGTGTTTTTACAGTTGGACAATGATGTTTTTGCTTTCTCCCGGTTTGACCGATATTATACCAATGGGATTTTTATTGGGTATAACTATTTGTTGAATGAGCGTTCCAGGCTGAAATTTAAATTGTCCCAACAGATATATACTCCACAAAAATATACCAAACCAGAACTTAAATATTACGACCGACCATATGCGGGTGTTTTGTACGGTGCAGGAGGTTATCAGCATTTTATAAAAAAGGCATGGTTTGAAGGGGAGTTGCTTTTTGGGAAAATAGGCCCCGGTTCAAAGGCAGAGGAAGTGCAGGTTTGGTATCATCAGGTCTTTGGCTTTCCAGAGCCGAGAGGTTGGCGGTATCAAATCCGAAGTGGAGGCCTAATTAATTTAAAGGTTAAATCTGCTTATAATTTAATTGCTGCTAGGGGCTTTGATTTTTGGGTCAATGGAGCCGCCGCTGTGGGAAATTATGATCGGAGTATACAGATGGGGCCGTCTTTTAGGTTGGGCAGGTTTTTGCCTGGAGAGCAAAGCTATATTTCTGGATCACGACTAGGGGCAAATGGCAAGAAGGAATTTTATCTTCATATGGGAGCATTGTTTAAAAGGGTCTATTGGAACGCTACTTTACAAGGGGTCAATGATCACGCTCGATGGAATATGGTGACGATGGAACCGGAACGTTTGACAAATGAGTATTTTGCTGAATTAGTTTTGGCTTATCCTCGTTTTGGTTTTTCCTATCGGATTTTTTATCGTAGTCGGGAAACCGAAACGGCCAGCGGTCAGTATTTGGGAAGTTTGAGGTTTTCCTACCTTTTTTAGATTTTTTCCCATAGCTTATAAAAACCAATTCCCTGTTGTGAATAAACGCGTCCTCCATTTTGTCAATGGCATATTTGATTGTATTATTGCATCACTAAAGACGTAATGAAACCAGACCTCCAACAAATACAAGCTCCTATAGCATCGGAAATGACCGACTTCGAGAAGAAGTTCCGTTCTTTTATGAAGAGCAAGGTCAAACTTTTAGATCATATCACTAGCTATATTGTCAAAAGGAAGGGGAAGCAAATGCGCCCTATGTTTGTTTTTTTGACTGCTGGAGTGACAGGAGGTATTTCGGAGTCTACCTATAGGGGGGCAGCGCTTATAGAACTGCTACATACTGCTACCTTGGTGCATGATGATGTGGTGGATGATGCCAATTACCGTCGTGGTTTTTTCTCTGTAAATGCTTTATGGAAAAATAAGATAGCTGTTTTGGTAGGTGATTACCTCTTGTCCAGAGGTTTACTGTTGAGTGTGGACAATGGGGATTTTGACTTGCTTAAAGTGGTTTCCAATGCGGTTAGGGAAATGAGTGAAGGGGAGCTTTTGCAAATTGCCAAGGCAAGGAAGTTGGATATCACGGAAGAAGTTTATTATACCATTATACGTCAGAAAACAGCCAGTCTGATAGCTTCTTGTTGTGCTGTCGGTGCCTTAACAGCGGGAGCTGAGGAGGAAGTAGTGGAAAAGATGCGTGATTTTGGGGAGAAAGTGGGGATGGCCTTTCAGATCAAAGATGATTTGTTTGACTATGGTGAAGATGAAGTGGGTAAGCCGGTAGGTATTGATATCAAGGAGAAGAAAATGACACTGCCCTTGATCTATGCGTTGAATAATGCTGCTTGGTCCGATAAGAAAAAGATTATCTACCTGATTCGTAATAAGAATGAAGATAAAAAGGCTGTTAATCAGGTTATTGGCTTTGTGAAGGCTTCAGGTGGTTTGGATTATGCGGAGGAAGTAATGAATAAGTTTTATCAAGAGGCTTTGGATATTTTGGCTGGCTTGCCAGATTCTGACTATAAGACTTCCTTGAAAAACTTGGTAAAATATACAATAGAAAGAAAGAAGTAACTGCACTTTTTGGTTTTTGATAAGGACCTCTCATCGTTAAAGAAATGATGAAATGTTTTGTTTGACGGTTGTTTGGCAAGTGTTTTTTTGGAGTATATTTTTCTTAGGATGTCAAAAATATTTCTTTTTCGAAAAATCAATGGGATTTCCCCCCACTTTTTGGGGAATCATGCGGCTCCCTGTAAGATTGTACTAAAATTCACCCTTAATAAGCCATAAATCGGCTTATATTGACTATAAGTCGTGTTTGAATGATTTGTTGTCGCTTGTGTAACTAGGTGAAAACCAGTTGATAGCTTTAATATTTTTTGTCTATTTATTGGGAAAAATCAAACTTTTGGATACTTTTATAAAGAAGTGGGAAAAAGTGGGGAAAGGTGGTGGATTGTGTGATTGCTTTTATTACTTTTGTATTTGAACGAAACTCGATCGGAACAACATGGCAAACTTCTCTAGCGAATATTATTGCAAGCTTGACGCCAAAGGACGTCTGGTTTTGCCTGCCAAGCTAAAGGCGGCATTGCCGGAGACCCATGGTAATGAGCTTGTTATGCGTAGAGGGTTCGATCCTTGTTTGGTGTTGTATCCCATTAATGAGTACCGCAAGTTAGACAGTAAGGTGTCCGCTTTAGATGATTTTGATGCAGATCAGAGAAGGTTCAAAAGGAATTTTTACCGCGACAACACAGAGGTGGAGTTGGACTCTACTGGTCGCTTTTTAATTCCTAAGCCTTTGTTGAAGTTTGCTGATATCACCAAGGAAGTGGTAGTAGTGGGTATGGGTAAGACCATTGAGATTTGGGATCCGGAGAGATATGAAGATTATCTCATCCAGGATCCAGATGTTTTTGCAAGTGAGGCTAAGAAATATTTGTCCAATACAAACAAATGAGTGCGAGCGAATACCATATTCCCGTAATGCTCTCACAGTGCATTGAGGGCTTGGATATACGTCCAGATGGCGTATATGTGGACCTGACCTTTGGTGGTGGAGGGCATTCAAAGGAGATCCTGAAGCATTTGGGGCCTGAGGGGCATCTGTATGGCTTTGATCAGGATGATGATGCTGCAAGGAATGCTTTGGAGTATCCAAATTTCACATTTGTACAAGCCAATTTCAGGGACCTGAAGCGTTACCTCAGGTTGTATGGGGTAAGTCAAGTGGATGGGATTTTGGCCGATCTTGGGATTTCTTCCCACCAAATTGATGAGCCTAGCAGGGGGTTCTCAACCCGGTTTGATGGGGACTTGGATATGAGGATGAACCAACTTGGTAATGTTACCGCCAAGGATGTATTAAATACTTATGAGGAGGAAAAGCTTCATAAGGTTTTCGGTATATATGGGGAGGTGAAAAATGCAAAATCGCTAGCCCAAGCAGTGGTTTCCGAAAGAGCCATTCGGCCTTTTGAAACCATTGAGCAGTTTAAGCAGCTATTGCAAAAGCTGGCTCCACGAAACAGGGAGTTCAAGTATTTTGCCCAGGTGTTCCAGGCATTGAGGATAGAGGTGAACGATGAGATGCGGGCACTGGAAGAGATGCTGTACCAAACGGTAGAGGTGTTGAAGCCAGAGGGAAGGTTAGTAGTTATGAGCTATCATTCCTTAGAGGATCGTATGGTTAAGAATTTTATGAACAAGGGAAAAATGCAAGGTGAGGTAGAAAAGGATTTCTATGGCAACCTGATCAGACCCTTGGAGCCGGTGAGCAGAAAGGCTATTCAGGCAAGTCCAGAAGAAGTCGCGGTCAATAACCGAGCGAGGAGTGCTAAGTTGAGGATTGCAAAAAAGGTGTAGTCATGGAAGGGAATACTTTCAAGAAAAAAATCAAGCGAGGGGCCAATGAGTCCAGGCAATCAAGTAACCTTGGTGGAGGGAGTAATCTCTTTTCATTTATTGATCAGAAGTTCAAGATCAGTGATTGGCTTGGAGAAGGGATTCCTGTAAGGTTGGTGCCGCCTTTTTTGTATGCCGCCTTTTTGGCTTTGATATATATCTGGTCCAATCACAAAGCGGAAAGTACAATTCGGGAAATCGAAAAGCTGCAGCAGGAAGTGGAAGATCTGAGGGCTGATGTTACTACACTGGAAGCGGAGTATATGTTCAGCAGTAAGCAGTCAGAAGTAGCCAAGAAAATTAAAGTATTAAACATTTACGAGATAGAGGAGCCTCCAAAAAAGATCATAGTAGATAAATGAATATAAAAAAATCCATACTTCTGAGAGTAAGACTTGCCTTTTTGGCAATGGTACTCTTTGCAGGGGCTATTCTTTATAGGATAGCCCATGTTCAGTTTGTGGATGGAGATAAATGGCGTCAAAAAGCGGAAGACATTAATCTTCAATATAGGAAAGTCAGTGCTACCAGAGGCAATATATATAGTGCTGATGGTAGTCTTTTGGCTACCAGCTTACCTTTTTATAGGGTGGCTATGGATCCGGGAATTGCCAGTGAAAAGGATTTTAGGGCAGGAATAGATTCCTTGGCCATGAACCTGTCCAGTTTCTATAAGGACAAATCAGCCAATGCCTATAAACGCATAATTAATGATGCCCGAATAGAAGGCAGGCGCTACTTGGTGCTTAACAGGAGCCAAATAGGCTATCAGGCCAAACAAAAAATGTCCACCTGGCCTATCTTCAGAAAAGGCAGAATGGGTGGAGGTGTATTGTTTGAAAAGGTGGAAAAGAGGTACAGGCCATTTAAGAATTTGGCAGGAAGAACTGTGGGGTTCTTAAATGAAGACCGATATGGCGCAGGATTGGAGTATAGCTTTAATGGCTATTTGGAAGGGAAAAATGGGGAGGCTTTGTTTCAAAAGATAGCTGGGGGGACTTGGAAACCGGTGCATGATGCAGAGGACATCCGGCCAGAGGATGGTTACGATATAGTAACTACTATAGATGTGAATATTCAGGATGTAGCGGAGTCAGCCTTGTTGAGGCAGCTGATGAACAAGGATGCTGAATACGGTTGTGTGCTGGTGATGGAAGTAAAGACAGGACATATCAAGGCCATTGCCAATTTGGAAAAGAAGGATAATGGCAATGGATATGGTGAGTACTATAATTATGCAGTTGGAGAACAAGGTTTGACAGAGCCTGGCTCTACCTTTAAATTGTTGTCCATGTTGGCACTCTTGGAGGAAGGCAAGGTAAATCTTAAAGATACAGTAGATACAGGCAATGGCGCCTATAAATTCTATAACCAAACCATGAGGGATGCCAAATATGGTGGTTATGGAAAGCTGACTGTCAGGCAGGCATTCGAAAAGTCCTCTAATGTGGGGATTTCCAAATTAGTGGATGAGCATTTCGGGGTTAGACCAGAGAAGTTTCTTTCTTATTTGGAGCAGGTGGGGTTGGATCAACCTTTGGGTTTCCAAATTAAAGGTGAAGGAGTTCCTTATTTCAAAGATCCCAAGGATAAAAAGAATTGGTACGGCACCACCTTGCCTTGGATGTCTATAGGTTATGAGCTAAAAGTAACACCATTACATACATTGACTTTATACAATGCAGTGGCAAATGGAGGTAAGGTGGTCAAGCCAATGATTGTGGAAAGAATCCAAAAGGGCAATCATATTGAAGAAGAATTTGAGACGGAGGTATTGAGGAGAAGTATTGGCTCCGAAGCTACCATCAAGCAGCTTCAGTCTTTGCTGGAGGGAGTAGTGGAGAAAGGGACTGCCAGAAATATCAGTGATAGTGAGTATAAGATTGCAGGGAAGACAGGAACCGCTCAAAAACTGGTGAATGGTAGGTATACCAGGAGGTATTACACTTCCTTTGCCGGCTATTTTCCTGCGGATGAGCCGAAATACAGTATGATCATTGTGATAGACAGTCCCAAAGGGTTCAATGCCTATGGAGGAGATGTTTCTGCTCCTGTATTTAAGGAAATAGCGGATAAGATCTATGCACAGGATTTGAAATTGAATAAAGAGGAAGAAAAGCTTGCGCCTAAGGCTCCACAGCTGTCTCAAGTAGTTTTTCCCTATATCCAAGCGGGTATGGCAGATGAGCTTCAGATGATCTGCAATAAATTCGGGCTTTCCAATCATTATGATGGGGCAGACAGATGGGTGAAATCTTCCGTTGTGAACAGGTCTATCAATTGGAAATCCAATAAAGTGGAAGCACCAATGGTGCCGGATGTTTCAGGAATGACTTTGAAAGATGCACTCTATGTATTGGAAAATAAGGGGCTGAGGGTAGACTATATCGGAAGGGGAAGGGTGAAGAACCAGTCTGTTCCTGCAGGTTCCAGTGTATCAAAAGGAGGATTAATAAGAATTGTATTAGGCTAATGAAGACCCTAAAGGACATATTGTACAAAGTTTCACTGACTTCTACTACCGGAGATATGGAAGTAGTCGTGAATGATATTGTCTTTGACAGCCGCAAGGTAAGAGAGGGTGTTGTGTTTGTAGCTGTTGCTGGTACTCAGGTAGACGGGCATGACTTTATAGATCAGGCCGTAGCAAAGGGAGCTAAAAGCATCGTTTGTGAAAGGATGCCAGAAAATTTACATGCCCATATCACTTATGTGCAGGTCGTTCATGCTGCAAATGCCTTGGGGGTGATGGCATCCAATTTTTATGGAAATCCTTCCAGTAAATTGAAGGTCGTTGCGGTAACCGGTACCAATGGTAAAACTACTTGCGTCACTTTACTTCATCGTCTATTTATTGAGTTAGGCTACTTGACCGGTATGCTTAGCACGGTGGAAAATAAAATCAATGAAAAGATCATTCCGGCGACGCATACTACGCCTGATAGTGTGGCGATCAATAAGTTGATGGCCGATATGGTCGAGGCTGGATGTACTCACTGTTTTATGGAGGCAAGTTCCCATGCCATTGTTCAAGAAAGAATGGCAGGATTGCATATTAGTGGGGCAGTGTTTACCAATATTTCCCATGATCATTTGGATTATCATGGCAGCTTTGATGAGTATATCAAAGCAAAGAAAAAATTATTTGATGAATTGCCAAGAGATGCATTTGCCTTGGTCAATGCCGATGATAAAAGGGGGATGGTAATGCTCCAAAATACCAAAGCGAGCAAGCATACCTATGGATTGAAGTATCCTACGGATTACAAAGCAAAGGTGCTAAGTAACACCCTTCAGGGATTGGAGTTGGATATTAATGGCAAGCAGGCATGGTTCCGATTAATAGGAGAATTCAATGCCTATAACCTTTGTGGGGTGTTGGGGGCTGCGATATTATTAGGCGAGGAAGAAGATGAGGTGTTGACCCAGCTCTCCAAAATCAAAGGTGCCCATGGCAGATTTGATCAAATAGAAATAGCGGGTATTACAGCAATTGTAGATTATGCCCATACGCCTGATGCATTGGAGAATGTGCTGAAAACGATACAAGGGGTGAGAACTGGAGGGGAGAACGTGATCACTGTGGTAGGATGTGGCGGTAACCGGGATAGGGCCAAAAGACCACTGATGGCAAAAATAGCTACAGAATTTAGTGAGAAAGTAGTGTTGACTTCGGATAATCCGAGAGATGAAGAGCCGATGGATATTATCCGTGAAATGGAAAAGGGGGTAAATCCGGTTGCTTTTAAAAAAACAGTGGTCATCGCGGACAGAAGGGAGGCCATCAAAACGGCCTGTGTAATGGCCGTGAAAGGGGATATTATCCTTGTGGCCGGAAAAGGGCATGAGACCTATCAGGAGATCAAAGGAGTAAAATATCCTTTTGATGATTTCCAGACCATAAAAGAATTGATACAATTAATACATACGACAAAATAGATAAATGCTTTACCATCTTTTCGACTATATCGACAGTAATTTTGATTTTCCTGGTTCGGGTTTGTTCAGGTACATTTCCTTCCGAGCGGGCTTATCAGCTATGCTGTCTTTGATTATTACGATCACTTTTGGTAAAAGTATTATCAATTGGATTAGGAAAAAACAAATTGGAGAAACAGTAAGGGACCTAGGCTTAGCCGGACAATCAGAGAAAAAGGGAACGCCTACCATGGGAGGTTTGATGATGATAGCGGCTATAATAATCCCAACGCTTTTGTTCGCTGATGTTTACAATATTTATATTCTTCTTCTTTTGGTCACAGTAGTGTGGCTTGGAGGAATAGGCTTTTTGGATGACTATATCAAAGTATTCAGGAAGAATAAAGAAGGACTTGCCGGTAAATTCAAGATTATAGGCCAAGTGGGGATAGGGATTATCGTAGCCATTACCCTTTTTTACCATGAAGATGTGGTCGTCAGGGAGTTCCAGACGCCGGTTTCTATAGAAGAAGGCGTGGTAGAGACTCCAGCATATAAGGATGTAAAGGTGATGAAAACTACCATTCCATTTATGAAGAACAACGAACTCAATTATGAGAATTTCTTCGGTTTTCTTGGGGATGGGGTTACGCCTGTTTTGTACACATTGTTGGTGATATTTGTCGTTACCGCAGTGTCAAACGGGGCCAATATAACAGATGGGATTGATGGATTGGCAGCTGGTACTTCGGCCATTATAGGCTTGGCTATTGCGATTTTTGCTTATCTCAGTGGTAATGCGATATTCTCACAGTACCTCAATATCATGTTTATCCCCAATTCAGGTGAGTTGGTGATTTTCTGCGCGGCTTTTTTAGGGGCATGTGTGGGCTTTCTGTGGTACAATTCCTATCCTGCCCAAGTGTTTATGGGAGATACGGGTAGTTTGATGCTGGGAGGTGTGATAGCTGTGCTTTGCCTGGTATTGAGAAAGGAGCTTTTGATCCCAGTGTTATGCGGGATTTTTGTAATAGAGAACTTGTCGGTAATCATTCAAGTGGCCTATTTCAAATATACCAAAAGAAAATATGGTGAAGGTAGGAGGATTTTCAGGATGTCCCCTTTACATCATCATTACCAAAAAGGCGGAATTCCTGAATCCAAGATCGTAACCCGTTTTTGGATTGTGGGGATTTTATTGGCGATTATCACATTGGCCACTTTAAAATTAAGATAACTAATGAAAAAAATAGCCATACTGGGAGCAGGAGAAAGTGGGATTGGTGCAGCATTGCTGGCCAAGAAGAACGGCTATGATGTATTTGTCTCAGACGGAGGCAAAATAAATGCTGAAAGAAAGCAGCGATTAGAGGAGGCAGGGATCGCCTACGAAGAAGGACAGCATAGTGGGGAACGTATTTTAAGTCAGGGTGAAATTATTAAAAGTCCTGGGATTCCCTTTGGCAATACTATAGTCAATGCGGCTTTGGAAAGAGGTATTCCTGTGATTGATGAATTGGAGTTTGCCTATGGTTTTTCTAGGGGAAAGGTGATTGCGATTACGGGCACCAATGGAAAAACCACTACAACGCTTTTGACCTATCACCTGATGAAGAAAGGAGGGCTTGATGTAGGAATGGGGGGTAATGTAGGAAAAAGCTGGGCGGCTCAGCTGGTTGAAGAGGATCATGACTGGTGGGTACTTGAGGTAAGTAGTTTTCAGATAGATGGGTTCAAGACCCTCAAGCCCAGGGTTGCTGTGCTAACGAATATTACTCCTGATCATTTAGACCGGTATGAGTATAAATTGGAGAAATATATTCATTCCAAACTGAATCTCTTGAAGCAGATGGATGATGAAGGTGACTTTATTTATTTCAGTGAGGACAGTAATATCTGGAAAGGATTATCGGATTTGATCGTGAAGCCGAAGGTACATGAAGTATCACTGGAAAAGATTGTGAAGGATGGTAGTTTTTTCAATGGTACAGAGGTTAAGATCAATCATGATGAGCATATGATCTCATTTCCTTTAAGTGAAATGTCACTTAAGGGAACACATAATATGCTGAATGTGATGTGTGCGGCGAATGCAGCATTATTGGCGGGAGTACAGGAATCAGCTATCAGGGAAGGCTTGGCTGATTTTAAGAATGCCCCTCACAGGATGGAACAGGTGGCTGAGATTGATGGCGTGGTATTCGTGAATGATAGCAAGGGGACCAATGTGGATGCAACCATTTATGCCTTGGCCGCTTTCAAGGAGCCATTGATTTGGATTGCCGGAGGAGTGGACAAGGGCAATGAGTATGAAACAACCATGACAGAAGTGAGGGGGCATGTAAGGACTTTGATCTGTCTGGGAAAAGATAACGAAAAGCTTAAGAAGGCTTTTGCAGGAGTGGTTCCAGAAATTTTGGAAACGCAGGATATCACAGAAGCGGTGAGATGGGGATATGAGAAGGGAAAATCCGGGGATGTGGTTTTGTTGTCACCGGCCTGTGCAAGTTTTGACTTGTTCAAAAACTATGAGGACAGGGGGGATCAATTTAGAGAAGCAGTAAAGAAGTTGAAGCAATAAATTATGGCAGCTGTCAAGACTTGGATCGATAAGAACTTAAAGGGTGATCCCATCATATGGGGGATTGTGATGGTCCTTTCCATCGTCAGTATCCTGGTGGTTTATTCCGCTACAGGAACTTTGGCTTATCGTAGAATGGGTGGTAATACGGAGGCTTATTTGATCAAGCATTCGCTGTTGGTGCTATTGAGTTTGGTGGTGATGTGGGGAGCGCATAAGCTGCCTTATAAGTATTATTCCAAGTTGAGTTTGATGGCCTTATGGGTATCTGTTCCGCTTTTGGCTTTTACTTATTTATTTGGTTCCAATGTAAATGATGCTAATAGATGGTTGACCATTCCTTTGATCAACCAAGCATTCCAGCCTTCTGATTTGGCCAAGTTGGCCTTGATTGCAGCGGTGGCGGGGATGTTGGCTAAGCGGCAAAAGAACATTCAGGACTTTAAGCGGACCTTTATTCCGGTAATGATCTGGATAGGGATGATTTGTATGCTCATCGGATTGGCGAATATGTCCACTGCAGTGATGCTGCTTTGCACCTGTTTGCTTTTGATGTTTATCGGTAGGGTTCCTGTGAAGTTTTTGATAGCGGTTTGCCTAATTGGCTTCCTTGCGCTTACTTCGGCCATTTTCTTGGGACAACGGGGAGGGACATTCTTCTCTAGGATAGAAAATTTCATGTCTGAAGATGAAATTCCTTATCAGGCACAGCAGTCCTATATGGCCATTGCCACTGGTGGGATTGCTGGTAAGGGCCCAGGAAATAGTGAGCAGAGAAACTCTTTGCCACACCCTTACTCTGACTTTATCTATGCCATTATCATAGAAGAATATGGTATGATCGGAGGAGGGGTAGTATTGTTCCTTTACTTGGCATTGCTCTATAGGGGGATGCGGGTAGTGGCAATTTCTAACCGGCCATTTGGGGGCTTGCTTTCGGCAGGTTTGAGTTTTGCGCTGGTGATACAAGCGATGGTAAATATGGCAGTTGCAGTAGGTTTGGGACCAATTACGGGTCAACCATTGCCTTTGCTCAGTATGGGAGGAACCTCTTTATTGTTCACAGGGATTTCTTTGGGAATTATTTTAAGTGTTAGCCGTGGAGACCAGGAAGATGGTTTTGCGGGTGATGCCAATGCAGTTAGAAAGAACGCCATGCAAATGGCACAATAAATAGCGTAGCTTATCAAAGAGAAGGAGACATATCGCATCATGATCAGTGGAGGAGGCACCGGAGGACATATCTATCCGGCCATAGCCATTGCTAATGCCTGGAGTGAAAAACATCCTGACAGTGAAATCCTTTTTGTTGGGGCAGAAGGGAAAATGGAAATGCAGAAGGTTCCGGAAGCGGGATATGCAATTGAAGGTTTGCCGGTGGCAGGGCTTCAAAGAAGGTTGACCCTTGAGAACTTGAGCTTCCCCTTTAAGCTTTGGGACAGTATCAATAAAGCTAAGAAACTGATCAAGCATTTTCAACCTCATGCTGTAGTGGGTGTGGGTGGTTATGCCAGTGGACCTTTATTATATGTGGCCCAAGGCAAAGGCATTCCTACTTTGATACAGGAACAAAACTCCTATGCAGGTCTAACAAATAAGTTGTTGGCCAAAAAGGCAAAGGCCTTTTGTGTGGCCTATGATGAAATGGATAAGTTCTTTCCAGCGGATAGGATTCACTTTACAGGCAATCCTGTGAGGAAAGATATTCTAAACCTTTCAGATAAAAAGGAAAAGGCGATTGCACATTTTGGACTATATCCCGCAAAGCCGGTGATATTGGTTTTAGGTGGAAGTCTTGGTGCAAGAACCATCAATAATGCTGTTTTGGCTGCTATGGCGCATTTTGAGAAGAATGGCTATCAGCTTCTGTGGCAGACAGGGAAGTTCTATTTTGAAGAAATGGCAGGGAAGTTAAAAGAAGCTGGACTGAACAGTATCCACGCTTTGGAATTTATCAGGGAAATGGACCTGGCTTATGCTGCTGCAGATATGGTCATTTCACGGGCAGGAGCTCTCTCTGTATCAGAGCTGAGCTTGGTAGGGAAGCCGGTGATCTTTATTCCTTCTCCTAATGTGGCTGAGGATCACCAAACCAAAAATGCCCTAGCCTGCGTGAGGCAGGAGGCCGCCTTGATGCTTGGAGATGATGAAGCAGTTTCTGGCCTTGCAGGTAAGGTGGATGAAATCATGTATAATAAGTCTTTGCAAGAAAAGCTAGGACAAAACATAAAGAAAATGGGCAAGCCTGAGGCAGCCCTTGAGATAGTAAATGAATTGGAAGCATTGATCAAATGAAGTTGGATAAACTACATAGCGTGTATTTCTTAGGAATCGGAGGCATTGGCATGAGTGCCATTGCAAGATGGTTTAAACATGTCGGGATACCCGTGTTTGGTTATGACCGTACGCCATCACCTTTGACGAGGAAATTGGAAGTAGAGGGGATGATGATCACCTATGAGGACAGTTTGGATACCATTCCAGATCAGATTAAATCTGACAAGGAAAATGTATTGATCGTGTGGACACCAGCCATTCCTAAGGATAATGTGCAGTTGCAGTTTTTCCAAAGTGGAGACTATGATCTTAAAAAGCGCTCAGAGGTTTTGGGTATGATTACCCATTCCATGTATACCGTTGGGGTGGCAGGAACCCATGGTAAGACAACTACTTCTTCTATGGTGGCCCATATGCTGAAGAGTGCTGGAAAGAATATTGCAGCCTTTTTGGGAGGCTTGACCCAGAATTACGAGAGTAACCTTATTCTACATGATGAGGAAACAGAGGAAAAGCCTGTTGTAGTTGTGGAAGCTGATGAATTTGATCGTTCTTTCCTGAGGCTTCACCCCAATGTGGCGGTGGTCACCAGTGTGGACGCAGACCATTTGGATATTTATGGTGACGCTCAGGAGCTTACCAGAAATTTTGAAAAATATATCGGTTTGCTTCCTGAGGACGGTGTATTAATTATTCAAAAAAATGCCCTAAAAAAGCTGAATAGGAATGATTTTGGCAGTTTGACAGTGCTTGAGTATGGACTTGGAGAAGGAGCGATCAGGGCGGAGAATATCAAGGCAGGTATTGCTTCATTTGAGTTTGACTATATCTCTACCGAGAAGGTGATCAAGGATTTGGTATTGAAGGTGCCGGGCTTCCATAATGTGGAAAATGCCCTTTCTGCGGTAACCATTGCCCTGCATTTTGGCATTGAAGAAAAGGCCATCAGAGAGGGGTTGGAAAGTTTTCGGGGTGTCAAGAGACGCTTTGAGATAAAACGTCAAGATGATAAAGGTGTTTATATCGATGACTATGCCCATCATCCAGAAGAGATCAAAGCTTTTTTGGGATCGGTGAAGGCCATGTATCCAGAAAAGAAATTGACAGCCATATTCCAACCACACCTGTTTACCAGGACTAGGGATTTTGCTGATGGTTTTTCTGAAGCCCTATCTATAGCTGATGAAGTGATATTGTTGGATATATATCCAGCGAGAGAACTCCCAATAGAAGGAGTGAATGCAGCCATGTTAATGGATAAAATCAATTCGGCTGAAAAGTCCCTTCAAAGCAAAGAAGGCTTGATGGACTTTTTGGATCAGAAGCGGCCGGAGGTCTTGGTGACCTTGGGGGCAGGCGATATTGATAGACTAGTGGATCCAATCAATAATATGATAGCATCATGGGATTGAAGGGAGTAAAAATAAAGCAATCATTTGTCTTCACGGCCTTGTTGTTGGTCTTGTTGGTATTCATAGGCTTTGTGGAAAAGAAAGGTGCGGAGAGAAGTTACCATGGATTGTCCGTAAAGGTGAAAGGAATAAGTGATGTTTATTTTGTGGAGGAGGAAGAGATATCTTCCATGTTATTGAAAGAGTTTCCTATGCTTACAGATGGAGCGAAACTGGAGAGCATCGCTTTGAGAAACTTGGAAGAAAAGGTGGAGAGTCATCCATTTGTAAAAAATGCAGAAGTATACACTGACCTGAAAGGGGAAGTATTGGTGACAGTGGATCAATATAGGCCAATGGCGAGGATTACGAGGTCTTTGGCTGCAGATGGATATATATCTTCTGAGGGGTTGATTTTGCCAACGTCTACACATTATACCTCAAGGGTATTGATTATAAATGGGGCTATGGCAAATGAGTTGTTGGCGGCCAAAGATTTAACCAAAGAGCACCAGGGACTTTTGGATCTGATCAACTTTATAGATCAAAATGAATTTTGGAGTGCACAGATTGCTTCTTTGGAAATTGATAAAAATGGAAATATAAATATGTACCAGCAGGTGGGAAGACAGCGGATTGAGTTTGGAAAGCCTGTTGATATTGAGAGAAAATTTAAAAAAATCAATCTCTTCTATGAGGAGATTATCCCTGAAAAAGGTTGGGATGCCTATACCAGGGTAAATGTGGAATTTAAGGATCAAATCATTTGTGAATAATTGATATAGCTATGGAAACTGACAAATTAATCGTAGGACTGGACATTGGAACCACGAAAATTTGTGCCATCATTGGGCGCAAAAACGAGTTCGGAAAACTGGAAGTGCTGGGCATGGGCAAGGCAGTGTCTGATGGAGTGATCCGGGGCATTGTTACCAATATTGATAAAACCGTAAATGCGATTCAGAAAGCTGTTAATGAAGCTTCTGATATGGCGGAGGTAGATATCAGAGAGGTAATTGTCGGTATAGCCGGACAGCATATCCGCAGTTCTGTGCACCATGGTGTGATCATCCGAAATACCAAGGATGATGAAATCACCATCGAAGATGTGCGCCGTCTTTCCAATGATATGGAGAATATTGTCGTTCCTCCTGGCAATACGATTATACATGTTATGCCGCAGGATTATACGGTAGATTATGAGGATGGAATCAAGGATCCAGTGGGTATGTCAGGTGCTCGTCTAGAAGCAGATTTCCATATTATTACCGCACAGACCACAGCTATCAATAATATCAACAGATGTGTAAAAAGGGCAGAGCTTCATTCCAAAGATCTGATTCTTGAGCCCCTTGCCAGTTCGCTTTCAGTCCTCAGCGATTTGGATAAAGAGGCAGGTGTTTGTCTTGTAGATATCGGAGGAGGTACTACGGATATCGCTATATTCTATGATAATATCATCCGTCATACGGCGGTGATTCCATTTGGTGGTAACATCATTACCTCCGACATCAAGGAAGGGTGTATGGTGATGCAAAACCAAGCAGAGCTATTGAAAACCAAATTTGGCCGTGCCATAGCTGAGGAGGCCAATCCAAATGAGATCGTATCCATTCCTGGTTTAAGAAACAGGCCTCCAAAGGAAATTTCTGTAAGGAACTTGGCTTGCATTATCGAGGCTAGAATGGAGGAGATCATTGAGATGGTCCAATCTGAAATCGTAGCAAGTGGACTTTATAAGAAATTGGCTGGAGGAATTGTCCTTACAGGAGGTGGTTCACAGCTTCAGGGTGTCGGTCAATTATTTGAATATATGACTGGATTGGACACTAGGATTGGCTATCCAAATGAGCATTTGGGCAAATCTAAGATTGAAGAAGTGAAGAGCCCGATGTATGCCACCACAGTTGGTTTGGTATTGGCTGGCTTCAAAGCCTTGGACGATAGAGAGGATTATTACCGTCAGCGCCAATCTGTTCCGGTTGAGGGCAAAAACGAGCGCAGACAGATGGAAATGCCTGGTAAAGACATTTTTGGAAGTATCAGAAAAAGATTGAAGGACTTTATCACGGACGATATCGGGGACGATAGCAACTATTAATACAGATTAGAAAGATTTAGAAAGCGTAATAAAATTTAGAAATAACAGTTCACCAAAAATTGAGGAAATAATGTCAGATATCATGAAAGATTACAAATTTGATATTCCTAAAAATCACAAGTCTATCATAAAGGTGATAGGCGTGGGAGGCGGTGGTTCCAATGCAGTGAACCACATGTTCAGCCAAGGAATAAAGGATGTGGAGTTTGTGGTAGTAAATACAGACTCGCAGGCATTAAAAAGCAGTCCAGTTCCTTTAAAGCTTCAGATTGGAGCGCACCTTACAGAGGGACTTGGAGCAGGCGCTAATCCTGAGAAAGGAAGAAATGCTGCTTTGGAAAGTAAAGAAGAAATCAGAGAGTTACTTTCTGATAATACCAAAATGGTTTTCATCACTGCTGGTATGGGTGGTGGTACCGGTACAGGCGCTGCTCCAGTGATTGCTAAGATCGCAAAGGATATGGATATCCTTACAGTAGGGATTGTTACTGCGCCATTTATTTTTGAAGGTCGTAAGAAGACTGGCGCTGCCCAAAGGGGGATCGAGGATTTAAGGGCCAACTGTGATACCGTATTGGTTATTCTTAACGATAAGCTAAGAGAGGTTTATGGTAATTTGCCAATCCGTTCAGCATTTGGTAAAGCAGATAATGTTTTGAGCACTGCAGCTAAATCCATTGCGGAAATCATCACTGTTCACCAGGATGTAAACGTCGATTTCGAAGATGTTAAAACGGTAATGAAGGATGCCGGAGCTGCTGTAATGGGATCTGCTACCGAAGAAATGGAAGGCAGAGCGATCAAGGCTGCAGAGAAAGCTATCGCTTCTCCATTGTTGAACAATGTGGATATCAAGGGAGCTGAGAAGATCCTCTTGTCCATCATGTCAGGCGAGGAAGAAGAGCTTTCAATGGATGAATTGAGTGAAATCACTGAATACATCCAAGAGCGTGCAGGTGATGATGCTGAGGTGATCTTCGGTCAGGGTATCGATCCGGACTTGAAGAAATCTATCCGAGTAACCGTTATTGCTACTGGCTTTCAGGCAGGGGCATTGACAAAAGACGAGGCCGATAAAGCAAAAAAAGAGGAGCAAGAGAAAGAGGAAAATGCCAAAAAGGTAATAGACTTGGATTCTGGTAAGACTACCAAGGTAACTGAGGATACTACAGCCACAGCTGGTCAGACCTTTACCTTTACTGTTCAGCAGCCTAATCCCGTCAATAACAAGAATGAAGAGCCAAGTGCATCTTCTGCTCAACCGGCTAAACCACAAGTTCAGCCTCAGAGCCAGGTAGAAACAGAAGAGGATTATCGTCAGACAAATGCAAATTCTTCAGAAGATGAATTTGAGTTTGTACCAGCCAATCCTACTGCCGAAACTAGAAAAGTGACACCATTGTATGACGAGGAGCCTCAAGCTGAGCAGCCAAGTGCACCAAGGTATGAGGAACCAAGTCAGTCCAATGCGGCTTATACCAATGATTATTATGAGCAAATCAAGCAAAAGGCCATGCAGCGTGCGCATGAGCGCTTCGAAAGATTGAAAAATCTAAGGGCTGCCAATCAAACTCCAGAAGAATTTAAGGAGAAGCTTGATAAGCCTGCTTATTTAAGGAAAAATGTAAAACTCCAGGATGTGCAACATAGCTCAGAAACCAACATTTCCAAGTTCAATTTGAATGATGATAATGAGATTCTGGGCAATAACCGGTTTTTACATGATAATGTTGACTAACTAAAAGTTAATCAACATTTCTGCCTGGGATTTTAAAAGGTCTATGTAAAACTTGTTGGTGAGCAAGTTATTAGACATATTTTCCTCAATTTTTGCAAGTTTTGGTTTACTCGCCAAGACATGCATTCCCAGGTAGTTGAATATGTCGGTCAGGTGGCTCAATGCGATGCCACCGCCGCCTATTCCAGAGGAAAGTCCCACCAAAGCACATTTTTTGTTTCTGAAGGTATTGGGATAGGTCATGCCATCGATAAATGACTTTAATATCCCGGGAAAGGAGCCATTGTATTCAGGAACGATAAATACGAATTTGTCTCCAGTTTTTATTTGATCATGAAGTTCATTATAATCTTGGTTTCGCCCATTGTTTTCATATAAGGCAGTAAAGACAAAATCGTTTGGAAGCTTCCTTAGATCAATTAATTCAGATTTTACTCCTAGTTCCTTCAGAATTTCCTGGTACAGTAAACCTATGCTTTTTGAAAGCGCGTTTTTTCTATTGGTACCTATAATAATTTTGATCATGAATAAGTCTTAAACTTGTTAATTTGATCTTTAATATACAATATCGTGGTATATAAAGTTCTGATGTGAATTTATTAGCCTCAAAATAAGATTGTAGTTTGTCCAATTCCAAGAAAACATGAAAAAAGGAAACACCGAAGCATATATAGACCAAATTAGCCAAGCAGTAAGTTTTATCCAGGGGTCATACGCGGGGCAGCCCAAGGTCGGAGTGATTTTAGGTACTGGATTGGGACAATTGATAGATCATATTGATGTGGAAAAGTCCATTTCCTATACAGATATTCCCAACTTTCCTATTTCAACCGTTGAGACCCATGCTGGAGAGTTGATTTTCGGAAAGCTGTCTGGGGTTGAGCTTGTGATCATGAAAGGTCGTTTCCATTATTACGAAGGCTATAATATGAAGGAGGTCACCTTTCCAGTGAGGGTGATGAAACAACTTGGTATAGCGCAATTAATAGTGTCAAATGCTGCGGGAGGATTGAAACCTGATTTTAAAGTGGGTGATGTGATGATCATCAATGATCATATTGATCTATTTCCGGAGAATCCGCTGAGAGGGAGGAATTTGGATGATTTTGGTGTAAGGTTTCCTGATATGAGTGAACCTTATCATTTAGATTTAATAGATGAGGCTTTAAAGATTGCCAAAGAAAGGGGAATTAATGCCCATCAAGGCGTTTATGCCGGGGTGCAGGGACCTAACTTGGAAACCAGAGCAGAATACAAATATTTAAGAACAATAGGTGCAGATGCAGTGGGTATGAGCACGGTGCCGGAGGTGATAGTGGCCAGGCAGATGGATTTGCCAGTGTTTGCTATGTCAGCCATCACGGATTTATGTTCCCCTGGTAATATCAAGAAAATTTCCATACAAGAAGTGATTGCAGCCGCGGCCATTGCAGAACCAAAGATGACCGAAATCGTCAGGGACTTACTGTATAAAATATAAATACTTGAAAGCCTAATTCGTATCAAAATTCAAAGATGTGTCCCATCATCATTTCAAAAAGCGCAGGCTTTTTTGTAAGTTAAGGTATGGCGAACTATAGATTGAAAATTTTGGAAAAAGAGCCATTGACCCATGATGTCAACAGGTTCAAGTTGGAGAAACCGCGTGGCTTTCAGTTTAATCCAGGCCAGGCTACTGAGGTGAGTTTGTTAAAAGCAGGGTGGGAAGCAGAAAAGCGTCCTTTTACATTTACCAATTTGCCTTCAGATGATTATTTGGAATTTATCATTAAGTCCTATAAGGGACACGAAGGAGTGACCAAAAGACTTGGAAATGCTGAAGTAGGGGATGAGGTGGAAATTGGAGATGCTTGGGGAACAATCAGCTTTAAGGGCGAAGGCGTTTTTATAGCTGGAGGGGCAGGAATTACCCCTTTTATAGCTATTTTGAGGCATCTTCGAAAGAAAAATAAGATAGGGAATAGTATGCTGGTTTTTGCCAATAAGACCAATGATGATATTATCCTTTATGAAGAGTTGAAGGCTATTTTGGGGCATAAATTCATCAATATTATCTCTGATCAAAAGGATACCGCTTACGACAAAGGCTTGATCAATAAGGAATATTTGAAAAATAAAATAGGCCATTTTGATCACCAACACTTTTATGTCTGTGGTCCTGGAGGTTTTATGAAGGCCGTTATGGGTGGACTGAAAGAGTTAGGGGCTGAGCCAGATGCCTTGGTTTTTGAAAAGTAAATTTTCTTAAGCGAAACATATCAAAGAAGGCTGTCATCTAATTTGACAGCCTTCTTTGATATTAAATTTATTATTGCTGATCCATATAATCTACAGTTAAATAACTCAGGGCCCTTACTCCGAGTTTAAGACTTTCCTCATCAATGAAGAAATCGGGCGTATGGTGGGCAGCTACTTTTGTAGGATCTTTCCCTTTGGGCATTCCACCCAAAAAGATAAATAAACCAGGGACTTCTTGTTGGAAATAACTGAAATCTTCTGCTCCCGTGATAGGATCATGGTAAATGATGTTTTCTTTACCTGCAACAGTGTTTAGTGTTTGTACCATTTTCTTGGTAAGTTCTGGGTTGTTGATAGTGGCAGGGTAAATTTTGTCAATTTCAATATTGACTTGAGCAGCAGCTGCCTGTGCTGTGTGGCTCACAATCTCATGAATTCTTCTGTGTATTAGCTCCTGCTGTTCGTGGCCATAGGTCCTGATGGTTCCAAGCATTTCTACTTCTTCAGGTATGATGTTTTGGCGAAGGCCTCCATGAATACTGCCAATGGTGACAATAGCCGGGTTTTCGGTGATGTTTACATTTCTGCTGATAATGGTTTGCAGGGAATTGATGATTTGTGCAGCGGTTACAATTGGATCAATTGATGACCAAGGGTAGGCCCCATGGGCCTGTCTGCCTTTGACGGTAAGCTTGAGGTTGTCCACTGCTGCCATGGCAGGTCCTGATCGGTATTTTATTTTGCCCACTTCGGTTTGGGAATTGATGTGCAGACCAAAAACAGCATTTACATCGTCCATCACGCCTTCTTCTACCATTTGTTTGGCACCCCAGGAATCAATTCCGGGATCAAAGACACCTTCTTCTGCTGGTTGAAAGATAAATTTGACATTGCCGTGAAGTTCATCCTTCATGCCTGCCAAGACCTCTGCTACACCCATTAAAATGGCTACATGGGTGTCATGTCCACAAGCATGCATGATTCCTGTTTCCTGATCATTATATATGGTGGTCTTGGTAGACTTAAATGGTAAATCGTTTCTTTCAGTAACCGGCAAGGCATCCATATCCGCCCTCAGTGCAACAGTAGGTCCTTCATGACCACCTTTCAAAAATCCGACGACACCAGTGACCGCTACATTTTCTTTTACCTCTATCCCTATCTGTCTAAGGTGTTTTGCGACTAAGGCTGCAGTCCGGGTTTCTTGGTTGCCCAATTCTGGATGCTGATGGATGTCTCTGCGCCAATCGATCACTTTTGATTCAATCGATTTGGTGCTCTGGTCAATCTTTTGATGCAGTTGGTTTTGACCGAAGATGAAAGAGCTTATCAGTAGACAAAAAGAGGTAAGGAGGATTCTATACATGATCATATGATTGGTTTGATTAAATGTAGGAAAAAATTGAAGCTATTGAAATGAGTGGATTTAAGAACTTTTAATAAGTTTTTAGTTTGAAACTGTTTTATTCTCGAAAAAAAAGGAACAATTTGTATTCCTGTTCATATAAAGAAGTTTAAAAAACACATGGAATTATCAGGGAAAAGAGCCATAGTCACTGGCGTCAGTAGGGGGATCGGTCTGGAAGTAGTTAAATTATTGCTAGAAAAAGGTATGCATGTAGCGGGCTGGGGAAGGACCCCGCCAAGATTAGAAAATCCGAACTTTCATTTTATCAGCTGTGATGTTTCTGATGAAGTGTCCGTTGATGATGCATATAATGAAACCAAAAGAATACTGGGTGAGGATATTAGGGTTTTGGTCAATAATGCAGGGTTCGGTGTGTCAGGAAACTTGGAAGAGATGGATAGTAAGGATTGGAGAGCGATGTTTGATACCAATGTGCATGGCATTTTCTATGTGAGCAAAAGGGTGGTGCCAAATATGAAAATGCAAGATGAAGGACATATACTTAATGTGGCTTCTATTGCAGGATTAAATGGGGTGGCTAAATTTGCAGGATATTGTGGGACAAAGCATGCGGTTAGGGGAATTTCTCATGCCATGTATATGGAATTAAGGGATTTTGGAATAAAAGTTTCTACTATCTACCCAGGATCTGTTCAAACCAATTTCTTTGATGATATAGAGGGGATGAATGCCCATGAAAATATGATGCGTCCAGAAGATGTGGCCAGCACCATGGTTCAAACTTTGGAAACACATCCCAATTATTTTATAGCTGATGTGGAATGTAGGCCACTGAGGCCAAAAGGAAAAAGATAAAATGTCGCTTCAAGTAAAGCAACTCAGTAAGTTTTATAAAAAGCAGAAAGCGCTTGATCAGGTTAGTTTTGAAGCTAGGCCTGGTCAGGTGCTGGGTTTTTTGGGGCCCAATGGAGCGGGGAAATCCACTACCATGAAAATTGCAGCGGGATATATTTTGCCCGATCAAGGAGATGTATTGGTAGATGGTATTTCATCTGTAGAATGCCCCGAGCAGACAAGTCGCTTGATAGGCTATTTACCGGAGCATAATCCGCTGTACTTGGATATGTATGTCAAGGAGTTTTTGGGGTTTATGGCTGGCTTGCATCATCTTAAAGGCAAGTCAGCTAAGGATAGGATAGAAGAGGTTCTTGAATCGTGTGGTTTAATACCAGAGCAACATAAGAAGATTGGAGCCTTATCAAAAGGTTATCGACAAAGAGTAGGCTTGGCCAAGGCACTTGTCCATGACCCTAAGGTGATCATTCTCGATGAGCCTACAACGGGTTTGGACCCCAACCAGTTGGTAGAAATCAGGAAATTGATCAAAACCATCAGCAAAGATAAGACGCTAATATTGAGTACGCATATTATGCAGGAGGTCGAAGCTTTGTGCGAAAAAGTGGTGATCATTCATCAAGGTAAAGTGGTCGCTCAGGACTTACTTGTGAATTTACGGGGAGAAAAGGATAAGGCCGTTTTAGTTTTAGAAACAGATGAAAGTTTAAAGGAGGAATGGTTTATAGGATTGCCTGGTTTGGATAGAATGAAGCTGTTGGGTGAGCGTCAAATACAAATCTCCACTGATGTACCTGGGCATTTGCGAAAGGCTTTAATAGAGCTAATTCATGAAAAGGGTCTAACCCTTCTGAACTTAAACCAAGTCGAAAAAAATTTGGAAACCATTTTTCATCAACTAACCGAGAGTGACATATGATCAGTTTGGTTTATAAAGAGGTCAATGCATTTTTTAATAATATCATAGGTTATTTGATACTTACTGTATTTTTGGTGGCTTTGGGGATGGTTGTTTGGGTATTCCCGGATACCAGTGTTTTAGAGTATGGCTTTGCTGATTTGGAAGCCCTGTTTGTATATACTCCTTATATTTTTGCCTTTATGGTGCCAGCCATAACGATGAGAATGATCGCAGAGGAAAAGAAAACGGGAACTTGGGAGCTGCTGATGACTTCTCCTTTGAAACCATATCAGTTGGTGCTGGCCAAGTATTTCGCAGGTCTTTTGGTGCTTGTTTTTGGTCTATTGCCTAGTTTATTGTATTATTTCAGTATTTATCAATTGGGAGCTCCCGTAGGAAATATTGATAGTGCCGGCTTTTTTGGTTCTTTTTTCGGTATTATCATGATCGGGGCCGTTTTTACAGGGATAGGGCTTTTTAGTTCTTCCTTGACGGATAACCAGATCACAGCTTTTGTATTAGGGGTGTTTTTGTGTTTTGTATTTCATTTCGGATTTATGGGCTTGGCTAGCCTTTTGGGAAGCAGTCCATGGGTTGTTTTGATAGAGGAACTCAGCATGAGTTACCATTACGAAAACATGAGTAGGGGAGTGATAGACTCCGGGGATTTATATTTTTTTATCACCTGGATTGTCATATTGATTGTTTTTACCACGCTAATGGTCCGTAGGAAATGAGTAAGGGGAAATTGAACTTTAGCTTGATGAATAAAAAGAGGATTGCCAAGGGAGGGATCTTGGTGCTGTTGTTGATCGGTACCTTTTGGGTTTTGAACAAGTTTTTCCCTTTTAGAATAGATCTCACAGAAGAGAAAAGGTATTCTTTACATGCATCTACAAAGGAAGTACTTAAGGGCTTGAAGGATCCTTTGGTAGTGGATATGCAGCTTTATGGAGACTTGCCCGGTGGAATGCGCCGTTTCCAAAAGAATATCGAGGAAATGGTCAAGACTTTTGATGATTATAGTGAGGTATCCATTGATTTAAAAGAAACGGATCCTTTGAGCATAGCGGGAGAGCAAGAGAGAGCGGATTATATTGTTTATCTGGCAGAATTTGGGATTAATCCTACCAATCTCTATGCTTCGGAAGGAGGAGCTCAAACTTCAAGAATGATTTTTCCTGGAGTGGTGATTCGGAACGAAGAATATGAGACGGGAGGCTTATTGCTTAAAGGAGAAAAAGGGATGACGCCAGACCAAATTCTTAACCTGTCGGTGGAAAACCTGGAGTTTGAACTGATTAATATGATCAAGAAGCTTAGCAAGGAGGATATGCAAAAGGTAGCCATGATCACTAATCATGGCGAACTGCAGGATGATGAGGGATACGGTATTGTGGAAGCTTTGTCCGAGGAATATGAAGTTTATAAAGTCCCTTTGAGCCAGGCTAAAGGAGTAAAGGATCTTTTGAGCTTTGATGCGATAATAGTTGCTGGTCCCAAATCGCCCTATAAAGAGAGAGAAATTTATTTGCTTGACCAATACCTGATGCAGGGAGGTAAGTTAATGTTTTGCATTGATCCGCTTAGCGTGAACATGGAGGATGCCGGAGGAGAGGGCACAGTTGCCATTGGTTTTGATACAGGGCTTGACAGGTTATTGTTCAAATATGGTATAAGGATCAATAAGGATTTGGTTCAGGACATGAACTTTGGTTATTATCCGGTCGTAGCAGGTGAGTTTGGTGATCAGCCACAGGTGGCACCGCTGCCTTGGCCTTTTTATGTGATCGCCAATCGGATAAGCAGGCATGTCATTACCAAGGGCTTGGACCAAATGAAGTTCAGGTTTATCAGTTCTCTGGATACGGTAAAAGCTGATGGGGTTAAAAAGGTCCCCTTGGTTTTTAGTGGGAATTATAGCAGGACCCTGGATCAGCCAGTCAGGGTAGCTTTTGAGGACATGTCCAAGGAACCGGATTTAAATTTGTATAATCAAAAGCAATTGCCTCTGGCGTACTTGCTGGAGGGGCAATTTGAGTCTTTTTTTAATAATCGGTTTTTACCTGATGAATTTGAAGGTGATGCTGAATTTGTTCCATCCAGTTCAGAGGGGGCTGTGATCGTTATAGGGGATGGTGATTGGTTACAAAGCGAGCACGAGGTGGGATCAGGGGATCCTTTGCCTTTGGGATTAAGTCCTTTTACGAATAATAGCTATGCTAACAGGGCCTTTCTTCAGAATAGTTTGAAATACCTGATCGATCCTGATGGAATTATGGCTACAAGGAGCAAAGTGCTTAAGATTCGTCCATTGGATAAGAAGAAGGTAAAAGAAGAGAAGTTGAAATGGCAACTGATCAATATTGCATTGCCAGTGACCTTGATTATATTAATTGGCTTCCTTAAGGTCTATATGCGAAAAAGACGATATGGAGGGTGATCTGTGGGCTAGAAAGTCTCAAATAATAGGTGTGAAATTTTTTTCTTGAGAAATCTCCGAGCCTTACAGGCTTTTATGATTTTATTTATAAATTTACCCTGTTGAAAACCAATTGGAATAAAAAAGCTTTGGTATTTTGATTGAAAAGTTTTGGTCTATCCGATAGGATTTTGGATGATCAAGGCTTATTTCAATTAATTTCCATTAAAAACTAAATCATATTCACATGAAATTTATTGTTTCTTCTTCTGCTCTTTTGAAGCAATTATCCGGAATCAATGGGGTGGTGACCACCAATCCTGTTGTGCCGATTTTAGAAAACTTCCTTTTTGAAATCAAAGAAGGAAAGCTGACCATCACGGCATCGGACTTGCAGACATCTATGATGACCGAAATCGATGTAGAGGCCAAAGAAGATGGAAATATAGCTGTGCCAGCAAGGATTTTGATTGAAACCTTGAAAAACCTTCCAGAGCAGCCAGTAACTTTCAGTATTGACCATGATACTTATAGTGTTGAAATCAGCTCTGATAATGGTCGTTATAAATTGGCAGGTGAAAATGCTACCGATTTCCCAAAGATTCCTTCAGTAACCAATGCCACAGCTGTTGATATGTCGACTGAGGTTTTGAGCAGTGCTATAAATAATACCATTTTTGCTACAAGTAATGACGAGCTTCGTCCAGCAATGACTGGTGTATATGTGAATTTGAGCAATACCAATGCTACTTTTGTTGCTACAGACGGACACCGTCTTATCCGTTACAGAAGAGTGGATATTGCGGCTCAAGACGCAGCCAGCATTATTATCCCAAGGAAAGCACTTAATTTATTGAAGTCTACTTTGCCAGCAGAAAATGTACCTGTTACAGTAGAGTTTAACAATTCCAATGCTTATTTCAAATTTGGAAATATTCAGATGATCTGTCGATTGATCGATGAGCGTTTTCCAGATTATGAGAATGTAATTCCTGTGGATAATAATAATGATATGATCATCGATAAGGTGGAGTTTTTGAGTTCACTGAAAAGGATTGCTATTTATGCTAATAAAACTACTCACCAGGTAAGGTTGAAATTGACAGGAAGTGAGTTGCAGATTTCTGCCGAGGATCTTGATTTCTCCAACGAAGCAAATGAAAGGTTATCCTGTGAGCATGAAGGAGAGGATATCGAAATAGGTTTCAATGCCAAGTTCTTGGTGGAGATGCTCAATAATATATCTGCCAAGCAGGTGACGCTGAAGTTCAGTGCTCCGAACCGTGCGGGCTTAATCGTACCAAGTGAGAAAGGGGAAAATGAAGATATTCTGATGCTAGTGATGCCTGTAATGCTTAATAATTACGTGTAATAGCTATTAAGAAATATAAAGAACCCGGTCTGAGCATTGCTGTTTAGGCCGGGTTTTTTATTTTTGAGGGGCTATTCGGAGGTGACTTCTCCAATGTTTTCTACAAGAATATTCTTCAGCAGTTTAAAAGGGGCTTGGTCTTTTAGTGAACAAGTGATTTCCTCGCTGAGCTTGTTGATTGTGATCATATAGTCGAGTACCAGATCCTGATCATTTTTGAGTTTACAAGCCATTTCATACACCTGCTCGTTGTCGGTTTTGATGGTGTAGGTGCCACTAAGTTTGGTAATGGACTGGTCATTCTCGTTGACTTGTTCCAGCATTACCTTGTTATCACTCATGATGGTAAAAGTATGCCCAATAGGAGGTGTTTTTATTTTTTGGCCGTTGATTACCATTTCTTTCCCATCTTGGTCTTTTATCACGGATTCAGGTTGGGTGCCTACAAAACTGCCTAAATAAAGAGGGACCGTTGTCTCATTTTGTGTGAAATTAGTAGCTACTGAGTCTTCTTGACTGGCTTGGGATGCGGTAAGGGTCTCAAGTAAAGATTTGAGCTGTTGATTAATTCCTAAATTTATCTCAAGCTGATTTTGAGTTTCAAGCAGCTCTGCACTTAGACTATCCTGGATTTTTTTTAGGTCTACTACTTTGTAGTCCAAGGAATTCAAGTCTTGGATTAAGCCATCTTTTTCATAACCTAGTTTGCGCTTATCCGCTTCTAGATTTTCAACTTTTTCCTTCATTTGTGCCAACTCTGATTTAAGAGAAGCAATTTGTTGTGTATGTTGTTGATAGGCATCTTCCAGTTCCTTCTTTTTGGAGGGCATTTCTTGGCCCTGTGAAGTAGGTATCTTCACGAACATAAGTCCAATGACCAAGCATTTAAGTATAATGATTTGATATTTGCTCATCTTTAGAATTTTTTGAAAATATTATATTGTTTACTCTAATCTAAATTTGCGTAGCTGCATTTGCTCTGCTGGATATTTACAAAATCATGTAGTTCAATGATGTTTTCATGAAGATAATCAAAAAATCGTTTTTTATAATAGTCGGGGAGTCTCTTTGTTATTACTTGTAAATAGTAGAAAATACGTTTGGTTTTTTTGAGGAAGCTAACGACTGTTTTGTTTGTTATGTTAACTTAATGTTTATTTTTAATTGATTGGTTTTAAGTAGTTTAAAAAACTTAATATTAGTTTTTTGGCTGTGTTATTGTTGTAATGTTAACAAATTGTTAAATTGTTTATATTAAGTTAACATTAGAAGGGAGGAAAGTTGAAAAGGATATTGTTTATAATATTAGGATTGGTGTTAGTTGTTTCTCATGGAATGTCCCAAGAGTGGGATGGAGAGAAGTCTGTTTATGAAAATCTGAAAGAGCAATCTTATCTGATGAGCTCTTCTGAGCCTATTCAGTTATTTCAGGCCTTGCATGCTGCTGAGGAGCCAAATACGGAACGTTTTGATAAATTACTGGACAAGCTTGACTCAAAGGCCAAAAAAAAGAATTACACAGAATGGTTTCTGGGAGAGGTCTTTTATAAGGTCCATCAATATTTGTTAAAGAATTACACCAAGCATAGTAGCTTTAATCAAATGATTCAGTCAGGAGATTATGATTGTGTGAGTGGCTCCGCCCTATATGCGCTACTCTTAGAGAGATATGGTTTTTCATATGATATCATAGAAACCGATTTTCATGTTTTTGTATTAGTCAAAGATCAGGATAAAACTTATGTGCTGGAAAGTACTGAGCCAAGAGAGGGATTTATAAAAGACCAAGAAGAAGTTAAGGCATATATTGCCTCTTTTAAGCCAAAAGTAAATCCAAGGAAAAAGATAATGTCAGAATTGGCTGGTTTGTCTGCTGAAACTGAAGAAGGAAAAACGATATATTCTTCTATTTCTCTTAAAGAGCTGGCTGGTTTGCAATACTATAATGATGCAATTCATCATTTCAACCAAGGTAAGGCAGTTACAGCCGAAAAACAATTGATCAAGGCAAAGCAGATTTATCCTTCAGATAGGATAAGGTTGTTTTATGAGTATTTGTCTGAAAGAAACAACAGTGATAAGAACTTAGCAGGGAGATAACTTTGATTTTTTCAAACAAAAGGCCGAAGGTAAATTCTTCGGCCTTTTCTATTTATTCAAAATTGTTTTCCATTAATCTATTCTTACAATATCGGCACCCAGTGCATTAAGTCTTTGGTCGATGTATTGATAACCTCTATCGATTTGTTCTACATTGTCAATTACAGAAGTCCCTTCAGCAGATAAAGCAGCGATCAAGAGCGATACACCAGCTCGAATATCTGGGGATGTCATCCGAATACCTTTCAGCGGATATTTTCTATCCAAGCCAATCACTGTAGCTCTATGAGGGTCGCAAAGGATGATCTGTGCTCCCATGTCAATCAATTTATCGACAAAGAACAGGCGGCTTTCAAACATCTTTTGATGTACCAAAACGGTGCCTTTTGCTTGCGTAGCTGTAACTAGTACAATACTCAGGAGATCAGGAGTAAACCCGGGCCAAATAGCATCTGCTACTGTCAGAATGGAACCATCGATAAAGGTTTCTATCTCGTAATGCTTTTGTGCTGGAATATGGATGTCGTCACCTCTGAACTCCAGCTTGATGCCCATTCGTTTAAAGGTGTCAGGGATAATCCCTAGTCTATGGATTTGGGCATTTTTAATGGTGATTTCTGATTGGGTCATGGCAGCCAGGCCAATAAAAGATCCAATTTCAATCATATCAGGAAGAAGGGTGTGTTCGGTGCCGCCTAGTTCTTTTACACCTTCGATATGTAAAAGGTTAGAGCCAACACCTGTGATTTTAGCTCCCATACGGTTAAGCATATCACATAATTGTTGAAGGTAAGGCTCGCAGGCAGCATTATAGATACTCGTTTTTCCTTCAGCCATGACAGCAGCCATAAGGATATTGGCGGTTCCGGTTACGGAAGCCTCATCCAATAGCATATAAGCTCCTTGAAGCTTTTTGCCGTCTATATTATATATTTCCTGTTTGTCGTCATAGTGGAATTTGGCGCCTAGCTTTTGGAAGCCTACGAAGTGGGTGTCTAGTCTCCTACGTCCGATTTTGTCTCCTCCCGGCTTGGAAATCTTGCCTTTTCCGAACCTGGCCAATAGTGGGCCTAGAATCATTACAGAACCCCTTAGGGCCGATGCCTTGGTAAGGAACTTTGCAGAGTCCAAGTAATCTAGGTCTACATTTGCCGCATTGAATTGGTAACTTTCCGGTCCAACTTTATCGACTTTTACCCCCATGTCTGCCAATAGCTCTATGAGTTTATTGACATCCCTGATATTTGGGATTTTGTGGATGGTGATGTCTTCTTTGGTTAAAAGAACGGCGCAAAGAATTTGGAGTGCTTCGTTTTTAGCACCTTGAGGGGTGATTTCGCCTTTGAGTTTTAATCCCCCTTTTACTCGGAATGAAGACATTAATTTCTGCGTTTTTTGTAGTTGCCCCCGTTGTTTCTTCTTTTGTTGTTTCTGCGACCACCGCCATTATTGCTGGGATGCTCGTTTGATTGGGAAGGTGTTTTAAAGTCCCTTCTGGTGTTGGTTTCAAAAAGGGAGTTCTCTTTGACCTTTTCGAGGTCTATATGAAGTTTGCCTTTTGATAAGGTTTTGATATCATCAATGATAATGCCATCGTCAAAGTTTTCCCTGTTCCAGGTAGAATGAAAGCTTCTCATCAGCTGACCAATATAAATGATGGCGGTTTCTTGGTCTTCATCGTTTTCTATTTCGATGGCCTTTTCGATCAGCTTTTCAATGTTCCTTCCGTAATGTTTGAATTTGACTTCTCCTTCAGGGTAGCCCACTACCTGTGGCTTTTTGCCTAATAATTCCTTTTCCGGCATTGGGAATGGACTGTCTACATCCAATTTAAAATCTGACATGATAAACAGGTCGTCCCAAAGTTTTTGGTCGTTTTCAGTTTTTAGCTGTGGGTTTAGCTGTTTCATCAATTCTACCAAAGTATAGGACTGTTCTGTACGTTTGGCCTTATCAGGAACGGTGGTGATGTAATCCACCAGTTTCTGAATGTTTTTTCCGTATTCTTTCAAAATTACTGAGTGTTTATGCTTTTCTGTTTCTTTCATATTTTTCCCCAGTTTAATTAACGATTGTTTCAAGTTACGAAAAAATGTCGTTACAAGGGGAAAAGGGAATAGGTTACCTGGAAGATTTTTCTTGGGGTATTCATATAAGTTCCTCTCTTCTAGGATTCCACAATTCGAAGCTTAGCAAAGCTAAGTAATAAAGTTTTATCTCCAAAATTGTCGAAGCCTATAGTGGCTTTTTTATTCATACCTTCCACTTCTACTTTTAAAACCTTGCCATAACCGAACTTGGGATGCTCAACTTTCATGCCTGAGGCCAAATTGTTGGTATTGGATGGTTTGAAGTCAGGACTTGGTGTATGGATTTTAGCGGTAGTATTGGCCCTGACCGTGGGGCGTGGTTTTATACCGATAAATCCGGATTTACCTTCACTGTTGCTTGCTGCTTGGTCCCTGAAGGAATGGCCCATTTGCATTCCCTTTCTTTTGGTGACCTTCATACAATTTGGGTCAACCTCTTCAAGAAAACGGCTGGGTTCGCAGTTTAACAATCTTCCGAATCTATAACGGGTGATGGCATAACTTAAGTATAACTTTTCCATGGCCCTGGTAGAGGCGACATAGAATAGCCTTCTTTCTTCTTCCAGGTCCTCTCTGCTTTGCATCATCATTTGGGAAGGGAACAGGTCCTCTTCCATTCCTACCACAAAAACCTGACGGAATTCCAATCCCTTGGAAGAGTGAATGGTCATCAAGGTTACTGCATCGGTATCATCCTTGTCTCTGTCATTATCCGTAAGCAAGGCAATTTCCTGTAAAAAGGCACCAAGGCTTTTGTCTTCATTGTCTTTGTTGTCAACATATTCCTTGATGGCATTGAGCAATTCCTGTACGTTTTCGTACCTGTTTAGTCCCTCTATGGTTTTGTCTTCATAGAGTTCTCTTAGTAGGCCAGATTGTTTTGCAATGGAGGAAGCAGCTTCATAAGCGTCTTTTCGTTCGCATTCCATCCGGAAGCTTTTGATCATTGTGGCAAAGTCTGATACGGAGTTGGCCGCCCTGCCGCCTAAGAAGGAATTGGAATTGTCCACCACCTGCCATAGAGGGATGTCGTGCTCATATGCAGCAACCAGCATTTTTTCCACACTGCTGGCACCTATGCCTCTTTTAGGATAATTGATGATGCGTTTGAAAGCTTCTTCATCATCAAGATTGACCACATAGCGAAGGTAAGCCATTAAGTCCTTGATTTCCTTTCTTTGGTAGAATGAAAGACCACCTACAATCTTGTAGGTGATATTCATTTTTCTCAAAGCCTCCTCTATCGCCCTTGATTGGGAATTGGTTCTATAGAGAATGGCGAAATCACTGTTTTGAAGCTTTTTATTGTTCTTCTCCTCGAAGATAGTGGAAGCCACCATTCTACCTTCTTCATTGTCCGAGGCAGATTTTATAAGTTCTATAAGGTCTCCACTATTATTTTGGGTCCAGACATTTTTCTTTAATTGCGCTTTGTTTTTGGCAATGATGGAATTGGCCGCTTCAACAATATTCTTCGTTGATCTATAGTTTTGCTCTAGTTTTACTACTTCCAGATCAGGGTAGTCTTTTTCGAAATTCAGGATATTTTGAATATCCGCACCCCGGAAAGCATAAATACTTTGGGCGTCATCACCTACCACGCAAATATTTTGGTGTACTGCAGCCAGTTTTTTGGTGATCAGGTACTGGGATAAATTGGTGTCCTGAAACTCATCTACGAGAACATATCTGAATCTTTGCTGGTATTTGTTGAGCACATCAGGATGATCGCGGAAAAGTACATTGGTGTTAAATAATAGATCATCAAAATCCATTGCAGAGGATTTGAACAATCTTTTTTGATAGGCCCTATAGATTTCGCCCATTCTGGGCTTCATGGCCGTTTCATCGTCTGCTTTGATATAGGGGTCGTTAAGGTAGTTTTCCCAAGAGATTAACCGGTTTTTCGCCCCTGAAATCCTTGATAATACAGTATTAGGCTTGTAGACCTTATCGTCTAGTTTCATTTCCTTGACAATGGTTTTGATCAAGGATTTACTATCGTCAGTATCGTAAATGGTGAAGTTGGAGGGGAAGCCCAATTTTTCGGATTCTACCCTTAGGATTTTTGCGAAGATGGAGTGAAAGGTCCCCATCCATGTGTTTCTGGCTTCCAGCCCAATAAGCTTTTCTATCCTGTTTCTCATCTCACTGGCGGCCTTATTGGTAAAAGTCAGTGAGAGAATCTGGAAGGGATCCACTCCTTTGGCGTGTATCAAGTGGGCAATCCTGTAGGTGAGTACCCTGGTTTTGCCCGAGCCTGCACCCGCAATGATCATCAATGGTCCTTCTGTATGTTCTACGGCTTGTCTCTGTGGGGGATTTAATCCTTCTAAATAATCCATGCTTCTAACCTCCTATAAGCTTCAAAGTTAATGTATATAAATGGAAAAACGGAAGCAAATGGGGATCACTTGCTGTTTTTCCATCTATTGTGTGACCATAAGTACAGCGCTGGTTCTTCACGGATGTTTTTTTCGGTCAGTTCAATGAATTTTTCAGTGATGCTGTGCTCTTTCGTGTCATGTGGTGGTTCGGTTACAAAGTGGTAGGTGAATTTATAATGGCCACGTTTGACTTTATGGACTTCCGAAAATATCACCGTAAGATCAAATTTTTTGGCCATTTTCTCTGCACCTTCAAAAAAACCTGTTTTACGGTTCATGAAATAAGTATGGTAGCGCTGATCTTCTCTGTTGGGTCTTTGGTCGGCTGCTAGTCCTATCAGTCGGGGATGGTGTCTATGTTTTATGAAGTGCCTTTGAAACTTGCTTTTTTCCACCAAGTAACCTCCAAATCTACTTCTAATGGTTCGCATCAGTTTTTCGAAGAAAGGGTTGCTGACTTTTTGATAGACGATTTCAATTCTTTCATCCACCAATGCCCTAACGGCAAGGGGATGTCCTTCCCAGTTAAAAAAATGGGCAGTCAAGCCCACTATTACTTGCTCCCTTGCTAAAAGCCCCCTGAGCAGGTCCATGTTTTCAAGTTGGAATCTTTTTTCTATTTCTGCTTTGCCCATGGTCATCAGTTTGATGGTTTCTGCAAAAGAATCCGTCAAATTGCGATAAAATTCACGTATGATTATATTTCGTTCTTGTGGACTTTTTTCAGGAAAGGCATGAAGTAAGTTTTCCCTGACCACTTTTTTTCTATATCCTATCAGGTAATATGCAATGATGAAGAAGGTGTCTGATATAAGGTATAAAAACCAAAGAGGGAGATAAGAAATTAAGCGGAATGCAAACATTAAGTGCTGTGTTACGTTAAACTCGTCCTATTGAAAGGTGAAAGGCGTGGTTTTGGGAACTCAAAATAAATCAAATCAAGCGAATTCTTTCAAAAAATTAGTGATAAATTAAGTCAATGATTATTTTTGAAGCTTATGTCTGAGGTACAGAAGAAAAAATATTCCGATAAAGAAAAGAATAATATATTCGATCATGAGTTTATGCCCCACATTGACTCGATGTATAATTTTGCCTTCAGGCTGACTTTTGACGAGGATGATGCCAAGGATTTGGTACAAGATACTTACTTGAAAGCCTATCGTTTTATAAACTCCTTCGAACAGGGCACTAATGCGAAAGCTTGGTTGTTTAGGATTTTGAAGAACAGTTTTATCAATGAGTACAGGAAAAAGAGTAAGCAGCCGTCAAAGGTAGATTATCAGGAGGTTGAAACTTATTATAACTCTGATAGTGTTGATTATAATATTACCTCAGATCTTAGGATAGATGCGGTAAAGGATATGCTGGGGGATGAAATCTCCAATGCGCTCAATAGTTTGGCTGTGGATTTCAGAACGGTCATCATTTTATGTGACCTTGAGGGCTTTACTTATGAGGAAATGGCCAAGATTTTGGACATTCCCATCGGTACGGTGAGATCAAGATTACACAGGGCAAGGAACTTATTGAAGGAGAAATTGCATTCTTATGCTAAGAATATGGGGTATGATACTGAGGAAGAGTGATTTGAGTTTGAAAGTGAAAAAAAAAGGAACATGGAGAAAAAATTAGACTCGTCCGGAGAAAAGAAACTTAAGTGCGGTGATGTAAGCAAGTGCTTCCAGCTTTTGGAAAGTATACTTGATGGAGAGGACAAGGATGCCTCTAAGGAGGTTTTAAAAGAAAAACTCTCAAAATGCCAGCCTTGTTTTGAGCATTATCACCTTGAGCAAGCCATTCGTGAAGTACTTAAAAACAAGTGTACAAAACAGTCTGTACCTGGAGAATTGGCAAATAGTATCCGTCAAAAAATAGAAGATATCAAATAAGCGATCACCACCATGTCTTTTGGAAAAGCTTTTATTTTTTCGGCACCTTCGGGTTCTGGAAAAACGACTATAGTCCATCACCTTCTTTCTAATCATGATAACTTGGATTTTTCTATATCAGCTTGTACTAGGGATAAGCGAGGAAAAGAAGTGGATGGCAAAGATTATTATTTTTTAAGTCTGGATGATTTCAAGAAAAAAATAGGAGAGGATGCCTTTATAGAATGGGAAGAAGTCTATGAAGGCAATTTCTATGGTACTTTAAAATCTGAAATGCAAAGAATCTGGGATAGTGGCAAGCATGTGGTTTTCGATGTGGATGTAAAGGGAGGCCTGAAAATCAAGGAGTATTTTGGTAACCGTGCCTTGGCTGTTTTTGTGAAAGTGCCTTCTCTGGAGGTTTTGGCTGAAAGATTAAAAGACAGAGGAACTGAATCACCCGAAAACCTCGAAAAGAGAATTAATAAGGCCAAATATGAAATGTCTTTTCAGGATAAGTTTGATGCTGTTTTGGTGAATGATGATATGGAAAAATCATTTGAAAAAGCGGCAAAACTGGTCGATGAATTCATTGGTAAATAGAAGAAATTGAAGGTAGGTTTATTTTTCGGTTCGTTTAATCCCATTCATATCGGTCATTTGATCATCGCCAATATCATGCAAGACAGGACTGACTTGGATGAAGTTTGGTTTGTGGTTTCTCCCCAAAATCCTTTTAAAAAGAGAAAGGCTTTATTACATGAGTTTGATAGGCTGAGAATGGTGGAGCTGGCCATTGAAGGAAAATTCCATTTCAGGGCAAATGATGTGGAATTTCATATGCCCAAGCCCAGTTATACCATTGATACCCTAACCTATCTTTCTGAAAAACATCCACAGAATGAATTTAAGCTGATAATAGGTGGGGATAACCTGACGCATTTCCATAAATGGAAAAATGCCGAGCAAATTTTGGAAAACTATGGCCTTTATGTATATCCAAGGCCTGGAGAATCTGTGGATTATGATCATCCCCAAGTCCGTTTTGTAGAAGCTCCTTTGATCGATATTTCTGCGACTTTTATTAGGAAATCTGTGGAGGAGGGGAAATCAGTTACCTATCTTTTACCGCCTTTAGTAGAAGATTATATAAGAGGCAAAAAATTCTTTCAATGAATATAAATAAGGCCTGATAATATAGTTTATCAGGCCTTATTTATGATATGGACATTAGGAACTGATTTTGTCGACAATCCAACTTCCTACGTTTTTCCCTTGGGTCTGTCCCCGAGTGATGGCATCCATAAAATGTATTCCTCCATAAAGTCTGGATATGGCCGCTTCATTGGCTGCATGGGCAAAGGATTTATATGTTCTGGCTTTTAATCCATAACGTTCCTCAACCGTATCGGCATATTCAAAATTGTCACCAAGATAGTGGGTGAGAATTACCGATGCTGCTGTGGAAACGGTTGAATGCCCACTCAGATATTCAGGAAAAGGAGGTGTTTGTAGAAAAGGTGTCCAAGTTGGGTCTATGTACTTCCTAATGGCTGTTTCTGGTCTGATTCTATTGCTCCTGTATTTTTCATCCCAACAGGCAATAAATCCATCCATTAAACCTAAGGCTATCATGGTATGGACTTCCAGTGTTTTGGCAAATGAAAGTCCTGCTTTTTGACAGGCAATATTGGTGATGCCCATCCAGTGTGCGCCGGGAGAGATTTTCTTCATCCCGACCATTAGGTGGCCATTGTCTTGTAAAGCAAATGGATTGCAGTCCCAAAATGCGGCAATTTCTCTGTTTTCTTCGTTAAGGTCAACCTTGTAGACCTCTTCAGTAATCTTGTAAAAATCGGAATCTTTCTTAGGGGAAAATGCCACTGGTGGAGCGGGTTTGAACTGTTGGGCAGAGTCCAAAAAGAACGGCCTTACTGTACTGAAATAGGGCTCAACAGGTGCGAAATAACCAGGAGGTGTCGGGTACCAACTTCCTGGAGTTTCCAAAGGTGTATACCTAGGATAGTTACTGATTAAATTATACCCATCTGCTTTGGCATATTTAAGTATTTCCTGGCTGATTGATTGGGCGTATCCCAATGATTGTTCAATGGTCAGTTCATCCATTCCCTTATTCCTACAACTATCCAAAATAGCGTCTTCCAATGATTGGAGTTCTGGGCCTGAAGGCTGGATTTTCTTGGCAGTTTGAAGCATGCCTAGGATAGCACTAAGTTGATATGATTGTTCAGGAAAACCAGCAGGTTTTTTGATATCAGGGTATTGATTGACTATGCCATGAAGGTCTGCAAGGCTACTGTCATTTTGAGAGGTGATTTCATATCCTGTGAGACAAGCATAAGAGAAAAACCGCGCTGCCAATGGAGGATTGGTGACATCGTGTATCATCAATTCCGTCATCTGAATTGTAACTTCTTGTATATAAGCGGTAGGTATTTCAATGTCTTTATTGTTTTTTTTACTACAACTGAATAGTAAGAGTGCAGTAATTAGACTTAAGCCTATGAATTGATTGAGGTATTTCATGATAAGTAATCGCATTTAATCCTATAGTTAGGTTATTGGGCAGGGCCATAAGCCACTACTCCTTTTTGGTTAATGCCAAAAAGCCATTGATCATTTAGCTTGGCAATGCTTCGTACGTCTCCTTTTAACTTGAATCCTGACTGATGCTGTGGAATATAGGTGAATCCACCTTGGCCATTTCCTTTGAGAAGTGTGCCATAGTTAGCGTCGTATTTTCCAAATCGCAACCTTGCCTTTTCAATATTTCCACATAAAAGCAGGTCGGTATTTCCATCTTTATCAAAATCATCACAGGCGATAGCCATGACAGGAGAGGCCTGCGCTTCCAAAGGTAATGTAGCAGTGGAGTATTTTCCTGAATTGTTGCTTATGAGTACCGCCGTTTTTAAATAATTGGCCGATAGAAGTTTTGCTCCTTTTAGCTCATTCTCAGTAAAGATGTCGGCAATTTTTGCTTCAGCATAACTTTTGTAGCTAGGGAAACGGGTTCTCATACTGGCCATCTGGTCCAGTAGTTCGTCTCGTGTAAGATAAGGAAACTTTTCACCTTGGATATAGCAAGTTAAGATGGGATCAATGGAGCCGTTTTCATCGAAATCTTTATAGAGCATTTCTGTAGGCTCTTCTTGGTTGGCATGTATCTGGGTGTTGGTGCCCTGGTTTCCAACAACAAGGTCCATTTGATTATCTCCGTTCAGGTCAGCTATTTCTAAAGTGTTCCACCAGCCGCTATATTCTTCTTCAAGGTACTTATCGCTTGTTTTAGAGAGTTTTCCATTTTCCTGCTCAAAAATGCAGATGGGCATCCATTCTCCAATAATGATCAATTCATCCTTTCCGTCAGCATTTAAATCGGCCCATTTTGCATCAGTGACCAATCCCGGATGCTCAAGCTCATTGGCTATCGTTTTGGTTTGATCGGTGAATTTGCCCTTGCCGTCATTGATCAGGATAAAGCTTCTTGGAACTGTAGGGTACATGCCTGGGATCACCCTGCCTCCCACAAATAAATCCGGAGCCCCATCAGCATTGATGTCTGATGCACTTACACAGCTGGAACTCACCAGCATATTAGGCAATGCTTCACGAGATTTTTTAAAGTTACCCTTGCCATCATTGATGTATATCCTGTCTTGGAGCTTTTTGTCTTCAGGCATAAAATTGGCATAACCACCGCTGGCTACATAAAGGTCCAAATGCCCGTTTCCATTGATGTCCAAGAATATTGCATCCGTGTCTTCACTGTCTTTGTCTTCTAAAAAAGCTTGTCCATTGGTTTTGGTGAAACCTCCATTTTTATTTTGAAGGAAGAGCTGGGCTGCATCGCCTAGCCCTCCTCCCACAAAGAGGTCTTCCAAGCCATCGCTATTTATATCTGCTTGGGCCATGATAGGACTGTTAAATGATAGAGGATTAACTAAAAGAGGCTGCCTTTTGAAGTCATTTATATTGTTCTTTTGGTGTTGGGTCGAAATAGTTGTTGATGTAGGTACAAATAAAGGTTTGTTGGAATCTTTTATTTGTTTTTGTTCCGTTGCGTCACTTTCAGAAAGTATTAAAGTTTGGTTTGCTTTGATATTTTCCAATAATTGGCTTTTACCGCTTTGCCATGTTACTTTGATGGAATCAATGGTGCTGGCCTTGCCCAAACCAAAATGGACTACAGGAGAAATACTGGATTGATAGCCACGGGTAGGCATTTGTTCTTGGTATAATACTTCTTTTTGGCTGTATATCCAGATTTTGGTGCCCAGTCCAAATGTGTTTTTAGCCTCACCTTTTAGCTGTATTTTAAGATAGGCATTGTCTGATTGTTGATCACTTAGGTTTTTGAATATAAAGGCCTCCAGGTTGATGTTATTAACCACCAAATCCAAATCACCGTCATTGTCAAGGTCTGCATAAGCGGCACCATTACTGTTGGATGCATAGTCTACTCCCCAATCCTTGCTGACTTTGTCAAAGGTAAGGTCGCCTTTGTTTTTGAACATATAGTTATGAAGGTTGGAAGAAGGGATTTGTTTGACGAGATCCAACACATTTTGTCTCCTGATATTACCATCATTGTTTTGGACATAATCTCCCATAAACTTAAGGAAGTCCATATTGGTATAATCCCTTAAATATCCGTTTGTGATGTATAAATCCTTCCAGCCATCGTTATCAAAATCTGCAAAGAGGGCTGCCCAGCTCCAGTCGGTATTGGATATTCCTGCCATTTGACCAATTTCACTGAATGACTGGTTGCCATTATTGACCTGCAACATGTTTCTCATGTATTGATGGTGAAAGCCTACTTTGACTTTGAAGTCAAATTTTTCATAGTTATCAGGTGCCATGAGCAATTTTTGACGGTTATTGTCCTCTGGCAACATATCCAAAGTGAAAATATCCGGTAAGCCATCATTATTGATGTCTGCCACATCACTGCCCATGGAAAAGTGAGAGGTATGTCCCATTTCGCCGCCAATTACATCGGTAAAGGTGCCGTCACCATTATTGATATAAAGATAATCAGGTGCGGTATAGTCATTACATTCATAGATGTCTGGCCAGCCATCGCCATTGATGTCTGCTACTCCTAAGCCCAAGCCATAAGATAGGGCGGAGTTCCTTATTCCTGCTTTTTCGGTAACTTCAGTAAATTTTCCATTGTCATTTCTAAAAAGTTGAGCACCTGCAGGTGATTTTGATTTTAGGATTTCAGCGGTGCTTGATTCATCTAGTACGGGTAAGGATTTATGGTTATGGTTCAGGAGATACAAGTCCAAATCTCCATCTTTATCATAATCAAAGAAAGTGCCTTGGGTACTGGTGGCAGCACTGGCTATGCCATATTTTTCAGCTTCCTCTGTAAATTGTGGAATGCCATTTTTATCAGATCCCTGATTAATGTAGAGTTCATTTTTTCTTTTTTCTGGTCTCAAATTACCTGAATAGCACACATAGATGTCTAGTAAGCCATCTCCATTTACATCTGCCATGGTAACGCCGGTTTTCCAAGGTCCCTTGCGCCCTTGTGTGCCGGAAGAGGTGGTGATGTCCTCAAATACCATTTCACCTCGGTTAAGATAGAGCTTGTTGGTTGACATATTAGCGGTGAAATAAATATCATCAAGACCGTCACTATTGAGGTCTCCAATGGCTACTCCACCTCCATTGTAAAAGTATTCATACATAAGGACATTGGTATTAAGTCCTTCGGTGAGCTTGTTTTGGAAGGTGATATGGGAATTTTTTGAATCTATTAATTCAAATAGTGGTTTTATGTTTGACTTAGGTTTATCCTGCTGCTTTGGTGGCTCGCAAGAAACAATCAAACTAATGATGAGTGATGAGGTTATTCTTGAGTAGAGTTTGAGCATATTGGGTGTTTATTGTGGATAATTAAATATAAAAAAATCTATACCAAACACTGAGGTTCGGTATAGATTCTTTATTAAAAATTAACAATAGGTCGTGGCTTATTCTGTATAACCTGGGTTTTGTACCAAGGCGGCATTTCTATTCATTTCATCCTGCGAAATTGGCAAGAAATACATTTTGTCCAGCCAAGTCCTGTTTTCCTTACCTGGATCTATATTAACAGCTTGGTAAGAATAATTATAGATATTTGGATCATATCTATACAGGCTGAGGGATTCTCCTGGTTTTAATTCACCAACGATATTGATGCCATTGGCTTTTCTTCCTAATGTTTCTTCAGGAATCATCCATCTTCTACAATCGTGGTATCGCTGTTCCTCGTAAGCCATTTCTATTCTTCTCTCATTACGGTATCTCTCCATGAGGGCCTCGCCTGAATCGTTAATGGCTGGCATACCCACTCTATAGCGGATTTTGTTCAACCAATTTCTGGCTTCTTCTTCTTGGCCAAGCTCAATACACGTTTCTACATAATTTAGAACAGCCTCGGTGTATCTTAATACAGGCCAAGGAATCTCTTGCCAAGTGTTTTGATCAACAATGGCGGGGTCTGGATCAATGAATTTTCTCATATAATATCCCGTATAACTACCATTCCAATCTTCAATAGGGCCGTTTCTGGTATCCAAGCCAAAGTGGATAACGGTTTCTCCGCCTGATATGATTTCATACTGGCCAGTTTGGATTTGACCTAGTGGATCTCTTGGTTGGTTAGCAGAAGATCTTGGTTTCCATTGAGCACCATCATATAGGATAGAAGCATAGAACCTGGCATCCCGGTTGTCATAAGGAGCGGAAGCATGTTCTGGATTGTCCCAATCAAACTCGGTCCCATCCATCATTTCATAATCATCCACAAAATGTTGGATTGGCGTATTACCTGCCCAGTTATTATAGCCGTTTGGCCCATTGAACAAGCCTTGGCGACCACCGTTTTCCTGTTTGGCATTAATAAAATACCTGGCAAAGATCAATTCATTTTCACCGCCATTTTTTGAAAGTGAATTATTGATATAGTTTTGGATGCCCTCTTCATGAGGTACAGGTCCATCCAAGTTCAATAAATTGCCATCTGCATTGTCCAAAACCGCTTTGGCGGCTGTTTGGGCCCTCTGCCATCTCTGGGTTCTGTCACCAGATGTATATCCAAGGAATTCAGGATTGGAGTAACCGGATATCACAGAGGAATTTGCTGATGCAGTAGGGATATCATGAAGGTCACTGGCAGCATATAGTAGGACCCTAGACTTAAGTGCTAAAGCGGCAATTCTATTGGTACGGCCAGCAGCCATGGATTTACCATCCAGCAAAGTTGCTGCATCGTCCAGATCGGTAACGATGAAATCCACACATTCTTCCCAGGTGTTTCTGGCTGCATCATATGACTCTTCGCCTAGTGTGTAGGGGCGGTCTACAATTGGAAATGCGCCATAGTATCTCAGCAATTGGTGACTGTAATAAGCACGCATAAATTTAGCCTCGCCCATTAAGCGGTCCACAATACCATTTTCATTTGGAAATTCTGGTTCGGTCAGGTTCTGGATAGCCACGTTGGCCGAACGGATATAGCTGTACATATTCCCCCATGAAAGGGTGTTGTTCACCCAACCTATATCGGCAGGGTTTGATCTTGCTTCTGTGATTGTGGTGATTCCACGTCCTGGGTGCGTAAATATGGCTTCGTCAGTTAGAGAAGCCAGCATCTGTTCGTCAAAACCTCCATTTCCCAATCCACGGTATATATCCGTAACAGCTGCTTCTGCTAAGGCTGCATCAGACCATACATCGGATTCTGATACTTCGCCCAAAGGATCTGTATTTACAAAATCTGCATTACAACTGCCCATCATCCAGGATGACAGTGTAACCAAGACCATGTAGCTTATATTTTTAAGTTTATTCATCTTCGTGTTGGTTAATAATTAGAAGGTGAGAGATAGGCCAGTGTTAATTACTCTAGCTTGTGGGTAGTATTGGCCGGTAGAAGCGTCTGTCTCCGGATCAAGAATTCCAAGCTTATTCATGAAGTTGGCCAAGTTCAGTCCATTAGCAAATATCCTTAAGTTACTGATGCCTACTTTTTGACCAATTTCTACAGGTAGATTATAGCCAATTTCAACGTTTTTCAAACGGATATAATCAGCTTTTCTGAACCAGTAAGTGTTTCCTCCTGAATAGTATTGGTCACTTCTATTGGCAATTCTAGGATGCTCAGTGCTTGGGTTATCCACCGTCCATCTGTTTTGGTAGATATCCAAGAAGTAATTACCAATATTACCGGATTCACCTGCACTGATGTATTGACGGGCACCAAATGCACCTTGGATCAAAACAGAAAGATCGAAGTTTTTATAGGAAGCTGTTAGGTTAACACCTCCTTGGAACATAGGAATATTGTTTTGGTCCATTCTGACACGGTCTTTGGGAGTAATGGCACCATCACCATCATAATCCACATATTTCATGTCTCCAGGTCTCAATTCATTGGTGATGTCAGAATAATCCAATGTTTCTGCATCGATGGAAGCCTGGTCAGGGAAAACACCATCATATTGGTAAACCAAGAAAGTGTTCATTGGTTTACCTGTAGATTTTTGCCATTCTTCAGCACCTCCTGGCTCATCCCAGAAAAGAATTTCGTTTTTGGCATAACCACCATTTACACTTGCACTATAATTGAAATCACCCGCGCGGCCCCTATAACCCATTAGGAAATCAAAACCAGAGTTGGCCACTTCACCAATGTTTTCAGCAGGAAGGGAAAGTCCTGTACTTTGCGGTACTGATGCATTTTTTCTCCAAAGGATATTGGTACGCTTATTATAGAAATAATCCATTTCGAAGAAGATTTTTCCATCTAATAATTGACCTTCTATACCAATATTGGAGTTATTGGCTACCTCCCAGGTAATGGCTGTATTGGGAACCCTAGTTTCAAATAAAGTTTTGGTCTCTGCTCCATCTATGATATAGCTGTTAAATCCATAAGTGGAAAGGAACTGATACTCTTGCAGGGTATTTTCAAAATAAATTTGGTCATTACCCATCTGTCCCCAGCTACCACGGATCTTGAAGAATTCAAGGGCAGGGATGGCGTTTTTGAAGAAATCTTCTTCAGAGGCAACCCAGCCCAGCATGATGCCTGGGAAGAAACCAAATCGAGTATCTTCAGGGAAGATATAAGAAGCATCATATCTCCAAAGGAACTCGGCAAGGTACTTTTCTTTATAGTTATAGGAGGCACGACCGAAATAGTTCAATCTGGCCCTTTCGTAAGCACCACCACCATTATCTTTTTCCAAGTCACCACCGGCAAACATTTGGTCAATGGCAGGAGAGATAAAGTACCTTCTGAATGCAAAGAAATTATCGCCTTCTTCAGTTTCCCTATTGGTACCAGCCAAAATATTAATGGTATGGTCCTCATTGAATGTTTTGTCATAAGAGAAAACACCTCCCAAAAGGATATTCAGCTGATTATAGTGTTGCTGACGAAGTCTTGGTTCAGCAGGTCCTCTTTTACTAGGGACCAATACTGGAGTTACACCATCATCTTCAAAACCGCTGCCTCGTTCATAAAGTGTCCAAGGGGTTTCCCATCTTTTGAGATCTCTGGAAAGTTTATCTACGGCTGCCGTTCCGACAAATTTAAGTCCTTCTACACCAGGGATCTTGATAGTCAATTCACCATTGGACTGGAAATAGTCCCTTTTGTCCCTGTCATAGCCAGTAGCATTGGTGGTGATCACCACAGGGTTTTCACCGTTTTCAATATCCGGCCCTGGAAGACCATTTGGCCAGTAGGCAGGTTGATGAGGCTTACCTCTTACTTGCATACGGAAGATGGCTCCCGCACTTCTGGTAGGGAAGAACCTGAATTCTTCACGACCAAGTACACCTAGTTTGACACTGATATAATCGTTGATTTTTGCATCAAGATTAATTCTCATATCATATTGCTTATAGCCAGTGGCTGCATTTTTGTAATACGCGTCTTGGTTTTGATAGCCTAGGGAAGCCAAATATTTTACGTTTTCACTGCCACCATTAAGTTGTAAGTTGTGTCTTACTTGTGGAGACCAAGTTTTAAGGGTCTCGTCATACCAGTCTGTATTGGGGTAGTTCCAAGGATCACCACCGGCACGATAGGCCGCGATGTCCTCAGGGGTGAATGGGGCAGCCCTTTCCTGGCCATTTGGACGGGTATAGACGCCTGTGGTTTTGTAGGCGTCATTAGCTGCTTGCCACTCTTCGACAGGTAATTCGTAGACACTTAGGTCATTAAGCATTTCAGTGTACTGGGCGGCATCCGCCATATCAGGCAATACAGTTGGTTGGCCCCATCCTTGGTTGAACTGGTAGGATAGTTCTGGCTTTCCACTTTTACCTCTTTTGGTCGTTACCAAGATTACACCATTAGCAGCTCTGGAACCGTAAATGGCCGCAGAAGCATCTTTCAATACGGAGATGCTTTCAATATCATTTGGGTTAAGTCTTTCGAAGCCACCTGCTCTGGCAGGTATTCCATCAATCACGATTAGGGCATTATTATTACCTAAAGTGTTTGAGCCACGGATACGGATACCTGATCCATCATAGCCAGGTTCACCACTACGGTTTACGGCAACTACGCCGGGCATTCTACCTGCGATGGAGTTGGAGATGTTGGTTGCGGGGGATTTGGCCAGTTCAGTGCCCTTGACTGAGGCGACAGAACCAGTTACAGTTTCCTTCTTTTGCTCACCATAACCTACTACCACCACTTCACCAAGTGACTTGAGGTCTTCATTCATGGTGATGGATAGGTTAGTTTGATTCCCGACGGTGACATCTTGGGTTTCAAATCCAATGAAGGAAAAGGTTAAAACATTTTCACCTGGGTTTAAGGTGATTTTGAAATTTCCATCCAAGTCAGTGATGGTCCCTTTCGTAGTGCCCTGTACTAAAACAGAAACACCCGGTAGAGGTTGATTGTCTTCAGAGGAAATAACCGAACCGGTTATTTCTCTACTTTGTCCGTATGTTATCGATTGCACGGTTGTTAAAAACAAAGTGCATAACAAGAGGACCCTCAACTTTTGTAGAGTTTTTCTCATGTGGGTTATTGTTAATTTTTGTTAAAAGGTTATAATAATTGTGTTTTATAAAAATGACTGTTTAAAAGGAGAATTGCAATATCTAATTTCTATAAAGAATGATATTATGTTATGAATATTTTATAAAATATGATAGTTTGTAATGAAAATTCTAATTCTTTACTTTTTTGAATGCTGATTTATTAATCGAAATCGGTTGTTATGTTTAAATCATTAAAATCTACTAAAAACATCTTATTTCAATCGTTTGTATAAAAATAAAATTTTGATTATTAGCAATATTTCGAATGTTATGCGGTATTTTTTAAATGTTTTATTGACCTTTATGAAAGGTGAGAGCTGTTTTTGATGGGTGATTCCAAACAAAATTTTTTTGTGTGTAATTTACACTTAAATCATTCTTAGGGATCTTTTTTGTGGTAAAAAGGGGATCCTGACTAAGGGGGACTTCTGTTTGTTTATGTAGTCATTTTTTATAAAATAGTGGGGATTGCAGTATGTCTAATTTTGCCTCTATATGGTTTACTGTGAGTAGCTTTTACTTTTGTTTACAAAATTCTAGTGCAGTATTTATCTCTTCACCATTGTTGCTTTTTTCCTACAGGTGAAAAAGTAATCAATCTAAAGTCCGACAGAAAAACCTGTCGCTGCGCCACAGTGCACAGGAGCACATCTACCAAAACATTTGGGGAGTTCTTTGAGGACCAGATAAGCTATTATTCGTTATCAATATTTGGTCATATTATATTCATACGGGGCCTATTTTGATGTATGTCTGCTATTGCATCGGTAGCCCAATAAATTAGTAAAGCTAACTTACTGTTTCAATTGTTTCAGTTTTAGCTCAGCATAAATTGGGTTGAGTTCCCTTGCTTTTCTAGGTCATAAGGTGAAGAGGTACCTAAGGCAAGCCTAGGACAAGCTTAAGATTTCAATAAGAGAAATACGGCTAAAACACGGGATAAACACGGCTTAACTAGGGGTTAAACACAGGTTAAGGATGAGCGTTAAAAATGTTAAATTCAATAATATTGGGCAGTTATCGCATCAGTCATCCGATTGTTTACAGCCTGTCCAGTCTGCGTAGGGGATTCCCGGGATCTAGCTAGTAGTAGACAATCAATCATTTCAGTGAGATCAGTGTGGTCTTGGAGGTCATGCTTTAATTTGAAGCGAAAAATGTACTGGTGCAATAGCAGGTATGCAAAAAGGGCATAAGAGTAAACAGGAAATGAATTACTTATTCTAAAATTTTGATTTTGGAATAAGCCAAGGTATATTTAACACGTAAGGTTTAAATAAATGGAAAAGAATTGGCAGCTGATGGCTGTCCCTTCTTTATTTTAACAGCTTCTTCAGGAAGCTTTTTCTTTTATTTTTGATAGCGTAGTTTTTCGGATTTATCCAAGCAAGTATTGTCAAATACTTATTTTTATTATTTGGATATGATTAATTTACTCCTGTGAAATCATTGTGTTTTGTATGGACAGTTCTGTAATGATCAAGTTGATTGTTTTAATTGGCTTTTTCTTTTTTCTATCATGTCTTAGGGTAATTGGACAAGGAATAAAAGGAATAGTTATCAATGAGGCTGGAGATCCTTTGGCATATGCCTCTGTTTTTGTAAGAAACCTTAACGATGGTGTTCCCTCTAATCAGGAAGGGCTGTTTGAAATACCATTGACTCCTGGGGTTTATGATGTCATCGTGCAGCACTTAGGTTATGAATTTTCTCAAAAAACCATTGAAGTAAAAGAAGCTTGGGAGGAAGTAGAATTTGTTTTGAAGCCTCAGGTATATGCGTTGGAAGAAGTGGAGATTAGGGATGATGCAGAAGATCCAGCTTTAACAGTAATGCGAAAGGCAATAGCCAAGGCAAAATACCATAGGCTCCAGGTGGCAGAGTACCGTATGAAAGTGTATATTAAAGGTACTGGGGAATTGACAGATGCACCATTTTTTATGAGGAGGAAACTCCAGGAAGAAGGCTTGGAGCTCAATGAGGCCTATACTTCAGAGTCAGTTTCGGAAGTAGTCTTTAGGCAGCCCAATGAAATTTCGGAAAGGGTAATTAGTATTAGGTCAACAGGAGAAAACAATCAGACCAGTCCTGCACCCTATATTGGGGCGAGTTTTTATGCGGATAAAATCAATGATATTGTATCTCCGCTGTCCAGATCGGCTTTTGTCTATTATAGATTTAGGCATGAGGGGACTTTTTATGAAAATGGTGTTTTGGTCAATAAAATTCGGGTTGTCCCCAGATCAAGAGGGGAGCAGGTTTTCGAGGGGCATATTTATATTATCGAAGATCTTTGGGCCATCCATAGTTTGGATTTGAAGACTTCATTTATGGGGTTTGCCATCGGGGTTCGACAGCAGTATGTTAAAGTGGGTGAAAATGTGTGGATGCCGCTTACGCATGTTTATTCTTTTTCCGGTAATTTTTTTGGTTTCAAAGGACATTATAAATACCTGGCCACAACGAGGGATTATGAGATCAAGCTCAATCCAGATTTGGTGCTTGATACTGAAATATTGGATGAAAACGTGGAAAGTATTCCTGAAGCAGTTGAAGAGATAAGTGCAAAGGAAATTGCTGTTGAGGATTTGGAAGGTATGGAGCAGTTGAGCCGGAGAGACTTTAGAAAAGTAATCAACCAATATGAAAAACAGAGCCTAAAGGAAAGGAAAGATGCCGAGGTGATTGCTAAGAGGGAATATTCAATAGATTCATTGGCAGAGAAAAGAAACAAAACCTATTGGGATAGTGTCAGGCCTGTAAAACTAACTCAAAAAGAAATATTGGGATACCAAAGGGATGATAGTTTGGCAAAAGTGGAGTCAGCCAAGAAGTCAAATGTGGATTCCCTTTCAGGTGAGATGAAGAGAAAATTCAAAGTAGTGGATATTATAGGAGGTGGTGATTATTATTTTGGTAAAGGGATTTCAGCGGGCTTCAAGCCAAACTGGAGTAAGGTATCTTTCAATACAGTTGAAGGAGTTAAGTTGGGGTTTGGTGGCTATTTTAAAGTAGAGAGAAAGGACAGTGTTTTCCAAAGTTCAAGTTCTTGGCGAATTAGTCCTGAAGTCCGTTATGGATTTTCTAGCCATCAATTTTATGGAGTGGTGGATTTTAAAAGGTCGTGGACCCATATGAGGCGGCAAATGTCCTATGGTCTGAAAGGGGGAAGTTATATCTATCAATTTAATTCTGAGGACCCTATTAATGAGCAGGTAAATGCTTTTTATTCCCTCTTTTTCAGACAAAATTATATGAAACTATATGACAAAAAATTCATTCAGTTATACTTTGAACATAAACCTAGTGAGGCGTTTAGTTATCAACTATCCATGAGCTATGCAAATAGAAACACTTTGGAAAATAGTAATGATTACAGCTTTTATCACAAGGCCGGAAGAGTATATACTTCCAATAGACCAGGAAATATAGAGGCAGGTGATGGGGCATTTGCTTCCAATGAATCTTTGATTTTGGATTGGAATATGGAGTGGAGGCCTGGTTTGAAATATTATGTTAGAAATAATGAAAGGCATCCTCTCAATAGCACAGCCCCGCTCATCAGCTTTGTTTATAGAAAGGGATTGGCCAATACTGGTTTGGGAGAGGAAGCTGCTGATTTTGACCAATTGGAATTGGGTGTAAAGCATGGTTTTAAATTAGGGGTCAGTGGAAAGCTGGACTTTAATGTAAAGGCAGGAGGGTTTATCAATAATAAAAACCTCTACTTTATGGATTACAAGCATTTTGGGGGCAATAGAACAATTTTTTCAAATATGGGAACGGTGAATAATTACCGGCTTTTGGGTTATTATAAATACAGCACTGGAGGAAATTACCTAAGTTCCATTGTTCATTATCAGTTCAGGAAATTTCTGTTGACCCAGTTTCCTGTTTTGCGGTTTTCAGGAATCAGGGAGAATTTGTTTTTTAATTATCTTAAAACAGAGGTAAGTCCCCATTATTGGGAAGTCGGATATTCTTTGGATAATCTGTTCCGACTATTCAGGGTAGAATTTGGGCTTGGTTTTGAGGATGGGGATTATCAAAAAAATGGACTGCGATTGGGCATAGCCTCATTTATCAATATCAATTAAAAAGCAAAGGCCTTACGATTGCTCATAGGGCCTTTGGTAATGTGTTGAGGGTTAAACCGTCATAATCTCAGCTTCCTTCTTGGTAAATAAAGCATCGATTTTAGTTGAGTACTGGTCTGTAAGTTTTTGAACAGTATCCTCAGCTCTTTTGATGTCATCCTCAGGAGCACCGTCCTTTTGGAGTTTTTTCAAAGAATCATTGGTGTCTTTTCTTACTGTTCTGATACTGATTTTACCGTTTTCACACTCATTTTTGACTTGCTTAACCAAGGACTTTCTTCTTTCCTCAGTGAGAGGAGGGATGGTAAGCATTACCATTTCTCCGTTATTTTGGGGAGCCAGGCCCAAGTCTGAGTTGATGATGGATTTTTCTATTTCTCCGATTAAGTTTTTTTCCCAAGGTTTGATAGATAAAGTTCTAGCATCGGGCGTGTTGATGGAGGCTACCTGCTGTATAGGGGTAGGGGCTCCATAATAGTCCACCAAGATGCCGTCCAATAAGTTGGGCATGGCTTTTCCCGCCCTGATCTTAAGCAGTTCAGCGGCGGTATGATCCACTGATTTTTGCATTAGCTCCTTGGCTTCATCGAGTTCTAGCTGTATCTCTTCCATTGTTATGATTGCTTAATTAGATTTTATTAAAGTACCTACATCTTCGCCTTTTACCAAGCTCTGGAGATTGCCTTCTTTATTCATGTCAAACACGATGATAGGCAAGTTGTTTTCCTGACAAAGGGTAAAAGCTGTCATGTCCATGACATTGAGGTTTTTTTCGTAAACTTCCTGGAAAGAAATATGGGTATATCTTTCTGCATTTTTGTCTTTTTCCGGATCAGCTGTGTACACACCGTCTACTCTGGTTCCTTTAAGTACCACTTCTGCTTCAGTTTCTATGGCTCTTAAGCTTGCCGTAGAGTCTGTGGTAAAATAAGGATTGCCTATTCCTGCTCCAAATATTACAATCCGTCCTTTCTCTAAGTGTCTGATGGCTCTTCTTCTGATAAAAGGCTCGCAGACACTTTCGATTTTGATTCCAGACATCAATCTGGTATACATGCCGTTTTGCTCAAGGGAGCTTTGCAAAGCCATGGCGTTGATCAATGTGGCAAGCATTCCCATATAATCTCCTTGGACACGGTCGATTCCGACTTTTTCACCCTGAACCCCTCTGAAGATATTTCCGCCTCCAATTACAATGGCGATTTCAACTCCCAGTTCCTTAACTTTTTTGATCTCCTGGGTATATTGCTTGAGTTTGTTGGAGTCGATACCATATCCATTTTCCCCCATCAAAGCTTCACCACTGAGTTTTAGCAGAATTCTTTTGTATTTCATAATTTGTTCGGTTAGCAGAGTGCTAAATACTAGATTGATTTAAAGAATAGATAAACTCGACAAATATAAATTCTTGCGCCCAGAAAATTAAATCTAGGATTCTAAAATTGTACCAATACTTGATTTTTTTCAACGCTATCCCCTTTAGATACCAATATCTCCTTGACTGTGCCATCTCCGGAAGCCTTTAACAGGTTCTCCATTTTCATGGCTTCAAGTATAAGTAAAGGCTGGTTCTTTTTGACTTGGTCTCCCTCTTTGACTTTGATATCCAAGATAAGGCCGGGCATTGGGGCGGATATTGACTGGTTTTTTTGGTCTTCTCTGCCGTTGATACCTAACTTTTCCAATAACAAATCAAATTTGTCCTTGATGCTTACCTCTGCTTGTTTGTTGTTCAGTTTTAGGATGATTGATTTCTTTTTGTGATCCAAGCGGATGAGTTCCACATTATATGACTTGTGATCGTAGATAATGTTGAAATGCCTTTCATTGACTTGATGGAGGTCCCATTGCAGGACTTTGCCGTTAATCAAAAAAACTTCGCCATCATGCTCAATACTAAAGTTTTCTTCGTTTATGGATACTGAGTACATTTGATTTAATTTAGCAATACAATATACTATTTATCTTTAATAAGCCTTTATGAATTTAAGATTCTCTCTTGCCCTTGCTTTGTGGGGTATTGGTTTTAGTGCCTGTCAGTCCCAAAAGCCGGTAACTGAAACAGAAAGCCCAGAAGAGGTTCAGCTGTCAGTGGAGCAAAATCAAATGATTGATTATGGGAAACTGATTGAAAATAAAGAGATTGCCCTTTCCAACTTTAGGGCAAGTAGGGAAAGGAAATTTGATTTATTACATACCAGTTTGGACCTGAAGTTTGACTGGGAGAAGCAGTTGGTTAATGGACAGGCCTTGCTCCAATTGAAACCTTATTTCTATAGTCAAAAAATACTGGAGTTGGATGCAAAAAATTTCGATATCCATGAGTTGAGTTTGGTGTATGCAGCGTCAGAACAGCCTCTGGGTATGAGGTATAATGGTCAGGTATTGAAAGTGTACTTGCCTCACGAGTTTTCAGCAAATGATACCGTAAGGCTTAAGATAAATTATACTGCCCATCCTAATAAGAATAGTGGTGAAGGTAGTGAGGCAATTAAAGATAATAAGGGCTTATACTTTATCAATCCCGAAGGAAAGGAGGGAAAGCCCAAGCAAATATGGACCCAGGGAGAGACAGAACATAATTCCAAATGGTTCCCGACCATAGATACTCCCAATGAACGTGCTACACATGATATTAAGTTGACCGTCGAGGAGAGGTATACTACCATAAGTAATGGGGAGTTGATCAATCAAACGTTGAATGCTGATGGGACCAGAACAGATCATTGGGAGATGAATCTGCCCCATGCACCTTATTTGGTTGCATTGGCTGTGGGTGAATTTGTGAAAGTGGAAGATGAGTGGAGGGGGAAGTCCGTGAATTATTATGTCGAAGAAAAGTTTAAAGGAGGAGCAGCCAGTACCTTTGGCAATACACCTGAGATGATGAGTTTTTATTCCCAATTATTGGGAGTGGAATTTCCTTGGCAAAAATATGATCAAATAGTCGTTAGGGATTTTGTGTCAGGAGCAATGGAAAATACTACTGCTTCTATTTTTATGGAGGAGTTGAACATGAATGCTAGAGAAGCCATCGATAATGAATATGAAGGAATCATTGCACACGAGCTTTTTCATCAGTGGTTTGGTAATTATGTAACCACAGAGTCCTGGTCTAATTTGCCTTTAAATGAAGCCTTTGCCAATTATGGAGAATACCTTTGGTATGAGCATAAAGAAGGGCGTGATGCAGCTGATCTCCATCATATTGGTGAGATGGAAACTTACTTTTATGAAGCGAGCTCCAAGCAGGTGGACCTGATCCGCTATGAGTACGAGGATAATGAGGACATGTTTGACAGTCATTCCTATGCGAAAGGAGGGCGGGTGCTGCATATGTTGAGGGAGTGTCTGGGAGACAAGGCATTTTTTGAAGGCTTAGAATATTATTTGACTGAAAATGCATTTAGTTCGGTGGAAATCCATGATTTGAGGTTGGCCATGGAGAAAGTTTCCGGTCGCGATCTGAATTGGTTTTTTAACCAATGGTTTTTGGATTCAGGCCATCCAGAGTTGGAGATCGAAGTGGATTATTCTGTACCTGAGAATATCCTATTGACTATCAGGCAGGTTCAGGATATCAAAGAGACCCCTTTATATAAATTACCTTTCAAGGTGAGCTGGTATGATGGGGGCGAGCGGATTGAAAAGGAATTTGTACTTGAGCGCCAAACGCAGCAATTTGCATTAGAGAATGAAGTTCCGTTGGATTTGGTTTTGTTTGATGAGTATAAGACACTGCTTTCAAAGAATTATACCAAAAGGACCCAAGCGCAGTTTGTAAGTCAATTTGACAAGTCCATCAGTGGTGTAGGAAGGTATGAGGCATTGGACAGTTTGAGCGATTTGGAACTACTGGAAGATGAATTGCTGTGGGTTTTGGAAAGGGGATTGGCTGATACTTATTGGCCAATCAGGGAGGTGGCGCTTACAAGGTTGGTAAATGAAAAGACTCCTCAAGATGTATTGCAGAAAGTAAGGGTACTAGCGGCGGAGGATCCCAATAACAATGTCCGGGCAGCAGCGATTGAGAAATTGGGGATGTTAGGAGATGAAAGCAGTAGAAATAGTTTTTTGGAATGGATGGAGGATTCTTCTTATTATGTTTCCAGTGCCGCATTGACCGCGTATTTGGAGAGTGAGGAGGAAGGCGTTGGTAAGGGGATTGTAGCGGCATCATTTGAGCAGGAGGACAATATTCGGTTTTTAGTGCCATTGATTGATTATTACAGTAGGGAGTCTATAGGAGGAAAAGGAGTGTGGCTTCATGAGAAATTTGAAGCGACAAATGGAAAATCTTTATATTATTTGATAGGTTTTTACAGTGATTATTTTGTGCGGATGCCGGAAGAAGGGAGTGATCGGGCCAAAAGTAATTTATTGAGCTTGGCCGAGGATCACAGTGAGCGTTATGTCAGGCTTGCTGCATTTCAGGCGCTTTTTGGTTTTGTAGATGATCCGGGGATGCAGGAAAAATTGAAGGCAGTTTATCTCAAGGAAAAAGATTTGGAAACGAAGAAAGCAGAGGAGTATTTTTTGCTTCCATATTTGGATAAAAATTAATTCACTGATTACGAAAAGTTTAAATAAAAAGGTGTGAAAAAGATTGGAAATTTTTAGCCAAAGTTTTGAATGTTTCAAGAAAGGGTATACCTTTGCCATCCGTTAAGACAAACAAAAAAGAACAAAAGCGTTCGACAGTCGAAGCGAAGTTTGAAATATTGATGAATGGGGGAATACCAAAGCGGCCAACTGGGACGGACTGTAAATCCGTTGACTTATGTCTTCACAGGTTCGAATCCTGTTTCCCCCACACTTTATATTTTCACAATTATTACTAAATTTGTGAAAACTATACAGCAAAAGTTCTTCATAAAGGAACACGACGATTGAGATTATTGTCAATAGTTGATATTCTTTTGCAAGATTTTGGTATGTATAAAATTAATCCTGAGTGAATTTTTTTTCACGAAGGAATTCTAGAAAGTTTTCCTTTGTAAGGGAGGCGATTTAGGAATAGCATAAAAGTATTAGAGTATAAGCGGGAGTAGCTCAGTTGGTAGAGCGGCAGCCTTCCAAGCTGCAGGTCGCGGGTTCGAGCCTCGTCTCCCGCTCTATGCTATTTATAGCGTAGACAATAAATGTTATCAGCCGACGTAGCTCAGGGGTAGAGTGCTTCCTTGGTAAGGAAGAGGTCACGGGTTCAAATCCCGTCGTTGGCTCAGTGACATTAGCAAAATTTAACTAATTCATATCATTAACTAAACAGAGGATTTTCACGCATGGCAAAAGCAACCTTTGACCGTTCCAAACCGCACGTAAATATCGGTACTATTGGTCACGTCGATCATGGTAAGACTACCTTGACAGCTGCCATTACTACTGTATTGGCCAGAAAGGGTCTTTCTGAATTAAGAGATTTCTCTTCTATCGATAATGCTCCAGAAGAGAAAGAAAGAGGTATCACCATTAACACTTCTCACGTAGAATATCAAACTGAATCAAGACACTATGCTCACGTGGATTGTCCTGGTCACGCCGATTACGTGAAAAACATGGTAACTGGTGCTGCGCAGATGGACGGTGCTATTCTAGTAGTTGCTGCCACTGACGGACCAATGCCTCAAACTAGAGAGCACATTCTTCTTGCACGTCAGGTAGGTGTACCAGCTCTAGTAGTATTTTTGAACAAAGTTGATTTGGTAGATGATGCTGAGCTTCTTGAGCTAGTTGACATGGAAGTAAGAGAATTGCTTTCTTTCTACGATTTCGACGGAGATAATATTCCAGTTATTGCTGGTTCTGCTCTTGGTGCACTTAACGGTGAGCCTCAATGGGAAGAGAAAGTAATGGAATTGATGGATGCTGTGGATAATCACATTCCGCTTCCTGAGCGTCTTGTTGACAAAGACTTCTTGATGCCTGTAGAGGATGTGTTCTCGATCACTGGTCGTGGTACTGTAGCTACTGGTAGAATCGAAAGAGGTGTTATCAACTCTGGTGATCCTGTGGATATCATCGGTATGGGTGCTGAAGGTCTTAAGTCTACTGTAACAGGAGTTGAAATGTTCCGTAAGATTTTGGACAGAGGTGAAGCTGGTGATAACGTAGGTTTATTGCTTAGAGGTATTGAGAAATCTCAGATCAAAAGAGGTATGATTATCTGTAAGCCTGGATCTGTAACTCCTCACGCTCACTTTACTGCAGAAGTTTACGTATTGTCAAAAGAAGAAGGTGGACGTCACACTCCATTCTTTAACAAGTACCGACCTCAGTTCTACTTGAGAACAACAGACGTTACTGGAGAGATCAAGCTTCCTGAAAACGTTGAAATGGTTATGCCAGGTGATAACGTGTCAATGGATGTTACTTTGATCAACCCTGTTGCTCTTGAGAAAGGACTTCGTTTCGCTATCCGTGAGGGTGGTAGAACTGTAGGTGCTGGACAGGTAACTGAAATTCTTGACTAAGATACAATCAAGATATAAAATCAAATGCGGTTCTGAAATTTTCAGAATCGCATTTGTTTCTTTATAGAATATTACCTACTTTTGCATTCCTTTTGGGGTGTAAATTTGTACACGGGCATAGTTCAATGGCAGAATAGCGGTCTCCAAAACCGTTGATGGGAGTTCGAATCTCTCTGCCCGTGCAATTAAAATCATATACCATGAACGTAAAGAACTTTGTTATAGAGTCAATAGACGAAATGAAGAACAAGGTTACATGGCCAAAATATGCCACGTTGCAGAGCAATGCGGTGTTGGTTCTTGTTGCCTCTTTGATATTTGCCATAGTTATCGGCTTAATAGATCTGAGCTTCGAGAACATTATGAAATGGTTTTATGATTTATTTTAATTGAATCAATAGTTACTGATGGCAGAACATAAATGGTATGTACTTAGGGTGGTAGCCGGGCAAGAGAAGAAAGCCAAATCTTATTTGGACAATGAAATTGCTAGGCAGAAGCTTGAGGAGTTTATTCCTGAGGTTTTGATACCTTCTGAAAAAGTATACGAAATGCGCAATGGCAAAAAGAGAGTCAGAGAGAGAAACTTCTTTCCTGGCTATGTTTTGGTTAATGCGGATTTGTCCCATGGTGAAGCCAATCACGTAATTACGAGTATCCCGGGTGTTATCGGTTTCTTAGGAGCAAATGCAGGAGGAGCTTCCAAAACTCCTGAGCCATTACGACAATCAGAGGTCAACCGTATTTTAGGTAGGGTTGAAGGGATTGATGAATTTGCGGAGAAGCTGGATACGCCATATATAGTTGGAGAGAGCGTTAAGGTAATGGACGGTCCTTTCAGTGGTTTCTCGGGAACAATAGAAGAGGTGTTTGAGGATAAGAAGAAGCTTAATGTTATGGTTAAGATCTTCGGTCGAAATACGCCTGTCGAATTAAACTTTATGCAAGTAGAAAAACAAGACTAGGAAATGGCTAAGGAAATTACTGGTTATCTGAAATTACAGGTGAAAGGTGGCCAGGCAAATCCATCTCCTCCTGTTGGTCCTGCCCTTGGTTCAAAGGGTTTGAACATCATGGAGTTCTGTAAGCAGTTCAATGCTAGGACTCAGGATAAAATGGGTCAAGTTCTACCTGTTCTTGTTACGATTTATTCGGACAAGTCTTTTGATTTTGTAGTTAAAACTCCTCCAGCATCTAATATGTTGCTAGAGGCTGCAAAGCTAAAAGGAGGTTCTCCGGAACCAAACAGAAAGAAAGTGGGCTCAGTTACCTGGGATCAAGTAAAAGAAATTGCTGAGGTGAAGATGCCTGACTTAAATGCCTTTAAGGTGGAATCTGCAATGAGAATGGTTGCAGGTACAGCGAGAAGTATGGGAATCACAGTTTCAGGAAAAGCTCCTTGGGAGGAATAAATATAAAACAATGGCTAAGTTAACAAAAAAGCAAAAAGAAGCTCTTTCTAAGTACGACCCAAGCCAGCAGTACTCCCTTACTGAGGCTTCTTCAATTGTCAAAGAAATCACAAACGCTAAGTTTGATGCTTCTGTGGACGTAGATATCCGTTTGGGTGTTGATCCAAGAAAAGCAGATCAAATGGTTAGGGGAGTGGTTGCTTTGCCTCACGGAACAGGTAAAGAAGTAAAAGTACTTGTACTTTGCACACCTGATAAGGAAGAAGAAGCTAAGGAAGCTGGAGCTGACTATGTTGGCTTAGATGACTATATTGCCAAAATCGAGGGTGGATGGACTGACATTGATGTCATCATCACTATGCCTAACGTAATGGCGAAAGTAGGTAGATTAGGTAGAGTATTAGGACCAAGAGGTTTGATGCCTAATCCTAAATCTGGAACTGTAACCCTAGAAGTAGGGAAAGCAGTAAAAGAAGTTAAAGGTGGTAAAATCGACTTTAAGGTAGATAAATTCGGTATTGTACACGCTAGTGTAGGAAAGGTTTCTTTTGAGCCTGCTAAGATTCTTGAAAACACGCAAGAATTGATCAATACTATCTCTAAGTTGAAACCTGCATCTTCTAAAGGTACTTACTTCAAGAGTATACATTTATCTAGCACAATGTCTCCTGGTATTGCAATTGATAAGGGGAGTATTCAAGGTATTTAATTATGACTAGAGAGGAAAAAAAATCAATAATCGAAAGTCTTACCGAGAAGTTTAAAGAAACTCCGCATTTCTATATTGCAGATGCATCTGGTTTCAATGTTGCTCAGGTAAACGCTTTCAGAAGACTGTGTTTTGAGAAAGGCGTTGAATATCGTGTGTACAAAAACACCTTTATTAAAAAGGCGCTAGAAAATCTTGACGCAGATTTTACAGAATTAGAAGTAACACTTAAAGGTTTTTCAGGAGTAATGTTTGCTACAGAAACAGCAAGCTTACCAGCAAAAGTCCTTAAAGAATACAGAAAAAAGGCTGGATCAAAAGAAACTAGACCAGTATTCAAAGGAGCTTCAATTGATAGTGATATCTTCATTGGCGAGGCCAATTTGGATGTTTTATCATCTTTGAAATCCAAAGAGGAACTATTGGGCGAAGTTATCGGATTACTTCAGTCTCCTGCCAAAAATGTTATCTCTGCGCTTAAGAGCGGTCAGGATACATTGGCTGGACTTGTTAAAACTCTTTCTGAAAGAGAATCATAATATCATTCAAATCAATTAGTAAAAAATCAGTTAATTTTAAATAATAATACAATGGCAGATCTTAAAGCATTCGCTGAGCAGTTAGTTAACTTGACTGTTAAAGAGGTTAGTGAATTAGCCGAAATATTGAAAGACGAGTATGGTATCGAACCTGCTGCTGCAGCTGCTCCAGTAATGGTAGCTGGTGGTGCTGGTGAAGGTGCTGGTGAAGAAGAAAAATCTTCTTTCGACGTGATCTTGAAAGCTGCTGGTGGACAGAAGTTGGCAGTAGTGAAATTGGTTAAAGAATTAACCGGTCTAGGTCTTAAAGAAGCTAAAGAAGTAGTAGACGGAGCTCCTAAGGCTATCAAAGAAGGAATCGCAAAAGACGAAGCTGAAGCACTTAAGAAGCAACTTGAGGAAGCTGGTGCTGAAGTAGAGCTTAAGTAATTTGAATAACCTCATCTAATAGGTGATGGTTATTGCAATAGACCTGACTTTTTAGTCAGGTCTTTTCCTGTTTGTGCACAGTTTGAAAATTGCACTATTCTAAGCGGAAATTGCCGCATTCAGTTATTAATTATCACTATAAACATATACTGCCTTGGCTATCCAGAATCAAACCGAAAGGAAAAGTTTCTCATCTATTAAGGTAGTCAAAGACTATCCGGATTTCCTTGATATCCAATTGCAATCATTTAAGGATTTTTTCCAATTGGATACTCCCGCTGAAAAGAGGAGACAGGATGGGCTTTTCAAGGTGTTTTCTGAGAACTTCCCCATAAGTGACTCTAGAGAAAACTTTACCCTTGAATTTATTGACTATGCAGTCGACCCGCCTAAATATAGTGTCGGTGAATGTATTGACAGGGGATTGACTTACTCTGTTCCGTTGAAAGCGAAGCTTCGATTATTGTGTTCTGATGAAGACAATGAAGATTTCGAAACCATCGAACAGGAAGTGTTTCTTGGGAACCTGCCTTATATGACTGAAAAGGGCTCATTTGTCATCAATGGAGCTGAAAGGGTCATCGTTTCCCAATTACACCGTTCCCCAGGGGTATTCTTTGCCCAAAGTAAGCATACCAATGGTACGAAGCTTTATTCAGCCAGGATCATTCCTTTCAAAGGATCTTGGATTGAATTTGCTACGGATATCAATAATGTCATGTATGCTTACATTGACAGAAAGAAAAAGTTCCCTGTAACTACCTTATTGAGGGCCATTGGTTATGGTTCTGATAAAGCTATATTGGATTTATTTGGTCTTTCTGAAGAGGTTGAATCCAATAAGGCAAAACTAGAGAAGGTAGTAGGTAGAAAATTGGCGGCCCGTGTTTTGAGAACGTGGGTAGAGGACTTTGTGGATGAAGATACCGGTGAGGTAGTTTCTATCGATAGGAATGAAGTACTCTTGGAAAGAGACTATGTGCTGACGGAAGAGGATATTGATTTGATCCTTGATTCTGGCGCTAAGAGTATAATTCTGCATAGAGATGATGTCAATATTGCTGACTACTCTATCATTTATAATACCCTACAAAAGGATAATTCCAACTCAGAGAAAGAAGCGGTTGAGGTAATTTACCGTCAATTAAGAAACACTGAAGCTCCTGATGAAGCTACCGCTAGAGAGGTAATTCATGGTTTATTCTTCTCTGATAAGCGTTATGACTTAGGTGAAGTAGGTAGATACAGAATCAATAAAAAATTGGGATTGGAAATCGAGTCCGAAAAGATCGTACTGACCACCCAAGATATTATTAGCATTGTTAAGTACCTGATAGGTCTAATTAACTCTAAGGCTGTGGTCGATGATATTGATCACTTAAGTAACAGAAGGGTTAGAACTGTTGGGGAACAATTATATAGCCAGTTCGGTGTAGGTCTTGCCAGAATGGCGAGAACTATCCGTGAAAGAATGAATGTTAGGGACAATGAAGACTTCAAGCCGGTTGATTTGATCAATGCTAGAACGCTTTCTTCTGTCATCAATTCATTCTTTGGTACCAACCAGCTTTCTCAGTTTATGGATCAAACCAATCCATTGGCGGAATTGACGCACAAGCGTAGACTTTCTGCTTTGGGTCCAGGTGGTCTATCTAGAGAAAGAGCAGGTTTCGAGGTGCGAGATGTTCACTATACTCACTATGGTCGTCTTTGTACCATTGAAACTCCTGAGGGACCAAACATTGGTCTGATTTCTTCTCTTTGTGTTCACGCTAAGGTGAACTCTATGGGCTTCTTGGAAACTCCATATAGAAAAGTGAAGGATGGTAAAGCAGGAATGGAGTCTGAGGATATTGTATTCCTTACTGCTGAAGAAGAAGATAATAATAATATTGCCCAGGCAAATGCACCGTTGGAAGATGATGGTACATTCGTTAATGATAGGGTAAAAGCAAGGTTTGAAGGTGACTTCCCTGTATTGGAGCCTAAGGAAATCAGTTATATGGACGTTGCGCCAAACCAGATTGTATCTGTTGCAGCTTCCTTGATTCCTTTCTTGGAACATGATGATGCCAACCGTGCCTTGATGGGATCAAACATGCAGCGTCAGGCGGTTCCTTTGTTGAAAGCCGAGTCTCCAATTGTGGGTACTGGTCTAGAAGCAAAAGCTGCCGTTGATTCTCGCTCTTTGATCATTGCAGAGGCTGATGGTGTGGTTGACTTTGTTGATGCGAAGAAAATCGTTATCAAATATGATCTAAGTGATGATGAGTTATTGGTAAACTTCAGTGACGAGTACAAGTCTTATGACTTGATCAAGTTCAGAAGAACCAATCAAGATACCACTATCAACTTGACCCCGCTTGTTCTAAAAGGTCAGCGTGTCAAAAAAGGCCAAGTATTGGTAGAAGGTTATTCAACCAACCAAGGTGAACTTGCGCTTGGTAAAAACTTGAAAGTGGCTTATATGCCATGGCAAGGATATAACTTCGAGGATGCGATTGTAATTTCTGAAAGAGTTGTAAGGGAGGATATCTTTACTTCTATTCACGTAGAAGAGTTCCAACTTGAAGTAAGGGATACAAAACGTGGAGAAGAGGAATTAACCTCTGAAATCCCTAACGTATCTGAAGAGGCTGTTAAGAATTTGGATGAGAATGGTATTATCAGAATCGGTGCTGAGCTGAAAGAAGGAGATATCATTATCGGTAAAATCACTCCAAAAGGAGAGACTGATCCTACTCCGGAAGAGAAATTGCTTAGAGCGATCTTCGGAGATAAAGCAGGTGATGTAAAAGATGCTTCATTGAAAGCTTCACCTTCATTGAACGGCGTGGTTATCGAGACCAAATTGTTCTCAAGACCTAAAAAGGATAAAGAATTAAGAGCTAAAGCCAAAGCTGAAGTTGAGAAATTGAAGCAAACTTATACTAAGGAACTACTTGGTGTAAGAGCTAAAATGATCAATAAATTGTTGAGCATTCTTGAGGGAAAAACTTCTCAAGGTGTGAAACATAAGTTTGGTGATGAAATCATCAGCAAAGGCGTGAAATTCAATGCTCAGAATATTGAGCAGAACTTGTTCCCTGCTAAGAATCCTTACAGAGATGAAAGTAACTATAATGTTCCTGAAGAGGCCAATTTAGTTTCTGACATTATTTTGGATGATTGGACAGATGATGAGAACACCAATAGCTTGATACAACAATTGGTTAAAAACTATACCAATACCCGAAATGAAATTTCAGGTAGATTCAAGAGAGATAAATTCACTCTTGAAGTTGGTGATGAGCTTCCTGCAGGTATCGTTCAGCTTGCTAAGGTTTACGTGGCTAAGAAGCGTAAACTAAAAGTGGGTGATAAGATGGCGGGTCGTCACGGTAACAAAGGTATTGTAGCCAAAATCGTACGTGATGAGGATATGCCATTCTTGGAAGATGGAACTCCGATGGATATCGTTCTTAACCCACTTGGGGTACCTTCTCGTATGAACATTGGTCAGATCTTTGAAACTGTATTGGCATGGGCCGGACAGAAGCTTAATAAGAAGTATGCTACTCCAATCTTCGATGGAGCTACTACAGAAGAAGTAGCTGCTGAATTGGATAAGGCGGGTCTTCCATCTTTCGGTAGAACTTATCTATACGATGGTTTGTCTGGTAAGAAGTTTGATCAACCGGTAACTGTAGGTATTGCCTATATGTTGAAACTTGGTCACTTGGTAGATGATAAGATGCACGCCAGATCTATTGGACCATACTCATTGATTACGCAACAGCCATTGGGTGGTAAAGCCCAGTTTGGTGGTCAGCGTTTCGGAGAGATGGAGGTTTGGGCACTAGAGGCATTCGGTGCATCTCACGTGCTTCAAGAAATCCTTACTGTGAAGTCGGATGACGTAATTGGTAGGGCCAAAGCTTATGAGTCTATCGTAAAAGGTGAAAACCTTCCAAAACCAAATATTCCAGAATCATTCAACGTATTGGTTCACGAATTGAGAGGTTTGGCATTGGAAATTACCTTAGACTAAAATTAGATCAATTTGGGCCGAAAGGCCCTTCACATACTCACAAAACGAATTATGGCGTTCAGAAAAAATAAAAAACTAAACAACGACTTTTCCAGAGTCACTATTAGTTTGGCTTCTCCGGAATCCATCCTGGATAGCTCTCATGGTGAGGTTACCCAACCTGAAACCATCAATTACAGAACATACAAGCCTGAGATGGGCGGTCTTTTCTGTGAGCGAATTTTCGGGCCTGTAAAGGACTGGGAATGTCATTGTGGTAAGTATAAGCGCATAAGATATAAAGGTATCATTTGTGACAGATGTGGGGTAGAGGTTACTGAAAAGAAAGTACGTAGAGAAAGAATGGGACATATCGAATTGGTAGTTCCAGTGGCGCATATTTGGTACTTCAAGTCTCTTCCTAACAAAATCGGTTACTTGCTAGGACTTCCTACCAAGAAGCTTGATCAAATTGTATACTACGAAAGATATGCTGTGATTAATCCTGGTATCAAGGCTGAGGACGGTCTTCTATACTTGGATTTCTTGACAGAAGACGAGTATTTGGATATTATGGACAAGCTTCCAAAGGAAAACCAAATGCTTGATGATGATGATCCTAATAAGTTCATCGCCAAAATGGGTGCAGAGGCTATTGAAATGTTATTGGCTAGATTAGATCTTGATGATCTTTCTTATAGCCTTCGTCACCAAGCTGCTACCGATACTTCTCAGCAAAGAAAAGCTGAAGCCTTGAAGCGTCTGAAAGTAGTAGAGGCTTTTAGAGATGCAAGAACCAGAATTGAGAACCGTCCTGAGTGGATGGTAGTAAGAATGGTTCCTGTGATTCCGCCAGAGTTGAGACCTTTGGTTCCTTTGGATGGTGGACGTTTTGCAACCTCTGATTTGAATGATCTTTACAGAAGGGTAATCATTAGAAATAACCGTCTGAAGAGATTGATCGATATTAAAGCTCCTGAAGTAATTCTTAGAAATGAGAAAAGGATGCTTCAAGAAGCAGTTGATTCCTTATTTGATAACTCAAGAAAGGTTAATGCTGTAAGATCAGATGGTAACAGGGCATTGAAGTCATTGTCTGATATGCTTAAAGGGAAGCAAGGACGTTTCCGTCAAAACTTGCTTGGTAAGCGTGTGGATTATTCTGGTCGTTCTGTAATCGTTGTAGGTCCTGAATTGAAATTACACGAGTGTGGTTTGCCTAAGAATATGGCTGCAGAACTTTTCAAACCTTTTATCATCAGAAAGCTGATTGAAAGAGGTATTGTTAAGACCGTAAAATCTGCCAAGAAGATTGTAGATAGAAAAGATCCGGTAGTTTGGGATATCCTTGAGAATGTATTGAAAGGACACCCTGTATTGCTAAACCGTGCTCCTACGCTTCACAGATTGGGTATTCAGGCTTTCCAACCTAAATTGATAGAAGGAAAAGCTATTCAGCTTCACCCATTGGTTTGTACAGCCTTCAACGCCGATTTCGATGGTGACCAGATGGCGGTTCACGTACCACTTGGCCATGAGGCTATTTTGGAAGCTTCTACTTTGATGCTTTCATCACATAACATCCTTAACCCTGCAAATGGTGCGCCTATTACCGTACCATCCCAGGATATGGTATTGGGTCTTTATTATGTAACCAAAGGTAGAAGATCTACTCCTGAAGAGCCTGTTGCTGGTGAGGGAATGACTTTCTATGGTGAGGAAGATGTAGTAATTGCCTTGAACGAAGGAGTTATTTCTCAGCATGCTTATATAAATTGCAAGGTTACTGTTAGGGAAGAAGATGGATCTTTGGTTGAAAAAGTGATAGAGACTGTTGCTGGTCGATTGATCTTTAACCAGTTCGTTCCTGAGGAAGTAGGTTATGTGAACGAATTGCTTACGAAGAAAAAACTTCAGCAAATTATCGCTGAGGTAGTTAAAATATGTGGTATCGCTCGAAGTGCTAAATTCTTGGATGATATCAAGCATCTTGGATTCCAGATGGCCTACCAAGGTGGTCTATCCATGGGATTGAATGATGTGATTATCCCTGAAGATAAAGATCCTTTGATCACTAAAGCTAAGGAAGAGGTGGATCAGGTATGGAATAACTACCTGATGGGTCTTATTACGGATAACGAGCGTTATAACCAGGTAATTGATATCTGGACCAGAACCAACTCCAATCTGACTAACATCTTGATGAAGCAGATGGAAGAGGATAAGCAAGGATTCAATGCTATTTATATGATGATGCACTCAGGTGCGAGGGGTTCAAGAGAACAGATTCGTCAGCTAGGTGGTATGAGGGGATTGATGGCCAAGCCGCAGAAAAACCTTCAAGGTTCTGTAGGTGAGATTATCGAAAACCCGATTCTTTCTAACTTTAAAGAAGGTCTAGATGTATTGGAATACTTTATCTCTACTCACGGTGCCCGTAAAGGTCTTGCCGATACAGCCTTGAAAACTGCCGATGCTGGTTACTTGACCAGAAGATTGGTGGATGTTGCTCAGGATGTAATTGTATCTGAAGAGGATTGCGGAACCTTAAGAGGTCTGGTAGTTCAGGCATTGAAAGACAATGATGAGATTGTAGAGCCTTTATCTGAGCGTATTGTAGGTAGGGTATCTGTTCACGATGTGATTGATCCGATTACTGATGAGGTAATCATCCAATCTGGTGAGGAGATCTCTGACGAATTGGCGAAGAAAGTTGATGAGTCTGCAGTTGAAGAAGTTGAGATCAGGTCAGTATTGACTTGTGAGTCTAGAAGAGGAGTTTGTACCAAGTGTTATGGTAGAAACTTGACTACTGGAAATATAGTACAAAGCGGTGAGTCCGTAGGGGTAATTGCTGCCCAGTCTATTGGTGAGCCTGGTACGCAGCTTACTTTGAGAACCTTCCACGTTGGGGGTACCGCATCTAATATTTCCGTTGAAGCAAGCATCAATGCCAAGTTTGAAGGTGTTGTTGAATTTGAAGAGGAAATGAGATGGATTGATACGACCAATAAGGATGGAGATCCTGTAGCTATTGTAATGGGTAGATCTGGTGAGATTAAGATCAATGATGTTAAATCTGGAAAGACACTAGTTTCAAACCACGTACCATATGGTGCGATCCTTAATGTGAAGGATGGTCAGAAAATTGGTAAAGGTGATTCCTTGTGTACTTGGGATCCATATAACGCCGTGATCCTGTCTGAGTTTGACGGTGAGGTATCTTTTGATTCCATTATAGAAGGTATTACTTTCAAAGAAGTAGCCGATGACCAAACCGGTTATAGAGAGAAAGTAATTATCGATACCAAAGATAAAACTAAAAACCCTGCTGTAGTTGTAAACTATGGGGATGAGACCAAAGGATACAATATACCTGTAGGTGCTCACCTTGCAGTGGAAGAAGGAGACAAAGTTAAAGCTGGTCAGATTCTTGTTAAAATCCCTCGTTCTGTAGGTAAGACAAGAGATATTACCGGTGGTCTTCCAAGGGTAACCGAGCTTTTCGAAGCACGTAACCCATCTAACCCTGCAGTAGTTTCTGAAATTGACGGTGTGGTAACCTATGGTGGTATCAAGCGTGGTAACCGTGAAATCTTTATAGAATCTAAAGATGGCGTGAAGAAGCGATATATGGTATCATTGTCTAAACACATTTTGGTTCAGGAAAATGATTTTATTAGAGCTGGTGAAGCACTTTCTGATGGTGCTATTACTCCTAATGATATCCTTTCAATTAAGGGACCAACTGCTGTTCAGGAGTATTTGGTAAATGAAATCCAAGAAGTATACCGATTACAAGGTGTGAAAATCAATGATAAGCACATTGAGGTTATTGTTAGCCAGATGATGCAAAAAGTTGAAATCCTTGATGCAGGTGATACTGGATTCCTACAAGGACAAGTAGTAGATAAGTGGGCTTTCCGTGAGGAAAATGATAATATTCTTGATAAGAAGGTTGTTATGGAGCCTGGAGATTCTGCAACCCTTAAAGCAGGTATGATCATCACTGCAAGAAGACTTAGGGATGAGAATTCAAGCTTGAAGCGTAAAGACTTGAAATTGGTACAGGTTAGAGATGCAGAAACTGCAGTTTCTAAACCAACCCTTCAAGGTATCACTGCCTCTTCATTGGGTACTGAAAGCTTTATCTCGGCAGCTTCCTTCCAGGAAACAACCAAAGTATTGAGTGAAGCGGCCATCAGAGGTAAGCGTGATGAGTTACTTGGTCTGAAAGAGAACGTGATCGTAGGTCACTTGATTCCTGCGGGTACAGGTCAGCGATATTTCAAAGATATTATCGTTGGATCCAAGGATGAATTGGAAAAACTTTCCACTTCTGAAAAGGAAAAAGGCTCGCGTAAGACTAAGGAAGCCGTAAAGTAATTATAGTTTAACTTTATATAAAAGGCCTGTAAATCGCAGGCCTTTTTTTAATTAAAAGGGAAATGGAAGATAATAAAGACGATAAAAAGCACAATAATCAGCAGATCAATGTGGAATTGACTGATGAGATTGCTGAAGGTATTTATTCCAATCTGGCAATGATAGCGCATTCCAATTCTGAGTTTGTAATTGATTTTATACGTTTGATGCCTGGAGTGCCCAAGGCAAGGGTCAAGTCAAGGATCATTATGACCCCTGATCATGCTAAAAGGTTATTGTCCGCACTGAAGGATAATATAGAAAAGTACGAGAATGCATTTGGGAAAATTGAATCAGGAACAGAAACGCCAGAATTCCCGATGAATTTTGGAGGAACATTAGGAGAGGCTTAAATAAAATATAACCCTTTAATTTTGTTTGTTTTATCGATTTCGTTACCTTTGCAGTCCAAATTTCATATGTTAAAGGAGTATTAAAATTATCAGTTAATGCCTACTATACAACAGTTAGTTAGAAAAGGTAGAACTACCCTTGAGTCAAAATCAAAGTCTAGAGCTTTGGATGCTTGTCCTCAAAGAAGGGGTGTTTGTACCAGGGTGTATACTACTACACCAAAGAAGCCTAACTCGGCTATGAGAAAAGTAGCCAGGGTTAGATTGACAAATGGAAAAGAAGTGAATGCTTACATTCCAGGTGAAGGTCACAATTTGCAAGAACACTCTATCGTATTGATTAGAGGTGGTCGTGTGAAAGATTTGCCAGGTGTACGTTATCACATCATCCGTGGTGCACTAGATACTGCAGGGGTTAAAGACCGTAAGCAAGGTCGCTCTAAGTACGGTGCGAAACGTCCTAAGGACAAGAAATAATCAATTGAAAAAAACTGAACAATGAGAAAAGCGAAACCAAAAAAGAGATATATTCTTCCTGATCCAAAGTTTAATGATACTTTGGTGACCAAGTTTGTTAACTGTCTTATGGTTGATGGGAAGAAGAGTATTGCTTACAAAATTTTCTACGATGCAGTAGACAAAGTAGAAGAAAAATTGGGTGAGAATGGTCTTGAGGTTTGGAAAAAAGCGCTTAACAATATCACTCCATCTGTAGAGGTGAAGAGTCGTAGAGTTGGTGGTGCAACATTCCAGGTTCCAATGGAAGTAAGGCCAGAAAGAAAAATGTCACTTGGGATCAAGTGGATGATCACTTTTTCAAGAAAAAGAGGTGAGAAGACCATGATGGATAGACTGGCTGGAGAAATCATAGCTGCTTCAAAGGGTGAAGGTGCTGCTGTTAAGAAGAAGGATGATACCCACAGAATGGCAGAAGCCAACAAAGCATTCTCACATTTTAGATTCTAATACAAGATGGCAAGAGATTTAAGATTAACAAGAAACATCGGTATCGCTGCCCACATCGATGCCGGAAAGACAACTACCACTGAGCGTATCCTTTTTTACTCTGGTGTATCTCACAAGATTGGTGAGGTTCACGATGGAGCCGCTACTATGGACTGGATGGCGCAGGAGCAAGAAAGAGGTATTACTATTACTTCTGCTGCGACTACCGTTTTTTGGCCATACAGAGATAAGAAATACCAAATCAACATTATCGATACTCCGGGTCACGTAGACTTTACTGTAGAGGTAAACAGATCTCTAAGGGTACTTGATGGTTTGGTGTTCTTGTTTAGTGCTGTGGATGGTGTTGAGCCTCAGTCTGAAACTAACTGGAGACTAGCTGATAATTATAAAGTAGCTCGTATCGGTTTTGTTAACAAAATGGACCGTGCAGGAGCTAACTTCCTTGAAGTTTGTAAGCAAGTAAAAGAAATGCTAGGGAGCTATGCAGTTCCTTTGCAAATTCCAATCGGTGCGGAAGACAAATTCCGTGGTGTTGTTGACTTGATCAATAACCGTGCGATCGTTTGGAATGAAGAGGATATGGGGATGACTTTCGAAGAAGTTCCGATTCCTGAAGATATGAAAGATGAAGTAGAGGAATACAGAGAGTATTTACTTGAAGCTGTGGCTGAATACGATGAGACTTTGATGGAGAAATTCTTCGAAGATTCTGATTCAATCACTGAAGAAGAGATTCTTTCTGCTCTTAGAAAAGCAACCATCGATATGAAAATTGTTCCGATGGTATGTGGATCTTCTTTCAAAAACAAAGGTGTACAGACCATGCTAGATCTAGTAATGGAATTGCTACCTTCTCCTTTGGATAAAGATAATATCATCGGTCATGACTTAGATGATGAAGAGAAGGAAGTATCTATTGCACCTAATACTGATGAGCCTTTTGCAGGTCTTGCCTTTAAGATCGCAACTGACCCATTCGTAGGGCGTCTTTGTTTCGTAAGAGCTTACTCAGGTGTTCTTGAGTCTGGATCTTATGTATTCAATAGCCGTTCTGGAAATAAAGAGCGTATTTCTCGTGTGTTCCAAATGCACGCTAATAAGCAAAATCAAATCGAACGACTAGAGGCTGGTGATATCGGTGCTGTTGTTGGATTTAAAGATATTAAAACTGGTGATACGCTTTGCGCTGAAAACCGTAAAGTAGTATTGGAATCCATGATCTTCCCTGAGCCTGTTATCGGTTACGCTATCGAGCCTAAGACTCAAGCTGACGTTGATAAGTTAGGTATGGCTGTTGCCAAATTGGTGGAAGAGGATCCTACCTTGCAGGTAAATACGGATCATGAAACTGGACAGACTATCCTTAGAGGTATGGGTGAGCTTCACCTTGATATCATCATGGACCGTCTGAAAAGAGAATTTAAAGTAGAGGTGAACCAAGGTGCCCCTCAAGTTGCTTATAAAGAAGCTTTGTTTGGTAGCGTAGAGCACAAAGAAGTTTATAAGAAGCAGTCAGGTGGTAAAGGTAAGTTTGCCGATATCGTATTCGAACTTGGACCAAAAGAGGCTGATGCTGAAACTGGAGAAGTTAAACCAGGTTTGGAATTTGTAAACGGAATCGTTGGTGGTGTTATTCCAAAAGAATTTATCCCGGCTATACAGAAAGGTTTCCAAGAAGCAATGAAGAATGGCCCTTTGGCTGGGTATCCAGTAGAAGCCATGAAGGTTAGATTGTTCCATGGATCTTTCCACGATGTCGATTCAGATGCACTTTCTTTTGAACTAGCTGCTAGAATAGGTTTCAAGGAAGCTGCTAAGAAGTGTAAGCCACAGTTGTTGGAGCCAGTAATGTCAGTAGACGTTGTTACTCCAGATGAGTATACTGGTCCTATCACAGGTGACTTGAACAGAAGAAGAGGTTTGATGAAGGGTATGGATACCAAAGGTACTTCATCTGTAATCAAAGCTGCAGTTCCATTGTCAGAGTTGTTTGGTTATATCACTGACCTAAGAACAATTTCATCAGGTAGAGCTACTGCCTCATTGACATTCTCTCATTATGAGCCTGTTCCTAATAATATAGCTGAAGGTGTTATTGCCGAAGTTAAAGGAGCTAAAGCCTAAAACTAAAAGAAAATGAATCAGAAAATTAGAATAAAACTTAAGTCTTACGATCATACTTTGGTGGACAAGTCATCTGAGAAAATCGTAAAAGCTGTGAAAACTACAGGTGCTGTGGTAGTTGGTCCAATTCCATTGCCTACTAAAAAGGAGAAATTTACAGTGTTGAAATCTCCACACGTAAATAAGAAGGCTAGAGATCAGTACCAATTGTGTACTTACAAAAGATTGGTTGATATCTACTCTAACAGTTCTAAAACAGTGGATGCTTTGATGAAAATCGAACTTCCTAGTGGTGTAGATGTAGAGATCAAAGTTTGATCTGGATATGATCTAAGATAAGAAAAACCTGTCTGCTTCGGTGGACAGGTTTTTCTTTTATGTGGTTTTTTCTCATAGATTATTTGGTTAAAGGCGTTGTAAGTTGGTGACTTATAGAACAATATTTTTGTAAATGTTTGAAAATATATAAGTTGTAATTTGTAAGGTGTTTATAAATTACTAACTTTGCAGTCCTTAAAAAGGCACAAGTGTGTAAATACTTGTGCATAATTATATTATATAACAGAAGATGTCTGGAATAATAGGTAAAAAAGTAGGAATGACTAGCATTTTCAGTGCCGATGGGCGTAATGTCGCATGCACGTTAATAGAAGCTGGTCCTTGCGTAGTGACGCAAGTAAAAAATGTTGAAACAGACGGGTACAGCGCTGTTCAGTTAGGGTACGGTGAGCGTAAGGAGAAAAACACTCCTAAGCCACTTTTAGGTCATTTCAAAAAGGCCGGTACCACTCCTAAACAGAAAGTTGTAGAATTCAGAGACTTCAGAGTTGAATTTGAAGGTCAGGTGGATTTAGGGAAAACCGTAAAAGCTGGTGAGGTATTCGGTGAAGGTGACTTCGTTGATGCTATTGGTACCTCTAAAGGTAAAGGTTTCCAAGGTGTAGTAAAACGTCACGGATTCGGTGGTGTAGGTGGAGCGACTCATGGTCAGCATAACCGTCAAAGACACCCAGGTTCCATCGGTGCTTGTTCTTGGCCTTCAAGAGTCTTCAAAGGCTTGAGAATGGCAGGTAGAATGGGGGGTAGCCGCGTGAAGGTTTTGAACCTTAAGGTATTGAAAGTCTATCCTGAAAAGAACTTGATCTTGGTAAGTGGCTCTGTCCCTGGTCCAAAAAATTCTTTCGTTATTTTAGAGAAGTAATCAAATGGAATTAGCAGTATTAAAACATAACGGTGAAGAGACAGGTAGAAAGATTAGTCTTTCTGACGATATTTTCGCGATCGAGCCTAATGATCATGCGATCTACCTGGATGTGAAGCAGTTTTTGGCCAACCAAAGACAGGGTACGCACAAGAGCAAAGAGAGGGCTGAGATAGCCGGCTCAACTAAGAAAATCAAGAAGCAAAAAGGTACAGGTGGTGCCAGAGCTGGTTCTATAAAATCTCCATTGTTCAGAGGTGGAGGAAGAGTATTCGGTCCTAGACCAAGAAACTATTCTTTCAAATTGAACAAGAAAGTAAAGCAGTTGGCAAGAAAGTCTGCCCTTACTTACAAAGTACAGGATAATAGCCTTACAGTTTTGGAAGATGTGAACTTTGATTCTATCAAAACCAAAAACTTTGTATCGTTATTGTCAGGTCTTTCTTTGGCGGATAAGAAGACATTGTTTGTGCTTCCTGAAGCTAATAAGAATGTTTATTTGTCAAGTAGAAACCTACCAAAGGCACAGGTTAGAACAGTGAATGATGTGAATACTTATGATTTGCTTCACGCTGATACATTGGTGCTTTGTGAAGGTTCAGTAAGTAAGTTAGAAACCCTTTTATCGAAGTAATACAATGGATATACTAAAGAAGCCTTTGATTACGGAAAAGATTTCTGCCTTGAACGAAAGTGGTGTTTATGGATTTGTGGTTGAGAAAACTGCAAAGAAACCAGAAATCAAAGCAGCCGTAGAGAAAATGTTTGGTGTAAAGGTGGTGTCTGTTAGGACTATGCGTTATGCAGCGAAGCAGAAGACACGTTACACAAAAAGTAAAGTAGTATCCGGTTATACCAATGCTTTCAAGAAAGCTATTGTACAAGTAGCCGAAGGAGAAGTAATTGACTTTTACGGAGAAATTTAATTGAATCAGAATCATGGCAGTTAAAAAATTAAAGCCTGTAACCCCCGGTACCAGATTTAGGATGGCTCCGGCATTTGATGAGATCACTAAATCAAAGCCAGAAAAGTCTTTATTGGCTCCGTTGAAGAAATCAGGTGGTAGAAATAACTCTGGAAAAATGACTGCACGCTACTTAGGTGGTGGTCATAAGAGAAGACTTAGAATTGTAGATTTTAAGCGTAATAAATACGATGTTCCTGCAACTGTTAAGGCGATCGAATATGATCCTAACAGAACTGCTCGTCTAGCATTGTTATACTATGCTGATGGTGCTAAAGCATACATCATTGCTCCGGAAGGTTTGGAAGTAGGCCAGACTGTAGTGTCCGGTGAAAATGTAGCTCCTGAGGTAGGTAATAACCTTCCAATGAAGAACATTCCTTTAGGTACCATCATCCACAATGTGGAGTTGAAGCCAGGTAAAGGTGGTGCTATGGCAAGGAGTGCTGGTGGATATGCTCAGCTAGTTGCTAAAGAAGGCAAGTATGTAACTATCAAACTTCCTTCAGGGGAAATGAGATTGGTACTTGCTGTTTGTACGGCTACTATAGGTTCAGTGTCTAATGCGGATCATATGAACGTGGTACTTGGAAAGGCTGGTAGAAACCGTTGGTTAGGAAAGCGACCTAGAGTAAGAGGTGTAGCGATGAACCCTGTTGATCACCCAATGGGTGGTGGTGAAGGCCGTTCATCAGGTGGACACCCAAGATCTAGGACTGGTTTGTTAGCTAAAGGTAAAAAGACCAGAAGTCCTAAGAAGTATTCAAATAAGTTTATCGTTAGTAAAAGATCTAAATAATTATGGCACGTTCATTAAAAAAAGGGCCTTATATAGCTCATCACTTGGCCAAAAAAGTAGATGCAATGAACGAATCCGGCAAAAAGTCTGTCATCAAGACTTGGTCAAGAAGATCTATGATCTCTCCGGATTTTGTAGGCCATACCTTTGCTGTGCATAACGGAAACAAGTTTATTCCAGTTTTTGTAACAGACAATATGGTAGGTCACAAGCTTGGTGAATTTGCTCCTACAAGAAACTTTAGAGGTCACATTGCCAAAAAAGATAAAGGAAAGAGATAATCATGGAAGCAATAGCAAGACTAAATAATGTTCCTACATCGCCTCGTAAGATGCGTCTTGTAGCTGACCTTGTAAGAGGACAAAGAGTAGGCAACGCCTTGAGTATATTGAAATTCACACCTAACCATGGTGCGATTAAATTGGAGAAACTTTTGCTTTCTGCCATAGCGAACTGGCAAGCAAAAAATCCAGATGTGAAACTTGAAGAGGCTGATCTTTATGTGAAGACCATTCAAGTAGATGGTGGTCGAATGCTTAAAAGACTAAGACCTGCTCCCCAAGGTAGGGCCCACAGAATTCGTAAAAGATCAAATCATGTGATCTTGGTGGTTGATGCATTCAACACTGAGCTTACCGCTGATGAAGTAGAAACAAAAGAAAACGCTAATTAAGATTAGAATATGGGACAAAAAGTTAACCCTATTGGTCTTAGACTAGGTATCGTTAAGGGCTGGGATTCTAACTGGTATGGCGGCAGAGATTTTGCCGACAAACTATACGAAGATCAAAAGATCAGAAAATATGTATATGCTAGGATCCCTAAGGGAGGCATTGCAAAGGTTATTATCGAAAGAACGCTAAAAAGAATCACACTTACTATCCATACTGCCCGTCCAGGAGTAGTTATCGGTAAAGGTGGAGCTGAAGTCGATAAACTTAAAGAAGAGCTGAAAAAGCTTACCAGCAAGGATGTTCAAATCAACATTTTTGAAATCAAACGTCCTGAGTTGGACGCCAAGTTGGTAGGAGAGTCTATAGCTCAACAACTTCAAGCAAGGATCTCATTTAGAAGAGCAATGAAGCAATCAATTGCTGCCACTATGAGAGTAGGTGCTGAAGGAATTAAAATCAAATTATCAGGACGTCTTGGAGGTGCTGAGATGGCAAGATCTGAAATGTACAAAGAAGGAAGAATTCCTTTGCATACATTGAGAGCTGACATCGATTATGCTATTTCTGAAGCGAACACCATCTACGGTATCATCGGTATCAAAGTATGGATTTTCAAAGGCGAAGTATACGGAAAGAGAGATCTTTCTCCAAATGCTGGAATTGCTAATGAAAAATCAGGTGGCGCCGGTCGTAGAAGAAGAGAAGGCGGACCAAAGAGAAGAAAGAGAAATAACTAATTTTCACCCCATAAGTGAGAAATCATGTTACAGCCAAGAAGAACGAAATTTAGAAAAATGCAAAAAGGGCGTATCAAAGGGATCGCGCAAAGAGGGCATACGCTCGCTTTCGGTAACTTTGGTATCAAGTCCTTAGAAGCAGGATGGATTACCTCCCGTCAAATTGAAGCAGCTCGTATTGCGATGACTAGAGCAATGAAAAGGGAAGGTCAGGTATGGATCAGGATTTTCCCTGATAAGCCTATCACTAAGAAGCCTGCAGAGGTTCGTATGGGTAAGGGTAAAGGTGCTCCTGAATACTGGGTTGCAGTAATCAAGCCAGGAACTATCCTTTTTGAAGCTACAGGTGTAAGTAAGGAATTGGCCCAGGAGGCCCTTCGTTTAGCTCAGCAAAAGCTTCCAGTGAGTACAAAATTTGTAGTGCGTAGAGATTACGTAGGATAATAGGAACTATGAAAAACTCTGAAATCAAAGCACTCTCCGAGAGTGAAATCATCGAGCGTATTGCCTCTGAGCAAGAAAAACTAACTAAGTTACGTTTTGCCCATGCAATTTCTCCGATAGAGAATCCCAATAGAATTAGCGAGACAAGAAAGCTTATCGCAAGATTGAAGACTTTTTTGAGCGCAAAACAACTAGCTAAATAAGAAGAAGATGGCTACTGAGAGAAATCTACGTAAAGAAAGAATAGGAAAAGTAGTCAGCAGCAAAATGGATAAATCCATCACTGTAGCCGTAGAGAGAAGGGTGAAGCACCCTATTTACGGTAAATTTGTTGCTAAGACTACCAAATTTATGGCCCATGACGAGAATAACGAGTGTGGTAAAGGCGACCTCGTTAAGATAAGCGAAACTCGTCCGCTGAGTAAAAATAAGCGTTGGAGATTAGTAGAAATATTAGAAAGAGCTAAATAATCATGATACAGTCAGAATCCAGATTAAGTGTAGCGGATAATTCAGGTGCCAAGGAAGTGCTTGTTATCCGAGTACTGGGAGGAACCGGTAAGCGATATGCCTCTATCGGGGATAAAGTTGTCGTGACGGTAAAGTCTGCTCTTTCTTCCAGCAATATGAAAAAAGGTACCGTTTCTAAAGCGGTGATCGTAAGAACTCGAAAAGAAGTTAGAAGAAAAGATGGATCTTATATCCGTTTTGAAGATAACGCAGCGGTTCTTTTGAACAACAATGACGAGCCAAGAGGTACACGTATCTTTGGGCCGGTAGCAAGAGAGCTGAGAGAGAAGCAATTTATGAAGATCGTATCTTTGGCACCAGAAGTATTGTAATCATGGAAAGAAAAAAGAATAAGCAACCAAAATTGCACATCAAAACTGGTGATACTGTAAAAGTATTGGCAGGTGATGACAAAGGTAAGACTGGTAAAGTACTTTCGGTAAACTTGGAGAAGAGCAGAGCTATCGTTGAAGGTCTTAATATGGTAACAAAACATGTTAAGCCTACAGCTACCAACCCTCAAGGAGGTATCGAAAAGAAAGAAGCTGCCATTCATGTAAGTAACTTGATGCTTGTAGATCCTAAAACTGGTGAAGCTACCAGAACAGGAAGAAAGCCAGGTGAAAATGGAAAATTAGTTAGATATTCTAAGAAAACCGGGGAGGTAATCAATGGCTAATCCTAGAGTAAAAGAAAAATATGTTAAGGAAATTTCTCCTGCACTTAAGGAGAAGTTCCAATATAAAACAGTAATGCAAGTGCCTAAGTTGACCAAAATCGTGATCAACAAAGGTATTGGAGCAGCTGTTGCAGACAAGAAATTGGTAGACCAAGGCGTAGAAGAGCTTACTTTGATCACTGGTCAAAGAGCTGTAGCTACCAAGGCAAAAAACTCTATCTCTAACTTTAAGTTGAGAGACGGTATGCCAATTGGTGCAAAAGTTACCCTTCGTGGAGACAAGATGTGGGAATTCCTTGATCGTCTTACTACTGTGGCTCTTCCACGTGTAAGGGACTTCAAAGGAATCAGCGATAAAGGTTTTGACGGAAGAGGAAACTATACCTTGGGTGTCACTGAGCAGATTATCTTCCCAGAAATCAGCATTGAGAAAGTAAACAGAATCTCAGGTATGGACATCACGTTTGTGACTACTGCTGAAACAGATGAAGAGAGCTACGCCTTGTTGAAAGCTTTCGGGATGCCTTTTGTAAATAATAATAAAGAAGAATAATTATGGCAAGAGAAGCGATCAAAGCTCGTGAAAGAAAAAGAGAGCGTCTTGTTGCAAAGTATGCTAAGAAGAGAGCAGAATTAAAAGCAGCCGGTGATTTTGAAGCACTGGATAAGCTGCCTAAGAATGCATCCCCAGTAAGACTTCACAACAGATGTAAATTGACTGGCCGTCCTAAAGGTTATATGAGGAAGTTTGGTATCAATAGGGTTACCTTTAGAGAAATGGCTTCTGCGGGAAAAATTCCTGGTATAACTAAAGCGAGCTGGTAAAAATCAGAAAAAGTTTTTATTCTAAGAATCAATGTGTAACTTTGCACGCCTTAAAGCGCATGCAGTTAGACTTATAATAATATGACTGATCCAATAGCTGATTATTTGACCAGGTTGAGAAATGCCATTAAGGCATCTCACCGTATCGTTGAGATACCTGCTTCTAATATCAAGAAGGAGATTACAAAGGTGCTTCATGATAAGGGTTATATCCAGAACTATAAGTTCGAGGAAAATGGACCTCAGGGAACAATAAAAATTGCCCTGAAGTATAACCCATCTACTAAGCAAAATGCCATCGTAAGTCTTTCTAGAGTAAGTAAGCCAGGTCTAAGAAAATACGCACCGAAAAATGAACTTCCTAGAGTAATCAACGGCCTAGGAATTGCGATTATCTCCACTTCAAAGGGAGTGATGACTGATAAGGAAGCCCGTACCGAAGGTATCGGTGGGGAAGTACTTTGTTACGTATATTAATAATACCGTTATGTCAAGAATAGGTAAAAAACCAATAAATATACCAGCGGGTGTTACTGTAGACGTGGCAACAGGCAATGTTGTTACTGTTAAAGGTCCCAAAGGTACGCTATCTCAGGATGTGAATCCCGACATTGCCGTTGCGGTGGAAGACAATCAAGTTGTTTTGACTCGTCCTACCGAATCGAAGAGACATAAGTCACTTCACGGCCTGTATCGTTCTTTGATCAACAATATGGTTGTTGGTGTTAGCGAAGGTTACAAAAAAGAATTGGAACTAGTGGGTGTGGGTTATAAAGCCGCAAACCAAGGACAAGTTTTAGAACTTTCTTTGGGATATTCTCACAGTATCTTTTTTGCACTTCCAGAAGAGATTAAAGTGAATGCTGAAACGCCAAAGGGTAAAAATCCATTGGTAACCCTTGAGGGTATTGATAAAGAATTGATCGGGCAAATAGCTGCTAAAATCAAGTCTCTACGTAAAGTAGAACCTTATAAAGGTAAAGGTATCCGCTTTGTAGGTGAGATAGTTAGACGTAAGGCTGGTAAAACTGCCGCTAAAAAATAATTGAGAGATGGCTTTTAATAAGAATTCAAGAAGACTTAGGATCAAGAGAAGTATCCGGAAGAAGATTTCCGGTACTGATAAAAGACCTCGTTTGTCCGTATTTAAAAGCAATACGGGAATATACGCTCAACTAATTGACGACCTTAAAGGTCACACGCTAGCACAAGCTTCTTCTAAGGAGCTTGGTGCTAAAAACAATGCCAATGTTTCTGTTTCTAAGGAAGTAGGTAAGAAATTGGCAGAGCGTGCAGTAGCAGGCGGATTCACAGAAGTAGTTTTTGATAGAAGTGGCTACTTATATCATGGTAATGTAAAAGCTCTTGCCGAAGGTGCGAGAGAAGGTGGCCTTAAATTTTAATTAATTATGTCCCAATTAAGAAAGAAACCCATTAGGGCAACAGATACAGAGCTTAAGGAAAAAGTAGTAGCTATTAACCGAGTAGCTAAAGTAGTGAAAGGTGGTAGAAGGTTCTCTTTTTCTGCTATAGTAGTTGTAGGAGATGGTAACGGTGTCGTGGGATACGGATTAGGTAAGGCTAACGAGGTTACCGATGCAATTACCAAAGGTATTGAGGACGCTAAAAAGAGCTTGGTGCAAGTGCCAATCTTGAAAGGAACTATTCCTCATGAGGCTGTCGGTAAATTTGGAGGTGGTTTGGTATTGATCAAACCAGCTGCTGCAGGTACTGGTGTTATTGCAGGTGGTGCGATGCGTGCTGTATTGGAAAGTGCTGGTGTTACGGATGTATTGGCAAAGTCAAAAGGATCCTCAAACCCTCACAATGTGGTGAAAGCTACCATTGATGCCTTGTCTCAAATGAGAGATGCTATCGCGGTTTCACAACAACGTGGTGTTAAATTGTCTAAAGTATTTAACGGGTAAGAACATGGCGAAGGTAAAAGTAACGCAAGTTAAAAGCACGATCAACAGACCAAAAAACCAAAAAGCAACTATCGTTGCTTTGGGGCTTGGTAAGATCAATAAGTCTGTGGAAGTAGAGAATACTCCACAGATTGCTGGAATGATAAGAAAAGTTAGTCACCTTGTAAAAGTGGAGGAAGCCTAATTATGAAACTACATACATTACAACCTGCAAAAGGTTCTGTAAAAAGCCGTAAAAGAATCGGACGTGGTACAGGATCTGGAAGAGGAGGAACTTCAACAAGAGGTCATAAAGGTGCTCAATCAAGATCTGGTTATAGCCGGAAATTGGGTTTTGAAGGTGGTCAAATGCCACTTCAAAGAAGAGTGCCTAAGTTTGGCTTCAAGAGTCTTAATAGAATCGAATGCAAACCAATTAATTTAGACGTATTACAATCTATAGCTGAAAAGCTTAATACAGACACGATTACGTTCGAAACTTTGGTAGAAAATGGATTGGTTTCTAAAAAAGATGTTGTAAAAGTCCTAGGAAGAGGCGAACTTACGGCGAAATTAAACGTAAGTGCTCATTATTTCTCAGCTTCTGCTACAGAAACTATTGAAAAATTGGGCGGGACTGTTAACAAGATTTAACCAATGAAAAAATTTATCTCAACAGTTAAGAATATCTTTTCTATTGAAGATTTAAGAATCCGTATCCTGAATACAATCGGATTTCTGATTGTATTCAGATTGGGTTCTTATATCGTATTACCAGGAGTGGATCCTAGTCAACTGAAAGGTTCTTCAGAGGGTATTTTCGGCTTGATAGACACCTTCTTGGGAGGAGCATTCAGTAATGCTTCTATCTTTGGATTAGGTATTATGCCTTATATTTCTGCATCTATCGTGTTGCAATTATTAACTGTTGGAGTACCTTATTTTCAAAAGCTTCAAAAGGAAGGGGAGTCTGGTAGAAAGAGGATCAACCAAATCACTAGGGTATTGACCATCTTAATTACCTTGGCTCAAGGTGTAGGGTATATTACTGCTACCATTCCAAATGAAGCAATTATGGTTAGCAAGACGCTGTTTACCTTTAGTTCTCTGGTTTTATTGGCTTCAGGGACCATGTTCTGCATGTGGCTTGGGGAAAAGATTACAGAGAAAGGAATCGGTAATGGTATTTCAATGCTGATCATGATCGGTATTATCTCTAGGTTTCCAGGCGCAATTTTGGGAGAGGTAGTATCAAAAGGTACATCTGGGGCCTTATTGTTGATTATTGAATTCTTTGTATTGTTCTTCGTTGTTGTAGGCGTAGTAGCCTTGACAGAAGCGACTAGAAGAATTCCTGTACAATACGCTAAGCAAGTAGTTGGCGGTAAAGTATATGGAGGTCAACGTCAGTATATCCCTATTAAGGTAAATGCCTCTGGTGTGATGCCTATCATCTTTGCACAATCATTAATGTTTGTGCCTGCATTGGTAGCTCAAATTTGGGCCTCGGAAAGTGATATTGCCAACTATATTGGTAATACTTTCAGCAGTCCTACATCTTGGCAGTACAACTTGGTGTTTGCTATCATGATTATTCTGTTCACTTTTTTCTACACTGCAATTACTGTTAATCCAGAACAAATTGCAGAGGATATGAAGAGAAATGGTGGATTTGTTCCTGGTGTAAAGCCAGGTGCGCCTACAGCAGATTTCATTGATAATATAATTTCAAGGATTACCTTACCAGGTTCTGTATTATTGGCAGCTGTAGCGATTATGCCTGCCTTTGCTATGATGGCCGGTGTTAGTAATCAATTCTCAGGTTTTTATGGTGGTACATCACTATTGATTATGGTAGGTGTAATCATGGATACCCTAAGACAAATTGAGAGCTATCTACTGATGAGGCACTATGAAGGAATGATGAAGAGTGGCAACATGAAGAACAATCCTTCTAATTACGCAGTAGCATAATATGATACATTATAAGACTTCAGAAGAAGTCCAGTTAATAAAAGAAAGTGCTCAAATATTAGGTAAGGCTCACGGAGAAGTGGCCAAACTTGTAAAGCCAGGGGTAAAGACCGCTGACTTAGATAAAGTAGCTGAAGAATTTATAAGGGATCACGGAGGTATACCTTCATTTAAGGGATACAATGGTTTTCCCTCCTCACTTTGTATTTCTGTGAACGAAGTAGTCGTTCATGGATTTCCAAGTGGATATGTTTTGAAAGATGGCGATATAATCTCAATAGATTGTGGAGTCTTTCACCAAGGTTTTCATAGCGATTCCGCTTATACTTACCCTGTCGGTGAAGTTTCCCCTAAAGTATTGTCATTGCTCAAAGCAACCAAAGAATCATTGTATTTAGGTATTGAAAATGCAGTTGCCGGTAAAAGGGTTGGAGATATTGGAAATGCCATTCAGAAATATGTCGAAGCAAAAGGCTACACAGTAGTCAGAGAGCTTGTCGGACATGGAGTGGGAAAAAGTTTACATGAATCTCCGGAAGTTCCTAATTACGGTAAAAAAGGAAGTGGTCCTTTGTTGAAAGAGGGTATGGTGTTGGCGATTGAGCCGATGGTAAATTTAGGTACGAGAAATGTGGTCCAAGAAAGAGATGGATGGACTATTCGTACTGCAGATAGAAGAGCCTCGGCACATTTTGAGCACACTGTAGCGATATTTGAAGATAGGACAGAAATACTAACTACGCATCAATACATAGAAGAAAACTTTAAATTCTAAATATGGCTAAGCAAGCATCTATAGAGCAAGATGGTACTATAATAGAAGCGTTATCCAACGCTATGTTTAAGGTGGAACTGGAAAATGGACATCAATTGATCGCCCACATTTCCGGTAAAATGAGAATGAACTATATTAAGATCCTCCCTGGAGATAGGGTAAAACTAGAAATGTCTCCATATGATCTTTCTAAGGGCAGAATTGTATATCGATATAAATAAAATGTCATGAAAGTTAAGGCATCTATTAAAAAGAGAAGTGCGGACTGTAAAGTGATCAGAAGAAAAGGAAAGCTTTACGTCATCAACAAGAAGAATCCTAAGTTTAAACAAAGACAAGGTTAAAAATTATGGCAAGAATTGCAGGTGTTGACATTCCCGACAATAAGCGCGGTGAAATTGGCTTAACCTATATTTTTGGTATAGGTAGAAGTTCTGCTAGAGCGATCCTTACTAAAGCAGGTATTTCGTTTGATAAGAAAGCGGGTGAGTGGTCAGATGATGAGTCTACTACTATTAGAAATATTATCGCTGAAGAATTCAAGACAGAAGGTGTTTTGAAATCTGAAGTGCAGTTGAGCATCAAGAGATTGATGGATATCGGTTGTTACAGAGGTCTTCGTCATAGAAAAGGACTTCCTGTAAGAGGTCAAAAGACTAAAAACAACGCTAGAACTAGAAAAGGTAAGAGAAAGACTGTTGCTAACAAGAAGAAGGCAACTAAATAAATCTTGATATAGATTATGGCTCAAAGAAGAAACGATAAAGCTAAAGGAAAAAAGAGAGTTGTTAAGGTGGAAGCTGTAGGCCAGGCCCACATCAAAGCTTCTTTTAACAACATCATCATTTCCATTACCAATAATTCAGGTCAGGTTATTTCATGGGCTTCTGCCGGTAAAATGGGTTTCAGAGGTTCTAAAAAGAACACTCCATATGCTGCCCAAATGGCCGCTCAGAACTGTGGACAGGTTGCTTATGACCTTGGCTTAAGAAAAATTGAAGTGTTTGTAAAAGGTCCTGGTTCAGGTAGAGAATCAGCTATCAGAACCTTGCAGAATGTAGGTCTTGATGTTACTACGATTATAGATGTGACTCCGCTTCCGCATAATGGATGTCGTCCTCCTAAACGTAGAAGAGTTTAATTTAACTAAGAAATAAGAATGGCTAGATATAGAGGTCCAAAAGCAAAAATTTCTAGAAAATTCGGAGAGCCTATCGAAGGACAAAGCAAGGCACTTCAGAAGAAAAACTACCCTCCTGGTCAACACGGTAGAGGTAGAAGAAAGAAGCAATCAGAATATGCTATTCAGTTGTCTGAAAAGCAAAAAGCAAAATATATTTACGGAGTTCTAGAGAGACAATTCTCTAAAATGTTTGATATCGCTTCTAGAAAGCAAGGTATCACAGGTGAGAACCTTCTTCAATTATTGGAGGCTCGTCTTGATAACACTGTTTATAGATTGGGTATCGCTCCTACTCGTAGAGGTGCAAGACAGTTAGTTTCACACAAGCATATCCTAGTGAATGGTGAATTGGTAAACATTCCATCATATACTTTGAAGCCTGGTGACATTGTATCTGTAAGAGAGAGGTCTAAATCTCTTGAAGCAATTACTGCTAGTCTTGCGGGTAGAGGTGCAAACCGCTATTCATGGTTAGAGTGGGATAATAATTCGTTATCTGGTAAGTTTGTAAGTATCCCTGTTAGAGAGGATATTCCTGAGAACATCAAGGAGCAACTTATCGTCGAACTATACTCTAAGTAATAACTAAACTTTCTGACTTAAAAGAACTATTGATATGTCCATACTTGCATTTCAAATGCCCGAAAAAGTGGTGATGGAAAAAGCTGATGACTTCCACGGCTTGTTCACCTTTAAACCACTAGAAAAAGGTTACGGGGTTACAATTGGTAATGCGCTGAGAAGAATCTTGCTCTCTTCCCTAGAGGGCTACGCCATCACCTCGGTGAAATTACCTGGTGTAGTTCATGAATTCTCTACTATCGAAGGCGTTGTGGAAGACGTTACTGATATTATTCTTAATCTTAAGCAAGTTAGATTTAAGAAGATCCACGACTCTATAGATGGTAAGATTACTGTGGAAGTAAAAAACCAAGATGTTTTTACTGCTGGAGATATCGCTAAGTTCACCTCATCTTTTGAGGTTTTGAACCCAGATTTGGTAATCTGTCACTTGGATGATTCTAAAAGCTTTGAAATCGAGCTTACTGTGGAAAAAGGTAGAGGATACCTTCCTGCAGAAGAATCTAAACCAAAAGAGCAGGTGTTCGGAGTCATTCCGATCGACGCTATCTTTACACCAATTAAGAATGTAAAGTACAGTGTTGAGAACACTAGGGTAGAACAAAAGACTGACTTTGAAAAATTGATCTTGGAAGTTTCTACTGATGGATCAATTCACCCTGAGAAAGCGCTTCAAGAATCTGCAAAGATCCTTATCCAGCACTTTATGTTGTTCTCTGACCAAACTATGGTTATTGATACTCCAGGTGGAGATTCTCCTGAGCCGATTGATGAAGAGTTCTTGCATATGCGTAAGTTGTTGAAAACTCCGCTTAGCGATCTTGATCTTTCAGTTAGGGCGTTCAACTGCCTGAAAGCTGCCGATGTTAAAACATTGGGAGACTTAGCAAGATTAGAAATTTCTGACATGATGAAGTTCAGAAATTTCGGAAAAAAATCCCTTGCTGAATTGGAACAATTGATCCAAGAAAAAGGATTACAGTTTGGCATGGACATATCTAAGTATAAACTTGACGAAGAATAATAAAAGATGAGACACGGTAAGAAATTTAATCACCTTGGCAGGAAGGCTTCTCATAGGAAAGCTATGCTTTCTAATATGGCTGCCTCTCTGATTCTTCACAAGCGTATTTCTACTACGCTTGCCAAGGCCAAGGAGTTGAGAAAATATGTAGAGCCTCTAGTGACTAGAGCCAAAGAAGATACTACGCATAATAGACGTATTGCTTTTTCTTATTTACAGAATAAAGAAGCTATCAAGGCTCTTTTCGGTGAAGTGATAGAAAAAGTTGCTAGTAGACCAGGTGGATATACTAGAATTATCAAGACTGGATTCCGTCTAGGTGATAATGCTGAAATGTGTATTATAGAATTAGTTGACTTCAACGAATTGATGTTGAAAGAAGCTAAGCCTGAGGCTAAGAAAACCAGAAGAAGCCGTAGAGGTTCTGGTAAGTCAGCTGAGGCTACAGGTGCTACAGAAGCTAAAGCTGAAGATGCTAGCGCTTCTGAAGATAAAGCAGCAGATAGTGATGCAAGTTCAGAAACTGAAAAGTCTGAATAATAGATGCATTCATTATATTAAATATAAAGAGGGGTTGGGCTTTGGTTCAATCCCTTTTTTATTATCCTTTTGAAAATTATTCTGTCTCTTAGTGATAAAATCCTTAAATTTGGACATTCAATTTCAATAAATGGACAAACAAAAAGCAACCCTTCTTCTTCAAGATGGTACCGTATTTCACGGGACCCTAATTGGTAAACATGGTACTAATGGCGGTGAGATCTGTTTTAACACAGGTATGACTGGTTATCAGGAAATTTACACGGATCCATCTTATACTGGACAAATTATTGTTAATACTACACCTCACATTGGTAATTATGGTGTGATCGACACAGAAGTCGAATCTGATGCTCCTACCATTGCAGGTATTGTTGTGAACAGTTTCTCAGAAATCTACAGTAGATTGGATGCTACTGAATCATTACAAGATTATCTAGCGTCAAATGGTATTACAGGAATTGCGGATGTGGATACAAGGAAAATTGTAAGACATATCCGTTCCAAAGGAGCTATGAATGCTATCATTAGCTCCGAATTTGACAATGTTGAGGATCTAAAGAAAGAATTGGATAAAGTTCCTGATATGGATGGACTTGAGCTTTCTTCTCAAGTTTGCACAAAGGAGCCGTATTTTGTCGGCGATGAAAATTCATCTATCAAGGTAGCTTGTTTGGATTTCGGAGTAAAGAAAAATATCCTTAGATGCTTATCCGAGCGAGGAGTTTATGTCAAGGTTTTTCCTGCCAAAACGTCTTTGGAAGAAATGGAAGCTTGGGCTCCTAATGCCTATTTCCTTTCCAATGGACCTGGTGATCCGGCAGTGATGGATTATGCAGTAGAGACTGCCAAGCAGATATTGGACTTGGATAAGCCTGTATTTGGCATTTGTCTTGGACATCAAATCATAGCTAGAGCTTGTAATGTATCGACTTATAAGATGCACCATGGGCATAGGGGATTAAATCATCCTATCAAAAACCTGATTACAGGTAAGAGTGAAATTACTTCCCAAAATCATGGTTTTGTGGTGACCAAAAAAGATATAGATGAAAATGATGCCCTTGAAATTACACATATTCATCTTAATGACCAGACAGTAGCTGGAATTAAATTGAAGGATAGACCAGTATTTTCTGTTCAGTATCACCCAGAGTCTTCTCCTGGACCTCACGATTCCAGGTACTTGTTTGATGACTTCATCTCTTCAATCAAAAACTAATAGAACAACCTATAAACCTTTTAGAATTATGACATTGATTCAAGCAATTCATGCGAGACAGATTTTAGATTCTCGTGGAAATCCTACAGTAGAAGTAGACGTATTAACTGACAGTGGTGCATTTGGTAGAGCAGCTGTTCCAAGTGGAGCTTCTACAGGTGTGAATGAGGCAGTTGAGCTTCGTGACGGTGATAAAAGTAAATACCTAGGTAAAGGTGTTTTGAAAGCTGTTGAAAATGTAAATGAAATTATCCAGCCAGAATTGATCGGACAGTCTGTTTTTGACCAAAGAGGCATTGATGATTTGATGATCAAATTGGATGGTACAGATACTAAATCTAAGTTGGGAGCCAATGCAATATTGGGTGTTTCTTTGGCAGTAGCCAAAGCAGCAGCAGATGACCTTGGTTTACCTTTGTTTAGGTATGTAGGAGGTACTAATGCCAAAACCCTTCCCGTTCCGATGATGAATATCATCAATGGTGGATCTCACTCTGATGCTCCTATTGCATTCCAAGAGTTTATGATTCGTCCAGTAGGTGCTGCTGATTTCTCTGAAGCCATCAGAATGGGAGCTGAGATTTTTCATCACCTTAAGAAAATCCTTCATGACAAAGGTTTGAGTACAGCTGTTGGTGATGAAGGAGGATTTGCTCCAAACTTCTCTGGCGGTACTGAAGAGGCACTAGAGTGTATTTTAGATGCCATCTCTAAAGCTGGTTATAAAGCTGGATCTGATATCACTATTGCTCTTGACTGTGCAGCTTCTGAATTCTTTGTGGACGGAGTTTATGACTACAAGAAGTTTGAAGGTGAAGGTGGTGTAGCTAGAAATAGGGAAGAGCAAGTGGCTTACCTTGCAGAATTGACCGAGAAATATCCTATCGACTCTATCGAGGATGGATGTGGCGAAGAAGACTGGGAAGGCTGGGCTATGTTGACTGCTAAGATTGGAGATAAAGTTCAGTTGGTAGGCGATGATCTTTTTGTAACTAACGTTAAGTTTTTGAAGAGAGGTATCGAAGAAAAGTCGGCTAACTCTATCTTGATCAAAGTTAACCAAATCGGTACTTTGACAGAAACTTTGGATGCTATTGAATTGGCTCACAAGGCTGGATTTACTGCGGTAATGTCTCACAGATCAGGTGAAACCGAAGATTCTACTATTGCTGATTTGGCAGTAGCTTGTAATACAGGACAGATCAAAACTGGTTCTGCTTCCCGTTCTGATAGAATGGCTAAGTACAACCAATTATTGAGAATTGAAGAATTATTGGCTGAGTCAGCTTATTTTCCAGGAAAATAAGCTTCAGTAAAATAAATGAAGAGCACCTCAAGAAATTGGGGTGCTTTTTTTGTTTGGTGCTTATTTGTATTTTGTAATTGGGAGCAAATGAGTTTTATTTTGTTTTTGGTAGGGAGTCGTTAGTCAATACTATTCCCTATATTTGTTGTGATCAAAAGCATCAATGTAATGAGGAAGTACCTGAAATATACAAAAAACTTCTATTTTATCTTTACTGTCTTATTTGTGATATGGATGGTGTTTATTGATACTAATGACATTATTAGCCAGTTTACTCTTCGTTCTAAACTTTCTAAATTAGAAGACCAGAAGTCATTTTATTTGGAGCGAAAAGCAAAAATTAAAGCTGAAAGAGAAGAATTACTCAGTAATTATGAACTTTTGGAAAAGTTTGCTCGTGAAAGATACTTAATGAAGAAAAAAACTGAAGATCTTTATGTTATTGTTGAAGAATAATATTACTGGTATCGTATTTTTTATAGTTTTTGGCATTTGTCTAATTTCTCAAGACGTTTTTGCTCAACGAGAATTTTATGAGGATGAGGAAGTTAAAACACCACTCAGTGAACGTCTCTATTTTGGGGGGAATTTTGGATTGCAATTTGGATCAATTACCTATATAGACGTATCTCCATTGGTAGGAGTGATGATCACGGATAGGTATTCAGCGGGTGTAGGGATTACTTACCAATATATGAAGTATCGCGATTTTTCAGAATCTTCCAATGTATATGGGGGAAGAATATTCAATCGCTATAATGTATTACCTAATGTGTTTGCTCAGGCGGAGTTTGAAAGCTTGAATGTAGAGGCTTATAGGAAAAATTTAAATGGAGATATAGTTAGTAGTAGGGAGTGGGAGCCAGGCTTATTTTTAGGGGGAGGTTATTTTATTCCTTTTGGCAGAAGAGGAGGGATGAACTTCACTATATTATATAATGTCCTTTATGATAACCAAAATTTGCTATACAATGAACCATATGTAATCAGAGCGGGTTTTGTACTTTAACAGATATATCATATTAATAAATGGATTTCCAAAGATCTTTCATAGACAAAATATACCAATCACATTCTCATTGTCCTGAATGCCCTTCCCCCAGGATCGTACAGGAGTTTTTTGAAGGTTTACTAGGAGTGCTTTTCCCAGAGTATGCTGTACAAATACTACAGGATACCCAAGAAGTGGAAGATAAGCTTCAATATTATTCTATACAACTTCAAGGGATTTTAGGGCGGAATAAAAAGCTGATTAATAAAGATAGTGACGTTGTAGCCAAAGATTTCTTTGCGGGCTTGGAAAGTGTGTTTGAGGCCATTCATGAGGATATTCTAGCAATGTTTGAAGGAGATCCTGCAGCTAAATCCACCACTGAGGTGATTAGGAGTTATCCCGGTTTTTATGCCATAGCTGCCTACAGGATTGCACACTTATTACACCAACAAGGGGTATCGCTGATTCCTAGGATGATTACTGAATTTGCGCATAGTAAGACAGGAATTGAAATTCATCCCGGCGCAAAAATTGGAAAACATTTTTGCATAGATCATGGGACAGGTGTAGTCATTGGTGAAACCACGATCATTGGGGATAATGTGAAAATTTACCAAGGGGTGACCTTGGGGGCTTTGAGTGTCAATAAGGAAGATGCAGATATCAAACGTCACCCGACTATTGAGGATAATGTTGTTATCTATGCTGGTGCAAGTATATTAGGAGGAAATACCGTTATAGGATCGGATAGTGTGATTGGAGGAAATGTGTGGCTGACAAAGAGTGTCCCTGCAAAAAGTAAAATTTATTACCAAACCAAGATGTACAATGCAAGTGCTGAAACCACTGATATGTTCATCTTTAAAAATGACGCTTAAATGAAATTGTTTGAGTTGATTGGAAATACGCCATTAGTGGAACTTCAACGTATACCCACCAATCCTAATGTCAAAATATTCTGTAAACTGGAAGGACAAAATCCAGGAGGAAGTGTAAAGGATCGTGCGGCTTATAGTATGATCAAAAGTGCATTGGAGAGAGGAGATATTGAGGAAGGAGATAAACTGGTAGAAGCCACTAGTGGCAATACAGGTATCGCCTTGGCGATGATAGCTAAAGTGCTTGGGGTCGAAATGACCTTGATTATGCCGGATAATTCTACACGTGAAAGGGTTGTTTCCATGGAGGCATATGGGGCAAAAGTAATATTAACACCTGCAGCCAAGACAATAGAGTATTCAAGAACACTAGCTGAGGAAATGGCAGAAAAGGAAGGTTATTATATCCTCAACCAATTTGCCAATCCAGATAATTATAAAGCGCATTATGAGGGGACCGGTCCCGAAATCTTTAAGGATACTCATGGTGAGATTACGCATTTTGTTTCAGCAATGGGGACGACAGGGACGATTATGGGCGTTTCTAGGTATTTAAAGGAGCAGAATTCTGCTATTCAAATAGTAGGTACTCAACCAACGGATGGGTCCAGCATTCCGGGTATTAGAAGATGGTCACCAGAGTTTCTTCCTAAAATTTATGAATCTACCAGAGTAGATCAAATCATCGATGTGAGCCAAGAGGAGGCTACTGAAATGACGAGGAGGATGGCTAAAGAGGAAGGGATACTGGCAGGGATGAGTAGTGGTGGTGCTTTGCATGCTGCCCTAAAGCTATCTGAAAGCTTAAAGTCCGGTGTGATCGTTTGCATCACATGTGATCGGGGAGATAGGTATTTAAGTTCAGATTTATTTGGCTGATAAAACCATGATTCATCCATTTGAAACCGAAATATCCCGCAGGTATTTCGGTTTTTTTATACTTATTTTTTCTGTCTAAAAGAACGATTCTAATTCGGAAGCCGTTTGAAAATATGCTTATGCAAATAACCTGATTAGCAGGAAGAGGGTATGGGCTTCAAATCAATAGGGGATAATTATTTAGAGAGATTTATATGGAAGCAGAGAAGAAACTTAGAGATACATTATATTCAGCACTTGATCTGGCCATAATCAGGGAGGGATTCGATGCAAAAGATGCCTTTGATAGGAGCGTGGATTTGGCCAAGGAGCTTGAGAACCTGGGATATAAAAGATTTTGGTTAGCAGAACACCATAATATGGCCAATGTGGGTAGCTCTGCTACTGCTGTTTTAATAGGTCATGTAGCTGGGGAAACTCAGTCTATTAGGGTAGGATCTGGCGGTATCATGTTACCAAATCATGCTCCTTTGATGGTAGCAGAGCAGTTTGGGACTTTGGCAAGCCTTTACCCCAATAGGATAGATTTGGGTTTAGGGAGAGCGCCAGGGACAGACCAGACTACGGCTAGAGCCCTAAGAAGAGATAGGATGGAAACTGTAGAAGAGTTTCCGAGTGACTTAGAAGAATTGCAGCGCTATTTTTCAGATGAAAATATCGATGGTGAAGTTAGGGCAGTACCAGGTGAAGGTTTGGAGGTACCCATTTACTTGTTGGGAAGTAGTATGAGCAGTGCTGTTTTGGCTGCCAAGAAAGGTTTACCTTATGCTTTTGCGAGTCATTTTGCACCTGCCCAATTTTTGAGTGCGATTAAATATTATAAAGATAATTTTCAGCCATCTGAGTATCTGAATACACCATATGTAATTGCTTGTGTAAATATTATTGCAGCCGAAGAAGAAGAAAGAGCACAAATGTTGGCCACTTCTTTCTATCAAATGGCTTTGGGTATAATAAGAAGAAAATCCTACCCACTCAGAAAGCCAGTGGCGTCTATGGGTGGTGTTTGGTCTGAAGCAGAGGCTGCAGCAATAGAACAAATGTTAGCTTGTTCTTTCGTGGGATCACCTTCAAAACTTCAAAATGAATTATCTCAATTCCAACAGATTGCCCAAGTAGATGAAATTATGGTTTGCTCACATATCTATGATCATGAAGACCGGGTTAAGTCCTATGAATTGGCTCAAAGTTGCTTCAATTAAGATGATTCCATTTGTTGTCTTTTGTGAGTTCATTTTAATATTGTAATTTCACCACAGATCAAACTTTAGGGGTGCTTAAGATTAATAATCGGGCTGAGATAATACCCTTTGAACCTGAAACGGATAATTCCGACGAAGGAAAAAGTTACGATGTCTTTTTATGCCAGATTATGGTAGATAGACTCCTGAAGTTTTTTAATGGATGTTGTAAAGGAGTCAATTAATTATCAAGCTGTTCTTGCTTTAGTAAAAAAGCTTTTGGATTTCCTTGGTTCACCTCTATTCATTGTGATAGTTAAGTATCAATTGAATGTCAGCTTACTTTGGGTTTTCTTAAGATAGACAGGCATGTCACTATGGTCCGATGAATGAACTATCCATTAAATGATCTTTTGATTTCTACTGTCAAAAAGTTATTAATAGAAATGAAAATGTATGATTCTAAAAGATCCTATCCTTCAGTGATGACTATTGCGGGTTCGGATAGCGGAGGAGGAGCAGGTATCCAAGCTGATCTGAAGACCTTTTCGGCATTGGGTTGCTATGGGACAAGTATAATTACAGCAACTACTGCTCAAAATACAAAGGGGGTCAAAAGCATTCATGATATTCCGGAGGAGCATATTTTAGATCAACTTCAGGCTGTTTTGACTGATATTTGCCCCAAGGCAATAAAGATAGGGATGTTAAGCCGGCCTGAAGTGGTCTGTGTCGTAGCGAAGGAACTCAGGAAATATCCGGAAATCCCAGTTGTTTTTGATCCGGTAATGGTCGCCACTAGCGGTGATCGGTTGATACAACAAGAAACAGTAGAGGTGATCAAATCCGAGTTGTTTCCTCTTTCATATATAGTGACGCCCAATTTAGATGAAGTGGCGGTATTAGTAGGAAAGGATGTGAGATGCCCAGAAGCTATGGAGAAAGCAGGTAAGGAAATATTGCTGAAGGGACCTGAATATGTTTTGGTAAAAGGAGGCCATTTGCCAGGGAAGCATATAGTTGATTTGTTGATAGGCAATAATGATGTTTATGCAAAGTTCGAGGGGAATAAAATAGATACCCCAAATACACATGGTACAGGTTGCACCTTGTCGTCTGCGATTGCTGCTTATTTGGCACGAGGGTTTGATATACTTGAGTCAGTTTCAAGGGCCAGAAAGTTTGTTGTATCGGCCATTGAGGCAGGAAGGGAAGTGGCCATTGGTGAAGGGCATGGGCCTTTGAACCATTTTTTTGAACCTAAAAAAATGATTAAATATGAAATGGTCTGAAAGGGCATGGCAAGAGATTAGTCCTTTGTATGAAAGGATATTGTTAATGCCTTTTAATAAGGAGTTGAAAGAGGGTTCCTTGCCAAAGGATAAGTTTAAATTCTATATGGGACAAGATGCTCACTATTTGGGCGAATTTGGAAAGGCATTGAGTACTATCAGTGGTAGATTGGAAAAACTGGATCAGGTCTTGGCTTTTTCTGAGTTTGCAACTGGTGCTATAGTGGTGGAGAGGGCTTTGCATGAAAGTTACTTTAAAGAGCTAGGTTTGCCGGAGGATATTGAGCCCTCACCGAGTTGCCAGTTGTATACTAATTATATCAGGAATCAAGCTGCCTTTGCCAATATTGAAGTGGCTGTAGCGGCGATACTGCCATGTTTTTGGATCTATAAGCAGGTTGGGGATTATATTTATGCCAATCAGAATGGAAACCAAAATCCGTATAAAAACTGGATAGATACTTATTCAGGAGAAGCATTTTCTATGGCTGTTTCAAAAGCCATCCAAATTGCAGATGAATTGGCAAATGAAGCTGGAGATAAGTCTCAAGAAGATATGCTTAGGGCATTCAAAATGGCTACAAAATTGGAGTGGATGTTTTGGGACAGTGCCTATCAGTTGGAAAAATGGCCTGTTTAAAATTAGGCTTAAAAGTACACCCATAAAAATGTGGGTGTACTGGGTTAATTATAGGTGGTTTATGCTATGTGTTTTTCAGTCTTCTAGTTCATCTCCTTTTTCATTATATTTTTTTTCGAATTCTACTTTTTCCAAACCAAAACTGATTTCATAAATTGTCTTTCCTGAAGCATCCGTAATTTCATAAGCTTTGTAGATAGGAAGTGATTTGGTCTTTTCTTTGGATAGGATGGTTTCCTTTACCGCTTTGGGTAGATCTTGAGCTTCTATTTCATTTTTATTGCTCTGAAGTAAATTCAATATGGGAGACTGGTTAGGGATTGGGTAGGCATTTGCACCTGTAAGTATAAAACTGCTTAAGACAAAAACGATGGCTATTTTTTTCATAAAGTGTTAAATGATTAATGTTAGTTTTGGGGACGAACTTTTCAAATCCCGAACGGTTTTTTGTAAATGCATGGTTCAGTTATTGTGCCAAGTTGAAAAAGTGTTGTTTAGCAGGTTTAAGTGTTTGTTTCTCCTGAATGAATTTGTAGTGATTAGGAACAAACTGTGGATTTGAATCGACAAGGACAGATAGGGGGTGATATACGAATTTTCTGTAAATAGATACTTGATAATTATTTGAAACATAATAATAATGGATTAAGCAGGATACGTTATATTTAACGGAAAGAATTGATATTTTTTTGTATTAAAATAATTGATTACAAGAATGCCAAACAGTAAGTCCAAGTCTAAAAATAATTCGGGAAGAAGAAGGTTTATTAGAAATACATCATTGGCTGCATTTTCCGCAGCATTAGGAGCAGAAATTGTATTTGGGAAGAATATGCCAAAAGATTATGTTCCGGTAGCATTTAAGGCTGATGATCCTTATCAACTGTTTAATAAAAATAAAGAACTTATTGTCCTGAATAATAAACCTTGGAACCTAGAATCTCGACCTCATCTTTTGGATGATAAAATAACGCCAGAGGAAAAAATGTTTATAAGAAACAATGGTCTTATTCCGAAAGAAATTAATGTTCGGAACTGGGAGTTGGTAGTCGATGGAGAGGCGGTAAAGGCTAAGAAAATATTTAGTTTGGCGGATTTAAAAAGCAAATTTAATCATTATACTTATCAGCTTACTTTGGAATGTGGTGGAAATGGTAGAAGTGAATTCTATCCCCCAGCAAGTGGTAATCAATGGAAGACAGGGGCAGTTTCCTGTGCCAACTGGACAGGGGTGAGGCTGAAGGATGTCTTGGAAGATGTGGGGGTGACGGATGCAGCCGTTTATATTGGTTATCATTCGGCAGATACACATTTGAGTGGGGATCCAAATAAAGAACCGATATCAAGGGGAGTGCCTATTTTCAAAGCTTTACAGGAAGAGACACTGTTGGCCTTTGCAATGAATGGAAAAGATATTCCGCTGGCGCATGGTTATCCGTTGAGGTTGGTGGCAGGAGGTTTTCCCGCTTCAGCATCAGGGAAGTGGTTGAAGCGTATATCTGTTAGGGATATTGTCCATGATGGTGCAAAAATGGCAGCACCATCTTATAGTGTGCCATGTAAACCAGTTGCCCCGGGAGAAAAAGTGGCCAATGAGGATATGTGTATTATAGAATCCATGCCTGTCAAGTCTTTGATAACTTATCCAAAAACAGGAGCTATGATTGGTTCTGGTGATTCCCTGGAAGTTCGTGGGCATGCTTGGGCAGGAGAATTGGAAGTGAGTGAAATGGAAGTCTCTATTGATTTTGGAGAGACATGGCAGAAGTGTCAGCTAGAAAAGCCTGTGAATAGATTGGCCTGGCAACATTTCAATGTTCAGCTTAAGTTTCCAAAGGATGGGTATTATGAAGTATGGGCCAAGGCGACGGATTCAAATGGTGTAGGACAGCCCATGGTCGTTCCTGGTTGGAATCCCAAGGGGTATTTAAATAATGCCTGTCACCGGATAGCAGTAAAAGTAGGTGGAAATGGGTAAAGAGTTGATCAATGCTTTGAAGCGGCTTTTAAGTTGGTTGCTTGGCATATCTATATTTTTGGTTGTGTTTATGGTAGGTTTATTGATTATCAATCAAAATCCTGCCATGATGATAAGTGAAGAGAAGGAAGATAAACCCGAGCCCTTGATCCATAGTGATTTGGTCAAAGATGGTATTCATGTGGCAACAGGTTTAGTGGCGAAGGAAGGATATGAGACAGTGATCGCGAATTGTACGAATTGTCATGCTGCTGATCTTGTAATTCAAAACAGAGGGGATAGAGCACATTGGGAATCCTTGATAAAATGGATGCAGGCAACACAGGGCTTATGGGATTTAGGTAAAAATGAGGAGATCATCGTCTCTTATCTTTCTGAAAATTATTCTGCTGAGCAAAAGGGAAGAAGAGCTAATCTCTCAGGCATAGAATGGTATGAGTTGAAGAAGTGATCTTGTAATAGACAAAATGAAGGGTTCTTATGTTGTTTTTTTTGTTTAAATAATATTCATTAAAGTTAAACAAAATTATCTCAGGAAAGTTATTCAGTTGTAATTAGTAATCAATCAAAATACAACTGAACCATGAAATTCACTAAGAAAAGATTTCCGATGATACTGGCAGTTACTTTCTGCTGGTTGTTTTTAACTGCGTGTAATGATGATGAGGAAATAAATCCCATTGAAGAAGATGATATTGTAGATATCGTTGTTGACAGTCCCAACTTTACAACTTTGGAGGCTGCTGTAGTCGAAGCTGGTTTAGTGGCCACTTTGCAAGGGGAAGGTCCTTTTACAGTTTTTGGACCAACTGATGCAGCTTTTGCAGCTTTTTTGCAGGATAATAGTTTAACTGCAGAGGCATTATTGTCTCATCCAGATTTGGCTGATATCCTTACTTATCATGTGCTTTCCGGAGAGGTATTCGCTTCAGGAGTAAGTGCAGGAGAGGTGTCTACTGTCAATGGAAGCAGTTTTTACGTTAGTGAGGATACTAATGGGAATTTATGGATCAATGGTAGTGCTAGAATTACTGACACAGATGTAATGGCATCGAATGGTGTTATTCACGTATTGGATTATGTGATTATTCCACCTTCCCAATCAATAGCAGAAATTGCACTAGGCTATGCTTCTGCTTCTAGTCCGGAATTCACTCAGTTGGTAGGGGCTTTGCAAAGGGCTGATTTAGTTGATGCAGTAAGTGGAAATGATGGTGATTTGACTGTTTTTGCACCAACAGATGCTGCTTTTCAGGCTCTATATGATAGTAATCCTGGTTGGAATGATTATAATGATATTCCACTTGAAACACTGACTGCTGTATTGACCGCCCATGTGGTGCCAGCAAGGGCATTTTCTCAAGATCTCCGGGATGGAGCATCTCTTACTACATTAAATGAGGCGGCTATGCTTTCAGTTGATTTAGGTGAGTTAACTGTTGGCGGAGCGTCTTTAAATACTTCTTTGTTGAATATTCACGCTACTAACGGTGTGATACATGTAATTAATAACGTGATTTTGCCTTAAAACTTTGTGTTTTGTAGATGGTGAAGAAACTGCTGGTGAGATACCAGCAGTTTTTTTGTTAAATTACACTTGGTGATTACCTAACCCCGAGTGAGATCATGAACAGTCAAATAATAAAATTGATATTTTTCTCCTTTAATATTATTGCTTTTTTGTTTTTTACGAGGCTAGTTTTTGGGCAGACTCCAAGTACTTTAATTGTTTTAAAGCCAGCATATCTAAATATAAAGCCTGATGAGTTTTATTTTAAGGAGGTGCGCAATAACCTTGGGCAAAGGACTGATATTGGTAATATTTTCACCAGTCGGGAAGCTAAAGAAACGGAGCCGCTCGGTTTGCAGGGAGGTATAGATGAATCTTTGTCAAACTATGTTTTAAGAAGTGTTCCGATTGATCGATCCCTTAGGCCAGTGGTATTGGAGGTGAATGAATGTGAAATAACAGAAATGAGATCTAGTGATGGTTTGATAGAGGGAAAGGTAGAACTTGATTTTACGTTTCAATTAGAAAACGAAGGTGCGTTAGTTCATTTATTGGATTATCAAGGTGGAGCCAAATATAAAAGGTCTTCGAATAATTATAGGGCGATTTCCTCTGCACTCCAACAATCATTGGCCAGTTCGTTGAAGTATTTCAATGATTGGGTCAATCAGGAATCCGGAAGTGATATTCGTTTCGCCAAGCAGGTGAGTTTGAGATTTAGGGATTATGAAAAGGTGGAATTGGAGGACACCGTTTTTTATCACAGAAATCATCCATTAGAATGGGAGGACTTCAGGGCCCAGCCTCATTTTGGTAGTAAATATGCAGCGTCCATATTTTCTAGTTTTGCTTGGGAGGGTAATACCGTAATTGAAGACGGTGTGGCAGTGTTAGACTTGGTCACGAAAGTGTTTATGCTTAAATCATCCTCTTGGGTAAGATCATCCAGTAAAGATGATTATGGTTTAAATCATGAGCAAAGGCACTTTGATATTACTAAAATCATTGTGGAGAGGTTTAAAGAAAAGATTAAAAAAATGGAGCTAAGTCCTGATGATTACGATGGAAAAATAGGCTATCTGTACATAGAGACATATCGGGAAATGAATCAGATGCAAGAGGCATATGACGCAGAAACCAGTCATGGTAAAAATAAAGCAGCACAGGCTAAATGGAATAAATTAATTGATGAAGAATTGTCCATGTATCTACCTTAAAGGATGTGGAAAAAAACTGTCGTTATCAGGGGCAAAGTCTGGTCCCCATATTTTAATATTGTCAAATTTCCCGGTATCATCAAATGTTCCAAAACCAATGTGTCCGTAATCAAAATGTAAATCATTGGTTTCCATGATAGGTTTTTCTATATCGTCAAAATATATTTTTATTGAACCTGAATCTATATTCCTTTCAATTCTAATTTTGTGCCATTCATTGGTGTTTCCCCAATTTATCCCTTCATTTGTCCGTTTGCCTATGGCTATTCGTGGTTCGTCATTGACCAAGAATATATTGTGTGAATGAGGGTCTGGTTTGGAAGCAATATGTGAATAATAGAAATTGCTATGGTTTTTCATGCCAAAGAAAATACAAAGGTCCCGATGTCCGTATTCCTTTCCCGTTTGTTGTAAATCTGCCTCTAATATGAAATCACCGAATTTTAGACTTTTTAGCATGGCGATATTGAACGGGGACCTCACTTTGGGTTCATAATTTCCTGCTTTATAAATTTCTAAGGATTGGTCTGAAATCCGCCAGGATGAAGCGTCAGTAGTTTCAAATTCATTAAGGGCAGTATTTGATGAAAAATCCTGCTCATAAAGTAGCTGATAATCGTCAGGGATATCTTGGCAAAAAACTTCCGTGGAAAGTAAGAAGAGAAAGAAGAGGATAGCTATGGATTTTCCTGGATACATATTGGTCTAATTTGTTTTGATTTTGGAAAGGAAACTTGACGAAAAATAGAAAAAAAAGAGCCGATCTTCAAAATGTGGAATCGAGATCGGCCTTTTTTAATAAATAACCCTAACAAACCAGATAATCTTTATCTTGTTACTAAATTCCGTAAAATAAATGTAATATGCAAATAAAACGAAAATAAATTATTTTGAATTCTTTTATATTTTCGATTTATGGGATGCTGATTCTCCTGTTTCTATAAGTTGTGGATAAATTTTTTTGAGATTATTTTCATGAATTGCTTTGAATGTAGTGATTTATCCTTGTACCAGGGATGAGGTACTTGTCTTCTTAATTTAATATGAATGTCAAGTTGATATGATAGAGACGATCGAAAGGTAATTTGTTGTATGTTCTTATTTTTTTGTTGGATTGATGATATGTACTAAAATTTTGTAAATGTTAAGAATATGAAAATATAAATGTTTTCATAGAGGGATTGTTTATTGATGATTAGCTGTGTTAATCGTAAATACTTTTGATATTGTTTGAATAATGAAACTAAATGAGTATTTTTCGAAAGTTTTTTTGATGAAAAGCAATTATTTAATTTAATCTAGGATTGAGATATGAAAAAGACAGCACAACGCCGGTCCAGAATTTTAGAAGTTTTGGATGAGCATGGCCAGGTAAATGTGAGTGAACTAAGCAAGGACCTTGGTGTAAGTGAGGTTACTATAAGAAATGATTTGGCTAATCTTGAGCGTAATAAGCTTTTAGTAAGAGCACATGGAGGAGCGTTTAAGACCAATAATATGGCCCTTCCCGTTACTGAGAAGAAAAAGATTAACCTGGACCTTAAAAGAAAAATCGGTAAAAAAGCGGTCTCTTTAATTGAAGAGAATGACTCCATAATTTTGGATTCAGGAACAACTACATTCGAAATATCCAATAACTTAGGTAAGTTCGAAAGGTTGACGGTGATCAGTAATGCTTTGGATATCGTAAATAATTTGGCTAGCTATGACAATTTAGATGTGATGATGCCGGGGGGATTTTTAAAAGAGTTTTCGATGTCTTTAGTAGGTCCAATGGCTGAAAGAAACCTAAAACAATTGCACTGTAATAAGCTTTTTCTCGGGGTAGATGGGTTTAAATCTGATGTAGGTGTATTTACCCACTATATGGAGGAAGCTTATCTGAATCAGATCATGATTGATATAGCTGAAGAGGTGATTGTGGTTTCAGATTCTACCAAGTTCAAGAAAATTGGATTGGCCTTTATTGCAGGGTTCGATAAGGTGGATAAAGTAATTACTGATGATGCCATCGATCCAGATTTTGTGAAAATGTTAGAGCGCAATAATGTGGAAGTGGTAATCGCCAATTAATTCATAAGAAGTCCCGGACGTAGTCCGGGACTTTTTTATTTCAATTTTACTTTTACTAAAAGTGGCTTGTGGTCAGAATAAGCTACATCAATGACCTTTGCCTCGATTACTTCCCAATTCGATTTTTTGGATAACCAAACATAATCTATTCTTATGCTTGGGGCATCAGTGGGGAAGGTGTTTTGTGGATTGCCAACTATTTCCGCGGCATCTATAAAGTTCTCCTTTAAGGAATCGTATGCTTTACTGTCCGGCTTGAAGTTGAGATCACCGGCAAAAAGAAAAGGATTATCAATATTGTTTTGATGTTTAAGAATAGCTTCAGATTGTGCGATTCTATTTGTTTCATATTGGTGGCATAAATGGGTTGCACCAAAAGTTATTTCTGTGCCGTCGGGCATTTTAGCAGTTGCTAAAGCCATGGTCCTTCCTTCTCCTCCTTCTGGAATGGGTAGGTCAAGTTTGCTCATTTTTGCAGGATATTTGCTTAGCAGTCCTTCTCCATAACCACCGTTGCTGAAATTGATGGCTTTGGCGAAAAATCCATACATTCCAGTTGTTTTTGCCAGTTCAGCAGTAAGGTCTAGGGCTTTCCCGTTTCGTATAGATGCGGTTCTTTGGGTTGCACTGTCTACTTCTTGCATGGCTACAAAGTCCGGATCGATATCTTTTATGAGCTGGGCAATTTCTTCCAGATTGCTTTTGCCACTTTCATAACTGTTTTCACCATGGTAGATATTATAAGACAAAATGGTGATTATCGTCTCCTTTGGTTTGCATTGAAAGCAAGCTAATGACAGTATAAGAATCAACAATAACTTGGATTGGTTTTTCATATTAAATGAATAGATTGGAAAGAGGCCGGATGTATTTTCCGGCCTAGTATTATTTATTCAATGGTTACTTCAAATTGGTTACTTTGACGACCTTCTGGAGTTACTATGATATATTTTAGCACCAGATTTTCCTGGCCTTCATTGGTGACTGGTGCCAAAATAGGTGTGCGATAAAGGTAGGCTGTTTGGTCAGCTTTATGTCCGTCTACTGTATAGTATACTTTGGCTCCCTTAACAAAAGGGATAATGGTGATTTTGTGTCTTCCTGTGTTTGTGTCTTTGCTGATATTTACTTTTGCTTCTGGTATTCTATAGAAAACATCCAGCTTTTCTAATTCGGAAAGTCTTGCTGGAAGTCTATGCTGGGAAAACTCTTCATAATTTTTTTCGTCTATATTACTCCAAGCTACTTCTGATAAGGCCAAAGCGCGCGGGAACAAATGATATTCCATTTTGTTGTTGGTTGCTATGTATTCAGTCCATAGGTTGGCCTGAACGCCAAGTACATGTTTGCTTTCCTCAGTAGTTAGGCTTTCAGGTCTTGGGGAATAGCTGTAAACTTTTTCCAGGGGAAGGAAGCCGCCGATAGCAAGGGGTTCTTGTTCTTTGTCCTCAGATTGGTAGTGGTCTATGTACATGTGGCTGTTAGGTGTCATGATGACGTCATGATTCATTTTAGCGGCAGCGATACCACCTTTTTCACCCCTCCAGCTCATTACAGTAGCATTTGGCGCAAGGCCACCTTCAAGGATTTCGTCCCACCCGATTAATTTTCTTCCATTTTTGTTGAGGAATTTCTCAATTCTGGTGATGAAATAGCTCTGTAATTCGTGTTCATTTTCCAATTTTTCTTTTTTAATAAGATTTTGGGAAATGGCCGAGGTTTTCCAATGGTCTTTTGGAGCCTCATCTCCACCGATATGGATATACTCACTTGGGAAAATCTCCATTACTTCTGTCAGGACGTCTTCTAGGAATTGGAAAGTTTCGTCCTTTACTCCATAGACATTGTAATGTACTCCCCAATAGCCAGGTACATTTGGACTGAGGTCATTGTCGTATGGCTCTCCGTTCTTTTTCATTGCCATGATGCTGCCTGCAAGAGGTTTAGTATCTTCGGGTTTGTTACCGTCCATTTCGAAACTTCCGAATTCTGGATAGGCAGCAAGTGCTGCGGAACTGTGTCCAGGAAGTTCTATTTCGGGAATTACCGTAATCATTCTGTCCGCAGCATATTTTACGATTTCTTTTGCTTCTTCTTGGGTATAGTAGCCTCCGTGTTTCTCACCATCGTAGATGAAAGGTTGGAAATCGTAATATTGTCCTATAATTGTGGAATCCCTAAATGCGGCAATTTCTGTTAATTTTGGATACTTTTTAATCTCCAATCTCCAGCCTTGGTCTTCTGTAAGGTGCCAATGCATCTTGTTGAATTTGAAATAAGCCATTAAATCAATGATTTTTTTGATTTGGTCCACAGGGAAAAAGTGACGCCCTACGTCCAGCATTATTCCCCTGTAGGCAAACTCAGGATGGTCTTGTATGCCCACTGCTGGGATGCTTAGCAGATCTGCATTTGATTCAATCAGCTGTAAGGTGGTTTGGAGTCCGTAAAATAAACCTTCCTTTCCACCGGTGATTTTGATGTTGGTTGTATTGGCTTCTAAGCTATAAGCTTCTGGTGTTTCGGTTTCCTTGTCTAGTATAAGTTCAATGGTGTTCCCTGTGAGATCCAGGAGAGAAATGTGTAATTTGAAACCGTATTGGGATTGTAGAAATTCATTGAATAGTCTAGCTGAATTCCTGCTCTCATCGTTTTTGGCTATAATTACCGTTTCTTCATTTAATACAAACTTACCGGAGTTGATGGTTGTTTTTGCCGGTTTGGGTATTACAGAGATACTTCTTTCCTGTGCTTGCAGTTTACCAATAAAAAGGGAAAGCAACAGGATAGTCCAAAATTGTTTTTTCATAATATAGTTTGTTTTATTGCTATGGATGGCGTTTGTAATACAGTACACTTTTTGTTTTTAAATAAAGTGATAATTAATATGGTCTTATCCCACTGTTTTATTTTTTCTTAAAACCAAAGGATAAAATGTGATTAATATTAGTTTTGAAAGATAATGAAAAAAAATCGAAAATTGATAAAAGGAAATAGAATGGCTGGGTTATGTTTTAGAGGAGTGTTAATGAAGTCTTGTAGGGTGGTATTGTTGTTTTGTTAATTTCTATTTGTCTAGATTTTAAGGGGTTTGATATGGTTTAGAAACTTTTTTAAACTAGGATTGGGATTTTCTTTATTCCAAACTGCGGTGATTTCTGCTCGCTGAGGAATGTCTTTTAATTCAATGAATTTCACAGCAGCATTGGTGACCTTTTGAAAGGATGTGGGTAAAAAGGTGATGCCTAATCCATGCCCTACCAAGTTAAGGACAGTGTGTCCATGAACGGTTTCATGGGCTATTTTTGGAGAGAAGCCATGGTCCTCACAGATGCTCAGTTGGAGTCTGTAATATAATTCACCATCAGATCTGGTGGGAAGGATGAATTCTTCATTGGCCAGTTGATGGATGTCTTCAAGGTTATTTTCATTGAGGGGATGGTTTTCAGGTAATACCAGGGCGAAAGATTCACGGAACACAGGTTGATGGTTTAGATTAGGGGAAGGGAATGGGTTTCTCAAAAAAGCAATATCTAGTTCCCCGTTTTGAATGGCTTCCAGTTGGGCGGAAGAGGTCATTTCATTTAGGTAAGTTAGGATATATGGATGCGCTTCATGAAGGTCGCTGAGCATGTCTGGAAGAAAGGTGTGGATACATGAACCGACATAGCCAATTCTAATTTCACCTTTTTGGCCTTCTTGTACTAACCTGGTGTGGCTCTTAACTAGCTCAAGTTGATCGAGAATCGCTTTAGCTTCAGTTTTAAAGTATTTTCCCGCTTCAGTCAGTTTAACATTTCTTTTATCTCTTTTAAGTAAACTGATGCCCAATTCTTCTTCTAAGAGTTTAATCTGTTTGGAGAGTGCTGGCTGTACAATGAATAATTTGTCGGCAGCTCGATGAAAATGTAATTCCTCTGCTAATACCAAGAAATATTTAAGTTGACGTAACTCCATATTGATTACTTTTAGTTATTAATAAGTGAATATAATACTATTTTTTATTATTAGTTTAATTATGGAGTTTTGTATGTATAGAATATAAACCCTTTTTAAATCAAGTGCTTATATGGTGGGATTGGACGCCGAAAAAATGGTATATGAAATCAGTGCCAAGCAAATCAGTTTGGAAACAATTACAGAGTTAATTGCGAGTGGTAAGCAATTGTCCTTGTCCAAGGAAATGAAAAACAGGATTAAGGATTGTAGGGCTTATTTGGATCAAAAGATTTCACAGGATGAGGAGGCGCTTTATTATGGCGTGAATACTGGTTTTGGTTATTTGCAGCATGTGAGAATAGACAGGAAGGAGATAGAACAATTGCAATACAACTTGCTTCAGTCGCATGCATGTGGGGTCGGAGAGAAGGTGCCAAAGCATTTGATTAAAATCATGTTATTGACTAAAATCCAATCACTGGCGCAGGGTTATTCGGGGGTACAATTGGAGACCTTACAACGCTTGATAGATTTTTATAATCACGATGTATTGCCAGTAGTGTATAATCAAGGATCCTTGGGTGCATCTGGTGATTTGTCTCCCCTTTCTCATTTGAGTTTACCCTTGATAGGGTTAGGAGAAGTTTATTTTAAAGGAGAGATAAAAAACAGTAGGGAGGTGCTTGCTCAATTTAGTTGGGAGCCAATTACACTTCGGTCAAAGGAAGGACTTTCCTTAATAAATGGGACCCAGTTTATGTTGAGCTATGGGGTTTATGCGGTTTCATATGCTAAAGAGTTGTTTGATTGGGCAGATCTAATTTCCGTTGTTTCTTTAGAGGCTTTTAATGGAAATGTTCAGCCTTTTGACCATTTGATCCATGCCATTAGGCCTCATAAGGGACAGGTGGAGACAGCAATGGTGATTCGTGAATATTTGGAAGGTAGTGAAATCGCACAGGCGAAGGATAAGCAGGTGCAGGATCCTTATTCGTTCAGGTGTATACCTCAGGTGCACGGGGCATCAAGGGATAGTTTGGCCTTTGTTAAGCAGACTTTTGATGTTGAAGTCAATGCTGTTACGGACAATCCCAATATTTTTCCCGAAGAAGATCAGGTGCTTTCAGGTGGTAATTTTCATGGACAGCCTTTGGCTTTGGGCTTTGATTACCTTGCGATTGCTATGGCTGAAATAGGGAGTATTTCAGAGAGGAGGACCTATCAGCTGCTTTCAGGAGCGAGAGGGCTGCCTTTGTTTCTGGTACATGATCCCGGGCTTCAGTCAGGACTGATGATACCGCAATATACAGCTGCTAGTGTCGTAAGTGAAAATAAGCAATTATGTACACCCTCATCGGTCGATTCTATCGTGTCTTCCAATGGCCAAGAAGATCATGTGAGTATGGGGGCTAATGGAGCGACGAAATGCCTCAGGGTGTTAAATAATCTTGAGAAGATATTGGCTATTGAGTTGTTGACAGCAACTCAGGCTTTGGAGTTTAGAAAGCCAGTTAAAAGTTCTCCAATAGTGGAGAAACTTGTGGCTCTCTATAGAAAAGAAGTGAGTTTTAATACTTATGACAGGGTGTTGGCCACGGATATTGAAAGTAGCATCCAGTTTATGAGGAGATGGAGATTGGATGAGATTAAATCACTTTAAAGATTAAGATGATGTCAGGTGTTATATCTAAATACTCAAAAGAGAAATACAAAACCCCTACCGGGAGTAAGTTGAATTGTAAAGGTTGGGTTCAAGAAGCTGCTTTGAGAATGTTATTGAATAATTTGGATCCCGAGGTAGCGGAAAGGCCTGAGGATTTGATTGTTTATGGAGGAAGAGGAAAAGCTGCCAGAGATTTTGATGCCCTGGATAAGATTATCAATGGGTTAAAAGTGTTGGAAGAAGATGAGACTCTTTTGATCCAGTCAGGCAAGCCGGTAGCGATAGTGCCTACACATTTGAATGCACCAAAAGTACTGATTTCAAATTCTCACTTAGTGCCTAAGTGGGCTAATTGGGATCATTTTGATAAGCTTGAAAAAGCCGGTTTGATGATGTATGGTCAGATGACTGCTGGTTCCTGGGTTTATATTGGTTCTCAAGGGATTGTTCAGGGAACCTTCGAAACGTATGCTGAGTTGGCCCGAAAGCATTTTGCAGGAAGTCTTGAGGGGACTTTAAATGTGACTGCAGGCCTAGGAGGTATGGGGGGAGCGCAGCCCTTGGCAATTACGATGAATGGAGGGGTATGTCTGGTGGCTGAAGTGGAGGAGTGGCGTATCAGGAAGCGTTTGGATACTAGGTATTTGGATTTACTGATCAAAGATCTTGATGATGCGATTGATAGAGCTCTAGAGGCAAAAAAGCAAGGGAGGGCTGTTTCGATTGGTGTGTCGGGAAATGCTGTGGATTTATTAGAAAGATTGATCGAAAGAGGGGTTGTCCCCGATACATTGACTGATCAGACTTCGGCTCATGATCCCTTGCTTGGCTATTATCCACATGGGCTTAGTGTTGAAGAAGCTAAAGTTCTGAGGAATAAAGATGAAGAGAAATATATAGAGCGGGCCTATACTTCCATGTACAGGCACGTGGAGTTGATGTTGGCGTTACAAGATCAGGGTGCGGTGACCTTTGATTATGGGAATAATTTAAGGGCAAGGGCTCAGGAAAAAGGGTTGAAAAATGCTTTTGATTTTCCAGGTTTTGTTCCGGCTTTTATACGGCCACTTTTTTGTGAAGGGAAAGGACCTTTTAGGTGGGTGGCTTTATCAGGTGATCCTGAAGATATCAGGAAAACAGATGAGATGATTCTCAAACTGTTTCCCGAAAATGAATCGTTAAGGAGGTGGATTACTTTGGCTCAGGAAAAAATTTCCTTTCAGGGCTTGCCTGCTAGAATTTGTTGGTTGGGTCAGGGAGAAAGAGAAAAGGCAGGGCTAGCCTTTAATGAAATGGTGAAAAGAGGAGTACTCAAAGCACCGATCGTCATAGGAAGGGATCATTTGGACACTGGTTCTGTAGCATCTCCAAACAGAGAGACGGAGCGGATGTTGGATGGGTCGGATGCTGTAGCTGATTGGCCGGTTTTAAATGCCTTGATGAATACTGCTGGAGGTGCAAGTTGGGTTTCTCTTCATCATGGAGGTGGAGTTGGAATGGGGTATTCCATTCATGCAGGGATGGTGATCGTGGCCGATGGAACTGATGCGGCAAATGAGCGATTGAGCAGGGTTTTGAGAAATGACCCTGGTATCGGAGTGATTCGCCATGCTGATGCTGGGTATCGACTTGCGAAGGAAACCGCTAAAAAACACGGTTTAGGTATAAATGAAAGGATTTAATGCTGATAACTAATATAAAAACCCTTTTTGGGGTAAGGGAAGAAATCAAATTTCTAAAAGGAAAGGAGATGGCAAGGTTACCAGCCATTGATAATGCTTTTTTGCATGTTGAGGATGGTCTAATTCAAGGATATGGGGCTATGGATCAGCTTGATATAAGAGAGATTCCTGGCCAGGAAATGGTAGATGCGAAGGGACAGTTTGTATTGCCTGCTTGGTGTGATGCTCATACTCACTTGGTGTTTGCCGGTAGTAGGGAAAGTGAATTTGTTGATAAAATCAAGGGGTTGAGTTATGTCGAAATTGCTCAAGCGGGTGGTGGGATATTGAACTCAGCAGTTCTTTTGCGCGACACGGAAGAAGAGGATCTGTTCCAGCAGTCATGGAAAAGGCTTGAGGCTGTAAGAGCTTTGGGAACTGGGGCGATTGAAATCAAAAGTGGTTATGGCTTGAGTGTGGAGGGAGAACTTAAAATGCTTAGGGTGGTAAAAAGGTTGAAGGAAAAATCTCCTCTCAGTATTAGGGCGACCTTTTTGGGGGCTCACGCCTATCCGCTGGAGTTTAAGAATGATCATCAGGCTTACCTCGATTTGGTTTGTGATGAAATGCTTCCGAGGGTAGCAGAGGAAGGTTTGGCGTCTTATGTGGATGTTTTTTTTGAAAAGGGTTTTTTTGATGTTGAAGCAACTAAGCGGGTAATGGATACGGCAAAAAGATACGGACTGAAAGGTAAATTGCATGCCAATCAACTGAGTAATTCTGGTGGGGTACAATTTGGGGTAGAAAATGGATTATTGTCAGTTGATCATTTAGAGGCAATTGGGGAGCTCGAGATTGAAGCTTTGCAGGGGAGTAAGACTATTCCGACTTTATTGCCATCTGCTGCCTTTTTCTTAAGGATGAATTATCCCCCAGCACGGAAGATGATTGATGCTGGTTTAGGGGTGGCATTGGCAACTGATTTTAATCCAGGGTCTTCTCCAAGTGGTAATATTCCTTTGCTGATAGCGCTTTCGTGTATTCAGATGAAAATGACTCCAGAAGAGGCGATCAATGCGATAACCATTAACGGTGCTTATGCCATGGAGTTGGAAAATGAAGTGGGAAGTATAACAAAAGGCAAAAAGGCCAATTTGATATTTACTAAGCCAATGAGTTCCCTGGCCTATTTGCCCTATTCTTTTGGGGAGAATTTGATAGATAAGGTTATGGTTGAAGGTGAGTTTTAATAGCTATATGGAGTATTTCAGGTTTTTTGAACAGGATGATATTGATAAAAGAGTGGTCAAAAGACCAGGGGAAACTAAGCTGGGAGAATGTGTCAAGCTTGGCTTTGAGGGGGACTTGGCTGTTGTTATTGGTATTCCTGAATCTATAGGTGTAGTGGCCAATTACGGCAAGGCCGGGACGGAGAGTTTGTGGCCATCATTTTTAGACAGTTTTTTGAATGTCCATCAGCAGGAAAAGTTAATGGGGAATGAGATCTCAATTTTGGGGGATTTTGATTTTTCTAGTTTGATTCCAGAGGAAGGGGTAGAGATTAAGGAGTGGAGGAAAACAGTTGAAAAAATAGATGCAGCTGTGTTTGGATTGGTTCGGGATGTTTTCCTTCAAGGGAAATTGCCCATCATAATAGGTGGAGGACATAATAATTCCTATCCTATTATTAAGGCGGCAGCTCTGGGTTTGAGTCAGTATAGGGGATGTATTGATGCCAGTGTTAATGTACTGAACTTGGATGCACATGCTGATTTTAGAAAGTGTGAAGGTAGACATAGCGGCAACGGGTTTCGGTATGCCTTTGATGAGGGCTATTTGGATAAATATGCTGTGCTCGGTTTGAGCGAGAATTATAATTCCAAGGAGATGCTGCAAGAGATGAGAGGGCAATCACGAATAGATTTTGTTTTTTGGGAGGATATTTACCTTAGGGAAGCATTAGGTTTTGAAGAGGCAATTCAAAGGGGAGTGGATTTTGTAGAGGAGAAGGAATTTGGTGTTGAGCTGGATTTGGATGTAGTGGGGAGGGTTTTGTCCAGTGCTATGGACCCTGTAGGTGTTCTTGGGGTGGATGCGAGAAAGTATGTTTATCAAGTAGCAAGGCGAGGAAAAAGTAAGGTGGCTTACTTGCATGTTTGTGAAGGTGCTACAGTTATGAGTGATGGTAAAATGGATGTGGGTGTGGCGAAATTGGTAAGTTATTTGGTTACTGACTTTGTGAAAAGTATTGGAGCTTATTGATATTTAAATGGGGAAAGAGTTTTTTGCCACTGAAAAAAATAGGCTGCCGAAATTCGACAGCCTTTATGTATTTGGGAGTTATATTCTTAGGAAATCAAGTATTTCTCAACGGGTACGTGTTCCATGTCAAATGCTTCGGCTACCGCTTTATAAACAATATCGCCTTTGATGATGTTCAGTCCTTTTGCCAATTCTTTATTTTTCTGCGCTGCTTTTTTCCATCCCTTTTCAGCAAGCTGAATAGCATAAGGCAAGGTGGCGTTAGTTAGTGCTACAGTGCTTGTGTAAGGTACTGCACCTGGCATATTAGCTACGCAATAATGTAAAACCTCGTCAATGATATAGGTGGGGTTTTCATGCGTGGTAGGCTTACAGGTTTCTATGCATCCGCCTTGGTCTACGGCAACGTCCACTAATACAGTGCCTTTTTGCATGTCTTTAAGCATGTCACGAGTGATAAGGTGAGGTGCTTTAGCTCCGGGGATCAATACTGCTCCAATGATAAGGTCGGCAGTTTTGATAAGTTCTCTGATGTTGAATTCATTGGACATTCTTGTTTTTACATTGGCTGGCATTACATCGGATAGGTAGCGCATTCTTGGCAAGGAGACATCTAGAATGGTGACATCGGCTTTTAGTCCAGCTGCCATCCATGCTGCTTGGGTGCCTACTACACCGCCTCCAAGGATAAGGACTTTTGCAGGCAGAGTGCCAGGTACACCTCCCATTAATATTCCCTTTCCGCCCAAAGGTTTCTCTAGGTAGTTTGCTCCCTTTTGAGTGGCCATTCTACCTGCAACTTCTGACATGGGCACAAGTAGAGGTAGTCCACCAGTATCTTTTTCTACTGTTTCATACGCCAGACAAACAGATTTGCTTTTGGCCATGGCTTTGGTCAGTGGTTCATGGGAAGCAAAGTGAAAATAAGTGAATAATAATTGGTCTTCTCTGATTAAATTATATTCGGGTTCTATGGGTTCCTTGACTTTGATAATCATTTCAGCAATAGCATATGTCTCTTCTATGCTTGGTAAAATCTTAGCTCCAGCTTGAGCGTACATTTCATCAGGAAAGCCGCTCCCTTCCCCCGCAGTGTGCTGAACGTAAACGACATGACCTCTTTTTACGAGTTCCTGTGCTCCAGCAGGAGTAAGGGCTACTCTGTTCTCGTTATTTTTAATCTCTTTAGGAATCCCTATTATCATAGTTTGAAATGTTTGGGTGTGCATTAATATTAGCAAATATAGTAAGGAGAAAGTAATTGGTTGTTAGATTCTTATAGTTTATTTGGGCTTAGTGATGGAAATAGATTCGAAACAGAATTAATGATTGCGTATAATTGTTCTATTGAATAAAATTCTAAACCAAATCTTTTTTTGTATTAATTATTTTGTTGGGTTTTTGGTTAAAATTGATGTTTGTTTAATGTTGTTGGGTGGGATTTTAAAATATGTTAATATTACTGCTGTTTTGTTATAATCAAAATATTATTTTATATAAAACATTTGAATGTGTGTTTTTTGAAATATTTTATGGGTTGAAAAGACTGATACTTGTCAGGTGTATTTGTTAAAACCCCAAAATTCTGTATTTTTGGAATACCTTGAAAAAACCCAAAATTGCTTTTAATTATTAAATATGCTAGAAGTGGAGACTTTACCTAAAACAAAGGTTAATATCGGATTAGAAAAAGAACAGATTTTATTTGATTATAGAATTGTCCAACAGAGCCGTCAGGCTTCCTTGATGGGAAGAAAGGAGGTTTTTATGGGCAAGGCAAAATTTGGGATTTTTGGGGATGGGAAAGAGCTTGCCCAAGTGGTGATGGCACGTTACTTTAAGGATGGTGATTTTCGTTCAGGATATTACCGTGATCAAACTTTTATGCTAGCTATTCAGGAGCTCAAAATTCAAGCTTATTTTGCGCAACTATATGCTCATGTAGATGTGGAGGAAGAGCCAGCTTCTGGAGGGAGGTTGATGAATGGGCATTTTGCCACAAGGTCCCTAAATGATGATGGAACTTGGAAAGACCTGAGGAAAATGAAGAATTCTGCAGGAGATATTTCATCTACCGCAGCCCAGGTTCCTAAGTTAGTGGGGCTAGGTTATGCTACTAAATTATTTAAGGAAAATAAAGAACTTCAAAAATTAGCGGAATTTAAAGGGCTCGGAAAAGAGGTGGCCTGGGGTACTATAGGAAATGCATCGACTGCGCAGGGGATGTTTTATGAAACCATCAATGCGGCAGGTGTGCTACAGATTCCTATGATCATGTCTGTTTGGGATGATGAGTATGGTATTTCCGTAACCAATAAGTATCAAACCACCAAGGAGAGCATTTCTGAAGCCTTGGCAGGGTTTCAGCGGGAAAAAGACAAGCCTGGTTTTGAGATTATAGTGGTGAAAGGTTGGGATTATGAAGCTTTGCATATGGCTTACCAAAAGGCAGAGCGTTTGGCAAGAGAGGAGTTTGTTCCTTGCCTGGTACATGTGGTGGAAATGACTCAGCCACAAGGCCATTCGACCTCTGGTTCTCATGAAAGGTATAAGTCCAAAGAACGTTTGGAGTGGGAAGCTCAGCATGATTGTAATCTTAAGTTCAGGGAATATATTCTGGATAACGAGCTGGCCACAGAGGAGGAGTTGGATGAGATAGATAAAGATGCTTTGAAGTATGTGCGTGAGCAGAAAGATAAGGCATGGAGGTCTTTTTCTGGTGGGATCAAAAATGAATTGAATGAGGTAGTTGGCTTGATCCATAATGCAGCTAAAGAAAGTGCACAGGGAAAGAATTTATTATTGTTGGCAGAGGACCTGTCAAAAACGTTGAATCCTATACGAAAAGATGTTATCGGAGCTGTAAGAAGGGCATTGTTTCTTATGAGGTTTGATACTTCTGATTTAAGAACTGATCTTAAATTATGGTATCAAGAGCATCTTAAGCGTAATCGGGAGAGGTATAATAGTCACTTATACAGTGAATCAGCGGAAAGTAGTCTGAAAGTACCTGAGCTGGCAGCTAAATATGATGAGGATTCAGTTACGGTTGATGGAAGGGAAGTGTTACAGGCTTGTTTTGATCAAATGTTAAGCAGGGATCCACGTGTTTTTGCTATTGGTGAGGATGTGGGGAAAATTGGAGATGTTAATCAGGCTTTTGCAGGGCTACAGGCTAAGCACGGAGAGATTCGGGTTACAGATACTGGTATAAGAGAGACTACAATCATCGGTCAAGGGATTGGAGCAGCACTTAGAGGTTTAAGACCAATTACTGAGATACAGTATTTGGATTATTTTTACTATGCCTTGATGACATTGACTGATGATTTGGCCTGTTTGCATTACAGGACCAAGGGGGGGCAGAAAGCTCCTTTGATCGTTAGGACTAGAGGTCATCGTTTGGAAGGTGTGTGGCATTCTGGTTCCCCGATGTCGGCTATTTTGGGTAGTCTTAGGGGGATGTTGGTTTGCGTACCTCGAAATATGACCCAGGCGGCAGGGATGTATAATACCTTGCTAAAAAGCGACGAGCCAGCATTAATGATCGAATGCCTGAATGCTTACAGGCAAAAGGAGAAAATGCCAACTAATGTCGGAGAATTTACTGTTGCTTTAGGTAAGCCTGAGATATTAAAAGAAGGGACAGACATTACCATAGTGACTTATGGCGCAATGTGCAAAATAGTTTTAGAGGCAGCGGAGCAACTGGAAGAATATGGTGTTTCTTTAGAGGTGATAGATGTGCAAACTTTATTGCCATTTGATATCCATCATGTTATCGTAGGTTCTATTAAGAAGACCAATAGGGTTATTTTTGCAGATGAAGATGTTCCAGGTGGAGGAACTGCTTATATGATGCAGCAAGTTTTGGAAGAGCAGAAGGCTTATTTCCATTTAGATTCCGAACCAGTGACATTGCCGGCCAAAGCCCATAGGCCTGCTTATTCCACAGATGGGGATTATTTTTCAAAGCCAAGTGCGGATGATGTGGTAGAAACAGCTTATCGAATGATGAATGAGGTTGATCCGAAAAGTTATCCAATGTGGTAAGCAGTTGATTATAGGAATGAAATAAAAAAAAGCTTCTAAAGAGAAGTTTTTTTTATTTCATTATTTGGTTCAGGGTAAAATCGGGAGTTGAGATGATATTACTTTTGTTTAATGCCCGGTCCTGAATTTGAACATTTACCCTAATGGTATCATTTCTGAATATGGGCCTCCAACCTGAAGATTGAATAGCATATTGTATCGTTCCTTCTATGGCTCTAGGGTTGTCTGAAGAAAGTATTTCAGGGAACCTACCATCAACTGTGGTATAGTAAGGAGGGTCAGACCACTTGAACTCTTCGTAATTTCCATTTCTTTTAATAAAAAATTGCATGAAAATATTGTTGTAATTTGGGTTTTGCTTTACCCATAATGTATCCTTAATCTCAATGTTATCTACAGTGGGCCTCACTGCCCAGTCAATAGGATTGTATTCAGGTGCATCAGTAGGTCGATTGGAATAGGTGATCAAATTTCCTTGGTTGTCTCTAAGGAATTCAAAAGGGTGAAAGGGAGGGTTGATGTCTCTCGAGTCTAAGCCTAAATCACCTTCAGCATCTTTGAATCTCAAAGCTATGATCAAAGAGTCGACTCCATTGTCCATTTCGACATAGGATATGTTCGAAAAGTTGATTTCTGGAACTGTAGGGAAATTGTCAGGAGGAGAAACACAGGCTCCCACAAAAAAAAATGATATCAAGACATATATATAGCTCTTTGCTCTCATATTTGCTTGTAATAGTTAATTAAATATTCCTAATCTTAAATTTGCTTAAATTTGTCCACTATAGATAATAAAACGATGAATTATTTCAAAAGTTTTTTAGAGCAATTGGAAATTCTGGACGCATCTAACTTTGATGAATTGGCTTTGGGTTTGTTTAAGTTTCAAGCGGGAGAAAATGAAGTTTACAAAGCGTATTTGGATGCTAGGGGAATTAATTCCGAAGAAGTTCAAAGGGTAGAGGATATTCCGTTTTTACCTATTGGTTTTTTTAAATCGCACCAAGTGATTTGCGGAGAGTCAGCCTTATTCAGTGACTTTTACTCAAGTAGTGGGACTACAGGGCAGATTACCAGCAGGCATTATGTATGGTCTAGTGATTTTTATTTAAACCATGCAGAGACACTTTTTGAGTCTTTTTATGGTGAGTTAAGTGATTTTCATGTGTTGGCACTATTACCTGCTTACTTGGAGAGGAAGGGGAGTTCTTTAGTTGCCATGGCCGATCATTTTATTAAAAAATCCAATTCAGATCAGTCCGGATTTTATTTATATAATTATCAAGAGCTCATAGAGAAACTTCAGTATTTGAAATCGGTCAATGATGGTAAGAAGGTGTTGCTTTTGGGAGTGACTTTTGCCTTGCTGGATTTGGCGGAGCGGTATGAAGAGAAGTTTCCGCAAATGAGCAATTTGATTGTTATGGAAACTGGAGGGATGAAAGGTCGTCGCAAGGAAATGATCAGGGAAGAGGTGCATGATATATACAAAAGTGCTTTTAAAGTTGATCCAATTCATTCTGAATATGGGATGACGGAGCTAATGTCACAGGCATACTCAAAAGGTAATGGAAAATACCTGCTTCCTAGGTCTATGAAAGTTTTTCTAAGGGACGTAAACGATCCCTTGTCCTGGAGTAAAAAGGCTCAGGGAGGAGTTAATATCATTGATTTGGCCAATTTTCATTCCTGTGCTTTTATAGAGACACAAGATTTGGGAAGGTTTGATGAAGATGGAATGCTGGAAATCCTTGGACGATTTGACAATAGTGAAGTGAGGGGCTGTAATTTAATGGTCAATTAATTTTGTATTCCTTACATAAATAATAATATTTGGTTTAGATCAAATATTATTATCATGAGAAAACTAGCAGCAGTTATTTTAGCTTCTTGCCTCTTGGCTTTGGGAGCATGCGCCTCAAGTAAACCTTGTCCAGCATATGCAAAGGCAATGGAAAGCCAAGAAGTAAAAGGATAAAAAAATACGCTGATTTTAATAGTCAGCGTATTTTTTTATGTCCTCTAATGTGATTGTTTGGTTACATAAGATCACTAATCTCTCTACGACATTCCTCAATTCTCTGATATTACCTGTCCAAGGAAATTGCTGAAGTTGCTTTATGGCTTCTTTTTCTATGGATTTTTTAGAAGTGCCATATTCTTTGGCAATATCATCCAAGAACCTGTCTACCAATAACGGGATATCTTCTTTTCTGTCTTTGAGCGCAGGGACCTGGATTAGAATAACACTTAATCGGTGGTAAAGGTCTTCTCTGAAATTATTTTCTTCGATTTCCCTTTTGAGGTCCTTGTTTGTGGCTGCCAATACCCTGACATCAACTTTAATGTCCTTGTCGCCTCCTACTCTAGTGATTTTATGTTCTTGGAGTGCCCTTAATACTTTGGCTTGAGCAGAAAGGCTCATGTCGCCTATCTCGTCCAGGAAAATAGTACCTCCATTGGCCTGTTCAAATTTACCTTGGCGCTGTTTATTGGCTGAGGTAAAGGCTCCTTTTTCATGTCCAAATAATTCACTTTCTATCAATTCTGAGGGAATAGCAGCACAGTTTACTGCTATAAAAGGAGCGTTGGAGCGATTGCTTTTTTGGTGAAGCCAGTGTGCTACCAGTTCTTTTCCCGTTCCATTTGGACCTGTGATAAGAACCCTGGCATCTGTAGGAGCTACCTTTTCAATGGTTTCCTTCACTTGGCTGATGGCTTCTGATTCACCTACCATATCCAGTTTTTTGGAAAGCTTTTTCTTTAGGACTTTGGTTTCTGTCACGAGGTTGTTTTTATCCAGTGCATTTCTTACTGTCAGTAATAACCTGTTCAGGTCCGGAGGTTTGGGGATGAAATCAAAAGCCCCTTTCTTGGTGGCTTCAACCGCCGATTCTATGGAACCGTGTGCAGAAATCATGATAAACTGGGGTTGTTTATCCATTTTGCTGACCTTGTCAATTACCTCCAGCCCATCCATTTTGGGCATCTTAATGTCACATAATACAAGGTCAAAGTCTTGGCTTTCGATCATTTTGAGTCCTTCAACTCCATCTTGAGCCTCAAAAATCTCATAATTTTCGTATTCTAAAATTTCCTTAAGGGTCGATCTGATGACTTTTTCATCATCAATAATCAAGATTTTCTGCATACAAATTATGTTTAATAAAAGTAAAAAGTGCAAGTCTATAAGCCGGGTTCTGTAACCATCAAAAGATGGTTCTTGTCATTTATCTGGTCCTGACTTCGCAATCAGGATCTATCGATCTACCCACCTCGGTTTCCGGCAATGACAGAAGCCATTCCAGATTGAACGAGCAGCTCTTGGACCGGGGCCTATTTGATCTTTCAACCCATAAGGTTTACCATGCAACTTCGGTCACCCGAAGCCCGGTGGGCTCTTACTCCACCTTTTCACCCTTATCCACTGCAGCGGACGGTTTGTTTTCTGTGGCACTATCTGTGACAAAGCCGTCGCCAGCTTTGCCCCTTCCCGTTAGGAAGTATGGCGCTCTATGTTGCCCGGACTTTCCTCCCTAACTACCTCTTGGAGAGGTAATCATGGCGACAAGCTGACTTGCACAATGCAAATTACGGGATTTCCCATGATATTTTTGAACTAAAAGCAGTAATTGTACCAATTAGGATCATAATACCTATTAGTTTTCCTAACTTTGTGCTAGTAAAAGGGAGAGTTATGATATTAATAGGAAACGCAGTACTTAGTGATGATCTAAAAGAGCATTTCTTTGTGTGTAATTTGGAGAGATGTAAAGGGGCTTGTTGTGTGGAAGGAGATGCAGGAGCGCCATTGGATGATGAAGAAACGGCTATTCTCGATGAAATCTATCCTAAGGTGAAAAAATACCTTACCGAGGAGGGGAGAAGGGTCATCGAGGAGCAAGGTACTTGGGTGTACGATATGGAGGGAGATAAAGGCACTCCAACCGTTGGGGAAAATAAGGAGTGCGCATATGCGATCAAAGATGATAAGGGGATTCTTAAATGTGGTATAGAAGAGGCTCATATTAATGGGGAGATAGACTATAAGAAGCCTATCAGCTGTCATTTATATCCAGTTAGGGTGACCAAATATGATGAATATGACGCTTTGAATTATGATCGATGGGATATTTGCAGTCCTGCTTGTGGTTTGGGTAAGGAGTTGAATGTTCCTATTTATAAGTTTGTGAAGGATGCGTTGATCCGAAAATATGGTGAGGCATGGTACGAAGAGTTGGTGCTGGATATTGAAGGAGAAAAGGAATAAAGCTTATTTTGAGATGACCTATTTTGTCCCGAAAAGTAGGTCATCTTTTTGAGCTGCTTTATAGCGATAGTCTTTTTTTATAATTCTTCTGATTCCCTCTAGATAGGAGGTGGGCTTGAAAAAAAAGAGCTCTTCGAATTTTTTACTATCAAATACATAAGGCTGTTCATATTGATAAAGCATTTCATTGAGCTCTCTCATAAAGGGAACAAAAATTTCGGATATATTGAAAATCCATTTTGGAATGGTCTGGTAGTGGGGACTTACCGACATTTCTTTGGCTACCATATGAATCCATTCTTTTCCTGAGGGTGGATTAGGGGCAGTAGGAAGGTGCCATACTTGGTTGAAAGCGTCGGGTGTATTCCCTAGCATTGCAGTGGCTTTTCCTGCATCAGGAGTGTAAGTAAAGGAATGTGGGCAATGGCTGTTGCCGAACCATTTGGCAGATTTGCCTTTAGAAAGAGGTTTGAAAACCATTTCTGTCATAATGCTTTTCATTGGGGTTGATGGTCCATAGAAGTCAGCCGACCGGGCTATTAGTGCATTAAGTTTTTTCTTGGCCGTTGCTTCCATTAGCTTTTCGGCTATTAGAGCCCTTACCTTGCCTTTTTTACTGACGGGAAGTACTGGGGTTGATTCGGTCATATGACCTATATGAAAGGTGTCATACATGTAGACATTGTCAAAAAATACTAATTTTATGTTTTGTTCTGAACAGGTCTTTATGACGTTGTTCATGATTTTTGGCCAAGCTTCTTGCCAAATCCGGGTTTTATAGGGGAAACCAATAGTTAGATAAGCTATTGAAGAGCCATTTAGTGCTTTTTGAGTTTCTTTAATGTCTAAAAGATTGGCAGGAAAAACTTCATCACCGGTATTGACCAATTTGGGATGTCTACTCACCAAGCGGATTTTCTTGGTATAAGTGGTGAGTTCCTGTGCCAATTGGGTTCCAATTATTCCTCCTGATCCAAGTATAGTTTGCATAGGCGGTAAAATTTAATGTGATGAATATTCAATATACTTTAAAAAATGGCAAGAATCTTTAAGGAGGTCTATAAATTATGGTTTGGCTTTTGGGGAATTAAATATTATTTGTCTGTCAAGAAAATATTAAGCTTTGGAATTAAAGGTATGAAAGTCTGATTTTAAGGTATGATTCAAAGCATTTATCAACTGGATTTTTTGAATACATTTTATTTATTAGATTGGGTGAGGAAAGTTTTATGTAGAAGTTTCATAGGAGAAACCATGCGTGTAGAAAAGAGCTTATTTGATAGATGAATTATTGACTACTGGGGATGAAATTGGAGGATCAATAATTTCAATTTTTGAGATTGAATTTTTACATCCTACGTTTTTGTAGCTTAATGCTAAGTGAATACAATGATTTGAATAGTTTCAATACCCATTGATTGATGAATATGTCTGATTCATTTACGAATTTGGTTCGCTTGTTTTTTTATATTTTAAAACAATAAAAATGTATTTTAAATTATTTTTTTTGTAGTTTGAATTAGGTAAATTCAAATGTAATCAACTCAACTTCAGATGGAAAATTTTTATACTTCTAAATTCCTGGACAAGGTTTGGGGTTTAGTTTTAATTGTAATACTCGTGTCCTTTATGGCTTGTAATGAGGTAGGTTCTGATGACACGGTCCCTTCTATCGGAAAGGATAAGTGCTATACACCTGAAAGTTCCTGGGCCATAGGTTTAAGATTTACAACTGATGGAAAACGTGCCAAATATATTGAAATACCGGCATATGATGTGAATAATGCTAATGGTGCTGAAATAAAGTGGGTGTATTTGGAATCATCGGTAAGAGGTAAATTTATTGGTGCTGTAAAAGTAAATGAGTTATTGGAAGGAGAAGTGCCTCAAGGTGCTTCACCAGGAGATTTTGTTAAACTTCGTATTAGGATAGATGTAGATGAATGGACCTTTGTGCCTGAGATTACCAATGTGAAAATCGGGGGCTTTAATTTAACTCCACCTGATAATATTTCACCTGATGAATTGGATATACATACAGGGACAGCTACACAAAAGACTGGTGCAGGAGAAGGGAATTGGGAGTACTATGAAGTAGTCCTTTCCAGATATCTTTATTACTCAGTATATGTAGAGTCTCAGTATGAGGTAGCATGTGTTGAGTAGAATAAAATATTTTTTCTGCGTCTTAGTGAGATGCCTAGTTTAATATTGACTGGGTTGAGTTTTATGCAAGAAAAAGGCTATTCTAAATATAGAATAGCCTTTCCTGTTTTTCTACTATGATCTTTTATCCTTTGATTACCGAGAAATCAAAGGTTTCTAGGAACTTCGTAGTAAAGTTACCAGCTTTGAATTCTTCGTCTTCCAGAAGCGCTAGGTGGAATGGAATGGTAGTCTTGATTCCATCGATTACAAACTCTTCCAAAGCCCTTTTCATCCGTACAATTACCTCTTCTCTGGACTGACCACTTACGATAAGTTTGGCGATCATGGAATCGTAATTTGGCGGAATCATATATCCAGCATAGACATGACTATCTACCCTTACGCCACGGCCACCAGGAAGGTGAAGGTTGTTGATTTTTCCTGGGCTAGGACGGAATCCATTTGCAGGATCTTCGGCATTGATTCTGCATTCCATAGCATATAACTTTGGATAGTAGTTTTTGCCAGAGATAGGTATTCCTGCAGCAACCTTGATTTGTTCTTTGATTAGGTCAAAATCAGTAACCTCTTCCGTAATTGGATGTTCTACCTGAATCCTGGTATTCATCTCCATAAAGTAGAAGTTTCTATGTTTGTCTACCAAAAATTCAATGGTACCGGCACCTTCATAACCAATCGCTTCGGCACCCTTGATGGCTGCAGTGCCCATTGCTTCACGAAGTTCATCCGTAATAAATGGAGAAGGGGTTTCTTCAACCAATTTTTGGTGTCTTCTTTGGATGGAGCAGTCTCTTTCTGATAGATGGCATGCTTTGCCCTTGCTGTCACCGACTACTTGGATTTCAATATGTCGAGGTTCTTCTACAAATTTCTCTAAGTAAAGTCCGTCATTTCCAAAGGCAGCTCCTGACTCTTGGCGGGCGTCATCCCAAGCCTTTTTGAATCCGCTTTCTTCATGTACAATTCTCATACCTCGTCCACCACCTCCGGCAGTTGCCTTTAAGATAACTGGGTAGCCCATTTCTCCAGCAATCTTGATACCTTGTTCCATGGTTTCCAATAGTCCCTCTGAACCAGGTATAGTAGGTACGCCGGCGGCTTTCATTGTGGCCTTTGCGGTGGCTTTGTCTCCCATTTTATCAATCATGTCAGAGCTGGCACCAATAAACTTGATGTTGTACTCTTCGCATATTTTGGAGAACTCTGCGTTTTCAGAGAGGAAGCCATATCCAGGGTGAATGGCGTCTGCATTGGTGATTTCTGCTGCAGCAATTATTCTGGGGATATTTAGGTAGGATTCCCTACTTGGAGCCGCTCCTATGCATACGGCTTCGTCAGCAAACCTTACATGTAGACTGTCTTTGTCTGCAGTGGAGTAAACCGCTACCGTTTTGATCCCCATTTCCTTACAGGTACGGATGACCCTGAGTGCAATTTCTCCTCTGTTGGCTATTAATATTTTATTAAACACGATATATATCTAGTTTGTATAAAAAAGAATTATCCGGCTGGATCAACTAAGAAAAGAGGTTGATCGTATTCTACAGGAGAAGCATTATCAACCAAGATTTTTACGATTTTTCCAGAAACTTCTGATTCGATTTCGTTGAAAAGTTTCATGGCTTCAATGATACAAACAGCTTGCCCTTGTTTTATACTGTCTCCCACAGATACAAAAGGATCAGAATCTGGGTTAGGAGTAGTGTAGAATGTACCGATCATTGGGGATTTGATTTCTACATAGTTAGCATTGTCAGCTGCAGGAGCAGGTGCTGGAGCCGGAGTGCTTTCCGCTACTGGAGCAGGTGCTGGCGCAGCGACTGCTGCTGGTGCGGCTTGTTCTGCTACTTTTACAACTTGAGCTTCAGAAGCATTCTTTTTGATGGATAGCTTAAACTCATCTGTTTCGATTTTTACCTCGGCTAAACCCGAGTTGGAGATAAAATCTATTAGTTCTTGGATTTCTTTCGCTTTCATAATTTTTAGTTTTCTAAAACTCTAATATACATAGAGTTATTAATGGCCAATTAAAAACGGTAAGATACTTGGTCTATAGAGCAAGTGTCTTTGCAATTATTTTACTCTTTCAGAATAAGAACCATCTCTGGTATCCACTTTAATAAGAGTGTCTTGATCTACAAACAAAGGAACCATTACGGTAGCACCAGTTTCCAAGGTGGCTGGTTTTAGTGCGTTTGTAGCGGTATCACCTTTGATCCCAGGTTCAGTATAAGTGATCATTAGCTCCACAAATGGTGGTAACTCCACCCCTAAAGGGGTTTCTGTTTCATCATGGATCAAAATATCAACCAACTGTCCTTCTTTCATCAAGTCAGCTCTTTCTATTAGTTTTTCTTCTATAGGGATTTGCTCAAAAGTAGTGGTGTCCATGAAGTGATGCCCCATGTCATCTGCATACAAAAACTGGTGTTGCCTTCTTTCTACCCTTGCTGTAGTGATTTTTTCACCGGCATTGAAGGTTTTGTCGAGAACCTTTCCGGTTGTTAGGCTTTTCAATTTGGTCCTGACAAAAGCAGCACCTTTACCAGGTTTTACATGCTGGAATTCTACAATGGAATAGATGTCATTGTTGAACTCCATGCACAGACCATTTTTGAAATCTGCAGTACTAGCCATTTTGATTATTTGATTTGTTAAATATAATTATTTTGGATCGTAGCCCCATTTTAGGTAAACAGACCCCCAAGTAAATCCACCGCCAAAGGCAGCTAGGATCAGGTTGTCCCCTTTTTTCAGTTTGGATTCATAATCCCATAAACATAGGGGGATGGTTCCTGCTGTAGTGTTTCCGTAATTTTCTATATTGATCATTACCTTTTCAGGTCCCACGTTCATTCTATTGGCTGTGGCATCAATGATCCTTTTGTTGGCTTGATGCGGTACCAGCCAAGCGATGTCATCTCCCTTAAGGTTGTTTTTCTCCATTATTTCAGCACTTACTTCGGCCATGTTAGTGACTGCAAATTTAAATACTGTGGAGCCTTCTTGGTAGGCGTAGTGTTGTTTGGCTTTTACCGATTCTATACTGGCTGGAATAAGGCTTCCTCCTGCTTTAATGTGCAGGTATGGTGCTCCAGAACCATCAGAATGATGGATAGAGTCCATTACCCCAAGCTCTTCAGTAGTTGGTTCCAAAAGAACCGCTCCGCCACCATCGCCAAAGATAATACAGGTTGTTCTATCTTCGTAATTTACAATAGAAGACATTTTATCTGCCCCTACGACGATCACTTTCTTGTGCATACCAGTTTCAATGAACTGGCTGCCTATGGTTAGGGCATATAAAAAGCCGGAACAGGCTGCAGAAATATCAAAACTGTAACTGTTTTTTGCGCCCACTTTATCTGCAATGAGATTGGCACAAGAAGGGAAGGGCATGTCAGGTGTTACAGTGGCACAAATAATCAGGTCAATGTCCTCGGGATTGGTGTTGGTTTTCTCCAATAATCCCTTTACTGCGTTGGCGCCAATTACCGAAGTGCCTTGATTCTCTCCCTTAAGAATTCTTCTTTCTTTAATACCTGTCCTACTGGTGATCCACTCATCACTGGTTTCCACCATTGTTTCCAGCTCTTTATTGGTGAGGATATAGTCAGGGACCCATCCATTCACTCCGGTTATAACAGCTCTAGTTTTTTCCATTTAATTTATGTTTTGGCAAATGCCTCTCCACATGGCGTGGATGATATTGGTATTTACCCTTTGGATACTTCTTATGTGACATGATTATGTTTTGCTACTGCCACAAATTAAATTAGGCTTCCAAAATTATTTAAAATGTGCCTTACCACCAAGTAATTTTGCAAGTAGAATCCTAAAAGCCACGTTTTTAAAGTATGTCTCCAAGATTACTGCGGTTTACGCATAAAAAAATCCATTTAAGACTTTGCCTAAATGGATTTTGTTTTTTTGTAATTAGCGTATTCGCAACTTACTAAAATGTTTTAAGCTTATGCAAGCACCTCTTTTTCAATGATCACCTGTCCTTTGTAGTACAGTTTACCGTCTAGCCAGTAAGCTCTGTGAGGAAGGTGGTACTCGCCAGTTGTTGGGCATTGTGCCAAACCAGGAGCGGTCAACTTATAGTGCGTTCTTCTCTTGTCTCTTCTGGTTTTCGAAATTTTTCGTTTAGGATGTGCCATCTCTATACAATTTTTAGATTAATCTTTTTTCTTAATACTTTTTAATGCTTCCCATCTGGGATCTACAAGGTCATCTGTGTTTTCAGGTTGGGCTGTTTCGTCAGCATCTCCCTCTTCTTCATCCGACCAATATACAAACTCGCCTTCACCATCCATTTCATCTTCCTCGTCCCTGAAGTCAGGATGAAGTTTCTTGGCTGGTAAGGCAAGAATAATAAACTCATAAATCAATTGGGCAACATTGATACTTGGAGTGTCCCTAGTGATCATGAATATTTCTTCATTGATCTCCTGCTCCTCAGGGCCATATTTGTAGATGATTTTTTGTTCTGTTTCCAGTATTTGGTCAAATTTTTCCAAACTCCTGTCACAGGTGAGTTCTACCGTGCCCTCTATTTTATATATTGCCTCAAGTACGTTTGCTTGCTTATTAAGCAAAACCGTGACTGTGATGTCACCTTTTTCTGCCATCTCATTATCCTTGAAATGGGAGAAGAAATCATCATCAATGTTGAAGGTAAATTCATGCTTTCCTTCATTTAGTTTGATGATCTCAATATCAAAAGCTCTCCAGAATTTCACTATTCCTCCTGCTAATTTAAGACCGCAAATTTAGTGAACTATTTTATAAATATAAAATATACCACTGATTTATTTATTTTACTCTTCTTCCCAATCGGTTTTTTGGGAGATTATATCTATAGCTGTAAAGATCGCAGCACGCATAGAACCTTCGTCAGCAACGTTTTTTCCTGCAATATTGTAAGCAGTTCCGTGATCAGGTGATGTTCTGATAACAGGCAAACCAGCGGTAAAGTTTACCCCGGATTCAAATGCCAATGTTTTGAATGGAATAAGACCTTGGTCATGGTACATGGCTAGTATGCCGTCAAACTTCATCTGATGCATCATCCCAAAGAAACCATCAGCTGCATATGGTCCGAAGATCATGTGTCCTTGGTCTTTGAATTCACGGATAGCTGGTTTGATGATTTCTTCTTCTTCTTTACCTAAAAGCCCGTCTTCACCGGCATGGGGATTGAGTCCCAATACCGCGATTTTAGGTTTTTGGATGCCAAAGTCATCTTTTAATGACTTTAACATTATTTTTAATTTTTGTTTGATTTTCTTGCCAGTCACATTATTGGCTACTTCTGCCAAAGGGACATGTCCGGAAACCAAACCCACTCGGATGTCCTCAGCGACCATAAACATCATGCTCTCCTTTGTCTCAAAAGCGTGGGTCAAGTACTCCGTATGGCCAATGAATTTGAGCTCTTCTGAGTTGATGTTGTTCTTGTTTAGAGGGGCAGTGACGATGCCGTTGATCTTTTCTGATTTGATATCTTCGATGGCTTTGTCCAGGGCTGCAAGTGCCATCTTTCCTGATTCTTGGGTTTCGACACAGGGCATGACCTCAGGACAATTTTCTGCTACGTTAATGACATTGATCTTTTTAGGATGGATTTCATCTATATTTCTAACTTGCATAAAATTGAAATCCTCCATCTTAAGCAACTTCCTGTAAAAGGTAATTGCTTTTCCGTGGGCATAAATAACAGGGGTGATTTGCTTTAATATCCTGTTATCCATCAAAGCCTTCATGGTGACTTCCGCACCTATGCCATTGATATCCCCGATAGTAATGCCAATAACGGGTTTATTTTGTTTCTGATTCATTCGTGATCAATTAGAAATGTTTTTCAAAAACTGGGTGATTAACCTTACGCCAAATCCAGTTCCGCCGGTTGTTCTATAATCTTCACCGGATTTTATGAATGCGGGTCCTGCAATATCTATATGTACCCAATTATAATCAATAAAATGTTCCAGGAACTTGCCTGCAGTAATTGCTCCTGCCGTAGGCCCTCCCAGGTTTGTGATGTCTGCAACGGATGATTTTAATTGCTTCCCATATTCCTCCCAAAGTGGGAATTCGACCAATCGCTCGAAGACTTCCTGACTGGCGATTTTGAGGAAACTTTTTTCTTCGTCATAAGCCTTGCCCATCATTACAGCACCTTCTTTTCCCAATGCACCTGCTGCAGATCCCGTTAAGGTCGCTAGGTCAATGACCAATTTGGGATCATACTTTTGGGCATAAATCAAGGCATCTGCTAAGATCAACCTTCCTTCAGCATCAGTATTAAGTATTTCAACTGTTTTGCCGTTTGCAAAGGTAATGATATCTCCTGGAGTTACGGCATTAAAACCCGGTCTATTATCAGTTGCGGGGATCAATCCTATCACTTCCATTGGTAGCTTTAATTGAGCCACGGCACAAATTGCCCCAATTACTGCGGCAGCTCCTGCCATATCCGCTTTCATGAAGTCCATAGCGTTAGGAGTTGGTTTGAGACTTAATCCACCAGTATCGTAAACTACTCCTTTGCCAACTAAGACAATGGGTTTTTTGAATTTTCTGCCGGTTTTGGGTTTATAATGTAAAATGGAAAATGTCGGAGGTATTTCACTTCCTGCATTTACCGCCATTAAACCTGCCATCTTCAGAGAATTGATTTGGGACCTGTCCAGAACTTCGGTTTCAAAGCCGTATTTTTCCCCCAGTCGTTTGATTTCCTCGCCAAGCTTGAGTGCGTTAAGATAGATAACAGGTTCATTGACTAGGTTTCTGGCCTCAAAAGTGGCTATGGTCAAATGCAGTAATTCCTCAAGATTACAGTCTTCAGAAATTGGAGAGTGGATTCCAAGCGTGTTGTTTGATTTTTTCTTATCACTTTTATATTTGTCGAATTGATAGGAAGCCAAAACAAGTCCCTCGACGAAAGCGAGGAATAATTTCTCGGATTTACCGAAATAGTAGAGGTTTGTTTGGCCGATATCCTTGAGGAAAGCCCAGCCCTTGGCTCCTGATTTTCTAGCCAATTCTAGCTTGTAAGCTCCCTCTTCATGTCTTTTAGGTCTAATAAATAGTAGCTTGCATTTATCATCCGCAAAAAGTAATTCTCTTTTCTTATTTTCAAAAAGTTCCTGTTTAATAAAGATTTTCTTATCATCGCCCAAGGGGAAGTTTTGAATTTCATCTTCATGGGAGATGAAAACAACACCGGTTGTAGAAAGAAGATTTTTTGGAGAGTCTAATAATCTTATGGCAGTTAGCATATATTGTCTTAATTTTGGAAGGCAATTTAGTATAAATTTATCAGAGAACTAAAGATGGAGAAAGTCAGAGCAAAAAAGCACTTGGGGCAGCACTTCCTAACCGACCTTGGTATTGCGGAAAAAATTGCCAAGTCTGTTTCTGGACACCAAGATGTCAGACAAGTGTTGGAGATAGGGCCTGGGATGGGGGTGTTGACGGACTTTCTTTTGGAAGAGCATTGGGATTTGTTCTTAGTTGATATAGATAAGGAATCTATTGCGTATTTGCATAAAAAATACCCGCAGTTAAGAGAACAGATTATTGATGCAGATTTCTTGCAATTTGATTTTTCGAAGGTCATAGATGGTGAATATATCATTGCAGGGAATTTTCCATATAATATATCTTCTCAGATATTCTTTAAGGTGATGGATGAGCGGAATAAGGTGACCGAAGTAGTTTGTATGCTTCAAAAAGAAGTGGCCAGAAGAATCGCCTCACCACATGGGAACAAAGACTATGGAATACTGAGTGTGCTATTGCAGGCATATTATGATATTGAATATTTATTTACGGTGCCTCCAGGGGTTTTTGACCCGCCACCTAAGGTAGATAGCGGAGTGATCAGGTTGAAAAGGAATGGTGTCAAAGTACTGGATTGTAATGAGAAATTGTTTTTTAGAGTGGTGAAACAAGGGTTCAGCACTAGGAGGAAAACCTTGAGAAATGCACTTAAGTCTTTGGGTTTGTCGGAAGATATGAAGTTAGATCCAATTTTGGACAAAAGAGCTGAACAGCTAGATGTGGCATCTTTTATTTCTTTAACCAATAAACTGGAAGCGTCTTGGAAAAAATAAAAGAGTTTGAGTTATCCAAAGAATACCTTGAGAGCTTAAAAGAGAGCATTGAGGCAGGGGACGCTGTGTCCATCCGTGAGTCTATAGATGGTGCCAATGAGGCCGATGTGGCATCATTGCTGGATGAATTGGACATGGAAGAGGCTCTTTTTGTGTTGAGAACACTGGACAAGGAATTTTCTGCAGATGTACTGATAGAACTGGATGAAGAGCCTCAGTTCAAGGTGGTGCAAGAGATGGATTCTGTCGAGCTGGCTGGTCTGTTGGATAATATGGAATCTGATGATGCGGTGGATATCCTGAACCAGCTAGTGGTCAAGGATAGGGAAGAGGTCATCAGTAATATCCAAGAAAAAGAAAAGTCGGGGTATATCCAGGAACTTCTTCGATATGAAGAAGGAAGTGCTGGCGCCCTAATGGCAAAGGAATTTATTAAGGCCAACCTTAATTGGACTGTGGTTCAGACAATTGAAGAGATCCGTCGACAGGCTGAAAATGTGGAGAAAATTTATTCCATCTATGTGGTGGATAATAAAGAGAGTCTGATTGGCAGGGTGGCTTTGAAAAAGATCATTTTGTCTGCTTCCAATACCAAAATCAAGGATATTTACGAAGACGATATTATTTCAGTTCCTACTTATATGGATGAGGAGGAAGTGGCTGAAATTATGCGTAGGTATGACTTGGAAGCTCTGCCCGTGGTGAATGCGAAAAACAAATTGGTCGGAAGGATTACTGTCGATGACGTTTTGGATGTGATCCGTGAACAGGCAGAAGAAGATATGCAGGCCATGACGGGTATTTCGGATGATGTGGAGGAATCCGATTCTGTTTTCAGACTTTCTAAGGCGAGGCTCCCTTGGTTAATGATTGGTTGCTTAGGAGGTTTGATGGGAGCTAAGATAATTGGAGTGTTTGAAGAAGGATTGGAAAAATATTTGCAGCTGGCCTCGTTCATCCCTTTGATTACAGCCACGGGAGGAAATGTGGGGATTCAGTCCTCATCTTTGGTAGTGCAGTCTTTAGCTGCTAAATCTGTTTTTGCCGAAAGTATAGGGAAACGGTTTGCAAAGGTGCTTTTGGTAGCCATTCTTAATGGAATAGTGTTGGGACTGATCGTTTTTGGAACGGTGATATTTGTGTATAAGGAAAAAGTTGAGTTTGGAGTCGTGGTAGGCTTGGCTTTATTTAGTGTTGTTCTTTTGGCATCCTTTATGGGAACAGTTACCCCTATTGTTTTGGATAAATTTGGAATCAATCCGGCGATGGCTTCAGGACCATTTATTACCACAGCCAATGACCTTTTGGGCTTGGCGGTCTATTTTCTAGTAGCGATGATGCTATTAAATTTATAATTTGTTTGCCATTGGCGGAATAGTCACCCTAATAGAAACTAATTAATATATGAGAATTCTAATTATTGATGATATGCATGAAAGCATTGTGCCTCTTTTGGAAGAGGTTGGCTTTCAGGTGGATTATAGGCCAGATATTAAAAGGCCGGAAATTGAAGAGATTGTGAGCGAATACGAAGGTCTGATTATTCGGTCCAAAACCCCTATGGATAAGCCTCTATTGGAAAAAGCTGCCCAATTGAAGTTCATAGGAAGGGCAGGTGCTGGGTTGGATAAAATTGACCTGGATTATATAGAAGAACATGGGATTAAGCTTTTTCATGCACCGGAAGGAAACCGTGATGCTGTGGGAGAACATGCCATAGGGATGCTTTTGGCACTTTTCAATCACTTTACCAAAGCTGATAAGGAAGTGAGAAGTGGGGTTTGGGACAGAGAAGGAAATAGGGGTGAGGAGCTGAAAGGTAAGACAATTGGGGTTTTTGGTTATGGAAACATGGGGAGTACTTTTGCCAAAAAACTTAAAGGTTTTGAGGTGAAAGTCTTAGCCTATGATAAATATAAAAAAGACTATGGAGATGAATTTGCCCAAGAAGCAAGTTTTGAGGAGATCCAAGAAAAGGCTGATGTTCTTAGTATTCATGTCCCTTTGACCCCAGAAACCAGAGATTTCTTTAGCATGGAGGTTTTGATGGGCTTCAAGAAGCCGTTTTACCTGATCAATACTGCTAGGGGGGAAGTGATTAGCTTTGAAACCTTGAACAAGGCCTTGTCCAATGGAAAGCTTAAGGGAGCCTTGTTGGATGTGCTGGAGAATGAGAAACTGGCTACTTTGACAGTGGAACAAAAAAGGTCTTTTGAAGCCCTTTGTGAAAGGAATAATGTGATTTTTAGTCCTCATATTGCTGGATGGACTTTCCAATCATATGAGAAAATTAATCAGGTATTGGTGGAGAAAATACAAACTGCCTTTCCTATAAAATAGGGTTTATGGAGATAACAATCTAAACCTTAAGATTGTATTATCGTTAGGTAATGATTATATTTGCCTTACACGCAAATAAAAGCAGGATTTTAATAACGGTCTTCAGTAATGAGACCGTTCTTTTATTTTTCAAGCTTTGTTAAATTAATTTGACTATGGGAAAAGTACAATATTATACTGAAGAGGGTCTAAGGAAGTTAAAAGATGAACTTCAGCAGTTGAAGACGAAGGGAAGGCAGGATATTGCCAAGCAGATAGCAGAAGCAAGGGACAAAGGAGACCTTAGTGAAAATGCAGAATATGATGCCGCTAAGGATGCTCAAGGTCTTTTGGAATTGAAAATTTCCAAATTGGAGGAAGTGGTTGGCAATGCACGTGTGTTGGATAATTCAAAAATGGATACATCTAAGGTGGGAATTTTAAGTACAGTTAAAATTAAAAATGTCAAAAATGGCATGACAGTAGCTTATACCTTGGTATCCGAAGAAGAGGCGGATTTGAAGGCAAACAAGATTTCATTGTCATCACCTTTTGGCAAAGGTCTTTTAGGTAAGAAAGTAGGTGAAATTGCACAAATCAATGCTCCGGCAGGAGTTATAGAGTTCGAAGTATTAGAAATTAATTACTAATTATATCAATCCCGATGGAATTTCAATCGGGATTTTTTATTTTTATCCCAATGTCAAGTATTTTCACAAAAATCATTAATAGAGAAATTCCCGGTCATATCGTGGCCGAGGATGAGAATTATATCGCCTTCCTTGATATCATGCCTTTGGTGAAAGGCCATGTGCTAGTTGTGCCTAAGAAGGAGGTAGATTATATCTTCGATTTAGAAGATGAATTGTTAGCAGGATTGCACCTCTTTTCAAAAAAGGTGGCAAAGGCTGTGGACAAAACGATCAAGTGTACCCGTGTAGGGGTAGCAGTGATTGGATTAGAGGTGCCTCATGTGCATGTTCATCTGGTGCCGTTGAACAGTATGGACGATATTAATTTTACCCGTCCAAAGCTGAAGTTGGAAAACGAAGAAATGGCAGCCATTGCTGAAAAAATCAAGAAGGAAGTAAAGCTCTAACTTTTTAACTGTTAACTGTAGAAAAGCCTTGCTAATATATGTTTAGCAAGGCTTTTTGTTTTTTTATTCATTTGGATAAGGGATATAGACAAAATTGGTGAAATCCTGATCTATGACAAATAAGCAACAAAATTCGTCTGGATCTTTATAGGATTTCTTGAAGTCTTCAATGGCTTTTTCATCCACTAGCTTTCTTTGAACAAATTCATCCAAATAGGTGATATAATAGTTCCAGTCCACTTTTATGTCTTTATTACCTATTAGCAGCTGCCCAATAGCTTGTTCCGTTTTGCAAACGGGAAATATAGGGTGGTCAGAGAATTTCCTGGACCGTATTTGGTAAGAAGCTTCCTTAAGAGTGTCTGCTACTTTGACAAAATCCTTGGTAATGGTTCCTAAGTATTTGCCATTCAATTCTGGGTCATTATCGTCTCTTATCATGATGATTTTAAGGTCAATAATACTACATTTTCTACATGGTAAGTCTGCGGAAACATGTCCACAGGCTGAACCTTGACTACTTGGTATTTTTCTCCCAATAACGCAACATCTCTAGCTTGGGTAGCAGGATTACAGCTCACGTAAACTATTTTGGGAGCCTCTAATTTTAATAACATATTGACTACGTCATCATGCATTCCTGCTCTAGGAGGATCTGTAATGATTACATCTGGTGCGGCATGTGCTGCAATGAATTCATCATTGAGAATGTCTTTCATGTCTCCTGCATAAAAGAGCGTGTTGTCAAGGCTGTTTACTTCAGCGTTAAGCTTAGCATCCTCTATGGCAGCTTCTACATATTCAATACCTATTACCTGTTTGGCTTTTTTCGCAACAAAATTGGCAATGGTTCCTGTGCCTGTGTATAAATCATACACAACCTCGTCACCATTTAGGTTTGCAAGTTCTCTTGCGACTTTATATAATTCGTAAGCTTGTTTGGAATTGGTTTGGTAAAAGGACTTGGGGCCCACTCTAAACTCCAGCTCCTCCATTTTTTCAATGATATAGTCTCGGCCTTTGAAGGTATGGATGTCCTGATCGTGGAAGGTTTCGTTTTTCTTGAGGTTGATGATGTAAAGCAGCGAAGTGATTTCTGGGAATCTCTCTGCCAAGAAATCCATCACTCTTTGAATTTCCTGAGGCTGGTTTTCGCCGAATTGAACAATGACCATCGTCTCTCCAGTGGAGCTTGTACGAATGATCAAGTTCCTTAGTAGTCCCACTTGCTGGATCATATCAAAGAAGCTGATGTCATTTTCTAATGCAAACTTTCTCAGCTCATTTCTCACGTCATTAGAAATCCCTCCCTGAAGGTAACAATGATCGATGTCAACGATTTTATCAAAACGCTTAGGGATATGAAATCCAAGGGCATTTCTTTCAAAATCCTTTCCAGAATCAATTTCTTCACGGGTCAGCCACCTGTTATTGGAAAAGGTGAAGTCAAGTTTGTTTCGGTAATACTGGGTGTCGGCAGAGCCAATGATGGGCATTACCTCAGGGATGGGCACTTTTGCAATCCTGCTAAATTGATCAAGTACTTGTTGTCTTTTGTAAGCGAGTTGAAGTTCATAATTGATATGTTGCCATTTACACCCTCCGCATACCCCAAAATGGGAACAGAAAGGATCCACTCGGTCTTCAGAGTATTTGTGGATCTTGATGGCCTGGCCTTCCATGAAACTACTTTTGCCCTTGGTAATGCGGACATCAACCACATCTCCTGGGGCTACTTGTTGGACGAAAACCACTTTCCCTTCATAATGGGTTACACATTTGCCCTCTGAGGCAATCCGCTCGATAGTAAGGTTTTCCAGAACCTTATTTTTCATCTTTCTCGACATAGGCTGCAAAATTAATCATAATCTTTGAAATGGGATAAGGTTTTGGAGGAAGAGAATTTTTCGGGTCCATGGAGCAGAAGAGATAAATAATTAAGTCCTGTATCTTAGTCTTTTGCGATATGAGTATCAGGAACTTCTTTTTCAAGAAATTTCCAAATAAGTTGAAATGATTATCTTTAGGTTTAAAGTAAAGTATTAGAATGAAATTTAAGGATAAAGTTGTGATTGTGACCGGTGCTACTTCTGGGATAGGAGAGGCATGCGCAGAGGCTTTTGGGAATGAGGGTGCCAAAATAGTGATTACCGGTAGAAACCAGGTTAAGCTTGATAATAGCCTTAAGAAGTTAGCGGATGCAGGTTTGGAGGCCAAGGGGATTTTGGCAGATGCTGGAGTAGAAGCGGATAACAAAAGAATGGCTGAAGAAGTAATTAAGCACTATGGAAAGATTGATGTTTTGGTCAATAATGCCGGTATTTCCATGAGGGCCCTTTTTGAGGAATTGGATACGGAGGTTTTTCATAAAGTTATGGATACTAATTTTTGGGGGACTGTCTATGCTACTAAATATTGTTTGCCTTCTATTCTAGAAAATAAAGGTTCGGTAGTCGGCGTATCATCTATTAATGGCTATCGAGGGACTCCGGCTAGAACAGCTTATACTGCCAGTAAATATGCCATGAATGGTTTTATGGAGTCTTTGCGGACAGAAGTAATGAAAAGGGGAGTACATATACTAGTGGCCTGCCCTGGCTTTACGTCCTCTAATATCAGGAATAATGCACTTACTGGGGATGGGAGTGCTCAAGGTGAATCTCCGAGGGATGAAAATGACATGATGAGTTCGGAGGAGGTTGCCAGACATATTGTTCATGCTACATATAAGCGAAAAAGGGATTTGGTCTTGACCAGAGAAGGTAAGCTGGCCGTGTTTTTGAACAAGTGGATTCCTGGGATAATGGACGGAATTGTTTATAATCATATGGCAAAGGAAAAGGATTCCCCATTCAAATAATTATTATGATACAAGATCTCTTTCAGGTTTATATGAATAGGCTGATGGATCTGTCTGCTAAAAACAGGTCCATTCATCTTCCACGGGTAATCAGTTCCCAAATGATAGACCTGAAAGACCTTGAGTTTTTGGAGCATCAAAATGCTTTCAACTATATTCAAGAATTGTTGGGGAGGAAGAAGAAAATTCCTTTACTCAAAATAGCTGATGCTCGGGATAAAAACACCAATGAGGTTTCAAACCGTATTAAGGGAATCAGTCAATATGCAAGGCTGACAGAAGAGGAGAGTGGAGAGAAGAGTCTCTTTGTGGCCTGGCCCTTCGTGGAAGGTAAGCTGCCCAATGACCAGATTATTAGATGTCCTTTGTTGTTTTTTCCCGTCAGACTGGTTCAAGAGGGGAATTATTGGTATTTGCAAAAAAAATCTGGAGATCAGCCTTTTATCAATAAATCCTTTTTATTGGCATATGCCCATGCCCATCAAATCAGTTTTAAAAAAGAATGGTGGGAAAATGCAATAGAAAATTTTTCCAAAGAACCCAGAGCCTTTTTGACTGAGCTTTACCATTATCTCAAAAAGGAACTCACGCTTAATTTCAATCAGGATTTGTTTGAGGGAAAGCTAGATGATTTTGGAGAAAGGAGTTCCAATGAAAGCGAGAAGCATTCCAAAACTGGTGTGTTGAAATTAAAGCCCAATGCGGTTTTGGGACAGTTTTCCCAGAAGAGTTCATTTTTGATACGTGATTATGAAGAACTGAAGGAAAAATATACTTCAGAGAATCTCGAGGAACTGTTTATGGACTGGTTTGTGCAGGATGAGGAACAGGTTTTGTCCTTAAAGGAGGGGAATTTGTTCAATACATTTCCCATGGATGCAAGCCAAGAAGAAGTACTCAAAACGGTGAGAGAGGGAGGTTCTTGCGTGGTTCAGGGGCCACCAGGCACAGGTAAATCACAATTGATCTGTAACTTGGTTATTGATTTTATTTCCCGGGGCAAAAAGGTCTTGGTGGTGTCTCAGAAAAGGGCTGCACTGGAGGTGGTGAACTCGAGATTAGCTCAGCAGGGTTTTTCAGCATTTTTGGCCTTGGTTCATGATTTTAGAGCTGACAGAAATAGGCTTTTTAAGAAAATAGGAGACCAAATTCAGTCTTTAGAACGCTATCAGGAACTTAACAGAAGTTTGGATGCAATTCAATTGGAGCGCAATTTCAGCCAGACTGTAAGAACCATCGAAACACATGCGGAATTTTTGGAAGATTATCGGCATGCACTTTTTAATACAGAAGAATGTGGAGTGCCCATCAAAGAGCTATATATCAGCTCGAGTTTTGAAGATGAGCATTTTAACCTGACGCAATATTATAAAAATTACCATTGGGATTCATTAGATGAATTCCTTCGGGATTTTAAGGAGTATAATTATTATCAACCGAAGTATGAAAGTCCGGATTCATTTTGGTTGCACAGGGTGGATTTTGCCCAGTTCACGCCTAATGTGATCAATCGCTTCAAAGAGAACCTACAGGAAATAAAAGAACTGAAGCAAACAGCAGAAAAAATTCTAGGTAATCTCTTGTATCAGCCATTTGAATTTCCATTAGTCTACCAGTCGTTTGAGCATAGGAATAGGTTGGAAGAGTTGGAGGCGATCGTTTCAAATAAAGAGATTTTCCAAACCCTTAAAAAGTTGATGATATATCCCAAAGGGGAACTGGATAGGTTATGGCTGGAGAATAAGGTGGATGTAGTGAAAAAGCTACTTTCTGAAGAAGGAATAGAGTGGACAGTCAGTGACAAGTATGTGGAAGCTGTATATGAAAAAGTGTTGCATGTGCTTCAGATGAAGGAGTCATGGTGGAAGTCAATTAGCTTGGTCTTTTACAGAAATGAGTACAAGGGGGTGTGGGATTTATTGAAAAAGAATGGGCTTAACAGAGATAGGGAGGGGTTAAATTTATTGGTGAAAATGTTGGAGAATCGTTTGAACCTGAATCACCAATATACATTATTAGATCGTAAGGAATGGGTGGATATGCCCACCAAACCATTTGATTTTACGACATTCAATCATCAATCACATATTTTGAAGGAGGCATTGAAGGCCAAGTTTATTTTGGAGGAGCTGGGTATGCTTTCTCCTTATTTGGTTTTTGAAAAAACTGATTTTGACCAATATCGACAGATACTTCAGGAATTGATTGGGATCAATGGTCTGATAGAGATGAAGACTACCCAATGGAAGAATTATTTCAGTCCTATTCAGATTAAGCATTTGCTTACAGCCTCTAACGATGAAAAACTGGAGATGGTAAAGCGTACAATCACTCAGGATTTTACGGAAATAGTAGCGCTGGACAGGCTAAAGAGAAAATTACGATCAGTGGATATAGAGGTCATCAATAAGCTTATTGATACCTATCCTGAAAAGTCTTTTGAGGAATTGCAAGAAGTTTTTTTGAAGGGCTTAAGGTTCAGTTGGATAGAGCATATAGAGGCAAAATACCCCGTTTTGCAGGAGATCAGCCTTCAGAAAGTGAAGGATATCCTTGAAGAATTTACTGCTTCTGTAGAAGAGAAGATAAAAATAAGCAGGTTTATTGCAGAACTGAGGTTAAGAGAAAACACCTTCAAAAAACTTGAATACAATAGGCTTAATAATTTGGTTACCTATCGGGACCTTTTGCATCAGGTAAGTAAGCAAAAAAGGCTTTGGACAATAAAGAAGCTAATAGAGGAGTTCGAGTCGGAAATATTTAAACTGGTTCCGTGTTGGTTGGCTTCACCAGAAACTGTTTCGGCACTTTTTCCTTTGGAAAACCGCTTTGATTTGGTGGTTTTTGATGAGTCGTCACAGTGCTTTGCTGAAAGGGGACTACCTGCTATGCTTAGGGGGAAACAAGTCGTCGTTGCGGGGGATAGTCAACAATTACAGCCTTTTGATCTTTACAAGATCCGTTTGGAATCAGATGAGGAAGGCCTGGAATTGGAATCCAATTCGCTTTTGGACCTGGCATCGAATTACTTTAAGAAATATGCATTGGAAGGCCATTATCGAAGTAAGAATTTGTCGCTGATAGCTTTTTCCAACCGATATTTTTATCATGATCAACTTAGCATGTTGCCAGATATGAATTCATTGAATGAAGCGGAAAATTCATATAAATGGGTGAAGGTAAATGGTGTGTGGGATAAGCAATCCAATAAGGTTGAGGCTGAAGCAGTGTTAGAAGAAATAAGGGGAATTATCAAAGATAGGCCAGAAGTTGAAATTGGGGTGATTACTTTTAATTACTTTCAGATGGAATTGATTTCAGCGTATATTTCTTCAGATAACGCTGTGTCCTCGGCAAAGGTGAAGGTGAAGAATATTGAAAATGTACAAGGGGATGAATTTGATGAAGTGATTTTTTCTATTGGTTATGCTAAAAATAAAGTAGGAAAATTTACTGCCAACTTTGGATTGCTATCCAAGGAAGGAGGAATCAATAGGTTAAATGTGGCTGTGACCAGGGCCAGAAATAGGGTGGTAGTAGTGAGCAGTATATCTCCCAGGGATTTTAAGGAGAGGCAAACTCTCAATCCTGGTGTTAAAATGCTTCGTGATTATTTGGCTTATGCTGAGGAAATAGCTTCAGGAGAGAAGGTGAGGCTCCAAGAAAAGGATACGGCTGGTTTTGCAAGTTCATGGTATTTGAAGGGGAAATTAGAGGGGATTTATGGAAATCATGAATTAAAGGACAGGTCTATTTCACGTGTGATGGATTTGGAATTGCTTGAGGGAGATAAGTATTTAGGGGCTATATTGACAGATGATGATAGGCTTTTTTCATCTAAGACTGCCAAAGAGGCCTTTGTATATCATTCCCAATTATTGAGGCAAAAGGGCTGGAATGTGGTTTTTGTTTTTAGCAGGCAATATTGGCTTGATCATGAAGATTTGTTACAGACCAAATTTGAAATGACAAATAAAAAGGAGTGATGTGTTCATCACTCCTTTTCTATTTTTAGTCCAATGGATTCAATCCCTTTGAGTTCTTTACTTCTCATGTATTGGATCAGTTGTACTTTTAATGGCATCTGTTGCCCCTTGTTTTTGAAAGGTATTGTGTCCAATTGGGTATAAGTATTTCCAAAACCATCGCCTAAAGGTTTTCCTGTCTTTGGATCGAAAAGGTAGATGTCCAAAAGTTGATTGTCTATGAGGCTATCAAGGCTGTCCTTCAGAATGTATTTGACATAAATATTATAATAGTCATAACTGTCATTATACTTGATTCTCAAGGTGGACATTGGCGAGGCTGATGCTGTTATGGGAGGCACTTCGAAAGTTAAAGTGTCTGCAACCGCCCAGGAATATTCAGAAAGCCCATGGTATTCCTCATAAATTCTCTTAGAATCGCAGGAGAATGCCCCAGAGGTCAATAGTCCTAAAATAATAAAATGGAGAAACGAAGGTTTCTTATTCATTGTTCTTAGGTCCTTTATTTTGGTTGTTTCTGTTGTTCTTTTTCCTTGGAGCATTTTTCCTTCTGTTACCTTTAGGCTTTTGAGAGGAATTGGAGGCATCCTTGCCTTCACTTTTTGGATCTGTGGCAGACGGCTTTTGAATAGTTTTGTTTTGGGAATTACCTTTTGCTTCGCTTCTTCTTTTGTTTTGTCCAGGGCTTTGTCCAGGACCATTTCGTCTGCTATTACGTCCCTTAGGAGAGCCTTGCTTTTCTTGTGGAGCACCTCCTTTTGAAGCGGTTTTGCTCTCCCCTTGTTGGGTAGACTGGTTTGGGTTTGGCCCTTTAGGTTTAGGTTTACGTCTTTTCTTTTTCTTTGTCTTGCTTTTAAACTTTTGGTCCAGCATTTCCAGATCCATATTGGACTTATTGCGATCGTCTTCCATGTCCATCATATCGTCCATTTCAAGGCTAAAAGGTTTTTTGCCCTGTTCATTCATTTCAATGATTTCCTGAACACGTTCACAATCTATGGAATGCCAGTTGTTTTCATTATTGTAGCTGAACCACATCAGTTTCCTAAAGATATCAGTCTTTTGGAGTTTAGCTGAACCAGCTTCTGTTAATAATGGTTTTTCGATATTGGGAATATCCTCCAAGGCAGACATATAAGTGTCCAATTCGTAATTAAGGCAGCACTTAAGTCTTCCGCATTGTCCCGAAAGTTTGGTAGGGTTAAGAGAAAGGTTTTGGTACCTAGCTGCCGAAGTACTCACGCTTTTGAATTCGTGTATCCAAGTAGAACAACATAATTCTCGTCCACAAACACCAATTCCACCAAGTCTACCGGCTTCTTGTCTGAGGCTTATCTGTCTCATCTCAACCCTGATTTTAAATTCAGAGGCCAAGATTTTGATCAATTCCCTGAAGTCCACTCGATCGTCTGCTGAGTAATAGAAAGTGGCTTTTGAATTGTCTGCCTGAAATTCAACATCAGACAATTTCATCTCCAGTTTTATTTCATCGATGATCTGTTTGGTTCGATAAAGGGTGGGAACTTCACGGTTTTTGGCTTCTTCCCATTTTTCAAGGTCTTTTTGATTTGCAAGTCGATAGATCTTGAGGATATTATCATCATTTTTGATTTTCCTCTTTTGCATTTGTAAGCGAACAAGCTCACCCTGCAATGAAACGTATCCTATATGATGTCCATTGGGGACATCTAACACCACAGGATCACCAGTGGTCAATTTAAGATGATTGACATTGCGGTAGTAATCTTTTCTTCCTCCCTTGAACTTGATTTCTACTATATCGAAGGTATCAATTGTCGGTATGCCCATATGGGATAGCCAATCAAATGAATTCATTTTATTACAATCGCTCGTACCACAAGTGCCATTATTTTGACACCCACCGCTTCCTGAAGTGGTAGAGCAGCTACTACATCCTGCCATAAAGCTAGCTATTATTTAGGGAGACTGAAGGCAGTCTCCTCGTGAATTGGTTATGGTATCATTTACCATAATTTAAAATGTCCTGACCGATATCTTTTCGGAAATAGACATCTTTCCAGGTGATTTCATTAACCCTGGAATAGGCATTGGAAAGTGCTTCTTCTACACTTTGTCCTTTGCCGGTAATCCCCATCACTCTTCCGCCATTCGTAAGCACATCTCCTTGCTCATTGTTTGTGGTGCCGGCGTGGAAAGTAAGGCTACTGTTATTCTCATTTTCAAGGCCACTGATTTTGTCTCCCTTAGGATAACTTCCAGGGTATCCTCCAGCAACCATTACTACAGTAGTAGCAGTGAAATCCTCTAATTCTAATGTATAGTTAGACAGGTTTCCAGTGCCAATGGCCAATAGCAAATCCACAAAATCACTCTTGATTCGTGGAAGTACCGCTTGGGTTTCCGGGTCACCCATACGTACATTGTATTCTATCACATAAGGCTCACCGTTGGTATTCATTAATCCAATGAATATAAAACCTTTATAATCGATGTTTTCTTTCTCAAGGCCGGCAATAGTTGGTTTTACTACCTTATCTTCTACTTTCTGCATAAAGGCATCGTCTGCAAAGGGAACAGGACTTACTGCGCCCATTCCGCCAGTGTTTAATCCTGTGTCTTTTTCACCGATGCGTTTGTAATCTTTTGCTTCTGGAAGGATTTTATAGCCTTTTCCATCAGTGGCCACAAATACAGAAAGCTCTATTCCTTTAAGAAATTCTTCAATAACAACCATGTCGGAAGCCGCTCCAAATTTGCTTTCGAGCAACATTTCCTTAAAGGAATTTTCAGCATCTTCTAGGCTTTCACAGATCAAAACCCCCTTGCCTGCAGCTAGCCCATCAGCTTTTAATACGATGGGTAAGTTTTGCGATTTTAAATATTGCAAACCTTCTTCAACTGTTTCTTTGGTGAAGGTTGCGGAAGCAGCAGTAGGGACATTGTTTCGCTGCATGAATTGCTTGGAGAAATCTTTACTCCCTTCGAGTGTGGCACCCAATTTTTTTGGTCCTACTACAGGGATGTTCTTTGTTTCTTCTTGCTCTGCAAAATAATCTGCCACGCCTTTTACCAAAGGCTCTTCCGGTCCAATAACGATCATTTCGATATTGTTGGATAGGACAAACTCCTTAAGTGCTGGAAAGTCTGTTATGCTCAAAGCAACATTATTGGCAATAGCTGCTGTTCCTGCATTTCCAGGGGCTACGAATAATTGGTCACACTTTGGGCTGTTAACAATCTTATAAGCAAAGGCATGTTCTCTGCCTCCACTTCCTAATAATAATATGTTCATGAAATTTAATCTAGTTTAATTGGCATGGTCTGAAATAAACTTGATTCTATACACTCGAATTTCCTCTTCGCCGAAGTCTTCGTCTTCAAGTTCATGTAATGCCTCTCTGATATTATCTGTTTCTGCGTTCATGAAATAATCGTGAAGGGTGTCCTCACGGTCTTCATCCATGATATTATTGATATAGTAATTGATGTTTAATTTTGTACCACTGTAAATTATTTGTTCTATCTCCTGCAATAACTCCGTCATGCCAATGTTTAGATTGGTGGCAATCTCATCCAGGTCCACTTTCCTGTCCACTTGTTGAATAATGGATATTTTGACTTTGGATCTGGTGCCTGCTGTTTTGACCACTACATCCGAAGCTGTAATGATGTCGTTCTCCTCAACATAATTTTCAATTAGTTTGAGAAATGGAGACCCAAATTTAGCGACTTTTCCCATACCAACCCCATTAATTTGTGCGAGTTCTTCACGGGTGGTAGGGTAGACCGTCGCCATCTCTTCCAATGAAGGGTCTTGGAAGATTACATATGGTGGCAATCCTTTTGATTTGGCAACCCTTTTTCTTTCTACTTTAAGCAGTTCGAAGAGCTTTTCATCGTAAGCTTTTTTGCCATTGCTGAATTCTTCTGATTCCTCATTTTCTATCATTTCCTCAAAATCATGATCTTTGCTCAACATCACTGGATGTGGATCTTTAAGGAAATCTTCGCTGATTGATGAAAGTTTGATGACACCATAATTTTCAATATCCTTATCCAAGAAGTGGAGGATCATGGCCTGTCTGATTACCGATTTCCAATGGCGCTCATCTTTGTCTTTTCCTTGTCCAAATACGGTAAGCCCATCGTGTTTATAGCTCTCCATATATTCGTTTTGCTCACCTTGGATGACTTTGACGATATGGTCGAGATTAAAACGCTGGTTGGTGGTCTTAACCGCTTCAATGGCTATTTGAATGTCCTTTTGGCCGTCGAAAGCATCTTTCTTTTTCTTACAGTTATCACAGTATCCACAGTCTTCATTGAGGCTTTCTCCAAAATAGTGGAGCAAAACCCTTCTACGGCACACAGAGCTTTCTGCATAGGCAGCCATTTCTTGCAGCAAGACTTTGGCATTTTCCCTCTCATTGACGGGCTTGTCCTTGTTGAATTTTTCTAGCTTGATGATATCATCGAATTTGTAGAACATCAAACAATGACCTTCGAGTCCATCTCTTCCTGCTCTTCCGGTTTCTTGATAGTAGCCTTCAAGGGATTTTGGAACATCATAATGGATGACATATCGGACATCCGGTTTGTCAATACCCATTCCAAATGCAATGGTGGCTACGACCACCTCGATTTCTTCATTGAGAAAATCGTCTTGGTTTTTTACTCTGGTAGCAGCCTCCAGTCCTGCATGGTAGGGGACAGCGTTGATTCCGTTGACCTTAAGCAGTTCAGCGATTTCTTGCACTTTTTTTCTGCTGAGGCAATAGATGATGCCAGACTTGCCCTTGTGTGACTTTACGTATTTGATAAGCTGCTTTTTGGTCTCATTCTTGACCTTAGGACGCACTTCATAAAAAAGATTGGTCCTGTTAAAGGAAGATTTGAAAAGATCAGCATCTTCCATATTTAGGTTTCGCTGAATATCTTGTTGGACCTTGGGCGTAGCGGTGGCTGTCAAGGCGATGATCGGTAGATTCTCTCCTATTTGGCCAATGATGGATTTTATTTTTCGATATTCAGGTCTGAAATCATGCCCCCATTCTGAAATACAATGGGCCTCATCAATGGCTACAAAGCTGAGTTTGGCAGACTTTAGGAAAGTTATGTTTTCTTCCTTAGTGAGGGATTCAGGTGCTACATAGAGCAGTTTGGTGTCTCCACTTAGGACTTGGCTTTTGACCCGGTTGGTTTCAGATTTACTGAGGGTAGAATTTAGGAAGTGGGCGTTTATCCCAAAAGCATTCAACTGATCCACTTGATTTTTCATCAATGCGATCAGCGGAGAAATGACTATGGCTGTCCCCTCGCTTGTGACAGCAGGTAGCTGATAGCAAAGCGATTTACCCGCCCCGGTGGGCATGATGACAAAGGTATTATTACCTTGTGAAATATTGTCAACTATTGCTTCTTGGTTCCCTCTGAATTGGTTGAAGCCAAAAATTTTCTTGAGGTTCTCTTTAATTTTTATATCCACTCCATTCTGTCTTTTTAATGATTTGCCGAATGCTTTTCATTAAATATTTAAAGTAAATAATTTTACCTTTGTACAAATTTAATAATAACCTCGGTAAAATTGAATATAATAAAAAATATTAAAAACAGTGCCATTCGTGTCCTCAAAATAGAGGCTGAAGCAGTACAGAATTTAATTGGTCAAATTGATGATGAATTTGAAGCTTGTGTAAATGAAATACTGCTTTCAAGAGGGCGAGTGGTGATTACCGGGGTGGGCAAAAGTGCCATTGTGGCTACCAAAATAGTGGCTACTTTGAACTCCACAGGAACACCTGCATTATTTATGCATGCCGCTGATGCCATTCATGGGGATTTGGGTATGATTCAAAAGGAAGATTTTGTAATTTGTATTTCTAAAAGTGGCAATACTCCTGAAGTGAAAGTTTTAGTGCCTATGCTCAAAAAAATGGGATCTAAGCTGGCAGCTTTGGTAAGTAACAAAGATAGTTATCTGGCTAAGCAAGCCGATTTTGTTTTGGATGCCACGATTGAAAGTGAAGCCTGCCCACTTAATTTAGCTCCAACCACAAGTACCACGGCTCATATGGCACTTGGGGATGCATTGGCTGTTTGTCTGTTGGAGGCAAAGGGCTTTGGAAGTGATGACTTTGCAAAGTTCCACCCAGGAGGTTCCTTGGGCAAACAACTTTATCTTACTGTCGAGGATTTAGTGGTAAAAGATACTCTTCCCCTTGTTTCGGAAAAGGATGATTTGGCCAAAGTGATATTGGAGATTAGTGGAAAAAGGCTGGGGGCAACTGCAGTCCAAAATGTTGAGGGGAGCTTGGTTGGCATTGTGACAGATGGGGATTTAAGGAGGATGTTGGAGCAAAAGCAGGACCTTTCTACTGTCAAGGCAAAGGACATCATGACCAAAGGTCCCAAGACCATAGGGGTAGGAGAATACGCCATTCGAGCCTTGAATATGATGAAGGAATACAACATCACCCAATTGGTCGTTATGGATAAAGAAAAGATTGTTGGGTTTATCCATATTCATGACTTGATGAAAGAGGGTATTGTTTAAAATGAATCATGCAAAAACAACCATATATTGTAGTACTCGCCGGAGGAATCGGGTCTAAATTTTGGCCTTATAGTAGGAATAATTATCCAAAACAATTTTTGGATATTTTAGGTACAGGAAGAACCTTGCTTCAAATGACCTTTGATCGGTTTGTGAAATTGTCAGACCCTGAGCACTTTTTGGTCGTTACCAATCAAATGTATGTAGATATTGTCAAAGAGCAGTTACCTGATATTTCTGCAAGTCAAATTCTTGCAGAACCGTTGAGAAGGAATACGGCTACTTGTGTGGCATATGCCAGTTATAAGATCAAACGAGCAGATCCAGACGCAAGGGTGATATTGACTCCATCTGATCATTTGGTGTTAGATGAGATTTCCTTTCAAAGGAAAATCAAGCAGGGCCTGGCTGAAGCTGAGCATCATCATAGGCTAATCGCGATTGGGATAGAACCCAATCGACCTGAAACCGGCTATGGCTATATCCAGTACAAAGAAGGTGCAAATGTGGGAGCACTGAAAAAGGTCAAGACTTTTACCGAAAAACCAAATGCCAAACTGGCGGAGACATTTTTGGAAAGTGGGGACTTTGTGTGGAACAGTGGGATGTTTGTTTGGAAAAATGCGTCTATTATAAAGGCTTTTGAAAAGCAAATGCCCGAAGTGGCCGAGGTCTTTGAAGAGGGGCATCATTTTTATGGCACAGAGAAAGAGTACGAATTTGTGAAAAGAGCCTATTCCTTAGTGAAAAATGTTTCATTGGATTATGGAATTATGGAAAAATCAGAGGATGTGTATTTACTGAAAAGCAACTTTGGTTGGTCTGATCTAGGTTCTTGGATGAGTGTGCACCAGATAAAGGAAAGGGATGAGGATAATAATGTTGTTGACGCCAATGCAGTGTTATATGATACTACCAACAGTTATATTAAGGTTTCTCCAAAAAAGTTGGTAGTTGTCCATGGATTGGATAATTACTTGATTAATGAAACCGAAAATGTAATTCTTATATGTAAGCTGGATGCTGAGAAGAAATTCAAAGAATTTGTTTCTGATGCCAAGAGTAAAGGAGAGGATTTTATTTAAGATGTGAACAGACTTGCTTGTACAATATGCATGAAAGGATTAATCCAATGAGCAATTTTTCTTTGGGTTGGTCCTTTTGAAGTTTATCGAGTCTTAAGTGAGAAGATTTTTTTTATTATCCGAAACTTGAGGTTTTAAGGTCGTAAAGGGCGAATAAAAGCCAAGGTTTCGACAACTTTTTTAGAAATTAAATTCTTCTTATTGGCTCAGTATTGGGCTGAAGCATTTTTTTTCGCCAACCTTATTACTGGCTTGTGTCTGATAGGGAAATTGCAGCTGTTGGCTATGAAACAATGTTTTTTGGCTTCTTCATGTAATTGCATGGCTTTAGTCTTCATGGATTCTGCTTCCACTGTAACCACAGGATAAAGTACGACTTCATTAAATTGGCCCGATCCATTCTTGTTTTCATGCATGATGCCTTCAGCGTGGTCTTCATATGCTACGACACTTACACCCGCTTCTGCACAGAGATGAAGGTACCACAGCATATGACAAGAAGATATACTTGCGAGAAACATCTCTTCCGGGTTGTGGCGGGTTTTATCACCCCTAAAACAGGGATCCGCACTTCCCAATAAATGAGGCTTTCCCTCTGTGATGATTTCAAAATTTCTTTGGTAGGCAAGATAGCCGCGAGTACCCATACCGGAATTTCCGGTCCACTCTAAGACGGTTTGGTAATGATGGAATTTTGACATGCGAATAAGATAAAAAAATAGCTTGAAATTTCTATGGTTAAGAAGGTGTTAAATGAAAAAAAACAAAAAAATATAAAACCCAAGACATCAATAGCTTGGGTTGTTGATGTCTTGGGAGGAATTAAAGAGAGAATTCAACCTCTAATTTTTTTCCGAGTTCTCTAAGATCATTTTCTACTGGTTTAAGGAGAGGAATGCCGTTCTTGATTCGTTCTTTCTCAAGCTCCCTTTCAGGATCACCAGGGACCAAAACTTTTTCATTTCCTGGAGTGGTTTTGGCTTTGCGGAATCTGCAGATCCAATTGTCCATATGGGCTTTGAATTCATCGGCCGGCCTGAAAGCATCTACTCTCATGGCTCCAAAGAAGTGTCCAATGCCTTCTCCAACTGGGTTTGGGTCTGGCTGTAAAAAGGCAACAAATGGAGGGACCCACGGGCCGTAATTGGCACCAGAAAGCACGGCAGAGAAAATGTCAACGATAGATCCCAGTGCATAACCTTTGTGGGAGCCGTGTTCCCTGTCGCCACCCAAAGGGAGCAGGGCACCACCTTCTTTGACACCATAAGGATTGGTGGTGGGGTTGCCCTCTTTGTCCTGTATCCAACCTGAAGGTGCTTGTTCCTCTTTTCTTTGTAGAATTTCCAGTTTGCCATTTGCAGCGGTGGTGGTGGCCATGTCTGCAACAAAAGCGGGTTGTTCATTGGCTGGTATAGCTACAGCTATAGGATTGGTACCCAATAATCTTTCTTTGGAGAAAGTGGGGCTTACCAATGGGCTAGCATTGGTCATGGACATGCCAATCATGTCATGCTTTAAAGCTTGCATGGCATGGTGTCCAGCAATGCCGTAGTGGTTAGAGTTTTTGACTGAAACCCAACCGGTGCCAGCATTTTTTGCTTTTTCAATAGCTACTTTCATGGCATATGGGGCGACTACCAAACCAAGGCCCCCGTCTCCATCTACCACGGCTGTGCTAGGGCTTTCATGGACGATTCTTATATTGGGTTGGGGATTTATCCGTCCAGCTTCCCAAAGTCTCACATAGCCGGATAAACGGGCTACGCCATGAGAGTCTACCCCTCTTAAGTCGGCAGATAGTAAAACTTCAGTGGCTGTTTGGGCGTCTTCTTCTGGACAGCCCATTTTGATGAAAATACTTTTGGTAAAGGCAAATAGCCCTTCAAAGTTAAAGTTCATGCTGATTTTTATTTGAAGGTCTGAGACCTGAAGGTCTATGATTTAAAATTTTATGGTCTGGCGTTTTCCATGTCTCCACATGGCAACATTTCATTCTTGTTGATCAGCCTGGAGATTACCCCCTCTTTTAAAGCGTAATTGGAACAAACAAGTTCGGGAGCGTCCACATATTGTAAGATAAATTCTATCAAACAGGAAGCGACTACGATCATGTCTACCCTCATTGGGATCATTCCTGGGATTTGGAGTCTTTGCGCTTTGTTTAGGGTGACCAGCTTTTGGGCTAATATTTCAAATGCGGCCCTGGGTAAGTGGAAAACACTTTGTCCTTGTATTTTTGAGAGTTTGGAAGAGGCATAGTACATGTCAGTGAGTGTGTCAAAAGTCCCGGATGCTCCTACCAGCCTTTTGGGTTTGTACTTTTCCAGGGCATTGATGAGATCAGTGAGCTTTTCTTTGAGGTACTGTGTAAGCTTTACAACTTCCTCTCCGAGGATGGGATCATGATAATGGAAAAGGTCAAGCATTCTTTGGCCCCCGATTTCAAAGCTTTGCTTCCATAAGACCTCTTTTTCGTTGCCGATGATAAATTCAACAGAACCGCCGCCGATATCCATCATAAGGCTGTTTTCGGCATTTAAGGATCCACTAAAATTAATACCTTCATATATCAGCTGGGCTTCCTGGTCCCCATCGATGACATTTACTTTTATATTGACCTTTTCTTTGATGTCTTTTACAAATTGGCTTCCATTTCGGGCATTACGTACAGCGCTGGTGGCAAAAGCATAAATTTGCTGGATACCATTTGCATCAATTTCCTTCCTGAAATGCGTAAGGGTATCGAGGGCTCTTTTCTCAGCATCCGGGTGGATAAAGTTTTTGCTTATTCCTTTTTGTCCAATTTTTACTGGGACCTTTTCCTTGTAGATGGTTTTAAAACCACCTTTATCAAGTTCTACTAACAACAAATGGAATGTGTTGGTCCCCATATCAATGATGGCTGCCTTTGCATCTCTCATAATGCCCTTCTTTTGGTTGTGCGAATATAAAAAGTTTATTTAAAAAGCTTAGTGATTGCCGGACTTTATGAGAGAAAGAGTGTAAATGGTTGCTGTAAAAAACAGGATAATTCAACAGTCATAATGAAGCTGAAAATTTCATCCCTATGGCCATCCTGATTATATTTGGTTAAAGCTACTAAAACATAAGCCCATGAAAAGTTCAACCAAAGGAGTGTATACCTTGCCAGGTAATCAAGAAAAATTGGATCTGTTAAAAAAGAAAAATGAGGAATCACTTCAAGGTGGAGGAAAGGACAGGATAGCAATTCAACATGAAAAGGGCAAGCTGACAGCGCGGGAGAGAGTAGATTTATTGATAGATGAAGGGACTTTTCAAGAGATAGACAAGTTTAAAATGCACCGTTGTAAGGACTTTGGACTAGATAAGGAATATTACCTAGGAGATGGAGTGATTACGGGTTATGGAGAGGTAAATGGAAGGTTAGTTTATGTGTTTTCCCAGGATTTTACAGTCTTTGGGGGATCCTTGTCAGAAACGCATGCAGAGAAAATTTGTAAAATTATGGATATGGCCATGAAAAATGGAGCTCCAGTAATAGGCTTAAATGACTCTGGTGGTGCTAGGATTCAAGAAGGGGTGAGTTCACTAGGTGGCTATGCAGATATTTTTTACAGAAATACCTTAGCTTCAGGTGTGATACCTCAGATTTCGGCCATCATGGGGCCGTGCGCAGGAGGGGCTGTTTATTCTCCTGCTATTACAGATTTTATTATGATGGTGGAGGAAACTTCTTATATGTTTGTGACAGGTCCAAATGTGGTGAAGACTGTGACCCAGGAAAATGTAACCGCGGAGGAGCTGGGAGGGGCGAGTGCACACAGTGTGAAAAGTGGCGTGACCCATTTTGCCTGTGCAAATGAGGTAGAATGTATTATGAATATAAAGCGGCTGTTAAGCTATATGCCTCAAAATTGTGAGGACGATGCTCCTGTATATTTTTATGAAATGAGAAGGGATGAAGCGAGAAAGGAATTGGATAGTATTGTTCCTGAAAATCCTAATCATCCTTATGATATGCGTAAGGTGGTAAGAGGAATTGTTGATGAAGACAGCTTTTTGGAGGTGCATAAGGATTATGCCGATAATATGGTCGTTGGATTTGGCAGGATAGCAGGAAGGAGTATTGGTATCGTCGGAAACCAGCCTCAGTCTTTGGCGGGTGTTTTGGATAATCATGCTTCTATTAAGGCCGCAAGGTTTGTTCGATTTTGTGATTGTTTCAATATTCCCTTATTGGTTTTGGTAGATGTGCCGGGTTTTTTGCCTGGGACTGACCAAGAGTGGAATGGTATTATTTCCAATGGGGCAAAACTGCTCTATGCCTTTTCGGAAGCAACTGTTCCCCGGATAACAGTGATAACGCGGAAGGCCTACGGTGGAGCTTATGATGTGATGAATTCCAAGCATATCGGTGCTGACTTGAATTTTGCATGGCCGACTGCTGAAATTGCCGTGATGGGAGCAAAGGGGGCGGCAGAGATCATTTTTAAGAAGGAGATTGCTAATGCAGAGAATCCCGAGGAAAAGCTGCAAGAAAAAATCGATGAATACACCAGGGAATTTGCAAATCCCTACAGAGCTGCGCACAGGGGATATGTGGATGAGGTGATTTTACCTTCGAATACCCGGAAAAAGTTAATTTCTGGATTTAAAATGTTGGAAAACAAGGTGGATGTACTGCCCAAAAAGAAGCATGGGAATATTCCTTTGTGAGAGAAAATAGGAGGTATTGGTAATGGGGTTATGGTAGTTTTTATAGATTTTAATTTATGAATAGTTTTGAGGAGCTCGAAGTATGGGGAAAAGCGAGAGATTTAAGGGTTTTTGCCGCTAACCTAGTAAGCGATTTCCCGGTTGAGGAGAAGTTTGTACTGGTCAGTCAGGTGAAAAAATCTTCAAGGTCTATAGGGAATAATATTGCGGAAGGGTTTGGAAGAGGAACTTATGATGAGAATATCCAATTTTGTAGACAGGCTAGAGGATCTCTTTTTGAAACATTAGACCATATGATTGTTGCTTTTGACGAAGGTTTGATTTCTATAGATGATCTAAAAGATTATCGAGATTATCATTATGATTGCTTGAAGCTCTTAAATGGCCATATTTCTTCTATAAAAAAGAGTAGAAAATTGTAACATAGTTACTTGATTAGAGTATTAATCAAGTAGTTTACATTTAACATAATAAGCAAATACCATATTAATTTAGTTTTATGACAAACGAAGAACAATTTCTCTATAAATACCTAAACAATGCCTCTCCCACAGGCTTTGAAGCTTCTGGTCAGCAAATCTGGTTGGATTATTTAAAGCCTTATGTGGATGAATATTTTACGGATGCTTATGGCACAGCAGTAGGTGTTATCAATCCAGAAGCCTCTTTTAAAGTGGTGATAGAGGCTCATGCTGATGAAATTAGCTGGTTTGTGAACTATATTACGCCAGAGGGATATATTTATGTAAGGAGAAATGGAGGCTCAGATCATATGATTGCGCCTTCCATGCGGGTAAATATCCACACAGATGAGAAGATAATCCCAGGGATATTTGGATGGCCGGCCATACATGTTAGGAAGGGAGATAAGGAAGATAAGCCAAGCTTGGAAAATATTTTTATTGATGTAGGAGCAAGGTCAAAGGAAGAGGTAGAAGAATTAGGGGTTCATGTTGGTTGTGTGGTGACCTTCCGAGATGAACTGATGGATCTAAATGGTAAATTTTATGCAGGAAGAGCGCTGGATAACCGAATCGGAGGTTATATGATAGCTCAAGTAGCCAAGAAGTTAAGAGACAGCGGAAGAGCATTGCCATTTGGTCTTTATATTGTGAATGCGGTACAAGAAGAAATAGGGTTAAGAGGTGCTGAAATGATCGCTGCCAAGATAAAACCCAATTTGGCTGTGATTACTGATGTATGCCATGACACTACAGCTCCCATGTATAATAAAATCACAAGCGGAGAACAGGTGGCTGGTAAAGGACCTGTGTTGACTTATGGGGCTTCAGTACATAAAAAGCTATTGGATTTGGTCATCGCTTCAGCAAAAAAAAGGAAGTTGCCATTTCAGAGAGCAGCGGCTTCCAGAAGTACAGGTACAGATACTGACGCATTTGCTTATTCCAATGATGGGGTGCCTTCTGCCTTGATTTCTCTTCCTTTGAAATATATGCATACTACTGTCGAGACAGCTAGTAAAAAAGATATTCAGTCAGTGATTGATTTGATTGTAGCATTTTTAGAGGATTTAGATCCAGGATTTAACTTCAAATACATCGAATAGGAGATAGTGAAATATGTTAAATATTAAAGGGCAGCCAAAAGCTGTCCTTTTTTTATAGGATAAAGATGTTTTTTACTTGTTTCAATTTAACGTAAGAAAATGAAAATTAAATGTATTGAAATAATTATTTTATTATTAATTTCTAATCGGTTATGTAAAGAATGATTTAAACTGATTTTTTCTCATTTTAGATAATAGTGGCCGAAAATCCTCGTTTTGATTCCTTAATATGAGTGGATAGGAGAGGAAGGCAAGGCTAGGTTCATGTTTGCAGCTTTGTTAAAAACGTATTGAAATTTTTTTGTTTCATTTTATTTCGTTTAATTTGAAGTAGTTATAAAACGAAAGGAAATTGGGCGTAAGTCGATTTCTGAGAGGTTTTTGTAATCAAAAGGTAATTAATAGGTTCTTGCATGAAGTTTTGTGCAGGTGAGGTTGCCCGATTAATTTGATTTTATAGAAAAAATAGATATGATACAAACCACTTACTTGACCCTTAATACTGAATTAGCAGAGAAAAAAGGGGCATTTCACACAGCAAAAGAAATAGCTGGGCAGCCAGAGCTATGGAGCCAGGTTTATGAACAAGTGGATCAAATGAAGGAGAAGATCCAGGATTTTGTTGATCCAATTTTTGAAAAAGGTAATGCTAGGATAATCTTGACTGGGGCAGGTTCATCGGCGTTTATCGGAGAATCAGCTCAGGGCATCGTTCAGCAAAAAACCGGTGTGTTGACTCAGGCCATTGCGACTACCGATTTGGTGACGCATCCGGAATTATTTTTCATGGCTGGTACACCAACAGTTTTGGTTTCTTTTGCAAGGTCAGGGAATAGTCCAGAGAGTGTGGAAGCGGTAAGATTGGCAGATAAGTTTTGTAATCAAATATATCATTTGGTCATTACATGTAATGCTGAGGGGCAATTGGCGGCTTATGCCAACGAGTGTGAAGGAAACTGTTTGGCAATTGTATTGCCTGAAGCAGCAAATGACAATAGCCTTGCAATGACAGGAAGTTTTACTTCTATGTTGCTGACTGTTTTGATGGTTGCGGGAATTAAAGCATTGGATAAGTTAAAACCAGCCTTTGATAATGCTGTTGCTACCGCTAATCATATCCTGCATCATCAATTGGAAGATTTTGAGGCTTTGGCAGAACGCGATTTCAAAAGAGTGATTTTCCTTGGATCGGGTTCAATGCTAGGGGTGTCAAGGGAGTGTCATTTGAAATTACAGGAGCTAACTGATGGTCAAGTGGTTTGTAAGCATGATTCTTTCTTAGGTTTCAGGCATGGACCTAGGGCAGTGGCCAATGAGGATTCTTTGGTAGTATATTTATTTGCAAAAGATGCCCATGTCGTCCAATATGAAAATGATTTGGCTTTGAGTATCGGACAGGATAAAAGAGATATTAAAACCGTTTGTTTCGGTGACGAAAATGTAGAAGAGTATAATTCTATTTTGAATATACCTGTTGAAGGAGCTGCTGAGGATGCGGTATTCAATGTGTTGCCTGCTACCATGGTAGGGCAGTTATTAGGTTTTTACAAATGTCTTCAATTAGGCTTGCAACCTGATAATCCTTCTGTAAGTGGAGCGATCAGCAGGGTAGTTCAAGGAGTAATTATATACAAAAAGTAAATTGACATGATCCTTTCAGTTTGTCCTAATCCTTCAGTGGATACTTATGCATGGTTGAATACGATGGAACTGGGTGTTGCCAATAGGATAACGAAACTACAGGAGTTTGCAGGAGGAAAAGGTGTTCATGTAGCCATGGCCCTTAATGAGTTTGGTTCAAAAACTGATTTATTGGGTAGTTGGGCTGGGCATTCAGGTAAATGGATAAGGGAGTTTTGTGAAGAATTGGGAATGAAAAGCTATGGGCCTGAATTGGTAGGTGCCAATAGAAAGTGCTATACCTTTCTTTCAGAGGACGAGGATTTGCATCATACAGAATTGTTGGAGCCAGGTCCCGAGTTAAATGAGGGACAGTATCTTGCATTTATAAAAAACTTCAGCGAGCATTTGGATAATGCTGGTCTTGCAGTCCTTTCTGGCTCTTGGCCTAAAGGAAGCCCAGCATTTGCTTATGCAGAAATGACAGCGATAGCAGAAGAAAAAGGCAAAAAAGTCATTTTGGACTGTAGTGGTATACAACTTGCCAATGCGCTGGAAAGAGGTTTTTTTGGATTGCATCTCAATGAACATGAAGCAAAGGAGCTTTGTGGAAAGGATGATCCTTTGGAGGCCATGCAGGTTTTAAGTGAGAAAGTGGATTTGGTAGCACTTACCCGGGGAAAGGAAGGACTTTATCTTGGCTATTTAGGAAAGATAATTCATGCCAATGTAGTGATTGATCAGGTAGTAAGTACTGTTGGAAGTGGAGATTGTTTGACTGCAGGGATAGCCTATGGGGTGAACCAAGGGTTTTCTGTCGAGGAGATCGCTAGGCATGGAGTTGCTTTTGGAGCTGCTAACTGTCTGAGAGAAGATTTGGGAATGTTGTATCGTTCGGATGTGGAGGAATTGCTTCCTAAGGTGTCAATAAAAGAATTAAGTTATGCATAAAAAAGACCTTTTAGTAGTAGGTGAACTGAATATAGATTTGATCCTAAATCAAATCAAAGGATTTCCTGAAATGGGTTCCGAAAAGGTAGCCGAGAAGATGGATGTGACTTTGGGGAGTTCTTCTGCCATATTTGCCTCCAATATAGCTACCCTGGGAATTGAGACTTCCTTTTGCGGAAAAGTAGGAAATGATGATTTCGGTCAGTTTGTGTGTGAAACTTTAAAGAACAAACAAGTCGGAGTGGAGCATATTTCGGTTTCCAAAGCGTTCAAGACGGGCTTGACAGTAGTGATGAATTATGATCAGGACAGAGCGAATGTGACTTATTGTGGGGCTATGGAAGATTTGACCATTGAAGACATTCCTTGGGAAAAGGCATCGGAGTACAAGCATTTTCATTTGTCCAATTACTTTCTTCAAAAGGGAATTCAAAAAGATATCACTGAGATCTTTAAAAAGGCCAAAGAAGCAGGGATGAGCACTTCACTGGATCTTCAAGTAGATCCGGATGACCAGTGGGATTTTGACTATAAGTCCTGTTTGCCTTATGTGGATATATTTCTACCGAATGAATCAGAGTTGCTTTCTCTTACAGGAAAGACTGAAATAGATGAAGCCTTGGCAGAGCTGAAGGACCATGCCAATATTATAGCCCTAAAGATGGGGATAAAAGGAGGACTGGTTTATCAAAAAGGGGAGATTATCAAGGCAGAACCTTATATCAATGATCAATTTGTTGATGCTATTGGAGCTGGGGATAGTTTCAATGCAGGCTTTATCTGTAAGTTTCTACAGGGAAATACCTGGGAAGAATGCCTGAAGTTTGCCAATCTGACCGGTGCACTCAATACTACTGCGGCGGGAGGAACCGGTGCTTTTGATAATATGGAAAACTTAAAAAGTAGGGCCAAGAGTATTTTAAATCAAGAAATCTAATCGTCATAATGAAAATAAAAGATCAATTAAGAGAGTTTACCACTAAGAAACGTGGCCTTTTAGCAACTAACTTCTACAACCTTGAAACCCTTCAGGGAGTATTGAAGGCCGCTTCAGCTTTGGACGAACCTATTATTCTTCAGTTGACCCAAAGTTCAATTGATTATATGGGCTTAAATACTGCCGTTGCCATGGGTAGAGCGGCATTGGAGCAATATGGAGTGAAAGGATGGATTCACCTTGACCATGGAGGATCAGTAGAATTGGCTCAGGCTTGTTTGGATGCTGGTTTTGATTCTGTGATGATCGATGGTAGTGAATTGCCTTTTGAGGAAAATGTGAAAATCACCCAAGAAGTAGTAAAAAGAGCCCATAAATATGGAGCGCATGTAGAGGCAGAATTGGGATATGTGGCTAAGTTAGGTCAGTCTCATGAGCACCAAGGCTTTACTACAGCGGAAGAGGCAAGCACTTTTGTGGAGCAAACAGGAGTAGATGCTTTGGCCATTTCAATTGGTACTGCCCATGGATTCTATAAAGAAGAACCTAAATTGCAGTTTGACTTATTGACTGAGATTGCAGCTGCTACACCAGCAACTTTGGTATTGCACGGTAGTTCTGGGGTGCCTGAGGCCCAATTGAGAGAGGCTATTTCTAAAGGTATCTGTAAGGTGAATCTTGCTACTGAAATCAAAAATATCTTCATGAAAACACTTCAGCAATTGTTGAAAGAAAATGAGGAGATCGACCTTAGAAAGGTGTTTCCTAAGGCTACAGAATCGGTTACCGGTTTGGTAACTAAGAAGTTGGAAATAATGAAAAACGAACAGTAAATGATACGCCCCTTTATTGACGCCCACGTACATCTGAACACTACTTCCACCCAAAAAATGGAAAAAGCGTTAGCGCATGGGGTATCGTTTCTTTCCATTATTACTGAGATTCCTTTTTTTGATTCTATTGAGGGACAAGAGCAGGTGATAAAGGAATTGGATAAAAAGTATCCCAATCAGATCAAATATATCACATCCTTCTCCACAGAGAATTGGGGTGAGTCTGATTGGGCTGATAAGGCCATTGCACAAATTCAAAGAGGTCTGGACAATGGTGCCGTTGGAGTAAAAATCTGGAAAAATATCGGGATGGACTTACAGGATAAAGATGGTAGGTTTATCATGATCGATGATGAAAGTTTAGCGCCTATATTCAAGTACTTGGAAGAAAATGAGATTCTTTTGATAGGTCATCAAGGGGAGCCTAGAAATTGCTGGTTGCCATTGGAAGAAATGACTGTTGATTCGGATAGGAATTATTTTCAGGGTCATCCAGAATATCACATGTACCTTCATCCAGAATATCCTTCCTATATGGCGCAAATGGATGCTAGGGATAATATGCTGGAAAAGTATCCGAAGCTTAATTTTGTGGGGCTTCACTTGCTAAGTATGGAATACAGCATTGATGAAGTAAGTAAGCGAATGGATAAATATCCTAACTTGCTCACAGACTTGGCAGAAAGAGTTTGTCATTTGCAATTGCAATCCAAGGAGAGATGGGAAGATGTGAGAAACTTCATGATCAAGTATCAGGACAGGATCATTTATGGAACGGATGTAATTGATGATGGGTCTTTTGGAGAGCAAGGTGTAGCAGATAGGCTGGAGCATTTGTGGAAATTCCACTGGGACTTCTTTGCAACGGAAAAGGAATTGGAAGCTCCTGAATTTTCAGGGACTTTTAAAGGACTAGCTTTGCCTGAGGAAGTTTTGGAAAAGATATTTTATTCCAATGCCGCAAGGATTTATCGATTTGGTCAGTAGAAGATGGTTTATTGTCCTGTCAATTAGGCCAAGGAAGAAATTAAAAAGAGAAAAATTACACTAACCATATAATAAAAATGAGCAATAATAGAAGAGACTTTCTTAAGCTGTCTGGATTGGCAGGCATGGGGTTGGTAGGAGCAGGTATGAGTGGCTTCACTCAAGCCGAAATGGATAATGTATTAAAACAAAGCAAAAGAAAAGCAAACCAGCGTTTCAATATGTCTGGTTATGCCGCTCCAAAACTAGATGTAGTTCGCGTAGGATTCATTGGTTTGGGGATGCGTGGTCCAGGTCACGTAGAGCGAATGAGCAAAATACAAGGTGTTGAGATAAAGGGTATTTGTGACCTTGTTCCTGAGAAGGTGGACAAGATGAAGGAAAAGTTAAAAGGAACGCCTCACAATCCTGATACTTATTCAGGGTCAGCATATGCATGGAAAGAAATGGTGGACAGAGATGACATCGATTTGATCTTCATCCTTACTCCATGGGATTGGCACGTACCAATGGCCGTATATGCCATGGAATCAGATAAACACGTTGCTATTGAGGTTCCTGCTGCGACTACTTTGGAAGGATGCTGGGAATTGGTGGAGACTTCTGAGCGCACTAAGAAGCACTGCATGATGATGGAGAACTGTTGCTATGACTTCTTCGAAATGATGACCTTGAATATGGCCAGAGATGGTTTCTTTGGAGATATCGTGCATGGGGAAGGCGCTTACTTACATGACTTGCTAGGATTGAACTTCAGCAAAACTGGTTATGAGGATATGTGGAGGTTAAAGGAAAACTTCCGAAATGGTAACCTTTATGCTACTCATGGATTGGGACCAATCTGTCAGATCATGGACATCAACAGAGGTGACCAAATGGATTATTTGACTTCCTTGTCAAGTAATGACTTCATGATGAAGAAGCATGCCCAGGAACTAGCTGAAGAGGATAATTTCTTTGCTTCTTATGCAGAAGAGGATTACAGAGGAAATATGAACACCACTATTGTGAAAACCAAGAAAGGGCGTTCTATCATGATCCAGCATGATGTGACTTCTCCAAGACCATATTCAAGAATCCATTTGGTAAGCGGTACCAAGGGGATTGCTAGAAAATGGCCAAAAGAAGGTGTCGCTACTGGACATAGGTGGTTTACAGAGGAACAAATGAATGACCTGAAGGAAAAATATACTCCAGAAATCACCAAGAAAGTGGGTGAAATGGCCAAGAAAATCGGAGGTCACGGAGGTATGGACTTTATGATGACATGGAGATTGGTGGATTGTCTTAGGAATGGACTTCCGTTGGATCAAGATGTTTATGATGCAGCCCTTTGGAGTGCTATTTCTCCATTGTCTGAATGGTCTGTAGCCAATAGAGCTACCTCTATTGATGTGCCAGACTTTACTGGTGGAGCTTGGAAAACCAATACGCCAGTTAGCATTACCCTAGAAGGTGGAGGAAATACCAAAGTAAGGGTTTAAAAGCAAATTAAATTGCCATATGGGAAAGTCCTCGCGGTTTTTGCGGGGACTTTTTTTGCCTTTTTTGGATTGATTGTGACGGTTTTTTGATTCTATAAAGTGGGAGCAGGAGAGCTTTTGTTGAGTGGATTCCAAATATTATTTCGAAATTTTCTGAAAGTACTTTTTCATTTCTTTAAGTGTGGTTAACTTTGCGCATGGCAGAACAGATATTAATCCTAGATTTTGGTTCGCAGTATACGCAGCTTATAGCCAGAAGAGTAAGAGAACTCGATGTGTACTGTGAAATTCATCCATTCAATAACATCCCAGAAATTACTCCAGATATAAAAGGAGTTATATTGTCCGGCAGTCCTTGTTCGGTTAGGGATGAAGGGGCTCCAGATTTGGACCTCGATCAATTCCGTGGAAAACTTCCTTTGTTGGGTGTATGTTATGGGTCCCAGTTATTGGCTCAGAAATATGGTGGGACTGTACTGCCTTCTGAGATCAGAGAATACGGCCGGGCAAATCTAAGTTATATAGATAAGCACGTAGATTTGTTCCATGAAGTATCCTATGATTCGCAAGTATGGATGTCTCATGGGGATACCATTAAGGAATTACCTGAGGGATTTGATGTTATCTCCAGTACTCCTTCAGTAAAGGTGGCTGCCTTTAAAGTGAAAGATGAAGACACTTATGGTATTCAATTTCACCCTGAAGTAACCCATTCCTTGGAAGGCAAGAACTTGTTGAGGAATTTTGTGGTCCAAATTTGTGGATGCAGTCAGGATTGGACATCAGATATTTTTATTGATTCCACCATAGAAGGCCTAAAAGAGAAGTTGGGAGAGGATAAAGTAGTGATGGGATTGTCTGGAGGAGTGGATTCATCAGTTGCTGCGATTTTGATTCATAAAGCCATTGGAGATCATCTTACTTGTGTTTTTGTAGATAATGGTTTGCTCAGGAAAAATGAATATGAAGAGGTATTGGAGTCCTACAAAGATCTTGGCTTGAACGTGATTGGAGTAGATGCCAAACAGCGATTTTATGATTCCTTGAAAGGCAAGACAGATCCTGAAGATAAACGTAAGGCCATCGGAAATACATTTATTGAAGTATTTGACGATGAGGCACACAAAATAGAGGGCGTTAAATGGTTAGGGCAAGGAACCATCTATCCGGACGTGATTGAGTCTGTGTCTGTCAATGGACCTTCGGCAACCATCAAATCTCACCATAATGTGGGAGGCTTGCCTGACTTCATGAAGTTAAAAGTGGTTGAGCCATTAAATACTTTATTTAAAGATGGCGTAAGAGCTGTAGGAAGAGCTTTGGAGATCCCAGAAGCAATTATCGGAAGACATCCGTTCCCTGGTCCTGGTTTGGCAATTAGGATTTTAGGTGATATTACTGAAGAGAAAGTAGCGACCCTTCAAGAGGTGGATCATATTTTCATCAAGGGTCTGAAGGATCATGGCCTATATGATGAAGTTTGGCAAGCTGGTGCTATTTTATTGCCAGTACAATCTGTAGGGGTAATGGGAGATGAACGGACTTATGAAAAGGTGGTTGCGCTGAGAGCAGTATCCTCAGTGGATGGTATGACAGCAGATTGGGTGCATTTGCCTTATGAATTCTTGGGTTTGATATCCAATGAAATAATAAATAAAGTAAAAGGAGTGAATAGAGTTGTTTATGATATCAGCTCTAAGCCACCTGCCACCATTGAGTGGGAATAAAATTATAAAGCCTGGTGTAAATCAGGCTTTTTTTATCTGGTTTTGTATCAAAATCAATTAAATTCGTAAACCTTCAAAGAAAGGTATAAAATTTGATTCAAAGCGTTCAGGAACAGGTTTAGTCATGAGCACGTCAATTGATGCTTGCTCTCATCCAATGAGGAGGTCTTTCCTTTTGTTCTGGTAAATCATTCTAAGTTAATCTTACCCATGAAAAAAAAATATCTAATAGTACTTTTGGGGCTGATATTCCATTTATCTGCTATGGCCCAACAAAAAGGGGAGGGATATAGTGGAGCAGTGCGCTTAATTGACCTTGGCAATCAGGAAGAGGCCATGGATCAGTTGAGGCCTTATTTGAATTATAAGGAGTATGGTAATTTGTCCTTATACGCCCGTTATCACTTTGCTAGGTCCGCCTATAAAAACAATCAATATCAATTGGCCCAGGCTACCTTACTTGATCTATTGGGTAACTATAATTGGGAGAGAGAAGACGATGGGCTTTATCTTTTGACACTGGTCTATTTTGCTCAAAATGAAGCCTATGATGGTCTAAGTCAAATAAGTAAAATAGATGGTGAGATGCTAAAAAAAGAGGGGTATAAAGCCAGTTATGATTATTTAAGCAAAAATGCAACTACCAGTTTTTTGGCGGCACATTGGGGGGCTTTTAAACAAAACAAAGGTTATACCCTTGCCTTGAAGGAGAAGCTGCTCAGCCAATCTGTTTTGACCAGTGGTGAGAAGAAGATTCTTGCTGAAATGGAGAATATGGATTTAGGGGAGGGGAATACCGGCACTGCCAGAATCAAGAATGAGACCTTAGATGTGGCAGTCGTTTTGCCATTTAACTATCAAGGAGGGGCTGGCGTCAGTGATCTGGAAGGAAATAATTTTATTTTTGAATTGTACCAAGGAATTAGCATGGCTATTGAGCGTGCTCGTTCGCAAGGAATGGATATAGAGGTCAAAACTTTTGATACAGAAAGGAAAAATGAAGTGGTAAACAAGATTTTGGCTGACCCATTTTTTTCTAAGGCTGATATAATTGTGGGGCCACTTTACCCTGAAGAAACGGAGATTGTTGCTGGTTTTGCACAAAATAATAGGATTCCATTTGTCAATCCCCTTTCTAATATCACAGATGGTTTTGATGGGATGGAGTATGCATATCTTTTTAGGCCATCCACCAAGGTGATTGTCGATAGGATTCTGAATTATAGCAGGTCACATGTTAAAGGTAACCGGATAGCATTGGCTTATTCTGGTTCTACCCGTGATGAACTGATGGCTCGTGAGTTTGCCGAGGAAGCATCCAAAAGAGGTTATAGGTTGGTCTTCAATCAAAAGGTGAATTCGAGTAGTATCAGGGGATTTATGGAAAATATAGGTGTTAGGCCAGGAAGCACAGCATCCGTAGATCAAATAGTGATTTTCTCGGATGATCCTTATATCGCGTCACCAACCCTTTCTTTATTAGAATCTCAGACAACAGAAACTCCAATTTTTGTGATGGACAGTTGGTTGTATTTCAATTTTGCCAATTTTGATATGTTAGATGGGAATGAATTGTATTTTGTAGGGAATAATACCATTGATTTGTCGAAGAAGGCGGTAGAGGATTATAGATATAGGTTCTTTGAACGATATCATGTATATCCCGGGACCAATGCCTATGTAGGGTATGATTTAATGAACTGGCTAGCAAAAACCATTAATAATCAGCGCGGGTTTGATTTTAGAAGAAACTTGGACCAAAATAATAATGTAGAAGGAAGTTTAAGTTTCGGTCTGAATTTTAACAATAGCCACTCCAATCAGTATGTTCCAGTATTGAAATTGAATGCTGGAAAACTAGAAGAAATTAAATTATAGTTTTAATGAATATCAATAATAGTAAGGCGCTTTTTGCTAAGGCCCAAAAATTTATTCCTGGAGGAGTAAATTCTCCAGTTAGAGCTTTCAAAGCAGTAGGAGGGGATCCTTTGTTCATAAAAAAGGCCGATGGTCCATATCTTTTTGATGAGGATGGAAATCGGTTCATAGAGTTGATCAATAGCTGGGGGCCGATGATCATTGGACATAATCACCCGATGATAAAGGAAGCGATTATTAAAGCAATGGAGGATGGTACTTCTTTTGGAGCACCTACTTCCAAGGAAATTGAGATTGCCGATCTGATCACCAGTATGGTTCCGTCTGTGGATAAGGTCAGAATGGTTAATTCCGGAACTGAGGCCACGATGTCCGCAGTTAGGTTGGCAAGAGGTTATACAGGTAGGGATAAGTTTATCAAGTTTGAAGGTAATTACCATGGTCATGGTGATTCTTTTTTGATTGCAGCCGGTTCTGGAGCGATTACAATGGGAGAACCCAATTCCCCCGGCGTCACCAAGGGGACGGCAAAAGATACTTTGTTAGCCCCTTATAATGACCTTGAAGCAGTTAAAGAATTGGTGGCGGCCAATAAAAATGAAGTAGCTGCAATTATTTTGGAACCTGTTCCCGGTAATATGGGGCTTGTATTGCCTAAAGAAGGCTTTTTGGAAGGCTTGAGGAAGGTTTGTGATGAAGAGGGAATTGTGTTGATATTCGATGAGGTAATGACTGGTTTCCGTCTTGCACAAGGTGGCGCTCAGGAAGTTTTTGGCGTTACTCCTGACTTGACTACCATGGGTAAGATTATAGGTGGAGGAATGCCTGTAGGTGCATATGGTGGCAAGAAAGAAATCATGGAGTTTGTTTCACCTTCTGGGCCGGTATATCAAGCTGGCACACTCTCTGGGAATCCAATTGCTATGGCAGCAGGTTTAGCGATGCTGCAATACTTGCATGATACACCAACTGTTTATAAAGATTTACAGGCCACGGGTAATGCTATAGTAGAAGGTATCAAAGAAAGTTTGCAGAAATTAGGACTAGATTATACAGCAACCCATTTAGGTAGTATGTACAGTTTGTTCTTCACAAATAAGGAGGTGACAGACTTTGAGTCTGCCAAGGAATCAGATACAACTTTGTTTGGGAAATATTTCCAGGCCATGTTGAAAAGAGGGGTTTATTTGGCGCCATCCCAATTTGAGAGTTTATTCCTTTCAACCTCACTGAAGCAGGAGCATATTGAGCATATTATTTATGCCAATGAGGAATCGCTTAAAGAGATCCACTCATAAGGAATTTAGGCCAGTTCAATCGAACTGGCTTTTTTATACCAATAGTAAGGAGAGGTAGAGCTCAACCAGAATTGCAATGGACAGGGTAGTGAAATAGAAGAATCCCAATAACCAGAATTTTACCATGGTTTTGAACCATCCTTGTTTTTGGGTTTTAAGAAGGGATATATAGGTGTAGGTGCTGACTACAATAAAACAAAGCCAAAAAGTCCATTCGCTGATTCCAGGAGTGAATTTTATCAATAATAGACCAAGTCCATAAATAAGGTAGGCAAAGCTGTGCAAATGTAAGCCTTCCACCAAATGCTCCACATAGAAACCAGGATTCCTGATGTATAACAGCTTCATGAATAAAGCAAAAAAAGGAAGCAGCACAAACATCATCACTGGAAGGTTTTTAGCTGATTCGATAAAAAACAGATTGGAATTGGCAATGAAATTTCGAACCATAGTGTCGTCCAGATCAGTCATGAAATTGTATTTGCTATGAAGCAAATCCATAAAAGTGCTGTCAGGGATTTCTTCATCCTGTGCCATGATTTTTAACTCCTGCCAATCGGATTTTGTGGGCAGTGGCGAAGAATCTAATGTGTCAGGCAGGTTAAGTTTTTTTGAAAGGCTATCTGTACTTATATCTCCAAAAATCTCTTTCAATTCCTGTATTTCTTTTTGCTCCAAAGAATCTGTGAGATTGATTACCGTTGAAGTGGATGAATCTGGAGGAGTGGAATTCATGTTAATGGCCTTGTCTATAAGGTTTTTTGGCAGGAGACTACTGATAATGAAAAAATAGAAAATAGACAGAATGAGGTACATTCTAATGGGGTGAATGTATTTCGTTCTTTTACCTTCGTTAAATTCAATACTTAGTCTTCCTGGCTGGCTGATAAAACCGGGATTGTTCTAAAAAGTTTGGTTTCAAAGCTGATATAATTGGAGAAAAAATCTTTGATAAAAAGCCCAATGGAGACATTTTTGTCCATGTTCTCCTGACCACAGTTAGGACAGAAATTGTCCTCAAGGTTTAAGTTTTGGTCACAATTTAGACATTTGGTTAATTTTCTGTTCTTTTTCATTCAATACAAATAAGTGGCTTACTTGGTTATTGTGTTAATGATTATTGATCAGCTTTTATGCTGGATATTTTAATGAAATAATTGCCCGGAAAAAGCCAGTCTATTACTTTTGATCTAATAAATTAGCATCAAAATAGAAAATATATGCAAGAAAAGATAAAAGTATATGGTATCAAGAATTGTGATACAATGAAGAAGACTTTTAAGTTGTTGGAAGAAAATGGGATGGAATACGATTTTCATGATTATAAAAAGGAGCAGCCAACAGCTGAACTTTTAGGATCCTTTCTTTCCAAGGTTCCATTGGAAGTTTTGTTGAATAAACGAGGGACTACATATAGAAAATTGAGTGATGAAGAAAAGGCCCAGGCAGAATCAGCCTCAAGCGCCATCCCTTTATTGTCAAAAAATAGTAGCATGATCAAAAGGCCAGTAATGGTTTTTCCTGATGGTGAGATTCAGGCAGGCTTTAAAAAAGAAGAAATATTAGGTAAAAAATAAAACCTGGCTAGCCAGGTTTTATTTTTGTGTCAAAGTATAGTTCAAATTCGAATCAATTTTATTTTTGTTTTTGTCCAAGAGGGTGAAGTGAATACCATCTTTTTCTTGAAGAAAAGTTTTGAATTGTTGGTCATTCTCATCAATTAAGCTTATCAACATGGCTCCTGGATCAGCTTTCATGCCATAGCTCACTTCGTAAGTGCCAGTGGTTTCAAAGCTTCTGTCACCTTCTGGAGTGTCTAGGTAAGTTTCTGTCAACCTAAACTCTCTAATGGTCTTGTCGGGATTGTTCTCCAGTTGAAGAACCATTTTTATGCCTTTACAGTCAGCACAAGGAATGGTTCCTTCGTAGGTGTACCAAGTTGAAGTTTTTTTCTCGAGGATCTTATCTGCTGCGGTGGAAATTCCTGTTTCCGGCTGTTCTTGGTTAGCCGTTTCATTTGCAGGTTGATCACAGGCAAATGTCAGATAGAAAAGAACAGCGATGCTTAGCAGATAGAAATTTTTCATCTTTAATTATTTAAAATTGACTAAAAACTCTGGTAAGTTAGTCAAAATATCTTTGGTCATCTCTTCCAACCCATAGGAATGTTTCCAATCCCAGTCTTTTTGGGCAGCACTATCGTCAATGCTGTCAGGCCAAGTGTCCGCGATGTTTTGTCTAAAATCCGGATTGTAACTAATATTGAATTTTGCGCCTTGACTAATGATACAATCATAAAGTTCCTTTGGGTTGAAGCTGATTCCTCCAAGGTTATAACTAGACCTGATTTTGATGTTTTCAGCAGGTGCGTGCATAAGGTCGAGGGTGGCTTTGATCCCATCAGGCATATACATCATGGGAAGATAGGTGTCTTCTTTCAAGAAGCACTCAAAATCTTCTCCTTCGATGGCTTTGTGGAAGATATCTACTGCGTAATCGGTTGTTCCGCCACCTGGCAATGATTTATAGCCAATCAATCCTGGATACCTGATGCTTCTTACATCTACATTGTGTTTTTGGAAGTAGTATTCACACCATCTTTCTCCAGCTTGTTTTGAAATGCCATAGACGGTGTTAGGGTCCATGATACAGTGCTGGGGTGTGTTTTGCAATGGCGTGTTGGGGCCAAAAACAGCAATGGAGGATGGCCAATAAATTTTATTCAGCTTTTGCTCTTTTGCCAATTCTAAAATGGAGAGCAAGCTTTCCATGTTGAGTTGCCAAGCAAAGAGAGGGTTCTTTTCACTTGTGGCAGAAAGGATGGCCGCTAGATGGTATATCTGTGTGATTTTTTCGTTTTTGACGATTTTTGTCAATCCTTCCCGATCCATTACATTTAGTGGAAGGAAATTGCAATAATCAAATTTGTGTGCTACTGACTCATTGATATCTGTGGCAAAGATATTCTCTCCACCATAAATCTCAGCCAATGCTAAGGTAAGCTCTGAGCCCAATTGTCCGGCTGCTCCGGTAATTAGTATTTTTTCCATAATTTTCCTGAGCTTAGCTAAATCATTTTAGCTTAATCTCTTTTAACGTTTAGGGTTTATATTTGTGTAAAATTAATAATTTCAATTTTACCATTTATAAATAATTTCAACTACATTTAGACGAAAGATTTCTCAAAGTAATAAATAGAATTTAAATCCAAATAAAAAATGTACGAAAGTTTGAAAGAGAAATTAGAAAAGGAACTGAAAGAAATTAAAGATTCAGGACTCTACAAGACCGAAAGAATCATTACTTCCCCACAGGGGGCTGAAATATCCACTGATGAAGGGAAGGTGGTTTTGAATTTTTGTGCCAATAATTACTTGGGCCTTTCCAGTCACCCCAAGGTAATTCAAGCTGCTAAGGATGCCATTGATAGCCATGGTTATGGTATGTCTTCAGTGCGTTTTATTTGTGGTACACAGGATATCCATAAGGAATTGGAAAGAAAGATCAGTGAGTTTTTGGGTACAGAAGATACGATTTTGTATGCGGCTGCATTTGATGCCAATGGAGGCGTTTTTGAGCCGTTATTAGGCCCTGAGGATGCCATTATTTCTGATGCCCTTAATCATGCTTCTATCATTGATGGGGTGAGACTTTGTAAGGCCATGCGCTTTAGGTATAAGCATAATGACATGGAGGACCTTGAAGAGCAGCTAAAGGAAGCTACCGAAAAAGGAGCCCAGCAGAAATTAATTGTGACAGATGGCGCCTTCTCTATGGATGGAACAATTGCGCAAATGGATAAAATCGTTGAACTGGCGGAGAAATATGGCGCAATAGTCATGTCTGATGAGTGTCATTCTACTGGGTTTATCGGTAAAACGGGGAGAGGCGTCCATGAATTAAAAGGTGTGATGGGCAAGATGGATATCATTACTGGTACCCTAGGTAAGGCTCTTGGAGGGGCTTCTGGTGGATTTACCTCTGGAAGAAAAGAAATCATAGATATCCTGAGACAAAGGTCCAGACCTTATTTGTTCTCCAATACACTGGCGCCGTCGATCACTGGAGCTTCCATAGCTGTATTTGATCTGCTTAGCAGTACTACCGAGCTAAGGGATAAACTGGAGGATAATACCCGTTATTTTAGGGAAAAGATGACAGAGGCTGGTTTTGATATTAAGCCTGGTGTGCATCCAATTGTACCTATTATGTTGTATGATGCAGTATTGTCGCAAAAGATGGCAGAAAAACTATTGGAAAGAGGGGTTTATGTAATAGGTTTCTACTATCCTGTAGTGCCAAAAGGTCAAGCAAGGATCAGGGTACAAATTTCAGCGGCTCATGATCGATCACATTTAGATAAAGCTATTGAAGCGTTTATCGCTGTTGGGAAAGAACTGGATGTGATTAAGTAAGTGAAAAAATAGAGGCAGTCAGCAAATAGTAGGCTGCCTTTTTTATACTTCAGTTGGACGCTGTTTTTAATTTTTTACTTTCAAAGGGGCTTATATATTCAAATTTATCATCTATATCCGTTCCGGTTAAGTAGGCGTTAATCATTTCTCTGACTTCCTGAAATGAAAGGTTGTGAAGGATATTTCCATTTTTGGCCATTGAAACTTGGCCAGTTTCTTCAGATACGATCAATACCAAAGTATCCGTAGCCTCTGACATTCCAATGGCTGCTCGATGCCTCAATCCAAAATGGGCAGGAAGTTCTTTTTCTGTAACAGGTAAAATACAACGGGCGGCTTTTACCTTTCCATTATAAATGATTGCAGCACCATCATGTAAAGGGCTGTACTTATTGAAAATGGATATCAATAATCTTTTGGATACCACGGCATCAATAAGGTCACCACTGTCAGCGTAAAATTTTAATTCTGAATTTCTGGAGATCACAATGAGGGCTCCGGTACTGGTCCCTGCTAAAGACTTGGATGCTTCAATGATTGGTGTGATGTTAAAGGCCATGGTTTCCTTCTTTCTCCAGAACAATAATTCCTGAAGTACATTTTCATTGGACAGGATGGAGGTTTTACCAATGATGAGGAGAAATTTCCTGATTTCAGGGGCAAATAAGATGATTGCAGCGATTACACCGACTCCCATGAATTGGCCTAAAATAATGGAAAGTAGCTCCATTTTAGCGGCATTAACGACCAAATAAACCAGATAGAGTGATAGGAATCCCAAGAAAATTTTGATCGCAACACTTCCCCGCATCAATTTATAGACTTGGTAAATCAGAACACTGACCAAGGTGATGTCTATAATATTGACGATAGATACGTCTAAAAAACCTATTTTAAATAGTAAGTTCAAGGGTAAATGTTTTTATATAATCTTATCGTTTCTTTAGCTTCTTTTACATCATGTACTCTTAGGATCTTAGCGCCATTAATCAGGGCAGCCATATTCAAGGCTGTAGTTCCGTTTAAGGCTTCTTCAGGAGTAATCTCTAGTGTTTTATAAATCATAGATTTTCTAGAGACTCCTGCTAATATAGGGCTTTTAATAGACTTAAAATAAGATAAGTTTTTAATAATCCTATAATTTTGCTCGATAGTTTTGGCAAAGCCAAAGCCAGGATCAAGGATGATGTCATGAATACCAGCTTCTTGGCATTGCTTTATCTTTTCGCTGAAAAAAAGTAAAACTTCCTTTTCAATATTATTATACTCCGTTTTGGCCTGCATGGTTTCAGGATTGCCCCTCATATGCATGCAGATATACGGGATTTTTAATTTCCCCACGGTTGGGATCATTTTTTGATCTAGCTCTCCTCCAGAAATATCATTGATAATATCAGCCCCTACATCAGCTGCGGCTTTTGCTACCTCATGTCTGAAAGTATCGATGGATAATAATGTGTCAGGGAAACGCTGCTTAATGGAATTTACGGATGGAATGACCCGTTGGATTTCTTCTTCTGTACTAATGTTTATTGCACCGGGCCTGCTACTATACCCTCCAATGTCAAGAATTTCGGCCCCCTCTTGAATCATTTTTTCAGCCTTATCCAAGATTTGGGATTCATTTTGATTGACTCTGCTTTTTGCATAAAAGGAATCCGGAGTAATGTTCAGGATTCCCATTACGCAAGGATCTTTTAAGAATAGGAGCTTTCCTTTGATTTGAAGTGTTATTTTTGAGGGAAATAATTTATCTTCGATTTCTAAAGAAGACTTTGGAGTATCTTTCATTAAATCAATATTGCTTTGAAAACGCAAACAGTAGGCGAATATAATCAAGTTATTACCCTTTGTAAAGAACTTTTTAAGAAGAAAACCATTGATTACGGAACAGCTTGGAGAATACTTCGTCTGCCCTCTATTACAGATCAGATATTCATCAAGGCTCAAAGAATTCGTTCCATTCAGGAGAAAGGGACTCAGATGGTTAATGATCCTATTCAAGATGAATTTATTGGGATTATCAATTATTGTATCATAGCGCTGATTCAGTTGGATCTAAAGGATGATGATAGGCTTGAACTTAGTTTTGAGGAATTACAGCCTTTGTATGATAAATGGGTGGATGCTACCCGTTCCCTTTTGGAAAACAAGAACCATGATTATGGGGAAGCATGGAGAGATATGCGTGTCTCTTCTATTACTGATATTATTTTGATGAAATTATATCGGGTTAAACAAATTGAAGACAATCAAGGTAAGACTTTGGCTTCTGAAGGCGTGGATGCCAACTATCAGGACATGATTAATTATTCCGTATTTTGTTTGATCAAGTTAAAGGAAGCAAAAAATGCTTAAAAAGATAATATTAAACTTGTTTCGCTTTTTGGTCGGAGGCTTGTTTGTTTTTTCAGGGCTTATCAAGGTGAATGATCCTGTGGGGACCTCTATTAAGCTGAAGGAGTATTTCGAGGTGTTTTCGCAGGATATAGCGGGTTTTTTTAAGGTATTTATACCTTATTCATTGACTATATCGGTTGTTTTGATTGTATTGGAGGTAGTTTTGGGTGTGATGCTGATTTTTAATGTCAAGAAAAACCTGACCGTTAATTTCTTGTTGCTGCTTATTGTGTTCTTTACATTTCTAACTTTTTATTCAGCCTATTTTAACAAAGTTACAGATTGTGGTTGTTTTGGAGATGCAATCAAATTAACTCCTTGGCAATCCTTTTATAAGGATATTGTTCTATTGGTGTTGATTGGGGTGTTGTTTTTATTTAAAAAGGACCTGTTGGATAGTAATGGAAAGTGGGCAAAAGTCGTTGTCATGTTAAGCTTCTTAGGAGCTCTGTTGGTGTCTATTTACGCCATTAGGAATCTTCCTATTATTGATTTTAGAGCGTATAAGGAAGGGGTAAATATTCAAAAAGCTATGCAGCCTTCTGGAACGCTAGAATACCGCTATATCATGAGCAAGGATGGGAAGGAAGTGATATTGGATGAGTACCCTACAGATGAAAGTTATGAGTTTGTGGATATGCAGCTTAAGAATCCTGAGTTTTTGCCCAAAATTTCTGATTTTGCAGTATGGACAGACCAGGGGGATTTTACTGACTTGATCCTTGAAGGAAACAAAGTGTTGGTTTTGTTTAATAACCTTGAGAAAGTTGACAAAAATGAGTTGGATAAAATTACCCCTTTGGTTAATGAATTGAAAGGTGATATAGAGGTGCTAGTTATTACGGCAAGTTCTGCTGAAGAAATTGAGGGCCTTTTGGCAGAAAAGGGGTGGGATATTCCATATTATTATGGGGATGCCACAGTGGTGAAAACAATGATACGTTCCAACCCGGGAATAATATTGATCCAAGAAGGAACTATAGTAAAAAAATATCACATCAATAATACTCCTCAATCAGAGGAAGTAAAAAGTTTACTCTCTCCATGAAGCACCATTCTAAGATTGTTTTGATAGGTATGCCTGGTTCTGGTAAATCAACCCTAGGTAAGCTACTGGCCAAACAATTAAATTTTGATTTTTATGATCTTGATGAAGAAATCGTCAGGGCGGAAGGGATGGAAATACCCAAGATTTTCTTGTCAAAAGGAGAGGGGTATTTCAGGAAGTTGGAAACAAAGGTGTTGGCTGCATTATTGGAAAAAGAATCTTCCTTTTTGCTCTCAACCGGTGGGGGAGCGCCTTGTTATAATGAGAATATGGAGCTGATCAACCAAAGGGGGATTTCAGTGTATTTGGAAGTAAGTGTCAGTGAGCTTTTGAAGCGTTTGACTAAAAATGAAGCCGACAAGCGCCCGATGTTTCAAGGATTGGATACGGCAGAAATTTCACAAAAGCTATATGATTTATTGACAGAAAGGGAGGAGTTTTATCAGAAGGCAAAAATAAAACTCAGCGGAGATGATATTACCACTGAGTTTCTTATTTCTGAGCTGATGACCTATTTTAGAAATTAAATCCAAAAGTAAGCATTCCTTTATTACTTTTATTATCAGTTGAAATGATATCAGTTCCAGGATATGGTAAATAAAAGGTGTCAAACTGACTGTGAACAAAAGCAAAGTCTATGTACATTTTAGCTAGTTTTACGCCTATTCCTCCAGTATATTGAGTTTTGGTCCTGTCAAAATCAGTGTTTTTATATGGATCACCATAAAGTGCTGTACCCGCCCTAAATCTAAATAAGTTCACCCTATACTCAGCTCCAATTCTGTAATTCAAAGCGTCTCCAGCGGAAATACTGATTTCATCATTTGTTCCCGTTAAGCTATAATCAGGAGAGGAGAGGTGCATGGAGCCATAATTAAGATAATCTATATCAGCCGTGATAAAACCATTCTTATTGATAAAGAAGGCTGCTCCTGCACTCAATTTACTTGGGGTTCTTAGGTTGATGGGGGAAGAATAAATATTGCTTTGTGCATATACTTCACCTTCTGACGCTCCATCCAAACCAAAAAACTCTGCTGTAATATCTGCATCAAAATTATCATCATACCTGTACCAAGTAGGAGAGCTATAAGACAGTCCAATATTAATTTGGTCTATAGGTTTATAGATTAAGCCTGCATTAAGGTTAATACCTGTGCCGCTTTGCCCAAGGTTTTCTCGCATGGTGTAATCCAAGGCTTTGATATTTTGGTTGTCAATAAATTCTTCATTAAAGGTTTTATAAGAAGAAAAACTGAAGGATGTAATACCGATTGACCCACCTATAAACAGTTTGTTTTTATAGTTTGAGCCGTAAGCAAAGGTAACTTGACTTAAACTGCCTTCTTTTTCTACAAGTTCAGACTGATTTGGGGCGATCGGGTCATTGTAGTTAGGGGTGCCGTCAGCATTATAATTATAGGTGTAATCTGAAGGGTAAAAGTTCTGAGTGGCATTGTCAAAGTATACCAGTTCCACATCTAATGGGAGTCCAGAAGGGTCTCCAACTGGTGGTTCTCCATCAATATAACTTGCCGCATAATAATCTAATAGTGAAGAAGGACTTTGGTTATGAGAGTAACTAAAAGTATTGTTAAAGTTACTGATCCTATTGATACTAATACCAAAAGAGTGGCCTCTCCAGCTGTCACGATTGAGAGGGTCTTTTGCCGTACTGAATACCATACTTAAATTCGGAAGGGAAAAATTCCCTGTGTTTTCAGACTGGCTTTGTCCATTGATACTGGAATTTGATTGCCAGTTTTCATAGGAAGGGGTAAAGCTGAATTCAGATTTTCTGAAGAATCCCAAACCTGCGGGGTTTCCGGAAATATTAGAAACGTCTCCTCCAAGGGCAAACTGGCTGCCTCCAATCCCCATTATTCTTGCAGAGCCTGTAGCATTATAATAACTATACCTCAATGCGTCATCGAAGGTTTGGGCTTTTGATAAATTGATAGACAAAATCCCCAAAAGAACTGTGCCCAAAATTTTTTTAGTACTAAATCTCATAAATTTTTCAAATGGAAATCCCACTGGCTAATAAAAGCCATTAAGTTTTGTTATCAGGATACTTGAATATTTAACGAAAGAGAAAGGAAATGTTGTAAAAAAAGGGGGATTAATTTCCCCCTCTTCTTGAACCTCCAGAGCTTCTGCTCACGCTTCCTGAGCTCCTGGAAGATGATGAGCTACTTCTGGATGGAGTATAGCTACTAGAACTTCTGGTTCTAGTAGGAGTCGAATAAGTACTACTGGACCTACTGGGCGTACTGCTTCTGTTATAAGAAGGGGAAGAACTCCTGTTATATGATGGTGAAGAACTTCTGGTTCTGCTACTTGGGGCAGAGTAAGTGGATCTAGTTCTGCTAGAAGGAGCCACAGAGCGGTTTGTGGTACTTCTGCTTGGACTGTAAGCACTTCTGGATCTTTCACTGCTGCTAGGACGTGTCATCACTGCAGAGTTAGCAGTTCTCCTGCTTGGCGTGGCGGAAGTAATTCTGCTTCTGCCATTGGTATAATCGTTTTGAGATCTGTTAAAATCTGTGGAAGATCTGCTACTACTAGCGTCGACCCTGTTGACCAAACTTCTTCTTGCATCGGTTCTTGAAGCTGTAGGGGAAGTGGCCCTTCTTGTACTGGCGGAAATTACTGAGCTACCTCTTCTTGAACTTGCGGCTCTTACAATTCTTCTGCTTTCATTTGAGTAAATATTATTGATGATAACAGGTCGACCATAATATCCGCCATAGTAACCTCCATAATATCCTCCGCCATAAGCGTAACTAGGTCCCCAGAAAGGATCGTAGAATGGACTATAAAACGGTCTGTAGCCCCATGGTCTTCCAAAACCGAACCCAAACCCAATAGATAGGTTGAATCCTGGCCTAAAACCATACCAAGGATCCCAGAAGGGGTCGTAAAATCCTCCGAAACCAAAGCTAGGATATAACCCATAAGGTCCGCCATAGAATCCTAAAGAGCTGTACATCCATGGATTAGTATTCCAAGAGCTATTGCCTTTCGGATTGCTATAACCATAAAAATTATTGTAAACATTGACATCTCCGCTTCCCTGGGTATTACCTTCAACTGGGGCATCGTCAAAATACACTATATCGTCTGTTATCGTGTCATTTTGGACTTGGTATTTTGCGATATATTCAGGATTAACATTTTTAGCTGAAAAATTTTCCTGAGCATATTGCTCTGTATCCTCGACTTCAGCATATCTGCTGAAGTTGTTTGGTGTATTATTGGAAACTGCATTTGCTGTTACTACTGCATCATCCGAAGCCATGAAATACATGTCGTCTGATTCTCCATTCATAGCACTATAACTACTGCTACATCCAACCATTCCCAGGGCGGCAAGGAAACCAAGGTATCGATATGCGAAAATTTTATTCATAATAGTTTAGTTTACAACACTCAACACTATATACGTGCTCTTCGGAAGATGGTTATAATTTTTTAATTTATATTTGCTTCCCAAAATAGAAACTAAAGTTAAATAGTTTTTTCAAAACAACAAATAATACAAATGAGCAAAGGTCTGCCAAAAAGAAGTGAGGATTACTCCCTGTGGTACAATGAACTAGTGAAAAGAGCTGATTTGGCGGAGAATTCCGCTGTGAGAGGGTGTATGGTCATTAAGCCCTATGGTTATTCGATCTGGGAAAAGATGCAACAGCAACTGGACCAGATGTTTAAGGATACAGGACATAGTAATGCTTATTTTCCGCTTTTTATCCCTAAGTCGTATTTGTCCAAAGAGGCAAGTCATGTGGAAGGTTTTGCCAAAGAATGTGCTGTGGTTACTCATTACAGACTAAAGAATTCGGAGGACAATAAAAGTGTAGTGGTAGATCCTGAGGCCAAGTTGGAGGAAGAGCTAATAGTCCGTCCTACTTCTGAGACGGTGATTTGGAGTACTTATAAGAATTGGATACAGTCTTATAGGGATTTACCTTTGAAGGTGAACCAATGGGCCAATGTGGTGAGATGGGAGATGAGAACCAGATTGTTTCTCAGAACAGCGGAATTTTTATGGCAAGAAGGACACACTGCGCATTCTTCACGTGAAGAAGCCATAGAAGAAACTGAGCAAATGATGAATGTATATGCCCAGTTTGCGGAGGAATATATGGGGGTGCCTGTCGTGAAAGGGCTAAAAACAGAAAATGAACGTTTTGCAGGCGCGGAGGAGACTTACTGTATAGAGGCGATGATGCAGGATGGCAAGGCCCTGCAAGCTGGAACCTCTCATTTTCTTGGGCAGAATTTTGCCAAAGCTTTTGATGTGAAATTTGCAACTAAGGAGGGGGGACTAGAATATGTTTGGGGGACTTCTTGGGGGGTGAGTACCCGCCTAATGGGGGCTTTGATCATGGCTCATTCAGATGATAAAGGACTGGTTTTGCCTCCTAAATTGGCACCCATTCAGGTAGTGATCATTCCTATATTTAGGAGTGAGGAGGAATTGCTGGCTATCGAAGAAAAGGCACATGAAATCATGAATAAATTGAAGCCATTGGGAATATCGGTGAAGTTTGATCATAGAGATACCCACAAGCCAGGCTGGAAATTTGCAGAGTATGAATTGAAAGGTGTGCCGGTAAGAATAGCAATGGGGCCAAGGGATTTGGCTAATAACACCATTGAAGTGGCAAGGAGAGATACCTTGACCAAAGAAATGGTCAATCTGGGGGAAGTAGAGATAGAAAAGCTTTTGGTAGATTTATTAGATGAAATCCAAGCTAATATTTATCAAAAGGCCTTAGATTTCCGTAATGAGAAAACCACTGAAGTGGATACTTGGGAGGAATTCCAATCTGTTTTGGAAGAGAAAGGAGGTTTTGTTTCTGCGCATTGGGATGGTACTTCTGAGACGGAAGAAAAGATCAAGGAATTGACAAAGGCTACAATTAGATGTATTCCATTGGATCAAATAGCAGAAGCAGGTGAGTGCGTGTTGACGGGCAAGCCATCAAAAGGAAGGGTTTTATTTGCCAAGGCCTACTAAGTAATCTTATGTTTATAAACTGGCTGCCTCAGAAGGTTCTTCAGGTCTTGATTTTGACTGAAAGGCCGTTTGAGGCAGTTTTGTTTAAGGGATGTACAAAAGTGATTTTTGGCTATTGTCAAACTTTTATTTTCATTTTATAATCCCGAAAAATCTCTCTATTTTCAGCAAATCAATTTTAATTTTTATGACTTGGGTAATTATAATAGGCCTTCTTTTGATAGGGCTGGCATTGGTCTTATTGGAAGTGATTTTTGTTCCTGGAACCACTTTGGTTGGCGTTTTGGGGTTCTTGTTTAGTGGATTGGGGATATTCTTTGCCTTCCAGAATTATGCCTCACAGACAGCTTTGATTGTCTTGGGGGCGACTGTGTTGGCCAATGTAGTGGTCATATTCTATGGTTTCAAATCCGGTGTTTGGAAGCGATTTTCTTTAAAGGATACTATTTCAAATAGAACTTATGATGATCGTTTGGTAGGATTGCAGGTGGGGCAGCGGGGTAAAACCCTTTCTGATATCAAACCTTATGGAAAAGCGGAATTTGGTGATAAAATATATGAAGTCAAATCAAATTCAGGATTTATCTCGGCGGGGGTAGAAGTAGAGATTCATCAACTTGAAAACAACAGAATTATCATAAAACAATAGACTATGGAATTTTCTAATTCAGCACTTATTCTAGTAGCAGCCTTTGGAGGGCTGATATTGCTATTTATTTTTCTTTATTTTGTCCCTGTCAATCTTTGGATTACAGCCATTTTTGCCAATGTAAAGGTGGGTATTGGGGAATTGATTGGTATGAGGATCCGTAAAGTACCGCCGAGCATTATTGTAAATTCGCTTATTACAGCTACAAAGGCAGGGCTTGCGTTGACGACCAACGAACTGGAGACGCACTATCTGGCAGGAGGAAATGTTCCTAATGTAATCCGAGCTTTGATTTCTGCAGATAAGGCTAATATCAACCTTTCCTTTAAGCAGGCTACGGCCATTGACTTGGCTGGGAGGGATGTATTTGAGGCAGTTCAGATTTCGGTAAATCCAAAAGTAATCAATACCCCAAGTGTTGCTGCTGTGGCCGCTGATGGTATTCAGCTGATTGCCAAGGCAAGAGTAACTGTAAGGGCAAATATCGCTCAACTTGTGGGTGGTTCAGGTGAGGATACCATTTTGGCAAGGGTAGGGGAAGGTATTGTTACTTCTATTGGTTCTGCCAAGACCCATAAAAGTGTATTGGAAAACCCTGATAAGATATCCAAGTTGGTGTTGGAAAGGGGCTTGGATGCGGGGACTGCATTTGAGATTTTGTCCATTGATATAGCAGATATTGATGTGGGGACAAATATTGGGGCCAAGTTGCAGATTGATCAAGCTTCTGCTGACCTTAAAGTAGCGGAAGCCAAAGCAGAAGAAAGAAGAGCTATGGCCGTGGCCTTGGAGCAAGAAATGAAAGCGCGTAATGTAGAGATGAGAGCTAAAGTCGTTGAGGCTGAAGCGGAAGTTCCAAAAGCTATCTCAGAAGCTTTTCGAAGTGGGAATCTTGGGATAATGGATTATTACAAAATGGAGAATATTAAGTCGGATACTGAAATGAGAGATGCTATTGCCAAACCTGATGAGGGTAAGAAAGGAGATGGTAAATCCAAAGGTGAAAAATAATTTCTATCATTGATTTTGTAACACACAAATAGAAAAGGCGCTAAAATCAAATTTAGCGCCTTTTCTATTTGTGTTACTTGTTTTTCTTCTTTTTATCCTTGGGATCTTCAAGTAAGGGTGGGGTATAAATGTCTTCAGCCAAAATTTTGTTAGTAGCATTATCTACCAAAATTGCCTGATAGTAAATTGGTAGGGCCAGTTCACCATCATCTTTCAAAATTCCAAATTTGTTGTTCCTTTGTACGATAATTCTATCGTAGCCATCTCTCCTGATAGATTGGAAGATAGGGGCGGTGATTTCCTTGCCTAGTGGGTCTACAATCCCATACAAGTCATTTTCTTCAGTGATATAGTACTGGTCATCAGAAAGCGAAATGGCATTATAATAATCCTTTAGGAGGAGGTTCCCTTTCGTGTCAATGAGATTGGATTTTCCATTTTTCTTTACGATGGCTAAGCCTCTATTGAATTCGCCTACTTCATCAAATTGATAATTGATGACCAAGTCTCCATTGCGGTCTATATAGCCCCATTGGTTGTCGGTTTTAACACCAGCAAGGCCTTCTGAGAATTTGTTGACTGCATTAAATTGGAATGGGATGACCAGGTTTCCACTTCTGTTTACAAAACCAAACTGATGGTCCTTAACAGCCCCAAATAGGTCTTCATTGCCGGGGTAGATCGCAGTAACTCCCTCCATTGGAATGACTCTCCAAACGCCTTTTTGATCCAATAAACCTACTTTTCCATTTTTGAAATAGACGTTATAGTGCTCAGGGTCTTTGCGGACAACTTCCTGCATGCCCACTATGTCCAGTAGGATGCCGTCTTTTTTCATAACCCTTCTCAGCTTTCCGTGGATATACTCCAAAATCACATCGTCATCTTCTAAGCTGATTTTATGATAACTGCTGTATCGGATATCTGCATCATCTTCCAAGGCCTTAATGAGCATGTATTGGTTTTCATTATAGCCATAGAAATATTCTCCTTCAATATGACTTAAGCTATCCAAAATAGGATCAAGTATGTATTCCCCTTTTCGGTTTATCATACCAAAACCACTTGGTTCATGGGATACGATTGTTCCATCGGAAACGGAAGATAAGTCTTGGTATTTCTGTTTGGGATTAGAGGATAGAGGTAGTAAATAGCCCGACGGGATTTTGGCGATGACTTGTCCATTTTGTGCAATAAATGCATCTTGAAAGGTGCCTAAGGTCTGAAATGTTTGGTTGCCAATGTCATAATGGAAATAGACATTGCCTTTGTTGGCCAATAGTTGATTATAGTGCGTATCTATATGGTCATATTCTGCTTTGAGGATTTGTTCACCATACTCATGGTAAGCACCAAATTTCCCTTCATTGGTCACTATGATCCAAGGCGCGAGATACTGATAGATTTCAGCGCCTTCCAGTTCAATAAAAGGCTCGTAACTATGGTTGAGGAGTTTTAACTTTTTATCCTTGTCGCTCACCCTGATGGACTCGCTCAAAAGGAAGATATGGTCATTGTTGATCTTTTGGACTAAATTATACTGCTGATCATAAACTTCGTAAATCTGGGATTGACAAAGATTGATACTCGTTAAAAACATTGAAATGGCCAAAGCCCATTTCCCGTAAATGTTCATAGGTACTTACTTATTAATGTAGAATTCCTAAAAGTATTAGGAATGTATGTATTTTCAAAAAATGTTTATTTGTGTGGCAAAAAAAACCTGAAATAGGAGAATCGGCTACAGGCTTTTTTTAGCCTGTTCACCCGTACAAATCGAAGATGTTGGAACCTTGTTAATGCTTGATATTTACTTTTTCCAGGTCAAATAAATCAGAGATAATGTCGATCATTTCTTCTGCTTGATCTTTTTTGCAGGCAGCCCTTAATTGTACCACGGGTACTTTAATGACCTTTTGCATCATGCTTTTGGTGATCTTGTCAATGATAGCATATTCTTTTTCGCTGGCATTTTTAAGGTAGCGCTCAAGTTCTTCTTTTCTGATTTGCTCTAGTGCATTTTTAAGTTTATTAATGGTTGGAGAAACCATCATTTCCTTTTTCCAATCGTAAAACTCTTCAATGCTTTGTTCTATGATGTTTTCTACCTGAGGGACAGAGGCCAATCTTTTTTCAAGGGTTGCTGTGGCCTTGCTTTGGATATTGTCCACATTATAAAGCAATACCCCAGGTACGTCTTCAATGGTGGTCTCAATGCTCCTAGGTACTGAAAGGTCCACAAAAAGCTTATAGCTTTTGATATCAAGTTTTTTTGCCAGTTCCTTGGTGATAAAAGGCTCTTTAGCGGAAATGGATGATACGATCACATCCGCAGATTCTATCGCTTCATAAACATCCTCAAAAGGAATAACCTTATATCCTAATTCAGCTCCCATATTCTGGGCCTTTTCGAAGGTACGGTTAGTTAAGGTGACTTCTGCCTCGGGTAGGTACACCATATTTTTTGCTACATCTTCACCGATTTCACCTAATCCCATCAATAGGATCCTTGGATTTCTAGTGTTAGAAGTGAGTTCTTCTATCAGTTCTACGGCAGCATAAGATACTGATGCAGCACCGTCACGGAAAGCAGTTTCCTGAACCACCCTTTTGTTGGTGAAAAAGATCGTGTGCATCAATCGGTGTAAAAATGGACCTGCCATTTCTTCATCTGCAGCTGCTTGGTAAGCTCGCTTTACCTGGTTGGAAATCTGCATATCACCCACAACCTGAGCTTCTAGGCCCATGGATACTTTAAAAAGATGCTGGATGGCCTTTTTATCATCATTGATGATATTGAAGAATTCAAGATAGGAGACGATGTCATGCACACACTTTTCAGAACCGATCAGTTTGATGATCTCTACACTCAAGTCCAATTCATGCGCATAATACACTTCTGTCCTGTTACAGGTAGATAAAATAAGGGTGTCTTTCACATTGAAAAATTCCTTTAACTTTATCAGAAGCGATTGTATGGCCTTATTGTCTAATGCAATGATTTCCCTGATTTCTACAGGTGCATTCTTGTATGATAGACTTATGGCTCTAAACTTATGCTGCATTATATAAGTGTTATTCAACTGCAAATTTATTACAGAATAGGGATCAAATGAATTATTTCGACCTTCTAAGTGTAATTTAAAATCTGTCTAAATAGCATGTAGGTCTTTTTTGAATTCCTAATTCAATGCAATAATGCTAAATCTTTGAAAATAATTCCAATACAATTATATTATGGGAGATAGTCAAAATCTATCACTACTCCAATTTATTGTTTTTTAGGAGGATAGCTGTTCATTTAAACGTCATTTTTATGAAGAAGAGAATTTTTTATTTTTTGAAGGCCTATTTAGGTTTTACAAAAAGAGAATCTAGGGGATTTTTATTGGTTGTCCCCATATTGTTTGTTCTTGTATGGATACCAAAAGTATTGGATTGGTATTCGGATAGAGCGGCTGAGCGGGAATATGAGAAGTACCTGGAAATGGTGGAAGCTAGAATCCATGACTTTGATAATCAAGATAATTTTGAGCAAGCTTCTAAGGTAAAAACAAGTGTTAGTTCTGCGCCTGATACTGGAAGGTGGGAAAGGCCTAAGCAGGAAAGGGAGTTGATCAATAAGCTTGATTTTTCAGAAGCAGATTCTTCTTTACTTCAGATAGTTCCTGGTATAGGAAGTGTTTTGGCAGCCAGGATTGTAAAATACAGGGAGCAGCTAGGGGGGATGTATGCAAAATCCCAACTTCTAGAGGTTTATGGTCTGAAAGAAGAGGTGGCCAAAGGGATTTTTGAGTACTTTATTTTTAAGCCAGCTGTAAAAAGTAAGATTGATATCAATCAAGTTTCAGTAAAAGACTTGGCTGCTCATCCATATGTCAAATATGGTGAGGCTAAGGTGATTATTGCCTATAGGAAGCAGCACGGTGATTACCAGTCCTTGGATGATTTATTGAATATCAAAATTTTCACCAAGGACTGGTTGGATAGATTGTTACCCTATTTGAGCATTTAGAAAAATTTGACTTGATTAATAAACTTTTTCACCACCGAGGTAAGTGGCCTGTATATTTAGGTTTCTCAGAGTGGTTTCAGGTGCTGTCATCAGGTCCCTTTTAAGGATAACAAAGTCTGCTAGCTTACCTTTTTCAATACTTCCTTTTAACTGCTCTTCAAAATTTGCGAAAGCCGCCCAGAGAGTCATTCCTTTCAATGCTTCTTCCCTACTCAGCTCATTTTCGGGCTGAAAACCTTTTTCTGGCCAGTTGTTTGCATCTTGTCTGGATACTGCTGCATGGAAACCGTATAAGGGATTAATGCTTTCTACAGGAAAATCACTGCCCAGTGCTATTTTTCCGTTTTGATCTAACAATTCTTTAAAAATATAGGCGGTCTTTATCCTTTCCGGGCCTAGTCTGTCTTCCGCCCAGTACATGTCAGAGGTCGCATGTGTGGGCTGTACAGAAGGAATAATATTGTATTTAGCAAATTTACTGAGGTCTTTAGGGCTGACAACCTGAGCATGTTCTATTCTCCATCTCATGTCATTTTTCCCTTTTAAAACTTTGGCATATATGTCTAGCAAAGTCCTGTTGGCCGAATCTCCTATGCAATGAGTATTCATTTGGAATCCATGGTCATGGATTTCCTCAGCAGTACTCAAGAAGTTTTCATAGGTGTTGAGTAGAAAACCAATTTCGCCAGGTCTGTCATGGTATGGAGCCAATAGGGAAGCCCCTCGCGATCCTAGAGCGCCATCTCCGTATATCTTAAAGCTTCTTACGGTTATGGACTCGTCTTGGTAGGGACCCCTCTCAAAATAATAAGCTTTGTTTTCTGCCGTGGGGTTGACCATAGCATAAATTCTCATTTTAAGTAGTCCCTCACTTTGCATGGTTTCCATTAGTTCAATGGTTTCCTTGTCTATTCCTGCGTCGACGACGGAAGTCAGGCCTACTTCAAAGCAATTTTTTTGAGCGTCCATTAATGCTTGTCGTGATTCTGCTTCGCTAATGTCAGGGATTTTAGCGCTGACCATCTCAATAGCATTATCTACTAGAAGTCCTGTGGTCTTTCCGTTACTAGTAATGACTTTACCTCCTAGGATTTCTGTGTTTTCATGGACACCTCCCATATCCAACGCTTTTTGATTGGCTAGTGCGGCATGACCGTCTATCCTGGTCAGTAGGACCGGGGTATTAGGAAAGGCTTGGTCAAGTGCGGATTTGTTGGGAAAGATTTTTTCTTCCCATTGATTTTGATCCCATCCTCTTCCTAAAATCCAAGCTTGGTTAGGGTGATTTTTTCTATGTGCTTTTACCCTTTCCAGCATTTCCTCTGGAGATTTCGAGTCGACTAAGTTGACGATTTTTAGACTCGTTCCATACCTGTAGAAATGGGCATGGGAATCTATAAATCCTGGATAAATAAACTGGCCGTTGAGGTCATAGGTGTTGGGGGCTTCGTATTGCTCCAATATTTCATTATTGCTACCTAAGTCCAGAAATTTTCCCTCTGAAATAGCCATAGCCTCGATTTTTGAAAAATCCTTATCAACAGTGTAAATGACCGCATTATGGATGATAAGGTCAACAGCTTGTTTCTCTTGGCAAGCAAAAATCAAAAAAGTAAGACCTGATAACAAAAATTTTGAAGCAGATGGTTTCATTTTTTTTAAGGTTAGTTTTATTTCCATTTTGAAGCAGTGATATTTGCAGCATGACAGCAGCCGATTACCCTTTTTTGAATAAGCCTCTTAATTTGCCAACTACGAACTTTCAGTTTTCTTCTGAGAATGGGAAGTTATGTGTTTTTGATTCATTAAGAAAGAAATATTTGGTTTTGACTCCTGAAGAATGGGTGAGACAGCATATCATTTTTTATTTAGTCAGCTATAAGAAATACCCCAAAAGCTTATTTTCATTAGAGAGGGGACTGAAGTATAATAAGCTGAACAAACGTTTCGATATTTTGGTGCTTAATCGGGAGGGGAAGCCTTTTTTCTTGGTTGAATGCAAAGCTCCTGAAGTAAAATTAAACCAAAAGGTGGTGGAGCAAGTATGTGTATACAATAAGACGATCGGGGCTGAATTTATGGCGATCAGTAATGGGTTAGAACATATCTGCTTACAGTATGATCAAAAATCAGGGGCTTACAAACAGCTACAAGAATTTCCTGTTTTTGTTTAAATAAATCGTTGATCCTAATTATCGGCTTTAATGTGAAATTTCAGCTCAGCAGGGCGGAGAGGCAGTGCCTCATTGTCCTGAATAAATAGAGAAGGTGTGCCATTTGTGAGATGATTCGATCTTATTTTTATATGAAAAACAATAAAACGAAAATTGGTTTTAAATAAATTGAAAGGTAATTTTTATTATATTCCTTTTTATTATAAATTGTGCCATAACTCCTTTCGATAAATTTGTTTTTTGAAAGCGTTAAATGTTGCAAGCGGATTCTTGGGGTTTCCAAATAGGATTTTCAGAGAAAAAGTAGCGAACAAATTTCTTTATGCGGTTAATTGGTATTAAAAAAATCCCTGAATTTTTCAGGGATTTTTTTGTGTACTGCTGTTTTCTGTGTTATGCAGCAATAAATTTCGATAAGGGTGATTTTGGTCTTTTTTAGTTCAACTATGTTATTTAGCAGGGGGCGCGATTCTTGCTAGCTGACGTGTTTATATTTGTGGGGTGGACTTGAGTAGGAATGTTTTTTAGTATTAAATTGGATGAAAAATGGTGAAAGAGCTTTATAAAGATCAAATGGGGAGGGAGGTAACGCTTGCAAAAATGCCAAAGCGAATTGTTTCCTTGGTGCCTTCCCAGACGGAATTGTTGGTGGATTTAGGTTTGGAAGATCAACTGGTCGGTCTTACCAAATTTTGTGTTCGTCCCAAGGGCTTAAAAGAGAAAAAAACCATTATAGGTGGGACTAAGCAATTCAAGTTTGAGGTGATTAAGGCTCTAGAACCTGATTTGATTATCGGTAATAAGGAAGAAAACTACAGAGAGGGTATTGAAATATTGGAGCAGAGGTTTCCTGTATGGATGAGTGATATTTATAATTTGTCGGATGCTTTTAAAATGATATCCGATATTGGAGCACTGACAGGTAAAGAGGGAGAAGCTCAGAAGTTAATTGGTAAAATACAGCAAGACTGGTTGAAAAGAGTGGCGCGAATAGGTACAGTGCTGTACCTGATCTGGCAGGAACCGATTATCGGCGTAGGAAAAAAGACTTTTATAGATGAGATGCTTAAATGGAACGGGCTTGAGAATGTATTGGAAAGTGAAAGATACCCTAGTTTAAAAATAGAAGAAATCGAAGACCTCAATCCAGATTTCATTTTTCTAAGCTCTGAACCATTTCCGTTTAAAGAAACACATTTGGATGTCTTCCAGAAGCTGTTTCCGCATAGTAAAGTGGTTTTGGTGGATGGTGAAATGTTTTCTTGGTATGGTAGCCGGCTGCAATATGCGCCTGCTTATTTCAAATCACTGTCAAAGCGATTGGTCTAACTTTTCAGATCTAAAATTTCCCCAATCTGATTGGTCTTTTTCATTATTTTACGCAGGTCTTCAAATTGTTCATAAGCCAAATGATCCCTGAATTCTGTTAGGTTTCTGATATAGCCATTGAGAGCTTCTAGCACATTGTCTTTATTTTCCTGAAGTATGGGGGCCCACATGTCAGGAGAGCTTTTTGCTAGCCTTACCGTGGAGGCAAAGCCACTTCCAGCCATATCAAGGATGTTTTTATCATCTTGCATTTTATCAAGCACGGTTTTGCCGAGCATAAAAGAGCTGATATGGGAAAGGTGGGAAACAAATGCCAGTTGATTGTCATGTTCATGTGGTTCCATGAACCTAATCTTCATGTTGAGGGCTTCAAATGCTGTATAGGCTTTGGACTTAAGGTGCAGGTCTGTTTTCTCCAGTTCGCAAAGGATCATGATTTTGTCTTGTAGCAAGCCTGGAAAAGCAGCGCTTGGGCCTGAGTATTCTGTACCTGCTATTGGGTGAGCTGCAAGAAAGTTTTTCCTTTTAGGGTGATCCTCGAGACTGGCACAGATATTTTCCTTTGTGGATCCAAAGTCCATGATGAGGGTTTGTTCACTGACCTTGTCCAATAAATCTTCTAGAACAGGAATGATTGTATGTACCGGTATGGCCACTACCACAATATCAGTGTCCCGGTCAGGAGTTGCTTTTGCTTCATCAATAATCCCTAAACTAAGGGCTTGATCTAGGTGAGTTTGATTATGGTCCATACCCGTAATAGTCAGGTTAGGTAGCGCTGCTCTTAATCCCAATGAAAAGGAGCCGCCCAAAAGGCCAAGGCCTATTATGTGTATTTTCCTCATGATGATTAGTTTATTTGGTCCAAGCGCTATTTATTCTCTCGAATGCTTTTTGAATAATATCTTCCGGCACGCAAAGTGAAAACCTGATATATCCATTGCCATTGCTGCCAAAGATATCTCCGGGTGTAATGAATATTTGGTTTTCATACAATAGTTTGTCAACCAAGGAGTGTGGGTCTGTTCTATCTGCAAGCTTTGCCCATACAAACATACCAGAGCTTTTTTTGTCACATACAGCACCAATTCTTTCTGCTAGTTTCCATATCAATTCCCTTCTTTTTTGGTAGATGTTGTTCATCTGTTCAAACCAGGAGTTGTCTAGGCTTAATGCGGCAATGGCCCCTTGTTGGATGCCCAGGAACATACCTGAGTCCATATTGCTTTTCACCTTTAAGACTTCTTTTACAAAATGGCTGTCTCCACAGAGCATTCCTACTCTCCAACCCGGCATATTATACGTTTTGCTCAATGAGTTTAATTCCAAAGCGATTTCCTTTGCTCCCTCAATGCTTAAAATACTGAGGTGTTCCTCCGTTAATATAAAGCTGTATGGATTGTCGTTAACCAATAGGATTTGGTGTTTTATAGCAAAATCCACCAACTGTTTTAGTGTAGTTTTATTGGCGTTTGCACCAGTAGGCATATGGGGGTAATTGATCCACATCAATTTAATTCCTTGGCTAGCGAATTCCTCTAGCTGATCCATATCTGGCAGCCATTGGTGTTCTCCCTTAAGATCATAATAGATAGCTTCAGCTCCCACCAATTCTGTTACAGAAGTATAGGTAGGGTAGCCTGGGTTTGGGATAAGCACCTTGTCACCGGGATTCAAGTAAGCCATGGAAATGTGCATGATGGCTTCCTTGGATCCCATCATGGGTAGAATTTCATGAGCCGGGTCCAGATTGACACCATAATGTTTTTCATAGAATGAAGCAATGGCTTCCCTTAGTGCCGGAATCCCCTGATAGCTTTGGTAGCCATGGGAGTTGTCCAGCTTACTGGTGTTATTTAATGCTTCTATTACTGAAGGATGTGGAGGAAGGTCAGGACTTCCTATTCCCATATTGATAATGTCATGACCTTCTGATTTTAACCTGGCCACTTCTCTTAATTTTTTGGAAAAATAGTATTCCTTGACCTTGTTCAGGCGATTGGCTGCTTGGATCATGTTTAGGCAATTTTGGTGTTTTTGTACTCTCCCATGATTTTGATCTGATGGCCTGCATCTTGGATTTGCTGCATGGCCGTTTGATAATCGGAAAGTTTCTCAAAAATTAAATCTATGAAGAAGGCATAATGCCATGGTTTATCAATAACTGGCAGGGATTGGATTTTTGAAAGGTCAAGATTGTTTTTACTCATGATGTTGAGTACTTTGGCCAAGCTCCCCTTTTCATTTTGAATGACTAATTTAAGAGAAACTTTGTCAAATCCTTCTGCTGGAACTTGTTCCTTTTCCTTGGTGACTATGCAAAAACGGGTAATATTGTTTTTGATGGTTTGAATGTCAGAGGCCAAAATGTCCAACTTATAAAATTCAGCAGCTGATTTACCGGCAATAGCCGCTACTCCTTTTAGCTGTTCTTCATGGATGGTCTTCGCTACTGATGCAGTATCCAAATCTTCTACCAAACGGATATGAGGGTACTCTTCAAAAAAAGCTTTACACTGTAATAGGGCCATTGGATGGGAGCGAACCTCTTGGATTTCTTGGATGCTCTGTCCCGGCCATGCCATAAGTTGATGGGAGATGGGAAGATAGAATTCACCAGTTATTCTGAGGTTATTTCTATCCATAAGGTCATAATTCGGCAAGATGGCTCCTGCGATGGAGTTTTCCAATGCTAATACACCGATGGTGGCTTCCTCAGTGGTGATTTTCCTGACCAGTTCCGTGAAGGTCAGGCATTCCAGTATTTCTGCCTCTGGTCCAAAAGTAGTACGGGCCACCTGATAATGGTATGAACCTTTGATACCTTGTATGGCTACTTTTTCTTGGGTTGCTTTCAATTTAGTAGTTGTTGAGGATTGGGCGGTGAACCGCTGATTTTTTTGTTGTGAAATTAGATGAAGGATGCCAGAAAGTCAAAAACAATCGATGCCTTTATTCCATAAAAAATGACATGAAAGAAAACTGCCTGACTTTTTAAGGTCAGGCAGCAATCAATTTTATATGGTTTCCAGTCCGGCCAATTGGCAATGTTTCCAAAAGCTCGGGTAGGATTTGTTGACTACTTCCATGTCATCGAAGGAGACCTTGGTTTTAGTAGCCAAAGGCATAAAGGCCATGGCCATGCGATGGTCATCGTAGGTGCTGATGTTGACTTCAGCAGGAATGCCAGTGGAAGGTATAAGTGTGAATACCTCATTTTCTCCTTCTACCAATTTGGCGTTGAATTTAGCCAATTCCTGTTGTAGAGCGAAAATACGGTCTGTTTCCTTGATTCTTAGGCTTTCCAAGCCGGTGAATTTACTTGTCTGTCCAATTAATGCGCAGGTTACAGCCACAGTTTGAGCTAAGTCAGGACAATGGGTGAAATCAAAACTTTCCAAGCCGCATACTGCTTTCTTGGTCAATTGTATGCCCTCTTCGTTAAATTCACTGTTTATCCCTAAGTGATCCATGATCTCCACTATCTTTGAGTCTCCTTGTAAACTGTCTTTTTTAAGCCCTTTAAGGAAGAACTGCCCCTCATCTGCACAAGCCAAGAGACTGAACCAATAACTTGCTCCTGACCAATCGCTTTCTACAGCAAAATTAGTGTTGTGGTAATCTTGATGAGCGACTTTTATAATGTTTTCTTCAAAACTATATTGGATGCCAAATTGCTCCATCAATTTCAGGGTCATTTCTATATATGTCCTGGACCCTATTTTCCCTGTTAACTCTAAAGTTAAACCATCAGGCAGTAGCGGAGCGTTCATGACCAGTGCAGATATGTATTGGCTACTTACATCTCCTCTGATTTTGATGTGATTAGTCAACTGTTTGGAGAAGCCTTTGGTTTCCATTGGAGGGTAGCCCTCTTTGCCTTTGTATTCTATTTCAGCTCCAAGGCTTCTCAATGCATCCACCAAAATGCCTATGGGGCGCTCGCACATCCTAGGAGTACCGGTCAAAGTTTTGTTTCTATTCGTAAGAGCAGCATAAGCCGTCAAGAACCTCATGGTAGTCCCCGCATCCAAGACATCCAGAATATCCGGATCCTCTTCCAATAATCGGATCATTGTTTGAGTGTCTCTGGCTTCAGCTAGGTTGGAAATATGATTGCCTCCCTTAGTCAAGGCGTCAATAATCAGAACCCGGTTGCTTTCGCTTTTTGAAGATGGCAAAGGGATGTTTACTTCTCCAAAGCTGGCTTTGGTGCTTAGTGTGATTTTGTTCATGGGTGTTGTGAATTGTAAAAATTCAAGGAAGAGATGATGTCCTCAAGGCTCACTGCAATATTATAATCACATTCACCTATTTTATTTAGCAAGGAACAGTTGATGGTTTTTCCATCATTCTTTTTGTCCTGGAAGCAAAGTTGCGCAATGGCGTCAAGGTCTTTATTGGGGATTTCCACTTTGCCAAAAACCTTAAGCAATGTTTCGGTAATGGTGTCCAAGTCTTCCTTAGGTAATCTGATGTGTTTATGGGAAAGATATGCTTCGGCAATCATACCGATGGCAATGGCTTCTCCGTGCAAAAGGTGTCTTTCTGTATCCAGATAGAATGACTCTACTGCATGTCCCACGGTATGTCCGAAATTGAGGATTTTTCTTAAGCCTTCTTCCTTTGGGTCCTTGGTGACTACTTCTTTCTTAATTTGTACGGACTTTTCTATGATGTCCTTCCAGCTTTGGTTCTCCCAGTTGTCAATCTTCAAGCTATTGAAATAATTGGCGTTTTGGATCAAACCGTGCTTGATGACTTCTGCATAACCAGACCTTAATTCAGGTACGGGTAGTGTTTTCAGAAATACGTCTGAAATGATAACAGTTTCAGGTTCATTGAATACACCGATATGGTTTTTGAAACCATTAAAGTCCACTCCAAGTTTTCCGCCTACACTGGCATCCACCTGAGAAAGAAGGGAGGTGGGGATATTGATGAATTTTACGCCACGCTTATAGGTGCTGGCACAAAATCCACCCATATCTCCAGTTACTCCACCTCCTAAATTGATGATCAGTGATTTTCTGTCAAACCCACAATCAGTCATCCATTGCCATATTTCAGTGCAGGTGGTCAAAGTCTTGTTGACTTCTCCTGCTTTGAACTGGAAATGCTCATGCTCAGGGAGGATTTCCTGGATCAGTGGATAACAAGCTTGATAGGTATTGCTATCAGCTATTAGGCCTAGTTTGGAAAAGCTCTTTGTTTTTAGGTACCGCTCTAGGTCTGCAGCAATTTGAGTCGAGAAAATTATTGATTCCAAGGGATTGATACTTTATATATAAATAATTTTTTACGCTTCTTTTTTTACAGCGTCACCTTCTCTAAGTTGTTTTTCTTGTCTTTTCACAGATTCCTCATGAATAGTAAAAAGCAATTCCTTCATGAATTTTTCACTCATGCCTTTTTTAACACCTTTTTCAGTTCTGGACTCCATTACGTTTTTCCATCTGTCAGACTGAAATACGGTGAGCTTGTGTTCTCTTTTGTGTGCGCCGATTTGATCGATTACGGAGAATCTTTCTGCAAATAGATCCAATAATTGATCGTCAAGGTGGTCAACGGCAGTTCTTAGGTCGTTAAGCTGTTCATCTGGATTCTGTGTATCCAAGGTGTTCTTGAAATCAATTTTAGAGAGGATTTCTTTCAACTGGGCAGGAGTAACTTGTTGTTTGGCATCACTCCATGCGTTGTCTGGATCATGGTGAGTTTCGATCATCAAACCGTCCAGGCCGAAGTTGATAGCTCTTTGGGAAACTTCCAAGATACCATCTCTTTTACCTACGATATGGCTAGGGTCATTGATCACTTCCATGCCTTTCCATTCTCTTTTCAAGTGGATTGGCATTGACCAGTTTGGCTTATTTCTGAAACGCTTGTCGTAAGCATCGCTGAATCCTCTGTGGATAGCAGCTAGTTTGTTGATGCCTACTGCGTGAAGTCTTTCCAAAGCACCGATCCAAAGCTGAAGGTCCGGATTCATTGGGTTTTTAACCATCACTGGAATATCTGTGCCTCTTAGTGCTTCAGCAATTTCCTGTACAGCAAAAGGGTTAACGGTAGTTCTTGCACCGATCCAAAGTACATCTACTTTGTGCTTAAGGGCTAACTCAACGTGAGCAGTGTTACCAACTTCAGTAGTGATAGGGATGTTAAGGTGATTTCTAACAATCTCCATCCACTTAAGGCCATCTTCACCGATTCCCTCGAAGCTTCCTGGTCTGGTTCTTGGCTTCCATATTCCAGCACGGAACATTGAAGGAATGATGTTCTCTTTTTTCATTTCCAGGCAAACTTTTTCAACTTGCTCAGGAGTTTCTGCACTACAAGGCCCCGCGATAATTACATGACCGTTAAGTCCTAAGCCCCATTCTGACGTTTTTAAGTGATCTTTCATTTGTTTGATTGAAATAAAAAAGCCCGACTCTTTCGAATCGGGCTTTTTGGTTTATGTATGAATTTTATTTTTTATCCAGACAATAAGCAGCTCCGATTCGGCCTTGAGGTCGAAAGTAAAAGAAAAAGAAAATAAAATATGTAGCTGCTTGTTTAATCATTGGCCCAAAAGTAAGGGCTTGATTTTAAATAACCAATAAAACATGAATTAATTTTTTATAATATTCTACTTTTCCTCCTTAGCATTGTGAATACTTTAAAAAAAGCCAATTATTTTAAGGTAATTGCATTGGTTTATTTCAGTATTATCTATTGTGTTTAAAGGTTAGGTATTGTGTTTTTTGAAATCCTGTTTTGAGTTTTTTGGATTTTCTTTATTGGAATTCTAAAAGTATTGGCAGTTAAGGTGTAAGGTATGTATGAGGCTATTGTATGAGATTATTTATAGCTTAGAATGGCAAGTTTCTTGCATCTTATATATAGGGAATAAAATTAAAGTCAATAGACGTTTTTTTAATATATTTGCACCTTGATTCAAAATGATGAATACTAAGCCCAATATTTCTTTTGAAAATACTGAAATAGCCTTTTCATCCAGGACGGATGTGGAGCTCAGAAAAATGTACCTGATATTTGCCGTCATGGACAGTAATATGGCTGTGAAGCTGGGGACAAGCCTAGCAGATGTAGCATTTAAACTGAGACTGCCGGTAAAAGGGATCATGAAAAAAACAATGTTTGGCCACTTTTGTGGGGGAGAGAGCATTGAAGATTGTAAAAAGTCTATCAAGGAGTTAGAGCGATATGGAATAGGGACTATTCTGGATTACTCAGTAGAGGGGAAAGGGACAGAAAAAAGTTATGACTTTACACGTGATGAAATCCTCAGTACCATAGAAAGGTCTGCAGGAGCTAAGGAAATACCTTTCACGGTGTTTAAGGTAACAGGTTTAGGGTCCTCCAAGATTATGACTAAGGTTCAGGAAGGAAAGCAACTTTCTGAGAGAGAAGCTATGGCATTTGAAAAAACAAGGGCCAGGGTAGACAGTTTATGTAAGGCAGCCCATGAACATGATGTAAAGATCATGATAGATGGGGAGGAAAGTTGGTTCCAGGATGTGATAGATGATATGACCTATGAGGCGATGGAAAAGTACAATCGTGAAAAAGCCATAGTCTATAACACTTACCAGATGTATCGAAAGGATATGTTGGGACTATTAAAGCAGGCTTATGCAGAGTCAGAGGAGAAGGGGTATTATATAGGTGCTAAACTTGTAAGGGGAGCCTATATGGAGAAAGAAAGGGAGAGAGCAGAGGATAATAAATATCCAAGCCCTATTCATGAAACCAAGGAGGATTCAGACAATGCTTATAATGATGCATTGAAATTCTGTATGGAGAATAAGCAGGGTATTTATTTAGTGAGCGGTTCTCATAATGAATTGAGCAATATCATTTTGACAGAGCTCATGAATTTATATGGGGTCAAGCCTTCTGATGATAGGGTGTTTTTCGCTCAGCTTTACGGTATGAGCGATAATATTTCTTATAATCTGGCTTTTGCAGGATACAATGTGGCCAAATATGTGCCTTATGGTCCAGTGGAAAAGGTGATGCCTTATTTATATAGAAGAGCTGCAGAAAACACCAGTGTTTCCGGGCAGAGTAGTCGAGAGTTTGAATTGATAAAGAAAGAAATGGCACGAAGAGCGGCCATTAAAAAATAAAAATTAATATATCCAAGTCTATGCAATTACTGAGCGAACAAGAGATAGAAAGAAGAAAAGACAGGGAAGCCTTGATAAAAATGGGGATAGATCCATATCCTGCAATTAAGTTTCCTGTAAATGTCACTTCTAAGGACATCCACAAAAATTATGAAAATAATAAAAATGACTATAAGGATGTTTCTATAGCTGGTCGTTTGATGAGCAGAAGGATTATGGGCTCAGCATCATTTGCTGAAATTCAAGATGCTTCAGGAAGGTTGCAGATTTATGTCAGAAGGGATGATATTTGTCCCGGTGAAGACAAAACCTTTTATAATACAGTCTTCAAAAAGCTCTTGGGAATTGGTGACTTTATAGGTGTAAAAGGATATATTTTCACCACTCAGACAGGGGAAATTTCTCTTCATGTGACTGAGCTTACTTTGCTTTCTAAGTCTATTAAACCTCTACCTGTGGTGAAGAGAGATGAGCAAGGAAATGTGTTTGATGGTTTTACTGACCCTGAATTGAGGTATCGTCAACGCTATGTCGATTTGACAGTTAATCCAGAAGTAAAAAATACTTTTATAACCAGAACAAAGATCATCTCCAATATGAGGAGGTATTTTGATGATCACGGCTGGTTAGAGGTAGAGACACCGATATTGCAAGCGGTGCATGGGGGAGCTGCTGCGAGGCCATTTGCAACTCATCATAATTCTTTGGATATGCCTTTATATCTGAGAATTGCCAATGAGCTTTATTTGAAGCGTTTGATCGTGGGAGGATTTGATGGAGTTTATGAGTTCGGAAAAATGTTCCGAAATGAAGGGATGGACAGAACCCATAATCCAGAGTTTACTTCCATGGAGATCTATGTAGCCTATAAGGATTATATATGGATGATGGAAATGGTAGAAGACCTTTTGGAGAAAGTGACTCTTTCCGTTCATGAGCGTACTAAAGTGAAGGTAGGAGAGAATGAAATAGATTTTGCTGGCCCATATAGAAGGTTGTCCATGTTTGATTCCATCAAGGAGTATGCAGGTGTGGATGTGAGCAAGATGAATGAGACAGAATTGCGTGAGGTTTGTGCTGGAATGGGGATTGAGGTGGATGACACCATGGGCAAGGGTAAGTTGATTGATGAGATATTTGGTGAGAAGGTGGAAGCACATCTGATCCAGCCTACATATATTACCGATTACCCTATAGAAATGACCCCTTTGGCCAAAAAGCACAGAACAGAAGAAGGCTTGGTGGAGCGATTTGAACTGTTTGTTAACGGAAAGGAAATTGCCAATGCCTATACAGAGCTTAATGATCCTATTGATCAAAGAGAGCGGTTTGAGGATCAGTTGAAGTTAGCTGAAAGAGGAGATGATGAGGCCATGGCCATGGATGAAGATTTTTTGAGGTCATTGGAGTATGGTATGCCTCCTACATCAGGTTTGGGGATTGGTATTGATCGGCTGACGATGATGCTTACGGATAAGTCTACTATTCAAGAGGTATTGTTCTTTCCACAAATGAGACCTGAGAAGAAGGTGAAGATTGCCACAGATGAGGATTTCGTGGCACTTGGAATAGATCCAGAATTGATTCCAGCGATTCGTGATTTGAACATTCATACCATTGATCAACTGAAAGAGCAGGATGTCAATAAATTGTTCAACGATGTATGTGGAAGAAGGAAAAAGTTGAAGTTAAAAGCCAATAATCCTAGTAAGGAAGATGTAGCCAGTTGGTTGGTATAATGATTTAAGTTATTCAGAATAACTAAAAACCGAGCAAAAGTTGCTCGGTTTTTTTTATGTTTATTTAATTTGGAATGTTGCTTGTATTGTTTTTAGTTATCCGGTTTTTTCACAGACTTTGGTTGCAGTATCACTAAGAATAAGTGTTTATTGTTTCGATTATATTAAAACGTGTGTTATATTATTAATTGATTTATAATAAGCGCGTTTTGAAATGATTGATTTAAGAATAAATTCAGAATTTGGTACTTTGAAGGCTGTCTTGATGCACAGGCCAGGCAAGGAAATAGATAGGTTGACCCCCTATAATAAGGAATTGTTATTATTTGAGGATGTGCCCTATTTAGAGGCCATGCAATTAGAGCATGATTATTTTACCAATGTAATTAAGCAAACTACCGGGGCAAAGGTTTTAGGACTTCATGAGCTTTTGATGGAGACCATGGCTGATGAAAAGGTCCTGTTTAATATGATGGAGGAAGCTTTGGGTTTTTCCAGACTCTCGCAGTATACGGAAAGTATTTTAGGTAGGCTTTCTACGTCTGAATGTGCCACGGCCCTCATAGCAGGGATCAAAGTTCATGAGCTCAAAAGAAAAATTACCAAATTACCTTTAGAGGACTTGATGGATTTTGCCTTTATTATTCCACCATGTCCAAATCTATATTTCCAGCGTGACCCTGCCGCTTTGACACCCGGAGGAATGATTTTTTCAAGTATGAAAATGGAAGGCAGGCAGAGGGAGGCCAATGTCATTAGGGCGATTTTTGAAAATCACCCCGAGTTTAAAGATAAAGTCAATAAGGTTTATCCTATTGATGGACATAATACCCCGGCTTGTATTGAGGGGGGGGACGTGATTGTTTTGTCCAAAAAAGCGGTGGCCATAGGTAACTCTGAACGAACGGATGAGAAAGCCATTTACCATGTTGCGAAGTCTCTTTTGGCAGAAGGAACAGTGGAAAGAGTCTATGAGGTGCATCTCCCTAAACAGAGAAATTTTATGCATTTGGACACTGTGTTTACAGTTTTGGATGAAAACCTGGTGCTTACTTATCCAGATGCGTTGGAAGCAGTTCTTAAGACTTCCTTGTATACATTGAAAAGTAATGATGGGGATCAGGTACATATAAAGCGAACCGTTTTAAAAGAATCTTTACTGACAGTTTTGGAGAAAGAAATCCCTTATTTGGAGATCATCCATATGGGCAATGGCAATAAGGATTATGCTTTGCGCGAACAGTGGTATGATGGGGCCAATGTCTTTGCTATTGGGCCTAGAAAAGTGATTTCCTACAGACGGAATAAGCATACCAATAGGGCTTTGAGGGATGCAGGGGTGGAAGTATTGGATATTCCCTCTTCAGAACTTTCAAGAGGTCTAGGTGGTCCAAGATGTATGACCATGCCACTCAGTAGGGCAAAGATTTAAGCTAATATTTAATTGTTTATCTGTCAAAGAAGGACCTCCTTCTTGAGACTTTCAAGTCTTGGAGAATGCTAGCTTTGACCCTGATATCTATGCTATAGCTGGTAAATGTACCAAAAGGAATCCAGCTTACATTCATCTGCCAGCAGTGAAGATCCCTTGCGATTCCAATCATGGATTGCGTGATTTTGCTGGTGGAAATATCATAGCCTGTATTGAAATTTACTTTCCATTTTTCAGAAAAGCTGACATCGCCAGACAAGTTGATGGCTTGGGTGATGTTGGTTTTTCCAGTTCTGTCGCTTTTGCTATAGCTAAGGTTATAGCTGTAATTAATGTTCCATGGAATACTCCAATCAATATACTGGCTGGGGTCATTGGCGATCCTGTTAATTTCGTTCTCAACAAAGTCATTCAGCTGTCCCCCTTGTTCAAGAAAATCATTGGTCAACTCTTCCCTAGTATCTGCTGGGGTTTTTTCTGCCCCTCTTGGATTATAACTACCGTTAAGGTTTAAGTTAGCCCTACTGATAGATCCGATTCCTTGGCCATTATTCCATGCATATTCATTGATTTTACGGAAATAGGTATTGCCGTCACTGTCTGTATATGCTTTAGTGGCATAAGGGTTAAGGGTGGCTGAAAGTGCTACCGAAATTTTATTGTCGAAGAAAGAGGTTCTCGTGCTCATATTGATAGGAGCAAGCTGGAAGGAGTCAGCTACAAAGTTATAGCTTGTAGAAAGGTTTAATGATTGCAAAAGCGGGAATTTTTCACTTTTTGCTTCCGTACTGTCATTTTCCACCTTTTTCTTCCCTTCCAAGGTGTTTCTGATCGATATGTTTAATGATCTTGATTCGCCCCGTGGAGCTCCACCGTATAGGAAGCCTTGAAAACGACTGTACAATTGCTCATTTCCCTCTTCGTCTACTTGAACACTTTGATAGTAACCGTATCTAGGATCGGAAAAATCTGGCGTAAAGGACATGCCTATGGTAGGCTGCACATGATGCCTGATGGCTTCTAGGTTTGATTTATTTCCAAATGTATAAAACCCATAAATATTTGTAGCCAAATTGAAGGAGGTGCTATAATGTCCGACACGACTAAAACCTTTTTCCAAAATCCTATCAACTCTTTCCTCAGGAGCATTATAGAAATAATTGATCCTGTCAAAATACCAGAGTTCATTATAATTGAAACTGGCAGTACCTGTGAAATATTTAAATAGGGTAAAATTAGAAGATACTGGCACTGTATGCCTGAAGCCATTTTCAGCTTGTTTCAATAATTCTGGCAAATTGGCCCAATTAAAGGGGATAATGTCTGGGTTGGTGTCTTCATCCAAAACCTCGCCTTGTAAAGATTCCTGTTCTACACCAAGTTGCTGGACTACCTTATTGTTGATGGAGTTTTGGGCATTGAAATTCCATGCAAAATTCAGCGTTTTCAGTGGTTCAAAGCTAGAATTTCTGAATGGGGTTTGACGGTTCATATTCACCGAAATATCGGGAAGGATCAATCGCACTTCTTCCGTTCGGACATTTTGGGAATGTCTCAAATTGGCAGACATACTAAAAGGAGTGCCCGTAAAGGTTTTACTGTAGGAGATATTTGAAGTGAATTCAGAGTTGGTATTTCTCATATAGTTATTGGGATTAACCACCAGGTTATTATAGTTAGTGGATCCTGCATTTACTGAAGCAGAGAACCTGGAATTTCCCCTAGATTCAGGACTATGACTCCAATTGACCCATAATGTGGTGTAATCCAAAGGCGTTTCATCCGTTTCAGGACTTCTGAACTGTTGGAAGTCCACATTGAATCCCCCGTTGAAGCGATACCTTTTCTTATAGACTGTGGCAGCTTTTACCCCATAACCTCCTTTGGAAAATATTTCTCCAGTAAGTCTAGAGTGGATATAATCATTAAAGGCAAAATAATAGCCAAAATCCCTGAGGAAGAAACCTCTTCTTTTTTCTTCCCCGTAAGAGGGAATGATAATCCCTGAAACCTGTTCTTCCTTTTGATTAGGAATAAAGCCAAAGGGTAGGCCTGCAGGGGTAGGGATTCCATTAAAGTAAAAATTGAACGGCCCTGATATGGTTTGCTTACCGCTTACTGATTTGATTTTATTGGAGGATATGTGCCAATGAGGTTCTGCTAAATTACAAGTGGTATAGTAACCATGGCTAAGGTAGACATTGCCCTCTTCGTCCTTTTTGACTTTTTCTCCCCTTAATAGTCCATCCTGCTGCTCTGTTACTACATCCGAAATGATAGCTTTCCGTGTTTTGAAATTGTAGCGCATATCCTTCCGGATTTCGTAGGTACTATTCCCCTCTTTGAACAAAGGACTTCCTTGTACTGCTCCCGTGGAGTCTTCCACACCCGAGGCATACAGTTCGTTGGTCTCCCAGTTGATTTCTATATAATCTGCATCTAGTCGGATATTGCCATATTCGAACCAAGCTTGGTTATAGAGGTAAACCTTTTTTTCTTTAAAGTCCGAAAGTATGCTGTCTTGAGCGGCATATTTAATGGTAGTTTCTATATCTCCTTTGGGCACAACCTTTGTGGTGTCAGCTGAAGGTATAGTATCATTCAAAGTGAGACTATCCAGTAAAACGGGGGGGATGGTATCAGAAATAGGCGTAAGATCTGGAGCTATAATTTCTATTTCCTTAGGTCTCTTTTGCGTCCTTTGGGCCAAAGAGCAGTGTAGAGAAATTATAATTAAGATGAAGGAAAGATAAGCTACCTTAATATTCTGCACCGATTTACTTCTATTTACTTCAAAAATTTATAAATTTTGCGTAAAGTTAACGTTATTAATCTTTATGAAACCAAGGACTGCTAAAAATGTTGTAATAATTTCTTTCTTGACCTTATTGTCATTTCTATCAGCCTTTTCTCCAGCAGGTGAACGGGAACGGGAGTTTAGGCTGAGAAGGGTGGTGATTGATGCGGGGCATGGTGGAAAAGATCCTGGTACTAGTGGGAGGACCTCAAGGGAAAAAGATGTTGCATTGGCCATAGCCCTTAAAGTAGGGGGGTATATAGAGGAGAATTTACCAGATGTAGAAGTGATTTATACCCGTAAATCAGATGTTTTTATTGAGCTAAAAGAACGGGCCAATATTGCCAATAGAAATAAAGCCGATCTTTTTGTTTCTATTCACTGCAATGCGGTGAGTGGCTCAAATGCTTATGGGACGGAAACTTATGTGATGGGCGCCAACCACTTTGAACGCAATTTTGATGTGGTGAAGAGAGAAAATGCGGTGATCTTAATGGAGGATGGCTATAAGGAAAACTATGAAGGTTTTGAACCCAATTCCCCAGAATCCTACATGATGTTTAACCTCATGCAAAAAGCCTATTTTGCCAATAGCCTTTCTTTGGCACAGAAGGTCGAACGTGATTTTAAAACACGTCTCAATCGCCATAGTAGAGGGGTAAAACAATTGCCACTATACGTATTATGGACTACCAGCATGCCAAGTGTTTTGATAGAGACAGGCTTTTTGTCCAATTCCAATGAGGAAAGGTACTTGAATAGTAAAAATGGACAGGTTTACCTGGCTTCAGCCATTTACAGGTCTATAAAAGCATATAAACAAGAAATTGAAGCGATATGATCATCATGCCCGATCTATTGTAATTCTTTCAGACCGGTCAATAATGGCCGGTTTTTCTATTTTGCAAAGATGTTGAATACGTAAAAGTATTTGATTTTTTTTTATATTGAGATAGGGACTTTTGAGAAATCCAGTCGATGATTTTACGCTATATAGAATGTTTGAATCAGAATAATAACCCATGAATAAAACCAATAGCAATCAGGAAATGCATATGTCCTTTGTGAAGGAGTTGCAGGAAAAGATAAACCAGGTAAAGCAGGGGGGAGGTGAGCAGCGGATAGCGAAGGAACATGCCAAGGGAAAAATGACGGCGAGGGAACGAATTGCATATCTTATGGATGGTGGAGTCCAATTTTTGGAAGTGGGTACATTGGCAGCTGATGGAATGTATGAAGAAGAAGGGGGCTGTCCTTCTGCTGGTGTCATTACGGGTATAGGGCAGGTGAGTGGGAGAATGTGTGTGGTAGTGGCCAATGATGCTACTGTCAAAGCCGGTGCTTGGTTTCCAATGACGGCTAAAAAGAACCTTCGGGCTCAGGAAATAGCCATGGAGAATAGATTGCCCATAATATATCTAGTGGATAGTGCGGGGGTGTTTTTGCCCAAGCAAAACGAAATTTTTCCAGATAAAGAGCATTTTGGAAGACAGTTTAGAAATAATGCCATGATGTCTTCCATGGGCATTGTTCAAATTGCCGCCATTATGGGAAGTTGTGTGGCAGGAGGAGCTTATTTGCCTATTATGTCTGATGAGGCGATGATTGTTGATAAAACGGGCTCTATATTTTTAGCGGGCTCCTATTTGGTGAAAGCGGCTATAGGAGAGACCGTGGACAATGAAACCTTAGGTGGAGCCACTACCCATTGTGAGATATCAGGAGTGACTGATAATAAATATGAAAATGATGAAGATTGTCTGGATGCGATTAAGGGAATATTCAATACGCTAGGAGCCAGTGATAAAGCAGGCTTTGATAAAATAGCTGCTAGGGCTCCTAAAAGGACCATTGAAGAACTTTTCCAGCTTTTTCCAACAGATCGGGTAAAACCTTATGATATGCATGAGGTTTTGGATTGTCTGATAGATGCAGAAAGTTTTGAGGAGTACAAACCAGGCTTTGGGCAAACCTTGGTTTGTGGTACTGCGAGAATTGAAGGTTGGGCTGTCGGTATCATTGCAAATCAGCGAAAAATGGTCAAGACCAAAAAGGGAGAAATGCAAATGGGTGGAGTGATCTATTCAGATTCTGCCGATAAAGCAGCGAGATTTATCATGAACTGTAACCAGCGAAAAATCCCTTTATTATTCATTCAGGATGTGAGTGGTTTTATGGTGGGCAGCAGGGCTGAGCATGGCGGAATTATTAAGGATGGTGCCAAGATGGTCAATGCTATGGCTAATTCGGTTGTTCCTAAATTTACTTTGATCATTGGAAATTCCTATGGTGCGGGAAATTACGCCATGTGTGGGAAAGCTTATGATCCTAGGTTGATTTTTAGTTGGCCTACCGCCCAGATGGCGGTGATGAGTGGGGTATCAGCAGCAAAGACATTATTGCAAATTAAAGTAGCCTCTTTAAAAAAGGCAGGAAAGGAAATTACCAACGAAGACGAAGCTAAATTACTAAAAGATATTACAGATAAGTATAATAAAGAATTAAGTCCTTATTATGCTGCCGCTAGATTATGGGTAGATGGCGTGATTCATCCTGAAGATACCAGATCGATCATATCCAGGGGGATTGATGCAGCCAATCATGCTCCCATCACGGAGCGATTTAATGTAGGAGTTATTCAAACTTGATCGTAAATTTGGGCGTAAATAAAAGTATAAGAAACCCGGAAATATAAGTTCCTACGATTGAGTGGCTATGGAGAAGCTTAGTAAAAAAGAATTGCATGCATTGGTTTCCTTATTGGATGATACAGACAGAGAGGTAAAAGAACATGTGAAGGACAAAATCATCTCTTTGGGCAATGATTTGATTCCGTTTTTGGAGGAAAAGTGGGAGAGTAGCTTTAATCCAGACTTGCAGAAAGAAATCGAGGAATTGGTTCATGAACTTCAGTTTTCATTGTTAAAAGAAAGATTGCAATACTGGAGAGATTCGGAGGATAAGGATTTATTAAAGGGCCTTTGGATCATTAATACCTATCAATACCCTGATCTTGATTTTGAGTCACTGAATTCAGAGATGCATCAGATTTATTTTGAAGTATGGACTTCCTTTAAAAGTGATATTTCTCCCTATGACCAGGTCCGACTGATCAATAATGTGCTTTTTAATCAATTGAAGTTTTCTGCTAACACTAAGAACTTCCATTCCCCTGCCAACAGCATGATCAGCAATGTAATAGATGCCAGAAGGGGCAATCCAATCAGTTTATGCTCTATCTATTATTTGGTTGCCAAAAAGCTGGGTTTACCTGTTTATGGCGTGAATTTGCCCAATTTATTTGTCTTGACGTATAAGTCTAATGAGGCTACTTTTTATATCAATGCCTTTAATAAAGGCTTGATATTTAGTCGTCAAGATATCAATAATTATTTGGAGCATTTGAAAATAGAACCCAAGGAAGAGTTTTTTGAACCTTGTGGGCATGTAGATATTGTCAAACGAAGCCTAAGAAACCTAATTGTCTCATTTGAAAAATTGAGTGAGCCTGAAAAGGTGGAAGAGGTCAGGCAGTTATTGGCTATTCTTGAGGAGCATTAATTTTGGATTTTGATATTGCAGCCAATGGCCCTGACAAAGTTGGGGACAGGATTTTCTTTTTTAAGTATTTGGTTGAGGGCATTTTCAAGATGCTTTTTTGTGACACTATTAGGTGCTTGTGGGTTGTTGTCGATAGCGCCATGGTAGGCTACTCCAAAACCAGTCGGGCTAGGGATAAGTACAAATACTTCGGGTATTTTTGTAGCGTCCAGCGCTTTGTTCAGGGATTGGTTTGGGTCTGATAAATAGCTGAATGTGATGTTTTTTTGATTGATTTTTGTATGGATTTGATCAAAATTTTCCTCTTCGGACTGACCAGCATGGGGATTGACCATGGCAAAGGTGATGCCCTTATCATTAAATTGTTTTTGGAGTTGGATGATCCGATCTTCATAAAGTTTGGCATAGGGACAGGCATTAGAGGTGAATATCAATACCAGGGCCTTGTCCTTTTGGTGGTCTTTCATTTTGAAAATTGTGGACAATGCAAGGTCTTCCAATTCAAGCATTTCTAATTGTTGGGCCTGAATGGGAGAAAATGCAGCTATAAATGCAATGATCAGTATTAAGACGCTTTTCATACCCTTACTTTTTCTTAATCTACTAAAAAGTTGGGATAAATTAACCAATTTACCAGATAGTATAAGTTAATACCAGATCGTTTTGTCTTTCCACTTTTACCGTATAGAAATGGTCTGCAAAGTCTGTTCCGTGAATTTTTCCTTTTATGATATTGTCGTCTATATTGAATGGATTGAGAAGAATATGTTGTCTTAAGCTGATGCCTTTTCTTCCTTGACATTTAAAAATAGATTCTTTCGCAGACCATGCGATGGTATACAATACAGGGTCATTATTAAGGAATTCAATTTCCGAAGGGTCGAGGAATTTAGGTCCTAACCTTACCACTTTTTCCTTGACATAATCCAAGTCTATACCAACCGGCATTTCTTTATGAAATATGGCGGCGGCCAAGCCTTGTGTATGGGTAAGGGAAACATTTCCATATCCATCCATAGGGTAGGATTTTCCGTGTTCATCCTTATAGAAGCCAGGGTAGCTCATATTGATGGTGTCCAAAGCCGTTTTGATGGCCAGTCTTGCCCCTTTCCATTCTTTCTTTTTTTCAGGATGACTTATATTGGCAAAAGAAAGCTTTTCCCTGAAGCTTAGGAAGTCTACAGGTTTGTTCTCCTGTTCATCAATATTCTTGACAGCCAAGGCCGATAAAGGGTTAATTTTTTCTATTTTTGCTTGCATTGAGTTGGTGTGGTGAATAAGATGTTGAAAGTGCAATATATGTCAAAAATTCAAGTAAGTAAACTATATACCCTAACTGGGCACAACGATAGTATTTATGCCTTGGCCGAGGGGAAAAATCCACGATATTTTTATACAGGAGCTGGAGATGGGATGGTCGTGCAGTGGGATCTTGATGCTCCCAAAGATGGGAAACTCATCGCCAAACTTCCCCATTCTGTGTATGCTTTGGAAGTGGATCAGGAGCGGAACCTGCTTTTTATTGGTCATAATTTTGAAGGGGTCCATGTAATTGATTTAAATACAAATCAGGAAATTTGGTCATTGAAAATCACCGATCAATCTATATTCGATATTAAAGTTTATAATGATAAGGCATTCGTTGGTACAGGTGATGGTATTATTACTGTCTTGGATGTCAATGAACGGTCCGTTATAAAGCATATTAAATTGGGAGAAAAAAATATCCGTGTAATGGATATTGATCAAGGAAAAGGCCATTTAGCCGTGGGAGCAAGCGATAATACGGTTAAGGTTTTTGATCTGAAAGATTTTTCACCCATTGTCAAATTGGATGGTCACACAAATTCGGTTTTTGCTTTGTCCTATTCTCCCAATGGTGAATTTTTGATAAGTGGGGGGCGAGATGCGCAACTTAAAATCTGGAATGCCGGACTATACCAAGAGCTGGAAAGTATTGTGGCGCATATGTATGCGATCAACTATTTGGACTTTCGAGAAGATGGCAAATATTTTGTAACTTGTAGTATGGACAAGTCCATCAAGCTCTGGGAAAGTGCTACTTTTCAGCTGAAAAAGGTGATAGATAAATCACGGCATGCTGGGCATGGGACATCCGTAAACAAGGTACTATGGAGTAGGTACAGTCAGCAAATTATCGCTATTAGTGATGACCGTACCATTTCCATTTGGGAAGTAGAACTTTAATCATGTATATGAAAATAACACCATTAGAAATTCGCCAAAAATCCTTTGAGAAAAATTTTCGTGGATACGATAAAGATGAAGTAAGCTCTTTTTTGGTTTCTCTTTCTCAGGAATGGGAAAAAGAAATGGATGAGAAAAGGGAGTTGAAAATCAAGCTTGATCAGGTAGAAAAGGAATCTGCCAAACTCAGGGAAGTAGAGGATTCGCTTTTTAAAACCTTAAAGGCCGCGGAAGATACTGGTGCCAGCATGATCGAGCAGGCCAATAAAACGGCAGAACTCATTCTCAAAGAGGCGCAGATGAATGCTGATGCCATGATCTCTGAAGCGAAATCCAAGGCAAGGAATATTATAGATGAGGCAGACGGCAGGGCTAAAAATATCGTAGAAGACTTGAAAGCAGAGGTCAATTCTCTTGTGGAAAGTTATGAAGATTTATTGGCCCAGAGGGAAATTGTTGTGCGAAATTTGAAAAACTTGGCTACAGATAGTCTTGAAAATGTAAAACAATCTCAAGAGGATATTAAGCGGATCAACTTGGAGGTGCATACCAAGGCTGTGAAGGAATTGAGTAGACAGATGCCAAATTTTAAATCCGAGGAGGAGAAGGCTGTTTCAATGCCTAGAGAGAAATCACATACTTTTGTCATTGAAACCAAAAAAGAGGAGTCTCCAGCGCCAATTGAAGCTCTAGAGCAGCATGAAGAGGTAAATGCGGTAGAAAATGAACCTGTAACAGAAAGCCAGGAACCAACCAACGAAGAAGAGCAGGATACATCTTCCAATGAAGTACAGGTGAAAGATGAAGTTCCTAATGAGGCGGATGAGACCTCGAAATACAAAGAGAGCATACTGCCAGAAAAGAAGGAAGAAAAACCAGAAATCACAGAGAATAAAAAGACTAGCGGATCATTTTTTGACCAATTTGATTAATGGGAAAAGTATCATTAGAAGGGATTGAGTTCCATGCTTTCCATGGTGTTTTTACTGAGGAGAAGAAGCTTGGAAATAGGTTTACGGTTGATATCCATGTTGATACCAATTTTAGAAAGGCCATGTTGGAGGATGACTTGAGTGAAACGGTGGATTATGCCAAGCTGTATCAGATAGCCAAATCACATATGGAAGAGCCCGTGAAGCTTTTGGAACATCTAGGCCATTTGATGTTGCAGGATATCTTGAAAGAATATCCCGCTTTGAAAGGAGTGGATATAATTATTAAAAAGCATAATCCGGCACTTGGCGGAGTGGTCAATTACTCTGTAGTAAAAGTTTCTTATCCAGAAGATTATCAATAAGTGTACAAGCGAGCAGAGATTACAAAAACCAAAAAGGATTTTTGGACCACTTTTGGGCAATATATGAAACCCGTCCCCTCAGCTGATGGAATTCGTGTCAACTGGCAAAATTACAAAACCCATGTCAGTCAGGTGTTTTTCAGGATGAAAGCAGAAAGAGACTTTTGCTCCATTGGAATCGAGATCAACCATAATGATACCGAATTGCAGGAATTGGTGTTTGAACAATTTGAGTCTTTTAAGAAAATACTACATGCTACCCTTGAAGAAGAATGGGATTGGCAGCTTCATTCAGTGGATGACTATGGAAAGGTTACCTCAAAAATTGAAAAAAGACTGGATGGGGTCAATGTGATGGATAAGGATCGCTGGTCTGATATTATCTCCTTCTTAAAACCCCGTATTATTGCCTTGGATGAATTTTGGTCCAATGTCAAACCGGCTTTTGAAGGTTTATCATAAATTAACCTTTTTATACTCAAAAGTGGTAATGGAAGATTTTCCATCATGCTTCATGGACAGTTTTATGGTCATTTGATCACCAACTCTTTGAATGGTCAAGCCATTAAAGTAAGCAGTTTGTCCTTCAGTTTTTATCAGCGGAAAATTAATCCATTCGTCTTTTTCTTCCCAAGGAGAGAAATTAGCACTAAAGTGTTTGACTTTTAGGTTTATCTTTCCTGCTTCTTCAGCAATAGCCATATATTCTGTGAAGATCAGCTTACCCTCTTCGATATAGCGGAATACTCCCATCATGGTATTGTCCTGTTGTGGCATCCACAGTTCTTCACATTCTCCATTGAGTCCAGGACCTTTCCAGAAACCAACCATCCAAGCTAAATCTGTCATTTTACCCTTGGAGAACCCAACATCATCTTGTTGAATAATTTCTTGGGCCGAGGAATTGTAATGGACCAGGGCTAAGAACAGTAGTGAAAACAGGATGTTTTTCATCATGATAATCGTTTAATCTTCCACATCATGTCTTTTGGGGATATCAGGATTAACGAAAGTAAAGCCCCTAGCTTCACTGCCTTCGTAAAAATCAATTTCCATGCCCATTAGGAACATGATATGCCTCTTTTCAATGAGCACTTGGATGCCGTGAAGTTCAAACTGTTGGTCGTCTTCCTTAGCTTTGTCAAATCCCAAGGCGTAGGACATTCCACCGCAGCCACCACCTTTTACACCGACCCTCAGCGCGTAATCTCCGGGGATGTTTTTGTTATTGATGATATTTTTGATCTCTAATTGGGCTTTATCTGTAATGGTAATCGGTATTAGCATGCCTGATTAATGTTCTAGATGATTCTTTAGTTCAAAAATAATCACAAATAATCAACTTCTCTTTGAAATATTTTAGATATTCGAGTATAAATCAAATTAAGTAAATGGAGTATTTTGTTGAACTAATGAAGATCATCATTCCTGCTGGATTGGTGATTTATGGCATGTATTTGGTAGTGGTGTCTTTTTTATCCAAGGAGAGAGAGGCAAGATTAATTACTTTAAAAACCAAAAACACAGATATTATACTTCCTTTGCGCTTGCAGGCAAGTGAGCGGCTTTGTTTGTTGTTAGAACGGTTGACTCCTAATAATCTGGTGAGAAGGGTGAATAATCAGCCTTATTCTGCCCGAGAACTTCATGGATTGCTGTTGAGTGAGATCAGAGAAGAGTTTAACCATAATATGGCCCAGCAGATTTATTTTTCTGATGAAACATGGGATAGTGTAAAAACGGCCGTGGAAGAAGTGGTAACCTTGGTCAATCGTTCCATGCAGGAGGTTAATCCTGATGAAAAGGGCGTTGAATTGGCTAAAAGAGTGTTTCAGCATTCTTTAGAGCAAAAAAATGATGGCATTTCTTTTGCACTTAAACAAGTGAAATCTGAAATCAGGGTATATTTCTAAATTATAATATAATGCGATACAGAAACCTGGAACCAAGTAAGCTGTTAGATAAGGCCAAAGGATTGTACCAGTCCAAAGCGGACAGGATCGCCAGAAGCAAGGAAAAACTGGAAAACCTTGTCCATAAGGTCAGTGACAAACTGCAAGTAGTTGCAGACAACCCGACGGTCCAAGAAGCTAAACTCTATATATCAGTATTAGTCAGAATGGTAAAAGCTTACTGTAATAATGAATACAGAAGTTTTTCCCCAAAGACTTTGACCTTATTGGTTTTGGGCTTGCTGTATTTTATTATGCCTTTGGATTTAATTCCGGATTTTATTCTGGGACTAGGCTATTTGGATGATCTTTCTGTTTTGCTGGCGATCACTAAAAGCATACAGCATGATATCCAAAACTTTTTGGATTGGGAAAGAACCAAGATTTAATAATTATCGTTAAGTCCTGAAAATAAATAGGACGATATGAGTATTTCAACTTCCGTAATTACTCCTGAAGTAATTTCAAATGCTATGAATTACTCCCAGTACAGGGAATTGATTGACCAACTATTATCAGAAAATAAAACTACTGGGGAGAATCATTCTGAAGGGATGTTGGACTTTACCCTACTGAATTTGCAGAGAATGAAAAGGTGGGATAAAACGGCGAAGGTGAGCGAAGAAGCTGCCAATCTGGTAAAGTCGATTAATAGAAAACAAATTTGGTTGGTCATCACGGAAGGTTGGTGCGGAGATGCCGCCCAAATTGTGCCTTATTTTGAAAAGCTGGCAGCGAATACTGATAAAATTGAAGTACGATATATTTTGCGTGATCGGCATCTTGCAGTCATGGACCAATATTTGACCAATGGAGGAAGATCCATTCCAAAGTTGATAGCTTTGGATGCAGGGGATTTAGAAGAGCAGTTTGAGTGGGGACCGCGTCCAAGGGAATTACAGGAAATGATGTCAGAATATAAAAAGGATCCAAAAGGAGTTTCTCCAGAAGAATTTAAGAAGAAAATCCATCTTTGGTATGCCAAAAATAAAAACAAAGCGCTTGAGGAGGAGTTGATAGCGCTAATAAGCTAATACGATCCATATGAAATCCATAGCCTTAGTTTCTGGAGCCTCTGGCCTGATTGGTGTTCAGCTGTTACACCAGTTGTTTAAAGCGAAAGAATACGATTATGTGCTCACTATTGCCCGTAGGGAATTGGCTTTTAAGCATCCCAAACTGGTGCAGTTGCAAGTGGATTTTGACAAGATCGAACAAACTAGTTTACTTGATAAATTGAGAGAGGATGATTTTGGAGGCGGAAATCATGGGTTGATAGCTGTTTTGGAAGCTAAGGAAGTGAAGATGCACGCCTTTTGTGCCTTGGGTACTACTATCAAAAAGGCAAAGACAAAAGAAAATTTTTATAGAATTGATCATAACTATGTGATTGATTTTGCTAAATGGGCGCATCGTTGGGGAGCAAGTAAGTTCCTTTATGTAAGTGCACTTGGGGCGGACCAGCTTTCCTCTATATTTTATAATAAGGTAAAAGGAGAGGTAGAAGAAGATTTAAAAGTGATTCCTTTTGAGTATTTGGGGATTTTCAGGCCATCCATTCTTCTGGGGCACAGGAAGGAAACCCGAATCGGAGAGTCTATCGGGAAGGCAGTGATGAAAGCCGTTACCTCGGTGGGCCTGTTCAAAAAATATAAGCCTATTTACGATCATCAGGTGGCTAAGGCCATGGTGCACCAAGCACTCAATGATGAGTTGGAAATGGTGAAGGTGATAGAGTCAAAACAGATGCAAATCTTTGAATAATTTACACTGGCGGCCTCAAAAATCCACATTATTGCGACTTTAGGAGAAATCTCTGTATTTTCTTGTTGTTGAAAATCAGTTGTATGAGATTCTTCCTTGCGTCAGAATGATACAAAAAATGGTAAATGAGATTACCTCATTTTTGTTTTCCCCTGCTGTCAAATCAATTAGGGCCAATCAAGTTAGATCAGGATTCATATGCTCAGGCTTTAGCCATATTTTACTTATCACTGCTACCAATAGCGTATATGCTCCATAAATGATAAGCCAATTCGCTGGGGCGTATTCAGGATACCATTTTTTCCAATTGCCAAAGTCCGCTCCTCCATCAGGAATAAATTCAAACAATCTCATTGCTGGAAGACTTACGGCCAATAGTATGATCCACTGAAGGTAAGAAAGTTGAAGGTTCCGTAGTAAAAACAATAGGACAAATGGAGCACCTAAAAATGCGATCCTCGTAAAATCTCCTCCGGCGAAAAGACTGAAAAAGCCATAGACCAAGATAAGCGGCACAAGAAACTTTTGCTTATTATCAGGCTTGGTCAAAAACGGTTTAGGGTACCAGATAAATACCCACAGGAAGGCCGCATAGGCTATAGTGAGGGAGAATACCCATCTTAGGAAAAGATCAGGATGTCCCAATAGACCAAGGGTGTTATTAAATAAATTGACTAATGCGTTTTTCCCAGTATTGGCACTTGGGAAATACATGCTGGTGATTTTTAGGCTGATATAGCTTATTAGAAGTGCCAGTAAAAGGCTTCCGAAAGCCTTTTTATCATGCTTTCGATATAGGGGGATTCCTGGATAAATGCATAGGGCTAGAAGAATCGGTAAGATAGATTCCTTTTGAATGATGGAGATTGCTGCCACTAGGCATAGTAGCCACCATTTATTTTCAATTAAAGCCAATAGTAAAAGTAATTGGAGCAAATAAAGGGGTAGGTCAACCGTGATAGGATCAGAAAGGTTGGCTTTCCAAATGCCTACCCAGTGAAAACTGATCCAGAACCAACCGATCCATGTTTTGAATCTTCCTAGACTCAGTTTTTTTCCAAGATAAAACCAGAAGGGAATCCAAGCGATTCCAAAAAAGAGGTTTACGATTTTAAAATTGGTGAACATGTTGTCGAATGGCAACTGGGCTGCGAGCCAAGGAACCAAAATCCTTACACTAAAGGGGTAATTGACCCTATAGGTTTCCAATTTCCCCCTAAAGAATTCATAGACCTTTTGATATTGGTTGGCATCAAACAGTCCGTTCAATTCGTGCTGTAGAGGTTGCTGAAACCAATTGAAAACGATAAAGCCCATCAAGCTGATGAAAATGGCCAAAATGACATCCGGAAAACTGTAAATCTTAGCTGATTTCAATTAACTTCAAGGTTTTATTTTAAAAATAGTATTACAATGATAGCAGTTATTCAGCGGGTTTCGGAATCTTCAGTGAAAATTGATGGAGAAATTAAAGGAAAAATAGGACAAGGCTTAATGGTTTTGTTGGGGATTGAGGAGGCAGACAATGCTGAGGATATCACATGGCTAAGTAAGAAAATTGTCAATTTGAGGATTTTTGGTGATGAGAATGGTGTGATGAACAAAAGCTTGTTTGATGTGGATGGAGAGCTGCTTTTGATCAGTCAGTTCACCTTGCATGCCAGTACCAAGAAGGGAAACAGGCCATCATATATTAAGGCAGCCAAACCGGATATTGCGATTCCATTATATGAATCATTTATCCAACAAGTGGAAAATGACTTGGGCAAAACCATTGAAACAGGAGAGTTTGGAGCAGATATGAAAGTGGCTTTGGTGAACGATGGACCTGTAACCATCTGTATTGATTCAAAAAATAAAATATAAAAGGATGGGTTCATTGTTTCTATCAATCGAAAATGCTCATGTCAGGTATTTGGACCGGAATATTTTTCAGGATATTAATTTCCAAATGAAAACAGGGGAGAACTGGGCGATACTGAGTGCTTCAGGTTCTGAGAAAACTGCATTTTTGGATACCATTTTGGGTAAGACTGTACTTTCAGCGGGTAGGGTTACCCGGGATTTTGCAGTGGATTACCAAAAGGAAATGACTTCACAGGGTAAGATCAATAGCTTTAGGGATTTGATTGCCGTAATTTCTCAGAAATACACTTTTACCAATAAGTCCAACCTTCAAAACTTCTATTATCAGCAACGCTTCAATTCATCCGAATCAGAAGAGGCAGCTACGGTAATAGAGCACTTATGTGAAGTAGAAGCCAAGCAGGAAGGCCCTTGGACAGTTGAAAAGGCAATGGAATTACTGGATTTGGAGGTGCTAAAGGATAAATCTCTGATCAAGCTGTCCAATGGAGAAAGCAGGAGGTTGGCCATTGCAGGAGCGCTCTTACGCAATCCAAGGCTTTTCCTTATGGACCAACCCATGACCGGTTTGGATGTAGAAACCAGAAAGCATTTTGGAGAAGCATTGGAGGCCATGGTGGCATCTGGTATTCAGGTGATCATGACAACGTCTCCAGACGAAATCCCTGATGCAATTACCCATGTTGCCATAGTAGATGGAGGGAAAATTGTGCAAGTCGAGAAGAGGGAGGATTTTCACGAAAGAGATCTGGTTAACCATGCAGCGCTTTCACAATTTGATCATAAAAAGTTGGATGAATTGATTCAGAATAAACCTGTTAAGCGATTTGATACCATGGTCAAGATGAACCAAATCCATATCCAGTATAATGGCAAGGTTATTTTGGACCAGGTCAACTGGGAGATAAAACAGGGAGAATGCTGGGTGTTGAGAGGACATAATGGCGCTGGGAAATCTACTTTGCTTAGTTTGATCAATGGAGAGAACCCTCAGGCTTATGCCAATGATATTGTGCTTTTTGGGAGAAAGAGGGGAACTGGTGAAACGATTTGGGATATCAAGCGCCCCATTGGTTTTGTGTCACCAGAATTGGCCAGGTATTTTCCCAGAAACCAGACCTGTTTGAAGGTGGTACTTTCGGGATTATTCGATTCCATTGGCTTGTTCAAAAAAGTTAGTGAGGAGCAAGAACAAGTTGCCATGGAATGGTTGAAGCTGTTTAGGATAGAACATGTGGCCCAAATGCTTTTGCACCAGATCCCTTTGGAGAATCAACGTTTTTGTCTTTTGGCCAGGGCTTTGATAAAATCGCCAGCCTTACTGATCCTTGATGAGGCTGCTCAGGGTATGGATGATGAGCAAAGGATTTTGTTCCGTGAGACGATTGACCATATCGGAAGGCATCCTGATGTTTCGATGATCTATGTAAGCCATTATGAAGAAGATATTCCAAAAGTAGTTGATAGAGAATTAGTATTGGAAGATGGGAAGGTTATAAGAAGTATTTAATGAAATAAAATGACAATAGAAGAAGCACAAGAAAAGGTAGATCATTGGATCAAAACGGTTGGGGTAAGGTATTTTAATGAACTGACCAATATGACTATCTTGACGGAAGAAGTGGGAGAGTTGGCGCGGATCATGGCCAGGAAATATGGTGAACAGTCCTTTAAGGAAAGCGACAAGGGAAAGGACCTAGGGGATGAAATGGCAGATGTGCTATGGGTGTTGATCTGCTTGGCCAATCAAACAGGTGTTGACCTTACCAAGGCCTTGGAGAAAAATTTTGAAAAGAAAAATATCCGGGATATCGATCGGCACAAAAACAACGATAAGTTGAAGTGAAAATAGTACTTAGTCTTTAGTATGGAGTCTTGAGACATTAGATGCTGGAAGTAGAGTTTTTTTCTAAAATCTGGCGTCTAATGTCTCAATTCTATTTTTCAATTACCGCACAGATAGCCTGTCCGCCAAAGCCCAATGCTGTGATCAAAATCCTATTGATCGTTTTAGGCGGGGCAGCTTCATTCTTGATGTAATCTGGTAATGGTGGAAGTTCCTGATTTTGCAAGATGGAAATGGCTAGATCCAAATTGGCCGCTAAGCTGGAGCCTAGTGAGTGCCCAATCTTCCACTTGTTGGAAATAGTATAAGGAATCTTATTACCAAAGACAGTTTGGTAAGCATTTTTTTCAGCTATATCTCCCAGTTTGGTACCGGGGAAGTGTCCGATTATTAAATCAATATTTGGATCAGATTCAGCGTTAAAGGCCCTTTTTGCTGCAGTTACTATGCAATTTCCTTGGGAGGATAATTCTGTGGAATGGTGGATTTTTTCTACAGCAGATCCCACGCCATCCAAGTAGGCAAGTATATTGTTGTTGGTTTTCTTTAGTTCGAAAACATAAGCCCCTTCACCTAGCACCATGGTGTTTTGTTCCTTTTCAAAGTCCATGGACCTGCAAGGGTAGTTGTTGTTTGCACCATTGGCATAAATCCGGATGGCCTTCATCTGGTCTATGGTCAATTGACCTGTGGGGCATTCCACTGCTGCGGCGATAAAACTATCCGCCATACCACTATTCAGCCAAGCAAAGGCATTTTGTAAAGTCAGTCCAAAGCTACTGCAAGTGGAGGATTGAAAGAAAAGGGAACTATCCGATTCATGCAGTAAGCTGGGCCAACTACTGGCAAAGCCCAAGGTAGAATGTGGGGAGGTCCAAACCGGCAGGTTTGGGTTTTCCTGCTGCATTCTGGATAGAAAATCAATGCTTCCTCTTGAAGTGGCCGCATTGATCATTTGACCTTCTGAAGGCTGTAAATCCATTTTGTGAATCAGGTAGGAAAGCAATTTGGCTTCCTCTGGAAAACGTTCTGGTTTGTGACCTAGGTTTTGGATATATCCGTTTATTTCATTCCACAAGCTGGTAGAAACACTTGCTTTCCAGTCTCCATTGGTATTTAGGTCAAAAGAATGTTCCTTCGTAGTATATCTTTGGTCTTCTGTGGATTCATATAGCCCCAAAGAGTTTATAGCCATGGCTTTAGTGATGCCAATTTTATTCTTCTCCGATCTCATCTCTTCACTATAATTCATCTCAGCCGATTTGTTTAAGATGCGGCAATTCATTTTTCTCCATGTCCCATTCCTCCATCCTATATTGTTCGATAGGTGCGAAGCGCTTCAAAATAGCGCTTTCAGAAGAAGCATTTTCTTCACCGTTCCAGATAATGGTGAAATCCTTAATTCCTGCCGAAGCCAATGCTTGCAGCGTTAGTAAACTATGATTGATGCTGCCCAAATAATGTCTAATGACAATTACAGGATGTAGTTTTGAATCCAATAGAAAATCAAGATAGGTTTGGCGCTCATTGAAAGGAACCATTAAGCCTCCAGCGCCTTCTACACAGAGTTTTTTTGAATCCCTTGGGATAAGTGATTCAGGAAGGGAAATTTCAACATTCTCCAGCTTTGCAGCCAAGTGAGGTGATTGTGGAGTTTTTAGCCTGTAAGCTTCCTGGTGAATATGGGTTCCTAGGGAATGTTTAGAAATAAAAATAGTGTCAGATTGGTCTAGATCACCACATTGTACTGGTTTCCAGTAAGCATGGCCAAATGTCTTGCATAGGGCCGCTGAACAAACTGTTTTGCCTATTCCTGTTCCTATTCCCGTAACAAATACCTTATTGTTCATTTTATTTATTCAACAAGCTGATAAGCTCTTGTATTTCTTTTTTAGTGTTAAATGCGTGTAGCACCAGTCGAATTCTTTCTTCTCCAGCTTTTACTGTAGGTGAAAGAATTGCATAGCAATTGACGCCTGATTGTTCTAATAATTTCACTTTTCCCTTTAATCTGGGGATATCAGCACATTGCCAATATTGGATTGGACTTGGGTTTCGGGAAAAGTTATCAGGTAATTCTTTGACCATGTCCAAATAGGTTTCGATGGCCTGATCCAGTTGGTCGAAATTGCTTTTCTTTTTAAATAGGGCTAAAGCAGCCTTAATGCTGTTTACCTGGTCTATAGATGGAGCTGTGGTATAAATAAAGGCCCTGCTAAAGTTAATCAGGAAATCCCTGAGCTTGTTAGAACCCAATACCATTGCTCCATGTCCTCCGGCAGCTTTGCCAAAGGTAATGACCCTGGCAAAAAGATTAGGGTGATTGTGGAATGAAGCTGAAATTCCTTTTTTATCCTGTCCCAAAGTTCCAAGAGAATGGGCTTCGTCAATGATCAAGGCTGCTTGGTACTTTTGACAAAGTATGAGCATTTCTTCTACATCTGGGATATCCCCATGCATAGAAAATAAACCTTCTGATAGCACCAATAGCCTTTTGTTATTGTCAGATTGCTGCTTGAGTTTTTTCTCTAAATCATCAAGGTCATTATGTTTAAAGGATGTTTTTTGTCCAAAGCCCAGACGCATTCCTTCTTTAATACTTGCGTGGACATGCTCATCAAAAACAAAACAGCTTTCCTTGTCTCCCAATGCAGAAAGTAGACCTACATTGGCCATATAGCCGGAATTGTAAAGTAGCGCTGCAGGGCTGCCCATAAAATCAGCAAAATCCTGCTCCAAAAGCTCTATTTCAGGATGATTTCCACTGATTAGCCTAGAGCCAGTGGCGCCAGTCCATTGAGGAATTGAAGTTTGGGGAATTGCATGGTTAAGCAGTCCTTTTGTGGAGTAGCCAAGGTAATCGTTGGAAAAGAAATCCACTTTTTCAGGGGAAGTTGTTTTAAGCGTCCTCAGTTTATTGGAAGAGGCCGCTTGATCCAATTTGGACTGGATAAATTGGTAGTGCTTTTCCATGGAGCACAAAGGTAAATCCTATTGACCGAATTGCAAAGGATAAACCACAAAGGACAAGGAGAACAAAGGATATTAACCGCGGAGGACTCAGAGAGCGCAGTAGAGGGAACCACGATGAACACAGAGAGGTCACAAAGGGCTCAGAGGTTTAGTTGAAGAAGGATGAAGGAAAGAGTTTAGTTTTGTAAGATTTTGATAACGGGTGTTTTAATTATTATATGATTATCCGTTATCACTCCAGTAAACTTGTTTCTCACGGATTCCACAGATTTGCACGGAATAAAATCTCGTTTCTCGGGGCTTTCGTATGCTTTTTGAAAGATTATCATACTAAAAGCTACTGCTGCAATTGCGGATATACATATTTAGAGCATGTCTATCAGGAGTGTCTTTTTTATAAGTTAAAAAGTACAGGAATGCTAGTGGAAAAAGAGGTGGGCTTGCCTGTGGTTTTTGAAGAGGTAAAGATTGAGTGCGGTTATAGATTGGATTTGCTGGTTGAAAATAAGGTTGTTATAGAATTAAAAAGTGTAGAAACCCTAAATGATATTCATTTAGCCCAAACATTAACCTACCTTAAATTGGGGCATTATAAATTGGGACTTTTGATGAATTTTAATGTGTTACTTTTAAAGAACGGAATCAGGAGGGTGATTAATGGTGATTTATAATTTGCCCAAGCTAAAGGTTAAGCCTTTAAAGTGGATATTTGAAAATAAAAACTTTGTGATCTCTGCGAATCCTTGGTGTTCTCTGTGGTTAAACCACCTTATTGTGTACTACTCTTACTAGCTCTTCACCTTCAAGTTTTCCTACGAAGTTGTATTTGTCCAAAGTCAGGCAGAAGTCTATATCAGCTTCGATATTGTGGTTTTGTAGCCTTTTTGCATGGGAGGCTTGGCCTAAAAATCCCTTTAGGTCGGCTTTATTACTTTCGTAAAGGGCCTTCATGGCAATGGCCCCATCACAATCAAAATTGAATTTTTCCGCCAATGAGCTAATCAATGCGCCCGCATAAAGAGAGTCTTCTAAATTAAACATTCCTTTCCAGCCTGCGCAATGTATCAATATATCCTTTCCCTTATTGGCCAGATAATCAGCGGTGGCTTGTAGGTTTAAAAAAGCACCAATCAGAACCTCTGCAGAACCCTTTTTGGATTTCTCAATTGTCAGTGTTCCATTAGTGGTTGTCACGGCAATTTTTTCGCCAGCAAAGGCATTGTTCAAATAGCTCAGAGGTGAGTTTCCCAATTGAAAGCCTTCAGCTGTCTTTCCGTTCCTTTCACCGGCGATAATGTAGCCTTGTTCCTTCATGGACCTGCAAGTCTCTAATCCTGCTACTGGTGTGATGGAAGCTACATTATTGGCCAATCCAGTGACCATAGTGGAGGTGGCGCGGAATATGTCCACTACAACTACGATTTTATCAGTCAAATCATGCAGATGAATCAGTTCTGGGCTAAGGCAAACTTCAATTTTACTCATGGGAAAGAAACAGGCTCCTGAACAGTTCAAGAGCCCGATTTATTTTTAATTAGAATATTATTTCTTCAATAAGGGTAACTTTTCAACTACTGCTGATAAGTTTTTGTTCCTTACACTTACTGCTATTTCTGTACCCGGCTTTGCATATGCAATATCTACATAGCCAAGCCCGATTCCAATATTCATGCTAGGGGACATAGTTCCGGAAGTAACTTCGCCGATTTGAGCTCCAGCCTCATTGACAATCGGGTAATGGGCCCTTGGAATCCCTTTGTCCTTGAATTTGAAACCAACAAGCTTTTTGCTTACCCCTTCTTCTTTTTGTTTTTTAAGATTATCACTGTTGATGAAATCCTTGGTGAATTTGGTGATCCAGCCTAATCCTGCTTCGAGTGGAGAAGTGCTATCATCAATATCATTTCCGTATAGGCAGTATCCCATTTCCAGTCTGAGTGTATCGCGCGCACCTAAGCCGATAGGTTGGATATCAAATTCAGCTCCAGCTTCAAATATGGCATCCCAAACGGCAAGGGCGTCCTCATTTCTTACATAGATTTCAAACCCACCTGCTCCAGTATATCCTGTACCAGAAATGATTACATCCTGAATACCTGCAAATTCTCCAACTGCAAAATGATAGAATTTGATGTCATCCAAGTTTACAGGAGTGATTTTTTGAAGAGCTGCAGTAGCTTTTGGGCCTTGCACTGCAAAAAGAGACATTTCATCAGAAATGTTCTTTAATTCCGCTCCCATTTCATTGTGTTGGTTTACCCAAGCCCAGTCTTTATCAATATTAGAGGCATTCACCACCAATAAATATTCTTCTTCAGCCATTTTGTAGACGAGCAAATCATCTACAATACCGCCTTTTTCGTTTGGAAAACATGAATATTGAGCTTGTCCAATTACTAATTTGGAAGCATCATTGGAAGTCACCTTTTGGATTAATTCCAAAGCATGTGGTCCGGTAACCATGAATTCTCCCATATGGGATACATCAAAAACACCTACCCCATCTCTTACCGTATTATGTTCCTGCTTGTCAGAAGTGTACCTCACAGGCATATTATACCCTGCAAAGGGAACCATCTTTCCTCCTAGTTCAATGTGCTTATCATTAAGCGCAACTTTTTTGATTGTGTTTTCCATTTATACTTGGGTCTTATTTCGGTTTCGGCAAAGGTAATAAATGAGGCCTAAAAAACGAGTGGACATACAAAAAAGACCGACTGAATTGGTCGGCCTTTATGATTTAACTTAATAAGGTAATTCTTATATAGAGAAGCTTTCTCCACAACCACAGGTCCTGGAAGCATTAGGATTGACAAATTGGAATCCTTTGCCATTAAGGCCATCTGTAAACTCTAGGGTAGTACCAGCGAGATATAGCAAGCTTTTCTTATCTACAATGATTTTAACTCCTTTGTCCTCGAAAACTTGATCGCTGTCTGAGATGTTTTCATCAAAACCTAAATCATACATCAGGCCAGAGCATCCCCCACCTTTAACAGAAACTCGAATGTTTTCATTTTCCTTTCTGCCTTCATCCTGCTTTAATTTTAGAATCTGCTCCTTAGCGTTGTCCGAAACTATGATCATATTTTCTGTTTATTAATGTTCTTATGTTTTTCGATTAAGCATAAAACATGCTTACCTTAGAAATAATTCCTACTACAAATATACAAAATTAGCGCATGAGAAAAATTGAGCACTTGGGAATAGCTGTAAAAGACCTTAAAAAATCCAATGAATTGTTTGAAAAGCTCCTAGGAAAGGAAGCATATAAAGAAGAGTCTGTGGAAAGTGAGGGAGTGATCACTTCTTTTTTTAAAGTAGGTGATACCAAAATTGAATTACTTCAAGCCAATGAGCAAGAAAGTGCCATTTCAAAGTTTATTGAAAAAAGGGCAGAGGGAATTCATCATGTGGCTTTTGCAGTAGATGATATTTATGCAGAAATCAAACGTTTAAAGGCTGTGGGCTTCGAAGTACTCAATGAAGAGCCAAAAAGAGGGGCAGATCATAAATTAGTTGTATTTTTGCATCCGCGTTCTACCAATGGTGTATTGGTAGAGCTTTGTCAAGATGTTGGAAGTACAAAGTACAAAGTAGGAGGTACGAAGTAGCGGTGGTCAGTGGACTGTTGACTGTGGGCGGATTATAAATATAGTTTTCCGGAGTCAGGACAAACTTTTAATGAAATATAATTATGAGTGAAAAGAGAACAGAAATAGGAGAAATCGGGGAATTTGGCCTGATAGATCAATTGAATAGTAAAATACAAATAAGGCATCAGGATACTTTGAAGGGAATTGGTGATGATGCTGCAGTATTGGATGCTGAAGATAAGGTAAAGGTGGTGACCACCGACCTGTTATTGGAAGGAGTGCATTTTGATCTTTCTTATGCTCCCTTGCATCATTTAGGATTTAAAGCTGTGGCGGTAAATATTTCTGATATTGCAGCCATGAACGCCATCCCCAAGCAGATAACTGTAAGTATTGCCCTCAGCAATAGGTTTTCAGTAGAGGCAGTAGAGGCTTTGTATGCAGGAATAAATGCAGCTGCAGAACATTATAATGTGGATGTGATTGGTGGGGACACCACTTCTTCCAGGTCTGGTCTGGTGATTTCTGTGACAGCCATTGGCGAGGTGGAAAAAGGAAAGGAAGTTTATAGGTCTGGAGCCAAAGTTAATGATATCATTTGTGTGACAGGTGATCTTGGAGGGGCTTTGATAGGCTTGCAAGTATTGGAGAGGGAAAAGGAGGTTTTTATGGCTGACCCAAACATGAAACCTCAATTAGACAAATATGCCTATATCACAGGAAGGCAGTTGAAGCCAGATGCAAGAATGGATATTATCCACGAGTTAAAGGAATTGGGCGTGGTACCTACTTCCATGATGGATGTTTCTGATGGCTTGGCATCTGAGCTATTCCATATTTGTAAGCAGTCCAAGGTGGGGGTGATGATCTATGAAGATAAACTACCAATAGATAAGCAGACTTATGATACTGCAGTGGAGTTTAATTTAGATCCAATTACTTGTGTGTTGAATGGTGGTGAGGATTATGAATTGGTATTTACCATCAACCAGGATGATTTTTATAAATTGGAGAAGCATCCGGATATTCATTTTATCGGTCATGTAACGAAGGAAGAAGAAGGTAAGTTTATGGTCACCAAGAGTGAAACCGCTGTTCAGTTAAAGGCTCAGGGCTGGGTGCATTTTTAAAAGCGAATTAATTCCCAGAGAGGGAAAAATAAAAAGGCCACAAAGTAAGCTTGAAAACAAACTGCTTTGCGGCCTTTTTGTTTCTTATAATTTCTATTTAATCCTGTCGGGGTTTTCTTCAAGGAATGATTTCCAACCTGCTGATCGGCCACGACTTTGTAGTCTACCATCATGAAAATGGTGACAAAGGGCTACCGCCAAAGCATCGGTGGCATCCAGTAGTTTGGGGATGGATTCTATTTTTAGGAGGGTTTTGAGCATTTCAGCGACCTGTTCCTTGGAGGCATTGCCATTGCCAGTTACAGATTGCTTGACTTTCTTGGGAGAATATTCGGCTATGGGTATATCTCTGGCTAGTGCTGCTGCCATTGCTACTCCTTGGGCCCTGCCTAGCTTGAGCATGGATTGGACATTTTGACCATAAAAGGGAGCTTCAAGGGCTACTTTGTCCGGGAGAAATTCATCAATGATCCCTGTGATGCGCTCAAAAATCTTTTTGAGTTTAAGTTCATGGGAACCGTATTTCTTCAGGTGTATCACGCCATATTGAAGGGTTTCGTATTTGTTGCCTCTTACCAAGATCAGGCCATATCCCATAATATTGGTGCCTGGATCAATTCCCAAAATGATTTGTTCTTTAAGCTCCTTTTTCGCTATTTTGCCCATTAGCGCAATTTACTAGAAATCCTCCCATGGACATGAATCTTTTGGTATTTTTCTTTTTTGGAGTTTTGGCAGTTTATTCAGCTGTTCTTTTGCTTTTGGTCCATTACTGGGGGAAAGACAAATCATCAGACACTGGGATTGAGCAGGCCTTTGAATATCCAGTTTCTTTGATCATACCTTTTAGAAATGAGGTCAATAATCTACCAAAACTATTGTCAAATTTGGCAAAGCAGGAATACGCTAGTTTGCAGGTTGTTTTGGTGGATGATCATAGTGAAGATGGAGGAGGAGAATATGTGAAAGAGTGGCTTAAGAGCAAAGCCCAAGACAATTTTCTGTTGATCCAAAGCCAAGGACAAGGAAAGAAGGCCGCCCTTGAAAGTGGAGTGGCAGTCTCCAATGGGCTGATTGTGCTAACCTCAGATGCAGATTGTAAGTTGCCTGCCCAATGGGTGAAGTATATGGTGAAGCCCTTTGATGATCCAAAGGTGCAAATGGTAGCTGGGCCAGTGATATCAAAGGGTGGAAAGAAAATGTTTGAGGATTTTCAACAGATAGAATGGGGAAGTGTTTTATTGATGACCAAATTCTTTTTTCAAATGGGCCGGCCAGTGATGTGCAGTGGTGCCAATATGGGCTATAGAAAAGCAGCTTTTCTACATTTGAGGGGATATCAGGGTAATCATGATTGTGCTTCAGGAGATGATTCCTTTTTGCTTGAAAAAATGAGCAAGCGCTTTGGTACTGATGCTATCAAGTATCTTTCTGGAAAAGAGATTTTGGTGCGCACCAAGGCCCAGCAAAACTGGAAGAAACTATTGTTTCAACGTGCCAGATGGGCCAAAAAATGGAATAAACACCAAAAATGGGAAAATGCAGCAGGAGCTATCATAAGTGCTTTGTTTACCATCTTCAGTTTGTTAAGTGTATTTTTATTATTTGGAGGAGCCTGGATGCCCTTGCTGTTTTTGCTTTACTGGTCAATAAAGGTTTTGGTGGAGTATTGGTCCTTGAATAAAGTATTAAAGGAATACGAAATGAAATTGCCCTTTTTAAGTTTTATGTACACCAGTTTCATTCATCCATTATTTGTGGTTGCTGTCGTGTTTTTGGCTTTGTTTGGAAACTTGACTTGGAAGGGGAGATAATGCCCAATATTTAAATTTAACTGGTAGAAGAGGAATATAATGTCAGAAGAAGAATACGAATTGCTAGATGAACTTTACTTTGTTCAGCCATATGGCTATTTAAAAGAAACTTTAAACTGGGAAGATGAAGCGCTTTTGGCTACCTTGCAAGAGTTGTATTCCCGAGAACTTATCAAGTGTATGATAGGGCCTGATGAGGAACTATTTGAGGGAGTCGACATAGTGGGGCAGGGAAAAAACTATTATTTCCTGGCTACCAAAAAAGGACTGATGGAACACAATACATTGTAAAAAACAGAAGGGAAATTGACCACCGAAACCTTAAAATATCAAAGAAAAGAACTTGAGCTAAAAGCATTGTTGGAGATTACACAGGCCATCAATGAAAATAAAACCGAATCGGTATTGCTCAATATATTCAAATTTACCTGCTTGGTTCATTTGAATATAAAGGCTTTGGTGTTATATCTGGCCAATCAGGATGGTTTTCAGGAAAGAGTAAAACATGGCGTGAAGCAAAATATCCCCAAGCTGATACCTTATAAAGATGTGGATGACAATCCTGAGATAGGAAAACTCAATTTGGTTATGCCCAGAGAGTATTCCTTTAACGAGCTGGATATTTATGTCCCGGTATATCATAAGGATAAAATGCTTGCCATACTCCTTTTGAAGACAAAGGATGTAGACCGAGAATTGGATTTGGATTTTACCCAAGCCCTTACCAATATCTTGGTGGTGGCCTTAGAAAATAAGCGTTTTGCAAGAAGACAGTTGGAGCAGGAGAGATTGAAAAGAGAAGTGGAGATTGCGAGTAATGTTCAGCGTATGTTGTTCCCAGACAAGCTTCCGGTGACGGATAAGTTAAAAGCTAAGGTTACTTATTACCCTCATAGTACAGTGGGGGGGGATTATTATGATCTTATCCAGAAATCGGATGATGAGGTGTTTTTCTGTATTGCCGATGTGTCCGGAAAGGGCATGCCTGCTGCTTTGTTGATGTCCAACTTTCAAGCAGCATTAAGAACTTTATTATTGAGTTCCTCGGATCTTTCCATGATAGCCAAGCAGTTGAACACTACCATTTTTGACAATACAAAAGGGGAGCGGTTTATTACGTTTTTCTTGGGTTACTATAATTATAAGGCCAATTGTCTGAAATATGTGAATGCAGGGCATAATGCACCGTTGTTATGTGGGGGAATGGCAGATAGATGTGAGTTGTTAGAGGCTGGTACTACCATTTTGGGGGCTTTTAAGGAATTGCCCTTTATTGAAGAAGGAAAGAGAGAAGGGCTTAAGGATTTCAGCATTCATATGTATACAGATGGGCTTACCGAAGCGATCAACAAGGCTGAGGAAGAGTATGGAGAAGAAAGGCTTTTGAATATCGTGAAAAAAGAAGGAAATATTGATCCTGAGAAATTTCATGAAATACTATTTAGTAGTTGGGATAGTTTCTCTACTGGTGTGGAGCGAAGGGATGATACCACCATGCTAAGTATAAAGTTTCACTAGCTCAAGGTCATGATGATCCATTTTGTCCCCAAGCCAGTAAAATGGCTTTTCCCAAAATATGTTTGGAACAAGTCAAGAGCAAAAAAGGAGGTCTATTTGACTTTTGATGATGGTCCTGTTCCAAGTATAACCCCTTTTGTTTTGGATGAATTGAAAAAGAGGGGGATGCATGCAACTTTTTTTATGGTGGGAGATAATATCTGTAAGTCTCCTGATCTGGCGAGGAGGGTTATAGCAGAAGGTCATCAAATAGGAAATCATACCTATAATCACTTAAACGGGGCAAAAGAAGGACATGATAGTTATATCAATAACCTGCAAAAGTGCCAACAAACCATTAAAGCGATTTTGGGTATAGATACCTGTTTGTTTCGACCGCCATATGGAAGGTTAAGTGGCAATCTGTCAAAGTCCATCTCCAAAGATTTTCAGATTATAATGTGGGAGGTGTTGTCTGGAGATTTTATACAGGGAATTAGGTCTGAACAATGTTTGCAAAAGACAATAAAGTATACCAAAAGCGGTTCTATAATTCTTTTTCATGACCAAGAGAAAACCGAAAAAATAATCAACGAAGTTTTACCCCCGTATTTGGATTACTTGAAGTCCAATGGTTTCAAAACTGCTTTATTATGATCGTTTGGGTGGCAATTATCCTTTTGGTCCTTATATTAATACAGGATGTGTTGCTGCTTATTCTCTTTGTGTTTAATTATAGGGACCATATTGTTTCAGGTCAGCAGGAGGAAGGATGGCCAAGTGTATCTGTGGTCATGACAGCAAGAAATGAAGCTGATGTCTTGGCAGCCTGTTTAAAAGCCTTCGAAGAGATCGACTATCCCAGAGAAAAAATTAGTTTTATCGTTGGTAATGATCAAAGTTTGGATAAAACCTCTGAAATACTGAGCACTTGGGCTAAAAAGGATAGTCAAAGAGTATTTATGGAGATTCGGCCTTTGTATCGTCATATCAATGGAAAGGCCAATGCCCTGGCCCAGTTAATAAAAATGGCTAAAGGCGAATTACTATTGCTAACTGATGCAGACTGTAAGGTGGGGAAATACTGGGCGAAAGAGATGGTGAATGCTTATCAACCCAGGTTTGGAATGGTGGTTGGCTTGACTCAGGTGACCGGAGGGAATGTGTTTGAAAAGCTTCAAGGCCTTGAGTGGTGGCAAATATTGGGGATGATAAAAGTGACTTCAGATCTTGGACTTTTATTGACTGCTGTTGGGAATAATATGCTGGTTAGCCGAGAAGCCTACGAAAAAGTTGGGGGCTTTGAAGGGTTGAACTTTTCGGTTACTGAAGATTTTGCCCTGGGAGAAGCGATCAAAGCAAAAGGCTATAAACCTGTTCACCAATTTAGTGCTGCTAGTTTAATAGAGACAAAAGGTGAAAAGGATTTGTCGTCATTGCTGCTCCAAAGGAAAAGATGGATGCGAGGAGCGAGGACTTTGCCCCTTCATTGGCAACTATTATTGTTGGTTCAAGTAATGTTTTATCCTAGTATTATTGTGTTGTTGGCCAGTTTTCCTTTTTTGGCAGGGGTTGTTTGGGCGGTTAAATGGGGATTACAATCCATGTTCATTAGGTCCTTGGCAAAAAGGGCAAGAGTGAATATTCCATTGTCACAGTTAATAATATTTGAACTTTATTATCCAGTAATTTCATGGTCCACAATAGTGTATTATTTTTGGCCTTCGAAAATTAATTGGAAAGAAAGGAAGTACTGATGCAATTTATTGATACCCACGCCCATATTTATTCCAAGAAGTATGATAGCGATCGTGATGAGGTGGTTCGTCGAAGCCTAGAGAATGGCGTTCAAAAGATTTATATGCCCAATGTGGATGTAGAGTCTATTGATGCCATGTTGGAGGCTGAGCATCGCTACCCAGATATTTGTATTCCAATGATGGGATTGCATCCCTGTGATGTGAAAAAAGGCTTTGAGAAGGAATTATATGTGATGGAGGATTGGTTGAATAAGCGGTCTTTTGTTGCTGTAGGGGAGATTGGGACAGACTTATACTGGGATAAAAGTTTGTTTGAAGAACAAAAGGAAGCTTTAAAAATCCAGGTCACTTGGGCAAAGGAAAAGGGATTGCCTATTGTATTACATTGTAGGGAGTCAATCGATGAAACGATTGAGATCATTGGAGCGCTCAATGATGAAAAGCTAACAGGGATTTTTCATTGTTTTACAGGTAGTGTAGAGCAGGCCAAGAGAATTACAGAGATGGGCTTTTTATTGGGAATAGGAGGTGTTTCAACCTTTAAAAATGGAGGGTTGGACAAAGTTTTGCCAGAAATAGGTCTTGATAATTTGGTTTTGGAAACAGATGGGCCATATTTGGCTCCAGTGCCGCACAGAGGCAAGCGCAATTCTCCAGAATATATCCCCTTAATTGCACAGCGAGTAGGAGATCTTACAGAGAATACACTGGAAAAAGTTTCCGAAATCACTAATTTAAATGCCAATAAAGTTTTTAACCGGTCTGAACTATGAATTATAAGATCGTAAGATTAAATACAGCCGCCAAGAGTGAAATCAAATCTTCGGTTTTGATAATCTATACAGGAGGAACTTTGGGGATGGCCTATGACGAAGATGGTTCCTTGGTACCATTTAATTTTGGGCAGATATTGGAGAAAATCCCCAATTTGACCAATATGAATATTGCCATTACGGTAATCAGTTTTCCAGAACCAATAGATTCTTCCAATGTTAATATGCAGCATTGGGTGGATATGGCTTACATTATATATGAAAACTACGATACTTACGATGGTTTCGTAGTGCTTCATGGTACTGATACCATGGCCTATTCAGCATCTATGTTGAGCTTTATGTTGAAAGGCTTGAGTAAGCCTGTGATATTTACCGGTGCGCAATTACCGATCAGTGCAATGCGCTCAGATGCACGGGAAAACTTAATGACTTCTTTGGAAATAGCCATTTCGAAAGCCAATGGTAAGCCCATTGTGCCGGAAGTCTGCATTTTCTTTAATCATATGCTGCTTAGAGGGAATAGGGCCAAGAAAATGCAGAGTGTACATTTTGATGCTTTTGAATCTGAAAATTACCCACCATTGGCGGAGGCAGGGATAGTAATAGACTTTAATTATGCGGCCATCAAACCGTATAAAGAAGGTGTGCAATTAAAATACCTCAATAAGCTGGACAAAAGTGTCATGATCCTAAAACTTTTCCCTGGCATTACCGCCGAGGTGATGGACAGTTGTTTTAATACCAAAGGGCTAAGAGGGGTCGTGATGGAGACCTATGGTTCAGGAAACAGCCCGACGGAAGCTTGGTTTGTAGAATGTGTGGACAGGGCAGTTAAAAAAGGTATTATCATACTGAATGTGTCGCAGTGTAATGGCGGTAGAGTGATTCAGGGGAGATATGAGACCAGTAAAGAGCTGAAAAGGATTGGTGTTTTAAGTGGAGGTGATATTACTTCGGAAGCAGCTATTTGTAAGATGATGTTTTTGTTGGCTAACGAAACAGATGATGATGAAATCAGAAGGAAACTGATTACTCCTATAGCAGGTGAAATGTCCTTGACCAGTATCTAGGTTTTAGTTAGCCAAAAAAATCTATTATAAGATTAAAGTAGTAGAAAAAAATCACGAAACATCAAGCGCTTGATTTTCAGTATTATATTTAAAGTGAAGTTTGAGTCATGTGTTTTAGACGCTTATTTTTGCTTAAATAAGCGTTAGTATATTTGCAGGAGGAAAATATTATATTTTTATTTGTCGCTTCGATTGTTAGCGAAATATACAGAGAGGTGTCCGAGCGGTCGAAGGAGCACGCCTGGAAAGCGTGTATACCCCTAAAGGGTATCGAGGGTTCGAATCCCTTCCTCTCTGCATTTTATTATTCGGCCAAATTTGCCACCGACAAGTCTACGTTCTTTCTTTCTTCATGTCCTTCTCATTATAGTAATTGGTATACTTGATCATCCGTTCATACGACTAAAGCTTTTTTAGTTTATGAAAAGTTAACTAACTTGTAGGGGAATGAAAAGAAATGGGCGTAGTGGATGAACTGCTGAAAAAAAAAATTATAGTAACATCCCTTGTCATTTGATTTGAAAAAATTATATCTTTAAAAGCTCAATATTAAAATTAGAAACCGTTTAACCTTTATTTAAAGTCTATTAAAAACTAAATTATGAAAAAGTTAATCGCTTTGTTCATGCTTACCGGACTACTTCTATCTCCGGTTATTACAAAAGCACAGGATGCCACAGAAGAAGCTTCTGCTGAAGACACTACTGAAATGGCAATGGAAGAAGAAGCAGTTGAGGAACCTGCACCAGTTGTTGCTGACGACGAGATTGTAGTGGAAGATCAACCATTCCATCAAGTAATCAAAGACAAGTTCATTGAAGGTGATCCTACATTCATGACTCCGGTATTGATTTGTTTGATCTTGGGTTTAGCAGTAGCTCTTGAAAGAATTATTACCCTAAACCTTTCAACTACTAACACTAAAAAGCTTCTTGCAAAAGTTGAAGATGCTCTAGATCAAGGTGGAATTGAAGCGGCAAAAGACGTTACAAAAAGCACTAAAGGTCCAGTTGCCTCTATCTTTACGCAAGGCTTGATGAGATACTCAGAAGGTATCGAAATGGTTGAAAAGTCAATCATCGCTTATGGTTCTGTTGAGATGGGACGTTTGGAAAAAGGTTTGGTATGGATTTCACTATTCATCTCTCTTGCTCCAATGCTTGGTTTCATGGGTACAGTAATTGGTATGATTGGTGCCTTTGACTCAATTGAAGCAGCAGGTGATATCTCTCCTTCTTTGGTAGCAGGTGGTATTAAAATCGCCCTTTTGACTACTGTAGCTGGTTTGATCGTAGCGATTATCCTACAGTTGTTCTACAACTACTGTGTGGCCAAAATCGATTCATTGGTGAACGATATGGAGGATGCTTCTATCACTTTGGTTGATATCCTTGTAAAGCACAAATTGACTAAATAATAGTCAATCTAGCTTTAACAATTAAATTATTAATTAACCAACCAAAGAACTAAACGATATGGATTCTTACGATATCATGCTATATGTAAGTTATGCATTGATCGGATTCGGGGTGTTATTTGCAGTAGTAATGCCTCTAATCAAGTCAATTGATAACCCAAAAAGTTTGCTTAAGATAGGTGTCGGTGTAATTGGTGTTGCGGTATTGTTCTTTGTTGCCTACTCTATTTCTGGTGACGAGGTATTGCCTAAATATGCAGTTGAACCGTTTAACCTGACTCCAGGAGCTTCAAAAGCTGTTGGTGGAATATTGCTAACTACTTATATACTTTTCGCACTTTCATTAGTGGGTATTGTATATACCGAATTAAGTAAAATTATAAAGTAATTTACGATGGCAAGAAAGAAAAACCGAATGAGTCAGGAGGTAAATGCAGGTTCCATGGCGGATATCGCCTTCTTGCTACTTATCTTCTTTCTTGTAACAACAACAATTGCTTCTGACAAAGGTATCACTAACATCTTGCCTCCAAAGCAAGACCCTAATGTGCCACCACCTGATATTAAAAAGAACGAGAGAAATATCTTTAAGATATTGATCAACTCTAATGACCAGTTACTGGTTGAAGATGATTTCAGGGATAACACTGAAGGATTAGATCAGGATATTAAGGCGTTTGTCTTGAATTTCGGAAATCCTAACCAAGAGAATGTAGATCTTTATAACAGTCTTCCTCCTTCCTTGAAGGGTATTTCTGCTAAAGATCCTGAATCTTCTGATCACCCTAATGAAGCAGTAGTATCAATCAAGACCAATCGCGGTACTAGCTATGAACTATATTTAGAAGTACTTGATTTGGTGAAGAAAGCTTATTTTGAAATCTATGCCGAAAGAGTAGGTTTGACAGCAGATGAATATAGGGCATTGTCCAGTAGAGATGCTGCAGAAAAAGAACTTATGCAAAGAGGGAAAGAAGATATCCCTATGGCGATTTCAATTGCAGAACCAGATAAAACAGGAGGAGAATAATTATGGCAAAGTTTAAGAAAAAAACAAAGACCGAAGAGAATATTCCTACGTCAGCCTTGCCGGATATTATCTTCATGCTTCTTTTCTTCTTTATGGTGACCACTGTATTGAGAGAGCAGGAATTATTGGTAGAACAAAAACTTCCTCAAGCTACTCAACTTCAGAAATTAGAGAAAAAATCCTTGATTTCTTATCTATATGTAGGAAAGCCCAAGAATACAAGTCTCTATGGTACCGAACCCATTATTCAGGCAAATGATGTTCCTATTACTACGAATGACATTCTCCTATGGGTAAATCAAGAGAAAGATAACTTATCTGAAGCTGAAAGAGACCAAATTACCATTTCCTTGAAAGCAGATAGGGATGTTAAGATGGGACCAATTGCAGATATTCAGTTTGAGCTGAGAGAAGCTGATGCTAGAAAAGTACTTTATGCATCAGTAGGAAAGACAAAATAGTAATTGAATAATATCAATATAATTAAAAGCTACCTTAGCAATTAGGGTAGCTTTTTTTGTGTTTAATGCAAGAGAATTTCAATGTCAAAGAGTAAAAAAAAGACACATTTAGCTTGGGCAATGTATGACTGGGCCAATTCTGTGTACAGTTTGGTTATTACATCCACTATTTTTCCTGTCTATTACAATAATGTGACCCAGAAGGATTCCAGTAATGATTTGGTTTCGTTCTTTGGGGTTGAGGTGGTCAATACGGTACTGTACTCTTGGTCCATTTCTTTTTCCTTTCTAGTGATTGCTATTTTATCTCCATTATTGTCTGGTATGGCGGATTCAGGCGGGAAAAAGCTGACTTTTATGAAAATCTTTGCTACCATTGGATCAGTATCTTGTATGGGGCTTTTCTTCTTTGATGGGAGTAATTTAGAGTTCGGTATCATTTGCAGTGTTTTAGCCAGTATAGGTTATGCGGGTAGTATCGTTTTTTATAATGGATTCCTTCCAGAAATTAGTGATGTGGACGAGTACGATCTGTTGAGTGCTAAAGGGTTTGCGTTGGGATATATAGGTAGTGTGATACTTTTGGTGATCAATTTATTAATGATTGAGATGCCCGAATTGTTCTATATTAATGACGGGGGACAAGCGGCTAGATGGTCATTTCTGATAACTGGGATATGGTGGCTAGGATTTTCTTTGATTCCATTTAGTGTATTGGAAGATAATCCTTATGGTAGAATATATAATATATCTCTTTTGTTGTTAGGATATAAGGAAATTAGGAAAGTTATTAATGAACTTAAAGGTAAGGTCCAACTGAAGCGTTTTTTGCTTTCTTTTTGGTTTTACAGTATGGGAGTTCAAACAGTGATGTATATGGCTGCTTCTTTTGGCGATAAAGAGCTGGAGTTGCCTGGAGACAAATTGATTTTGACTATACTAATTATTCAAATAGTGGCCATCCTTGGAAGTTATTTGTTTGCTTATATATCAATGAAAAGAGGTAATAAAGTAGCTTTAGTGTGTATGGTCACGATTTGGATTATGATATGCTTTGCTGCTTATTATGTATATACAGAATACCAATTTTATGCATTAGCTTTTATGGTTGGAATGGTTATGGGGGGGATTCAATCTATCTCAAGGTCTTCGTATTCAAAACTTATTCCTGCGGAAACGGTTGATCATGCTTCCTATTTTAGTTTCTATGATGTTACTGAAAAGATGGCTATTGTATTGGGGACATTTTCCTATGGCTTGATAGAACAATTTACCGGCAGTATGAGGGTTAGTTCTTTGGTTTTAGGTATGTTTTTTGTTATTGGTCTAGTCTTCTTGTTGCGGATGAGGTTTCCAAGTAATAAATTGCTTAAAGTTTAATAAATATTATAATGCTTGAAATTATTTCTGGTGCTTCTGTTAAAAAGCTGGATGCTGATTTTATCCACGAAAAAGGAATATCATCGCATCGTTTAATGGAGTACGCTGCTACTGCCTTTTGTGATTTCTTTGAAAGTAACTTTCATAGAAGTGATAAAGTTGGAATTTTTTGTGGGCATGGAAATAATGGAGGAGATGGGTTGGCGATTGCGAGATTACTGTGGCGAAAGGGGTATGACGTGATGGTTTTTTATATAGGTGACTTCAGTAAAGCCAGTCCTGACTGTAGACTGAATAGAGAATTGCTCCCAGAAAAACTTCCTTCAATAACTGTCTGTGATGAAAGGATTAAGTTGATTGATTATGATTTTCATGTCCTTATTGATGCTGTGCTCGGTATTGGTGTAAACAGACCTTTGGAAGGTCTTTATCTTGACGTTGTCGGCAAACTTAATAGGATTAATGATGTCACTAGAATTGCTGTAGATATCCCATCAGGACTCCCTGCGGATGGTTGTTTGGAGGGGGACGCTTTTAAGGCAGATATTACTGTTAGTTTTCAGTTTCCTAAGTATTCACTAATGTTTCCGGAGCATGCCGAATATGTTGGTAAACTTAAGGTGGTCAATATAGGTATAGATCAGCCGTTCTTTGGGCAGTTTTCTGAAAAGAAATATTTTTTACAATATAAGGATATTAAAAATCGACATAAATCTTTTAATAGGTTTGCTCATAAGGGGGATTTTGGGAAAGTATTGTTGGTCGGGGGGAGTTATGGTAAAATAGGCGCCATAAGGATGAGTTCTGAAGCGGCTATGCGGACTGGTAGTGGTCTGGTGACCTGTTTTAGCCCGAAATGTGGAGTTGCTGTGTTGCAGTCTAGTTTACCGGAATTGATGGTGATTGCTTCAGAAAGCGAAGCTTATTTGAGTGATTCTCAAGAAGTGGCGTTTGATAATTATGATGCTATTGGTTTAGGTCCTGGAATGGGACAGGAAGCGCTTACAGCTGATTTGGTTGAGGTAATATTAAATAGATATTCAGGACCTATGGTGATTGATGCAGACGGCATCAATATCATCGCTAAGAATGAAAATCTTTTAAAGTTATTGAGAGAGAATATAATTCTTACCCCCCATTTGAAGGAATTTGAGCGTTTGGTAGGTGCATGCAAGAACCATCAGGTTCGATTAAAAAAGGCAAGTGAATTTGCCCAGAAATATAATTGTGTTTTAGTTTTAAAAGGTGCCCACACAGCGATCAACTTGCCCAATGGAAAGCAATATTTTAATTCTACAGGGAATCAGTATATGGCTACAGGAGGTGTAGGTGATGTACTTACAGGTATAATTACTTCATTTTTAGGACAAGGATATGGTGCTGAAGATGCCGCATTATGTGGAGTATATCAGCATGGTATTGCTGGTGAGCTGGCTTCTGCCAAGAAGTTGCGAGGAACCATTGCCTCGGATGTAGTTAAGGCTATTCCAAAAAGTTTCGTTAAATTAAGGATTAAATAAAAAATGTCCCTTGAAGATTCAAGGGACATTTTTTATTTAAAATTCTGCATTTCCAGGAGTTCTTGGGAATGCAATTACGTCTCTGATATTTCCCATTCCGGTTACAAACTGGACCATTCTCTCAAAACCAAGTCCAAAGCCTGAATGTGGAGTTGCACCAAATCTACGGGTGTCAAGATACCAGTAAAGTTCTTCCTGTGGAATGTTCATTTCATCCATTCTCTTGGTTAGTTTTTCTAAGCTCTCTTCTCTTTGCGAACCACCGACAATCTCTCCGATTCCAGGGAAAAGGATATCCATAGCCGCAACGGTCTTTCCATCTTCATTTTGCTTCATATAGAATGCCTTGATCTCTTTTGGATAGTCAGTTAGAATAACCGGTTTTTTGAAGTGCTTTTCTACCAAGAACCTTTCATGCTCAGATTGGAGATCCGCACCCCAGCCTTCAATCAAATATTTGAATTTCTTTTTCTTGTTAGGTTTTGAATTCCTTAAGATTTCAATGGCTTCAGTGTAAGTAAGTCTTTCAAATTCATGTTCTACCACAAATTGAAGTCTCTCCAAAAGTCCCATTTCAGCTCTTTCATTAGCAGGTTTCTTTGCGTTCTCTTCTTCTGCCCTTTTATCCAGGAAATCTAGATCGTCCTTACAGTTTTTCATGGCATAAGAGATAATATACTTAAGAAAATCTTCTGCTAGATCCTGATTGTCTTCTGCATCATAGAAGGCCATTTCAGGCTCGATCATCCAAAACTCTGCCAAGTGCCTGGTAGTATTTGAGTTTTCGGCTCTGAAAGTAGGTCCAAATGTGTAGATTTCTGAGAGGGCCATGGCTGCCAGCTCACCTTCAAGCTGCCCGGAAACTGTTAGATTGGTTTCTCTTTCAAAGAAATCTTCCTTAAAGTCGATGTCACCATTTTCTGTCAATGGAGGGTTTTTTAAGTCCAAAGTTGTCACCTTGAAAGTTTCTCCTGCACCCTCTGCATCTGAAGCAGTAATAATTGGCGTATGAATATAGAAGAAACCTTTGTTGTTAAAATATTGATTGACAGCGAAGGCCAAGGCATGTCTAATTCTAAAGACCGCTCCAAAAGTATTTGTTCTCATTCTTAGGTGCGCAATATCTCTAAGGAATTCCATGGAATGTTTTTTTGGCTGTAACGGGTATTTTTCCGGGTCAGCTTCTCCTAAAACTTCTATGGATTCAGCGGCAAGTTCTGAAACTTGGCCTGATCCTTGTGATGCGACTACTTGGCCAGTTACTTTAATACAGGCTCCTGTGGTAATTCTTCTAAGAATATCTTCGCTTATGACATTCGGGTCAGCAACAATTTGATAATTTTGGATGACAGAGCCATCATTAAGGGCAATAAAGGAAACGCTTTTATTACTTCTTTTAGTTCTCACCCAGCCCATAACAGTGGCTTTTTTACCAATAATATCATTGTCAAGCAAGAATTTAATCTTAGATCGTTTGTTGAATGCCATAGGAATTGAATTTATGATTTTACCCCTTAAAGGTAAGTTTTAATCATTGATTTAAAATGGAATGCAAAAAACGATATAATAAGCTTTTTATCAAAATTTTGCTGTAATTTCCTAAATTTGAATAATAATCGTTTACCTTAATTAGGCTTGCCTAAAGTGGTGTCTAATTTTTAAGAAATAAGGAGTTCTAGAGTACGGAATATGCAGAAGCTTAATTTAAATCAGGTATTGTCCCAAAAATTGTCTCCTCAACAGATTCAGTTTATAAAACTGTTGCAGGTACCAACGGCTGAATTGGAGGCAAGGGTAGAAGAAGAGTTGGAAATTAATCCAGCATTAGAAGAAGGGAGAGAGGAAACAGGGGAATCTCATGAAGAGGAAGTCCTTCCTGACAATTATGAAGAAGAGAAAAAAGAAGATAAGGATCTTAACCTTGATGATTATTTAAATGATGATTATGGTGGATATAAAATGCAAGGAGATGGAAACTATTCTCCAGATGATGAAGAGAGAGAAATGCCTCTTTCTAGCGGTACTTCTTTATCTGAACAACTGATTTCCCAATTGAACTTTTTACGTCTGGATGAGCATCAGCGAACTATAGGCAGGCAGCTTATTGGTAGTATAGAGAGTGATGGCTATATCAGAAGGGATTTGGAAGCTATTATTAATGATTTAGCTTTTAGCCAAAATATTGAGACTGATTTGGATGAGGTTGAAGAGGTTTTAAGAAAGATTCAAAACTTTGACCCTGCAGGCATAGCTGCTAGAAGCCTTCAAGAATGCCTTTTGATTCAATTGGAGAGAAAAGAACATCAGGATGATGAGATCGTCCAAAAAGCTTTGGTTGTTATATCTGATTGTTTTGAGGAGTTTACCAAGAAACATTATGATAAGATACTTAAAAAATGTAACCTAGCGGAGGAGGATTTAAAGGAAGTGATCCATATGATTACCCGACTTAATCCTAAACCAGGGGGCGGGGCTGATGGCTTAATGCGTACCCAGTATGTTATTCCGGATTTTATTTTGAATAATAATAATGGGAAAATGGAGATCAGTCTTAATTCCCGGAATGCACCAGAATTAAGGGTAAGCAGGTCTTATTCCGAAATGTTTGAGGCTTATGATAAAAGCGATAAGAAGGATAAGAAATTAAAGGATACCGTAAGTTTTGTGAAACAAAAGTTGGATGCAGCGAAGTGGTTTATTGATGCCATAAAGCAAAGGCAGCAGACTCTCTTGAAGACAATGCAAGCTATACTGGATTATCAAACGGAATTCTTTATAGAGGGAGACGAGACCAAATTGAAGCCCATGATTTTGAAAGATATTGCAGAAAGAATCGATATGGATATCTCAACGGTATCAAGGGTGGCTAACAGCAAAGCGATTCAGACCGAGTTCGGAGTGTTTCCGTTGAAATATTTCTTTTCTGAGGGGATTTCTACTGAAGGAGGTGAGGATGTGAGTAACCGGGAAGTGAAGAGCGTTTTACAAAAGTTGGTGGATGAGGAAGAAAAGAGAAAGCCACTTTCGGATGATAAGTTAGTGAAATTGCTTAATGATAAAGGTTATAATATAGCAAGAAGGACCGTGGCAAAATATAGGGAGCAGCTTAATATTCCAGTAGCGAGACTAAGAAAAGAATTATAGTGTATAGAAAAATAGCGCTCACCCTTTCGGTGATATTTCAGCCTTTATTAATGCCTAGTTTGGTTTTTGCTTTGATACTTTATGGGGTTCCTGAGTCCACCAAGGTTCCTCATGAATTAAAGCTTTCTGTTTTTTTATTGGTAATCGTGTCTACCTTGATGATCCCTATGTTTGCCATTTTAGGTATGAAATATACCGATGCCATTCCTAGTGTTCATATGGCTAAGAAAAAGGAGCGATTTGTCCCCTTTACGGTTGTGAGCTTATTTTATATTTTGGTGACCTACCTTTTTTACTTAAAACTTAATTTTGACGAGCTCATAGTATTTAGTTTGGCCACAATTACAATGTCCATTATACTGTTGACCTTGGTGACATTTTTTTGGAAAGTGAGTGCTCATTTGACTGGTTTGTCTGGGCTGATAGCAATTATTATTGTGTTGAGCTGGAAATTTCCGCAATCACATTTGTTATATCCGTTGATTTTCACCATTATCCTTAGTGGAGTGGTGGCTTCATGTAGGTTGTATTTAAATGCCCATCGTCCATTGGAATTGCTAGCTGGTTTTTGCCTTGGCTTTATAACTTGCTTTGGCGCCTTCTTTTACTTCTTGATGATTTAGCGATTATGGAAAATAAGTTCATTATAGTAACCAAAGGAAATGGATGGGTAGAAATTGCTCTGAACAGGCCAAAGGTTTATAATGCACTAAATAAAGAACTGCTTGGAGAACTGTTAGAGGCAATTACCGAGGCAGATAATGATGAGAAGCTTAAGTGTATTGTTATTACTGGTAGAGGAGGGGCTTTTTGTAGTGGTCAGGATTTGAAATCAGTAGGAG